>NZ_QDAE01000001.1 GCF_003075455.1 Arthrobacter sp. Bz4
CGTTGTCGAAGAAGCCACAGACATGCCCGACACCGACCCCGCCCTGGCGGCCGCCTATGAAACCAGGCTGATCGCGTTGGCCGGTCAGACCACCGTGACGAAGTTCTGCCGCCAGGCCCACCGGTTACGCGAAAAACTCCACCCCGAACCCATCAGTAGCCGGCACCGGAAAGCTCTCCGGGAACGCGAGGTGGTCCTGAACCCCGCCCACGACGGGATGGCCTGGCTCGCCGCGTACCTGCCCACCGAACAGGCGGCCGGGATTTTCCACCGGGTCGACACCGCAGCCCGGGCCTTGCAGGGCCCCGACGAGGCCAGGACTCTCACCCAGTTACGCGCCGATGTTCTGGTGGATGTCCTCACCAGTGCCGGACCCACCGGACACAGGCATGAAGCACCCGACCCCGCTGACCCAGCTGCTGCCCCCGGCGCTGCCGCTGGTGCTGACCCCGCTGCTGCCGCTGGTGCTGACCCCGCTGCTGCCGCTGGGACCGACCCCGGATCCCGGACGAACAGCAGCCCCAGTCAGCCGTGGGAGGCCAGCGTGTATTGGGGTGTGCAGGCGAAGGTGTTTGTCACCGTCCCGGTGATGACTCTCCTCGGCGGGGACACCCCGGGTGAGTTGGAAGGTTACGGTCCGATTGATCCCGAGGCCGCCCGGAAACTCGCCGGGCACGCACCATCGTTCACCAGGATCCTCACCCACCCCTTTACCGGGGCCAGGCTTGGCGCTGATGCGACCACGTACCGGGTCCCGCAGGACCTTAAGGATGCGGTCCGGGTCAGGGACGGGACGTGTCGGCATCCGGGATGTAACCGGTTGGCGGTGTTCTGCGAACTCGACCACACCACACCCTGGTCCCAAGGCGGCAAAACGTCCTATTCAAACCTGGCGGCCCTGTGTAAACGCCACCACATGTTCAAAACCGAAGGCTACTGGCACTACCAACAACCCGACCCCGGGACGATCATCGCGATCTCGCCTGCCGGCGAAACCTACCTCACCCGACCCGACCCACCACCAGCCCCACCACCCGACATACCCCCGCCCTTCTAGAAGCACCGCCCTGCTAGGCAGCAATGCCTTTTAGAAGCACCGCCCTTTTAGAAGCACAGCCCTGCTGGAAGCACCATCTTTCTGGGAGAACCATCTTTCCAGCCAGCACCGCCGGACTAGGGCGCCCCGACGCTGGTCACGGTGACCACGGCTGTGCCGGCCTCATCGGAGGCAGCCAGGTCGATGACCGCGTTGATACCCCAGTCATGGTTGCCGAACGGGTCCTTGAAGATCTGCCGGACCTTCCAGCTGCCGGGCACCTTCTCGATGATCAGCAGTGCGGGTCCGCGGGCCTCGGGCCCGTCGTCGATGTCCTCGTAGTCACCGAAGTAGCCGTCGAGGGCCTCCGTCCAGCGGTCCGCATCCCAACCGGAACCACCATCCAGCGCGCCAAGGGCGACATCATCCTCGTCGGCGAAAAGTTTGACCCGCTGGAACATCTCGTTGCGGACCATTACGCGGAATGCACGCTCGTTGGAGGTCACCGAGTCGGGTTCCGGCGGCAGTTCGAGAGCGGTCCCGCTGTCGGCGCGGCCTCCGGCGGCGAGCAGCTCCCATTCCTCCAGGAGGCTCGAATCGACCTGCCGGATCAGTTCGCCGAGCCATTCAATGATGTCGGTCAGATCCTCCCGCAGCGCCTCGGTAGGAACGGTCTGGCGCAATGCCTTATAGCAGTCGGCGAGATAGCGCAGCAGGATGCCCTCGGACCGGGTGAGCGAATAGTAGGCAATGTACTCGCCGAAGTTCATGGCCCGCTCATACATATCCCGGACCACCGACTTGGGGGTCAGCTCGAAGTCGCCCAGCCAGGGCGCACCACTGCGGTAGACATCGAAGGCCTGGAACAGCAGTTCGGCCATCGGCTGCGGGTAGGTGACCTCCTCGAGGAGCGCCATCCGCTGGTCATAGTCGACCCCGTCGGCCTTCATGGCGCCAATCGCCTCGCCGCGCGCCTTTTTCTCCTGGGCGTTGAGGACCTGGCGGGGCTTTTCGAGGGTCGCTTCGATCACCGAGACGACGTCGAGCGCGTAGGTGGGGCTTTCGGGGTCCAGCAGTTCCAGGCTGGCCAGCGCGAAGGGGGAGAGCGGCTGGTTGAGGGCGAAGTTGGCCTGCAGGTGGACCTTCAGCCGGATGGTCCGGCCGTCGGCATCGGGCTCGGGGAGCCGCTCGACAATTCCAGCGGTGACCAGCGACCGGTAAATGCCAATGGCTTTACGGGTCAGCTGCAACTGGGAAGCCCGGGTCTCATGGTTTTCGTTGAGCAGACGTTGCGCCGCGGAGAACGGATTGCCGGGTCGTTCCAACAGGTTCAGGAGCATCGAGTGGCTGACGGCGAAACTCGACGTGAGCGCTTCGGGCGTGCCGGCGGCGAGCCGCTCGTAGGTTGGCTTACCCCACGACACAAACCCGGTGGGTGGTTTCTTCCTGACCACCTGGCGGAGCTTTTTCTGATCGTCGCCGAACTTCCCGACGGCCTTCGCCATGGCCCTCGTGTTCTCAACCACATGATCAGGTGCCTGCACGACGACGGTCCCCGCCGTGTCATAACCGGCCCGTCCCGCCCGGCCCGCGATCTGGTGGAACTCGCGGGCGTTGAGCAGCCGGGTGCGGACGCCGTCGTACTTGCTCAGTGCGGTCAGGAGCACCGTGCGGATGGGGACGTTGATCCCGACGCCGAGGGTGTCGGTGCCGCAGATGACCTTAAGTAGTCCCGCCTGCGCGAGCTGCTCCACCAGCCGACGGTACTTGGGGAGCATCCCGGCGTGGTGGACGCCGATGCCGTGCCGGACCAGTCGGTTGAGTGTCTTGCCGAACCCGGAGGAGAACCGGAAGGTCGCGATCAGGTCGGCGATCCTGTCCTTCTCCTCCCGGGAGCAGACGTTCACGCTCATCAGGTTCTGGGCGCGTTCAATCGCTTCGGCCTGGCTGAAGTGCACCACATACACCGGCGCCTGCCGGGTACTGAGGAGTTCCTCCAGCGATTCCTGAACGGTGGTCTCCACGTAGTAGAAGTGCAGCGGGATGGGCCGTTCGGCGCTGCTGATCGTGGTGCTGGGTCGGCCGGTGCGCTCGGTCAGCTCCTCGTCGAAACGGGTCATGTCGCCGAGGGTCGCCGACATCAGGAGGAACTGGGCTTGGGGGAGTTCAAGGAGAGGAACCTGCCACGCCCAGCCGCGCTGCGGGTCGGAGTAGAAGTGGAACTCGTCCATGATGACCGTGCCGACGTCGGCCAGCGCACCTTCACGAAGCGCGATGTTCGCCAGGATTTCTGCTGTGCAGCAGATGATCGGTGCGTCCTGGTTGACCCCTGAATCACCGGTGATCATCCCGACATTCTCGGCACCGAAGGTCTCGCAGAGGGCGAAAAACTTCTCGGACACCAGAGCCTTGATCGGAGCCGTGTAGTAGCTGCGTTTCCCGCGGGCGATCGCATCGAAATGGGCTGCGACCGCCACCAGCGACTTCCCCGATCCGGTGGGCGTCGCGAGGATCACGTTGTTCCCGGAGACCAGCTCCAGCACAGCTTCGTCCTGCGCCGGATACAGGCTCATTCCCTCGCTGGTCGTCCACTCGAGGAAGGCGCCGTAAACGTCGTCGGGCTGATCCGTGCCTGCGGGGAGGTGTTCCTGAATTCTCATAGGACTCCAGCCTATCCGTAGCTGCCTCACCGCCGGATACGCTGGAGCAATGCGATGGGATCCCACCCAGTATTCTCTGTTCTCTGACCACCGGGGCAGGCCGTTCCTCGATCTGGTCGGTCGGGTCGACCATGCCGATCCGCGGGTGGTCGTCGATCTCGGGTGCGGGCCGGGGGACCTCACCCGGCTGCTGGCCGAACGCTGGCCCGACGCCGGGGTGCTGGGCATCGACTCATCCGCCGACATGGTGCAGCGCGCCAATGACCAAGCCGACCCGCCGCCGAACCTGCGGTTCGAGACCGGTGATATCCGAGACTTCTCACCCGCAGACGACGTCGACGTCGTCGTCACCAACGCCGTCCTGCAGTGGGTGCCCGGTCAGGCCGAACTGGTGCAGAAGTGGGCACGGGTGCTTCGTCCCGGTGCCTGGCTGGCCCTGCAGGTTCCTGGCAACTTCGGATCCCCGGCGCACACCTTGATGCGCGAACTGGCCGGATCGAACGCCTGGCGGGACCAGCTTGGGGGAGTGCTGAGGCATACCGATGTCGTGTCGGAGCCGGAGGAGTACCTGCGGATGCTCAGCGAGGCGGGCATGACCGCCGACGTCTGGGAGACCACCTACCAGCACGTCCTCACGGGACCCGATCCGGTGCTGCAATGGCTGAAGGGCACCGGATTGCGCCCCGGTACTGAATGCGCTGTCCGACGACGACGCCGCGGCCTTCGTCGAACAGTATGCTGCCCTGCTGCGTGGAGCCTACCCCGAGGAACCTTGGGGGACAGTCTTCGGCTTCCGCCGGATCTTCGCCGTCGGCGTCAAGACCGGGCGAAGTAGGAGCAAGGACCCCGCGGGATAGTTCCCGCCAGCCCTGAGCCGGGGGCCAGCTAACGCACCTGCACACAGGTGGACGGGAAGGTGGGTTCCGACGGCGGTGAGCCCGCCGGACGGCCGGTTTTTACCAGCCGCGGGCGCGCCATTCCTCAAGCTGCGGGCGTTCAGCCCCGACGGTGGTGCCCTTCCCATGGCCGGGATGCACGAAGGTGTCGTCCGGCAGATAGTCGAAGATCCGCTCGGACACGTCGCTGAGCAACGACTCAAACCGGGCGGCGTCGCCCTGGGTGTTCCCGATGCCGCCGGGGAACAGCGAATCCCCCGTGAACAGGTGTGCCGGGCCGTGCGGGTCGCGGTACAACAGGGCAACGCTCCCCGGTGTGTGTCCGCGCAACTTGATGGCTTCGAGGTCGAAGCCCTCGAAAGTGGCAGTATCCCCGTGCTCCAGCCGAACATCCGTGGGCACCGCTATGTCGGTGACGTCTTCCGTGCCGGCCGCAGTGCGCGCTCCCGTCTGCCCGACGACGTCAGCCAGCGCCCGAACATGGTCCCAGTGCGAATGGGTGGTGACGATCAGCGCCAGCTTCGGCTCAGCCGTGGTGTCTGCGGCGCCCTCGGCAAGGAGCGCCATGATGGCGGGAGCGTCATCGGCGGCGTCAATCAGCACCTGTGCGCCCGTGGCCTTCGAGGTGAGCAGGTAGACGTTGTTGTCCATCTCGCTGACCGAGATCGAGCGGATGGTCAGATCCTGAAGAGTAAGCATGAACCCAGTCTAGGCACGCCGGTAAATGGGCAAAACTTTCGGGGCACAGGGGTGCATGGAACAATATGGGCATCAGCGGTCCGCCCGGGAAATGGCCGGACAACAGTGACGAGTGACAGAGACCGGAAAGGCCACAGTGAATCCAGGCGCAACAGGCAGCTCCGATGTCACCAGTTGGCTCCGCATTGACCAGGCAAGCTCTGTGCCACCCTACGAACAACTCCGCGTGCAGATTCTCGACGCCGCGAACAACGGATCGCTTCCCGTCGGGACCCGCCTGCCACCCGTGCGCACCCTCGCCGGCCACCTCGGAGTAGCAGTCAACACCGTCGCCAGGGCGTATCGGGAACTGGAGCAGGCCAACATTGTGGTCACCCGGTCGCGGGCAGGCACCGTTGTCGCGGCGGCAGGAGATGAAGCACGGCAACGGGCGGCCGCAGCCGCCGACAAATACGCGGATGTGATCAAGGCCAACGGCCTCACCGAGGACGAGGCCGTTGCCTATCTGCGGGCCGCTCTGCGCCGTCGGTGAACATCGGGGGCCAACGCGCCGACGACACGCTGAAAACCAGCCGATCGAATATGTATTCGAACACGGTTTCAATTAGAGTGAACGGGTGTCTATTGCAACTTCGCTCGAATCTGAGTTTTCCGATCCCAAAATGTCGCAGGATCTTTCGCGTCTGATCGTCAAGGGAGCACGCGAGCACAACCTGCGCAACGTTGACCTCGACCTGCCGCGTGACGCGATGATCGTCTTCACCGGTCTCTCAGGGTCGGGGAAGTCATCCCTCGCGTTCGACACGATCTTCGCGGAAGGTCAGCGTCGCTACGTCGAGTCCCTGTCGGCCTACGCCAGGCAGTTCCTGGGTCAGGTGGACAAGCCTGACGTGGACTTTATTGAGGGTCTGTCGCCAGCGGTGTCCATCGATCAGAAGTCGACCAACAAGAACCCCCGGTCAACAGTCGGCACCATCACCGAGATTTACGACTATATGCGCCTCCTCTGGGCCCGCGTGGGACGCCCCCACTGCCCCACCTGTGGCGAACCGGTCGCCAAGCAGACCCCGCAGCAGATCGTCGACCAGCTGCTTGAACTCGAAGAGGGCACCCGATTCCAGATCCTCGCCCCCGTGGTGCGAGGCCGCAAGGGAGAGTTCGTCGACCTGTTCCAGGAGTTGACGGCCAAAGGCTACGCCCGCGCCCGTGTCGACGGCGACGTCGTCCAGCTGTCCGATCCGCCCAAGCTCGGCAAACAGTACAAACACACCATCGAAGTGATTGTCGACCGGCTGGTGGTCAAGGACGGCATCAGTCAGCGGCTCACCGACTCGGTGGAGACGGCGCTCAAGCTGGCCGACGGCCGGGTCCTCGCCGATTTCGTTGATCTGCCCGAAAAAGACAGCAAACGCGTCAGGGCGTTCTCCGAGCACCTGGCCTGCCCCAACGAGCACCCCCTGGCCATCGATGAGATCGAGCCACGCTCGTTCTCCTTCAACAACCCCTTCGGCGCGTGCCCCGTCTGCACCGGGATCGGCACCAAGCTTGAGGTTGACGAAGAGCTGGTCGTCCCCAACCCGGACCTGAGTCTGGCGGAAGGCGCCATCGCCCCCTGGTCGCTGGGCACCGCAACCCTCGAGTACTGGACCCGGCTGCTTGAGGGTCTCTCGAAAGAGCTGAACTTCAAGATGGACGTGCCCTGGCACAAGTTGCCGGACCGCGCCCGGGAAGCAGCCCTGTACGGCAAGGACCACAAGGTGGTGGTGCAGTACAAGAACAGGTTCGGCCGGGAGCGTAAGTACAGCACCGGCTTCGAAGGCGCTGTGCAGTACATCCACCGCAAGCATCTCGAAACCGAGTCCGACCATGCACGCGACCGCTACGAGGAGTACATGCGGCAGATCCCGTGCCCCGCGTGTGGCGGAGCCCGGCTGAACCCGGCCTCACTCTCGGTCCTGATCAACGGTAAATCCATTGCGTCGGTCGCAGCCATGCCAATGCGCGACTGCAGCGACTTCCTCAACAACCTGGTGCTCACCGGCCGTGAAGCCCAGATTGCCAGCCAGGTCCTCAAGGAAATCCAGGCCCGGCTCCAGTTCCTGCTCGACGTGGGACTCGAGTACCTGAACCTCGAACGCGCCTCCGGGACCCTGTCCGGCGGAGAGGCACAGCGCATCCGGCTGGCAACCCAGATCGGTTCAGGACTTGTGGGCGTACTCTACGTTCTCGATGAACCGTCAATCGGGCTGCATCAGCGCGACAACCGGCGGCTGATCGAGACGCTCGCCCGCCTCCGTAACCTCGGCAATACCCTGATCGTCGTCGAGCATGACGAGGACACCATCCAGGAAGCCGACTGGATTGTCGACATCGGCCCCGGCGCCGGCGAGCACGGCGGCGAGGTGGTCCACTCCGGTCTGCTTGAAGACCTCCTCACCAATGAGCGTTCCATCACCGGTGACTACCTCTCCGGTCGGCGGAAGATCGAGATCCCGAAGAAGCGCCGCAAGATCGACAAGTCCCGGCAGCTCAAGGTGGTCGGTGCACGCGAACATAACCTGACGTCCTTTGACATTGCCTTCCCGCTGGGCGTCCTCACCGCGGTCACGGGTGTCAGCGGGTCAGGGAAGTCCACCCTGGTCAATGAGATCCTCTACAAGGTGCTGGCCAACAAGCTCAACGGCGCCAAGCAGGTTGCCGGCCGGCACAAGCGGATCG
This sequence comes from Arthrobacter sp. Bz4, assembly GCF_003075455.1. Lineage (GTDB taxonomy): Bacteria > Actinomycetota > Actinomycetes > Actinomycetales > Micrococcaceae > Arthrobacter_D. Next base: position 8,010 of record NZ_QDAE01000001.1, read on the forward strand.
ATGGCCTCGAACATCTCGACAAAGTGGTCCACGTCGACCAGAGCCCGATCGGCCGGACACCACGCTCCAACCCTGCCACCTACACCGGTGTCTTCGACAACATCCGGAAGCTGTTTGCCGAGACCACCGAGGCGAAGGTCCGGGGCTACCTCCCCGGCCGGTTCTCATTCAACGTGAAGGGCGGCCGCTGCGAAGCCTGCTCCGGCGACGGCACCCTGAAGATTGAAATGAACTTCCTCCCGGACGTATACGTGCCGTGCGAGGTATGTCACGGTCAGCGCTACAACCGGGAAACGCTCGAAGTCCACTACAAGGGCAAGACCATCGCCGATGTGTTGAACATGCCGATCGAAGAGGGCGCCGAATTCTTCGCTGCGTTCAGCCCGATCGCGCGCCACCTCAACACGCTCGTCGAAGTGGGTCTTGGCTATGTGCGGCTCGGACAGCCGGCCACCACCTTGTCCGGCGGTGAGGCACAGCGCGTGAAGCTGGCCAGCGAACTGCAGAAGCGGTCCAACGGTCGCAGTATCTACGTTTTGGACGAGCCGACCACAGGTCTGCACTTTGAAGACATCCGGAAGCTGCTGCTCGTCCTGCAGGGGCTGGTGGACAAGGGCAACACGGTAATCACCATCGAACACAACCTGGATGTGATCAAGAGCGCCGATTGGGTCATCGACCTCGGGCCCGACGGCGGGTCGGGCGGGGGACAGATCATCGCCACCGGAACGCCGGAGCAGGTGGCCAAGTCGACCACCAGCTACACGGGCACGTTCCTCGCCGAGACACTCGGACGATAGACAGCATCCAACATATTCCGTGGGAGGAATGCAGTTTTCTGCTGGGCACCGGCTGTGGGAAACTTGGCCGGTGATGAACTACCGCCTGCTCGTGCTCTTTGACCTGGATGGAACTCTCGTCGACCCCGCAGGCGCCATCACCGGAGGGATCATCGGGTCCCTGGAAGCCCACGGACTGCCCCGGCCGTCCGAAGACATGCTGCGGAAGATGGTTGGTCCGCCGCTCGTGACGTCCCTGCGGGAGATCGCCGGGGTAAGCGAGGGCCAACTGGCATCGGTGATCGCGCACTACCGGGAGGGCTATCGCACCCGGGGGATGGCCGCCAGCCGGCCCTACCCCGGCGTGGTCGGTGTGGTGGAGACGCTGCGCGCGGCGGGCCATCTGGTCGCCGTGGCGACCCAGAAGCCGCAGGGCCTCGCCCAGGAGCTCCTTGGCGTCCAACAGCTGGCCGGCCTGTTCCACTCCGTGCATGGGTCTCCCGATGAGGAACAGTCACCCGGTCCCGACGGCAAGACTCCAATCATCGCCGCAGCCCTGGCCCGGCATGAGGGCAGGTACGACGGCGCCATCATGATCGGCGACCGGTCCCACGACATCTCCGGAGCGGTGGCCAATGGGTTGGACTGTATTCCGGTGACCTGGGGGTTCGGGTCAGTCGAGGAGTTCAGCGTGGTGGGCGCCACCACGCCAGCCACCACCGCCGACGCGCTGCTGGAACTGATCCTGAGAAGGGTGCCGCAGGGGGTGGGTCATGGGAATTTATGACCTCACCCGGAGCAGCACCCGCGGACTGATCGCCGGGCTCTGCCGGCCAACCGTCGAGGGCCTGGACCAGGTGCCTGCCGCTGGGCCACTGATTGTCGCGGCCAACCACCTGTCCTTCCTGGACAGCGTGCTGATCCAGGCACTCATGCCCCGCCCGGTCGCCTTCTTCGCCAAGGCCGAGTACTTCACTGGCCGCGGGATCAAGGGCAAAGCCATGCGGTCCTTCTTCGAAGGAGTCGGCTCCATCCCGGTAGAGCGTGGGCAGCAAGCCGCGAGTGTCCAGGCGCTGAAAACCCTCCACGAACTACTGGAAGGCGGCAACGGGATCGGCATCTACCCGGAGGGAACCCGGTCCCGGGACGGGCTGCTTTACCGTGGGCGCACCGGTGTCGGCTGGCTTGCGCTCACCACCGGCGCGCCGGTGCTACCCGTCGGGTTGATCGGCACCGAGAATCTGCAGCCAGCAGGCCAGAAACGCATCAAACCCCAACACTTCACCATGAAGATCGGCACGCCCCTGTACTTCGAGAAAACCGGACCGGGACACTCACTGCCCGCACGCCGACAGGTCACCGACACCATCATGGACTCGATCGCGGCGCTCAGCGGTCAGCAGCGCTCCACCAGCTACAACCAGAGTCCGGTGCTTGAATAATGGCCGATCCCCGCAGCTACCGGCCCCAAACCGGTGAAATCCCGGTCGACCCGGGCGTCTACCGGTTCAGGGACGAACATTCCCGGGTGGTCTATGTTGGCAAAGCCAAAAACCTCCGCTCCCGACTGAACTCCTACTTCGCCAACCCGCAGGGCCTGCTGCCCCGGACCAGGGCGATGGTGTTCACTGCCGCGAGTGTGGAATGGACCGTCGTCGGCAGCGAGCTCGAAGCGCTCCAGCTTGAGTACACCTGGATCAAAGAGTTCAACCCCCGGTTCAACGTCATGTTCCGCGACGACAAGTCCTATCCCTACCTCGCCGTCACGATGGGGGAGAAGTATCCCCGGGTCCAGGTGATGCGCGGCGACCGCAGGAAGGACACCAGATATTTCGGACCCTTCTACCCGGCCAAGGCAATCCGGGAAACCGTTGACACCCTCCTGCGCGTCTTTCCGGTCCGTACCTGCAGCAGCGGCGTGTTCAAGCGTGCCGAACGCACCGGCCGTCCCTGTCTTCTCGGGTACATCGACAAGTGCTCGGCCCCCTGCGTCGGCCGGATCAGTCCCGAGGAGCACCGCGACCTCGCGGCACAGTTCTGTGACTTCATGGGCGGCCAGGCCACCCGGTTCATCGTGGACCTGGAAAAGCGGATGGCCGCCGCCGTCGCCGAGCTCGATTACGAATCCGCAGCACGGACCCGGGACGACATCGCCGCCCTGAAACGGGTGTTCGAGCGCAACACCGTGGTCCTGTCCGAGGACACCGACGCCGACATATTCGCTCTGAAAGAAGACGAGCTGGAGGCCGCCGTCCAGGTGTTCCACGTCCGCGGTGGCCGGATCCGCGGCCAGCGCGGCTGGATGGTGGAGAAGGTCGAGGACATGGGCACCGCCGATCTGGTGGAGCACCTGCTGCAGCAGGTCTACGGCGACGGCAGCAGCAGCAACAACCAGATCCCCCGCGAAGTGCTCGTCCCCGAGCTGCCCAGCAACGCCGACGAGATGTCCGTCTGGCTCGCCGGCCTCCGCGGCGCCCGGGTGGACCTGCGGGTTCCCCGCCGCGGCGACAAGGCAACCCTGCTCGGCACCGTCGAACAAAATGCTGCCGACGCCCTCCGACTCCACAAGAGCAGGCGGGCAGGTGACCTCACCACCCGCTCCGCGGCCCTTCAGGAGCTACAGGAGGCCCTCGACCTGCCGCAACCCCTGATGCGGATCGAATGTTTCGACATTTCCCACGTCCAGGGCACCAACGTGGTCGCGTCGATGGTCGTCGTCGAGGACGGGCTGCCCCGCAAGGCCGACTACCGCAGGTTCTCCATCACCGGCGACGCCGCCCGCGACGACACTGCCTCGATGTACGACGTGATCCAGCGCCGCTTCCGCAACTACCTCGCCGAGAAGACCGGTCCGGTGCCGCAGGGCATGAACTCCGAGGACGACGGCGGCAGCAGCGGCAGCGGCAGCGGCAACAACAGCAACAACAACGACGGCGTCAACGCTGGCGACAACGCCGGCATCTACAGCGGCACCACCGTGCCACGCGCCGACACCACCACTGCCACGACCAGGCAGAAATTCGCCTACCCACCGAACCTGGTGGTGGTCGACGGTGGCCAGCCGCAGGTCCACGCGGCCGCCCGTGCGTTGAAAGACCTGGGCATCGACGACGTCTTCGTGATCGGGTTGGCTAAACGCCTTGAAGAGGTCTGGCTGCCCGACAGCGACTTTCCGGTGATCCTGCCGCGCGCCTCGGAGGGCCTGTTCCTGTTGCAGCGCATCCGGGACGAGGCGCACCGATTCGCAATCGCCTTCCACCGGCAAAAGCGGGGCAAATCGATGACCGCCTCGGCACTCGACTCGGTTCCCGGCCTTGGTCCGTCGAAGAAAAAATCGCTGCTGGCGCACTTCGGGTCGGTCAAAAAAATTCGTGCCGCCTCCCTTGCAGAGCTGCAGGCGGTGCCGGGAGTGGGGCCGTCCCTTGCCGAAACATTGCAGCGTAATCTTGCGCTGGCCGCCACCGACGGCTCGACGGCGGCAGTCGCACCAGCGGTGAATATGGCCACCGGCGAAATCCTCGATTCTTAGCTAGGGTAGAGGGTGGGGAAGACCTGTTTGAGCCATGATTAACAGCCAGGATGGAAACACGCAATGACTGAGGGCGACGACAGCCTTACTCCGATCAAGCCTGACGAATCGGAGCTGCTGGTGGTGACCGGAATGTCCGGCGCTGGCAGGAGCACCGCCGCCAACGCGCTGGAGGATCACGGCTGGTATGTGGTGGAAAATCTTCCCCCACAGATGCTGAGCACCCTGACCGACCTGGTCGCGCGGATGCCGCAATCCATTCCCAAGCTCGCCGTCGTCGTCGACGTCCGCAGCCAGGAGCTGTTCCATGACATTCGCGGCTCCCTCGAGGCGCTGCGCATCTCGGGAGTCAACTACCGGGTCCTCTTTCTTGACGCTGCCGATGACACACTGGTCCGCCGGTTCGAGCAGGGGCGCCGGCCCCACCCTCTCCAGGACGAGGGGCGGATCCTCGACGGGATTGCCGCCGAACGTGAGGTGCTCAAGCAGCTCCGGGAGGCATCCGACCTGGTGGTTGACACGTCGGAACTGAACGTGCACGCCCTCGCCACCACGATCACCGAACTTTTCTCCGAGTCCGGCCCAATCGTCCTGCGGATCAATGTGATGAGTTTCGGCTTCAAATACGGCCTGCCCGTCGACGCGAACTACGTGGCCGATGTGAGGTTCATTCCGAACCCGCACTGGGTGCCGGCGCTCAGGCCCCAGACCGGGCTCGACCAGCCTGTGAGCGATTATGTGCTGGGTGCCACCGGTGCAGCGGACTTCGTGGACCGGTTTGTCCACGCCCTCGAACCCGTGCTTGAGGGCTACCGGCGCGAGAATAAGCACTACGCCACCATCGCCATCGGCTGCACCGGTGGAAAGCACCGGTCGGTGGCCGTGACCGAAGAAATCGCGAAGCGGCTGGCGCAACAGCCCCGGCTGCAGGTCACAGCCCACCACCGCGATCTGGGTAGGGAATAGTGGCGCTGCTCACCGGGTCGCTTCCCATGCTGCCGGCAGCGGCCGCCAACCGACGCGGGTCGGGTCCGCAGGACAACGCGCCCTCGGTGGTTGCCCTCGGCGGCGGCCATGGGCTGTCGTCGTCGCTCTCGGCGCTCCGCCTGCTCACCTCGGAACTCACCGCGGTGGTCACAGTGGCCGACGACGGCGGCTCCTCCGGCAAGCTGCGCGAGGAACTGGGGGTGCTGCCGCCCGGCGATCTCCGGATGGCTCTGGCCGCCCTCTGCGACGACACCGACTGGGGCCGAACCTGGCGGGACGTCATGCAGCACCGGTTCACCTCCAAGCACGGCGCCGAAGGATCCCTCGACAACCATGCCCTGGGCAACCTGTTAATCGTCACCCTGTGGGAACTCCTCGGGGACCCGGTGGCGGGCCTGCAATGGGCTGGTGCACTCCTCGGGGCCCGGGGGCGGGTCTTGCCGATGGCGAGCGTGCCGCTGACCATCGAAGGCGATGTGCTCTCGGAGGTGGACGGTTCACTGCGGTTGCGCACCGTCAGCGGCCAGTCCCAGCTGGCAGTGGCGGGCAGCGCCGGAAACGTCAATAATGTCCGGTTGCTCCCTGCCGGTGCGCCAGCCTGCGTTGACGCGCTCACCGCGGTCGAACTGGCCGACTGGGTAATTCTCGGGCCCGGCTCCTGGTACACCTCCGTCCTCCCACACCTGCTCCTGCCCGAACTCCGGGAAGCCCTGTGCAGCACCACCGCCAAGCGGTGCCTGACCATGAATCTCAGCAATGAGACGAAGGAAACCGTCGGCATGTCAGCGGTGGACCACCTTGAGGTCATCAGGCGGTACGCCCCCGAGTTCACTGTCGACGTTGTCATCGCCGACCCGACGGTCATTGGCAACCGCGACGAGTTCGTGGCCGCCGTCGCCGAGATGGGAGGCCGCGCAGTGTTGGGTAAGGTAGGTTCTTCAACGGGCAAACCTGTTCATGATCCCCTGCGTCTCGCGACTGCGTTTCATGACATGTTTGGTGAAAACTAATCGATCTGAGGTTGTATTTGTGGCGCTGACTGCGGACGTAAAAGAGGAGCTGTCGCACCTCTCTGTCAAGAAGTCATCGGTTCGCAAAGCCGAGGTGTCGGCTCTGCTGCGTTTTGCCGGCGGCCTGCACATCATCTCTGGCCGAATTGTCATCGAAGCCGAGGTTGACCTCGCTTCCACGGCCCGGCGGCTGCGCACCACCATCGCCGAGGTGTACGGGCACAACAGCGAAATCATCGTGGTCTCCGGCGGCGGCCTGCGTCGCGGCAACCGCTATGTGGTGCGGGTGGTGCGCGACGGCGAATCCCTCGCCCGGCAAACCGGGCTGCTCGACAACCGGGGCCGACCCGTGCGTGGTTTGCCCTCGGCTGTCGTCAACGGATCAACTGCCGACGCCGAAGCGGTCTGGCGGGGCGCGTTCCTGGCACACGGCTCGCTCACCGAACCGGGCCGCTCCTCGTCCCTGGAGGTCACCTGCCCGGGCCCCGAATCCGCGCTGGCCCTGGTGGGTGCCGCACGCCGCCTGGGCATCGCAGCCAAGGCACGCGAGGTCAGGGGAGTGGACCGGGTGGTGATCCGGGACGGCGACACCATCGCCGCTCTGCTGACCCGCATGGGTGCCCATGACGCGCTTATGGTCTGGGAGGAACGCCGGATGCGCAAGGAAGTCCGGGCCACCGCCAACCGCCTGGCGAACTTCGACGACGCCAACCTGCGGCGGTCGGCGCAGGCCGCCGTTGCCGCCGGCGCACGCGTTGAACGCGCCCTGGAGATCCTCGGCGAGGGTGTCCCCGATCACCTCAAGTATGCGGGCGAGCTGAGAGTCGCCCACAAGCAGGCGAGCCTTGACGAGCTGGGCGGCCTGGCCAACCCGCCCATGACCAAGGACGCCATCGCAGGCCGGATCCGGCGGTTGCTTGCGATGGCCGACAAGCGTGCCATCGAAATTGGAATACCGGGAACCGAAGCCAATGTGACAGCCGACATGCTGGACGAGTGAATCTCTGCATAGGATGGAAGCGGCACAGGAATACCGCTGACAACGGCGGGGTTCCATGCCTTAGTGAACCAACTACGGTGTCTGACCGGCTGGAGTGCCAAATCACCCGCTGTGTCGGACCGACCTGGAGGAATTCGTGAGCGAGTACGTACTGCCCGAACTGAACTACGATTACGCTGCCCTGGAACCGCACATCTCCGCGCGCATCATGGAGCTCCACCACAGCAAGCACCACGCCGCCTACGTCAAGGGCGCCAACGACGCGATGGCCCAGCTGGCTGAGGCCCGCGAAAAGGGCGACTTCGGAAACATTTCGAAGCTCTCCAAGGACCTCGCCTTCCACACCGGCGGCCACATCAACCACTCAGTCTTCTGGAACAACCTCTCCCCTGACGGCGGTGACTCGCCGGAAGGTGAGCTCGCAGCCGCCATCGATGACGCCTTCGGTTCGTTTGACAAGTTCCGCGCCCAGTTCAGCGCCGCTGCCCTTGCCCTTCAGGGCTCCGGGTGGGCCTTCCTCGCCTACGAGCCGATCGGTGGCAACCTCGTCATCGAGCAGCTCTACGATCAGCAGGGCAACGTAGCGGTGGGCACCACGCCGCTGCTGATGCTGGACATGTGGGAGCACGCCTTCTACCTGGACTACGTCAACGTCAAGGCCGATTACGTCAAGGCCTTCTGGAACATTGTGAACTGGCCGGACGTCGCCAAGCGCTTCGCAGCAGCCCGCGCCTCGGCCACTTCCCTGATCGTGGTCGGCTAGCACCCAGGCACAGCGCCCCCTGGGGCGTAGTCGGGACGCCGCCCAGCGCGGCGGCGTCCCAAACCCCAATCCCCAATACAGTTCAAGGAGATACAACAAGTGACTACTCGTGTAGGAATCAACGGCTTCGGTCGAATCGGGCGCAATTTCTTCCGCGCTGCCCTGGAACAGGGTGCCGACCTGGAAATCGTTGCCGTCAACGACCTGACCAGCCCAGAGGCGCTCGCCCACCTCCTCAAGTACGACTCCGTCACCGGTCGCCTCGCCGCGACGGTCGAGGTCAAGGACGGCAACATTGTGGTGGACGGGAAGTCCATCAAGGTTCTCGCCGAGCGTGACCCCGCCAGCCTGCCGTGGAAGGACCTCGGAGTGGACATCGTCATCGAGTCCACCGGTTTCTTCACCAAGGCATCCGCAGCGCAGAAGCACATCGACGCCGGCGCCAAGAAGGTCATCATCTCGGCTCCCGCCACCGACGAAGACTTCACCGTTGTCCTGGGCGTCAACGACGACCAGTACGACGCCGAGAACCACCACATCATTTCCAACGCCTCCTGCACCACGAACTGCCTCGGCCCACTGGCCAAGGTGCTGAACGACAGCTTCGGTATCGAGCGCGGCCTGATGACCACCATCCACGCCTACACCGCGGACCAGAACCTGCAGGACGGTCCTCACAACGACCTGCGCCGTGCCCGCGCCGCAGCGATCAACATGGTCCCCACCTCGACCGGCGCCGCGAAGGCCATTGGCCTGGTGCTGCCCGAGTTGAAGGGGAAGCTCGACGGCTACGCCATCCGCGTTCCGGTCCCCACCGGCTCGGCCACCGACCTCACTGTTACGGTGTCGCGCGAGGTCACCGTTGAGGAAGTCAACGCCGCCTTCAAGGCAGCCGCCTCGGAGGGCAAGATGAAGGGCTACCTCACCTACACCGATGCACCGATCGTGTCCTCGGACATTGTGGGCGACCCGTCATCCTCGATCTTCGACTCAGGCTTGACGAAGGTCATCGGCAACCAGGTGAAGGTCGTGGGCTGGTACGACAACGAGTGGGGCTACTCAAGCCGCCTCGTTGACCTGACCAGCATCGTCGCCTCCAAGCTCTCCTAGCACCGAAGGACCGAAGTGGCCTCCTCTCTTGATGACCTCCTGCGTACCGGCGTCCGTGGACGCACAATCCTGGTCAGGTCGGACCTGAACGTCCCGCTTGACACCTCGGGGGCAACCCCACGGGTGACCGATGATGGCAGGCTTCAGGCCTCCCTACCGGTACTGCGGAAGTTGACGGGGGAGGGGGCCGCAGTCATTGTGATGGCTCACCTGGGCCGCCCCAAAGGCGCCCCTGACGAGCGGTATTCGCTGAAACCCGCGGTGGAGCGGCTGGCGGAACTGGCTGATTTCACCGTCACCCTGGCCGCCGACACCACGGGGAAGAGCGCCGCGGAACACGCGGCCGCGTTGACCGGTGGAAGCGTTCTGGTGCTGGAGAACGTCCGCTTCGACGCGCGGGAAACCAGCAAGGACGACGCCGAACGGCAGGCGTTCGCAACCGAACTGGCAGCACTGACCGGCGACAACGGTGCCTATGTGAACGACGCGTTCGGTGCCGTGCACCGGAAGCACGCCAGTGTCTACGACATCGCGGCACTGCTCCCGTCCTACCAGGGCGACCTGGTGAAGACCGAGGTTGACGTCCTGCAGCGCCTCACCGGGGAACCGGTGGCCCCGTTCGTCGTGGTGCTGGGCGGTTCCAAGGTGTCCGACAAGCTCGCAGTGATTGAAAACCTCCTGGGTACCGCGGACCGGATCCTCGTCGGCGGTGGCATGGTGTTTACCTTCCTCGCTGCGCAGGGGTATTCGGTCGGTGCGAGCCTGCTCGAGGACGACCAGATCGACGTCGTCAAGGGATACCTGGACCGTGCTGAGAAGGCCGGTACCGAATTTGTCCTCCCCACCGACATTGTGGTGGCCGAACGGTTTGCTGCCGACGCCGCGAACGAGACCGTACCCGCCGACGCCATGGAGGAAAGCTCATTTGGTGCTGGCGGGCTGGGGCTCGACATCGGACCGGCTTCCGGTGCGGCTTTCGCCGCGTCAATCGCCACCGCCGGCACAGTGTTCTGGAACGGCCCCATGGGGGTCTTCGAGTTCGACGCGTTTTCTGCCGGTACGAAGGCCGTCGCGCAAGCACTCACCGAAGCCACCACCCGCGGTGCGCTGACGGTTGTCGGGGGCGGCGACTCCGCTGCGGCAGTCCGATCACTCGGCTTCACCGATAACCAGTTTGGCCACATTTCGACCGGCGGAGGTGCCAGCCTTGAGTACCTTGAAGGCAAGGAACTCCCCGGACTGACAGCCCTCGGGCAGTAGGAGAAGCACTCATGACTTCCTCAACCAACGGCAAGTACGACCGCCGCCCCCTGATTGCAGGCAACTGGAAAATGAACCTGGACCACGTCCAGGGCATCACGCTCCTGCAGAAGCTCGCCTGGACCCTCGACGACGCCAGCCATGACTATCAGCGGGCCGAGGTGGCTGTCTTCCCGCCGTTCACCGATCTGCGCGGGGTGCAGACCCTGGTCCGCGGCGACGACCTGCAGACCGTCTACGGTGGCCAGGACCTTTCCCCCCACGATTCCGGCGCCTACACGGGGGACATTTCCGGGCAGTTCCTGGAGAAGCTCGGCTGCACGTACGTCCTCGTGGGGCACTCCGAGCGCCGGGCCATCCACCAGGAGAGCGATGAGCTGCTCAACAGCAAGGTGAAGGCGGCCTTCAGGCACAACCTCACCCCAATCCTGTGCGCCGGCGAAGGGCTTGAAGTCCGACAGGCCGGGAATCACGTGGAACACACCCTTAGCCAGCTGCGCGCCGGAATCGATGGGCTCACGGCGGAGCAGGTTGGCCAGCTGGTGGTCGCCTACGAACCAGTCTGGGCCATCGGCACCGGGGAAGTTGCCGGACCTGACGATGCGCAGGAGATGTGCGCCGCGCTGCGAGCCGAACTGGGCTCACTTTACGACGCCGAGACGGCGGGGAAGGTCCGGATGCTCTACGGCGGATCGGTCAAGGCCGCCAACGCCGGGGCCATCCTGAAGGGCAAGGACGTCGACGGCTTGCTGGTCGGTGGTGCCAGTCTGGACGCCGCCGAGTTTGCTAGTATTGTCAGGTTCGAACATCTCCTGGTCACTGACTAAGACCGCTTCGACCCGAGACTGCGCCCGGCGCAGGTCGACTACGCACGTCAGTTACCCCTGAAAGGCCACTGTGGACATTCTCCGAATCATTTTGTTGGTTCTCCTTGCCATCTCAAGCGCCCTGCTTGTCCTGCTCATCCTGCTGCACAAGGGTCGTGGGGGTGGCATGTCCGACATGTTCGGCGGCGGTATGACCACCAGCATGGGATCATCGGGCGTGGCGGAACGCAACCTCAACCGGTTCACGGTGGCGCTGGGACTAACCTGGGGCGTCGTCATCGTGGCGCTCGGCCTGATCCAGCGCTTCGCCGAGTAGCTAGCATTCCACGGCTGACCGGTCCACAGGTCAGCCCAACAGTATTGTGAATTCCCGCGTTAGCCGCCATACCCAGAGTTGAGCTTTGGGCGTAGACTGGCCCCGTTGTCGGAGCCTAGTCCAGGAGCAATCCATGGTTAACGCGGGAAACGCATTTAAAGGCACACGGATCGGAACTGAGTCATACGGGGGGATGGCCGGCTGGCAGGCCGAATCCGGAAGACGCCCTGCAGTGGTGGACCACACCGTGGTCAGCTATTGGTGTGTCGAGAACCACGAAACAAGACCGACCTTCGCGAAGCTGCACGACGACGAGATTCCCGAAGTTTGGGAATGCGGTCGCTGTGGGCGCGCGGCGGGCAGGCTGCCGGGGGTGGAACCGCTGGTGGACGGGGTAGAGCCGTACAAGAGCCACCTCCAATACGCCAAGGAGCGGCGCACCGAAGAGGAAGCAGCGAACGTCCTTGAGCAGGCGTTGCGCAACCTCAGGTCCCGCAGGGTTGGCCTGCGGGGCGGTCTGGCAACCTAAGCGGCACGCTTCTAGCCGGCACGGTCCTAGTCGACACTGTCCTCGTCGTCGGGGTCGTTGCTTTCAATGAGCCGATCAGGCAGCTGCGCTGCGGCTTCCTGATCGATCAGCCAGAGTGTCTTACGCCGCCCCCGGGCTCCGGACGCGGGAACCTGTGTGGGGCCCGCGCCGGCCAGTGCGAGTCCCACAGCGCCAGCCTTGTCCTGGCCACCCGCAGCAATCCAGACCTCCTCGGCCGAATTGACCGCCTCAAGGGTTAGCGACATCCTCAGTGCCGGCGGTTTAGGTGCGTCAGCGACACCCACAACGGTCTGCTCCTTGGTGCGGATTCCGGGCATTTCAGGGAACAGCGACGCGATGTGAGCGTCCGGGCCCACGCCGAGGAGCAGCACATCGAACCGGGGGAGCCGGCCATCCTGGCCGTCGGCGTCGCCCGCCTGGTCCTGTTCAGCCGCTGCGGCGTCGAGTAGCCGAGTCGCATAGTCGGCTGCAGCCGCATCCTGATCGGGGAAATCATCGCTGGAGCCGAACTCATGAATCTGGGATTCGGCGAGGCCCAGCTTACCCAGCAGCGCCTGCCGCGCCTGTACCGCGTTGCGGTCCGGGTCCGAGGCACTGAGGAACCGTTCGTCTCCCCACCAGAAATCGACCCTGCTCCAATCCACCGCCGAGCACGCCGGTGACGCAGCGACCGCGGCAAGTGTCGCAGTACCGAGGGACCCACCGGTCAGCACGACGGTGGCGGAGCCGCGTTCGTTCTGGACGTCAACCAGTCTGGTGATCAGACGGGCGGCAACGGTGGCCGCGAGCAAGGTTGAATCGGGGTGGATACTTACTTTGGGGTCAGCGTTCACTGGGACGCACACTCCTTAGGTTGGTCCGTGCGAGCCCCTCCGTGATGACCTCGCCGAATACCTCATCCGGGTCGAGTCGGCGGAGCTCTTCTGCGAGACAGTCTTGCAGGCTGCGCCGCGGCAACGAAATCCGCTGCACGGGCTGGCCTGGTTGGTACAGTTCAGCAATTGCGGCGTGGGGCCGGTTCAGTTCGACGTCCCCGGCGGGCCGGGAGAGCCTTACCCGGCGAAGTCCGGTCCCGGCGGGGCCCGCAGCGATGGTCACAGGGGAGTCGAGCGCCAGGGTGAGCCATGCCGCGAGGAGCACCGTGCTCGGCGAATCCTCCGCCCCCTCCACCGTGACGGCGGTGATGGGGGAGGCATCCAGCTGGTCGAGGACTGCCGCGAGCTGGATTCGCCAGTTGGTGAGCCGGGTCCAGGCCAGATCGGTGTCACCCGCCGTATAGGTTTCACGGATGGTTGACAGTGCGCCCACCGGATCTGGCTCATTGGCCGAATCCGTAATCCGGCGATGGGCGATGCTCCCGATCGAGGTGCGGGCCGCGTCGGCCGGAGCACCATGCGGCCACCAGGCCACGATGGGGGCATCGGGCAGGAGCAGCGCTGAGACGAGGGACTCGTTTTCCTCGGCGAGTTGCCCATACCCCTTGAGGACGATCACCTCGGAGGCACCCGCGTCCCCGCCCACCCGAATCTGGGCGTCGAGTCGGGTAGCTTCGGCAGCGGATCCGAGGGCGAGCACGATAATCCGGCAAGGGTGTTCCCGGCTGGCCAGGTTCGCGGCGAGGATCGCATCCTCCTCGTTACCGGAGCTGGTCACCACCACCAGGGTGAGGACCCGGCCCAGGGCAACGACCCCGCCCTTGTCCCGCAGGGTCATGATCTCCTTGGACACTTTCGACGTGGTGGTGTCCGGCAGTTCAACGATCATGGCCTGCGCCACGTCCTTCCATCACGCGCGAGGAGCTCGTCAGCTGACGCTGGGCCCCAACTTCCCGGGACATACTTTTCCGGCTGGTCCCCGAGGGCCGCCCAGTACTCCTCAAACGGGTCGAGGATCTTCCAGGACAGTTCGACTTCTTCGTGCCGCGGGAACAGAGGTGGCTCACCCAGCAGAACATCGAGGATGAGCCGCTCGTAGGCTTCAGGACTGGATTCGGTGAAGGAGTGGCCATAGCCAAAGTCCATCGTGACGTCCCTGACCTCCATCTGGGTGCCCGGCACCTTGGAGCCAAACCTGATCGTGGCCCCCTCATCCGGTTGCACCCTGATCACCACGGCGTTCTGGCCAAAGTCATCCTCGGCGTGGTCCCTGAACAGCAGGTTCGGTGCGCGCTTAAAGACGACGGCGATCTCGGTCACCCGGCGTCCCAGGCGCTTACCGGCGCGGAGGTAGAACGGTACGCCGCTCCACCTCCGGGTGTGAATGTCCAGCCGGATGGCCGCAAAACTTTCGGAAGTGGAGTGCTTCGGAATGCCCTCCTCCTCCAGGAAACCCTTGACCTGCTCCCCGCCCTGCCAGCCGGCGTCGTACTGACCGCGCGCCGATGACCCAGACAGGTCGTCCGGCAACTTGACGGCTGCGAGGACCTTTTCCTTTTCGGCCCGCAGGTCATTGGCGTTGAAGGAAATCGGTTCTTCCATCGCGGTGAGCGCCAACAGCTGCAACAGGTGGTTCTGGATGACGTCGCGGGCCGCCCCGACGCCGTCGTAATACCCGGCCCGGCTGCCGATGCCAATATCCTCGGCCATGGTGATCTGCACGTGGTCAACATATTTGGCGTTCCACAACGGTTCGAAGAGCTGGTTGGCGAACCGGAGAGCAAGGATGTTCTGGACCGTCTCCTTGCCAAGGTAATGGTCAATCCTGAACACGGCGTCCGGTGGGAACACCTGCTCAACAACCCTATTCAGCTCACGGGCCGACTGCAGGTTGTGGCCGAACGGCTTCTCGATCACCACCCGCCGCCACTGTCCCTCGCCGGGCTGCGCCAGGCCGTGCTCGGAGAGCTTCTGGCACACCAGCTCGAAGTCCTTCGGGGGGATGGACAGGTAGAACGCATGGTTGCCGCGGGTGCCGCGACTGGAGTCCAGTTCGGCCAGCGTCACTTCGAGGCGGCCGAAGGCGTCGTCGTCGTCGAAATTGCCCTGCACAAACCTGATGCCGGCCGAGAGCTGTTCCCAGACCGTCTCATCGAACGGGGTGCGCGAATACTGGGTGACGGCTTCCCGCACCTCCTCAATGAACCGCTCATCGTCCCACTCCCTGCGGCCGAACCCGATGAGGGCGAAACTGGGGGGCAGCAAGCCACGGTTGGCAAGATCGTAGATCGCCGGCATGAGCTTTTTACGGGCGAGGTCGCCGGTAACGCCGAAAAGCACCAGGGCGGATGGTCCGGCGATGCGGTTCAACCGCCGGTCGCGGGGATCCCGCAGCGGGTTAGCCGGCCGGGCCTCTGCAGAATCGTGCACTATGCGGTACCGCTTTCAGTGGTTGCCCGCTGGCCGGCAGCCCCGCCCGAAAGGTGGGTAATCACCTGGCTGAGCTGTTCAGCCCGCGGCGCGGTCAGCGAGATGGAGACGAAGGACGGGACGTCCCTTGCCGGCGAGAACCTGGGCGTCGCCCGCTGCCTGGGCGGTGATCAGTTCCCCGAAGGTGAACGGACGGTCCGGGATGGCCAGATCCTCGGCTGCTGCACCGGTGATGGACAGGAAAACGCCCTGTGCCGGGCCGCCCTTGTGGAACTGACCGGTGGAATGCAGGAAACGCGGGCCCCAGCCGAACGTGACCGGCCGGGAGGTGAGCGAGGCCAGCGGTGACCTGATGCCCTCCAACGAGGCCTGCTCGGACCGGTCCAGGTAAGCCTGGACCGACAGATAGCCGTCCGGCGCCAGGCTGGAGAAGAGGCGCTGCAACGCATCACCGAGGGTGCTCGCCTCACCCAGCAGACCACTGTCGGCGCGAATCTCGACTGCGCCGTCCACGAAGTTGGCCGGCGCAGTTTCGGGCTGTTCGTCGAGCAACCCCCGCGCCGCGACCTTCGCCGCCTCAACATCGGGCTGGTCGAAGGGGTTGATGCCCAACAGTCGCCCTGCCACTGCTGTAGCGAACTCCCACACGAGAAGCTGGCTGCCGAGGCTCCCGCTCACGGTCACCTGGTTCCCAACCGGCTCCACGTCGGCGTCGGGCGCGGTCAGGCGGACGGTGAGGACGTCGTCGGCGGCGGTAACAATCTCCGGAGCACCCTCCTCGGCGACGACCGGGAGCACCCCGGTGCCGAGCTTGCCGGTGGATTCCGCGATCAGCTGCTCGGCCCAGTCGGCCAGACCGGGAATGCCTGACGCCTCATCGGCGAAGACGATCTTGTCCCGCAGCGGGTTGGTGGCGCCCAACACCGCGCCGAGCCGCAACCCAATGTTGGTCGGGTCGTCGTCGCCCAGGAACTCGGCGGTTTCCTCGGCTGCGTCGAGGAGGGCGTCGAGGTCGACGCCGGCTAGGCCCGATGGCACCAGACCGAAAGCGGTGAGCGCCGAATACCTGCCGCCAACATTCGGGTTGGCGTTGAAGACCGCGCGGTAGCCGGCCTCGCGGGCTGAACCGTCCAGCGGTGATCCCGGGTCGGTCACGATAACCACCCGGGTGAGCGGATCAATGCCGGCGGCAGTGAACGCTGCCTCGAAGATCCTCCGCTGCGAGTCAGTTTCGACGGTCGAACCCGACTTGGACGACACCACGACAGCCGTCTCGGCCAACCGGTCCTCCACCGTCCGGCGCACCTGATCCGGGTCGGTTGAGTCGAGCACTGTCAGCTCCACACCGGCGGTCCGGGTGATCACCTCGGGGGCGAGGGAGGATCCGCCCATTCCGCACAGGACGATCCGGCTGACACCCTCGGCGTGCAGGGTGGCCCGCAGTTCCATGATGCCCGGGACGAGGCCGCGGGAAGCCTCGACAAGGTCAACCCAGCCCAGCCTGACGGCCGCTTCCGACTCGGCGTCGTGACCCCACAGGGTGGGGTCCTTCGCCATCAGTCGTGATGCCACCTGATCCTCGACGAGGGTGCCGGTAACACGGTCAATCGCTTCGAGTGCAGCGCCAGCCGCTGCGAGCGTCATGGAACTCATTGTCATTAACCCCTTGCCGTATCCAGTGCGGTCTGAACTGTTTCGAGTAGCTCGTTCCAGCTGGTCACAAACTTTTCGAGGCCTTCGACCTCGAGCTGCTCAACTACCTCAAGATAGGAGATCCCGATGTTTTCGAGGCTGTTCAGCACTGAGTTGGCGTCGTCGTACGTTCCGGTGATCGTATCGCCGGTGATCACCCCGTGGTCCGCCGTCGCCTCAAGCGTTTTTTCGGGCATGGTGTTGACGACGCCGGGTGCCACCAGTTCGGTGACGTACAGGGTGTCAGGTAGTGCCGGGTCCTTGACCCCGGTGGATGCCCACAGGGGACGCTGCCGCCGGGCTCCGGCGGCAGCGAGAACTTCCCACCGCTCCGTCTCGAACAGCTCCTCGTACACCTGGTAGGCGAGCCGGGCGTTCGCCAACCCTGCCTTGCCTTTCAACGCTGCGGCTTCGTCGGTCCCGATGCCGTCCAGACGCTTGTCGATCTCGCTGTCCACGCGGGACACGAAGAAGGATGCGACCGAGTGGATGGTCGAGAGGTCGAACCCGTTTTCCTTCGCCTGCTCGATGCCGAGCATGAAGGCGTTGATCACAGCCCGGTAGCGCTCCAGGGAGAAGATCAGGGTGACGTTGACGCTGATCCCGGCGGCAAGGGTGCACGCAATTGCTTCGAGGCCCTCGACGGTGGCGGGGATCTTGATCAGGACATTTGATCGCTGCACCTTGGCGTGGAGGCGCTTAGCCTCGGCGATGGTGCCCTCGGTATCCCGGGACAACCGGGGGTCAACCTCGATGGACACGCGACCGTCGACGCCGCCGGTGCTCTTGGCTGCTGCGCCGAAGATGTCGCAGGCCTGGGCGACGTCGTGGGTGGTGATGTCGAAGACAGCGTCATTGACGGGGATGTTGGCTGCAGCCAACGCCTCGACCTGGGTCGCGTAGGACTCGCCCTGCTGCAGTGCCGCGGCGAAGATGCTGGGGTTGGTGGTGACGCCAACCACGTTGCGTTCCTCGATCAGGTGCTTGAAGGCGCCCGAGTTGATGCGCTCCCGTGAAAGGTCATCGAGCCAGATCGATACGCCGGCCGCGGAAAGGTCTGATGTGGGTGTTGAAGTCATGGTGGATCTCCTTGAATTGTCGGCTGTTACTGCTGGTCGCCGGTTTCGGATGATGCGGGGCCGGACCACGCCGGCGTGCCGTTGGGTGCCCGGTGGTCGCCTGCAACAGCGATGGAGTCGCGGGCTGCCTGGACGACGGCGTCGGCGGTGATGCCGAATTCGTTGAACAGCCGCTTGTAATCAGCGGATGCACCGAAGTGTTCCAGGGACACTGACCTGCCGGCATCGCCAATGAGTTCGCGCCAGCCGAGGGCCACCCCGGCCTCCACGGAAACCCGCGCCTTGACGGTGCCGGGAAGCACCGATTCACGGTAGGTCTCGTCCTGGCGGTTGAACCATTCAAGGCTCGGCATCGAAACGACGCGGGTAGCGATGCCCTCCGCCTGCAGTGTTTCGCGTGCCTCAACAGCCAGCTGAACCTCCGAGCCGGTGCCGATCAGGATGACATCGGGAGTGCCGCCGGTCGCTTCGGCGAGGACGTAGGCACCCTTGGCTGCGCCTTCAGCTGAGCCGAAGGTGTCGCCGTCAGCTGCACCGGTGCCGCGTGCATAGGTGGGAATGTTCTGCCGGGTCAGGACGATCCCCGCCGGGTTCTCGGTGTTTTCGAGGATGGTGCGCCAGGCGACGGCCACCTCGTTGGCATCACCCGGGCGGACGACGTCGAGCCCTGGAATTGCGCGCAGGGCGGCCAATTGCTCCACCGGCTGGTGGGTGGGACCGTCTTCGCCCAGGCCGATGGAGTCATGGGTCCAGACATAGATGGACGGGACCCCCATGAGTGCGCCCAACCGGACGGCCGGACGCTGGTAGTCGCTGAAGATCAGGAAGGTGCCGGAGAACGCCCGGGTGCTGCTGTGCATCACGATGCCGTTGACGATCGCGGCTGCTGCATGCTCGCGGATCCCGAAGTGCAGCACCCGGCCGTACGGGTTGCCCTGCCAGGTGTCGGTCTGCTTGCCCTCGGGGATGAACGACGGCGACCCCTCGATCGTCGTATTGTTCGATTCTGCGAGGTCGGCCGAGCCACCCCACAGTTCCGGGAGCACCGGGCCAATGGCTGAGAGCACTTTGCCGGATGCGGCCCGCGTGGACATGTCCTTGCCCGCCTCAAATTCGGGCAGGGCGTCATCCCATTTGGCCGGGAGGGTCCGGGAGGCGATCCGGTCGAGGAGCTTGGCGTTCTCGGGGTTGGCCTGCTGCCAGGCGCCAAATGATTTGTCCCATTCGGAGCGCAGGGCCTGCCCGCGGTCGCTGACCTGCCGGGCGTGGTCCAACACCTCGGGGGCGACGTCGAAGTGCTTGGCCGGATCGAGGCCGAGGGTCTCCTTGAGGGCTGCGACCTCGTCTGCGCCGAGGGCCGAACCGTGGATCTTGCCGGTGTTCTGCTTCGTCGGTGCCGGCCAGCCAATGATGGTCCGCAGTGACACGATCGAGGGCCTGGACGTCTCGTCCCGAGCCGCTGTCAGGGCGTTGTACAGTTCCTGGACGTCTTCGACGTAGTCGCCGGTCTTGGTCCAGTCAACGCGCTGGACATGCCAGCCGTAGGCCTCGTAGCGCCCGAGTACGTCCTCAGTGAACGCGATGTCGGTGTCGTCCTCGATGGAGATGTGGTTCTCGTCGTAGAGGACCACCAGATTGCCGAGCTCCTGGTGTCCGGCCAGCGACGAGGCTTCAGCCGTGACACCCTCCTGGAGGTCGCCGTCGGACGCGATCACCCAGATGGTGTGGTCGAATGGACTCTCGCCGGCGGCGGTATCGGGATCCATCATGCCGCGCATCCGGCGCTGGGCGAAGGCGAACCCGACTGCCGAGGCTAGGCCCTGACCCAGCGGCCCGGTGGTGATTTCGACGCCGGCGGTGTGGCGGTATTCCGGGTGGCCGGGGGTTTTCGAGCCCCAGGTCCGCAGGGACTGGAGGTCCTCGAGTTCCAGTCCGTACCCGGAGAGGAAGAGCTGAATGTAAAGGGTCAAGGAGGTGTGGCCCGGCGACAGCACAAACCGGTCGCGGCCGGTCCACTCAGGCTGGGAGGGGTCATGCCGGATTAGTTTCTGGAACAGCAGGTAGGCCGCGGGCGCCAGGCTCATAGCCGTGCCGGGGTGGCCGTTTCCCACCTTCTCCACAGCGTCTGCTGCCAACACCCGGACGGTATCCACCGCACGCGTGTCCAGTTCGGTCCAGGTCAGTTCTTGCGTATCAAGCTGCGGCACGAAACCTCAGCCCCTCTCTGTGCTCCACGGCCAGCGCCGCGGCGCCCTGTGGGACTGGCGATCGCCGTCTTTGCGCACCGGAACAACTGGCCGTTCACCGTTGTAAAAACCTGCATTCTGGCTACCCACGCCCCGCGGCCACCATTTTACCGGCGGAAACGGGCTGGGCATTAGGGTCAACCCTATCGTCTTGGGCCGGTTTTCAAATTTGTGGTTCACATCGTGACGTGACGAGTCTCCGGGGCGCATCCGGCGAGGTTACTTCTACAGTCTGTAAAATCTGGGAGGGAGGGGACGGTATGATGAGAGAGGACTTTCCCCCCAGCAGAAACGGCAGTGTTACCTCGTGAAGACCGAGCAGGATCCGGGCCTTGCCAGCACAACGGGCACCAGTACGGGTTTCAAACGCAAGGCCAAGGCCTATCTCGCTCTGACCAAGCCTCGCGTGATCGAGCTGCTGCTGGTCACCACACTGCCAACCATGATTTTCGCCCAGGGCGGACTACCCGGTGTCTGGCTGATGATTTCGACCATGGTCGGTGGCGCACTGGCCGCCGGCAGCGCCGGTTCGTTCAACTGTTACATTGACCGCGACATCGACAAGGTGATGCACCGCACCGAGAAGCGGCCGCTGGTCACCGGTGAGGTTTCCCCCCGCGAAGCCCTGATCTTTTCCTGGGTGCTCGGCGTTGCCGCCATTACCCTGCTGTGGTTCGGCGCCAACCCCTTGACCGCTGGTCTCGGCGTGGTAGCCATCTTCTTCTATGTGGTCATCTACTCGCTGATTCTGAAACGCCGCACGCCGCAGAACATTGTCTGGGGCGGAGCCGCTGGCTGCATGCCGGTACTGATTGCCTGGGCCGCTGTCACGAACACCATTGAGTGGCCAGCCGTGGTCCTCTTCCTCATCATTTTCCTGTGGACGCCGCCGCACTACTGGCCGCTCTCCATGAAGTACAGCGACGATTACAACGCGGCCAAGGTGCCGATGCTGGGCGCGATCGCCGGTGCCCGCGTTGTGTCCGTCCAGGTGGTCCTCTACGCCTACGCAACGGTCGCCTGCTCACTGCTGCTCATCCCCGTGGGCGGGGCGGGCTGGGTATTCACCGTCGCGGCCCTCGCCGCCGGTATCTGGTTCCTGTCGGAAACCCACAAGCTCCACACCTCTGCGGTGCGCGGCACGGTCACTGACAAGGGCTCCATGAAGGTGTTCCACGGCTCGATCAGCTACCTCACCGTAGTGTTCCTCGCGCTGGCCATTGATCCGTTCATCGGCGGCCCGGTCTTCTAACCAGTGGGTACGACTAGCATGGGCACATGGTGTTCAACGGTCTAATCGCGTATCCAGTCACTCCCTTTCACGGGAACGGTGACATCAACTTCCCCGAGCTGGCGTCGCTGGTGTCCTCCCTCGCGTCCTCGGGGGTCGATGCCATCGCGGTGCTGGGCTCCTCGGGTAGTTTCGCCTACCTCAGCGCCGCTGAACGATCGCAGGTCGCCTCGACCGCCGTCGACGCCGCCCAGGAGTCCGGCGTTCCCGTCGTGGTGGGGATCAGCTCGGTGGGGACGAGGGAAGTGCTCGACGCCGCCCGGGACGCCGAGCGCGCCGGAGCCTCAGGTGTGGTGCTCTCACCGGTGTCTTATGTGCCGTTGAACAACGATGAGGTGGCGACCCAGACCGCTGCCGTCTGCGAGGTCACGTCCTTGCCGATCTGCCTTTACAACAACCCCGGCACCACCCAGTTCCACTACGACCTGGAACTGGTCGCCGAACTCCTTGACCTCCCCAATGTGCAGGCGTTCAAGGACACTGCCACCGACGTGGTGTCCTTCCGGCAGCGCTACGACAGGTTGCGGTCACTGACCAGCCAGCCGTTCAGCCATGGGCTGAGCGGGGACCTGCTGATCGCCTCGGGCGATATCGCAGCGGACGCCTGGCATACCGGTCCCGCGGCGCTGCTTCCCCGCGCCTACACCGAGTTTCGGGCGGCGGTAGTCAGTGGGGATGGTGCCCGGATTGCTGAGTCGCGGAAGCTTCTGCTGCCGGTGGTGCAGGCCGTCCTGCGGCTGCGGAAGCTGAGCGGGCTTCATTCACTGGCGAAAGCGTGTGGCATCGACGCCGGGGACCCGCGGCTGCCGGTATTACCCGTGCCGGGTAGTGAGCAGCGCGACCTGGCACGCCTGATCGACGCGCTTGAGGTTATCGGTCGTCTCTGAAGCCCGCGGGCTCCGAGGCGACACCGTGGTCGTCGGATTCCAGTGTGGCCCGCTCCTGGCGGCTTGCCGCCAGATAGACGCTGTTGGCCATGGCCGCCGTCAGCACTGATGCTCCGAGCATATGCAGGGCCACCAGCACGACGGGCAGGTGCAGAAAGTGCTGCAGGTAGCCGAGGGCGCCCTGGGCAAGAACCACCGCGGCGAGGATCACCACCGATGTCCTGAGTCGTGACGCTGCCGACTCGCGGTACACCAGCACCAGCGCGACGGCGACCGTGAGTACCAGCAGATAGACCGGCGCCGCGTGGATCCGGGTCATGAGGTCGGGGTCGAGGTTGTTCCGGGCGGCGCCAGCGTCACCGGCGTGCGGGCCGGATCCGGTGACGATCACTCCGAGGAAGACCGTGATGGCTGTCAGCACTGCCGCAGCGGTCAGGATCTGACGCAGCAGCCGTGATCCCAGCGGCGCGGCCGACGTTGCCGCCTGCGCGGTGGTGATCCGTGCCCGGTTGACCAGCACCGTGGCAAGGACAATCAGAACCATCGAGACGATGAAATGCCAGCCGACCACCCAGGGGTTGAGCTGGGTCAGCACCGTGATGCCGCCGAGGATAGCCTGCGCGGGGATGCCTGCGGCCAGCGCGATGGCGAGCCGGAACAGGTCCTTGCGTTCCTTGCGCAGATTCCAGAGGGATACCACCATGGCGATGGCAATGGCTGTCAACACGAAGGTCAGCAGCCGGTTGCCGAACTCGATCACCCCGTGGATGCCCATCTCCGGTGTATTGACGATCGACGTGGCGGTGCACCTGGGCCACTCAGGGCAGCCCAATCCTGAGGCCGTGAGCCGCACGGCACCGCCGGTCACCACGATCATGATCTGGGAGATCAGCGAGGCGAGGGCCAGACCGCGAACGGACCGCGAGTTGGTGCGGGGGAGTTTCGCTGTGAGACGGCTCCAGCCGGTGGGTGCAGGGTGTGTCATGTGTGCTAACTCCATTTGAACCAGCGGATGGCGGCGAGGCTGGACAGGAAGGCCCACGCCGCGAGGATAAGGAACGCAGGAAGGTTGAAGGCCCCGTCGATGAGCGCCGACCGTAGTCCGTCGCCCAGCGCCGAGGACGGCAGGATGTCAACGAACGGCCGCATGGCATCGGGCAGCAGCGTCCCGGGGAGCACAATACCGCCGGCCACGGCCAGCAGGATCCACACCAGGTTGGTCACGGCAAGCGTCGCCTCCGGCCGGAGGGTTCCAGCCACCAGGAGGCCCAGGGCTGTGAATGCCGCAGCGCCGACGATCAATTGCACCAGCCCAGGCAGCATCCCCGCAGCATCCGGGCGCCATCCCAGCAGGACCGCAACGGTACCGATGACCACCAGCTGGACTGCCAGGACAACGACGACGCCGAGCACCTTCCCCAGGATCAGCCCTGGTTTACCCAGGGGAGTAGTGGACAGGAACCGCAGCACGCCGTAGCGGCGGTCGAAGCCGGTAGCGATGCCCTGCCCGGTGAAGGCAGTGGACATGGCACAGAGCGCAATGATGCCCGGGGTCGCTGCGTCGATTCGGCTGTCCGCCATCCCGTCAAGGAACGGCGTCAGGACCAGGACCACCAGACCGAGCAGGGGCAACGCAATGGCCAGGACCAGTTGTTCCCCGTTGCGGAGCATGGACAGCGCCTCGTAGCGGCCCTGCAGGAGGATGCGTTTAGCCAGCGGAGCGGCAGTGCTCATCGGATTTCCCGTCCGGAGATGTCGAGGAACACGTCTTCGAGGGACCGGGGTTGCATGCTGATGGACAGGGGCAGGACGCCGGCCTCTTCCCACCACCGTGCAAGTCCCGCCAGGTCGGCGGGGGTGAAACAGCCAGCCACCGAATAGCGGCCGGGATCGGTTTCCCTGAAGGTTAGCGCCGGAAACGCGCCGGCCGGGAGGCCGAGGCCTGGGGCGGCCTGGAAGCGGAGATCCCGGTACGTGTCGCCGGCGTCGTCGGCGGTCAGGTCAGCGACGGTGCCGTGGGTGACGGTGCGGCCCGTGTCGAGAATGTAGACATAATCGGCGAGCTTCTGGGCGTCGTCGAGCAGGTGGGTGGTGAGGATGATGGCCAGCCCCTCAGCGCGGAGTTCACGGATCAGGTCGAACACGATGGTGCGTGACTGCGGATCCAGTCCTGCGCTGGGCTCGTCCAGGAAAAGCACCTCGGGGTTGCCGATCAGCGCGCAGGCGAGGGCGAGCCGCTGTTTCTGGCCGCCGGAGAGCCGTCGGATGCCCGTGGTGGCGTAGGAGTTGATGCCCAACCGGTCGGCCAGCTCGGCCACCGGGCGGGGTGCGCCGTACATGGCCGCCACATGGTTGAGCAGGGCCAGCGGCCGGGCCGACGGCGGGAGCCCACCTTCCTGCAGCATCACTCCGACTCTGCTGCGAAGCGCCGCTCCGGCGTTGAACGGGTTCTCACCGAGTAGCCTGACCGTCCCACCGTTGGGGCGCTGCAAACCCTGCGCGCATTCGAGGGTGGTGGTCTTGCCGGCACCATTCGCGCCGAGGAGCGCCGTGACCTGCCCGGGGTAGGCTCGAAGGTGGACGCCGTCGAGCACCCTGACCATCTTGCCGTCGAGCGCGGAAACGGGTCCAAAGTCCTTGACGAGCGCTTCAACTTCCAGCGCGGGAGAGGGGTTTGGCACTCAATTATTCTACGGCATGTAGTAGCTGTGCCTTCCCGTGCGGAACCGCCCTTCGGATAGCCTCGCCTTACTGGCAGTGGGGAACAGATTAGGACATGATTGTGTTGTCTATTCTGTGGGCATAAATCTGTGCCGCGGATTCCGGAGGAGGCGACATGAGCAATTCATCCCCAGCCAGCACCTTCCCGGCTGAGGCGCGCCCAAATGGCTCCCAGCCAAATGACTCCCGGCCCAACAGCTCCCGCCCCAACGGTTCCAGGCCCAGTGAGGTCGAGGACCGGACCCGCAGCAAGGTGCTCGCCGCGGTCCTCGAACACGGCCCGGTCAGCGCGGCTGAACTCGGTGAACGCCTGGGGTTCACCCCGGCGGCCGTCCGACGCCACCTTGATGCCCTGTCCCGCAAACAGCTCATCGAAGTGAAACTGGTCGGCAACCCCTCTTCGGGAGCGGGCCGGCCGGCCCGCAGGTACGTGCTGAGCCAGCGCGGGCAGACCGAGCTGGGCACCGACTACCTGTCCATCGCCAAGGCGGCTCTGACGCAGCTCCAACTGGTCGCCGGTCCCGACGCCGTCGACGAGTTCGCCCGGACCCGCTTCGCCGAGATGGAAACCCGGTACCGCCCCCTGGTGGAAGCCGCCGGCCCCGACCTCGAAGACCGCGCCCGTGCGCTGGCCGGAGCACTGACCGCGGACGGGTTCGTGGGGTCCACCACGGTTGTCGGGCGGAACGCCCCGAACGCTGCCATGCTGGCGGTCCAGCTCTGCCAGGGTCACTGCCCGGTGCAGGAGCTCGCCGCCGATTTTCCCTCGTTCTGTGACCAGGAGACCGAAGTATTCTCCCGGCTGCTCGGCGTCGACGTACGCCGGCTGTCCACGCTGGCGCGCGGCGGCCACGTCTGCACCACCCACATACCTGTGGGCCGGGTAATACCGGCCCCCGCCGGGACTGACATCCCCGGGCTAGAACCGACCGTATCCAACCATCAGCATGAAAGGCCGTGATGACGGATCAAGTAGACCAGAAGACAATGGCTGAGCCAGCCGTTCCGGAAGCAGTAATCAGTGACATCCTGGAGCGCAATCCGGAGCTCGAAGGCATCGGTAACTATGCTTTCGGCTGGTCGGATAAGAACGACGCCGGCGCCAACGCCAAACGCGGACTCAGCGAAGAGGTCGTCCGCGACATCTCGGCCAAGAAGGACGAGCCCCAATGGATGCTTGACCTGCGCCTGAAAGGCCTCAAGTACTTCGACCGGAAGCCCATGCCCGCCTGGGGTGCTGACCTGTCGGGCATTGACTTCGACAACATCAAATACTTCGTGCGCTCCACCGAGAAGCAGGCTGGCAGCTGGGAAGAACTCCCCGAAGACATCAAGAACACCTACGAGAAGCTCGGTATCCCCGAGGCAGAGCGTAACCGCCTGGTCTCAGGCGTGGCGGCCCAGTACGAGTCCGAGGTGGTCTACCACCAGATCAACGAGGAGCTCGAACGCCAGGGTGTCATCTTCATGGACACCGACACTGCGCTGAAGGAACACCCCGAGTTCTTCGAGGAGTACTTCGGCTCGATCATCCCGGTGGGCGACAACAAGTTCGCATCGCTGAACACGGCCGTCTGGTCCGGCGGCTCCTTCGTCTACGTGCCACCCGGCGTTCACGTTGAGATCCCACTGCAGGCCTACTTCCGGATCAACACGGAGAACATGGGCCAGTTCGAGCGGACCCTCATCATCGCCGATGAGGGCTCCTACGTGCACTACATCGAAGGTTGCACCGCCCCGATCTACACGTCGGACTCCCTGCACTCGGCTGTCGTCGAGATCGTGGTGAAGAAGGACGCCCGCGTCCGCTACACCACCATCCAGAACTGGTCGAACAACGTGTACAACCTGGTCACCAAGCGGGCTATCGCCCACGAGGGCGCCACCATGGAGTGGGTTGACGGCAACATTGGCTCGAAGGTCACCATGAAGTACCCGGCCGTCTACCTGGTAGGGGAGCACGCCAAGGGCGAGACCCTGTCCATTGCTTTCGCCGGCGAGGGTCAGCACCAGGACACCGGTTCGAAGATGGTGCACATCGCACCGAACACCAAATCATCGATCATCTCCAAGTCGGTTGCCAGGGGCGGTGGACGGGCCGCCTACCGCGGGCTGGTCCAGGTCCGCGAGGGTGCCACGCATTCGGCGAACACTGTGCGCTGTGACGCCCTGCTGGTGGACACGATCTCCCGGTCCGACACCTACCCGTACGTGGACATCCGCGAGGACGACGTCACCATGGGCCACGAGGCAACCGTCTCGCGCGTCAGCGAGGAACAGTTGTTCTACCTGATGTCGCGCGGCATGCCCGAGGACGAGGCCATGGCCATGATCGTGCGCGGGTTCATCGAACCCATCGCCCGTGAACTCCCCATGGAGTACGCCCTCGAACTGAACCGCCTGATCGAACTCCAGATGGAAGGGGCAGTAGGCTGATAATGGCTGAAGCTACCCAATTAGACGCTCCGGCGTCCGAAGAGAAAATTGCCATCGACGGTTTCACCGAAGAAGGGGAAAACCTTTCCCCCTTCAACGAGGGCACCGACCAGCATGGCGCGAAAAAGCACAGCCACGGCGACGCCCCGGTCATCCCCGAGGCATCCCGCGGTGAGCGGCTCAAGTCTTACAGGCTGGCCGACTTCGCACCGCTGAACGGCCGCGAAGAGGACTGGCGGTTCACCCCGCTCAAGCGTCTCCGCGGGTTGCACGACCAGCCGCTGACCGGTTCGGGGCCCACCGTTGAGGTTTCCGGCGCCACCAACATCCAGGTGGAAACCGTCGGCCGCGACGACTCCCGCATCGGCTCCGCGTCCATCCCCGATGACCGGGTCTCGGCCGCAGCCTGGGAAGCGTTCACTGAGGCCACGGTCGTGACCATCCCGGTGGAGACGATCGCGGACAGGGACATCCAGATCACCATCAATGGCGTCGATGAGGCCCCTGCAGCCCAGCACCTGATCATCACCGCGGAGCGGTTCTCAAAGGCCGTCGTGGTGCTCGATCACCACGGCAAGACCACCCTCGCGCAGAACGTTGAAATCGTCGTCGGCGACGGCGCTGAACTCACCGTCGTCAGTGTGCAGGAATGGGACGACGACGCCGTCCACACCTCCACCCAGCAGGCCAAAATCGGTCGGAACGCGAAGTTCAAGCACGTCGTGATCAGCCTGGGCGGAGACCTGGTGCGGATGACGCCGTCGTCGCTCTTCACCGGACCAGGCTCCGAGGTCGAGATGTACGGACTGTACTTCGCCGACGCAGGCCAGCATCTTGAGCAGCGCCTCCTGGTGGACCACGCCGTCCCGAACTGCAAATCCCGCGTCACGTACAAGGGCGCGCTGCAGGGCCAGGACGCTCACACCGTCTGGGTCGGCGACGTGCTGATCCGCAAGGAGGCGGAGGGGACCGATACGTACGAAACGAACCGTAACCTCCTGTTGACTGACGGAACGCGCTCGGACTCGGTGCCGAACCTGGAGATCGAAACTGGTCTCATCGAGGGTGCAGGCCACGCCAGCGCCACCGGCCGGTTCGACGACGAGCACCTGTTCTACCTGATGGCTCGCGGCATCGACGAGAAAACCGCCCGCCGACTGGTGGTCCGCGGTTTCCTCAACGAGGTCATTCAGCAGATCAAGGTGCCAGCCCTGGAGGAGCGACTGACCGACGCCGTGGAGCGGGAACTCGCGGCAGGAAACATCTGATGGCTGATGCACCGAAGGGCGAACTGGTCTGCAATGTCAACGACATTGAGGTCCGCCAGGCCCTGCGCATTCTGATCGACGACTATCCGGTGGCTGTGGTGAAGGACTCCGAGGGTGCAATCCATGCTCTCGGGGACACCTGCTCGCATGCCGATATCTCCCTCTCCGAGGGGGACGTCGAAGGATGCGTCATCGAATGCTGGGGACACGGATCGCAGTTCGATCTGCGCAGCGGCGCCCCGCTGCAACTGCCGGCCTATGAACCTGTCCCAGTGTTCGCCCTGGAAATTCACGGCGACGAGGTCTACGTGGACATCACCACCGTCACCAACGGTGCCGCTGTCCCGGACCTCGGCTAGCCGCCACACACTTTTCGACTACTTAGCTCGAACACCTACTGCACTCCCTGCCACGCAGGGCGCGAAGGAGAACCACAGATGTCCACCCTTGAAATCAAGGACCTCCACGTCAGCATCGAGACGGAGCAGGGGGTCAGGAAGCAGATCCTCAAAGGGGTCAGCCTGACCATCAACACCGGCGAGTCACACGCCATCATGGGGCCCAACGGTTCCGGCAAGTCGACCCTCGCCTCGACGATTGCCGGTCACCCCCGGTACCTCGTTGACAGCGGATCCATCACCCTCGACGGTGAAGACGTCCTCGATATGAGCGTCGACGAGCGGGCCCGCGCCGGCCTGTTCCTGGCCATGCAGTATCCGGTCGAGGTACCCGGCGTCACCATGACCAACTTCCTGCGGACCGCGAAGACTGCCCTCGATGGCAAGGCTCCGAGCCTGCGTCACTGGACCAAGGACGTCAAGGAAGCGATGTCGCAGCTGCGCATCGACGCCGACTTCGCCCAGCGCAACGTCAACGAGGGTTTCTCCGGCGGCGAGAAGAAGCGTGTCGAAATTCTTCAGCTCGAGCTGTTCAAGCCCCGCTTCGCCATCCTGGATGAGACCGATTCAGGCCTCGACGTCGACGCGCTGAAGGTCGTGTCCGAAGGCGTGAACCGCGAGCATTCGAAGGGCGAAATGGGTACCCTGTTGATCACCCACTACACCCGGATCCTGCGCTACATCAAGCCGGACTTCGTCCACGTGTTCGTTGACGGCAGGATTGCTGAACAGGGTGGCCCTGAGCTGGCCGACCGCCTCGAGGCCGAAGGCTACGACCGCTTCGGCGCCCAGTCCCCGGCTCCTGCTGTCACCACGGCCGGCGCCTAGGCTCAGCAGCAAGTGAACTCGGTAACACTTCGAGAAGGTAGAGAACAATGAGTGAAGTGAACGCGGGACAGACCGCGCTTGACGACGTCGAGGAAGCCCTCAAGGACGTGATTGACCCCGAGTTGGGTGTCAACATCGTTGACCTTGGCCTCCTGTACGGCCTGAAGTACGCCGACGACGGCGCCCTGCTGATCGACATGACGCTCACCACGGCGGCGTGCCCGCTGACTGACGTCATCGAGGAGCAGGTGGGCCTGTCGCTGGACGGCGTAGTGGACGACTGGCGCCTGAACTGGGTGTGGATGCCACCATGGGGTCCCGAGAAGATCACCGACGACGGCCGCGACCAGATGCGGGCCCTCGGCTTCAACATCTAGGACGCTCCTGCGCAGCATTCCCGGAGCAGCGCAGCAGAAAACGGCAGGCGCCCAGATATAACTGGGGCGCCTGCCGTTTTCTGCTGCGCTAGCCGTTTTTTGGGGCGCCTGCCGTTTTCTGCTGCACTAGCCGTTTTTTGGGGCGCCTGCCGTTTTCTGCTGCACTAGCCGTTTTTTGGGGCGGCTGCCGGTTCTTGCTGCGCTAGCCGGTTTGGGCCGGTCCGCTGGGGTCTGCAGCGTTCGGTTCCCCGAGACCCCGGGCCGCCAACGCCTCGCCGGTCTGGTGGGCGTAGGCGACGGCGCCGATCACCACCGGGATCACCAGGGCCCGCGGGTTCCGTTCCAGACCGCGGGCCTTTGCCGCGTCCCGGACGTCCGCTACCGAGCCCACAAGATACGGGAGGCTCCGGGTCATCAGGGCAAGCGTCAGGCCGAACCGCTCGGGGTCGGCGCCCAGCCGCCGAAACGGGACGGCGAGGGCGACCAGCCCATCCAGGAGGCGTTGGCCCTCGGTGGTCAGGGTCAGCAGGCGGGCCGCGAGGAGGCACGTGGTGATGTTTCCCACCACCTGCAGGGCCGATTCCGGGCCGTTAGCGATGATCTGGTAGCCGCCGAGGATCACGAGCATGGGCCAGACCGGCACCAGCGGTCGCCACAGGTGGATCGGGGGCAGGCGTGCACCGATCAGGTAGCCAACTGCCACCAGCCCAAATGCGACGGCGGTCAGCGCCAGTAGGTTTACCACCAGCACGCTCGTGGACAGCAGCAGTACAGCAAGGCCTTTCACCCACAGGGGAGTCCGGTGGAGCAGCGAATCACCGGCGACGTAGGTGCCGAACAGGCTGCCGTGGCCCCTCATGGGTGGTGTTCCGGCAGCGGGTCCGCCTCGAGATGCATTCTCCGGTAGTGGTCGATCGCTGCGCCGGGGTCGCCGTCGAACACCAGCTGTCCCGCGTCGATGACCAGCACCCGGTCGCTGTCCCTGGCGAAGTCGAGATCATGGGTGGTGAAGACCACCTGTTGGTCCAGTCTGCGGAACACGCTGCGGACCCGGCGCTCGTTGCGGAGGTCAAGCAGGGTGGTGGGTTCGTCTGCGACCAGGATGGCCGGGTCGACGGCGAGGACCGTGGCCAGCGCCATCAGCTGCCGCTCCCCGCCGGAGAGGTCGTAGATGCTTTGCTCTGCCAGCGGCCCCAGCCCGAACCGCTCCAGGACGGCCAGTGCCGCGGTTCGCCGTTCGGTAGGGTTGCGCAGCCGAGCCCGCAGCGACAGCTCAACATCCTCAAGCCCGGTGGGCATCACCAGTTGGGACAGGGGATCGGTAAACACGAATCCCACCCGCTGCCGGACCGCCCGGCCGGCCTTGACCGTGTCGAGTCCTGCCACCAGGACGCTCCCGGCAGTTGGAGGGATCAGTCCGTTGATGAGTTTCAGCAGAGTCGACTTCCCGGACCCATTGGCGCCGATGACCGCGATCCGACGCTCGGACAGTTCCAGCGTCAGCGGCGCCAGAATCAGTCGCGCACCATCCGGGCCATCGACGCTGACCGCAGCACCCTCGAAAACGATCATCGGCTAGCTGCTCCGGCGGCTCACGTGGCCGTCACAGAAGCATTCCGGCCTGCGCCAATCAACCGGGGGAACGCCCGGTGCACACTCAACCCGATCGCTGCTGCAACGAGGTTCTTCACCACGTCGCCGGGCAGGTAGATCACGTCGGCGAGGATTGCGGTCACGAAGTCCAGCTTGCCGTTGATCATCAGACCAGCAATCCCGAGGGTGTGGACCACCAGCAGGCTGGTCACCATGCAGGCTGCGAACAGGGCGGCATACCTGAACCGGCGCACCCGGACCAGGACGAGACGGGCCAGGAACCCGGCGACGAGTGCAGCAAGAGGGAACGCCAGAAGGTAGCCGGCCGACGGGCCAGCGAGGACACCCACGCCCCCCGAAAAGCCAGCGAAGATCGGCAGACCAGCCAGGCCTACCGCCACATACAGTGCCACTGCAGCGAAGCCACGGCCGGGTCCAAGGACAATTCCGGTCACCATCACGGCGAGAGTCTGCAGGGTCAGGGGTACCCCGAGCGGGCCGGCGGGGATAGCAGGTAGGATTGCTAGAGCGGCCACGAAGGCCGCGAAGACCGCGATCAGCGAAAGATCTGTGGCACTCCAGCGGCGCCTGGCGTGAGTGGGAGTACCCACAGCGGCGGCCGCGGGAGCCTGATTCTCCAGATGCATGGTGACTCTTCCTGTTAGTTATCGACAACAGTGTGCCGTCACTTACTGAGATTAGTGCCACCAGTTCTTATTTCGCTTGTAGGTTTCCTACAAAATTAGGCATCCAGCAAACTCCAATGATGCGGAACCGTTCCATTGAAAGGCCACGTAATTGATTACCGTCTCGAACTTAGAGCTTCGCGCGGGAGCGCGCCTGCTTATGGATGCGGTGTCATTCCGTGTTGACCGCGGGGACAAGATTGGTCTGGTGGGTCGAAATGGTGCCGGCAAGACCACTCTGACCAGGGTCCTGGCGGGGGAGGGTCTGCCGGCCGGCGGGTCCGTCACCCGAAAGGGCGAAATCGGGTACCTGCCCCAGGACCCGCGGACACCCAATATGGAGCAGTTGGCCCGGGACCGGATCCTTTCGGCGCGGAACCTCGACGTCGTCGTCACCAAGCTGCGGGCCGCCCAGGAAGACATGGCGAGCGAAAACAATTCGGTGCGCGACAAGGCGATGGCCCGCTACGACCGGATCGAAGCAGAATTCCTTGCGCACGGCGGGTACGCTGCCGAAGCGGAGGCAGCCGCGATTTCCTCGAACCTCGCCCTGCCGGACCGGATCCTGAACCAGCCGCTGAGCACCCTCTCCGGTGGTCAGCGCCGGCGTGTTGAACTTGCGCGCATCCTGTACTCGGGCGCGGAGACCATGCTCCTCGATGAGCCAACCAACCACCTTGACGCTGACTCCATCACCTGGCTGCGCGAGTTCCTCAAGAACCACCAGGGTGGCCTGATTGTGATCAGCCACGATGTGGACTTGCTGGAAGCGACGGTGAACAAGGTGTTCCACCTGGATGCCAACCGCGCCACGATCGACATCTACAACATCGGCTGGAAGCGTTACCTGCAGCAGCGCGAGACTGATGAACGCGCGAGGAAGCGTGAGCGCGCCAACACGGAGAAGAAGGCCCAGGTCCTCATGGACCAGGCCAACAAAATGCGGGCCAAGGCCACCAAGGCAGTTGCTGCGCAGAACATGGCGAAGCGTGCGGAACGCCTGCTGGGCGGGCTGGAAGCGGTGCGCGCGCAGGACCGCGTTGCTGCGCTGCGGTTCCCCGAACCGTCCCCGTGCGGCAAGACCCCCATGACCGCCGAGGGGCTCAGCAAGTCCTACGGTTCGCTGGAGATCTTCACCGACGTCGACCTCGCCATCGACCGCGGATCGAAGGTAGTGATCCTCGGACTGAACGGTGCTGGCAAGACCACCCTGCTGCGGATGCTCGCCGGCGTCGACAAACCGGACACCGGCGAAGTCATCCCCGGGCACGGCCTGAAGGTGGGCTACTACGCCCAGGAACACGAAACCCTCGACACTGAGCGGACCGTCCTCGAGAACATGCGCTCCTCGGCACCGGACATGAAGGACGCCGAAGTCCGCGGTGTCCTCGGGTCCTTCCTCTTCACGGGCGACGACGTCGACAAGCCTGCCGGGGTGCTCTCCGGTGGTGAGAAGACTCGACTGGCTCTGGCCACCATCGTCGCGTCGTCAGCCAACGTGTTGCTGCTCGACGAACCGACCAACAACCTAGACCCCGCCAGCCGTGCCGAGATTCTGGGGGCGCTGCGCAACTACAGTGGCGCCGTCGTCCTGGTCAGCCACGATGAGGGAGCGGTTGAGGCGCTCAACCCCGAACGGGTGGTGCTGCTACCCGACGGCGTCGAGGACCTTTGGAGCGATGACTATCTCGACCTGGTGACGATGGCCTAATAGCCGCGCGCGTCGAGGTAGGCGTCTTCTTCTTCCTCGGCGGTGGGGCGGCGCTGTCGTCGCGACGGCAGCGCCGAGATGGTGCCGTTGGCTTCTGCGGCCTCTTCTTCGTCCGTCCGCTGCTGCTGCCGGGCGGCGTAGCCGAACCCCACGAACAACAGGCCGCCGAAGGCGAACCACTGCATGGAGTAGGACAAGTGCGGTCCGGCGTCCAGGGACGGACGGGGGAAGATCCGCGGCGAAGTCGCCGGTGCCGGACTTTCGGCTGACATCAGCCCGTAGGCACCCGTCTGAAGCTCGTAGTCGAGGACCTCGTCGTACCGTGCCAGGTTGATGGACGCGATCTGGCCCTCCGGGGCCCCGCGATCCAGCTGCGGCTCACCCGGCTTGATCCTCGCCGTCACGGTGACCTCGCCGTCGGGCGGCTGAGGGAAAGCATCGGGACGGCCCGCCGCATCATTGCCGATCGGTAGCCAACCGCGGTTGATAATCACCGCTGACCCGTCCGCCAGTTTGAGCGGCACCAGCACTTCGTAGCCGGGGCGTCCGCTGAAGGGACGGTTGCGCACCACCAGCTGGTTGGCCGTGTCATAGGTTCCGGTCAGCTCAATGGGCAGCCATTCCTCGGCAGGGTCAAACGATCTGAAGTCGGCGGTGTCCGCTGCATACGGGACGGCTGGCTGGTCATAGTTGGCTTCGATCCGTTGGATCGTGTCAGCCAGCTGGTCACGACGGTCGAGCTGCCACATACCGAGGGAGCTGCACGCGACGGCGAGCAGGACCACGAGGGCAAACCACCCCAGCCAGCGGGGCGAAACGAGAAAACGGTACATCTATGCTGTGTCCTCGGCTGAGCCCGCCAGGGGCAGGGTTTCCTTCCACAGATCACGGGTCTGCAGGTAGTTCTCCAGCCAGTCGCGGTGCTCCCCACACGCAACCCAAATTTTCCGGCGCTCTGGCGTATGGATTTTTGGGTTGTTCCATAGCAGCTGCCAGGTTGCGGGCAGCCGGCACGCCTTGCGTGAGCACACGGTCTCGGCGGGCCGGCCGCCCGGCTCCCGCGTGGTTCCTGGGGCAGCGCTGAGCTGCTGCAGCTGGTCAAGAAGATTCATACGGTGGGACGTCCCCTGTACAGCTTGTCGTTGGTGGTGGCCGGGTCGACGTCGTCGTCGTCAATAATTTCGCCCTGCAGCACGTCGTCGGTGGGCTCCGGGGACACCGGGGCCGCGGTCTCAAGAGCGGGGAGGGGCACGTTATCGATCAGCGACTGGCTGTGGGGCAGGTCGCTGGTGTCGGACCCACCGTTAGCGAAGATCACCGCGAAGTACGGCAGCACCACCGCACCAACGATCACCACCCACTGCAGCCAGCCCTCAACGAAAAAAACGAGGACGATGCAGACGAGACGGATACCCATCGAAATGGAATATTTGATCATTCGCCCGCGTATTTCATCGCTGTGGGCGCTTCGCGCATCGGTAATACTGTGGACGTCAGCGCCATGCCGGATTTGCTTGCTCATCACACTCCAAGGGACCTTTCTATTGTCTCACTCAGTGCCCCAAGATGTTAAAAGCCTGGCAGCCACCAAAGGTTCCCCCGGCGGCTGCCCTTCGCCACATTCTTGCAGTTCAGCAGGTCCCAGCTAGGATCGGCAGGGATAGTTGGAGCAATGATTCTGGAGGAATCCGTGGCAGACGCCGAGCAGGGACGCAGTGTTTTGGTAACCGGAGGCAACCGCGGCATTGGGCTTGCCATTGCGCGAGCCTTTGTTGAGAACGGTGACCGGGTGGCCATTACCTACCGCAGCGGGGAGGTTCCTGAGGGACTTCTCGGTGTGAAAGCCGACGTCACCAGCGAAGCGCAGGTCGACGCCGCGTTCACCGCCGTCGAGGAAGCCCACGGCCCCGTCGAGGTGCTGGTCGCCAACGCCGGGATGACCCGTGACACGCTGCTGCTGCGGATGAGTGAGTCGGACTTCACCGACGTCATCGACACCAACCTCACCGGCGCGTTCCGCGTCATCAAGAGGGCTTCGAAGGGGATGATCCGCCTCCGGAAAGGCCGCGTGGTGCTGATCTCTTCGGTGACGGGGCTGTACGGTGCTCCCGGGCAGATCAACTATTCGGCGTCGAAGGCGGGCCTGATCGGCATCGCCAGGTCGCTCACCCGCGAACTGGGTTCGCGGGGTATCACCGCGAACGTGGTGGCTCCGGGTTTCATTAACACCGATATGACCGCCGAGCTGCCCGAGGACACCCGCAAAAACTACCTCGCCACCATCCCGGCCCGACGGTTCGCTGAGCCGACCGAGGTGGCCAACGTGGTGCGGTGGATTGCCAGCGACGACGCCGCCTACATCTCCGGAGCGGTCATCCCCGTCGACGGTGGACTGGGCATGGGCCACTAACAGCACAGCGTTTATCACCCGTTTTCACTGACTAATGTTTCACCGACTAAGAGGAGTACCTATGGCCGCGTTGGATGGCACACCCGCAATCGTCACCGGATCATCACGCGGAATCGGGGCTGATGTCGCGAAACTGCTCGCGGACCAGGGCGCCGCCGTCGTCGTCAATTACCGCCAGAAGGCACCGCGCGCCGCGAAGGTGGTGGCGGGGATCGAGGCCGCTGGCGGGAAGGCGGTAGCTGTTGGCGCCGACCTGACCACCGCTGAGGGGTCAGCGGCGCTGATCCAGGCAGCGGTCGACAACTTCGGGGGTCTGGGTTTGCTGGTCCTCAATGCGTCGGGCGGGATGGAATCGGGAGTCGAGGAAGACTATGCCCTGAAACTGAACCGTGACGCGCAGGTCAACATGCTCCGCGCGGCGATGGACGTGATGCCGTCGGGTTCCCGCGTGGTGTTCATCACCAGCCATCAGGCGCACTTCATCAACACGGTTCCCACGATGGCAGCCTACGAGGCCGTCGCTCGCAGTAAGCGGGCCGGTGAGGATGCCCTCCGCGAGCTGCTGCCTGAGCTGGAAGCCAAGGGCATCACCCTGGTTGTGGTTTCCGGCGACATGATCGAGGGAACCGTTACGGCAACCCTGCTGGACCGGGCCACCCCCGGGGCGATTGAAGCGCGCCGCGAGCAGGCCGGGCGGCTCTACTCGGTCGCCGAGTTTGCCGCTGAGATCGCGAAGATGGCCACTGCCGATGTCCCCAGCGGACACACGGAGTACGTCGGCGGCTACGAGTACTTCACCAAGTAGCCGGTTCCTTCACCGCCCCAGGATTGGGTCCTGGGGCGGTGAAGTCCATCAAGAGTCAGCCCGGTCCAGGTCAGTACCGGCTGAAGTGCCTGACCACGTCCAGGTAGGGCAGATCGATCGAGGCGTCCGCAGCCGCACGGACCGCGGGCTTGGCGTTGAAAGCCACCCCGAGCCCAGCCGCGCCAAGCATGTCGAGGTCATTGGCACCGTCCCCGACGGCGATGGTCCGCTCCATCGGCACGCCGGCCTCCGCAGCCCACCGCCGCAGGGCCCGTTCCTTGGCTGCGCGGTCCACTACCGGGCCCACGACCTCACCGGTGAGATGTCCGTCGTCGCTGACGCCCAGTACGTTGGCCTCCGCGAAGGTCAGGCTCAGTTGGGCGGCCAGCGGGTCGAGTAGCTGGGTGAAACCGCCCGAGACTGCGGCAACCGCGTGCCCTGCCGCCAGATAGTGGCGGACCAGCTCCTCAGCGCCGTCGCTGAACTCAATGACCGATCCCACCTCGGCGAGGACACTGACCGGAAGGCCCTTGAGCACCGCCACCCTCGATCGGAGGCTCTGGGTGAAATCTATTTCGCCGCGCATCGCCGCGTCGGTGACGGCGGCGACCTCAGCCTCCCGGCCAGCGTGGGCAGCCAGCAACTCAATGACTTCCTGCCGGATCAAGGTGGAATCCACGTCCATGATGAGGAGCTTTCGTCCCTCGTCAACCAGTGGGGGAGGGACGACGGCGCAGCTCAGGTCACCCGTCAGGTGGGGCTGCACAGCGGTCCGCAGGTCGGCGGCGTCGCCGTCGAACGAGACGAAAACGGTGGACGCCTGGAAGCGTGAGCTCCCCGAGTTCTCGAGTTCGATGATCTGGGCACCGGTGTTCTGGACGGCACCCTGGACAGCGATCAGAAACTCATCCGGAAGCTGCACACCGTAACTGACGACACCGAATTCCCTGGGCATAATCCTCCACTTTCACCATTGGTCTTCAACCGCAGCGCGGTCAGCGCCACCAAGCCATTATCGCCGGGCGCCGGGCGGGCTCCGAAATCAGTTCCCCGGACGACGCCGGCCGCTCATCCTGCCCACCGGGCGCCGGGCGGGCGCCGTTTCGCGTTTGCTGCGCTAGTTGGCCTAATGTCTAGTGCTATGAGTGATGTTCTTGAGTTAGCTGGGGTAAGCCTTGTCCGGGGCGGCAAGACGCTGTTGGACAGCGTGGACTGGCAGGTCAAGGACGGCGAACGCTGGGTGATCATGGGCCCGAACGGTGCAGGCAAAACCACCCTGCTCCAGATCGCCGGCGCCCGCATCCACCCCACCCAGGGTGTCGCGGGTATCCTGGACGAAGTTCTGGGTGCGGTGGATGTCTTCGAGTTGCGTCCCCGCATCGGGCTCGCCTCGGCGGCCCTCGCCGCCCAGATACCCGAGCACGAAACCGTGCTCAACGTGGTGGTCACCGCTTCCTACGGGATCACCGGACGGTGGCGGGAGCAGTACGAAAAGCAGGACGCCCGCCGCGCCTTTGCCCTGCTCGATGCGTGGGGCATGTCCACCTTCATGAACCGGCCGTTTGCCTCCCTCAGCGAGGGCGAACGCAAGCGCGTCCAGATCGCCCGGGCCCTGATGACCGACCCGGAGCTGCTGCTCCTCGACGAGCCCGGCGCCGGGCTGGACCTCGCCGGTCGTGAAGACCTGATCACCCGGCTCACTGCCCTGGCCCAGGACGAGGAATCACCGGTCATGGTGTTAGTGACCCATCACCTCGAAGAGGTGCCACCGGGATTCACCCACGCCATGCTGATGCGCGACGGCGCGGTAGTGGCTTCCGGCCCGATCGAGACCGTCTTCACCGAAGAGCACCTCAGCGCAGCTTTCGATGTGCCCCTCGACGTCCGCCAGCAGGACGGCCGCTACACGGCTGTCGCCCGTTCCCGCGCCTAGCGACCGGTACGCCTGCTGATGGAACTGCTGCAGGGTGCCCTCATTTTTGTTGCCGGTCTCTGGGCCGGTGCCATCAATTCGGTGGTGGGCTCCGGCACGCTCGTCACCTTCCCGGTCCTGCTCGCCCTGGGATTCGCCCCGGTCACAGCGACCATCAGCAACGCGATGGGCCTGATCGCGGGCGGTGTATCGGGAACCTGGGGGTACCGTCGTGAACTTGCCGGTTTGCGCTCGACCATTCTTCGCCTGCTTCCCGCCTCGGTTCTCGGGGGGATCACCGGTGCAGCTCTCCTCCTGAATCTGCCGGAACAGGTCTTCGAATTCGCGGCGCCAATCCTGATCGTCATTGCCCTGGGCTTTGTGATCTTCCAGCCCGCGCTGCAACGCAGGGTGCTGCTCCGGGCTGGACGCAAGGAGTCCACCCGGGCCCACCCCGTGGGGCTGACCATCCTCGTGTACCTGGCGGGCGTCTACGGCGGGTACTTCGTCGCAGCTCAGGGCATCCTGCTGGTGGGTATCCTCGGCATTTTCCTGCACGGCACCATCCAGAACGCCACCGCAGTGAAGAACCTGCTGGTGCTCGCCGTCAACGTGGTGGCAGGCATTTCGTACATGCTCTTCGCGTTCGACCGCATCAACTGGTGGGTGGTTCTGGTCATCGCCGTCAGCTCACTCATTGGCGGCTTCTTTGGTGCGGTGATCGGACGCAGGCTACGTCCGGCAGTGCTGCGGTCGATCATTGTGACTCTCGGCCTGATCGCCCTCTACATCATGGTCGCCCGGCTGGTCACCGGATGAGCATCCACCGCCTAACCGACCCCGCCGACCCGCTGGTGTCGGACTACACCTCCCTGACCGATACACAGCTCCGCCGACGACGGGAACCCGCCGAAGGCCTCTACATTGCCGAAAGCACCAAGGTGCTCCGGCGAGCCGTCGACGCCGGCCACACCCCACGGTCCTTCTTTCTCACCGACAAATGGCTGCCCGATCTGCAGGACCTGCTGGAGCGTTTCCCCGCGGTCCCCGCTTTCATCGGCACCGAACAGATCCTCGAACAGATCACCGGCTTCCATCTGCACCGTGGTGCGCTGGCCGCCATGGACCGGCCCCGTCCGCTCGACCTCGATGGGGTACTGGAGGGCGCGCACCGGATCGCCGTCCTTGAGGACATCGTCGACCACACCAACCTCGGCGCTATCTTTCGCTCCGCTGCGGCACTCGGTGTGGACGCCGTCCTGATCAGTCCGCGCTGTGCCGACCCGCTTTACCGGCGTGCAATCAGGGTCAGCATGGGCGCCGTTTTCCAGGTGCCATGGGTGAGATTAACCGAGTGGCCTGCGCAGCTCGGCGATCTGCAGGAGGCAGGATTCGTGGTTGCCGGGCTCGCCCTGGGGGACAAGACCATCGCCCTGGACGACCTCAGCGCCGCCCGCCACGAACGGCTCGCCCTGGTGCTTGGCACTGAGGGGGAGGGCCTGACCCGGGCGACCCTGGAACAGGCCGACCACAGCGTGAGCATCCCGATGCGAGCCGGCGTCGATTCGCTCAATGTCGCAGCGGCAAGCGCGGTCGCTTTCTGGGAATGCCGGCGCTAGCTGCCGTGCCACACCCACCGGTGGCAAGATGGCTGGGACCGCCTCGGGTGCGGTAGAGTGGGTAGCTGGTCTTAGGGCCAACCAACTTTTCCAACCCCCTTGTGCCTGGCCAAATCCAGGCAACTAACGAAGGTAACACTGTGAAGTCTGATATCCACCCCAAGTATTCAACGGTTGTTTTCCGCGACCTCGCGTCCGAGAAGTCATTCCTGACCCGGTCCACCGTGACCTCCAAGAAGACTGTTGAGTGGGAGGACGGCAACACCTACCCACTGGTCGAGGTCGAAATTTCCTCCGAGTCGCACCCTTTCTACACCGGCAAGCAGCGGATCATGGACTCCGCCGGCCGCGTCGAGCGCTTCAACGCCCGCTTCAAGGGCTTCGGCAAGAAGTAATGCCGAGAGCAGACTAGTCTGCCTGATGGGTCCGGACCGCTTAGGCGGTCCGGGCCCATTTCTTGTTCACCACCGTTTACCAGTCTCCAAGGAGCACCCCGATGACCAGTCAAATCCCCTCAGGACCTGTCCACGTGAGTTCAAGGTGCTTGGTGGGAAGCTGGTCGTCGCCGATTTCGAAGTCGCCAACGGTGTCCTGACCGGAGTATCCATCAACGGCGACTTCTTTCTCGAGCCTGACGAAGCCCTCGACGACATCAACCGGTCGCTGGAGGGCCTGCCAGCTCACGCCTCGCACGGGGAGTTGACTGCCGCCGTCGTGCAGGGGCTGGACCCCACGGCGGAACTGTTCGGCTTCTCTCCGGAGGCGGTGGCGACCGCCGTCCGGCGCGCCCTGGGCCTGGCAACCGGGTGGGCCGACCACCAGTGGGACGTTATTGGGCCCACACCGCTCTCCACCGAGATGCACGTCGCGATGGACGAGGTACTGACCCGGGACGTTGGCGACGGTCGCCGTAACCCCACCCTCAGGTTCTGGGAATGGGAATCGCCCTCGGTGGTGATTGGCAGCTTCCAGTCGATGCGCAACGAGGTTAACCCTGAGGGGGTGCTGCGGCATGGCGTGAGCGTGGTCCGCCGGATCAGCGGCGGGGGAGCCATGTTCATGGAACACGGCAACGCCATCACCTACTCGCTGTACCTGCCGCAGACGCTGGTGGACTCGTTGAGCTTCGCAGAGTCGTACCCGTTCCTTGACACCTGGGTGATGGACGCGCTTCGCACCCTCGGGATCGAAGCCTGGTACCAGCCGCTCAATGACATTGCGACCGACGTCGGAAAAATTGGCGGCGCCGCACAAAAGCGGCTGAGCAACGGCGGCATGCTGCACCACGTCACCATGTCCTACAACATCGACGCCGACAAGATGCTCGAGGTGTTGCGCATCGGCAAGGAAAAGCTGTCCGACAAGGGTACCCGGAGCGCGAAGAAGCGGGTCGACCCGCTCCGCCGTCAGACCGGCCGGTCCCGGGAAGACATCATCAAGGTCATGATCGACACGTTCCGGGCGAAGTACGGCGCGCAGGACTCAACGTTCACCGATGATGAGGTGGCACGTGCAGAGCGCCTGGTGGAGGACAAGTTCGGCACCCGCGACTGGCTGTACCGGGTCACCTAGGAGCCGGACCCGGCTAGGCGACCTTTCCCTGGGCGTGTAACGATCGCAACAGGTGATCGCGTTCCTCCAGGACAATCCGGCGCAACGCCGCGGGCGACGACTGGTAAGTTGTCAGCCAGTTATCGGCTGCGAGCACCACCCGGTGCTCTTCGGCTGCTTCGCCCGGAGTGAGGTCCTGCGAGCCGGGGAACAGTCCGCGGACAATGCGACTGGCCATCTCGATTCCCATTGCGTCCCACACGCGGCCGATTTCGGCGAAATAGCGGTCCACGTACGGGGCCCGCAGTTCGGCGGGGCCCTCGGCGAAACCGGCGATGGTCGCTGACAGCAGCTCGTTGGATAGCCTGGTGCCGAAGACTGCTTCCTGCCAGGCCTTCTCCTTGATGGCAGCGTCCGGTACCGAGGTGGAGGCCCTGGTGAATCCTGCTTTACCGGCCGCCGTGCGGTCCCGGTCAAGCTCCGCTTCCAGCTCAGCACCCGATGCCTGACCCTGGGCTGCCAACGCCTGCCAGAGGAGCCAGCGCAGCTCGGGGTCCACAGCCAGCCCGGTCACACTCTGCTTCCCACCGAGCAGTTCCCTGAACCACCCTGAGTGGGTGTTGCTGTGCAGGCCCAGAGCGGCTGCGGCCCGGGCCCAGACCAGCTGCAGGTCGGAGGCTGGCTCGGCCGCGTGCAGACCCTCCACCACAAACGAGAACAACCGTTCCCGCAGGACCTCACGCTCGTCAGCCGGAGAGTAGTATTCGACGGCGTAGTGCGCGTTCCGCAACATGACCTGCAGCGCTCCGACCCCGGACTCGCCGGGCGCAGCGAGCTGCACCGCACCCACGTAGGCGGCCGATGAGAGCGCCGCATCCCGGGTATTCGACCACAGCGCCGCCTGACAGACAGCGCGCGCCAGCGGCTCCTCAAGGCAGCCAACGCTACCCAGCAGGGTCGCCAGCGACCGTTCATCAAAGCTGATCTTCGCGTAGGTCAGATCATCATCGTTGATCAGCAGCAGATCGGGCTGGACGACACCCACCAGCTCGGGGACATCCGTTGCGGCGCCGTCAATACGCACATCGACGGCGCCGGTCCGTACCAGTGCTCCGGCGGCGAAACTGTACAGTCCGAGGCGCAGCTGGTGCGGGCGGAGCGCTGCCGCGCCAGTGACCGGGTCGGTGGCGTCCTGGTGGATGACCACTGCACGGTAGGCGCCGTCGTCGTCGACCTCGACCTCGGCGCTGAGCAACGGCACACCCGACGTCTGGAGCCACTGCTGCGCCCAGGCGGTCATGTCCTGGCCGGTGGCGTCCGATAATGCTGAGAGGAGGTCCGTCAACCGGGTATTACCGAACGCGTGGGTTCTGAAATAGGCGCGGGCCGCCTCGAAGAATGCTTCGCTGCCGGCATAGGCCACCAACTGTTTCAGCACCGAGGCGCCCTTCGCGTAGGTGATCCCGTCGAAGTTTTGTTTGGCCGCTTCAAGATCCACAATGTCAGCGGTGATGGGGTGGGTGGAGGGCAGCTGGTCCTGAAGGTAGGCCCAGGCCTTGCGGCGGTTGGCGAAACTCACCCACGATGTGGTGGAACCGGTGGCTTCGGCGACGGCGAGGGCGCCCATGTAGTCGGCAAAGGATTCCTTCAACCACAGATCGTCCCACCAGAACATGGTCA
The DNA here is from genome assembly GCF_003075455.1 of Arthrobacter sp. Bz4. Classification (GTDB taxonomy): domain Bacteria; phylum Actinomycetota; class Actinomycetes; order Actinomycetales; family Micrococcaceae; genus Arthrobacter_D. The sequence continues at coordinate 52,636 of NZ_QDAE01000001.1, forward strand.
CCAGGTCGCCGAACCACATATGGGCCATCTCATGGAGGATGGTGTTGGCGCGGGCCTCATACTGGTCGTGGGTCGCCTTGGAGCGGAAGATGTAGGCCTCGGTGAAGGTGACCAACCCGGGGTTTTCCATGGCCCCGAGGTTGTATTCGGGCACGAACGCCTGCTCGTACTTGCCGAATGGGTAAGGATATTCGAACCGTGAATGGAAGTACTCGAGTCCCCGCTTGGTGACATCGAAGATGGTGTCCGTGTCGAATGCCTCGGCCAGGGACGCCCTGCAGTAAAGCCCCAACGGGATTTCAAGCGTGGACCCGTCGGACATGGTGCCGGACCAGTGGTCGGTGGCAGCGAAGTACGGCCCGGCCAGGATGGTGGTGATGTAGGTCGAAATCCGTTCCGTGGGCGCGAACTGCCACACCCGGCTGCCCTCCCCGCCATCCTCACGGGTCGCTTCGGCTCCGTTGGAGGCCACGACCCAGTCTGCAGGTGCGCTCACTGAGAAGGTGAAGGCGGCTTTCAGATCGGGTTGCTCAAAGTTGGCGAATACCCGGCGTGCATCGGCAGGTTCGTACTGCGTGTAGAGGTACGTTTGCCCATCGGCCGGGTCGGTGAAGCGGTGCATGCCCTCGCCGCTGCGGCTGTACAGGGCGGTGCCGGTAATGGTCACTACATTGTCGGCAGCCAGATCCGGAAGGGTGATCCGGGCGCCGTCGACGACGACGGCGGGGTCCAGGTCCGTGCCGTTGAGGGTAACGCGGTGCACCTCATCGGCGATGAAGTCCATGAAGGTTTCGCTGCCCGGCGCGTCGCAGCTGAAGGTGACGGTCGAGCGGGAGAGAAACCCGGCGACCTCAGGATCAGCGGCCTCCCTCAGGTCGAGGTGAACCTCGTAACTGGCGATGGTCAGGAGACTGGACCGGAGGGCTGCTTCGTCGCGGCGGAGATTTTCGTTCATCACCCGGTCATTCAATCACGGCCGCCGGGTCTTGCCTCAGTCGGCGAACAGCGCCTCGACCGGCGCCGTCGCGACCGTTCAAAGACGCCAACCTTCGGGAGGCCGGGGCGCGCTGGTCGGCGCCCGGCTGAGTGCGCGAGAACTGGGCGGCCCGAGAGCACGCTCGGCCAGCCCCATTCCGAGTACGAATCCGAAGGCTACGACAGGTCGGTCTTCGTTGACGGCATTCCCTCCTATGCCGCCGTCAGTGAGGCGCCAGCGGATCGGGTGAGCATGGTCCGGGATTTCCCCGTAACAATCACGCCGGAAGACCTGACCGTGCCGTGGTCCACTCCATGGGCGCCCGAGCGCCCTCAACGCACTCTTTCCTGCCTCCACACCATCCTCGAAGAGGAATGGCAGCACCTTCGCTATGCGGCGCGGGACCTCGACCTTCTGGACCTGCGCGCCACGCCGCCGACGTGACCAATTGCACAATATGTAATACAGGAAATTCGTGGCAATGTTGAGCCCATGTCCGACCTCTTCGAAGATTATGCAGCAGCAGCCAGCCGTACCCCCGCGTTCGATGAAATGTTCGCGCCCGGCCAGTTGGCTCGCAACGAATACAGTCAGGTGGCCGCAGCCCTCAGCGAACTGAACCTCGCCGACGTCACGGCCCGCGCCGATTCCATGGCCCGTACTTTCCTTGACCGCGGTGTCACGTTCGACTACGCGGGGGAGGAACGGCCCTTCCCGTTGGACATTGTGCCGCGGGTCATCTCAGGCAATGATTGGCAGGTTCTGGAACAGGGTGTCAGCCAGCGGGTCCGCGCACTCGAGGCGTTCCTCAACGACGTCTACGACAAAATGTCGGTGGTCGCCGACGGCGTCATCCCCCGCCGCCTGATCACCTCAAGCGCCCACTTCCATCGGCAGGTATCGGGCTTCGACCCCGCCGGTGGCGTTCGGGTCCACATCTCGGGGATCGACGTCGTCCGCGACCAGGAAGGTATCTTCCGGGTTCTCGAAGACAACGTCCGCGTCCCCAGCGGCGTGAGCTACGTCCTGGAGAACCGACGCGCCATGGCCAAGGGGCTGCCGGAGGCATTCGGGCAACAGCACATCCGGCCGGTCGAAGAGTACCCCCGTCGTCTTCTTGCGGCGCTGCGGAAGACGGCGCCGTCGTCGGCTGAAGACCCGACAGTGGTGGTCCTCACTCCCGGTGTCTTCAACTCCGCCTACTTTGAACACACCCTGCTGGCGGGACTGATGGGTGTGGAACTGGTGGAGGGCCGGGACCTGATCTGCCGTGGCAACCGCGTCTACATGCGCACCACCGCCGGCGAGCAACGCGTCGACGTCATCTACAAGCGGATTGACGACGAGTTCCTTGATCCGTTGCAGTTCCGTTCCGATTCGATGCTCGGCTGCCCCGGCCTGGTCAACGCCGCGCGCGCCGGCACCGTGACGATCGCCAATGCCCTGGGCAACGGGGTGGCCGACGACAAGCTCGTCTACACCTACGTCCCCGACCTGATCAGGTACTACCTCAGCGAAGAGCCAATCATCGCCAACGTCGACACGTACCGGCTGGAGGATCCAGCGGCCCGCGAAGAGGTGCTGGACCGGCTGGACGAACTGGTGGTCAAGCCGGTGGACGGTTCCGGCGGCAAGGGGCTCGTCATCGGCCCCGACGCGTCGAAGGAAGAACTGGACGCCCTGAGGGAGCGGGTCACGGCTGACCCCCGCGGTTGGATCGCGCAGCCAGTCCTCCAGCTCTCAACGGTGCCGACCATGTCCGGCGGTCAGTTCAGTCCCCGCCACGTGGACCTTCGCCCGTTCGCGGTGAACGACGGCGACGACGTCTGGGTGCTGCCGGGTGGGCTCACCCGGGTGGCCATGAAGGAAGGTTCCCTGATTGTGAACTCCAGCCAGGGCGGCGGTTCCAAGGACACCTGGGTGGTCGACGAACAGAATCAGACCCCGGTGCGCCCGGTCGTCGACACCGTGCGTCGCCCAGTCCAGGAACGGGTCTGGCCGATCGAATCGGGGTGGCAGGACCGGCAACCGGAACAACAGCAGCAACAGGCCGATTCGGTTGAAGCCCCAGCCGGGGGACACCGCGTGAACCGTGGAGAGGACACAGTCAATGCTTAGCCGGATCGCTGAATCCCTATTCTGGATTGGTCGTTACGTGGAGCGCGCCGATGGCACGGCCCGTATCCTCGATGTTCACCTGGAGCGCCTGAACCAGATGCCGCGCAGCGAACAGCGCGATGTGTCCCGTCAGCTGCTAGGAGTAATGGGCAGCCGGGCGGAAGGTGACGAGCTTGAACTGTCAGACCTTTTGCAGTCCCTGGCCTATGACCGGACCAGCACCACCTCCATTGCCGGCGCCTTGGGCGCCGCACGTGAGAACGCCCGACGGGCACGGGAGACCGTGTCAGGCAGCGTGTGGGAGAGCCTCAACACCACCTGGTATGGCCTGACCCAGCACCGCAAGGATGTGGTGGGGACTTACCGCTTCTGCCATTGGGTGGTTGAACGTACTGCGATGATCCGGGGCCTGTCGGATACCACCATGAGCCACGACGAAAGCTGGCAGTTCCTGGTGCTGGGCCGGAGCCTTGAGCGGGCGGATATGACAGCGCGTATGTTGTCCACCCACGATGTGCATGCGGCAGGCATGTCCTGGGTCAACATGTTGCGGTGTGCCGGCGCCTACGAGTCATTCCTGCGCACCCGGAGGGCATCGTTTGGCGACCAGCAGGCGGCGGAGTTCCTGCTGTTGGACCGGTTGTTTCCGAGGTCGATCGTGTACGCGCTGAGCGACGCCGAGAAGTGCCTGACCAATCTCAACCCCGCCTACCGCCGGGTCGGGTTTATCAACGATGCCAGCCGAATCGTCGGTCAGGCCCGAACGTTCCTTGAGTTCCACCAGACCGACGACCTGATGTCAGAGTTGCCCGAGCACATGGAGCGAGTCCAGAAGGCCTGTGCCCAGGCTTCCGACGCAATTTCACGCACCTACTTTTCCCAGGCAGACGAGCTGTCCTGGGTGGGAGAACTCTCATGACCCGCTTGCTGATCACACATCGCACAGGCTACAACTATGTGCGCAAAGTGACTTTGTCCTACAACGAGGCGCGGATGACGCCGCTCACAGACCCCCAGCAGGTGGTCCTTGAGTCGACGTTGAAGGTATCGCCGTCGAGCGCTGCCGTGTCGACATACCGCGATTACTGGGGCACCAGGGTGACCGCGTTCGACATGCAGAGCGCCCACGAGGCGCTTGAGGTTACAGCCGTCACCACCGTTGAGGTGAGCCGGATCGAGCGGATTCCTGCCGAGGATGAGGTGGTGACCTGGGATCATCTTCGCTCCGACGAGGTCATCAATGAGTTCGGCGACTGGCTGCCGCAAACCGGGTTGACCGACCCTGACCCGGAAGTCAGCGCTAACGCGTTACGGCTGGCAGCTGATCGCAATCCGCATCAGGCAGTGCACGCGATCTTTGAGTGGATCAAGCAAGAGATGTCCTATGTGCAGGGCGTCACCGGAGTGCAGACCAATGCTCGGGACGCCTGGGACTCACGGAAGGGGGTTTGCCAGGATTTGGCGCATCTCGCAATTGGCGCGTTCCGCAGCATCGGCATTCCCGCACGCTACATTTCGGGGTACCTGCATCCGCGCAGCAGCGCAGGCATCGGGGAGACTGTCGCCGGGCAGTCCCACGCCTGGGTCGAGTGGTGGGATGGCGAGTGGCGCGGCTGGGACCCCACGAACAGTGGACCGGTCAGTGACTTCCATGTTTCGGTGGCGCGTGGCCGGGACTATAAGGATGTATCGCCGCTGAAGGGGATTCTGTCAGGCGGCGGCGGGTCGACGTTGAACGTGAAAGTGGAGATCACCCGCGTCGCCTAGGGCAGCTCCGGGCTGAGCCTCGTCCGCGCGGCACCCCGGAATGTCATGGCTGACCGCATCAGGATCCATCCTGCACGGGGATGGATACGTGGAGGTCGGTCAACGTCATCTATACGGGGGCCGTTCAATTTCGACCACCACACCGAACTCGAGGTCCACCAAGGCGTAACCGGTGAAGTCGCTATCAAAAGTATTCACCAGTGATAGACGTGCGAACCCATCCTCTATGTCTGCCGAAACGGTACGCCAGTCGTCCATCGAGGCACCCCAAATGAGGTTTCCGACGGCGGTGCAAAAGCTTGGACCGGCGCCAGGATCGTACCGGCAATGGTGGCCAGGCTTGGGGTCGGCAGCCTCTGGAGGATCACACAGATCCTGGGCAAACAGCCCGCAGGAGGTTCCGTTGATCCCAAAGGACTAAGCAGAAGCGCCTTCGTCACCGGAAGCACGGGACTAGCACTCGGTGCAGCACTGCTTCTTGGCTCACAACCCGCAGCAGCCGCGGTGAAAGAACGCGACCCATGGCTCGAAGGCAAATCGCCCCACAAGGGCACCGGCAGAGAACTAAATGTCAAGGAGATTCGGGCCGAACTCGACAGCAGCCATGGAACAGCGGCTCTGGCCGGTATCGGAGCATCCAGGTCATCGAAGGCCCAGGCGATAAGCGCCAAAATGCGCGATACGACGCGCAAACTGTCCCGCACCGCTGAAACAGCGCGCGACAGGACCGGCACAGCCGGAACGGTGCACCCGCTCGACGGTGGAGGCTCTCTCTATATAGTCGCAAGCTACGACGACGAGGCGGTTTCTTCATACCAGCGGATGGTACTCCCGAATGGGCAAGTCAAAACCCGGATCCAAGCTTTCAAGTTGGAGCCAGAAGGACGTGCTGAGGATGGCAGTGGCGGAGTAATGACCTTGGTGTCCATCATCGAAGACGGCTACGAGTCGCAGGTAGGCGCAGCTGCCGTGTCGAGTTCAAGCAGCAACCCCTGCGGAGGTTCCGCCTGCAACCGCTGCCGCTGCCAGTCGTGGAACACTAACTGCCTGGTGGGCTGTTGCGGCCCTTGCGCCGCTTCAATCCGATGGTGGGGTCCCTTCGTGGCTTGCGCACTAATCTGGTGCAACTTTTGCGTCAGTGATTTCCACAGCTCCTGCTGCACCGGGCGTGCATGCGTGTACCAAGCGGGCAGCAATTGCTAGGCTCGACAATGAGGAGAGTGGCATGACTACCGATACAGCAGGACAACGGGTGGACGTTGCTCGGAAAACACTTGCCGCGATCTCGGCGATAGTGGTGGCCGCGCTAATCTATCTATACCGCCCCGACGAGGGCAGTGCGGCCGTCGTGGGTGGATGGGCATTTCTCCTTGTATGGGGATCCGCAACCATGGCGTTGGTTCAGTCGACTGGGTCGCAGTTTTCGCGTGATGGACGGACCGCGGCCAAACGTTCGAATGGTCTGCGGCTGCAGTCGCTCGCCTATGGGGTAATCATCGGGCTATTGGTTGCCTCCCTTGCCGCCGAAGGCGGATTCGGAATCGGCATACAGCCAGAAATGCTCTGCTGGCCGATACTTATTGCTTTCGGAGTTCCTGCTCTGCTGAGGGCTGCAGGTGGCGATAAGGACCCCTCGGATCAAGCAAGAAAGGTGCCAGCAACAACGTCGCCAGTCTGAGAAAGGTCTCGAGGCACCTCGTGACGCCGGCTCTCCTTGAAGAAGTAGCCGCAGGTGAGCGAACAGGGGGCCGCATCCCTTCGCGGAGGCGGCCTTCGCCGTCTCGCTGATACGCGAAAAGCGACGCCGGTCCATCCCTGCTCATAACCTTGATCGTGGTGGCCGGGGTGCTGGCGATGACTAGTGACGCATGGGTGGACACCATGCAGAGCCTCGTCTGGAATCCGATGGCTGCCGTCCCTGGGTCGAGTCTCGACGAAATTTGGGATGCCATGTTGGCTGCGAACGAACCGCTGGCCCACGCTCAGGTCGATGTGTTCCCCTGGGGGATCACATCGGTGGTATCTGTTCACCACGCGAATGTGTCAATCACATGATACGGTCGATTGTATCAGTGAAGTGACACAATTGGCTTGGGGGTACAGAAATGGCGTGGTTGCACTTCGTAGTGTGGGGGCCGGTGTATATGGGTATTGGACTCGCTCTGGCGTGGTGGGGGATTCGAGGCCGCAAGAACGGGCTGCCGGGGGGCCGCTTGAGCGTCGTCACCTTTGCGACTGGCCTGTTGCTATTGATTGTTGGTATCGGCTTGCGGCTGATTTCTGGACCGTTTTCATTGCGGCTCGATATACCCACTGAATTCTGGGAGTGGTACCGAGACTACCGGTTCATTGTCCCGTTGCTGCTCGGAATTCTTGCCATGTCAGTTCTTGCTCTCCCAGTTCGAGCTCGAACCGGGAGGGGCACTGCAAACCTCGCGCCACGGACCCCCCTGAGCTTTACGAATAAGTGGTGGTTGATTACTCCTGGGCTCGTGCTCAGCCTTATTGTCACGCTCACCATTGCGGCGGGTATGGCTTCGGAACCAGATGCCAGGACCGGCCGATACACGATGTATTTCGTGGACACAGGCGGGGGGCGGAGCATGGGGACTGGTATTTACGGGTGGTTCAGCTCCCTGCCTAGTCTGATCCTTCTGGGCATCATGATGGTAGTTGCGGCTATAGCCCTGTTCCTCATCGCGCGTCCAGCACTAAACGATGATCAAGAGCAAGATGCCCACACTCGAATCATCCGGACGAGCAACGTTCTTATGGTCGGAACGGGAGCACTTCTCTGGCACCTAGGACTCATCTTCGGATCGCTGGCCGCCACTGCATCCCTGAGAGGGAACTTTTCTACCTCTCAGGGAAACGTCAGGTCATGGACAACGTTCGCTGCGCTGGAGCCGACGCTCAACATCGCCTCGATTGTCGCCCCAGCACTCGGGTTTGCGCTCTGGGGTGCGGTGACCCTATCTGCAATCCCATCACGCCGGAGGGCGTTAGTTGCAGGGCGACCATGATCATCACGCTGTCGGGCGCGGCCCCACCAACGGAGCAAATCGGAGATCAGATCCGCGGTCTGATCGCTTCAGATGTACTTGGGGCTGAGGAACGTCTCCCTTCGGTGCGTCAACTAGCCAGAGACCTCGGAGTTGCTCCAGGCACCGTTGCAAAGGCATATCGGGCGCTTGAAGCCGAAGGTTATCTCATTGCTCGCACCGGCGGAGGAACCCGTGTCAGTCCACACGCGGTGACAACTCCTCGGGTAGTGCTTGAAGCGGCACGCGAACTCGCCCAGATTAGCACCGCCGCGGAGACAAGCTTGGACGACACTATCCGCATCCTTCGTGCAATCTGGCCCGCACCAGAATAGACTCCTTCATCATCCACGTTGAACTAGCTTGATTACGGTCATCAGGGGGACCTGGTTATCGCCAGCCGAAAGTAGGGCCAGGAACGCCAACTGAGAACAGGGCCACCGACCAAGATGGCAGGTGATCAATTTGGATGATTGGGCCCTCGGTCACCGCCGACCCAACGAAGTCCATTCCAGTTACCAGCAGTCAGCCATGTCAGCGTAGAGATAACCAATAAATCTGCTGGGCGGCCCCGGGGGGCCGGGCGGACGACGCGCGCCAGCCGGACCTACCCAGGGGTCGGCCACGATTTACCTAGCCCGGAAGAACTACCTGCCCCTTGCTAAGAATGGTGAGCCCGGACTCCGTCACGGTGTACCCGCGGCTAAGGTCCAGCTCGCGGTCAACCCCAATCCTGGCACCGGCCGGCACCCTGACGTTTTTGTCGATGATCGCCCGCCGGACAATCGCCCCCGGGCCGATCGACACCTTGTCCATCAGCACCGACCCCGACACTGATGCACCTTCGTCGACAAACACATCGGTGGCAAGGATGGACCCCTGCACCTGGCCGCCGGAGACCACCGCACCGTTCGAGACGATCGAGTCGTGGGCTACGCCGGAGCCACCCGACGCGCTGCGGACGAACTTGGCCGGCGGAGAGACACTTTGCCGCGTGTAGATCGGCCATTCCAGGTTGTACAGATTGAATAGTGGCAGGGGAGAAATGAGGTCCATGTTGGCGTCGTAGTAGGAGTCGAGAGTTCCGACGTCGCGCCAGTACTGACGGTCCCTGTCCATGGAGCCAGCAATGTCGTTGGAGGTGAAGTCATAGACTGCTGCATCTTTTCGTTCAACGAAATACGGAATGATGTCGCCACCCATGTCGTGCTTGGTGTTCAGCCGGGCAGCGTCTTCTTCGAGGGCCGCGACCAGAGCGTCAGCGGTGAACACATAGTTACCCATCGACGCCAGGAAGCTATTCGGATCGTCGGGCAACCCGGGGGTGCTCTCCGGCTTTTCGACGAACCCGGAAATCCGGCCTGAGCCATCGGTCTGGATGACGCCGAACTGGTCAACCAGGTTCATTGGCTGCCGGACCGCCGCGACACTGGCCGATGCACCGCTGGCAATGTGAGCAGCAACCATCTGCTCGAAGTCCATCCGGTAGACGTGGTCGGCGCCAATCACCACCACAATGTCAGGGTTCGCATCGTGGATCAGATTGAGGGATTGGTAGATGGCGTTGGCACTGCCCAGAAACCAGCTTTTTCCTCGCCGTTGCTGCGCCGGGACCGACGCCACATACTGCTGCAGCTGGGTGGACATGCGCCAGGTCTCGGAAATGTGGCGGTCCAGGCTGTGGGACTTGTACTGGGTGAGCACCACAATTTCCAGGTACCCCGAGTTTACGAGGTTCGAGAGTGCGAAGTCGATCAGCCGGTAGATGCCGCCAAACGGCACTGCGGGCTTCGCACGATCGGCCGTGAGTGGCATGAGTCGTTTTCCCTCGCCCCCGGCTAGGACGATCGCCAGTACTTTTTTCAATGCCACGAATGGCCCCCTGCCCTACTGTTGCTCTTCATTGAGTTATTACCTCTTGATTGACTCACACTAGATGAGATGGCCGCGCTGCACTACGTTTGGAAACGTGCGTATAGACATTGTGACAAAAGAGTTCCCACCCGAGATCTACGGCGGCGCCGGAGTGCACGTTGCTGAGCTAAGCCGAGTGCTGGCCAGCCAGGTGGATTTGCGGGTTCACTGCTTCGGCGCGGAGCGGAGTCCCGATTATCACGGGGCGACCGTGAGCACCTACCTGCCCCCGGCCGAGTTGAACCGCTCGAACGCCGCGGTGCAGACCTTCGGAACCGATCTGGCGATGCTGGACGGGCTGGCTGGCGCGGATGTGGTGCACTCCCACACCTGGTACGCGAACATGGCGGGGCATCTCGCATCCCTCCTGTACGGGGTGCCGCATGTCCTCAGTGCCCACAGTCTCGAGCCGTTACGGCCGTGGAAGGCTGAGCAGCTCGGCGGTGGCTACGCGCTGTCTTCGTGGGCCGAACGAACCTCCTACGAGGCCGCCGCAGCGGTCATTGCCGTCTCGCATGGGATGCGCGCGGATATCCTGCGCAGCTACCCGGATGTTGACCCCGATAAGGTGCAGGTCGTGCACAACGGCATCGATGTGAGCCTCTGGGAACGGGATACCAACCACGACGCCGTCAGGAAGTTGGGCATCGACCCGGACCGCCCCAGCGTGGTGTTCGTGGGACGGAACACCCGTCAGAAAGGCGTTCCCTACCTCCTCCGTGCAGCGGCGCTGCTGGAGCCCGGCGTGCAGTTGGTGCTCTGTCTCGGTGCCGCCGACACTCCCGAGCTGGCAGCCGAAACCGCTCAGCTGATCGCCGAGCTGGAAGCCAAGCGCGGATCGGTGGTGCTGATCGAACGCATGTTGCCCCGGAACGAGCTCATCCAGGTCCTGAGCACGGCCACCGTCTTCGCCTGCCCCTCCATCTACGAGCCCCTCGGCATCGTGAACCTTGAGGCGATGGCGTGCGGCGCGGCAGTCGTTGCCAGCGCCACCGGAGGCATCCCGGAGGTGGTCGACGACGGCGTGACCGGCACCCTGGTCCCGCTGGAACAGGTGACCGACGGTACGGGTATCCCCTTGGATCCTGAACGGTTCGTCACCGACTTCGCGGCGGCCGTAAACGCCCTGGTTGCAGACCCGGACCGGGCCCGCCGGATGGGTGAGGCGGGGCGCCGTCGTGCTGAAGAGCACTTCTCGTGGGACTCGATTGCTGAGTCCACCCTCGAGGTCTACCGTTCAGTGATTACCAAGACCTGAGCACACCGGCAACCCGGTAGTTCTTGACACCGCCCAGCGTAGGGTGGCGTACCACCATCAACCACGGAGGACTCATCAGTGACCGAACACCCCAGCCCAGTGTCACCGGACTCACCCGACTCACCGGATTCGCCGGACTCAGCAGCTTCGGCGCCTTCGCCCGATGAGGCGAATGTTCCCGAGTTGAATGAGACGGAGGTCGACGAGGCAGTGATGGACGAGTCTGCCGAGAACCCGGCCCTCGACGAGGGGCGGGTCACCACCCCCGTCGATGAAGAGAACGAGGATGACGACCCGCGCCAGGTTTAGGTGCGTCTTTAGCGCTTCGCTTTAGCCTTCGCCTTGCGGGCCAGCACCGTTTTCTCGTCGATGGGGAACGTACCGCTGGCCCGCTGCTGCCGCGCGTAGGCCATCGCTTCGGCCTGGCGTTTCTTCTCCGCGCCGGTGGCAATCGCTGACCGTAGATGTTCAGGGCCGTACCCAAAGGCGTCAACAAGATCGACGGCGTGTGGGCGGATCTTCGCGAGCAGACGGTTGATGTACGGCGAGAGCGTCCGGGCCCGCTGGGTGGAAAGTCGGCCGTTCATCAGATACCAGGCGAGATTGCGCTCAATCAGGCACAACCCAAACAGGTCCCGCACCCAGGTGAGCACCTGTTTGGTGCCCGCGTCATCGACCTGGTGAACTGCGGCGGTGAACGCCTCCCACTGCAGCAGTTCCGCGTGTGCCTTGGCCGTCTCGATCAGTTCGTGCTGATGTTCGTTGAACTTCTCGGCGGCGGCTTCCTGTGGCAGCTTCCGTACCCCGCGCAGCTCGCCGGCCAGTTCAGCGACCATGGCCTCGACGCGGTCGGACAGCAGCTCGTGCTGGGTGTGTTCATCCCGCAGCGCGATCGCGGATTTCCGTTCGGATCCGGCGTCGACGACGGTCTGCACTACCCGCCGCAGACCCGAGCGGTGCAGGGTTTTCTCGGCACGCTGGGTGACCACGTAGCGTGCGAGCACACCGAAGTCGACGCCGCTGAACTCTTTCGCGTAATCCGCGAGGAGGCGCTTGGCCACCAGTTGCAGCAGGACGTTGTTATCACCCTCAAAGGTTGCGTAGACATCCATGTCCGCACGCAGGGAGGTAAACCTGTTCTCGGTCAGGAACCCTGCCCCACCACAGGCTTCCCGGCATTCCTGCAGCGTGTCGAGGGCATGCCAGGTCGACAACGGCTTGAGCGCGGCTGCGAGGGTTTCGAGGTCCTGACGATCCTCGTCTGTGTCGTGGGCGCCGGAGAAGACGTCGTCGAACTTGGCCAGCAGTTCCTCGTGGGCGAAGGATGCCGCGTAGGTGGCGGCTATCAGGGGGAGGAGCCTGCGCTGGTGCTGCTGGTAGTCGAGCAGCACCTCTTCCTTGAGGTCCGAACCCGCGTTGAATTGCCGCCGCTCCACTGAGTACTGCACCGCGGTTTTCAGCGCGAGCTTGGTGACAGCCACCGCCGCTCCGTCCAGTGAGACGCGACCCTGCACCAGGGTGCCCAGCATGGTGAAGAAACGACGTCCGGGAGAAGCAATCGGCGAGGTGTACACGCCTTCACTGTCGACGTTGCCGTAACGGTTGAGCAGGTTGGTGCGGGGGATTCGCACCTTGGTGAAGTGGAGCCGACCGTTGTCGATGCCGTTGAGTCCACCCTTCAGCCCGTCGTCTTCGCCGCCGATTCCCGGCATGAAGTTGCCATCAGCATCGCGAAGCTCAACGTAGAACGCGTGAACCCCATGGTTCACCCCGCCAGTAATGAGCTGCGCAAAGAGGACTGCGGCCCGGCCGTCGATCGCCGCATTACCGATGTAGTCCTTCCAGGCCGCCCTGAATGGGGTGTGAATCTCGAACTCGTCGGTTTCGGGCTGGTAGACCGCGGTGGTGGCGATGCTGGCGACATCGGACCCGTGTCCGGTTTCGGTCATCGCGAAACAACCCGGGATGTCCATGTTCATGATGCCCGGAATCCACGCCCGGTGATGCTCGGCCGTGCCCAGGTGGAGCACCGCGCTGCCGAAGAGGCCCCACTGCACTCCCGCCTTGATCTGCAACGATGGGTCAGCGACAACCAGCTCCTCGAAGCCCGCAATATTGGCTCCGTGATTGTCTTCACCACCGAGTTCAGCGGGAAACGCCCGGTGCACTGCCTTGTTCTCCACCAGGTAGTGCAGTTGATCAAAGCAGCGGCTCCGCTGGTCTGCGTGGGACTGCCCCTCGATTCGGTGGACTTCCGGGCGACCCGCAAGCTCGCGGGCAACCCGGCGGGTGGCTGCCCACCGGCCCAGCAGCAGCTCACCCAGCGCTTCGACGTCGACGACGGCGCGGTCGTCATCGTGGATGGCCGCCGTTGCGGGAACGTTGAGCTCGGATCGCGTGGCTGTCTGTGTCATGGGGTGTCCTCCAGAACTGAAATGGTGCTAGCGGGTGTTGGAACGTGATTGGCGATGCCCTCGAAGAGCCAGGTGGTGAGTTGCTCGCTGAGCTGGGCCTCGGTGGGTTTTGTGGGGCCGTCTGGGGTGGCGAGCCATAGCTCGCCGGCCGCCCGGACCATGCCGATCGCCGCCTGCGGCCAGAGGGTGAGCGCCGGGCCACCGAGCTGCCTGGCCCGTGGATCGGAGGCGAGGAACGATTTCATCGGACTGGCGAGCATGCTGGTGACCGCCTCGAAGAAGTGGCTCAACAATTCGGACGTTTGGGGGTCAGCAGGATTGGTGAGAGCGTCCGCGGCGCCCAACCGGGTGACAAAGGCGTACACATTGGGTGAGGTCTGGGCCATCTGCAGGTATGCCGACACCATCGCGTGGAGCCCCTCGCGTGGTGAGGCCGCCTGCCGTGCCGCATCGAGCACCTTGTCCTGCATCTGGGCGATAACCACCTCGCCCATGGCCTGCTGCAGCCCGGCTTTGTCACCGAAATAGCGGTAGTACACGGATTTGGACGTGCCAGCGGCCGTGGCGATGTCTTCCATCGATGCGCTGTAGCCGAGCGAATGCACCGCGCGGCGGGCGGTTTTCACCAGTGCACGACGTCGTTTGTCCCGGTGCGCTTGCCACCGACTTGAGCGACCATCGCCGGCTGCCGCGGCGGGACGTGCTGCTGGTCTTGGCGCAAGGGCCTGCTTGTTCACGATACTCAGCGTATCAGGTACGCTGAGTATCGGTAACTCACCGTTTTGGCGAAGGAGAATCACAGCATGGTCGACCAATCAGCAGAGCAGGGCAGCACGCAGCCCTCCACATCCGTCCGCAACGCGGTGGTCATTGGCGGAAACCGGATCCCATTCGCACGGTCCGGCGGGCCTTACGCGTATTCCTCCAACAAGGACATGCTGACCGCGGCGATTGACGGCCTCGTGGCACGGTTCGGTTTGCAGGGGGAGCGGATCGGCGAAGTCGCGGCCGGAGCCGTACTGAAGCACTCACGCGACTTCAACCTCACCCGAGAAGCAGTACTGGGTTCAGCCCTGGCGGCCGACACTCCCGCCTACGATGTGCAGCAGGCCTGCGCGACCGGCCTTGAAACCGTCATCGGCCTGGCCAACAAAATCAAGCTCGGGCAGATCGAATCAGGTATTGCCGGCGGCGTGGACTCAGCCTCCGATGCGCCAATCGCCGTCAGCGAAGGACTACGCCGCGTCCTCCTTGACCTGTCCCGCGCAAAGACCACACCCCAGAAGCTTTCCGTCCTCAGCCGCCTCCGGCCCCGGGACCTCACGCCCAACGCCCCAACGACCGGCGAGCCGCGCACCGGCCTGTCAATGGGCGAGCATCAGGCCATCACCACCGCCAAATGGGAGATCACCCGCGAGGCACAGGATCAGCTGGCGCTGAACAGCCACCACAACCTCGCCGCAGCCTACGACCGGGGATTCTTCTCCGACCTGGTCACCCCGTACCGCGGCGTCACCCGGGACGCCAATCTCAGGGCCGATACCTCGCTGGAGAAACTGGCCAAGCTGAAGCCTGTCTTCGGTAAGGGCGCAGCCGGGGCCACCATGACGGCAGGCAACTCCACCCCCTTGACCGACGGCGCGGCCACGGTCCTGCTCGGTTCAGAAGATTACGCCCGCCGGCACAACCTGCCCATGCTCGCCAACGTGGTGGACGCAGAGGCTGCAGCAGTGGACTTCGTGCACGGCGCCGAAGGCCTCCTCATGGCACCGGTCTACGCGATGCCCCGGATGTTGCAGCGCAACGGGCTGACCTTCGACGATTTCGACTTCTTCGAAATCCACGAAGCTTTCGCCGGTACCGTGCTCAGTTCCCTCGCAGCATGGGAGAACGAAGACTTCTGCCGGAATACGCTGGGGCTCGACGGCGCCCTCGGCACCGTCGACCGGAGCAAACTCAACGTCAATGGCTCATCGCTGGCCGCGGGCCACCCCTTTGCCGCGACCGGCGGCCGGATCGTTGCGTCGCTCGCCAAGACACTGGCAGAGAAGGGTTCGGGTAGGGGACTGATCTCCGTGTGCGCTGCGGGCGGCATGGGCGTCGTCGCCATTCTGGAGGCACGCGAACAGTGACTGACAACTACCTGAACCTGGTCAACTCCGGTCCTGCCGGAAAGCTCGCCAAGAAGCTGGGGCTGCCTCGACCGGCGGTACTCCGCAGGCACAAACAGGGCGCACCTCTGGTCCCCGGACCGTTGTTGGTGCTCGGAGCTGGGGCTGCGGCCGACTCGCTCGCCTCCGAGTTGCTCGGATGGAACCAGGATGTCCGCCGCCACGCCGCGCCCGGTGAGAAGCTCGGCGCCGTCGTCGTCGTGCTGGAAAACGTCACGGCACCCGGTGACCTCGGCGCCCCCATCCTGGAACTCGGTCAGGCAGTGCGCCAGCTTGCGCGTGGCGGCCGCATCGTCACGGTCTCCCGTCCGGCGAAGGAAACCACCGACCCCGCCGAGGCTGCAGCCAGGCAGGGAATCGACGGAATTGTCAGGTCGGTCGGCCGGGAACTGCGTGCCGGTGCCACCGCAAACGGCATTCTGCTCCGCGACGGCGCCTCGGTGCAGGCCGCCGCCGGTGCCCTTAGGTTCCTGCTGTCCGGAAAAAGCGCCTTCGTCAGCGGGCAGTTCATCACCGTCCGCGACAGCGGGCAGGCCGGCGGCCAGGACGAGGACCGTCCGCTGGCCGGCCAGACGGCCGTCGTCACCGGTGCTGCCCGCGGTATCGGCGCCGAAATCGCGGCGGTGCTGAGCCGCGACGGAGCGCAGGTGGTCGTCGTGGACGTGCCGGCTGCCGGAGAGCAGCTCGCCGCAGTGGCCAACCGGATTGGCGGGACCGCCCTGCAGTTGGACATCACCACTGCTGACGCTGCCGCGAGGATACTTGAGCATGTGCAGCAACGGTATGGCTCCCTGGATCTGCTGGTGCACAACGCCGGAATCACCCGCGACAAGCTGCTCGCGAACATGGATACCGCCCGATGGGACTCGGTACTGGCAGTGAATCTTGAGTCGCAGCTGCGAATCAATGAGACGTTGCTCGGCTCCGAGGTGTTTGCTGCAACTGGCCGGATTGTCTGTCTCGCCTCGACCAGCGGCATCGCAGGCAACCGTGGCCAGTCCAACTACGCAGCCTCCAAGGCCGGGGTGATCGGCATGGTGCGCAGCACCGGCGTAGCCCTTGACGGCACCGATCGCACGATTAACGCCGTCGCGCCCGGATTCATCGAAACCGAGATGACAGCGAAAATGCCTTTCGCGACCCGTGAAGCGGCACGCCGCCTGAGCAGCCTGCAGCAGGGCGGACTGCCCATCGATGTGGCTGAGACGATTGCATTCCTCGCGTCGCCGGCCGCTGCTGGGGTCAATGGAGAGGTGCTCCGCGTGTGCGGACAGTCTCTGGTGGGCGCGTGAGCGAGCTAATCCTGGACTCGGTTCCGGGACTCCCGTCGCTGTACCGCAGCGCCCTGATCAGCAGTGTTCCACTGCCGTGGGCCCGCGGGCGGTCGGCCAAAGGTTCAGGCATCCCGGAACTGCCGACCGTCCGGCATAGCGTTGCAGGAGTCCAGGCTTCGGTCGCCGACCTGACCAGGTTCCAGCAGTTGATCGGGGCGCCAGCCCACGACCTGCTGCCGTCTGGTTTCATCCACACCATTGCGTTCCCGGTGGCGATGAGCGTCATGGCACGAGCGGATTTCCCGCTGCCGCTGCTCGGAATGATCCACCTCCGAAATTCGGTTGAACACCGGCGAGCGATTCACTTCAGCGAAAAACTCAGCATTTCCGCCTGGGCTGGAGACCTGCGCCCCCACCCTTCCGGCGCCCAGGTGGACCTGGTCACCGAAGTCACCGTGGCGGGCGAAGCCGTGTGGACCGGCCGCTCCACCTATCTCGCGAAAGGGTCGCGGCTGGCGGGCGCAGCTATCGCACCGAAAGAGGAACGGACCACCTTCGTTCCACCCCGGCTCACCACCCTGTGGGACCTCCCGGGGAGTACTGGGCGCAGCTATGCGGCGGTGTCGGGGGATTACAACCCGATCCACCTCAATGCCCTGGCGGCCAAGGCACTCGGGATGAAGCAGACCATCGCTCACGGCATGTATCTCGCGTCGCGCATGGTCCAGGAGAGCAAACCGGCCGGGGTGGAATCATTCGCCTGGAGCATCGACTTCCGGTCACCGGTGCTGCTGCCCGCCCGGGTGGCCCTGGCCATCACGCCGCGTCAGGAAGCTGGCACCTGGCGCGGAGCCGAGATCACCGCCTGGAATGCCCGTCGCGCCCGCGAGCATTTTACGGGCACCCTCACCCGGCTGGCCGGGACGGACTAGCCGAGCAGGTCCTGCCCATGCGGCACCAGCTGCCCTTCCCACTCACCGGTGGGGAGGGCAGCTGGCGTTGGGCGTCTGTTGTTCGGGCCTAAACTGTGATCATGAGCGAGAACGTACCCCTGCTTACCCGTGCCCGCGCCCTCGACGCCGCGGACCCCCTGTCCAGTTACCGGTCCAGGTTCGAGGGTCATGACGATCCCGACGTTGTTGCCTATCTGGACGGCAACTCGCTGGGCCGGCCACTGACTGACACGCTGGGACGGCTTGAGTCCTTTGTCCGCGAGCAGTGGGCAGGCAGGCTCATCCGGGGCTGGGATGAAGGCTGGCTGGACCTGCCGGAGCAGGTAGGTGACCTGATTGGGCGGGTGGCGATTGGTGCCGCGGCAGGCCAGTGCACGGTCGCCGATTCGACCAGTGTGTTGCTGTACAAACTTGCCCGTGCAGCGGTCGCCGCCCGGCCCGGACGCACCGAGATCGTCATTGACCGGGACAATTTTCCCACTGACCGTTTCATCATGGAGGGTATCGCCGCCGAGCGGGGACTCCAGCTGCGCTGGGTGGAACTCCAGTACGACGGCGGTGCTACCCCCGCCGACGTCGCGGCAGCCGTCGGCCCACAAACAGCGTTGGTGGTACTCAGCCACGTCGCTTACCGCTCAGGGCACCTGGCCGACGTCCCCGCGATCACCGAGGTGGTGCACGACGCCGGCGCACTGGTCCTGTGGGATTTGAGCCACTCCGTCGGCTCGGTGCCCGCCGAGCTGGACCGATGGAACGTGGACTATGCAACGGGGTGCAGCTACAAGTACCTCAACGGCGGTCCCGGCGCTCCAGCCTGGGCTTATGTGGCCCAGCGGCATCTGGAGGATTTTCAGCAGCCGATCCAGGGGTGGCTCGGCAGCGCCGACCCCTTTGGCATGGGCTCGGACTTCGAACCCGCCCCGGGGATCAGGCGGATCATCTCGGGCACCCCGCCCATCATCGGAATGCTGGCAATGCAGGACATGCTCGGACTGATTGCCGAGGTGGGCATGGACGCAGTCCGCGCCAAATCCGTGTCGCTGACCTCGTTTGCGGTGGAAGCGGTGGACGCGCTGATGGGGGAGCACGGCGTCGTCGTCACCTCTCCGCGCGACCCGGGACAGCGCGGGAGCCACATCACCATCGACCACCCCGGCTTCAAGGACCTGATCCCCGAGCTGTGGGCGAAGGGGGTCATCCCGGACTACCGCAACCCCGCGGGTATCCGGCTGGGACTCTCGCCGCTGTCGACGTCGTTCGAGGAGACCTACCTCGGAATCCAGCGGATCGCCGAAAGCCTGCCTCCCGCCTAAACCCCGGCGAAGAAGCTGACTTCTCGGCATTCCGTCCCGGCTTCACCCAGAAGCGGCCGCCGCAGCAAGGTTTGCCGGGTGCAAGCGGCGGTTCTGAGCCTATCGGCCGCTTCGTTGTCGGCTAACCCTCACACTCGGCGCAGTACTTGTCGCCGTTCTTCTCGCGTGCGAGCTGTGTGCGGTGCTTCACCAGGAAGCAGGACATGCAGGTGAATTCGTCTTCCCGTTCGGGGATCACCGAAATAAGGAGTTCTTCCTCAAGGACGGCACCTGGAAGATCGAAGCCCTCAGCGGTGTCGCTTTCATCGGTGTCGATCGTGGACGACTGGGTGGTGGCGCTGCGTTGAGCCTGAATCGCCTCAAGCGATTCATTGACAGGCTGGTCTTCGGGCCTGACGCGTGGTTCGTCGTAGTCAGTTGCCATGCGGGCGGTGCTTCTCCTTCAGTTGTGTGATCAATCAGAGTACAGGGAGCGCCAGCGGAAAGTGGCGGCTTACGCTAACAGCGTGTGGGATACAGATTAAGTTCCCCGATTGTCAAGGGACAAGGTAGCAGGGACGACACTCAGTAGCGCAATCGCGCGGCTGATCGGGCCGGACGCACCCGGTTGGGCCCACCTCACCCGGTCGGTCCGCCTCACCCCTACCTTCCCGCAGCAACTGCCGTCCGGCACAGAACCGCCGGAAGAAACCGGCAAGGCTGTGCCGGACGGCAGTTTCCGGGCCGGGATGCACCACCGGGTTCGTTACTCTAAAGAGATGGCCACAGTTATCCTCGTGCGGCACGGCCGCACCACAGCGAATGCCGCCGGACTCCTCGCCGGGCGGACCGTCGGCGTGAACCTGGACCAGGTCGGACGTGACCAGGCAGCCCTGACGGGTGACCGTCTGGCGGCCGTCCCGGTCGTCGGCGTGGTATCCAGCCCACTCGAGCGGTGTCAGCAGACCGCCCAGTTCATCCTCGATCGTCAACTAGGCAACCCGCTCACTCCCATCGACCCCGATCTGACCGAATGTGATTACGGCCAATGGCAGGGACGCACCCTCAGCGACCTTGCGACCGAAGACCTGTGGACCGTTGTGCAAGCCCAGCCGTCAGCGGTGACCTTTCCCGGCGGTGAATCCATGGCAGCAATGCAGGCCCGGTCCGTAGCCGCGATTCGCCGCCACGATGCGGCCTTCGAGGCCGAGCACGGGGCAGGTGCGGTGTGGGTGGCGGTGAGCCACGGTGACATCATCAAGTCGATCCTCGCTGACGCACTCGGGATGCACCTGGACCTGTTCCAGCGCATCAATGTGGGGCCGGCCTCCGTATCGATTGTGCGGTACGGCACAAGCCGGCCGAGCGTCTATGCCACCAACACCGATGCCGGGGATCTGTCCTGGTTGTCGACAACGGTCCACGCGGCTGATGCACCGGTCGGCGGCGGCGCGGGACCGCAGCCCCCACGAACCTCAATCACCTAAAATAGCTGTATGCCTACTAAAGTTCATGAGTTCACCTGGCCTGATCGAGTTGTTGTCGGAACGATCGGCGCTCCGGGGTCGCGCACGTTCTATCTCCAGGTACGTGCCGGGGCGCAGATCGTCAGCATCGCCCTGGAAAAGCAGCAGTCGGCCCAGCTTGCCGAGAAGATTGACGAGATTCTCGACCAGCTCATCACCCTGGAGGGCAACCCGTTCAGCATTCCTGCGAGCACTCCCATTGAACTGGTCGACAATGACCAGCTCGAACCCGTGGAAGAGCAGTTCCGCACCGGGGCCCTGACTCTCGGTTGGGACCCATCGACAGTTCAGCTGGTCATCGAGGCCTACCCGATCACCGAGATTGATACTGAGGACGACGGCGACGCCGTTGATGAGTCGATCGGTGCAGAAGGGGTCGAGGTGTCCGAAATGCTACTGGTCCGGATGCCGGTCGGTACCGCCCGCGCATTCGCGAAACGCACCCGCGAGATTGTCGACGCTGGCCGCCCCACCTGCCCACTGTGCGGGGAACCGGTCGACATCGATGGGCACACCTGCACCCCTCCTGAGGCCTGATGCCGACGCCTGACCTTGCGACGGCCGAGCTGACGCTTACCGGTCGCATCACGACAGCGTCGAACGCCACGTTCCTGGGCAGTATCGGCACCGAGGCGGTCGTCTATAAACCCATCGCGGGGGAGCATCCGCTCTGGGATTTTCCCGGCGGAACCCTCGCACACCGGGAGGTCGCCGCGTACCTGGTCTCGCAGTCGTTCGGCTGGAACGTCGTGCCCTTCACCTGGCTGCGTGAGGGTCCGCTGGGCAAAGGAATGGTGCAACTCTGGCAGGAGCAGGACCCGGAGCAGAACCCCGTGGACCTCGTCCCCTCCCACCGGGTGCCCGAGACTGGCTGGAAGCAGGTGTTGAAGGGTCAGGACGAAAACGGTCGGATGGTCGCCCTCCTTCACGAGGACACGCCGGCATTGCGGCGGATGGCAGTGTTCGACGTCGTCGTCAACAACGCCGACCGCAAAGGTGACCACATACTCGCGATGGGCGACGGACACCGGCACGGGGTCGACCATGGGCTCACCTTCCACAGCGACCACAAGCTGCGCACGGTGCTGTGGGGATGGCTGGGCGACCCCCTGACCGCGGATGAGCTCGACGGTATTGACCGTGTCAGTGTGGGGCTGACCGGTGACCTTGGGGGCGCCCTGGCGGACCTGCTCAGCGCGGAGGAAATCGCTTCGCTGGCCGCACGCTGCGACAAGCTGCGGGCGGACGGGCGTTTTCCGGCGCCGAGCGGTGAGATGTCGGCGGTACCCTGGCCGCTGTTTTAGGGATGTGCCGCGATGGATCTTGAGGTGTCAGCGAAGCTCGTCATTCCCGAGCGGGAACTCGGCTGGCGCTTTTCCAGATCATCCGGGCCGGGCGGGCAGCACGTGAATACCTCCGACAGCCGGGTCGAGTTGTTCTGGAATATTGCGGACTCGACGGTCCTCTCCGACGAGCAGCGCATGATGCTCCTGCACCGACTCAGCCGCCACATCGTTGCCGGAACGGTCACTGTCGCCGCCTCCGAGCAGCGTTCTCAGCTGCGCAACCGCGACACGGCGCTGCGCAAACTCGCCGATCTGGTCACCGGGGGACTGGCCCCCGACCCGAAACCACGGCGTCCGACCAGGCCCACGCGCGGCTCCGCCCGGCGGCATCTCGCCGCGAAGCAACAGCGGTCGGCCACGAAACGAAACCGGCAGCGCCCGACCGCCGACTAGGGCGGTGGTGGCCCCTGGCTGGTCGTTGCCCTGGAACCCTCGTCCGCGCGAGGTCCCGGTCAGCCGACGCTGCGCAGGTGCGTGCTAGTAACTGGATCAACCTGGTTCATGAACCCCTGGCCCGCGGCGGAGGGAGTCGACCACAGCCGTATAGTGGACCCACCGATTGCATCACTTCCTGGGGGAACAAATGACTGCACCTACTCCGGCCCTAGCTGTGCCCGACCCGCCGCTCTTTCTGCCGCACTACGGGGCATCACCGAGGGTTGCAGTGCAGCGCTTCTTCAAAAAGTACGCCACGACATCGGGGCGGGCCAGCCGCAGCGAATTTTGGTGGTGGGTTCTCGTCTCAGGAATTGTGTGCAGCCTCCTGAACCTATTGATGACCTCTGGCGGCCGTGTTTATCCATCATTCGGGCACCTCACTGCCGAACCAGTTGTTGCCATCGGGTACGCGTTATTCCTGCTCTGGATAGTGGCCACAGCCATCCCAAGCATTGCCTTGGGTGTCCGTCGACTTCACGACGCCAACGAAAGTGGATGGCTACTATTGACAGTCGCAATACCGGTTGTTGGTCAGCTGGTGCTGCTCTTTCTGCTGATCCTCGGCCCGAACGCGGAAGGTCGTCGGTACGATGAGCAACCTTCAGATGATGGAGCGATCCGCTCCTAGCCTGGCTTGAGCAGTTCTGCGTCCGCCTCGATGACACCCGCGGTGCCAGAAGGATGACGCGATGCCCGAGTCGCAGCTACAGACTGAATACATGAACCCCACGGAGGTCGCTGTGCGTCTCTCGGTCATGCCCTCTGGTGTGCGGCAGCGGGGCACAGCGCCCAGCCATGTGACCAGTTCAGGGCCGGCAACCGTCTCCCGGGCTCTATCGCCGCTGCGACCAGCAACGTAGGGTCAGATGATGAGGGAAAACACGACTCCACTGTCAGGTGCGTTCTTTAAGATGGTGCTCGCCGGCGGAATCATAGGAGCCGTAATTGTGCTCATCTTCGCTGTAGCGGGGTGGCTCAATCCGTCTCCGCTGGCAGTCACAGCTTCCATCTGGGCGCCAGTGTACGGGTTCTTCATGGGCTTGGTGGTGGCAGCTTCGGCAGCTGCGCCGGCCATCGGACTGCACGCCCTGGCTGCAGCCAAAGCCCCTAAGCTTCGTGCCGCGGCGGCGCCTTCGGCGGTGCGGCGGGACCGGTAGCAGCATTCAGCCTGGTCATGGGGGTGTCCTTGGCCGACTCACGTGTGGCGGCAATCTGGTGGATGCTACTACTACCGGTCGCGTCCCTTGCCGCTGTCTACTTCACGAGGCCGCTCCGGGAGCCGGAACAGCAAGGGGTCGCCCTAGATAGCTCAGAGCCCTAGGCAGCCCCAACGCTATTCCCCGGCGCTCTGGAGAATGAATCCGGCGACGGCGAAATCCTCGGGCAACATCACCGCTGTGGCCATTATTTGACGGATGCTTTGCCCGTCCTAAGCGGCGCCACCTTGGACCAGCTGCATGACCCGCCTGTTTAAGCGGGTAGGGCATCGAATGCCGTTGTGAGTGTGGGTGTGTCGACCTTGAGATGGACTGCTGCAGACATGTACATGGTCGAGACGCCCAGGGATTCCGCGGGCACGTCTGACCACTGCTTGACCTGAAGGGATACTGTTGAGCGAAATCGGGTGATGGGGGATCACAACGGGACGACCGACACACGCCGCGACCTCGATCATAGCGGCACTCATGCTGAGCTCCTGCGGAGTAGGCCAAGCTTTTACCGATGCCGTTGGTGAGGAATCGCTGGACACAGCGGAGGTAGTCGCCTCGGCTTCGGCGGCTGCTGACCTCCAGGCGGAGCCTCTTGATCTGGGGCTTGACCCGACGGCGGTGATTATTGCAGGTGAAGGCGATGCCGGGACGCTCAACCGGATCGGGTGGGAGGGCACCGAGCTTCCTGTTGGTGAGTACACTGCCCACCTCCAGTGTCGTGGCACGAAGGATGTCACTTTTACCTACCATCCCGTTGATAGTGGGGGTGTGCTGCAAAACTTCAGTTGCGGCGCCCCACAACAAATCAAGGTCTCAACGCTCTGGCTGACGTTGGGCTAGAGCCGCGCCGTCATTACTTCGTGGTCCTCGATGAGCTGTGGCGGGCGCTGCGGGCCGGTAAAGGCATGGTGGACCGGGTTGACGCGCTAACCCGGCTGAACCGCTCTGTCGGTGTGGGTCAGGTGATGATCTCGCACACGATGAGTGACCTGCTGGCTCTGCCTGCGGAAGAAGATCGAATGAAGGCGCAAGGGTTTGTGGAGCGCTCGGGCATGGTCATCTGTGGTGGCCTACCGGCCTCTGAAATGGCGTTGCTGACCAAAGCGATTCCGCTCTCCCGGCAGGAGGAAACGTGAACCTGAGGAAGAGACGGCCACCGCATGGAAAGACATTGACCCCTCAGCTCAGGAAGCCGCCGAGCGTATCCGCCGCGAAGTGCAGGGACGCTACGGCGTGGACGTGAACAGCCCCGGAGCGGACCCGAACGCAGTCAGCGAAGCACTAGCCCGCGCAGAACGGGACAGGGCCGAAGCAGACCGGCAGCGCACCGCCGGGAACAATGACGGCATAGAGGCAGGCGTGGTGATGGGAGCTGCTGGCAGAGAGGACCGCAACCGAGCCGCAGAGGTCGAAGCCGAGAACGCCGCAGCGAAGCAAGCCGCCCCACTGTACGACAGCGAGGAACGCCGGCAAGCTTTCGCTTCATCACTGGACGGCAAAGCAGACGCCGAAACCATCAACGCCCGGATAGTGGCCGACCGTGACCAAGCCACACCACCCACCGAGGCAATCGCCGGGAAGCCAAGCAGAGCAAAAACAGTCAAGCGCGGCAACGCGGGCGTGGGAGCATCTGCGCCGTGACGGAAAAACGGGCATGAGCTCGTGGTGGCGTGAACACGCTGACCACCACATGCCGATCCTGCTCTCCACTGACGGGCCATTCAAAGGGTGCACACCGGAAAAGGGTCACAATCCACGGCTCGACCCGCTGCCCTGCGCACCTGCACCCGCCGGCTTATTCGTCAGCGCATGACCCGCGAGCAGCAAAGAACACACCGCCGCCGCTCACTACTGTGAAGATCCTGGCAAGCAATAGGCATGGCGATTTTTGGCGAACTCCACCTTCCAGGTTCCCGTAAACTCGTGCAGCGGAGCGAAGCCGGAACCAAGAGAACTTTGCCATCCCCAAATAACGCAAGTATGTATAAACGGTGTTCGACCACACGTCAATACTCTGACGAAAAGATCGACGGTCAAGATTTAGAACATTAACCTGTGAATTATCAGATCAAGCACTCAAAAATGAGGGCACTGTTATGGGGAGAAAACTTTGAAAACTCTGAATCGTCGTGCTTCAGCGACTGCTGCAATAGCAATGTTTGCGACACTGAGCGCTGGGTTCCTTGCGGGACCAGCTCACGCCAGCCCAGCGGCAACTACTACGGTTTCAATAACTGAAGCGAAAGCTCAAATCCCAACGAATCTAGTGGCTCCTGGAAGTCCACGGTTCGGGGGCGGAGGGAATGCAGAGACGCAAGGCGTGAAGTCTTGGCTGGTAAAGCAAGCGCTTCGCGGCGTTGCCGGCACAGTCAGAGGCGGATCGAACACTTTCATTAATCTGGCCGGCAACTGGCTAGATAGCGGCGCAAAGTCAGCACTGCGGAAGAACTCAGGACGTATCGCAGACGTCATCGACGATGTAGCTGACCTTCCCGACCTTGCTACTCACGCCGTCCGCGGACATGTTTACAACGGTTTGAAGGGATTCCTAGGCCACGGAACCGCTAACGTCATTGCTAACGCAGTTGAAGGGGTCATGTGGATCCTTCTCTAAGAATTGGCGATCTCTTCTCCTATTAGCACTTCTAAGAAGCAAGGAAAGCCCAATGCAAAACTCTAAGGAACAGCAAATAGCCTCACTCGAAGCACGAGTTGCGGCATTGGAGGACCGCCTCCATACGCTGGTCCTCTGTGTCCAGTACCAGGAGGATGAGCCTTTTGACGCCGAGATCAGTCGGCTGATGCTTCATGGAGAGGACCGCGTTGTTTTGAACCTAGTTCTTAGCGCAATACTTGATCGGGCGAGCGGCAAGCAACTACCCAAACGTCCTGATCCTGCTCATCTAGACCACCCTGCTCTGGATGCAGCCTTTGTCTCCGAGACGGTTTCGGCGGATGAAGCTGTTCGCCTCGTCTCGATGGTGGTTGGGGGCGATTATGCTGCTGAACGAGTAATTAGGGCTCACCAAAAGCGTGGTTTCGGGGAGGCCGGGTATCAAAAACTAGGCGTTCCTGCCGGCTAGAACAGCAGTAGAGCGTCCGGTCTTGATACATATTTCTTGAGACCGGACGGTTTGCCGTTAAGACTTTATTCTAAACGCTTGGGCGGTCTCTTTGTCAGACCTGGCATCGGAGGGAAGAACATCAATTCACACGAAGGCGACCTATTTTGTTTTTTCTGGGAAGGAGACCGAACGGATCCGTCGGGAACAGATGACCATTACAGAATTATGGAAATTAAATCTGTAGATATAGACGCTCTACATGTACTGGTCTTCAAACAACGCTACGAAAGACCGCCGGACAAGGTTCGCCTTGAATCCCTGGTCCCGATCCAACTGCACGCAGTAATTGGCGGCCCGGTCGTCCTTCCGTTTAGCTCCTTCGACCCATGTTCGCTTCAGCCCGTCGATCTCCTGTAGCGCCTGAACCCGGCTATTTCCTGGGATTCAACGCACGGGCTGACACGACCGAAGGCATCGAATACATCTTCGCGGTCACCGCTTTGGACTACCAACACAGCTAGCAACGCAGCGATCGCACTATCAGCGCATGGGAAACGGTATGACCCGCCATGTACTTTCACCGCTTCGCTCCGCCTCGGCTCCGCCTCATCGTCCGGCTTAGCTAGGACCCAGCCCCAACCAGTCCTCCGCTAACGCTGCCGATCGGTTCTTATCAACTAGCCCATCGGGGCGGGTTTGATTAGTGATCGGCTACCACCGGTGATCAGACGAAAGCTCGGTTCATCACCGCTGCAGTGTCTGAAACGCCCTCCGGCAACAGGTGAGAGTAACGGTCGATGGTGGTGCTTGCGTCCGCTTGCCGGACTTCTTGTCGACCCAGCGTAGGAGATGTGCGGTGGATCCGTCTTTGCGAAGACGTCTTTCGATGTTGGTCATGCTGATTACTATGCGTCCACTTTGCCGATGGCCGTCGGAGATAACCAACTCGCGTGGTCGAATACAGGGCCCGTCTGGTCGAGGGCATAAAAAAACCCCGGCGGACCGGGGTTTTTTCACAGTGCGCGGAGGGGGACTTGAACCCCCACCCTCGTTAGAGGACTAGCACCTCAAGCTAGCGCGTCTGCCATTCCGCCACCCGCGCAGGTGATGTTTTCCGTAGCTCTAAACCTCGGAAGCAGCGAAAAAAACTCTAACACGATCAAGGCCCAAGAGTTTAATCCGCTGCTCGCGGGACCCTCCAGACAAAGTGGTTAGGCTGGTGACACAGCTCATTCGCCACCAGGAGGCCCGCACGATGAATATCAAGCCCGAAGACGAAGTTGTCCGCATCTGCCAGGAACTCATCCGCATCGACACCTCCAACTATGGTGACAACGTGGGCCCCGGCGAACGAGCGGCTGCTGAGTACACGGCGGGCCTGATCGAGGAAGTGGGCCTTGGCACCCAGATTTTCGAGTCCGAACCGGGCCGGGCCTCCGTAATTGCCCGGATGCCCGGCTCTGATCCCTCCCTGCCCGCACTGGTGGTGCATGGCCACCTCGACGTCGTCCCCGCCCAGAAAGAGGACTGGACAGTCGATCCGTTCAGCGGCGAGGAAAAGGATGGCCTGATCTGGGGCCGCGGTGCAGTGGACATGAAAGACATGGACGCCATGATTCTCTCGGTCGTCCGCAACATGCAGCGCGAGAAAATCCAGCCCAAGCGCGACCTGATCTTCGGTTTCTTCGCCGATGAGGAGGCCGGCGGTAAATACGGGGCATCCTGGCTGGTCGACACCCAGCCGGGCCTCTTCGAGGGAGCCACCGAAGCTATCTCCGAGGTTGGCGGCTTCTCAGCGAACATCGGCGGTCAGCGCACCTACCTGCTGCAGACTGCGGAAAAGGGCATTTCCTGGCTCCGTCTGGTAGCCCACGGCCGCGCCGGTCACGGCTCGCAGATCAACACCGACAACGCCGTCACCCGGCTGGCCCGCGCCGTCACAAGGGTGGGGGAGTACCAGTGGCCGATTGAGCTGACCCCCACCACCCGCCAGTTCCTCGACGGTGTGACCGAACTCACCGGCGTCGAATTCGATCCTGACAACCCCGAGACGCTCCTCGCCGAACTCGGCACCGTGGCCCGCTTCGTCGGAGCCACCCTGCAAAACACCTCCAACCCCACGGTGCTCAAGAGCGGCTACAAGCACAACGTCATCCCGGGCACCGCCGAAGCCCTGATCGACGTCCGCACCCTGCCCGGCCAGGAGGAACAGGTCCTCGCCACCATCAAGGAGCTCGCAGGCGACGGCGTCGACGTCACCTACGACCACAAGGACGTTTCGCTTGAGGTGCCATTCGCCGGCAACCTGGTGGACTCCATGATCGACGCCCTGCATAGCCAGGACCCCGGCGCGAAGGTCCTGCCGTACACGCTGTCCGGCGGCACCGACAACAAGTCGCTAAGCCGCCTCGGCATCACCGGCTACGGGTTCGCCCCGCTGCAGCTGCCCGACGAACTCGACTTCACCGGCATGTTCCACGGCGTCGACGAGCGGGTACCCACCGAGTCGCTCAAGTTTGGTTCCAAGGTGCTCCACCGCCTGCTCACCACCTACTAGGCAGCGTCCATGGACACCCCCGAGGAAATCCTCCCGGACCGACTCCTGGACACGTTCCGGGAGCGGGCCGCCGGCTACGACGCACGGAACGAGTTCTTCCACGCGGATCTGGCCGATCTCCAAGCCATCGGCTATCTCGCGTTGATGGCACCCGTGAACGACGGCGGCCGGGGGTTGGGTGTCGCAGCGGTTGCCGCGTGCCAACGGCGGCTGGCGTCCGCGGCACCCGCCACCGCCCTGGCCATCAACATGCACCTGGTCTGGACCGGGGTGGCCCTGATGCTGCAACGCCTGGGGGACCACTCCCTGGGTTTCGTCCTGCAGGAGGCCACCCAAGGGGAGCTGTACGCCTTCGGACTCTCCGAGCCGGGCAACGACGCCGTCCTGTTCGACTCCTTCACCACCGCCACACCACAGGCCGACGGCGGGTACTCGTTCACTGGAACCAAAATCTTCACCAGCCTCGCACCCGCGTGGACGCGGCTCGGGATTTTTGGCAAGGCCACCACACCCGACGGCGCCGGGGAGCTGGTGCACGGAATCGTGACCCGGGGGACCGCAGGGGTCCACACGGTCGAGGACTGGGACACCATGGGCATGCGGGCCAGCCAGTCACACACCACCCGGCTGGACGACGTCGTCGTACCCGCCGAACGGATCTTCAGGCACCTCCCGGTCGGCCCCAACGCAGACCCCCTCGTCTTCGCCATCTTCGGGGTCTTCGAGACGCTGCTGTCAGCGGTGTACACGGGGATTGGCGACCGGTCGCTGACCCTTGCCATCGACTCGGCCCGGCAGCGCGCCACCGGTCGCGACGGCGTGGCCCTGTCGCAGACGCCCGAGGTGCGCTGGCAGATCGCCGATGCCGCAATGGCCCTCGACTCACTCGATGCCCAGCTACGGTCTGTGGCGCGGGACCTGGACGAGGGTGCAGATCATGGGAGCCAGTGGTTCGCCAAGCTGGTGGGCCTCAAGCTGCGGGCCACCACCGTGGCCCGGCAGGTCAACGACGCGGCAATGCACCTTGCCGGCGGGCGCGGCTACCAGGCTGGTAGCGAAATCGGCAGGCTCCACCGTGACGTGTTGGCGGGCCAGTACCATCCGTCGTCCACCGAGTCGGCTCACCGCACGGTAGCGACCGCCTGGTTGGGTCCGCAGGGGGACAGTTAGGGCCTCCGGCTCCTAGGCCGTGCGTTCCACCCGGAGGACCTTGCGCCGCATCCAGTACCGGCGTCCGCCACCGATGTAGATGCAACTGCGTTCCAGTTCCCATTTGCCGTACTCGGCGTGTTCGGTCAGCGCCTGACGGGCGGCGTTCACCGGTTCGCCCGCGTTGACGGTCAACACCAGATACTCGTACCGGCGTTCGACGTCTCGCCGGGGCGCCGTGGCTGCGTTCAGAAATTGTTCTCGCATTTCCCTCCAATTTTGATCACTTTACCGATAACGTCTACCCATGAGTATTGATCCGCGTGTCGCGCTCCAAACCCTGGTTTCGGCGCTTGAGGAGCATCTTAACGCTGCCGCATCCCGGCGCGGGGACGAGGATCCGGCCGTTGAGGCCGCCTACCTGGCCATCGCCGACGCCTTCGACACCTATGAGGAAGTCCTCTACGACGCCCACGGGGAAGTGACGCCGCTGGTCATCTATGAAGACGGCGACGACGACGACGAATCCGACGAGTCCTAGGACTGGGCCGACACTTCGTCGAGCACCGCGGAGATTTGCGCGGGGAGCGGGTCCTGCCCCGCTGACAGGACATCCTTGAGCTGGTGGCTGGTCCGCGCACCGGTCATCGCGGCAGCCACCGTCGGCCGGTGCAGTACCCACCGCAGCGCCACTTCCAGTGGCGCCAGGTCCAGGCCTTTGGCGGCGGTGACCAGTGCCTCGGTGATCCGCTGCGGCCGTCCCGTGAGATACGGCTCCACGTAGGGCGCCCAGAGGTCCGATGCCGCCCGCGAATCCGCCGGGGTCTGACCCCGGTACTTTCCGGTCAGGACCCCACGACCCAGTGGCGCCCACGCCACCAGGCCCACCCCGAGGGCCTCCGCGGCAGGTGTCGCCTCCCGTTCCACGGTGCGGTTCAGCAGCGAGTATTCAGCCTCGTGCGCCGTCAACGGGAAACCAGCTGTGGCCGAGGCGAGGGCAAGTTCCCAACCCGCTTGGTTGGAGACGCCCACGTAGCGGGCCCGCCCCGTCCGGTAGGCCAGTTCCAGTGCCCCGAGGGTCTCATCCAACGGAACGGCATCAAGGCGGGCCGGGGCCAGCCACAGGTCCACGTGGTCGGTTCCCAGCCGAGCCAGGGAAGCATCAAGGGAATCGAGGAGTCCCTTCCGGGACCCGTCAGCGCGCCGCACCCCGCCGTGCTGGCGTGCCGACCCACCCTGGACGGCAAGAACCAGCTCGGACCGGGCGACGGTATCGCCGATCAGGTCCCCGAGCATCGCCTCCGCCCGGCCATCCGAGTAGCGGGCGGCGGTCCCCACCAGGGTGCCGCCGGCCTCGGTGAACAGACGAAGCTGTTCCCGTGCCGTCTCCTCATCCGCGTCCTGCCCCCAGGTCATTGTGCCCAATCCCACACGGGATACCGTCAGACCGCTGCTACCCACGTTTTGCCACTGCATACGGTAAGCCTAAAGCCTCGGGGAGGGCTGTCGCCTACCGGAGGTTGACGGCTGAGTACTCTAAGGTCTTACTTGTGAATTGGATCGAAGCTGCCATCCTGGGCCTGGTGCAGGGCCTGACGGAATTCCTGCCCATCTCCTCAAGCGCCCACCTCCGGATTGTCGGCGAGTTTCTACCGAACGCCCAGGACCCAGGCGCCGCGTTCACGGCGATCACCCAACTTGGCACTGAAACCGCCGTGGTGGTGTTTTTCTGGCGCGACATTGTCAGGATCATTCGGGCCTGGAGTGGGTCGCTCGTCGGGAAAGTACCCACCAGCGACCCGGATGTGAGGATGGGTTGGCTCGTGATCCTCGGCAGCCTCCCGATCGGTGTGCTGGGGCTGCTCTTCCAGGACCAGATCGAGAGCACCCTGCGCAGCATGTGGCTGACCGCCACCATGTTGATCGTGTTTGGGCTCATCCTGGCGGTGGCGGACGCCGTCGGAAAGCAGAACCGGTCCCTGGACCAGTTGACGTACCGGCACGGCATCTTCTACGGCTTCGCCCAGGCGCTGGCCCTCATCCCGGGCGTCTCCCGGTCGGGCGGCACCATCACCGCCGGCCTTTTCATGGGGTACAACCGCGAAGCCGCAGCACGCTATTCGTTCCTGCTGGCCATTCCTGCCGTGTTTGCCAGTGGCTTTTTCCAGTTGTTCAAGAGCATCGGCGAGCCGGGCCCCTACGGGCTGGGGGAGACGGCACTGGCCACCGGTATCGCCTTCGTGGTCGGGTTCATCATCATTGGCTGGTTCCTGAAGTTCGTCTCCACCCGCAGCTACGGCCTCTTCGTCTGGTACCGCATCCTGCTGGGCCTGGCCCTGTTCCTGCTCCTCGGATTCGGCATCATCAACCCCTGATTCCCCTGTCAGCAGAACGTCTGGGGCGGATCGCTGGTCGGGTCACCGCTGCAAGGAACGTATTGTAGAAGTGTGATTGCGTGGAACTCTCGACCTATTCCTGTCCTGCCCGGCGAAAGCGCCGATATCGGCCTGTATGACACCAAGCAGCAGCAGTACGTTACGCTGCCGACGGACTCCCGGCATGGCCTCTACGTCTGCGGGATTACACCCTACGACGCCACCCATATGGGCCACGCCGCGACCTATGTGGCATTCGACCTCCTGAACCGCCTCTGGCGTGACTCAAGCGCCGTCGTGAACTATGTCCAGAACGTCACCGACATCGACGACCCGCTGCTGGAGCGGGCGGCCGCCACGGGGGTGGACTGGACTGATCTCGCCACGCAGCAGACGGATCTGTTCCGCGAGGACATGTACGAGCTCAACGTGATCCCCCCGGACCACTACATTGGGGCGGTCGAATCGATCGAGTGGATTGTCCCGGTGATCGAATCACTGCTGGAACGCGGCATCGCGTACCCCGTCGCCGGCGACGGGGCGGAGCCCGACGGCGACATTTACTTCTCGGTGGATGCAGCGTCCGCATCGCTGACAGGGCCGGAGGCCTGGTTCCTGGGCGCCGTTTCCCACCTCGGCCAGGAGGAGATGACCGGGCTCTTCGCCGAACGCGGCGGGGACCCTGCCCGCCCCGGGAAGAAGCATCCGATGGACCCCCTGCTGTGGCGGGTGGCTCGGGCCGGCGAGCCTGACTGGGACGGCAACACCCTCGGCAGGGGCCGTCCCGGCTGGCACATCGAATGTGCAGTGATTGCGCAGCGGTTCCTCGAACTGCCGTTCACCGTGCAGGCAGGCGGCTCTGACCTGGTATTCCCCCACCATGAGATGAGCGCAGCCCACGCGGAGGCAGCAACCGGCACGCCTCTGGCCAGGCATTACTCGCACGCCGGGATGGTCGGCCTGGACGGCGAGAAAATGAGCAAGTCCCGCGGCAACCTGGTGCTGGTGTCGTCCCTGCGCAGGGACGGCGTGGATCCGGCCGCGATCAGGCTGGCCATTCTCAACCACCATTACAGGTCGGACTGGTCATGGACCGACAAGGTGATTCCCCGTGCCCAGGACCAGCTGTCCAGCTGGCGGCTTGCACTGGGATCGGCGACTGAGGAATCGGCTGCCGCACTGACCGCTGAACTCCGTGCAGCGCTGGCCAACGACCTCGACGCCCCCGCGGGGGTGGCAGCTGTGGACCGTTGGGCCGCCGAAGCACCCATCTCCGGCGGGACAGCTGACGGTGCCGCCGGCGTCGTCGACGCACTGGATGCGCTGCTCGGCATCAGGCTGACCCGCTAGAGAGGGGTCCTCCGCCCGGACCCTAGCTCAGTCCTTGCGACGCTTTTTCAGGTACCGCTCGAACTCCCGGGCAATCGATTCCCCGCTCGCCTCGGGCAGGTCGGCGGTGTCCTTGGCTTCTTCCAGTTGCCGCACATAGGCGGCCACCTCGGGGTCTTCGATAGCCAGCTCGTCAACACCGCGCTCCCACGCCTCAGACTCTTCGACCAGCACGTGCATGTCCAGGGACAGGTGCAGCATCTCTTCGAGCCGGTTGAGCAGGGCAAGCTGCGCCTTGGGGGACGGGGACTGCCCCACATAGTGCGGTACGGCCGCCCACAGTGACAGCGTCGGAATGTCGGCCAGCAAGCCCACCTCACTGAGCACTCCGACTATCCCGATTGGACCCTCATAGGTGGACGGTTCAATGTCGAGGTTCTCCCGCACCAGATCATCATCCGAGGTGACCGTGACCGGGATGGGCCGGGTGTGCGGCACATCCGCGAGCAGAGCCCCCACCAGGATGATGCAGTCAACATTGAGTTCTTTGGCCGAGGCAATCAGTTCGGCTGTGTACGCACGCCACTTATAGGACGGTTCCACACCGTGCACCAGGATGAGGTCCACGTTCGTCTCGGGGACCGGGGCCTTGCTGATCCGTGTGGTGGGCCACTTGATTTTGCGCCGGCCCTGGGCGTTCCGGCTAACCACCGGGCGGGTGAACTGGAAATCGTAGAACTCGTCAGCGTCGATGCTGGCAACCTTCTCGCTGCCCCAGTACCTGCCCATGAATTTCAGCGCGTCGCTGGCCGCTTCGCCGGCGTCATTCCACCCCTCGAAGGCGGCAAGCATGATCGTCACCCGCCGGTCGGGGGAACCACTGTCCTGGAAAAGGCCACGAATTCCGGGCTGGACGCTCTCATCAAAGGTACTCACCACTTCACCCTAAACCTCCCCGCGCGGTGTTGGCAGCTATTGACTGCACCTTCGCGCAGAGCCAAAGCGGCCGCCGGGCATTAGCCTCCCCGTAGACTGGGGGTATGGCTAATTCCGATCCCAGTACAGTTGCGTCCATTTCCGGGCACGCCACCCACGACGACGACGACGGCCTCCAGGCAGTCCTCTGGGACATGGACGGGACCATCGTCGATACCGAGCCGTACTGGATCCAGGCCGAAAAGGATCTGGTCGCGAAGCATGGCGGCACCTGGTCCACCGCCGACGCCGAAGCCCTGGTGGGGCAGGCGCTGTCCTTCTCGGCGGGGGTCCTGCAACAGGCCGGCGTTGAGCTGGAAATCCGCGAGATCATCGACCACCTGACCACCGAGGTCCAGACCCGGGTCGCCGAAGCTGCGCCCTGGCGACCAGGAGCCGTCGAGCTGCTGGCCGAGCTGAAGGCGCAACAGATTCCGTGCGCCATGGTCACCATGTCCGAGGGGCCCCTCGCCGCTGAGGTGGCAAGTCAGCTGCCGGCTGGGACGTTCGAGTTCCTGGTCACCGGGGACATGGTGCGGCGGGGAAAACCCGATCCGGAGGCCTACCAGCTGGGGTTTGACTCCCTCGACGGATCGAGGGGCACGCTATCCAAGCACCGGGTGGTCGCGATCGAGGACTCCCTTCCGGGCGCGACGTCGGCTGGAGCCGCCGGGCTGGTGACGCTGACCGTACCCCACATGATGCCGCTCCCGACCGATCGGGGCTGGTATCAATGGCCCACCCTGAGGCAGAAATCCGTGGCTGACCTCAACCGGCTGGTCCTCGACCACGCGGCGTCGCTCACCGAGCCAGCCGTCCCGGCAGAGTCGGCCTCGCGGTGACCTCACCCGAGGCTCCTGGGCTGCAGCGGCGGGAGGGAATTTCCCTGGGGCGGCTTTGGGGGATTCCCATCGTTCTGGCCTGGTCCTGGTTCGTCATCGCCCTGTTTGTGGTGGTGGTCTTCGGCCCGCAGGTGGCCCGCGCCTTTCCCGGGATCGGGGCCGGAGCCTACGGCGTGGCCCTCGGGTACGCGCTGCTGCTCGCCGCGTCAGTGCTGGTCCACGAGCTCGCCCACGCGCTGTCAGCCCGGGTCTTCGGCTGGCCGACCACGCGCATTGTGCTCAACCTCTGGGGCGGGCACACCCAGTTCGAAAACTTCAACGCCAGCCCGGGCCGCTCGCTGATCGTGGCGCTGGCCGGCCCGGCGGCGAACTTTCTCCTCGCCCTCGCTGGCTGGTTGGCGGTCCCACTCTTTGAACCCCAGTCGGTAGGCCGCCTGCTCGCTGACATTTTCGTGTGGGCAAACCTGTTGGTGGCCGTGTTCAACGTGCTGCCGGGCCTGCCCCTCGACGGCGGACGAATTGTTGAATCTGCTGTCTGGAAGGCTACCGGCAACCAGGACAAGGGCACCGTGGCGGCGGGCTGGGCTGGCCGCGTCATTGTGATCCTGCTCGTGGTTGCCGTCCTCGGACTTCCCTTGCTGGCCGGAGGGACGCCCGACCTGATGGTGGTCATCATCGCAGCGGTGATGGGCGCGTTCCTTTGGATGGGTGCGACGGCGGCCATCAATAACGCCCAGATGCGGCTCCGCCTCCCGGCGATCAGTGCTGGCCGGTTGAAGCAGCCAGCCTTCAGCATCCCGGCCGGAACCACCGTGCACACGGTCAGGAAACTCGTCCGGGACAACCCGGGGGCGGCGATTGTCCTGACCGGTGCGGGCGGACAACCCGAAGCAGTAGTCGATACCGGCGCCCTGCTCAGCGTCCCGGACGATGCGGCCGAGACCACACCGATCAATGCGGTGGCCCGGGCACTCTCTCCCGGGGCCTACGTGCCGGAAGCAGCCGTTGGCCAGGAACTGGTGCAGTTCCTGGCCAAGCTGCCCGGCAGCGAATACGCGGTCATCGACCGGATGGGACGGGTCACCGGCCTGCTCCACCAGTCGACGGTGGTGTCGGCGATCACCGGCAAACCCTTCCCTGGCCAAAATTCTTGACCTGCCGCCACCGACGTGTGCGTGCTCTACCCCCAATAGCTAAGGACGATCGTTGATGAACACCCCCGGAAGCACCCCCGCGGAACACCCTCCCCATGGTGCAGCCGTCCGCCGAGGCCCTTTCCGTGCAGGGGAGCGTGTGCAGCTGACCGACGAGAAGGGCCGCATGAACACCATCACGCTGACCCCCGGCGGCGCGTTTCACACCCACAAGGGGTTCCTGCTCCACGATGGGCTGATCGGTTCCCTGGAAGGGACTGTTCTCACCAACACCAGCGGCCAGCTGTATCAGGCGCTGCGCCCGCTTCTGTCGGACTTCGTGCTCTCCATGCCCCGCGGCGCAGCAGTGGTCTATCCCAAGGATGCCGGCCAGATCATCACCATGGCCGATATCTATCCGGGTGCGCGAGTGGTGGAAGCCGGGGTTGGCTCCGGTGCCCTCTCCATCTCGCTGCTCCGCGCCGTCGGCGACGCCGGTTACCTGCATTCTTTTGAACGGCGGGCCGAATTCGCTGACATTGCGCAGGGAAACGTCGAGACCATTTTTGGTGGGCCCCATCCGGCCTGGAAAATCACCCTGGGCGATTTTCAGGAGCAGGTGGTCGAGCAGGAGGAACCCGGCAGCGTTGATCGGGTGGTTCTTGACATGCTCGCACCCTGGGAATGCCTCGACGCGGTAGCCACCGTCCTGGCGCCGGGCGGGGTGTGGATCAACTATGTTGCAACGGTGACGCAGCTGTCCCGCACCGCCGAAGCCATCCGGGCTGATGGGCGTTTCACCGAACCGGACGCCTGGGAATCGATGGTCCGTGGCTGGCACCTGGAAGGGCTCGCCGTCCGACCCGACCACCGCATGGTCGCGCACACCGGCTTCCTCCTGATCACCCGCCGGTTGGCTCACGGGGTCACCGGTCTGACGACCAAGCGGCGCCCCTCGAAAACGGATTTCAGCGCAGAGGATCTGAACGCCTGGACACCCCAGGCTGTGGGTGAGCGTGAGGTTTCGGACAAGCGTCTGCGCCGGGTGGCCCGCGATGCGAGCTCAACGATCCAGCGCGGCGCGCTACCCGCTGACGAGGCGCAGGCCCGTCGTGACCAGATCGCGGACGCTGCCCGTGAGGCGGACGGGCCGACAGAAAGCTAGGGCCGAATGCTACCCGGGGCGGCGACTATCAGGAATAACCCGGCTCACTGCGCTATGGTCGAATGAGAGCATTAATCGAGCACTGAAGGTGGGCGATACGCATGGCTGACTTCGAGAACGTAGACCCTCCGGAACTGTCCGCTGCCGCCCCGCCCGAGGCCGGGGCGGGGGCGAGCCAGCTCGCTGCGACTCAACGGCAACTGAACGTCCTGCGGGACCGGCTGCGCAACATTGACCGGCAGTTGTCGTCTGCGGCCCAGAACAACACCAAGCTGGTTGCCGCCCTGGAGGCGGCGCGTGCCGAAATTGTCAGGCTCAAGGGGGCCCTCGAGAACGAAGGCGCCACCCCGTTCAGTTTCGGCACCATCATCGAACTCAATGCGCTGCGGCCCGGCGACGCGGCGTCCGCCGCGTCCCAGGACAGTGCTGACATTCTGCAGTCCGGTAGGAAGCTGCGGGTCGCGATCAGCCCGTTGGTCAATCTGGCGCAACTGATGCCCGGCCAGGAAGTACTGCTCAACGAATCCCTGACCATCATCGCGGGGCTGGGGTTCGAACGCTCCGGCGAGCTGGTGACCGTCAAGGAACTCCTGGGCTCCGACCGCGCCCTGGTTATCGGGCGGGCGGATGAGGAGCGGGTGGTCAGGCTCAACGGTCCGCTCCAGTCCGAGCGGATCCGTGTTGGTGATGCGCTCTCGGTCGACAACCGGTCCGGCTACGCACTCGAAAAGGTCCCGCGCAGTGAGGTTGAGAACCTGGTGCTCGAAGAGGTCCCGGACATCGCGTACGAGGACATCGGGGGGCTCGGGCCGCAGATCGAGCAGATTCGCGACGCCGTCGAGCTTCCGTTCCTGCACCCTGACCTCTACCGGGAACACGGTTTGAAGGCACCCAAAGGCATCCTGCTCTACGGTCCGCCCGGTTGCGGTAAGACCCTGATCGCCAAGGCCGTCGCGAACTCTCTCGCGGCGCGTGCCATTGAACGCACCGGGTCCACCGAGACGCGCAGCTACTTCCTCAACATTAAGGGACCCGAGCTGCTGGATAAGTATGTGGGGGAGACCGAGCGCCACATCCGGCTGATCTTCGCCCGGGCCCGCGAGAAGGCTTCGGACGGCAGCCCGGTGGTGGTGTTCTTCGATGAGATGGATTCCCTGTTCCGGACGCGGGGTACCGGCGTCTCCTCGGACGTTGAAACGACTATCGTTCCTCAGCTCCTCAGTGAGATCGACGGCGTCGAAAAGCTTGAGAACGTCATCGTGATTGGTGCCTCCAACCGGGAAGACATGATCGACCCGGCCATCCTCAGGCCCGGCCGGCTGGACGTGAAGATCAAGATCCACCGCCCCGACGCCGAGGGTGCAGCCGAGATTTTCGGCAAGTACATCACCGAGAACCTGCCACTGCACGACGACGACCTCAACGAGTACAGCGGCAGCCGCGCAGCAACCGTGCAGGCAATCATCCGGCGCACGGTCGAAAAAATGTACTCCACCGAAAAGTCCAACGAATACCTCGAGGTCACCTACGCAAACGGTGACACCGAAATGCTCTACTTCAAGGACTTCAACTCCGG
Organism: Arthrobacter sp. Bz4; assembly: GCF_003075455.1. GTDB lineage: Bacteria > Actinomycetota > Actinomycetes > Actinomycetales > Micrococcaceae > Arthrobacter_D. Next base: position 92,501 of record NZ_QDAE01000001.1, read on the forward strand.
CGCTGTCATCCAGAACGTGGTGGACCGGGCCAAGAAGTACGCCATCAAGGATCTGCTCCTGGACGGCCAGAAGGGCCTGCGCATTGAGCATTTCCTCCGGGCCGTCGTCGACGAGTTCCGTGAACATGAGGATCTCCCCAATACCACGAACCCCGATGACTGGGCCCGGATTTCCGGCAAGAAGGGGGAGCGGATCACCTATATCCGCACCATCGTGCAGGGCAAGGCTGGGCAGGAGCCGGGGAAGACCATCGAAACCACGCCCAATACCGGACAGTATCTGTGACACCAGCCGGACACCACGCCGATCCGTCAGTCCTCGACCCCGAACGGTTTTCTGCCCACCGCGTGATGGGCACCGAAACCGAGTACGGAATCATCGCGCCGTCGATTCCGGACGCCAACGCCACAGTCCTGTCGTCCCAGGTGGTGAACGCCTACGCGGCGACCCTGCGGGAGGGTCTCGGCAACCTCGCGGGCACCCGCTGGGACTACACGGATGAGGCACCCCTGGCTGACGCCCGCGGGTGGCAACAGGCCCGGCACGCAGCCGATCCATCCCAGCTGACCGACAGTCCGCCGATCCTCACGGCCGAGCAGGTTGCCCTGGTCGATGCGGCGCTCGACGACGTCGGCCCGCTGGACTCGGCAGTCCTGATGAACCTGGTCCTCAACAACGGGGCACGGCTGTACGTCGATCACGCCCATCCCGAATATTCCTCGCCCGAGGTGACCAACCCGCTGGACGCCGTCCTGTGGGACCGGGCCGGCGACTCCGTGGCGCTGGCAGCCATGCGCCGGATCGCCGCCACCCCGGGCTTCGCTCCAGTCAACCTGTATAAAAACAACACCGACAACAAGAGCGTGTCCTACGGGTCGCATGAAAATTATCTGGTGCCCCGCAGCGTGCCCTTCAACCACATCGCAGCGGTGCTGATTCCGTTCTTCGTCTCCCGCCAGACAATCTGTGGCTCAGGCCGGGTAGGAATCGGCGCCTCCCATCAGTCACCCGGGTTCCAGCTCAGCCAACGTGCCGACTTTTTCGAGAACGAGATCGGCCTGGAAACGACCGTCCGCCGACCCATCATCAACACCCGGGACGAGCCTCATGCGGTCGCCGAAAAGTACCGGCGGCTCCATGTAATCATCGGCGACGCCAATCTGAGCGAAATTTCGAACTATCTGAAGATGGGAACCACCTCCCTGGTGTTGTCCCTGATCGACAGGGACAACGCGCCGATTCCCGAGATCCAGGACCCGGTCCGGGAGCTGCAGGCGGTCAGCCACGACCCCACGCTGAGTCACCGCATCAGGCTGGCAGACGGCCGGTCGGTGACCGCCCTGGACCTGCAGGAAATCTACCTCGACGCCTGCCTGACGGAATCGGACCGGCAGGGTGGAACCGATCCGCAGAGCGCCGACGTGTTGCAACGCTGGGGCGCCCTCATCGATACACTGCGCCGGGACCCCTTCGACGCCGCACACCAACTTGACTGGGTGGCAAAGCTCAAAGTGCTTGAGGCGTATCGCAGCCGCGACGGAATGGCCTGGGATGACCCCCGTCTGGCCCTGGTGGACCTGCAGTACTCCGACCTCCGGCCAGAGAAAAGCATCTACCACCGGCTCAGCGCCCGCGGCCAGATTGACCGGTTGGTAACCGATGAGCAGGTGAACGCCGCCGTGTCCCACCCGCCCGAAGACACCCGGGCCTACTTCCGTGGCCGCTGCATCAGCAGTTTTCCCCGCGAAGTGGTCGGCGCCAGCTGGGACTCAATCATCTTCGAGTTGCCGTCCCAGCGTCGGCTGCAACGAATCCAGACCCGTGAGCCCCTGCGGGGAACAGCTGCCCTCACCAAAGAGTTGTTCGCTGCATCGGCCGACGCCGAAGAATTTGTTGCGCGGCTTTTGAGCAGGCCCCAATCCAACATGGCACCATAGACATCACTAGGTTTTGCGCATCACATCCTCAGCAATGAAAGGTGCCAGCCATGGCTACACAGGACCGCAGGAATACCGGGTCACGGCCCGAACAGCAGGACGAACAGCAGGACACTCCGGCCCCGGACACCGGCGGAGCACCCGAGGGCGGCGCACCCACTGCACAGACCCAGGGGGTCGATGATCTGCTGGACGAAATCGACGGAGTGCTCGAATCCAACGCCGAAGAATTTGTCCGCGGCTTTGTCCAGAAGGGCGGCCAGTAACCTTAATGATTCCGGAAGACGCTACCGCGTCGATTGGCCGTGCAGCCTCCACGTCGTTCAGCGGGTATCTGGGGTCGAACCACCCCGATCTGCTGCCCTCCAGCCGGTCGGCCGGAGGGTTGACCCCGGCCAGCGCCGCGACGGTGGCGCCGCACGCCACCACCATTGTGTCCATGACGTACGCTGGCGGCGTCCTGATGGCCGGTGACCGGCGCGCCACGATGGGCAACATTATCGCCAGCCGGCACATCGAAAAAGTCTTCCCAGCCGACATGTTCTCCGTACTCGGCATTGCTGGTAGCGCCGGAATAGCGCTCGACATCATGCGGCTCTTCCAGGTGGAGCTTGAGCACTACGAAAAAATCGAGGGCACCCTGATGAGCCTCGATGGCAAGGCCAACCGGCTGGCAGCAATGATCCGGGCCAACCTCCCACTCGCGCTGCAGGGGCTGGCGGTCGTCCCCCTCTTCGCCGGCTTCGACACCGTCCAGCGGGTCGGCAGGCTCTTCTCCTACGACGTGACGGGCGGTCGCTATGAGGAGCAGGAACACCACAGCGTCGGTTCCGGCGCTGCCTTCGCCCGGGGCGCCCTGAAGAAGCTGTGGAAACCGAATCTCGACGAGGACCGCGCGGTTCGGGTCGCCGTCGAATCCCTCTACGACGCGGCCGACGACGATTCGGCGACCGGCGGCCCCGACGTCGTCCGCCAGCTGTGGCCGGTGGTGTACACGGTCAATAGTGCTGGCGCCCGCCGGATTCCGGAGCGGGAGCTGGCGCTGGCTGCCGCGCAGGTCATCGACTCGCGCTCGGTGGCAGGACGGGAGGCATGAGCATGACACAACAGTTCTACGTTTCGCCTGAGCAGCTCACCAAGGACCGGGCCGATTTTGCCCGGAAAGGGATCGCCCGCGGACGATCGGTGGTGGTGCTCAGTTGCCGCGATGGGATTGCACTGGTCGCCGAGAACCCCTCACCGTCCCTGCACAAGGTGGGCGAAATCTATGACCGCATCGCTTTTGCCGCCGTGGGGAAGTACAACGAGTTCGAGAGCCTCCGCCAGGCGGGTGTCCGCTACGCCGATGTGCGGGGATATTCCTACGACCGGGAAGACGTCACCGCCCGCGGGCTGGCCAGTGTCTACGCCCAAAGTCTTGGCGCAGTGTTCACCGCCGACAGCAAACCCTTTGAGGTGGAGCTGGCCGTCGCCGAGGTAGGGCCCCGCACCGACGCTGACCACCTGTACCGCCTCACGTTCGACGGTTCGATCGCCGACGAACGACGGTTCATCGTGATGGGCGGGCAGGCGGATGCCGTCGGTGACGCCCTGACCGATCAGTGGGACGCCGAGCATAGTTTCGCGGAAGCGGTCAGGACCGCGGTGGATGCGCTGCGGCACGGCGGCGGCGCGACCGGCGCTCCCCGGACGCGCCTCAACCCCGACACCCTTGAGGTTGCAGTCCTGGATAGGGACCCGCTGACCACCCGCGGCGCCCGGCGGGCGTTCCGGCGGATCCTTCCCACCGAAGTGGGAGACATGCTGGGCTTCGGGAAGGACGGCCTCTGATGGACCGCCGGATTTTCGGCATCGAAACGGAATTCGGCATCGCCTACTCGGGGCCCAACTCCCGCCCGCTGTCACCCGAGGAGGTGGCCCGGTATCTGTTCCGCAAGGTGGTCAGCTGGGGACGCTCCTCCAACGTGTTCCTCACCAACGGGTCCCGGTTGTACCTGGATGTCGGTTCCCACCCCGAGTACGCCACGGCAGAGTGCGACGACGTCGCCCAGCTCATCGCGCACGACCGGGCCGGCGAGCTGATCCTGGAGGATCTGGTGGCCGAGGCGCAGCGCAGGCTCGCGCAGGAGGGCTACGACGGACGGGTGTACCTGTTCAAGAACAACACCGACTCGGCGGGGAACTCCTACGGCAGCCACGAAAACTACCTCATTCCCCGGAAGCTCGAGTTCAGCCGGCTGGCCGACATCCTGATCCCGTTCCTCGTCACCCGGCAGCTCCTGGTCGGTGCCGGTAAGGTCCTCAAAACCCAGACCGGCGCGCTTTACGCCTTCTCCCAGCGTGCCGACCACATTTGGGAGGGTGTGTCTTCGGCCACCACCCGGTCGCGGCCCATCATCAACACCCGGGACGAGCCGCACGCCGACGCCGAGTACTACCGCAGACTCCACGTCATCGCCGGCGATTCCAACATGTCCGAGACCACCGCCCTCCTGAAAGTGGGATCGGTTGACCTGATCCTGCGGATGATCGAGGCGGGCGTCATCATGAAGGATTTCCGGCTGGAAAACCCGATCCGCAGCATCAGGGAAATTTCCCACGATCTCACCGGACGCCAGCCGTTGAAGCTGGCTAGTGGACGCACCATGTCCGCGCTCGACATGCAGCAGGAATATCTCGCGCGGGTGCGCCAGTTCGTGGAAACGAACGGGGCCCACACCCCGCATGTTGAACGGATCCTCGAGCTGTGGGGGAGGACCCTGCAGGCAATCGGCACCGGCGACCATCGGCTCATCGACCGTGAGATTGACTGGGCCATCAAGAAGAAGCTGATTGACAGCTACCGGGACCGGCACAGTCTTGGCCTGGAGTCCGCGAGGGTGGCACAACTGGATCTCACCTATCACGACATTTCCCGGGAACGCGGCCTGTATTTCCTGCTCCAGCAGCGGGGGGAGACCGAGCGCGTGGTCACCGACGTCGACATCAAAAATGCCGTGGACATTCCACCGCAGACCACCCGCGCGCGGCTCCGGGGGGAATTCGTCCGACGCGCGAAGGACGCCAACCGGGACTTCACCGTCGATTGGGTGCATCTGAAGCTCAACGACCGCGCCCAGCAAACCATCCTGTGCAAAGACCCCTTCCAATCGGTCGACGAACGGGTCGAAGCGCTGCTCGCCCAGCTGTGAATCCCCGGTGAAACTGCTCGACGGGAGAAACCACCGGCCCTAAACCGTTACGCTGGATAGGTTCATTCACGAAAAATGGCCAGCTTCCTGCGGCCCCCACGGCACGCGCCACCGATCACCTGCGAAAGAAGCACCGTGCGAAAAGCTCTCACCCTTGCTCTGCCCGTCCTGTTAGTGCTGTCCGCCTGCGGCGGTGATACCGGCGACGCTGAACTGAAGACCGCCGGTGACGCCGCGATCCTTGAATCCGTCCGGGTTGAGGGCGGCTCCGATGAGGAAGCTCCTGAGGTGACCTTCGAATCACCGCTGGACGTGACCGGCCCCGCCGCTGCCACGATCACCGCCGGCGACGGCGAGCCAATCGCCGACGGCGACCGCGTCTCCTTCCACCTGGTGGGTCTGAACGCCGAGGACGGCTCAGTCCTCGGCGACACCTATTCCGCCGAGCCGCAGACCCTCGACCTGATCGAGAAACTGCAGGAAGACGACCCTGAACTCTACGAAGTGCTGGTGGGCACCACCATCGGGTCGCAGATCGCCTACACCAATGTGATCGAAGGCCAAGAGCCCCAGCAGCTGATCGTGATGCAGGTACTCAGTGCCGAGGCAGCACCACCGGTGCCCGAGGTGCTCAGCCCCGAAGCCGTTGAAGAGCTCGACGCCGACGGCCAGCTTCCCACCTTCACGTTTGACGACGACGACGCACCTGTCATCGAGATTCCCGACAACGAACCCTCAGATGACCTGGTCATCAAGGTTCTCGAAGCCGGCGACGGTGAAGTGATCACCGAAGAAGACACCATCGCTGCCAACTATGCCGGGTGGCGCTGGGAAGACGGAGAGCAGTTCGACTCCAGCTACCCCGGTGGCGAGCCGATCGAGTTCCCGCTTTCCGGCGTCATCGAGGGCTGGACCAAGGGACTGGCCGGCCAGACGGTCGGCAGCAAAGTCCTGCTCGTCATCCCCGCACCGATGGGCTACGGGGATCCTGCCCCGGAGGGACGCCCCTCCGGCACCCTGGCGTTCTACGTAGAAATCGTCGAAAAGGTGACGGCCGAGTAATTCCGGCCGCCCCCGCCAACCACCACCACTTAGAGGAGAAATATGTCTATCGGATCCAACGGCACCGCCCGCACCAAGCCCGAAATTGAGTTTCCCGGCACCGACGTACCTACCGAACTGGTCATCTCCGACCTGATTGAGGGCTCCGGCGAGGAAGCCAAGGCTGGCGACACCGTCTCCGCCCACTACGTCGGCGTCGCCTTTTCCACCGGCGAGGAATTCGACTCGTCCTGGAACCGCGGTGCACCACTCGACTTCAAGGTCGGCATTGGCCAGGTCATCCAGGGCTGGGATCAGGGCCTCCTCGGAATGAAGGTTGGCGGCCGCCGCCGGCTGGAGATCCCCGCCAATCTGGCCTACGGGGACCGTGGCGCTGGTGGAGCGATCGCCCCCGGTGAGTCCCTCATCTTCGTCGTCGACCTGATGGGTCTGCGCTAACCAGGACACGCACGTCATGATGAGGGCCGGGGCGCAGTGTGCCCCGGCCCTCCTCATGCGGGTACTCTTTCCAACGTGTCAGCTAAACGAACCGAACGCCTTCTCTCCCTGGTCATGCTGCTGCTCTCCACCCAGCGTGGCTACTCCAAAGAGGAACTGTTCCACGAAATAGAGCTCTACGGTGGGGCGCCCACCCCCGCCGCCCGGGAAAAGCTCTTCGACCGGGACAAGGCCATGCTGCGTGAACAGGGCATCCCCGTCCAGTCGTTCAGCGACGACCCGGCGTTCGACCACGACAACTCGATTCGGCGTTACCGGATCGACGCCGCCGAATACCGTCTCCCGGCGGTCACCTTCACCGCCGAGGAGTCTGCTGCGCTGACCCTCGCCGCCGGGATGTGGGATGTCGCCACCCTCGACTCGGCCGCCGCCCGGGCGCTGCGGAAGCTCCAGGATCGCGGTGCTGCCCGCGAGGACGCAGCCGCCATGCTCGTGGAACCGCGCATCCGCACCAACGAACCGCACTGGGATGAGGTCTGGCGCGCCACCACCTCCCGCCGGCCCATCTCGTTCGGCTATCGCGCGGCGAGCACCGGCAGGGAGGAACAGCGACAGCTTCAGCCTGGGGCATGGGTAGCCGCTACGGGCACTGGTATGTGGTTGGCCGTGACCTTGACCGGGGTGAGGAGCGGTATTTCAGGCTCTCCCGCATCACCACCGCGCCAGTCCTGCTCGATGGATCCTTTGACGTCCCCGAAGATTTCACGATGCTTGCCTCGCTGGCCTCCCTCGACCGGGCCCACGAGCCGTTCGAAGCGGTGGTCGCTGTCCGGCCCGACACCTGCCACCTGTTGCGTACCCGACGCGGTGCGCAGAGCGACGGTGCCAGCGACGGCTGGGACCTGCTCCGGTTTCCGTACGGTGACACCGGCGAAACCGCAGCCGATATTGCAGCCTTCGGCCCGCGGGCGCGGGCGATCGCACCACCGGAGCTGGTGGCCCTGACGGGGGAGCAGCTCACCCAGGCCGCCGCTACCCAGAACGGGCCGTTCCCTGACCTCGAGTTCACCAAGGCAGCGCGCCGACCGGCCCGCCCCAAGACCTCGGCTGATGCTCATTTGCGCCGCCTCCTCGACCTGGTCCCGTACCTGCTCGATCATCCCGGCGCGGACATGGATGAGACGGCCGCCCACTTTGGCGTTACCCGCACGCACCTGGCCGCCGACCTCGAGCTCCTGTTTGTCAGCGGCCCCCGCTACTACCCGGATGGGCTGATCGAAGTCAGCCTCGACGAGGACCGGATCTTCCTCAGCAATGCCGACAACCTGGCCGAACCGCTCCGCCTGAACCTTGATGAGGCCTGCACCCTCATCGTCGGCCTGGATACCCTCCGGCGGCTACCGGGACTGGACCCGGGCTCAGCGGCAGCCACCGCCCACGCCAAGCTCACCCAGGCGGCCGGCGACGCCGGCCGTGCGGGCAGTGCCATCGCCGCGACCCTGACCGAGGAAGCGGTCGGGTCAACCCTTGAAACCGTCCAGGAAGCCCTCCGGTCCCAAGTCCGCCTGGAACTGACCTATCTGGTGCCCACACGGGACGAGGTTACCCAGCGCACCGTCGATCCGATCCGGGCATTTTCCCGGCACGATAGCTGGTACCTCGAGGCGTGGTGCACCAGCGCCCGGTCGGTCCGGAACTTCCGCCTCGACCGGATGCAGGCCGTCAGACTCACCACTGATCCGGTGGACGCCGGGCGGCAGCCCGAAGCCGACGGCGACGACGGCGTCCTGTTCCGGCCAACGCCCGGCGATGAGCTTGTCACCTTGCTGCTGCACCCGCCGGCCCGATGGGTGGCTGAACACTACGCCGCCGAGCGAACCCAGGAACTCGCTGATGGCCGCCTTGCTGCGGAAATCAGGGTGGCCACCACGGGGTGGATTCCTGGCCTCATCAGCAGGTTGGGGGGAGCTGCCGCTGTCGCCGGTCCCGAGTCACTTCGACGCGAGTGCTCGGTGTGGTTGGCTGCGGCCCTGGCGAACCGTCCCTGACCTCGGTCGAGGCGGGTCCAGCTGTCCCCGCTGCCGTCCCGGCTCCCTTAGACTTGGGGGTATGCCTTGGTGGACGTGGATTGTGATTTGGGTGGCCCTGCTGGCGCTGACCCTGTTGGTACTGGCCGCGCTCGGTTACTTCCTGTTCCGGAAGGTCAAGGCCCTCCTCAAAGAGGTTGAGCACGCCAGCGAGGTGCTGGACCGGACGACCAACCCGCCCACCAGCGCGGACGGAGCCGTAAGGGAGCCCAGCATCGCGGTCTTCAGGGATCCGGGAACGGTCCGGGACGAAGGCGCCGAGGCCAAGGCACTGCGGGTCGCCTACCGCCGGGAACGCCGGATTCGGCGCAGGGTTGGCCGCGGACAGCCGGTAAGCCTTCGAGACCTCCCCCACGTGTGACACCCCAACCGGGGCATCACCTACCAGCGTTACCCCGGTTGAGAACTATGAAAGGATTTCATTATGAGACCTGAAGGTTGGGCACTAGTTGCCATCATTGTCGTCGCCCTGCTGCTCTTCGGTGCCCCGAAGCTGCCCGGACTGGCCCGCAGTGTTGGCCAGTCGTTGCGGATTTTCAAGTCCGAGGTGAAGCAGATGAAGGACGACAACCCGAACGACGCATCTGAACCGGGTTCCCCGGTTGAAGGACGCATTGTTCCTCCGGCGCACACCGCCACCGACCAGCCGGAGCAGACCGGGACGGCCGCACCTGGACAGCACAATCCACCAGGGTCAGCCGATCCGACCTCCCGCACACCCTAGGGTAAGCGGGCGGTGCCAAAGGTGAGCGGCAGGAGCCGCAAATCCAACCCCGAGGGTCGGATGGCCCTCGGGGAGCACCTGAAAGAGGCCCGAAACCGGCTGATCAAATCGGGCATTGCACTGGTGGTGGCCACCGTTGTTGGTTTCTTCATCTACAACCCGGTCCTCACAGCTCTCTCCGAACCCATCCTGGACCTCAACGCCAGGGAGGGCAGGGAAGCCGTCCTGAACTTCGACGGGGTCGCGTCACCATTCGACCTCCTGGTTCAGGTCTCGGTCTTCATCGGAATCATCCTGGCCAGCCCCGTCTGGCTCTACCAGTTCTGGGCCTTCATTACCCCCGGACTGAAGACCAAGGAGCGCCGCGTGGCGCTCTCTTTCATCGCCGTCGCCGTTCCCCTGTTCCTGGCCGGCATCTACCTCTCCTGGCTGGTGTTGCCGAACGCGGTGCGGGTCCTCACCGACTTCACCCCCAGCGGGTTCTCGAACATCATCCTGGTGACTGCCTACATCACGTTCGTGCTGCGCCTGATGCTGGCGTTCGGTATCGCCTTCCTTTTGCCGGTGGTCCTGTTCGGATTGAATCTGGTGGGGATCCTCACCGGCAAACAAATCCTCAAGGCCTGGCGGATCACCGTCTTCCTGATCTGCGTCTTCGCGGCGATGGCCGCACCGGGCGGCGACGCCCTCGGCATGCTCTACCTGGCGGCACCCATGCTGGTGTTGTTCTTCATTGCCATCATGCTGTGCCTGCTCAACGACAAACGCCGCGATCGCCGGCGGGCCGCCCAGGACGCCGAGGTGGAGGCCAGCGCCGACACAGCATCCGACCTGGACGGACTCTGACGTCCGCCCCGACTGGTTGCCAGGTGACGAGCTGGGAGAGATTAGGCTAGATCGTATGACCTCCCCCGCCGAGCGGTACCAGCTAGCACGGGCGCGTACCGCACACACCACCACTTCACTGTTTCAGTTCGAGCAGACCCTGGGGTTCGACCTGGACCCATTCCAGCGGGACGCCTGCGTCTGTCTCGAGGCCGGCCGCGGGGTGCTCGTGGCGGCGCCCACGGGAGCCGGGAAAACTGTGGTGGGAGAGTTCGCCGTCTACCTGGCCCTCGAGAAGGGCCTGAAAGCGTTCTACACCACCCCGATCAAGGCGCTGAGCAACCAGAAGTATTCCGAGCTCTGCGCGGTGTATGGGGCCGACCGGGTTGGGCTGCTCACCGGCGACACGTCAATCAACCCTGACGCCGCCGTGGTGGTGATGACCACCGAGGTGTTGCGGAACATGCTGTATGCGAATTCGGACACCCTCGACGACCTCGGCTACGTGGTGATGGACGAGGTGCATTACCTCGCCGACCGCTTCAGGGGCGCCGTCTGGGAGGAAGTAATTATCCACCTGCCCTCGGAGGTGCGGCTGGTCTCCCTGAGCGCGACAGTCTCAAATGCTGAGGAGTTTGGCGCGTGGCTGGATACGGTGCGCGGCCAGACCGATGTGGTGGTCTCGGAGCATCGACCGGTTCCGCTCTGGCAGCACGTCATGGTGGGACAGAACCTCCTCGACCTCTTCGCCGGTGACGTGGCCTTCGACGAGGCCGCACCCGCCGGTCCGGATGCGGGAGCCGAGGACCGGTACGAGGTCAACCCTGAACTCCTTGAACTCGCCAGTTCGGAGACCCGGCTCAACCAGCGTGCCGGGTGGGGAGCGGGCGGCGGGTCACGGCGGGGCCGTGGGCCCGCGAAGCGGCCGCCAGCGGCAGCGTCACGGGTCAGGCGTGCCACCCGGCCACAGGTGATCAGTGCCCTGGACCGGGACGGTCTCCTGCCAGCCATCACGTTCATCTTCTCCCGCAACGGGTGTGAGGCGGCGGTCAGCCAGTGCCTCGACGCCGGTCTGTGGCTCACCACCGAACCGGAACGCGAAATCATCAGCCAGCGGGTCGACGAAGCGGCGGTGGACCTGCCGCCCGAGGACCTGGCCGTCCTCGGTTTCTGGGAGTGGCGGGAGGGCCTGATCAGGGGCTTCTCAGCCCACCACGCCGGGATGCTTCCCACCTTCAAGGAAGTGGTGGAGAAACTCTTTGCGCTGGGACTGGTGAAGGCGGTGTTCGCGACCGAGACCCTGGCCCTCGGCGTCAACATGCCAGCCCGTTCGGTGGTGCTGGAAAAGTTGGACAAATTCAACGGCGAGGCGCACGTCAACGTCACAGCGGGGGAGTACACCCAGCTGACGGGGCGGGCTGGCCGACGCGGCATTGATGTGGAAGGGCACGCCGTCGTACTGTGGCAGCCGGGGACGGACCCGGGAGCCGTGGCGGGTCTCGCCTCCCGGCGGACCTACCCGTTGAACTCGAGCTTCAGGCCCACCTACAACATGAGCATCAACCTCGTCGCCCAATTTGGCCAGCACCGATCCCGGGAGATCCTCGAAACCTCGTTCGCCCAGTTCCAGGCGGACCGGTCGGTGGTGGGACTCGCGAAACAGGTGCGGACCCGTGAGGAGTCGCTGCGGGGCTATGAGCAGTCCATGACCTGCCATCTCGGCGACTTCACCGAATACTCGAGGCTTCGCCGTGAAATTTCCGATCTGGAGGATCGGGCAGCGAAAACCAACTCGCGGAGCCTGCGCTCGGCGGCGGCTTCGTCGCTCGAAATGCTGCGACCCGGCGACGTCGTCGACGTGCCGGCAGGACGCAGCCAGGGCTATGCGGTGGTCCTCAGCTCCGACACCTCTCGGGAGCCCCGCCCAACGGTCCTCACCGAAGACAAGCAGCTCCGTCGGGTCGGGGTGCAGGACCTCAGCGGGCCCCTTGAGGTTCTCTCCCACATCAGGATCCCCAAAAACTTCAACGCCCGCAGCCCCAAAGACCGCCGGGACCTGAGTTCGTCGCTCCGGAACGCACTCCATGACAAGCGTCCACCCCGTCGCGGTCCCGGCCAGGACGGTTTCCTCTCCGGTGCCACCGAGCGCCAGGAGGCCGCCATCGCAGAGCTGCGACGCAAGCTGCGGTCCCACCCCTGCCACGGGTGCAGCGACCGGGAGCAGCATGCCCGGTGGGCTGAACGCTGGTGGAAGCTGCGCCGCGAGACTGACCGGTTGGCCGGTCAGATCAGGGGCCGCACCAACACGATCGCAAAAACCTTCGACCGGGTGTCGGACGTCCTCCTGCACTACGGGTACCTGCAGGACACCCCGTCCGGGACCACCATCACCGCTGCCGGCCGTAAGCTGCGCCGGGTCTATGGGGAGAAGGACCTGCTGATCGCGCTCTCCCTCGAGCATGGCGCCTTCGAAGGACTCGACGCCGCTGAGACCGCCGCTTTGGCCTCGGTGCTGGTGTACCAGGCCAAACGGGAAGAACGCGGCCTGCGCCCGAAAATGCCCGGCGTCGCACTCGACCCGTCGATCGACGTCGTCGTCCGCCAGTGGTCAGCCCTGACCGATCTGGAGGAGCAGTTCAAGCTTCCGGTCACCGGTGAACCCGAGCTGGGTCTCGTCTGGCCCATGCATAAGTGGGCCAGGGGCAAGGCCCTGCAGGCTGCGCTGAGCGGAACCGAACTGGCGGCCGGCGACTTCGTGAGATGGACCAAACAGGTGGTGGACCTGTTGGATCAGCTCGCCAAAATTGATGATCTGCCTCCCGGCCAACGCCGTCTGTTTATCGACGCGATTGGCCTGATCCGTCGCGGTGTGGTGGCCTACTCGGCCATCAGCGACTAACCACTTATGCCCACCATCTGTCTGGAGCACGAATGACCCCGACCCGCCCAATTCTGTACCGTAACGGCTCCGTGTATAGCGCCGCAGACCCGTTCGCCACCGCGATGCTGGTCGACGGCGACACGGTCGCCTGGATCGGCTCCGAGCATGCGGCCGAATCGCTGGCCGATGCCACCATGACCGTCGTTGACCTGGCCGGCGCCCTCATCACCCCGGGCTTCGTGGACTCCCACGTCCACACCACAGAGACCGGTCTGGCCCTGGAATCCATCGACCTTTCCTCCTGCACCGGCATCACTGACCTGCTGGACCGGGTCGCAGCGGCGGCGCGCACCGGCGTCAGCACCGTGTTGGGGCACGGCTGGGATGAGTCGCGGTGGCCGGAGCGCATGGTCCCCACCGCCGGGCAACTGGACGCAGCCGGCGGAGGTAAGCACGTCTATCTGGCCCGCGCCGATGTTCATTCGGCGGTGGTTTCCGGGTCCCTCGCAGCTGCGCTGGACCTGGCGAACCTCGACGGCTGGGACAACGGCTTCGTGGTGCGCGACGCCCACGTCACGGCGCGGCTGGCCTCGCGCGATCTGGCCGACGGCGAACGCTCCGCCTACCAGAGCGCTGCGCTCCGGCGGGCCGCAGCCAACGGAATCGTGGCGGTCGCAGAGATGGGCGCGCCCCATATCTCACCGGTCGCCGACCTCCAGGCATTGCTCCGGATCGGCCAGGACCCCCTGGGGGAGCAGCTCCCGGAGATCCTGCCGTACTGGGGACAGCCTGTTACGTCGGTCACCGAGCTTCAGGAGGTGCTGGACCTGTTCGGCGGCAGCCTGGCTGGCATCGGCGGAGACCTCAACGTGGACGGTTCCCTTGGGTCCCGGACCGCGGCGCTCCGGGAACCCTATGCCGATGACGTCCATCGGGGTTCGGTTTTCCTCCAGGCCGACACCGTCGCAGCGCATCTGGGTGCCGCCACCAGCATAGGAATGCAGGCAGGGTTCCATGTCATTGGGGACGCCGGCCTGGACGTGGTCCTGCAGGGTCTCGCCCTGGCAGCCGATGCCCACGGTATCGAGGCGGTCCGGCGGGCACGCCACCGCCTGGAACACGTCGAACTCGCCGACGCTGAGGCTATCGCCCGACTGGTGCATTTTGGGGTCACCGTCAGTGCCCAGCCGGCCTTCGATGCGCGTTGGGGTGCTGCTGGCGGGTTGTACAGCCAGCGCCTCGGAGCTGCGCGGATGACCGGGATGAACCCGTTCGCGAGCTTCCTGGCGGCAGGGGTCCCGCTGTGCTTCGGTTCCGACAGCCCCGTGACATCCCTCAACCCGTGGGCCACCCTCCGGGCGAGTGTGATGCACAACAACCCCGCGCAACGGATCTCCGCTCGTGCAGCCTTCATCGCCCACACCCGGGCCGGTTGGCGGGCCGTAGGCACGGGACACCCGTTGTTGGGCCAGCTTGTCCCTGGTGCTCCGGCGTCGTACGCCGTGTGGGAGGTGGAGGAGCTGATGGTGCAGACGGCTGACAGCAGGGTGCAATCGTGGAGCACCGACCCCAGGGCGGGGACACCGCTCCTTCCTGCCCTCGATACCGGCGCGGACCCGGTGTGTCTTGAGACGGTCCATCGGGGCCGACAATTGTTCCAGGCCCCAGGTTTCAACGAAATTTCATCGCCCCTACGGTCCGTGTCCTGACCTGCACAAACAAGTGTTTACGCAGGTCAGGGGGCTGTTGACACTCGCTCCACAGCACGTAAGCTGTGGAGTCAACGGGTCAGGAACTCAGAGAAGATTCACTGACCCGACCGAGCCGATTCAACGCAGGTCCTAGGCAGCCACCGTTTTTCAGTGGGCCTCGCCGCGCGTCACGGCATCGGTACCCCGGAACGGGTAGGTTCGCGCGTCAGTAGAAAACAGCTGTGATTCTTGGATCCGTGCTGGCCCGAAGGCGCGCGGATCTACCCGACCCTCCACGGCATCCCGATTCGATCGGCCTGGTGGCTCTTTTTCTGTCCCACGCGGGCATCCAATATACTGGGCGTTTGGTTCCGGGCCCCGGGATCCGTGCGCCACGGCGTATCAGCTACGTGATCGAAGGTTGCCTGAGTGCGAGTCGTCACCATCATTCCCACCTACAACGAGATCGAGTCGCTTCCCCTGACAGTCGAACGACTGCGCCGGGCCGTACCTCACTCCGACGTCCTGGTGGTGGACGACAACAGCCCCGATGGTACCGGCGGGCTCGCCGACACCCTGGCAGGTGCCGACCCGCAGATCCATGTCCTGCACCGCACGGGTAAGGCGGGTCTGGGAGCCGCGTACATCGCGGGATTCACCTGGGCGCTGGACGCTGGCTACGACGTACTGGTCGAGATGGATGCTGACGGCTCCCACCGACCCGAGCAGCTACAGTCCCTGCTCGACAAGGTGGCTGACGCCGACCTCGTCATTGGGTCGCGGTGGGTCCCCGGCGGCAGCGTGGTGAACTGGCCGCGACGCAGGAAATTGCTCTCCCGGGCCGGCAGCACCTACTCCAGGCTGATGCTGGGCATCGATGTCCGGGATATCACCGCAGGCTACCGTGCGTTCCGCCGGGAAACCCTCGAAAAGGTTGAGCTGACAACCGTTGACTCGGTGGGGTACGGATTCCAGGTGGACATGACCTTCCGGGTGGCTACGCTGGGCCTGAAAATTGTTGAGGTGCCGATCACTTTCGTGGAACGGGAGTTCGGGGCATCGAAGATGAGTGGCGGAATTGTCCTCGAGGCCATTGCCAACGTCACCCGGTGGGGACTCGCCGCACGGTGGCGGGCACTGACCTCGCGCGACAAGAAGTAGCTTCCACAACCCGCCAGGACAGAAACAGCCCGCAGTGTCAGGGTTGCCGGTTCCTTCCGGCAATCCTTGCTGTCGGGGCCGCTTCTGGGGCTGGCGGGCACGAAAAAGCCGGGCTGACCCTGAGGGTTGACCCGGCTTTTCCAACTTCCTGTACTGCTAGGCGGACTGGCGCTCTCCGCGGCGTTCCCGCAGGATGGTCAACCGATCCTGGAGGATCTGCTCCAGCTCGTCCATGCTGCGACGCTCCAGCAGCATGTCCCAGTGAGTACGTACTGGCTTGTCACCTGAGGTGTCGGGGCGTTCCCCGTCCACCAGCAACGCTTCCTTACCGGTTTTGGAAACCCAGACCGGTGGGACGTCAGCTTCCGCTGCAAAAGTGACGAACACCCGCTCGCCGTCTCCGCAACGGTATTCAACCCGCTGCCGTGGAGCTGGCTCAACACCGGATTCAGTCTCCATGCTTTGCGCTCCGAGGCGCATACCGCGCAAGCTACGATCGCTCATGTAATCTCCTACTCAACAATTTGGCATCCGTAACGGCGGATGATGGTGCGGTAGTGGCTACCGCAACCTGCCACTTACATAACGCTGTGGACGTGACGTCTGTTCCCGATCTGACCAGCGAAAGTACGGCAAACACCCAATTATACGCTGGGGCAGGGCACAAAAAGAAACCGAACAGCCGACGCGAGCCAGCCGTCCGGTTTCTACGGTGTCAGGCGCTGTGGGTACGGGACGGGCTATCGCCGTCGGGCGCATCAGCGGTCGCGTTGCCCAGGACGTTACCGATACCCTTGAGCGCTTCACCCACCTCACTGGGAATAATCCACAGCTTGTTGGACGATCCTTCGGCGAGCTTGGGAAGGGTCTGCAGGTATTGATAGGCGAGGAGCTTCTGGGTCGGGTTGCCCTTGTGGATGGCATCGAACACCTTCTGAATGGCCTGCGACTCGCCGTCGGCGCGGAGAATGGCCGCCTTGGCGTCACCTTCCGCGGCGAGGATGGCGGCCTGTCGCTGGCCCTCGGCTGTGAGGATCTGCGACTGTTTGGTTCCCTCGGCAGTCAAAATGGCTGCGCGGCGGTCCCGCTCGGCTCGCATCTGCTTCTCCATCGAGTCCTGGATGGACAGGGGAGGGTCGATAGCCTTCAGTTCCACCCGGGATACCCGGATGCCCCAGCGACCAGTGGCCTCATCAAGCACTCCGCGCAGTTGGCCGTTGATCTGGTCGCGGGAGGTCAGGGCCTCCTCAAGGTTCAGACCACCAACCACGTTGCGCAGGGTGGTGGTGGTGAGCTGTTCCACGGCCTGGATGTAATTGGCGATCTCATAGGTAGCCGCCCGAGGATCAGTGACCTGGAAGTAGACCACCGTGTCGATCGAAACCACCAGGTTGTCTTCGGTGATGACGGGCTGGGGAGGGAATGACACCACCTGTTCGCGCAAGTCCAGCAGGGGCAGCAGCCGGTCCACGAAAGGGATCAGGATGGTCAACCCGGGTTGGAGGGTTCGCTGGTATTTTCCGAGCCGTTCCACCACACCGGCGCGAGCCTGCGGGACAATTCGCACCGACTTCACCAGCACGACCAGAACGAAAATGATCAGGGCAATCAGGACGACTGTCAGTCCGATTGCCCCTGCGTCGGTAGGCATATGTTCCCCTTTTGGTAGGTTGGCGCGATCGTTGGGTAAGTCTGGGCAACCGCGGTTGGGCGGCCCGTCTGGGCAACCGCGTCTAGACAGCCCCGGAATCGGCGGCTTGCGGGCGGGCGGGGGCACTGATCAGCGCAGTGGCACCGTCGATTCGGGTGACGGCGACACGTTCGCCGGCGGGAATCAGCGACCCGTCGAGGGTGCGGGCCGACCAGGTGTCACCGCCGATCTTCACAGTGCCGGATTCGCCGGTCACGATGTCGAGGGTGAGAGCCGACTCCCCGATGAGTCGGTCCACGTTGCTGAGCTGTTCGGGGGAGCCCCGCTTGAGGTGTTTCAGCGCCACCGGGCGGACCACCAGCACCATCAGGAGCGACACCACGCTGAAGATGATGACCTGCAGGAAGAACGCCGCGCCGAGGAAGGTGCTGATCATGGCTGCGAGGGCACCCATCGCCATCATGACGAAAAACAGGTCAAGAGTCAGGGTTTCCACTGCGGCAAGACCAAGGAAGAGAACCAGCCACAGGATCCAGCCGTTCTCCAAAAGCCACTCAAACATGTCTTCCCCTCTGGCTAAGGCGCCGTGAGCGCATACTGCGTTCTTCAATCATGCCAAAGCGGGGTGCGGAAACCTAGGGGTCGAGGCCTCACCGGACCGGTTGTTATCGATCCGCAAGCCTCAGCGGTCCTGGTGCCGCCGGAAAACCTGGACGGTGAACCGGGCACTGGCTGGAGTCCGTTCGGGGAGCACCGCCAAATCCGCCCACAGGTCTTCTGGGACCAGATGGTGGCCAGCCGGGCCCATCAGCGCGACATTGTAGATATCGGTGTGGGACAGCTGCAGGGAGAGCTCAACGGTTGCCGAATCGGCCTCGTCGAACAGTCCGGTCAGGCTGGTTGCCACCGCCGTGGCCTTATCCGGGCGCACCTCAAGCAAACCGGCGTCGTCGGCGATTTCGGCAAGGTGCCCCGGCAGGGGGGTGACAACGACCAGCACACCGCCGTGATTCAGCACGCGATGGAACTCTTCGGGGTTGCGGGGCGCAAAAACGTTGAGGATGATGTCGACCCCTGAATCCCGCACCGGCAACTGCCGCCACACATCCCAGACCACGCACACACCGTCCCGCAGGATTCCGGCTGCCCGGCGCAGGGCGAACTTCGAAATATCGAGGGCCAGCACCGCGGCCCCGGGATGTCGGCGCTCCAGTTCGGCCAGATAGTATCCGGTACCGGCGCCGGCGTCGAGGATTACCCTGGGCTCGGCGACGTGCCGTTGCGCCAGGTCGGCCACAACCGCCTGGAGTGGGGCGTAGTGGCCTGCGCCGAGAAAGTCGGTGCGTGCCTGCACCATCACTGCGGTGTCCGACTGGAATTCGGTGCCCCTGCCAGTGAGCAGGTTGAAGTAGCCCTGCTTTGCCGCATCGAACCGGTGACCCGCCCCGCACACCAGCGCGCCCGCACCGTCCAGGAGTCCCAGCGGCGCTGCGCACACGGGGCAGCACAACAGGTTCTCCGGAAGGTGGGGCATAGATTCATCCTAGGGCCGGAATTGGGAACACCCAGCGACTGATCTAGTCTCGGACTTGTGAAACCACATGAGCTGAATCACCTCCAGTCCGTAAGTTCACCGTCGATCTCACCTGATGCGCAGCGTTGTGTTGTGTCGGTGACCCGGCCCGATTTCGATGCCGACAGTTATGTTGGGCAGCTGTGGGACATTGCGGTTCCCGGGGGCGCCGCGCGACGGTTGACCCGCGGTTTCCGCGACACCGCACCCCAGTATTCGCCGGACGGCGCCGCCATCGCCTTCCTCAGGGCAGAGCCCGGCGGCAAGCCTCAGCTGATGATCGTTGACAGCCGCGGCGGCGAACCCCAGCGCCTGACGGACCAGAAAATGGGGGTTGGCTCGTTCAGCTTCTCGCCCGATTCGTCGAAGCTCACCTTCACCTCCCGCGTTCCGGAGCACGGCCGCTACGGGACCGTCGACGGCGTCGGCCCCGGGCTGGAGGATCCCCGCCTGATCAGCACGTTCAAGTACCGGATGAACGGGCTGGGCTATTCGCTGGACAAACGGACCCAGATTTTTGTTCTCGACGTACCGAGCCTCGACGCCGAACCTTTCGTGGAACCGGTCGGCAGGGCAAAGGAAGCTGCGGTGGACCCGGCTGGCAGCGAAAAGCCGGCAGCCAAGGAGAAGGCACCCGGCAAAGGGCTTCCGGAGGCCGTGCAGCTGACCACGGCAGACGCGGATCACAACGAGCCTGTTTTCACCCGCGACGGGCGCCGCATCCTCTTCACCGCGGCGCTGCATTCCGACGCCGACACCACCCTCTACACCGATGTCCATTCGATGGCGGTGGATGGGTCCGACGTCGTGCAACTCACCAACCGCGGCTCTGGTACCCGGCTGGGCTGCAGCCGGCCGGTCGAAAGCCTCGATGGACACTGGCTGTTCTTCCTGGGCAGCGACCTTTCCGAGGACGGGCTGGACTTCCTGGCCCGCAACACCGCGCTCTACGTTGCTCCAGCCGCTGCACCCGGCGAAGCTCGGGCCATCACCGATGCCGAGACCGTGGACCTGGGCGAGGTGGGGGACATCGTGCCGCGCGGCGCCGATTCGGTGCTCGTCTTTAACCGGACCCGGGGCCGCGGCACCCTCCTCGAAGCCTCCGCCGACGGGACCGTCAGCACCCTGCTCGACGGCGAACTCATCGTGACAGGTGCAGCGGCGAAGGGCGACCTGGTGGTTGCCGCCTATACCGATCCCACCACGATGGGGGATCTGGCAGTAGTGTCCGGGGGCTCCCTCAAACCGCTCACAGACCTCTCCAACGACCTCCGGATGCAGACCGCAGTGGTGGCACCCAAAGAAGAAACCTTCACGGCCAGCGACGGGCACAGCGTGCATGGCTGGGTGCTGGAACCCGAGGGCGAGGGGCCCCACCCGGTCCTGCTCAACATTCACGGCGGCCCGTTCGCCCAATATGGCTGGGGATACTTCGACGAGGCGCAGGTCTATGTCAACGCCGGGTACGCCGTCGTCATGTGCAACCCGCGGGGAGCGGCCGGGTACGGGCAGGAGCACGGCCGCGTGATCAAGGGAGCGATGGGTACCGTTGACCTCCTCGATGTCCTGGGCTTCCTGGACGGCGCACTGGAGAAATACCCGTCGTTTGATCGGGACCGGCTGGGCGTCATGGGCGGGTCCTACGGCGGCTACCTGACCGCGTGGACCATCTCCCAGGACCATCGGTTCACGGCGGCAGTGGTCGAACGCGGCTACCTGGATCCGCCGTCGTTCGTCGGTTCATCGGACATTGGCTGGTTCTTCTCCGATGCCTACACCGGCAACGATCCTGATCAGGTGAGGGCACAGAATCCGTTTGCACACGTCGACAAGGTGCAGACCCCCACCTTCGTGGTCCACTCCGAGGAGGATCTGCGCTGCCCGCTGGAGCAGGCTCAACGCTATTACACGGCGTTGAAGCTACGCGGAGTGCCAACAGAGCTTCTGGTGTTCCCGGGCGAGACCCACGAATTGTCCCGCGCCGGATCACCGTGGCACCGTCGGCAGCGGTTTGAGCACCTTCTCAACTGGTGGGCCAGATACCTGCCGACGGCGAAGAACCAGCAGCCGTAAGCGGCTAGCCCACAGCGGCTGGCTTACAGCGGCTGGCGGCAGCGCAGCATGGCGGGGGAGCGGGATCTTAAAGCAGGCGCCCCAGCCCGGTCGGGAGACCACCGTTGCGCTGCCGCCCGTGCATAACCGGTTGCCACCGTGCCGTCACCTGGAGCAGAATCAGACGATATCGAACGTACTGTTGGATGCTGGTGCGCACGAGGCTAGCGACGCCGTTGGGAGCCGCTGCGGCGACCCCGGCAGTAGGAGAGACGATGAGCACGTCGACGACGACGACCGACCCACACGAGTTACCGTGGCACACCGCCGACCAACATGATCTGATCCGGGTTCAGGGTGCCCGTGAGAACAATCTCAAAGACCTCTCAGTCGACATTCCGAAGCGCCGCCTGACGGTTTTTACTGGCGTGTCTGGATCGGGCAAGAGTTCCCTGGTGTTCGCGACCATCGCTGCCGAGTCGCAGCGGATGATCAATGAAACCTACAGCGCATTTGTCCAGGGATTCATGCCCAGCCTGGCCCGCCCCGACGTCGACCGCCTGGAAGGCCTGACGACGGCGATCATCGTCGACCAGGAGCGGATGGGCGCCAATCCACGCTCGACGGTTGGCACCGCCACCGACGCCAACGCGATGCTTCGGATCCTCTTCAGCCGGCTTGGCTCACCGTATGTGGGACCGCCGACGGCGTTTTCCTTCAACGTGCCCACCCGTAAGGCCAGCGGAGTGATGAGTACCGACAAGGGCGGCCGGGTGGAGAAAAGCGTGGTCAGGGATGCCGTCTATCTGGGTGGCATGTGTGCACGCTGCGAGGGCATGGGATCGGTCTCCGATTTCGACCTGACGGCGCTCTTCGACGAGACCAAGTCGCTGGGGGAGGGAGCACTCACCATTCCCGGGTACAGCATGGACGGCTGGTACGGCCGGATCTTCAGCGGTGCAGGGTTCGACATCGACAAACCGCTGGCCAGCTTCACCAAGAAGGAACTCGACGACCTCCTGTACAAGGAGCCGACCAAGGTGAAGGTCGAGGGCATCAACCTCACCTTCGAGGGAGTCATCCCGAAGATCCAGAAGTCGATGCTGTCCAAGGACGTTGAGGCGATGCAACCTCATATCCGGGCGTTCGTGGAGCGGGCCATCACCTTCCAGCCGTGCCCCGAATGCCAAGGCACCCGGCTCAGTCCTGAAGCCAGGTCATCGACGATTCAGGGCAAGAACATCGCCGATCTGTGCATCATGCAGATCGATGAGCTGGCGGCCTGGGTGCGTGCGTTGCAGGAACCGTCCGTGGCGCCCCTGTTGAAGGGCTTGCAACACCTGCTGGATTCTTTCGCGGAGATCGGGCTGGGATATCTATCGCTTGACCGGCCGGCCGGCACCCTGTCCGGGGGAGAGGCTCAGCGGACCAAGATGATCCGGCACCTCGGTTCCTCGCTGACCGATATCACCTACGTTTTTGATGAGCCGACCATCGGCCTGCACCCGCACGACATTCAGCGGATGAACGGGCTGCTGATCCAGTTGCGTGACAAAGGAAATACGGTGCTGGTGGTGGAGCACAAACCCGAGACCATAGCCATCGCTGATCATGTGATCGATCTGGGTCCTGGCGCTGGCACCCAGGGCGGCAGCGTCTGCTTCGAGGGCAGCGTCGATGGCCTGCGTACCAGTGACACCATCACCGGTCGACACCTCGACGACCGGGCAGCTGTCAAGGCAACGGTGCGTCAGCCCTCGGGCAGCCTGGAGGTGCGCGGCGCAGCAACCCACAACCTTCAGAACGTGGACGTTGACGTGCCGCTGGGTGTGCTCTGCGTAGTCACGGGGGTGGCTGGTTCAGGTAAGAGTTCGCTCATCCACGGGTCGGTCGCCGGACGCGAGGGTGTGGTGGTGATCGACCAGGGCGCCATCAAGGGGTCGCGCCGCAGCAATCCCGCCACCTACACGGGACTCCTTGAGCCGATCCGAAAGGCTTTCGCCAAAGCGAACGGCGTCAAACCGGCCCTGTTCAGTTCCAACTCCGAGGGTGCCTGCCCCACCTGCAACGGTGCTGGCATTATCTTCACTGAACTCGGGGTCATGGCCACTGTCGAGTCCACCTGCGAGGACTGCGAGGGGAGGAGATTCCAAGCGTCGGTCCTTGAGTACACCCTGGGGGGACGCAACATCGCCGAGGTACTTGCCATGTCGATGACCGAGGCTGAAACCTTCTTCGGTGCGGGCGACGCCCGCACCCCGGCCGCCCACAGAATCCTCGACCGCCTGGTGGATGTGGGGCTCGGTTATCTGACCCTCGGCCAGCCGCTCACCACCCTCTCGGGCGGTGAGCGGCAACGCGTCAAGCTGGCGACGCAGATGGCCGAAAAAGGCGACGTGTATGTGCTTGATGAGCCGACCACCGGTCTGCACCTGGCCGACGTGCAGAACCTGCTCGGGCTCCTCGACCGGCTCGTCGATTCCGGCAAATCGGTCCTGGTGATAGAACACCATCAGGCGGTGATGGCGCACGCCGACTGGCTGATCGATCTTGGGCCCGGCGCGGGTAACGACGGCGGCCGGGTGGTCTTCGAGGGAACCCCAGCCGAACTCGTCGCCGGCAAAACGACGCTGACCGGCGAGCACCTGGCGGCCTACGTGGGCGGCTGACCGCGCCTAACCCGCCGGCTGGAGCGCAGTGCGCCCAGCGTATGCTCCCCGGTGGCCAGCCGCCCGATGCCGGTCCGGGAGGCGCGCTCCTTCGCCGAAAAACTTTTCCCGGAGGGTCCCGGACCGGTAATCGGACTGGGCCAGGCCCCGCTTTCGCAGTTCGGGCAGGACCCCCTCGATGAAGTCCTGATAGGAGCCGGGGATGGTCTGGTTGATGATGTTGATCCCGTCGATTCCCGCGTCCTGCCAGGATTCGAGCTGGTCGACGATCTGTTCAGGGGTACCAGCAATCTGCTGGTTGTACGCCCGGTAGCGCGCAACATCGGCGATCGTCGGATTCCCGCCAGGGACTGAGGCGAACAGGGCCTCAAGTACGCCGCGGGCGCCGTCGGTACGTACCTCCCCCAGAGTGGTGTCGAGGGGGAGCCCGCCGAGGTCAACCCCGATACCGCCGCCGATGTGCGCCACGATCGTATCCAGGTCCAGGTAGTCGTCGAGCTCAGCCCGCTTTCGCGACACCTCGGCTTCGGTGGATCCGACCACAAAGGAGAGCCCGGCAAAGAATTTGATGTCCTCGTCGCGGCGACCCAGTTCGCGGGCAAGCGCGCGGACCGATGCTGTCGTCTTCCGGGCGTAGTCCACATTGGGTGCGAAGAGGAATGCTGCTTCAGCGTTGGCAGCGGCGAAGTGCTGTCCCCGTCCTGAGGAGCCGGCCTGGAACAGTAGCGGAGTGCGCTGCGGTGACGGAGCCACCAGGTGGGGGCCCTCCACCGAATAGCGGGCCCCGTGGTGATTGATCTTATGGACCTTCGACGGGTCGGCATGGCGGCCCGTCCGCTTGTCCTGGACGAGGGCGCCGTCGTCCCAGGAGCCCTCCCAGAGCTTGTAGCAGACCTCCAGGTACTCGTCGGCCCAGTCGTAGCGGCTGTCGTGTTCGACGAGCCCGTTGTGGCCGAAGTTCTTGAACGAATTTTCAAGCACGCTGGTGACAATGTTCCAGGCGACCCGCCCCTCGCTGAGATGGTCGAGGGTGGACAGTTGGCGGGCAAACTGGAATGGATGAGACTGAACGACGGAGCTGGTCAGGGCCAAACCGAGATGTTCGGTTGTTGCCGCCAGCGCCGATTGCAGGACCAGCGGGTCGTTGGCGGGAACCTGGAGCCCGCGCTCGATGTGGGACGTCCAGCCGCCCCCATGGTTGCCGTACAGCCCGACGACGTCGGCAAGGAAGAGCGCATCGAATTTCGCTTCCTCCAGCGTTCGCGCCAGGTCTGTCCACAGCCGCAGGTCATTGAATCGGTGTTGTTGGGCTTCGGGGTGGCGCCACTGCCCGCCGAGGATGTGGCTTGTGGTGTTCATCGCGAATGCGCTGAGGAGAAGACGTGGGCGTTCAGTGAAGACTGACATCAGGGGGTACCTCCGGTGGTGGATGAGGGGCGAGCGGTGGCGTCGCCGATGCTGTTCAGGCCAGTGGGGGTGGTGCTGTTGATCAGATAGTCGCCGACTGAGCGCGCTTTGAATAGCGCCGGGTTGTGGGTGGCCACCGTCCTCGCGTTGCGCCAGTGGCGGTCCAGTGCCTTGTCCTTGCCGACTGCCGACGCCCCGGCGACGTCGAATAATTCGCTGGTTGCCGCCAGCACCAACGGGGGAACCGAGACGTGAGCCTGGTCGACAGCCAGTTCGGCGCGGAGGAACGCTGCCTCGGGGGATAGTGCCAATGCCGGGTCGACGGCGGCGTCAAGGTCCCGGGCCGCCGCCGTCACGACGGCTTCGGCGGTGTACACCTTCGATGCCAGGACACCGACATGTTCCTGGATCTGGGGATCATCGCGGAACAGGCCGCCCGATCCCGTGTTGAAGTCCGGATCCGGGCTTGAACGAGGTTCACCGCGTCGCGGCGGGCAGCGCGGCCGATCCCGGCCAGCACCGCAAGGAGGAAGAGTTGAAAAAACGCTGGTTCGAGCGTACTTGTCACCTTCCGCTGCAGGATGTCCCCGGACTCGACCGGCACCCGGTCAAAGCGCGCGGTGCCGGTCCCCGTCAACGGCTGACCAAAACCATCCCAGTCGTCCACGATCGTCACCCGCGGGTCGTCCGCCCTCACCAGCGCGTATTGTCTCCCTTCGAGCCCCTCAGTGCTCGCCATGACCACCACCCAGTCGGCGAAAATACTGCCGGTGGTGTAGAACTTTTCACCGGTGAGGAACCATTGCCCCTCCTCCTGGTGGAGCCTGGTCCGGGTTGTGCCGAGGGCGTTGCCCGAGCGTTCAGTGGCAGCGTTGCCGAAGATTTGGCCAGCAGCGATACGGGGGAACCAACGGTCCTGAAACTCTGCGGACTGCAGCGCGGCCGTTTCGACAAACGAAAAATGGGAGCGCAACAGGTGGGAGACATTCGAGTCCGCCTCTGCCAGTTCAGTGACGAGCCGGAAGAGGTGTTCGTGGCTCACCGGATTGC
Source organism: Arthrobacter sp. Bz4 (assembly GCF_003075455.1). Taxonomy (GTDB): domain Bacteria; phylum Actinomycetota; class Actinomycetes; order Actinomycetales; family Micrococcaceae; genus Arthrobacter_D. The sequence goes on from NZ_QDAE01000001.1 coordinate 118,901, forward strand.
CGCCGAACCGGGCGGGCACCCGAAGGGTGGTGAATCCTGCGTCCCTGAGCCACCCCACCTGGGCGAAGGGCAGGGTCCGGTCCGCTTCACGGGCGAGGGCGCCGTCGGCGATGCGCTGGAACACGGGCCGGAAACGCGCGGCGAGTTCCTCGTAACTGGCCTCTCCGGTGGCCGTACTGTGCTGGTGCCCGCTGTCCTGTGGTGCGTACGGCTGCGGTACGTCCGGCTGGGGTCCGCTGTGCTGGGCGCTGGTGGTGGTGGTCATGGAGTTGTCCTTACGTGGTTGCGAGGGCGGCAATGCCGCTGCGAGTGGAGGCGTGGGCGCGAAGCCGGTGGCCCGGGTTGGAGTTGAGCAGCAGTTGGGTGTAATCACTGGTGGGATTGCCGAAGACCTCATTAGTGGGGCCCGTTTCGACGAGTTTCCCCCGGTGCATGACGCCAACGGCCGAAGAGATTCGTTCAACCACGTGAAGGTCATGGGAAATGAAGAGGTAAGTCAGTCCGAGTTCTTGTTGCAGGTCTGCCAGTAGGTCGAGGATCTGGGCCTGTGTCAGGACGTCGAGGGCTGACAGTGCCTCATCCAGCACCAAGGTGCGTGCCCCGAGCGCGAGCGCACGCGCAATTGCGACGCGTTGGCGCTGACCACCGGAGAGTTCAAGCGGACGTTTGTCCGCGAGGCTCGACGGGATATTCACCTGATCCAGGAGTTCGGCCACTCGTTTGGCACGGGTTGTCCTGGAGCCGATCCGGTAGTTCCGGAGGGGCTCGCCGATGATGTCGCGGATAGGTAGGCGAGGATCGAGCGCGGAATCGGGGTTCTGATAAACCAGTTGCAGGTGTTTCCACGATTCTCTCTTCTGCTGTCGGGAGGCGGAGGTGACGTCCTGTCCGTGGATGAGGATCTGTCCGGCTCCTGGATCGAGCAGGCGGAGAATCATGCGGGCAGTGGTCGATTTTCCGGATCCCGATTCTCCCACCAGGGCGAAGGTGGTGCCCTGGGCAACGCTGAAGGACACGCCGTCGACGGCCCGGTGCTGCTCGCCCGCCCTGTCAAAGTCCCGGATCAGGCCTCTTACTTCGATGGCCGCCGTTGCACCGGGCGCTGCGGTGGAGACGGCTCTGGCCACCGCAGGGCTGAGGTGGGGAGCGGCCTCCTCCAGCAGCCGGACCGTGTACTCGTTCGCCGGCGCCGCAAGAATGTCAGCCACCAGCCGGTCCTCGAGGATGCGGCCTTGCCGCATCACGACAATCCGCACGGCGTGGTCGGTGGCTACCGCCAGGTCGTGGGTCACAAAAATGACTGCCGTGCCAAATTCGGTGGCCAGACGCTCAAAAACCTCGAGAATCTTCGCCTGGACGGTCACGTCAAGAGCCGATGTCGGTTCGTCAGCAATGAGCAGCTCCGGCCGGAGGCTGAAGGCAATCGCGATGAGAACACGCTGTTTCAGGCCCCCTGATAACTGGTGCGGGTACTGTTTCAGCCGTTCTTCAGGCCGGTCAATTCCCACCAGATCGAGTAACCGGATGACCTCAGACCGGATCGACTCACGGGATTGCCGGGGACCGCCGGAGTGCAGCCGGAAGACCTCGGACAGCTGGGAACCGATCGTTTTGACGGGATCGAGCGAGGCTCCGGGGTCCTGCGGTACCAGTGAGATCCGTACCCCCCGAATTTTTTCCAGGTCCCTCTCTCGTGCGTTAGTGAGTGCGAGGTCTCCCAGGGAAATGGACCCCGCGGTCCGCTGCGCAGCTGCCGGGAGTAATCCGATGATCGATTTGGCCAGGGTGGATTTGCCCGAGCCTGATTCACCGACCAGTGCCACAATCTCACCGCGGCGGATGGTGAGGTCCACGCCGTCGACGGCGGTCTTCGCCTCAGTTCCGCGACCATATTCGATCCGCAGTCCCTGGATGGTCAGCAGTGATTCGTCGGTCCAGCGAGGAGTTTGTGCCATTTTTACGGCGGGGTTGGGTCGTGCGTGGGTAACGTCCACTGGATGCTCCTGACTAGATTCTGAAGGTTTTGAGTAGCTGTCGGCCCAGGGTCGCCAGTAAAAGGACCGTCAGGACAATGACGAGGCCAGGCAGCGTGGTCAACCACCAGGCGGTCCCGAGATATTGCCGTCCTTCGGCGATCAGTAGGCCCCATTCCGGGGTGGGTGGTGGGGCGCCAAAGCCGAGGAAGCCCAACCCGGAGATGGCGAGGATTGCCGCACCCAGGTCAACCGCCAGCAACGCGAGGACGGGTCCGCTGGCATTCGGCAGGAGGTGGCGGGTAATGACTGACCAAAAAGTTCCACCGTTGAGGAATGAAGCCTCGATGAAGTCAAGATTGCGTACCCTCAACACCTCTGATCGGACCACTCGGGCGAAGGAGGCGACCGAGGCGATGCCGATGCCGACGCCCAGCGAAATTGGCCCGGGGGAGAAGGCGGTGACTATGACGAGCGAGATGAGAAAGCCGGGCACGGCCAGCAGCACGTCCACTAGCCGCATCGCTGTGGTGTCGGCGGCCCGTCCCGCAGTTGCGGCAATGATCCCGACGAGCGTGCCCACCACCAGACCGATGAGGACCGCGAGTCCCGCGGTGAGGAGGGTCTGACGCGTACCGAACACCACCCGGGTGAAGACGTCCCGGCCGAGATGATCGGTGCCGAAAATGTGGTCAGCGTCGGGTGCACGAAAGTTGTCGCCCGGCACCCCGTCGAGTGGGGAGAACGAGGTGAACAGGTCGGGAGCGAGCGCCCAGGCGGCGACGACGGTCAGGGGCGCCGCCGTCAACCAGAGGGACGGGCTACGAAGCGGTCCGCGCCGTCGTCGGGCTGACGGCACAGGAGCGGTCTCGGGCACCGCCGCCCCGAGGCCGGGACCGCCGTTCCTGCCTGGGCCTGGATCTGCAGTCAGTACTGGAGGGGGGAGATTATTGGTGGTTGGCACAGGGAAACCTTTATCGAAGGGAGGTCATCAAGCAGCAAGGGCCCGCGGGGCGCCATCTCGACTGCTGGTGAGGATGCGGGGATCAAGGAGCGGATATAGGAGGTCAACTGCCAGGTTGACCACCACAAAGATCGAAGCCGTCAGGAGCACCAGTCCCTGCACCAACGGCACATCCTGGGTGGTGACTGCCGTCAGGACCACTGACCCGAGACCCGAGCGGGCGAAGACGGTTTCAGTGATCACCGACCCGGCGAAAAGCGTTCCAACCGTGATGCCCATGATTGTCAGGGCGGGACCCGCAGCGTTCTTCAGCGCGTGGCGGAAGAAGATCCAGGACCGTGAGGCACCCTTCGCCCGGAGCACATCTATGAAGGGCTGGTCATAGACGTGGTTGATGCTCTTGAGCAGCACCTGGGCCAGGGGAGCGGACACGACAGTGGCCAGTACCAGTACCGGGACGGCGAGGGACAGAAAGGAACCATCGGGGAACAACGACATGACTCCCCAGCGGATGGAGAGCAGATCGAGCAGCACAAGACCGAGCCAGAATGCTGGAATGGCCGCGAACAGGGGAGGCACGTTCACTAAAACCCGACGGATCACCGTCGAGCGGGTGAGTGTCGCGGCGCCGACAAGGGAAACGGCGATGAGTACCGCAGTGATGAAGGCGGCGCCGGCCAGGGCGACGGTCGACCCGGCGACTCCACTGATCCGGTCCCACACTGACTGTCCGGAAGCCAGCGAGTACCCGAAATCACCGGAGAAGAGCCCCACCAGCTGGTTCAGGTATTGCGTCAGCATGGCTGGTCATAGCCGTACTGACTCTTCATGGCGTCGATCGCTGATTGATCGACCGCTGAGTCGGCGGTCAGGAAAATTGTTACCGGATCGCTGGGCAGAAGCTGTACGGCGAGAAACACCGCAGTGTAGGCGAGCCACACCACCAACAGGGCCTGACCTATCCGTTGCAAAAGATAGCGGATCATGGACGCTACCCGCCGGTTTTCCAGGCACCCTGGAATACCGGGGCGGTGCCGGACGTGAATTCAATCTGGGTCCCACTGTGGGCACCGTAAACCTGGACCTCGTCCCAGAGCACCAGGGAGTAGGCCTTATCCACCACCAACGCATACTGTTCCTCGGCCAGCAGCTCATCGCGCTCTTCGAGTGAGGTTGCCGCACGCTCGGCCGCGAAGATCGCGTTGAGGTCTTCGTCGCTGGTGTGCGTCATGGTGTTGTTTTCCGGCTCGAAGATCGGGCCGAGACCGCCGTAGATGAACTGTCGGGTGCCGAAAAACTCCACCGCTGGGTCAGGCATTGCTGAGGCGAGAAAGGTGTTGTCGCCGGCGCGGTTGTTGAGCTTGACACCAATCTCACGCCACTGCTGTTCAATCAGCTCGAAGGCCGGTTTGATGACAACCGAATTGTTGGAACTAGTGACGGTCACCTCGAGTGCTATTCCGTCTTTGGCCCGGATGCCGTCGGCCCCGACTTTCCAGCCCGCCTCGTCGAGCAGCTGCCGTGCTTCCTCGGGCTGGTATTCGAGTTCTTCGGACAGGTCGGTGAAGCCGGGTGCCCGGTGGTTCAGGACCGAGGCAGCCAGTTCGTAGCTGTCGGACAGGACGGTGTCCTTGAGACTTTGCCGGTCAATACCAATCTGCAGGGCCCGGCGGACGTTCTCGTCGGCCAGCTTCCCGCTGCCGACCCGGACCGCGGCCATGTTCACTGTCAGGTCCACGCCCTTCGCCGGGAGAACCTGATTACCGGTCGCAGCAAGGGTTTCCTCATCCACCGGCTGGAGGCCCCTCACCAGGTCGACCTGCCCCGACTGGACCGCCCCAGCACGATGGGCGACCTCCGGCAGGTATTTGACGACGACCTTGTCGAGGTACGCGTCACCCTGGTTGTCAACGGTTTCCGGCGCCCAGGCGTAGTCCGGGCGCTTGGCCAGTACTACTTCCTCATCAGGCTTCTCGGACTCGAAGGTGAAGGGTCCGGACCCGGATATCTGGGAGATGGCTGATTGCCCTGCCGCATCCAGCTCAAGTGTTGCGGGGGACACCAACCCGGCGGTGACCGAGGTGGTGGCCCGCAGGAAGTTCGCGTTAGGGGAGGACAGCGTCACCAGCACCTGATCGGCACCGATCACCTCGGCCGACTCGTACCCGGCGAAGTCCACGTTCGGTTGAATCTGGGCCGCCTCAATCCCAAAGCCCTGGGCGTCGAGGTTCAGTTTGACTGCCTCGGCGTCTACCGGGGTGCCATCACTGAACGTCACATCGGGTCGAATGGTGAAGGTGAACTCGGTTGCGTCTGCGTTAGCGGAGAACTCGGAGGCTATCCAGGGGACAATCTCACCCTGGTCGGCGTCGAAATACGTCAGGCGGTCCAGGACGCTGTTGAGGACATTGGACTTTTCATAGAACCTCGCGGACTGGGTCTGCCAGTTATTGATGGGGGTCACCTCGGCATATACCAGGGTGCCGCCCTCGACCGGCTGCCCACTGGCCACACTTTCACCCGGAGCGGTAGTGGCGGTCGAACCGCAGGCGGTGAGCGCCACTGCCGTAAGGCCGATGAGCGCCGCTACCCGCAGGGACCGCCGGCGTGGACCGGGATTGGGCGGTAGGACGTTGTGGTGTGAGACGGTGCGGGAAATCATGTCGATCCTCTCAGTCGTGATCGAGGTGCCCTACCCACGCACGCTGAAGCATCTGACCGCCAGGAATGGGGTCGACACCAACGGGGGATAAAACTTTCTCCATCGGTCCTGGCAGTAGCACCGGCCCCGAGGGGTGGTTGCTGCGGCTTCAACGAGCCAGGTCTCTCAGCCGCTCTGGATGGTTGTTCAGTCCGGGGGAGCGATACCCTGCGGACTACGGCGATCTAATCGCATAATGATGGGGCAATCAAGAAAGTCCTGATCTGTACGACTTCCGACGCAACATTCAGCATTGGCAGGCCGGTGCAGGTGGGTATACATTTCGGTATGAGAGAGATCAGCACGGAGTGGCGGGTGATCGATAACGTTGCGACGGCATGGTTCGACGCGCGTTCGCTGACCGTCGAATCCTCGAATCCGTCTGGATGAGAATATTCTGGCAGCGCGTGCTCGACTGCGCGCCTGCTGACGACGGCGGTTTGGCGGATCCGTTACGGCTCGACCCCGCGCTACGGATCAACGCGCTACGGATAAAGGCAAAGAGTTGATGATCGTAAGTAGTTCATAATCTTCACCGGTGGGTCTTTATCTCGCGTCAGGCTGGCGGTAAAGGGAGTTCCCGGATCCGCTGCTGAACCCTTCCCGGAAACGCCGATAATCTACATTATGTCAACTAACGGATATCTGGTGGTCAGAAACACGAGTCTTTCGTCATGGTCATTTTGATTCGCGCGTCAGAGACGTTGGTGTCCGGCCACTGCTCAGAGCGCACCCCAATTCCAGATGCAGTTCCCTGGCGGACAGCTGCGGCGATTGATACTGCGGTCACCACATTAACCTGCTCCCCTGGGCCGATGACGTAGCCCTCAGCCGGTTCGGCCCGGTCCAGTATGGCTTGAACCTCTGGGTCCTTTGTTAACGTCGAGCTCACGCCGAGGGTAGTACCTGGGCCTGACTGCATCGGAATAATGTAGGCGTCCTCCACCACCATGTCCTTAGCATCCAGCAGCTTCACTTCCGTGACGGTGACCGGCTGATCTCCGTTGTTGGTGATTACCTCACCGACGAGGGTTTTCCCCTCGCTTGGCGGCACATCCACAAAGCACATTTCGTCGGTGCCCCCATCAGTCAGCACGCTTGAGTATCCCGGGCTGACGGAGCAGCCGGCCCCTGCCATCAGGAGGGCAAGGGCGAGCAGGGTGGTCGCACTGTTTCGCTTCGCATGCATTCTGTCCTCGGTTCAGCGATTCTTGCGGGGCTTCAGCAATTCCACCGACCCTGCTGGAATAACCTCGATCTCGGCCCCAAGCCCGGCCGCGCCGCCCTCGAAGCTAAACACTCCGAAGTCGCTTATGCAAGAGGTAGATCGACTCCGCCACGCGATCCCCAATGGCCAGCATCCCGGGCAAACCTATGACCCCGGCGCCGTCGTAGCTCGACAGAGAGGCGCCGGCCTTAGCCGATCGTTGTGCTCGTCCCGTCGGTGCTATCCAGGACATAGACCACCTCGGCGGCGTCCGGCCACCCTTCAAGGAGGCCTTCGACCTGATCGGCGTCTTCCTGGTTCGTTACCTCTGCTGTGATGTGGTCAATCATGCCGTCGACGACTTGTACGAGCACCTGATGTGATGCGCCGTCCGGCCCAATGAAGCGGGCCCGCACCGGATATACCTGGTTGTGTGGCACAGCGCGGGGCAACCCTTCCGGGACCTTGAAGTATGCGGTGCCTGTGAACTCGTCGTCCCAGTAGACCTCCTCGGCGGCATCCAGCTGGGCGCGGAGCTCCTGAGCCCCTCTTTCCTCGCTGGCGCTGAGGATGCCCCCCACCAGTTTTCGAACTTTGCTGTCCAGCGGCCGTACCTGTTCGGACTGATCCTCGAGCATGGCCAGGAACTCCCGCCTTCTGGCTGCAGCACGATCACCAACGAATCCGGCGGCGATGAACGCTGCCGTACCGGCGGCCATCCATCGTCGCGGGTGCTGGATCCCGACCTGGCGCAGCTTGTTCTCCAGTCGCAAATCGATAGCCTCACTGGTGTCAGCGAAACGAAGCGTGGCAGCTCCTGTAACGACCCCGGCCAGAGCCCTGAGCGGTAGCCGCTTGCCGCCGATCGTAACGCCAACGTAGAGCCCCGACACTACGGCCGAGACCACCCGCATGACGCGGCGCTGCTGTCCGTCCAGCCTGGAAGGATCGACGAGCGTGACGGCGCCCATGACGGCGGTTGACGCGACACCGAAAGCTGGTGACGCCGGATCGACGAGTGAATAGCGTTTCTCATTGGTCATGGGTGGTCCTCTCGAGGCGGGTTCTTCACTGGGATCGAACAAACCCCACGTCCCCTACCGCTAGCCTGCTGCGATGGCACGAGCCGTATGAAACGATCTCTACATGTGGTTTGAATCGTGGGATCAGATTATCCGAGTACTCATCATTGGATCGGTATCATATGCCGCGCTGGTGGTGCTCCTGCGGGCGTCGGGCAAACGTACCCTTAGCCAGCTCAATGCTTTTGACTTCATCGTCACCGTTGCCCTGGGATCTACACTTGCCACCATCCTGCTCAGTGCTGAGGTCTCCTTCGCCCAGGGACTGACTGCACTGGTGCTACTGGCGTCGCTTCAGTTGGTGGTCGCCGCGATGTCGGCACGTTGGCCCCGAATACGTTCGTTGGTCACGGCCAAGCCGGTTGCCCTGGTCCTTGGAGGGCAACTGCAGGCTGACGAACTGCGCAGAAACCGTCTGACGGAATCCGAGGTACGTCAGGCAATTCGCACCGCTGGCTCAGGAGACCTATCTGACATTGCGGCTGTGATACTCGAAACCAACGGCACCCTCAGTGTCATTCCTACGGACAAGATCGGTAGCGGATCCGCGCTCGACGAAGTCACCAATTGGCCAGGTGCCGGTACGCCATGACCAGCCCCCATGACGGAGTAGGCTCCGACTCACCGCTTGGGGTACGCCTGCGATCGGCCGAAGAACTGGCGCGGCGGCTCGACAAACCGATGGGCATCCTGGGCATCATTTTCCTGTTCATAGTGCTCGGACAGGTGCTGGCTGAGGATCCGACGCTTGTCCTGGTGTTCAGTATTGTCGGCTGGCTGTTCTGGGTAATTTTCGTGGGTGAGTTTCTGTTGCGAGCCTACATCGCCAGTTTCAGTGCCGCGTTCTGGCGGAAGAACTGGTGGCAGGTAGTTTTCCTGCTTGTCCCGTTCCTCAGATTTTTTAGGGCGCTGCAGGCGTTCAGGATGTTGCGGGCGGCTCGCTTCGCGCGGTTCGGCGGAATCCTCTCTGCCAGCGTGCGAGGCTCCAGATCCGCTGGCAGACTGCTTTCCGGCAGGATCGGCTGGCTTGCGGCAGTGACAGCGGTAGTGATTCTTGCCGCTAGCCAATTGCTCTATGCCACCGGGTCCCACGAGTCCTACACCGACGCCTTGTTCGAAGCCTCGATGGCAACAATTACCGGTACCGGGATCACTCCGACAGACCATTTCGCCCGCGCACTCCAGGTGCTGCTGGCCATCTACTCTGTGGCGGTTTTCGCGACCCTCGCCGGTTCCCTCGGAGCGTTTTTCCTCAGGGACCAATCGCCCACGGTGGAGTCCGGACAGCCGGCCAACGGCGCTCCCCCGCTTTCGGAAGATAGTGCCCAGAAAAGTGGCTCATCCCCGGCTAAGTGGTTGCGCGACCGCTAGTGTGCTGGTGCACCACTCTTGTGTGGCCCAGGGGGTCCAGGGGCCACTTGTGACCGTCACCCAGAACGCGCCCGGACTGCCCACGCCGTCGCGTCGATCATAAACGGCGGTGCGGGAAGCAGTTCGGCGCAGGCCTTCCGGAGAAACTCCCGACCCGTGGGGTCCAGCCCGTTCATATAATCACCGGCCGGCCCGACGCCGAGAGTGAAGGGCTCCCACCAGCCGGCGAATGAGTCGAACTCCACCCGCACGCTGAGACTCCCCTGCTCAATCTCGTTCAAACCCGCGGCCTCGAACAATTCGGCCAGGTGCCCCTCAGCGGTCCCCGCACGCCTAGTCTCTGATGCCGTGGGTCCGCCGACCTCCTCGACGGCCCGCCAGAAGGTGGCCAGCGGTCCGCGGCCGCCAGCGTTATCCCAGACACACGCTGCCACTACCCCACCGTTGCGCGTCACCCGGCCCATTTCCCGCAGGCCCGCCACCGGATCGCTCATGAAGTGAACCACCAGCTGCGCCAACGCGATATCGAACACGCTGTCAGGAAAAGGCAGCTCCTCGGCTGTGCCGGGACGGATGTCGACTCCGGGGAGCCGGGTCCGCGCCGCAGCAACGAACGGCTCTGACGGGTCGACCGCCGCAACCAGGCCAGCGCCCACCCTAGATACCAGCCGGGCCGTCAGAGCTCCGGGGCCGCACCCCACGTCGAGGCACCGGAGGCCAGCTCCGACGTCAACCAGCCGGACAAACTCTGCAGCCAGAGGCACTGAGTACTGGCCCATGAGCCGGTCATAGGCGTCAGCTGCTACGGTGAAACTCACCCTCCCAACCTACTCCGACGGCCTTTACGCCGGTAGGGGCGAAGCGGCTCCGGTTCCGGGCGTCAATGGTTGCCGGGAACCCCCACCGGGCGTAAGGTCCCGTCATGGACATCATTCTGGTTCCCGGTTTCTGGCTTGACGCGTCGTCATGGGATGACGTGACTCCCCCGCTCACGGCTGCTGGACACCACGTCCATCCCCTCACCCTTCCCGGCCTGGAAGCCAAGGATGCGCCCCGGGCCGGCATCGGCCTCCGCCAGCACATCGACGCCGTCGTGGCCACTATCGATGCAGTGGACCGGCCTGTGGTGCTGGTCGGACATTCGGCGGGCGGTGCCATCATCTACGGCGCTATCGACCAGCGGCCCAACCATGTGCTCCGCGGGATCTATGTGGATAGCGGACCGCTCGGCGAGGGCGGAGTGATCAACGACCAGCTGCCGGCGGACGGCAATGAAATCCCGCTCCCGGCCTGGGATGTCTTCGACGCTGAGGACCTCGTTGACCTCGACGACGACGTCCGGCAGGCGTTCATCCGCCGAGCTATCCCGCAGCCCCTGGGGGTGGCCACCGACCAGCAGCGACTGGTCGACGAAGGCCGCTTCAGGGTGCCGGCGACGGTTATCTGCTGCGAGTTCACCTCTGAACAACTTCAGCACTGGATGGATGCGGGGGATCCGAACGTTTCCGAACTGACCCATATCCACAATGTCGAGTATGTCGACCTGCCCACCGGTCACTGGCCCCAGTTCACCCGGCCGGCGGATCTCAGTGCGGCGATCCTCGCCGCCGTCGACCGCTAGGCTATCCCCACCGCCACCTCAGGCCAGAAAAGTAGTGGCCCTGCAGGTAAGCGGTAGCGCAACCACTCATCTGCAGGGCCCCCACTTTTTTGCGCAACTGGGTGCTGCGCAACTGGGTTCCGCGCAACTGGGTTCCGCGCAACTGGGTGCTGCGCAATTGGGTGCTGCGCAATTGGGTGCTGCGCAACACCGATGCAGGGAGAGTCCCAGAGCGTTAGGAGCCGTTGATATTGACCAGCCAGGCGACCCCATACCGGTCTTTGCACATGCCGAAACTGTCTCCCCACGGTGCTCGCTCCATCGGGACAGTCACCGTGCCGCTGCCTGATAGTTTGTCCCAGTAGCCGCGGAGCTCCTCCTCATCCTCGCCGCTCAGCGACACCGAGAAAGTGTCCCCTTCCGTGTACTCCATGCCGGTCGGGATGTCGGCGCCCATCAGCATCAGCCCGCCTTCAGTTTCGAGCTGCCCATGCATGATCTTTTCCGCATCGGCCGGGTCCTGGGCCGCCTGGAATTCATCAAAAGTGCTCATGGTCAGCTCGCCAGCGAAGACCGACTGGTAGAAGGTCATGGCCTCCCGGGCGTTGCCTTTGAAATTGAGGTACGGATTGAGTCGGGTAGCATGGTGATCTCCTTCGATTCTGACGGAAGCTAGCGGGTGCAGGCCCGGGGCCTGTGCGGCGCTCCTACCAACCCGGTGGGAGTCAGCCGGTGGCGGCAAACCGTTTGGCAGACCGTGCCTTGTGTTTCTCGGCTTCAACCTCTCGGTCCTTGGGCGGCGCGGTGGTGACGAGGTCCGCCAGCAGATGCGCTGTCACATGGGCTATGCGGTCGACGGCGGCGTCAAACGCCTCCTGATTTGCCTTCGACGGTCTGGTGGAACCACTGACTTTGCGGACGAATTGCAGGGCCGCCGCGTGAATCTCGTCGTCGGTGGCTGACGGTTCAAAATTGGACAGAGTTCGAATATTTCTGCACATATTCCATAGCGTAGGCCTAGTTCACCCCGGGGGGAATAGCCTCCTCAGTTCCCGATTGCGCCCTCACCATGCCTAGAGTTGAAGCACTCCCCAGCGAAGGATCACGATGCATTTCGAACGACACGGCAGCGGTACTCCCCTCCTCCTGGTGCACGGCCTGGGCTCAAGCCTTCGCACCTGGGACCCGATCATGCCGGCGCTGACCGCCGGGCGGGAAGTGACCGCCGTGGACCTGCCGGGGTTCGGCAACACGCCGCCGCTCATCGGGCCGGTGACGATCGGCACGCTGACGGATACCGTCGAACGTTTCATCGAAAGCGAGGACCTACAGGACACAGCTCTGGTGGGCAGTTCGATGGGTGCCCGAATTGTCCTTGAGCTGGCACGGCGCGGTCATTCGGGCAGCACTGTTTCACTTGACCCCGGAGGGTTCTGGACCGACCGTCAACGGCTGATCTTCGGTACCAGCATCACCGCCTCGGTCGCCCTGGTCCGCGCAATCCAGTCCGCGCTCCCCTTCCTGACCGGCACAGCCATTGGTCGCAGCGCGCTGCTGGCGCAGTTCTCGGCTAAACCCTGGCAGCTCGATCCTGGTCTGGTCCTCACCGAGCTGCAGGGTTTCGCGTCCTCGCCAGGCGTCGACGAGGCCCGCCGGTCCCTGATCGAAGGGCCCACCCAGCAGGGCGCCCCCGCCGGATCCCTCTCCGGCAACGTGGTGATTGGGTGGGGGCGACGCGACCGGGTGACCTTCCCCAGCCAGGCGGCCACCGCCCAGCAGCGCTTCCCTGATGCGACTTTGCACTGGTTCGAGGAAAGCGGACACTTCCCACACTGGGATCAGCCCGCGGAGACAGCCCGGCTGATTCTCGACAGCACCTCGTGAACGTGCCGCGCCTCAGCAAAAACGCCCCCGCCGAAGGGCGGACCCGACCAACCGGCCGAGCCGTAGCGGGCTGGCTTGCTGCGGACCTGGTGCTGATCACTGGATTCGCAGCGACCGGGCGGTCCACCCATGAGTCGGGACTGGTGATCCTCGGCGTCCTGGGCACTGCCGCACCCTTCCTCACCGCCTGTCTCCTCACCTGGGGCGCGTCCAGGGCCTGGCGGTCGCCGTCGGCGCTGTGGCCGACGGGGATGCTGATCTGGCTGGGTACCGCCGTCGGCGGATTGGGGATTCGAGCCTTACTTGGCGGCGGCATGGCGGTCAGCTTCCAGCTGGTCGCCGTCCTGGTGCTCGGTGCGGTGCTGCTCCTCCCCCGCGCTATCGCTGCCATGGTCCTGCGGTGGCGGAGCACTTCACGATAAGTTAGCCGAAGAGTTTGTTCCCCAGCCAGTCCCCCACTATTGCCTAGGAGACCCCCAATGATCACCGCATTTGTTTTGATCCAAACTGATGCCTCCCGGATTCCGGAGTGCGCGCAGGAAATTTCCGAAATCGAAGGCATCAGCGAGGTCTATTCGGTGACCGGCGAATGGGACCTCATTGCCATTGCCCGGGTCAGCCGCCATGAGGACCTCGCGGACGTCATCGCCGACCGACTGTCCAAGATCGAGGGCGTGGAGTCGACCACCACCCAGATCGCGTTCCGCTCCTACTCGAAGCACGATCTGGACACCGCCTTCTCGTTGGGCTTCGAAGGCTAGGATGCGCGTTGAGATTGCGGTTCAGGACACTGCCGGGGCGGCGATCGCGTACGACGCCGGTGCGGTGCGGTCCGAACTCTGCGTTGCCCTGCCGCTGGGCGGTCTGACGCCCTCGGTCGGTCTGATTCGACAGATCAGAACAACAGTCCCCGGGCTGCCGCTGCACGTGCTGATCCGTCCGCGTCCAGGGGGTTTTGTCTACTCTCCCGCGGAACTGGAGCTGATGGCCGGCGACATCTCGGCTGCCGCGGACGAGGGCGCGGCTGGCATCGTGGTGGGGGTCCTGACGGGCTCCGGCGGAGTGGATGCTGGTGCCGTCAGGGCCTTGCGGCAGGCCGCCCCAGGGCTTGAATACACCTTCCACCGCGCGATCGACCACACTCCTTCGCCGCTTGCCGCCCTCGACGCGATCGCTGCTGCCGGTTTCACGCGGGTCCTGACCTCCGGTGGGGCTCCGACCGCGGGGCAAGGCATCGCAGCCCTGCAATCGATGGCGGCCGCTGGCAGCGGCCTAACCATCCTGGCCGGGGGCGGGGTGACCATCGGCGACCTGCCGGCGCTCGCCGCGGCAGGGATTTCCGAAGTCCACCTCTCGGCCAAGTCGGTTCACCGCCCCAGCGGCTACGGCGTGCCACTTGGCGCGTCAGACACGGAAGGCGCCAGCTATCAGGTCACCGACCCGGTGCTGGTCGCCGCAGTCATAGATCAGGCCACCCGGCTGGGCTAGGCCACACCACCGGTTACCCGCACCCACTTCTCGAGCGAACCCTGCGCTGCCCCCGAGTCAATCGAATGCTCCGCACGCAGCATTGCCGCATTGATCCGGTCGATCAGTGGCGTGCCGTGAGCCACGTCGAACGCCACCAGGCCTGCGGCAGCATTGAGCACGACGGCATCCCGGACCGGCCCCCGCTCCCCCGCCAACAATGCCCGCACCACACGCGCGTTGCTGGCACCGTCGGCCCCCCGGAGGGCCTCCACCGGCGACACCGGCAACCCGAAGTCGGCCGGGTGGACCTGCTGCTCCGTCACCGTCCCGCCGCGGACCTCCCAGATGGTCGAGGAGCCACTGGTCGTCAGCTTGTCCCGACCGTCGCTGCCCCGGAACACCAGGGCCCGGATCCCCCGCGCCGCCAATACTCCCGCCATCAGCGGCGCCATCCGCTCGCTGGCGCATCCCATGGCTTGAGCATCGACCCCAGCCGGGTTGCTCAGCGGGCCAAGAAAGTTGAAGGTCGTGGGGACACCCAGTTCACGCCGCGGGACTGCGACGTGGCGCATTGACGGATGGAACACCTGGGCGAAGCAAAAGGTGATTCCCGCCTCCTCGGCCGAACGGGCGACGTCGTCAATCGAGAGATCCAGCCGGACACCCAGCGCCTCGATCACGTCTGCCGCGCCGGCCGACGACGAAGCACTGCGGTTTCCGTGCTTCACCACTTTCGCCCCGGCGCCCACGGCCACCAGCGACGACATGGTCGAGATGTTGAGCGTGTTGAGCCCATCCCCGCCGGTGCCCACAATGTCCAGGGTGGGCCCTGGCACGTCGATGCGGTGGGCCCGAGCCAGCATTGCCTCGACCAGCCCGACCAGTTCACCGACCGTCTCCCCCTTGCTTCTCAAACCGACGAGGAATCCCGCGATCTGGGCATGGGAAGCGTCGCCCTCCATGATCTGGTCCATCGCCCAGCGGGTCTGATCGGAGGTGAGATCGTCCCCCCGGATCAGCGCGGAGATGAGTACGGGCCAGGTCGGGGATCCGCCGTCGGGGCTTGAAATCGTCGTCACACCTCAAGGTTATCTACGAATTGTAGAAAGTCATCTGTTCACTACTTCCGCGCCGTTACTGGGATGCCGAGTCCTTCGCGGTGCCGGGGACGCGCCGGGGCATCCCCAGCATTGGTGAACTGGCCCTTTTTAGAGACATAATGGCTCTGTGACATCTGCGACTCAAGCCCCCAGCACCACGGCGCATCCAACGCTGAACCGCCCCAACATGGTCTCCGTAGGAACCGTCGTTTGGTTGTCCAGTGAATTGATGTTTTTTGCCGGACTATTCGCCATGTACTTCACCCTGCGTTCCACCTCGAGTGAGATGTGGGCAATGGAGACTGAAAAGCTGAACGTACCGTTCGCCTTGATTAACACGATCATTCTCGTGTTGAGCTCGGTGACCTGCCAGTTCGGTGTATTCGCAGCCGAGCGGTTGCAAGCACGCCGCACCGGCAGCGTCTTCTCCCCCCTCAAGTGGGGAATGATCGAATGGTTCCTCCTGACCTTCCTCATGGGTTCCATCTTCGTTGCGGTTCAGGGCTACGAGTACGCGGTATTGGTTTCGGAAGGCGTCTCCCTTTCATCCAACGCCTACGGCTCGTCGTTCTACCTGACCACCGGGTTCCACGGTCTCCATGTGCTGGGCGGGCTGATCGCCTTCCTCTTCATCATCGGCCGCGGATTCGCCGCGAAACGGTTCGGTCATTTTGAGGCCACCTCAGCAATTGTTGTGTCGTACTACTGGCACTTTGTTGATGTTGTCTGGATTGCGCTGTTCATCATCATCTATTTCCTGAAGTAACCCTTAGTTGAACACTCTTCTACTAGGTGTAGAATTCCATCAAGTGGTACCGGCAGTGATTGCACGACAGAAGGCAGGAACCAGCAAGTGAAGGCACTTTCGCAAAGGCGACGTCATCCCCTGGCAGCGGTAGCTTTGTTGCTCATCGGATTACTCTTCACGGGCGGCGTCTATGCCCTGGCGAGCAGCACCAATGACGCCCAGGCCCAGTCCTTCTCGGCCGACGAGGTCGACGAGGGCGAGAAGCTCTTCATCGCCAACTGCGCCACCTGCCACGGCATGGGCGCAGTCGGATCCGATAACGGCCCGTCATTGGTTGGCGTCGGTGCCGCATCGGTGGACTTCCAGGTGGGCACCGGGCGCATGCCCATGCAGATGCAGGGACCCCAGGCGCAGGTCAAGCCACCACAGTTCGACGACGAGCAGACCATGCAGATGGCCGCTTATGTCGCCTCCCTGGGTGCCGGACCAGCCATTCCGAGCGAGGACATGCTCGACACGTCCGACGCCGACCCAGCAAACGGTGGAGTTGTCTTCCGCGTCAACTGCGCAATGTGCCACAACGCGGCAGCAGCCGGCGGCGCGCTGACCCGCGGCAAGTACGCTCCAGCACTGTCCGGCTCGACGGCGAAGCACACCTACGAGGCAATGGTTACCGGTCCGCAGAACATGCCAGTGTTCAGCGACGCGAACATCACCCCCGAGGACAAGCGCGACGTTATCGCGTTCCTCGAGACCATCGACGAGCAGGGCTCCCCCGGTGGAGCCGACCTCGGTTCGCTGGGTCCAGTCTCTGAAGGTCTGTTCATCTGGGTCGCAGGGCTAGGCGTCATTATCGCGTTCACTGTCTGGCTGACGGCCCGGTCGTCCTAAACCACATGACGCTCCATCAGCTGCCTCAGGGCTGCACCACCACACTTAACAACAGACCACAAGCGAAGTTTTATCAGAAGGATGCGAGGGATCATGGCCGATCATAGTCACGGCAGTCCAGAGAGTACTGGCGTCGTTGCTAGGCCCGGTCAGGGCGATGTACAGAAGTTCCAGAACCCTGGCTTGCCTCCACACCGTCCCCGCCTGGCTGACCGGGATCCGCGTGCGGAGAAGCGCGCGGAGCGACAGGTAGCGATTCTGTTCCTGGTGTCGATTATTGGGACCATCCTGTTTTTCGTTGGGTACTTCCTCATCCCGCTGGACGAGACCATCGAGACGCTCCGACTGCAAAACCTGACGCTCGGCCTCGGCACGGCGTTCGCGATGCTCGGCATCGGCGTGGGAATTGTTCACTGGGCCAAGACACTCATGCCTGACCACGAAGTATCCGAGGACCGGCACGAGATCCGCACCGAAGCTGACCGCGCCGATGCAGAAAAGATCATCAACGACATCGTTGAGGAAACCGGCATCAAGCGTCGCCCACTGATCCGCAACACCCTCCTTGGTGCGATGCTTCTGGCACCGCTCCCGGCCGTCTTCATTTTCCGCGATCTGGGTCCCTTGCCCGGCAACGTGCTGCGGCAGACCTATTGGGAGTCGGGAACCCGGCTTGCGCGGGACCCCAGCGGCACCCCGATCAGGGCTTCAGACGTCACCATCGGTTCGGCTTTCCATGTCATCCCTGAAGGGCTCTCGGATTCTGAGCACTATCTGGAAGAGAAGGCCAAGGCGGTTGTCCTGCTGATGCGCCTGAACCCCGAGTCGCTGAACCCCTCCCCTGGCCGTGAGGACTGGGGCTATGAAGGCATTGTTGCCTACTCCAAGATTTGCACGCACGTGGGTTGCCCTGTTGCTCTGTACGAACAGCAGACCCATCACCTGCTTTGCCCGTGCCACCAGTCGACGTTCGACCTCACGCAGGAATGCAAGGTCATCTTCGGACCGGCGACACGACCGCTACCGCAGCTGCCCATCGCCGTTGATGACGAGGGCTACCTCATCGCTACTAGCGATTTTCAAGAGCCAGTAGGACCAAGTTTCTGGGAGCGTGGCTGACATGAGCAGCACGACATCGCAAAGTACCTACCAACCCAAGACGAGCGTTGGCAAGATCACCAACTACGTTGACTCACGAGTCGGCGGATCCGGGATGGTCAAGGAGTTCGGGCGGAAGATTTTCCCCGATCACTGGACTTTCATGTTCGGTGAGGTGGCGCTGTACTCCTTCGTGATCCTGCTCCTGTCAGGAACCTTCCTGACCTTCTTCTTCGATCCCTCAATGGCAGAAACCCACTATGAGGGTAGCTATGTGCCGTTGCGCGGGGTCGAAATGTCCGAGGCATACGCCACGGCGTTGAACATCTCCTTCGATGTCCGCGGCGGGCTGTTCATGCGGCAGGTCCACCACTGGTCTGCGTTGCTCTTCGTCGCAGCAGTGTCCGTGCACATGCTCCGAGTCTTCTTCACCGGTGCGTTCCGGCGTCCCCGCGAACTGAACTGGGTTGTCGGTTGCGTCCTGTTGATCCTGGCCATGGCCGCAGGCTTCACCGGTTACTCACTCCCCGATGACCTGCTGTCCGGTAACGGCCTGCGCATCATCGACGGCGTCATCAAGGCCGTCCCGGTTGTTGGCACGTACATCAGCTTCTTCCTCTTCGGCGGCGAATTCCCCGGCACAGTGGTTATTCCACGGCTTTACGTGCTGCACATCCTGCTGATCCCCGCGATCATCCTGCTGATGATCGTCATCCACCTCTTCATGGTGGTGACCCACAAGCACACCCAGTTCCCCGGCCCAGGCCGGACGAACGACAACGTGGTCGGCTTCCCCGTCGGCCCGGTCTACGCAGCGAAAGCCGGTGGATTCTTCTTCATCGTGTTTGGCATCATCGCAGCGATCTCGGCGGCGTTCACGATCAACCCGATCTGGAACTACGGCCCGTACGATCCCTCCCCCGTGTCGGCTGGCACCCAGCCCGACTGGTACATCGGTTGGGTGGACGGTGCGTTGCGCCTCATGCCGGGGTGGCTCGGTGGGCTGCCGCTGGAGTGGAACATCCCGATGCCATGGGGCGTGAACACCCTGTCGCTGAACGTGTTGCTTCCCGCCCTCGTTCCTGCCGGAATCGTGTTCGGCCTGATGTTCGCCTGGCCGTGGATTGAGTCCTGGTTGACCAAGGACAAGCGGGAACACCACCTGCTCGACCGTCCGCGCAACGCACCGTTCCGCACCGCGGTTGGCGTGTCCGGCGTAGTGTTCTACTGCGTCATGTGGGCAGCGGCCAGCTCGGACCTCATTGCCACCCACTTCTTCGTATCCCTGAACGATGTGACCTACTGGCTGCGGGTGCTGTTCTTCGTGGGCCCGATCATCGGCTTCATGGTGGCACAGCGTATTGCTCTGGCTCTCCAGCGCAAGGATCGCGAGATCGCCCTGCACGGTCGGGAAACCGGCCGGATTGTGCGGCTCCCGCACGGCGAGTTCATCGAGGTCCACGAACCACTCGACGAATACAAGCGCTACAACCTGGTCAACTACGAGTCTGCAGGAGTGTTGCCAGCCGAGGCGGATGTCAACGGACACGTCACCCGGACCGAGAAGGCCCGCGGCTGGCTGTCACGCTTCTTCTTCGAAGACAGGGTGGCACCGGTAACGCCTGCGGAGTTGGCGGCAGCGCATTCTCACGCACACCACGACGAGATCGCCGAGCAGCACGACAAAGCGGCAATCTCCAAGTAGCACGACACGATAAAGAACCCGGTCCAGCGCATAGCTGGATCGGGTTCTTTCGTTGGCGCACATCCGGCTATGCGGGACAGCTCCGGCCCGTAGGGCAAGGATGGCCGCTGGGAACCGGCGGATCTGACTCCGGGGGCAGTTCCTGCAGGGTTTGACCCTACTGGCCTGAAGCGCTAGCTAGGGACTGTTCAACCGCTTCGCCGTATAAGCGCGCGGGGACCGTACCCCGGGGCGCTGGAGTGGCACCCAGAGCTTGTACCGGTCCGCCCGGTAATAGGACACCGAGTAGTCGATCATCGACCTGGCCACGTAGGCGTGCCGCTGGATTTTCAGGAGGGGCGCTCCCAAATCCACATTGAGCAGCCTGGCGATCGAAGCAGAGGCCGCGGTCGCCTCGATGGTGTCCTCGCCCCATTCCATCAGCAGGCCGAACCGTTCGCTCAAAACGTTGTACAGCGACGTCGGCGCCGGCTCGTCAAGAATCCCCGGCACCCGGTGGGCCGGGATGAAGTTCTCGTCAACGCTCATCGGCTCTCCATCCGCGAGCAGTTGGCGTCTGAACCGGACTACCGGCTGGCCTTGCTCGAGTTGCAGCTCGCGGGCAATCAGCGGGGTTGCCCCGATCTGTTCGAAGCTCAGTACCCGCGCGTCGGGAACCATACCCCGCCGGTGCATCTCCTCGCTGTAGGAGGTGAGCTTCATCTGCAGGTCCAGCTTGGTATGTGCGACGAACGTCCCCAGTCCCACGATGCGTTCCAGCACCTCCTCGGCGACCAGGGCATCGATCGCGTGCCGGACGGTCATGCGTGCCACCCCGAAGTGTCTGGTCAACTCTCGCTCAGAGGGAATGGCTGTACCAGGCTCGGCGTGGTCAATGATCAGCTGGCGGAGGATCTCGCGGAGCTGCACGTGTTTCGGCGCCGTGGACTCAGGATTCAGCCCTCCCTCAAGGGAGAGCAATAGGGTACTCGACAACGGGAAAGCCTTTCAGGAGCCTTGGAAGAACGCGGCTGCTTTCAGTCTAAAGGGCTCCCCCGGATCGTTGATTTACCCGCGAAATCGAGGGTATCGTTGAGTATCGCTATATATCGTTAGATGATTCAAGGGAGAGCGCAATGCGGAATTCATACCCAGCAGGCGGGTTCAGCGGAAACAACATTGACGGCATGTGGCAGGCGGTCGAA
Source organism: Arthrobacter sp. Bz4 (assembly GCF_003075455.1). Taxonomy (GTDB): domain Bacteria; phylum Actinomycetota; class Actinomycetes; order Actinomycetales; family Micrococcaceae; genus Arthrobacter_D. Next base: position 139,879 of record NZ_QDAE01000001.1, read on the forward strand.
GAGCTGCGGTCACGGTTCGATAAGCGCACCGGAACCCGGGCGGGACGGGGCGAGGTACGGTCGGCGATTCTTGCCCTGCTCGCGGAAAGGCCCATGCACGGCTACCAGATCATCCACGAAATCGAGGAGCGGAGTGGTGGCAGCTGGAAGCCAAGCGCCGGCTCGGTCTATCCGACTCTGCAGCTACTTTCCGATGAGGGGTTTATCAGCGCCGAGGAATCCAACGGCCGGAAAATCTATTCGCTGACCGAAGCGGGTCGGGAAGAAGTAGCCGGTGCGGGCGGAGCAGCGCCCTGGGCTATGGGCCACGAGGCCGGCACCGGGTTCGGCGCGCTGCCGAAGGCCGGAGTTGAACTTGCCCAGGCCGCGGCCCAGGTGGGGCGTACCGGAACACCTGAACAGGTCCAGGAAGCCGTCAAGGTGCTCAATGAAGCCCGACGCCGGCTGTACTCGATCCTTGCCCAGGACTGACGGGCGTGACATCGGGTCGCCGGGAGCGGACAGAGCAGCTACCCGGCGTTGGGGCGACCCGTGCCCGTTACCGCCGCATCATACGCTTCGCCGCGTGGCACCTGGCGGTCACCTGGTGGTTTGAACTGTTTTTGCCGCGCATCGGCCTCGGCAAAGTGGCGGAGCGCACCCGGACGAAAAGGATGCTGCGCTTTGCCCAGCGCTTCCGTGTCCTGGCGGTGGACCTGGGGGGCCTGATGATCAAGGTCGGGCAGTTCCTCTCATCGAGGCTTGACGTGCTGCCGCCGGAGATCACTGCGGAGCTGGAAGGGTTGCAGGACGAAGTCCCGCCAGTCCCCTTCAGAGCGATCCGCGTTCTGGCCGAGTCCGAGCTGGGCGCTCCCCTGGCGCGGGTGTTCGCGTCGGTCGAGGAAGCTCCCATTGCTGCCGCGTCCTTTGGCCAGGCACACCGGGCCCAGCTCCGGTCCCCTGATTCGGCGGACACCGGACTGACCAGTGTGGTCCTGAAAGTCCAGCGGCCGGGCATCGACGCGATTATCGACATTGATCTGGCTGCTCTCCGTAAAGTGGGCGGCTGGCTCAGCCGTATTCGTCTGGTTTCCAGTCGGGCGGACGTTCCGGCACTGGTGGAGGAGTTCGCCCAGATCAGTCTGTTGGAGATCGATTACCAGCACGAGGCTGCGAACCTTGAGCGGTTTGGTGCCGACTTCGCCGAGGACGACAGGGTGACTGTCCCGGCGGTCGTGTGGGAGCGCAGTACGCGCCGTGTGCTGACTCTCGAAGATGTCACCGCGATCAAGGTCAACGACACGGCAGCCCTGGTGGCAGCGGGTATCGACCCCGCCAGGGTCGCTCCGGTGTTCGCCTCGGTCATGTTCGACCAGATGTTCACCAACGGCTACTTCCATGCGGATCCGCACCCGGGCAACATTTTCGTCACCCCGACCAGGCGCCCTTCAGCAGACGACCAATGGACCCTGACCTTCATCGACTTCGGGATGGTGGGCGAGGTTCCGCTCAGCACCCGCAACGGACTTCGAAAACTCCTGATAGCTGCCGCCTCCCGCGACGGCAAGGGACTGGTGGCAGCCATCAGCGACGTTGGTGTACTGGTGCCCTCGGCCGACACCACCGAGCTGGAACGGGCGATGACTCACCTCTTCTCCCGGTTCGGCGGTCTGGGTTTCGCTGAACTTCGTGAGGTTGACCCGCGGGAGTTCCTCGATTTTGCTGTCGAGTTCGGCGACCTGGTTCGTTCCCTGCCGTTTCAGCTCCCCGAAAACTTCCTGCTGATTATCCGGGCGATGTCCCTGACCTCAGGAGTGGCCAGCTCACTGGATGCCCGGTTCAACCTGTGGGATTCGGTGGAACCGTATGCCGCGCAATTGCTCCGCGACGAGCGTGGCAACCTGGTGCAGGATGTGGCTCAGCAAGCGATTGACGCCGCCGGGGTGGCCCTGCGGCTGCCACGGCGTCTGGATAGCCTGGTCACCCGCATCGAGGATGGGGCGATAGCCGTTGCCACGCCACGCCTGGAACGGCGGGTGGCCCAGCTCGACCGGTCGTTCAAACGGACCGCTTCGGCCCTGGTGTTCGGTGCGCTGCTGATCGCCGGTGCTCTGGTCCGGCCTGATGATCTGGTGCTGGGGAGCGTGCTGATGGTCTCGTCAGCGGTCCCCCTGCTCCATGGGCTGTGGGCGGGCCGCAGCGGATTGTAGGCGCGCAGGACAGCTGTTAACGAACGAGAGGCCCCCACCGTTGTGAACGGTGGGGGCCTCTCGTGTGGTCAGCGCAGACCTGGTTAGTGTGCGTGATCTCCGCGGCTGTACTCGAAGACCCAGCCAACAAGTGCTATCACTACCATGCCAAGGCTGATGTAGAGGATCCAAAAGCCGGCTGCCAGACCCAGGAAACCAGTCGCGGCGGACAGACCGAGCGCCAGGGGCCACCAGCTCCAGGGGCTGAAGTGACCCTGTTCGCCGGAGCCCTCGTGGATCTCGGCGTCGAGCCTGTCCTCGGGCCGCATTCCAACCCGGCGGCCGGTGAAGCCCAGGTAGAACCCGATCATTCCTGCCAGACCACCAACGAGCAGAATGCCCAGGAAGCCAACGTATTCATCCCAGCCGGTGAGGTATCCGTAGACAACCCCAACGATGAGGAAGAAGGGCAAACCCCAAAAGAAGAGTCCGGTTTCAACCTTCATGGTTTAGGCGTCCTTCCGGTCGCTGCGCCAAGAGCCTGGCCGACAGCCGAGCTAGGCGTGTGCTGCTGTTGCAGCTCAGGGTGGTGGAGGTCCAGTGCTGGTCGCTCTGACCGGATCCGGGGCAACGAGGTGAAGTTGTGGCGTGGTGGTGGGCACGAGGTAGCCCACTCGAGTGACGCACCAAAGCCCCACGGGTCATCGACCTCTACCTTCTTGCCGCTGCGCCAGGTGATGTACACATTCCAGAAGAACGGAATCAGTGAAGCACCAAGAACGAAGGACGCGATAGTGGAGAACTGGTTCATCGCAGTGAACCCGTCCTCAGGCAGGTAATCGGCGTACCGGCGAGGCATCCCGATGACGCCAAGCCAGTGCTGGATCAGGAAGGTGCCGTGGAAGCCGAGGAACAGCATCCAGAAGTGGATCTTCCCGAGCCGCTCGTTGAGCATCTTGCCGGTGAATTTTGGCCACCAGAAGTAGAAGCCGGCGAACATGGCGAACACCACGGTTCCGAAGACCACGTAGTGGAAGTGAGCCACCACGAAGTAGGTGTCAGAGACATGGAAGTCGAGCGGGGGTGAGGCGAGGATGATGCCCGTAAGTCCACCGAAGAGGAAGGTCACCAGGAAACCGAGGCTCCACAGCATGGGCGTCTCGAAGGTAATCGAACCCCGCCACATGGTGCCGATCCAGTTGAAGAACTTCACGCCCGTCGGCACCGCGATCAGCATCGTCATGAAGGCGAAGAACGGCAGCAGGACCGCTCCGGTGACGTACATGTGGTGCGCCCAGACGGTCACTGACAAGGCAGCGATTGCGATGGTGGCGTAAACCAGGCCCTTGTAGCCGAAGATCGGTTTGCGACTGAAGACCGGGAAGATCTCGGAAACGATGCCGAAGAACGGCAGTGCGATGATGTACACCTCGGGGTGACCGAAGAACCAGAACAGGTGCTGCCAGAGGATCGCTCCCCCGTTGTCCGGATCGAAGATGTGGGCACCAAATCGTCTGTCGGCTCCCAGGGCGAAGAGTGCGGCAGCCAGTGGTGGGAAAGCCATCAGCACGAGGATCGCGGTGACCAGCGTGTTCCAGGTGAAGATAGGCATCCGCCACATGGTCATGCCGGGGGCCCGCATGCAGATGATCGTGGTGATGAAGTTGACCGCGCCGAGGATGGTGCCGAACCCGGACAGGGCCAGACCAAAGACCCAGAGGTCACCACCGAGCCCCGGAGAGAACGTGGTGTTCGACAATGGGGCGTAGGCGAACCAGCCAAACGATGCGGCACCCTGTGGGGTGATGAAACCGGAGACGGCGATAGTGCTGCCGAACAGGAAGAACCAGAATGCCAGGGCGTTCAGGCGGGGGAACGCCACATCGGGCGCTCCGATCTGGAGCGGCATGATGACGTTGGCGAACCCGGCGAACAGCGGGGTGGCGAACATCAGCAGCATGACGGTGCCGTGCATGGTGAAGAGCTGGTTGTACTGCTCCTTGGTCTGCAGGATCTGCATACCGGGTTCAAACAGTTCAGCGCGGATGACCAGCGCCATCACTCCTGCGAAGCAGAAGAAGATGAAGGAGGCGATCAGGTACATGTACCCGATGGTCTTGTGGTCGGTGGAAGTAATCCAACTGACTACCACGCGCCCCTTGGACCTCGGTACTACCCGCGGCGCTACCAGGGTGCCGGTATCTTCAGCCGTGTATTCGTAGGTGGACATCAGCCGTTACTCCCTGCTGTTTCGGATTCAGTGTCCGGGTAGGAATTGCGATCGTATTCTTCCCCGAGCTGGCCGTCTTCAAGGGTGGCCATGTGCGCGTCGAACTCTTGCTGCGAAACAACCGCAACGTTGAAGAGCATCTCCGAGTGATACTCACCGCACAGTTCGGCACACTTGCCGTCGAAGGTGCCTTCCCTGGTCGGGGTCAGGGTGATGTAGTTGGTGCGACCTGGAATCATGTCGCGCTTCTGCAGGAACGCCGGCACCCAGAAGGAGTGGATGACGTCGCGGGCGTTGAGCTGTAGCTCGACCGTCTGGTTGACCGGCAGGTACAGGGTCGGGAGGGTTTCGGGGATCCCTTCCTCGCCGGTGAGGTTCGCCTGGACGCCGCTGAAGTACTTGTCCTCATTGACGTAGTTGAAGTCCCAGGACCACTGCTTGCCGCGGACGTCGACGATTACATCAGGGTTGTCGACGCGGGCGTCGATCGCCTGCTGGTCGCGGTCAGTGAAGTAGAAGAACACCAGGACCATGAACAGGGGAATGGTCAGGTAGAACACTTCGAGTGGAAGGTTGTAGCTGACCTGGCGTGGGAATCCGGTCTCATTCCGGCGCCGGCGATAAGCAACGATGCACCAGATGATGAGGCCCCAGGTGATGATGCCGACTATCAGTGCGGCAATCCAGGAATTCACCCACAGATCGATGATTCGGCCGGTGTGGTTGGTGTTGTCGCGCTCGGCGGGCAACCAACCCCTTTGGACTTCAGCTGAACAGCCCGACAGAAACAACGCGCCAATCAGCATAATGCTGGAGATCTTGACGACCCTTGCGCGCCGGGTGCCGGTTCGGTGCTGCGAACTCACAGACGGCCCTTCCTTTTCTTACGTGTCTGCCACCCGTGGCGGCGTTACCCCGTGTGCGCAAAAAGCACACATTTAGTTTTACTACTTACTGTAGAGCTTACCTGTTACCGCCGCCATTGGATGACACAAAGACGGCCTGCCGTGGAACTTTTGGCAGGTCATCTGTGCGTTTGTTTGGGCAGCTGACACGTGCTAGTGGAATGAATCGCCGCACGCGCAGGAACCGCCAGCGTTGGGGTTGTCGATAGTGAAGCCCTGCTTGGAAATGGTGTCTTCGAAATCGATGGAGGCGCCTGCAAGATAGGGAACGCTCATCTTGTCGACGATGACCTCGACGCCGTCGAAGTCCCTGACGGCGTCGCCGTCGAGGGTTCGTTCGTCGAAATACAGCTGGTAGATCAAACCGGAGCAGCCGCCGGGCTGCACGGCGACGCGCAGGCGCAGGTCGGTGCGGCCCTCCTGTTCGAGGAGGCTGCGTACCTTTTCGGCAGCTACCTCAGATAGCGCCACCTCGTGTGCGGCCAACGCGGCCTCGGTGGTCTCTGTGGTGGTTTCGCTGGTGGAAGTACTCATTACTGGTTTCTCCTCGCTGTGGACACGTGTCGCGGTTTTGCGTCCTACCCAATGGTACGTCGGCAGTCCCGTTCGGGACCAACCCCCGGCTTTTCACAACCCGTCGGTATTGATCCGGGACAGCATGAGGGCTTCGGCGAGGACTGCCTTCTGGAATTCGGCAAGGTGCAGCGATTCGTTGGCACTGTGTGCCCTGGAGTCCGGATCTTCCACCCCAGTGATCAGAATCTGCGCGGAGGGGTAGACCTCGGTGAGATCGGCGATGAACGGGATCGACCCGCCCATACCGGCTTCAACCGCCGGGACCCCCCACGATTCTTCGAGCGCCCAGAGTGCGGTCTTTGCTGCCGGTGCGGTGGTGTCGGCAGCAAAGGCGTTGCCGGTCTCCCCCGCGGTGAACGTGACCCTCGCGCCAAAGGGGGCGTTGCGTTCCACATGGTCCCTCACCGCGGCCATGGCCGACGCCGGGTCCTGGCCGGGGGCGAGTCGCAGGCTGAACTTGGCTCGGGCCCGGGGAAGCAGGGTGTTGGACGAGAGCGCAACCGTTGGTGCGTCGATCCCGATGATGGAGAGTGCGGGTTTGGTCCAGAGCCGCGAAGCGATCGATCCGGTGCCGGCGAGACGAACGCCGTCGAGCACTGACGCATCGGCCCGGTAATCGGCCTCGGGGTAGTCGACCGTCGCGTCGTCACCGCCGGCCAGACCGGCGATCGCGACGTCGCCGGCGTCGTCATGGAAGGTAGCGATCAGACGGGACAGCAGGGTCGGCGCGTCGAGCACCGGTCCACCGAACATTCCCGAATGAACGGCATGTTCCAGGACCTGCACCTCGACGGTCCCGTCGACGAGGCCACGCAGGCTCGTGGTCAGCGCCGGAACCCCGACCTTCCAGTTGCTGGAATCTGCCACCACTATGACGTCTGCCTGCAGCAGTTCCCGGTGGGTTTCGAGGAATGTCCTGAAGGTCGGCGAGCCGGCCTCTTCCTCACCCTCGATGAACAAGGTGACGCCGACGCCGAAGTCCTCCCCCAGCACCTGGTCGAGTGCACGCAGTGCACCCAGGTGCGCCATGATGCCCGCCTTGTCATCGGCGGCTCCCCTGCCGTAGAGCCGGCCGTCGCGTTCGACGGCGGTAAACGGTTCGCTGTCCCACAGCTCCGGATCGCCGGGAGGCTGGACGTCGTGGTGGGCATAGAGCAGCACGGTCGGTTTGCCTGGGGCGGCGGGGCGACGCGCCACGACAGCCGGGCCGCCCGGCACCCCGTCAGTGCTGACCCGCAGCACCTGGACGTCGCTGATGCCTGCGGCGCCGATGAGCTCGGCGACGGCGGCGGCGCTGCGATCCAGTTGCGCCGGGTCGAAGGCTTCCCAGGCGATTCCCGGAATGCCCACCAGGCCTACGAGCTGACTGACCGTCTGGTCGAACCCGGCGGCTACTGCCGCCCGGAGTTCCTGTACTGAATAGTCGGTGCTGGACGAAAGCTGTTCGGGAGTCATGCTGTCGACCTTACACAGTGACCGGGACCACGGGTCCGATCAGGCCGGGTATCCTTGGAGGGTGTTTGGACGAAAAAAAGAGGCCCCTGAGGCCCCAGTAGACCAGTTACCCGCAGAGCGCCCAGTAGGCAAGGGAGCGCCGACGCCACGCCGTAGCTCGCAGGAGGCTGCGCGGAAACGGCCGTTGGTGCCTGACGACCGGAAGGCAGCCAGGGCCGCAAGCCGTGATGCGCAGCGGGCAGAGCGGCTCAAAACGCGCCAGGCCCTCGATACCGGCGATGAACGGTACCTACCGTTGCGCGACAAGGGCCCAGCCCGTCGTTACATCAGGGATTTCGTCGATGCCCGCTGGAACCTCGGAGAGTTCCTGATGGTTGCCGCCCTGGTGTTTGTGCTCCTGAGCTTTGTGCAGAACCTCCAGGTACAGGCGATCGTGTTGAACGCCTTCTGGATCCTTATCCTCGCCGTTGTGCTGGACTGTTTCCTGTTGCGGCGTTCACTCAAGTCGAAGCTGACCGCCAAGTTCGGCGAGCCTGCCCGCGGTGACCTCTGGTACGGAGTCACCCGTGGGCTGCAGCTCCGCCGGCTGCGGCTGCCCAAGCCGCTGGTGAAGCGCGGCCAGTACCCCGCCTGACTATCTCTAGAAAAATAACCCCGGGGCGCCCAGCGGCCCGGGGTTATTTTTGCGGGGTCACTGTTTTGGGGTCACTGGTTCGGGGTCACTGCCGTGCCGCGAGCAGGGCTTCCAGGCGCCGGTTGATGTGCCGGGCCCAGAATGGTCCTTCGTAGAGGAACGCGGTGTAGCCCTGCACCAGGGTGGCGCCGGCATCGAGGCGTTCGAGGACGTCCTCCGCTGACTCGACCCCGCCCACCGACACGATCGCCAGGTTCTCACCGGCGGCGGCGCGGAGACGGCGAAGCACCTCGAGCGAACGCTGCTTCAGCGGCGCCCCGCTGAGGCCGCCGACTCCACACTTCATGACGGTCGCGTTGTCGGTCACCAGCCCCGACCGTGTGATGGTGGTGTTCGTCGCGATCACGCCGTCCAGTCCAAGGTCGACGGCGAGGGCCGCGACGTCGTCGATGTCCTGGTCCTCAAGATCGGGTGCAATCTTGACCAGGAGGGGAACCGGCCGCCCGGCGGCCTCGTCGGCCGCTGCCCTGACGGCAGTGAGCAGGGGTCGGAGCGATTCGACGTTCTGCAGGAGGCGCAGGCCGGGCGTATTTGGTGAGCTGACGTTGACCACCAGATAGTCGGCGGCGGGCGCCAGCTCGCGGGTACTGACCAGGTAGTCCTCGACGGCGTCGCGGAGATTGACCGACTTCGTCTTCCCGATGTTGACCCCGATCATCGGCCGGTTGGCGACGTACCGCCGTTCGAGTTTGGTGCGTGCCGCCCTCAGCCGCGGGGCAACGGCCGCGGCGCCGTCGTTGTTGAAGCCCATCCGGTTGATCACTGCCCGGTCGGCGACCAGCCTGAACAGCCGCGGGGTCGGGTTGCCCGGTTGCGCCTGCCCGGTGATGGTGCCCACCTCGATGTGCCCGAATCCCAGGCTGGTGAGTGGGGTGATGCCGTGCCCTTCCTTGTCGAATCCGGCGGCCAGACCGAACGGGGAGGGGAAGGTGAGCCCGAAGGCTGAGGTCTGCAGGCCCGGGTGCGGTTTGGTCAGGTGCCGCAGTACCAGGCCGGCCGGCGTACGCTCGGCCACGCGAATCAGCCGGAAACCAATGCGATGGGCCTTTTCGGCGTCCATGCGGGCAAAGACCAGTTGAAAAAGGGCAGGGTAGATTCGCATGATCTAAAACTCCCACGCTGGGGCGGTCAACAACAACTTGCGTTGCACGCACCGACCAGCGAATCTGCTGGACCCGTGGTGAGACGGGCTACAGTTTTCGAATGGGGCTGACATGGAGACCGGATTATCTGGGCGACGGATTCACCGCCGCCGACCTCAAACTGGCTGCTGATGATGAGGGGCCCTGCGTCGCCACACTGGTGGCCTACACGCCGCCAGTCACCGCTGAAACTCCCCCGACGCCAGAGACCTCCCCCGGCCTGCAGCACCTGGCCAACTGGTGGTCCCGCTTGACGGCTCGGATGGCCCCCGTCCCGGAGGCCCCGAGCGTCGCCCCTCCCCCAGTCAGCGCCGTCCTGTACATCCACGGTTGGAGCGACTACTTCCTGCACCGTGGCCTGGCTGCCTTTTGTGCCGACCGCGGCGTTGAGTTCTATGCGCTGGATCTGAAAAAGTACGGGCGTAGTCTCCGTGACGGGCAAACCCCCGGCTATGTGGCGAACCTCGACGAGTATGACGAGGATATTGACGCTGCGCTGCGGGCGATTGAATCCCGGGTCAGGGCGCGCCACGGCGTGGGAACCGACGTGTTGATTCACCTGATGGCCCACTCGACGGGCGGGCTGATCGCTTCCCTGTGGGCCCACCGCAACCCTGGCAGGATCGAGAGCCTGATCCTGAACAGCCCCTGGCTCGATGTGCAGAGCAACCCGATCCTGCGTGGCGCAACCCAGGGCCTGCTGGACCCCATCATCCGGTTCAAGCCGAAAGCGAAGCTGATCTTGCCGGAGTTTGGCTTCTATTGGCGCAGCATCAGCAACGCCGCCGACGGCGAGTGGGAAATCCACCCACAGTGGCGACCCGAGTTCGGCTTCCCGATCCGGGCCGGCTGGGTTGCAGCAGTGTTGGCGGGCCACGCACAGGTGCGGAGGGGCCTGGCCATCGACGTGCCCGTCTTGGTTCTGGCCTCGGCCCGCTCGTCGGTCAGCCCGGTCTGGAATGACTCAATGCTGACCTCGGATAGCGTGCTCGATGTCACCCTGATGACCCAACGGGCGCTCCAGCTCGGCCCCACCGTCACCGTCTGCCGGTTTGAGGGCGCCCTGCACGATGTCCTGCTGTCCCGGGAACCTGTCCGCCGCGAGGTATACCGATCCCTGGATCGGTGGCTGCGCTGCCAGCAGCAGGCAGGCTGAACCTCTGGCCACTAAGGGGACGCTACCCGGTCACCACCGGGACGCTACCGGGTCGGCCGCGGCGACACTATTTGGTCGCTGGCGACGACTGATCCACGGCGCCCCCGAACCGTCGGTCCCGGCCCGCGTATTCGCCGATGGCTCGCCACAAAACCCGACGGTCGACGTCGGGCCACAGCACGTCCATGAACACCATCTCTGCGTAGGCGGACTGCCACAGCATGAAATTGGAGAACCGTTGCTCCCCGGACGTCCTCAGGAACAAATCCACGTCCGGGAGGTCGGGTTCATCAAGGTACTTTTGGATGGTTTTCTCGGACACGGCCGACGCACGCAGCCTACCGGCCTCCACTTGCTCGGCGATCGCTTTGGCGGCGTCGGCGATTTCGGCGCGGCCACCATAGTTGACGCACATTGTCAGGGTGCAGGTAGTGTTCCCCAGGGTCTGCTGTTCGGCTAATTCGAGTTCCTTGACCACCGACTGCCACAACCGTGGCCGCCTGCCCGACCAGCGAATCCGCACCCCCCACGCGTCGAGTTGATCACGTTGCCGGCGCAGCACATCCCGGCTGAACCCCATCAGGAAACGCACTTCCTCGGGCGACCGTTTCCAGTTCTCGGTGGAGAAGGCGTACACCGACACGTGCTTCACCCCAATCTCGATGGCGCCGGCCATCACATCGAGCAGCGCAGCCTCACCCGCCCGGTGCCCCTCTGTCCGGGGCAACCCGCGCTGGTTGGCCCATCGGCCGTTCCCGTCCATCACAATCGCCACGTGCTTTGGCACGAACTGCGCCGGGATAGCCGGTGCCACCTCGCCCGATGGATGGGGCCATGGCCGGACGGGGCGGGTACCTGGTCGGTCCTGGTTCACTGACGCTCCACTAGTTTGAGAGATTTGACGACGCGTTCGAGGTGCCACTGTAGATAGCTTGCCACCAATCCCGCCGCCTCCCTGCGGGATTGCGGACTGGAGGCATCCGCTGTTCCCCAGTTTCCGGACAAGAGGGCGGCGAGCAGTTCCATGGACTCCGGCGCTGGCGATGCCGCACCGGGTGGCCGACAGTCGGGGCAAACGCCGCCACCGAGCGGTGCCGAGAACGCGGTATGAGGGCCGGGCGTGCCGCAACGGGCGCAGTCGGTGAAACTCGGCGCCCACCCCGCGGTGGCAAGAGCCCGCAACAGGTAGGAGTCGAGGATCAGCTCCGGCGCGTGCAGACCCCTGCTCAGGGCGGACAGGGCCCCCACGATCAGGTTGTACTGCGCACCGGAGGACTCGCCGTCGGCGTCGGTCAGCCGCTCGGCGGTCTCCGCGATCGCCGCAGCGGCGGTGTACCGTCCGTAGTCGGCAGCGATCCCATGCCCGTAGGCTCCCTTGGTCTGCGCCTGCGTGACGACGTCGAGGTTGCGGCCAGCCACCAGCTGCAGATCGACCGTCATATAGGGTTCCAGCCGGGACCCGAACTTGCTGCTGGTCCGTCGCACGCCTTTGGCTACCGCCCGGACCTGCCCATGGTCGCGGGTCAGGAAGACAATAATCCGGTCGGCTTCGCCCAGCTTGTAGGTGCGCAGCACCACGCCTTCGGCGCGGTAGGTGCGGGAGGCGAAGGACGAAGACACAGACCTATTTTCGCACCCCTTGGGCCGCACGTGTGCATCCGTCGGCGGTGAGCCCCACCCGATGGATGCACACGCGGCGCCACGTGGCTGCTGCAGCTAGCTGGGCTGCTGCTGGTCGCGGATCGCCCGGTTTACGGCAGAAATGACCGCCTTCAGTGCGGCCATGGTGGTGTTGGCATCGATGCCGATACCCCACAGCACGCGTTCCCCGATGGTGCACTCGACATAGGCTGCGGCGCGGGCGTTGCCGCCAGCGGACAGTGCGTGCTCGGTGTAATCGAGCACGCGCACATCCACCCCATCTTCGCCGAGAATGGCGAGCAGCGCAGCGATCGGGCCGTTCGCCTGGGAAGAGCGTCGCTGCTGGACGCCGTTCACGAGCAGGGAGGCGGTCAGTTTGAAGGAGTCGTCCTCAGCAGTCGCGGTGTTGACGCTGGTGAGTGCGTAGTGGCCCCAGGTGCCCGCTCCTGCGGCGCGACTCGGCAGGTACTCGTCCTGGAACACCTTCCAGAGTTCGGCTCCGCTGATTTCCCCACCGACGGTATCCGTGCGGCGCTGGATGACCCCCGAGAACTCGATCTGCGCGCGGCGCGGCAAATCGAGGCTGTGCTCGTTTTTCAGCAGGTACGCCACGCCACCCTTGCCGGACTGCGAGTTCACCCGGATCACTGCCTCATAGCTGCGCCCGATGTCCTTCGGATCGATGGGAAGGTAGGGGACCGCCCAGGGGATGTCCTGGACTGTTGTTCCAGCCTCGGCGGCGTCGCTCTCCATTCGCTCGAAGCCCTTCTTGATCGCATCCTGGTGTGAGCCGGAGAAGGCTGTGAACACCAGGTCGCCGCCATAGGGTGAGCGTTCGGGGACGGGGAGCTGGTTGCAGTATTCCGCGGTCCGCCTGATGTGATCGATGTCGGAAAAGTCGATCATCGGGTCGATGCCCTGCCCATAAAGGTTCATGCCGAGGGTGACCAGGTCCACGTTTCCGGTGCGTTCACCATTGCCGAACAGGCATCCCTCGATCCGATCAGCCCCCGCCAGGTAGCCGAGCTCCGCCGCTGCTACCCCGGTGCCACGATCGTTGTGCGGGTGGAGCGACAGGATGATGTTTTCACGGTTGTCCAGGTTCCGGCACATCCACTCGATGGAGTCAGCGTAGACGTTGGGGGTGGCCATTTCGACGGTTGCCGGGAGGTTCAGAATCATCTGGCGGTCGGAACTCGCCTCAAGCACAGCCGCGACCTCGTTGCTGATTCGTGCGGCGAATTCCAGTTCGGTGCCGGTGAAGGACTCGGGAGAGTACTCGTAGGTGACCTCGGTGTTCCGCAGGGTCTCCTCGAACTTCTTACACAGCCGCGCTCCGGTCAGTGCGATGTCGATGATGCCGTCCATGTCCTGGTTGAACACCACCCGGCGCTGCAGCACCGACGTCGAGTTGTAGAGGTGGACGATGGCCCGGTCTGCGCCCTCGATCGACTGGTAGGTGCGCTCGATCAGGTGTTCCCTGGCCTGGGTGAGGACCTGGATGGTGACATCGTCGGGAATCCGGTCCGTCTCGATCAGCTGGCGGACAAAATCGAAATCGGTCTGTGATGCCGACGGGAATCCGACCTCAATTTCCTTGTAACCCATCTGAACGAGCAGGTCGAACATCTTGTGCTTGCGTTCGGGGCTCATCGGGTCGATGAGGGCCTGGTTGCCGTCCCTCAGGTCAACGGCGCACCAGCGTGGCGCCTGGGTGATGACCTTGTCGGGCCAGGTGCGATCGGGCAGCTGAACCGAGATCTGATCCTGGAAGGGCGTGTATTTATGGAACGGCATTCCGGAGGATTTTTGTGCGTTGCGCATGGGGTGTGGCCTGTTCTGTGGAGGTTCGCGGGGCAGACTCTTCAGCAGTCCATGTGACGGGACTAAAACCAGATATCTGGGCTGGGGCCGGGCATTACAGACTCCGCAGCGGGGAATCGGCCTTGACCGTGTCGTGTTGACTACCTGGTCGTGATGGCCCCGCCGCGGCAGCTAAGAAGGAGCAGTTCTGCGCGCACAAGCCAACCCTAGCACGGAGCATAGGATGGGCTTCGGACTGATTCGACTCACACCAGTTAGGAAAACCCATGGCATTGGCAGGGACCACAGAGGCGGCAACAGACACCGACGCGAGGGTGCAGGACGACCTGTTCCGGCACGTCAACGGGACCTGGCTGAACTCCACGGAGATTCCCTCGGACCGGCCCCTCGAAGGAGCATTCACCCAGCTGCGGGATGCCGCTGAACTGGCCGTGCGGCAGATCATCGAGAATGCCGCGGCCACAGCTGATCCGGCCGGCGACAACTTCAGGATCAAGGCTCTCTACAGTTCATTCATGGCTGAGGAGCGGATCGAGCAGCTGGGTGTCGCACCGGTGCTTCCGCTCCTCGATCGGATCAACGCCGTAGCGTCGACCGCGGAACTGGTCGCTTTGGACGGTGAGCTCACGCGGTCCGGAATTGCCGGCCTTGCGCTGCCCTATGTCAGTAACGACGCCGGGAACCCCGAGCGCTACCTGCTGCACCTGCACCAGTCCGGCCTCGGAATGCCCGACGAATCGTATTATCGGGAAGAAAAATTCAGTCAGACCCGAGACGAGTACCTGACCCTGCTCGTCGCCCTGCTCACCGCGGCGGGTGACCCCGAGGCTCAGACTCGTGCGGAGGCAGTCGTCGAACTGGAGACCCGGCTCGCGTCCTCCCACATGGATGCCGTCACCCGCCGCGATCCGCAGGCCACCTACAACCTGCTGACCGGCGACGCACTGGCCGAGCTCGCCCCCTTCAGCAGCTCCTGGCTGGAGCAGCTCACCCGGGGGCGTGAGGGAACCGACGAAGTGGTCATCAATCAGCCGGACTATCTGGCAGCTGTGGACCAGCTGCTGGCGGCCGAGGATCTGAGTGTCTGGAAGAGCTGGCTGACCACTCGGGTGCTGCTGCACGCGGCAGGCTATCTCAGCAGTTCCTTTGTGGACCCGGCTTTCGCCTTCTACGGCACCCACCTCAGTGGCACACCTGAGATCAAGGACCGTTGGAAGCGTGGGGTGGCGCTGGTTGAGGGTGCCGTCGGCGAAGCTGTGGGGCGGGAGTACGTCGCGAGGCATTTCCCACCCACCCACAAGGCCATCATGCTCGACCTGGTCGAAAACCTTCTCGCCGCGTACCGGGTAAGCATTACCTCGCTCGACTGGATGACCGACGAGACGAAGACCCGGGCCCTCGCCAAACTGGACCGGTTCCACACCAAGATCGGTTTCCCTGACCAATGGATCGACTATTCGTCACTGGAGATTGTCGACGGCGACACCTACGGCAACGTTCGCCGCTCCACCGCATTCGAACTGGACCGCCAACTCTCCCGACTGGGTGGTCCGATCGACCGGGGTAACTGGCTGATGACCCCGCAGACCGTGAACGCCTACTACATGCCGACGATGAACGAGATTGTGTTCCCGGCTGCGATCCTGCAGCCACCGTTCTTCGACGTCGACGCCGACCCGGCAGTGAACTACGGGGCAATCGGGGCGGTGATCGGTCACGAGATCGGTCACGGCTTCGACGATAAGGGCTC
Source organism: Arthrobacter sp. Bz4 (assembly GCF_003075455.1). GTDB lineage: Bacteria > Actinomycetota > Actinomycetes > Actinomycetales > Micrococcaceae > Arthrobacter_D. The sequence goes on from NZ_QDAE01000001.1 coordinate 155,420, forward strand.
CCAGTACGACGGCAGCGGGCGCCTCGAAAACTGGTGGAGCGACCAGGACCGTGCTGCCTTCGACTCGCTCACCCAGCGGTTGGTGGACCAGTATGATGCGCTCTGCCCTGCTGAGGCGCCAGGAAGCTCAGTCAACGGCAGCCTCACGCTGGGCGAGAACATCGGGGATCTGGGCGGTCTGTCGATCGGCTACCGCGCCTATCTGCTGAGCCTGGACGGCGCCGAGCCGCCAATCGTGGCTGGACTGACCGGGGCCCAGCGCTTCTTCTTCTCCTGGGCCAGCTGCTGGCGGCAGAAGATCCGCGCCGAGGAAGCGCTCCGCCGCCTGACCATTGACCCCCACTCCCCCAACGAGTTCCGCTGCAACCAGGTAGCGCGGAACCTTGACCAGTTCCATGACGCCTTCTCGGTCACGGACACCGATGACCTGTGGTTGGACCCGGCTGAGCGGGTCCGGATCTGGTAGCCGCTTTCGGCTGCTCTAGGACTGGCAGGTCACCTGATCGGCGGTCTGGCCCGTCAGGGTTGGCGGGAGCCCGTCGGTGTCGACGGTCGAGCCGGCGGTGAAATCGGTGCCAACGCTCAACGCCAGACCCACGGTGGCCGGGCTGGACAGGACCTGCACCTCAGCGAGTCCGAACAGTTCGGCCACAGCCGCGCCGATTGCCTCATAACCCGATCCGACGAAGAGCTGGGTTGCCGGAGTTGCCACGTCCTCGGTGACAACTGCCTGGGTGTAGCCCTCCTCCACGAGAAGGTCCTGGATCTCCTCACCCCGATCGGTCTTTCCCGAGGAGTCGATGATGGTGAACGGAACGGCTGCCGGATCGAAGTCGAGGACCGGCTCGTCGGTCGGCTCGGCGTCGGGCGAGGCGGAAGCATCGGTGGTTCCCGACGGGTCTGACTCCGACGGCTCCGGCTCGGGTTCGCCGACGATGCTGCGATCGGCGACCAGCGCCTCGAACAGTTCCTCGGCCGGTTCCGCATCGGGGATCAGCCGGTTCAGGTCAGGCTCGTAGGGCAGCACGGGCATTGTGACGAAGGCTACCTTGGCAAGGTCAACGTCCTTGAGCCGGTCGGCCAACCGCAGCAGATCGGGAATCTGGCTCAGGCCGTCGTCGACCGTCAGGTTCCTGGTGATGGTCTCGGCGATCGCGTACATCCGGGGCAGGTTCGTGAGGGTGCCCTCGTCTTGGATTTTGCGCGCCATCGACGCCATAAACGACTGTTGTGCGCGGATCCTGCCTTCATCCCCACCGTCGCCAAACGCATGCCGGGTCCGCAGGAAAGCCAGGGCCTGTTCGCCCTCCACCTCGGAGGTGCCGGCGGGAAGGCTCAGCCCGGAGTAGGTATCCTCAACCGCGTTGTTGACACAGACCTCGACCCCACCCAGAGTCGACGAGAGTTCCTTCACCGCGTTGAAATCCGCCATCATGAAGTGGTCGATTTTCAGCCCGGTGAGCTCGTTGATTGCGGCCACCGTGCACCCCGGCCCGCCGTTGCCGAGCGCGCCGTTGAGCATCGCGAGGTCCTGCGAGGGTGTCATTGTCCCGGTCTCCGGGTCCAGGCAGGCGGGCAGCGGGACCAGCAGGTCGCGGGGGAAACTGACCATTGTGACATTCTCGCGGTCGGCCGAGAGGTGCATCAGCATCATCACGTCGGAGTTGCCGGTTTCGGTGGTGAATTCGGCTCCGCCGTAGGCAGCGTTTTCGGCGCCCTCACGGGTGTCGGTTCCGAGAATGAGAATCTGGACCGGGTCCCGGTCAAGATTGGCCTTGTCGGTCTCGTTCTGGTCCGTCGAGAGGTTCAGCGGCTGGGTTGCCACATTGCCCTGCAGCCGGAGAAGCTGCACTGAAGCGAACCCGACTCCAGCGACGAGGACGGTTGCCAGGGCGATAGCGATAATCTTCAGGACCCGCGGTGGTGCCTGGTGGCCCAGGTGGCGTCCCACGGGGGCTCCCGCCGAATCCTCAGCGTTCTGGCCAGCATCGGCGCGTCGACGACTCATGCGTTGCAGCCCTTTCGAAGAATTCGGTCGGTAGTCGCTGGCGTGCGTGCCAGCTGAGCAAACAGCTCCCAGCCACTAAAAACAACGTGTGTTGCAGCCGGGTAGTGCCCGGTCAGAAGCCCAGGCGCACCAGCTGCTTGGGATCGCGCTGCCAATCCTTGGCAATTTTGACGTGCAAGTCAAGGTAGATCCGGGTGCCCAGCAAAGCTTCGATGCTCTGGCGCGCGTTGGTGCCAACCTCGCGGAGACGCGCGCCGCCCTTCCCGATGATGATCGCCTTCTGGGAGGAACGTTCGACGAACAGGTTCACCCTGACGTCGAGGAGCTGATTGTCGGCGCTGCGACCCTCCCGCGGAACGATTTCGTCCACCACCACGGCGAGCGAATGCGGCATTTCGTCGCGGACACCCTCCAGGGCGGCCTCTCGCACCAGTTCAGCAACCATCACGGCTTCCGGCTCGTCGGTGAGCGCACCGTCAGGGTACAGGGCTGGTGATTCCGGCATATGCGAAACGAAAACGTCGCCGACCGTTTCGACCTGGAACCCGTCTGCAGCGGACACGGGAACGACATCGGCCCAGCCTTGTTCCCCCAATACTTCCTCGCCGAGGGCGACGACGGCCATCAGCTGGCGGGTCAAGGCCGCCCGGTCCACCAGGTCGGTTTTGGTGACGACGGCGATCAGCGGTTTCCGCTGCAACCGGGAGAGCTGCGAGGTGATGAACTTGTCACCAGGGCCGATTGGCTCGTTGGCCGGGATGCAAAACCCGATGGCATCCACTTCGGCCAGGGTGTCCGCGACGAGGTCGTTCAACCGCTGGCCCAGCAGGGTGCGGGGACGGTGCAGGCCTGGCGTATCGACGAGGATCAGCTGGGAGTTCTCGCGATGCACGATTCCCCTGATGGTGTGACGGGTGGTCTGGGGTTTGGACGAGGTGATTGCCACCTTCTGTCCCACCAGCGCGTTCGTCAACGTCGATTTGCCTGCGTTGGGCCGGCCGACCAGGGAAACAAACCCGGCCCGGTGCTTCTGTTCGCTCATGATATTCCGCCGTGTCCTTGAAGTTGTGCGGGATTCCGGTCCCGGCCGTCGTCGTCGAATGCTGGTTCCCGTTTCCACACAATAAGGTGCGAGACCCGGTTGCGGCGCCCCTCGACACGTTCGGCGCGGAGGCCGATACTGCCGACAGTTACCTCGCTGCCCACGATCGGGACCCGGCCCAGTGTCTTGGCGAGCAGTCCACCAACGGTGTCCACCTCGTCGTCTTCCAGGTCCACGTTGAAGACTTCGCCCAGGTCATCAATTCCCATCCGTGAGCTGATCCGGTATTCGCCGTTGCCCAGTTGTTCAAGTTCCGGCACCTCCGAGTCATACTCATCGACAATCTCCCCAACGATTTCCTCAATGAGGTCCTCAAGCGTGACCAGCCCTGCGGTTCCACCGTACTCGTCGATAACGATGGCGACGTGGGTCGATTCCCGCTGCAACTCCTGCAGGAAATCGCTGACCGGCTTGGACTCGGGGACGTAGCGCACTCCCCGGCAGATACCGTCGACCAGGTCCTCGTCGCGACCGTCGGGCCCATGCAGTTGGGCCACGACATCCTTGAGGTAGAGGATCCCGATGATGTCGTCAGCACTGTCGCCAATCACCGGGATCCGCGAATAGCCGGAGCGGAGGAAAAGGGACATCGCCTGTTTCAGGGTGGACCCGGTTTCGATGGGAACCATGTCGGTGCGGGGCACCATCACTGCCCGCACCTTGGTGTCACCCAGTTCGAAGACTGAGTGAATCAGTTCCGCTTCGCTGTCCTCGATCATTTCGGCGTCGTTGGCACGGGAGAGCAGTTCGCGGAATTCCTCTTCAGTGAAGAAGGCCGCCTCGGCCCGGGCCGCACCCGGGGTAATGGCACTTCCGAGCGCAACCAGCCACCGCGGGATCGGTCCGAGGATCCCGCACAGGAATCTCACCAGGCCCGCGGTCGCTGGAACCACTTTGCTCGCGTGGGTCCGGCCGAGCTGGCGCGGTGAAACGCCAACGAGCACGAATCCGACGGCGGCCATGGTGGCGGTCGCGAGCAGACCGGCAATCCAGACGTTGTTGAGCAGGTCGTGGAAGAGGATTGCGACCGCCACAGCGGCTGCCATCTCGAACCACACCCGCCAGAACCTGAGGGCATGCATATGGGCGATCGGTGAGGCGAGGATACGCTGCAGTGACCGGCCAGATTTGCCGGCCAGAAGTTCTTCGCCTTCCTGGCGGGGCAGGTAACTAAAGGCGGCCTCGGCTGCGGTTACCAACGCTGCGACCAGAACAAACCCCAAGGCCATGAAGGCCAGCAGCCAAATGATCAACTGATTGTCTCCTCGGGCGCTTTTCCGCCCAGATAATCGGCCAGCAGACGGCGTTGCAGACCGAACATTTCAGCCTCGTCCTCGGGTTCGGCGTGGTCGTATCCGAGGAGGTGCAACAGTCCGTGGGTGGTCAGCAGCAGCAGCTCTTCCTGGGTTGAGTGCCCTGCCTTCTCGGCCTGGGTCTGCGCCACCTCGGGGCAGAGGACAACATCACCGAGCACTCCCGCTGGTGTGAGCCGCCCCGCCGTGCCTGGTCGTAGCTCGTCCATGGGGAAGGACAGGACGTCGGTGGGACCCGGTTCGTCCATCCATTCGATATGCAGTTTCTCCATTGCGGTGGTGTCGACCAGGATGATCGAGAGCTCAGCTTCCGGGTGCACGAAGAGACTGTCGAGCAGGAACCGGCCCAGGCGGATCAGGTTTTCCTCGTCCGCCGCTATCCCCGACTCGTTGTTGACCTCGATGCTCATGGTTTGCCTCCAGCCGGTTTGGCCCCGGCATGACCGCGCGGGCCACGGTGATCCCGGGCAGCTGAGGCCCGCTGGTTCTCGTCCCAGACACTGTAGGCCGTGACGATGTCGCCCACCAGCCGGTGCCTGACGACGTCGGAGGCGTCGAGGGTGCGGAAGCTGACGTCCTGCACACCCTGAAGTATTTCACTGACCACCCGTAGCCCTGAGTTGGTCCCGCCGGGCAGGTCCACCTGAGTGACGTCGCCGGTGACCACCATCTTCGAACCGAACCCCAGGCGGGTGAGGAACATCTTCATCTGCTCGGGGGTGGTGTTTTGGGCCTCGTCCAGGATGATGAACGCATCGTTGAGGGTACGGCCCCGCATGTAGGCGAGAGGTGCCACCTCGATGGTGCCGGCCGCCATCAGTCGAGGGATGCTGTCCGGGTCCATCATGTCGTGCAGCGCATCGTAGAGCGGACGCAGGTACGGGTCGATCTTGTCGCTGAGGGTGCCGGGCAGGAATCCGAGCCGCTCCCCCGCTTCGACGGCCGGGCGGGTGAGGATGATCCGGTTGACTTCCTTATGCTGCAGCGCCTGAACAGCTTTGGCCATGGCGAGGTAGGTTTTCCCGGTGCCCGCAGGGCCGATGCCAAACACCACCGTGTGCCGGTCAATCGCCTCGACGTAGTCCCGCTGGTTCAGGGTCTTTGGCCTGATAGTCCTGCCACGGGAGGAGAGGATGTTCATGGTGAGGACATCGGAGGGACTACTCACCGACTGATCCTTCAACATGGACACCAGCTGTTTGAGAACCTGGGGGTTGACGGTGGTGTTGTTGGCTGCGAGGGTGCGGATCTCGGAGATCAGACGTTCGGTGCGCGCGACGTCGACGGCTGGGCCCGTGATCGACAGCTCATTACCCCGGACGTGAAGATTGACCCCCACGAAAGTGCTCTCGATCAGCCTGAGCGCCTCATCGTTGGTTCCAAGCGCTTGAACCATTTGTTCCGTCGAATCGAAGTGGACCACCTTCGTGTCCAAGCCCACTGCGCTGATGCCAACTGAAGAATCGGTCATATAATCGGCCCTCGCGGCCTTCCATCTCTCCTTGAATCGGTTGGTGACGGCATACCGCCCCTTGACTAATCTTACGTTACGTCCCTGCCCGGCGGCCGTCCCCGGCCGCCGGATTCCGCCGTCGACGGAACCGGAGGTTTTGCGGCGTCTCCGCGCGCCCAGGAAGCAGATGATCTCATCTGGGCAACGGCCCGGTTTCAATCCTGTCTCAGTCCGGCGACGACTTGGCTAAACCCCGTTCGGGGCCTGTTGCCATATGCGAAGCTGGAAACGTTGCTTTGAGTGCATTACTCGGCGGCGCACCAATCCGGCCGAGTGGTACAGCGAAAGGACAGGACGCGAATGGAGTGGTCCTTTCAACGCGATGCTGCCCGGCGCCGGCCTGGACGCGCTCTCTCGGTCACCGCGCTAATCGTCCTCGCTGGTCTGGGCCTGGGTGGCTGCACACCGGTCCCCGGCGATGATGCGACGGCCTCGCTTTCTGGACAACCAAACACGTCAGCTGGCCCAGCGTCGGCAGAGCACTCCGCAGTGACGGAATCCGCTACCCTGCGCAACCTGCTCCCCGTCTACTGGATGGGAGACAGCGACGGAAGCATCCAGCTTTACCGGGAGTTCCTGGACGGCGGGAACGGTGGTGACCCAATCGCGGCGGCGGTCCAGGCGATGACCGCCAACTCACCAATCGATCCCGACTACTTTGGGTCGTGGTTCCCCGCCGAGTCTGTCAGCGCATCAATCTCCCCCGACAACGTTATTACGGTCGATATCTCGGCCGAGGCCTTCGATGCGCAGCTCGACCAGGGTGCCGCCTATCGTGCCATCCAGCAGCTCGTATACACAGCCACAGCGGCGGCGGCCAACGCGGGCCTGGTCTCGGGCGGTGACCCCAGCCGCGTCGTCGTCCTGGTGGACGGAGCGGCGGGGTTCAACGCTTTCGGCCACATCGAACTCGGTGGCCCGTTGCAGCGTGACTCGGCGTTGATGGCTCCGATCTGGATCATCGAACCCCAGCATGGGGCGGTCCGCGACCAGCCTACGATCACCGTGTCAGGCAGCGGAATGACGGAGAACGCGGTCCTGCACTGGCGGATCGACGAGGTGGTCGGCGATGAGCTGGAATCGTACCGCACCGGAACGGTGGGACTGGACGCCAGCGCCAGTTCCCCCGGACTCTTCGAGTTCACGATCGCCCTGGTGCCCGGTGAATACGAGATCAGCGTCTTCGACCGTCCGCAGGGCGTCCAGGAGAACCGTGAACTCGATACCGACACCAAGCGCGTCACGGTGCAGTAGGCAGCTGAGCCTCCTGCTTTCCTACCCGGGGCTTGCTAATCCCGGGTGAGCACGGGACCTTATTCCCGGGTGAGCACGGAACCGAACCGGCTACCAGCGGCCCAGCAGTTGGCTCAGGACCGCGAGGGCGGCGGGTCCGGCGGTGGAGGAGCGCAGCACCTGGCCGCCGAGCCTGGCCGGATGCGCACCGTTCGACACGAACAGCTCCAGCTCCTGCCCGCTGATGCCCCCCTCGGGGCCGACCACCACTGCAATGCTGGTGGGCGGGGTGTCGGCCTGTGGCCCAACCAGTGCCCCAACCCCAGTTTCAGCGTCCTCGTGGAGGATCAGGGCGAGGTCCACGCCGGCAAGCCAGGCTGCCAGAGACCCGCTGTCGTGCAATGGCAGCACCTCGGGGAGGGTTGCACGCCGTGATTGTTTGGCGGCTCCCCACACCGTGGATTCCCATTTTCGCTGCCCTTTGAGCGCCTTGTCGGCACGCCAACGGACAATACTTCGATCCGCCTGCCAGGGAATCACCGCATCGACGCCGAGTTCAGTGGCGGCCTCGACCGCCAGTTCATCCCGGTCCCCCTTGGCCAGTGCCTGCACCAGGATGAGACGGCAGGCGGGGGCCGGCTCGTCAATCACTGTTCGCACCTCGAGGGTGACTTCCTGCCCGGCGCTGGCCGTGACCACGCCGACGATTCTGCGCCCGCGGCCGTCGGCGACGTCAATCGTCTCGCCGGCTGCCAGCCGTTTCACGGTCGCCGCGTGCCGGGCCTCGGCCCCGGTGAGGGTGAAACTGGCTCCGGGGAAGACAGCAGCCAGCGCCTCAGGGTCTCCGAAGTAGAGTGCGTTGCTCACCCCTAGAGATTACCCAACCGCTCCCGCAACTTCGCGAACACCCCTGAACCGCTGCTGGCCAGCTGACCCTCGACAAATTCCTCGCCGCGGAGTTCGGCAAGTTTGCGCAGCAGCTCTTCCTGCGCCTGGTCAACGTTGCGCGGAGTCTCGACGTTCAGGTGCACCTTGAGGTCACCACGCCCGTACCCGCGGAGGTGGGTGACGCCAAGTCCGCGAAGAGTCACGATCTCGCCCGACTGCGTGCCTGCTTTGATCCCCAGTTCCTGGTCGCCGTCGAAGGAGGCGAGGTTCACGGTGGTGCCCAGGGCGGCGGCGGTCATCGGCACACTGAGGGTGACGTGGAGGTCATCACCCTCGCGGAGGAAGGAGGGGTCCGGGTTAACCCGGATCTCCACATAGAGGTCGCCCTGCGGTCCGCCGGCCATACCGGCCTCGCCCTGGCCCCCCAGTTGAATGCGGGTGCCGGTCGACACGCCTGCGGGCACCTTGATGGTGAGGCTCCGACGGCTACGCACCCGACCGTCGCCGTTGCATTCGTTACAGGGGTTCGGGATGACGGTGCCGTACCCCTGGCAGGTGCCACACGTGGCACTGGTCATGACCTGGCCCAGGATGGACCGCACCGCACGCTGCACCTGACCCGACCCGCCGCAAATGTCGCAGGTTCGGGGGGAAGTGCCGGGCTGGCAGCAGGACCCGTCGCAGGTGGGACACACTGCTGCGGTATCGACGTCGATCTTTTTGTTGATCCCGAAGACGGCGTCGACCAGGTCGATCCGTACGGCGATCAGGGCGTCCTGGCCGCGACGGGTGCGCGACGGCGGGCCGCTGGCGCCACCGCCGCCGAAGAATGTTTCGAAGATGTCCTGGAAGGCGAAGCCCGGCCCGGCGTGTCCGCCGCCGAATCCGTTGTCGGTCCCGTTCTCGTTGCCGGTCGTGTCATACACACGCCGTTTCTGCGGGTCCGAGAGCACCTCGTAGGCACGGGTGACCAATTTGAACTCTTCAGAGGCGTCCGGCCCGGAGTTGACGTCCGGGTGCAGCTTTCGCGCGAGCTTGCGGTAGGCCTTCTTGATTTCCTCGCCGCTCGCATCGCGGTTCACACCGAGGACTTCATAGTGATTACTCACTCCTGCACTTCACTTCCTATGTCACTGACCGGTGCAGGGCTTGGTGCCCTGCCGGTATGGGGTCGACTTTTTCTACAACAAGTTCGCTGATGCGGTTACGTCAGGGTTAGTCCGTCAGGATCCGCGATAGGTACCGGGCTACCGCCCGCACCGCCGACATCGACGTCGGGTAGTCCATTCGGGTTGGTCCAAGGACTCCTACCTTGGCCAACGAGTCGGGACCGTATCCGGTGGCAATCACCGAGGCTTCAGCGAGGCCGCCGTGCGGGTTCTCCCGGCCGATCCGCACCGAGACGCCAAACGCATCCTGCTTCATTTCGGAAAGCAGGCGAAGCATTACTACCTGCTCCTCCAGGGCCTCGAGCACCGGCCCGATGCTCAGAGGAAAGTCTACGGTGGATCGGGCCAGGTTGGCTGTACCAGCCATCACAATCCGGTCATCCCGGTTGATACCTGCCAACTGTTCGAGCGCCCGCGCCAGCACGGTGCCCGCCCTGCGTTGCTGGAACGACAGGGCTCCCACGGCGAGTGCGAGTTCCTGCGGAAGGGACGCCAGCTTGGTGCCGGCGACGGAACCGAGGAAGTGCTGCCGAAGCTCGGCGAGGGATGATTCGGGCACCGGTTCGGGCAGCGGGACAACCCGCTGCTGGACTGTTCCGTTGGTCGCTATGAGCACCACCAGTACCTGGTTGGGCGCCAGTAGGACGAACTCCAGGTGCCGGACGGCTGCGCTACCCAGATGTGGGTATTGGACCACCGCCACCTGATTGGTCAGGTGGGAGAGCAGCCGCACTGTCCGGTCCATGACGTCGTCGAGATCCTCTGCCTCCTCCAGGAGCGCCTGGATGGCGCGCTTTTCGGCAGCAGACAGAGGCTTGACCTCGGAAATCTGGTCGACAAACAGTCGGTAGCCCTTGTCGGTGGGGATGCGACCCGAGCTGGTGTGGGGCGCAGTGATCAGCCCCTCTTCCTCCAGGACAGCCATATCATTACGGATGGTGGCCGATGATACCCCCAGCTGATGCCGCTCCACGAGTGCTTTGGAGCCCACAGGCTCGCGGGAATGCACATAGTCCTCGACGATGGCACGCAACACTTCAAGTCTGCGTGGTTCGCTCACTTTTCACCTCCGCACACGTCTACTGTCTCTTCCGGCAGATCTGGCACTCGACACGCCCAAGTGCCAAGTCTAGTACGTTCGAAGGGATTGTTAGCATTGAAAATCCCTGGCCGGACCGTCCAGCGGCGAGTCGGGAAGTGAGCAACAATTTTGTCCAGTTATGAATGGGGCGCCCAGGACATCTCAGCCCCCCGCCAGGTTTCCCTGCCAAAGGTTCCGGTCAGCCGGGGCCTGGTTCTGGAGGATGTGCAGAGCGGTTACGTTGGCGCAGTGGTCCGGGTGGAGAAATCTGGTGGCATGCACGTCATGGTGCTCGAGGACCGGCGCGGCAGACTCAAGACTTTCCCGCTCGGGTTCGGGTTCCACGTCGACGGCGGGCCCGTTGAGGTGGTGGCACCCGCGCTGGCACCACCAGCGCCAGCCCGCAAGGTGACGGCGTCGGGATCGGTCAAAGTGGAGGGCGCCCGCGCGAGGACCGCCCGGGCCAGCAGGATCTGGGTGGAGGGACAGCACGATGCTGAGCTGATCGAAAAAGTGTGGGGCGACGATCTGCGTCTTGAGGGGATCGTCGTCGAGCCGCTGCACGGCGTTGACGACCTTGCCGGGATGATCCGCACCTTTAGTCCTGGACCGAACCGCCGGCTCGGTATCCTCGTCGACCATCTGGTAGCGGGGTCGAAGGAACAGCGCATCGCCCAGGAAGCCATGAAGGTTCCGGGAGCCGCCGCCAACGTCCTGGTGGTGGGACACCCGTATGTCGATGTGTGGCAGGCAATCAAGCCGGCGGCCGTCGGGCTCACCGCGTGGCCGGTGGTACCACGGGGCCAGGACTGGAAGACCGGAATACTCGCCGGTCTCGGCTGGCCGAACGCCGACAAGGCAGCGGTGGCACATGGCTGGAAGCGGTTGCTGGGGTGCGTCAATAGTTACTCCGACCTTGAGCCGTCGCTGCTCGGGCGGGTCGAAGAAGTGATCGATTTTTTGACCCCTCCCGGAGATTTCGACGCGACAATTTAAGCCCCAGTGCACGTTTGCTGGCGACGAAGTATCCTAGATAGGAAGGCTCCTGATCAAGGCTGCCCCGAAGCAATAGAGGATGTTCAGTTGTCTAACCCCGCCGACCAGCACGGACACCACGGATCCGAGGACGGCCACGGCCAGCCCCGATCCGCTTTTGAGGGTGCCCCGGCGAATGCCCTGCCTCTGACCGCGACGGAAGACCGGCAGTGGGCAACCCTGTCGCACTTCGGGGGAATCCTCGGTTTCATTCCGTCGCTGCTCATCCTGCTGATTTTCAAGAACCGGGGACCTTTCACCGCCCAGGAAGCGCGGGAGGCGTTCAACTTCACCTTCCCGCCGACGGTGTTGGCGTTCGTGGCCTGGCTGCTCTCCCTCTTGCCAGCGGTCGGCGGCATGTTCGCCGTCGTCAACGCCCTGATCTGGGTGGCAATCGCCGTATCCTCGGTCATTGCCGGGATCCAGGTCAACCGTGGCCGCCCCTACCGGTACGCGTTCAACCTGCGGCTCTTCCGTTAGGAACCTAGTCGGGTAGTAGCCTGCGGACGACCGCGTCGGCGAGCAACCGGCCCTTGCCAGTGAGCGTGATCGTTCCGGCGAAGGCCTCCGCTGCAACGATCAGTTCATCAGCAATCAATCCGGCGACGGCGAGCCGCCCCCCTGGGTGCAGCACCCGGGTTGGTAGACCCTCGCGCAGCCTGGCGCGAAGCATCACGTCCTCGGTGTAGCGGGTCTCCGCGTCCAGGATTTCGCGGCCAGCGGCCGGTGACACTCCGGTTGAGAGGCGCTGGGCGTACGCGGTCGGGTGCTTCACATTCCACCAGCGCACACCGCCCAGATGCGAGTGCGCGCCGGGACCAGCTCCCCACCAGTCGTCCCCACGCCAGTAGGCAAGATTATGCCTGCACTCGTCCGCAGGTGTGCGGGCCCAGTTGCTCACCTCGTACCATCCCAGTCCGGCGGCTGCCATCGCGCGTTCGGCCAGGGCGTACTTCTCGGCGTGATCGTCGTCGTCGATGTCGGGCACCTCGCCACGGCGGATCCGGGCCGCAAGTTTGGTGCCGTCCTCGATGATCAGTGCGTAGGCAGAGACGTGGTCCGGACCGTAGGACAGCGCCGCGTCAAGGGTCTGCTGCCAGTCGGCTGCGGACTCCCCCGGGGTGCCGTAGATCAGGTCAAGGCTGACGCGCAGCCCGGCTTCCCGCGCCCATTGCACGGCCAGTGGCACCCGTTCGGGCGCATGGGTGCGGTCCAGTACCTTCAGCACATGCGGAACAGCCGACTGCATCCCGAACGACACCCTGGTGAAACCCGCCTGCGCCAGCACCGCAAGTGACTCGGGCGTGACCGAATCGGGGTTGGCCTCCGTGGTGACTTCAGCGCCTGGTGCGAGGCCCCAGTGCCCGACAGCGGTGCGCAGCACCGTCGCCAGATCGGCTGCGGGGAGGAGGGTGGGAGTGCCGCCGCCGAAGAACACTGTCGATAGCTGGCGTGGCGCGGTGCCGGAAGCGGTCAGGACACCGGCTGCGAGGTCCAGTTCAGCGCTGACCGTTGCGGCATAGCGGTCTTGCGATGCGCCCCCACCCAGTTCAGTGGCCGTGTAGGTGTTGAAGTCGCAGTAGCCGCAGCGCACGGCGCAGAACGGGATGTGGACGTAGAGCCCCAGCTTCCGGTCGGCGCTGCCGATGGCGGCCTGCTCCGGCAGCAGGCCGCTTTCCGGCGCTGGCAAGCCAAGAGGGAGGGCACCTGGCATTGCTACTTCTTGACCTTGTCCTTGGACTCGTCGGTGGTGAGGGCTGCGATGAAGGCTTCCTGCGGGACTTCGACGCGTCCCACCATCTTCATCCGTTTCTTGCCTTCCTTCTGTTTCTCCAGAAGTTTGCGTTTACGGGTGATGTCACCGCCGTAGCACTTCGCGAGGACGTCCTTGCGGATGGCCCTGATGCTTTCCCTGGCAATAATCCGTGACCCGATGGCCGCCTGGATGGGGACCTCGAACTGCTGCCGTGGGATGAGTTCACGCAGCTTGCCGGTCATCATGACGCCATAGGCGTAGGCCTTGTCGCGGTGGGTGATGGCCGAGAACGCATCGACCTGCTCGCCCTGCAGCATGATGTCGACCTTGACCAGGTCGGCGACCTGGTCGCCGTCGCTCTTCCAGTCCAGCGAGCCGTACCCGCGGGTCCGGGATTTGAGGATGTCGAAGAAGTCGAACACGATCTCGGCCAGTGGCAGTCGGTACCGGATCTCCACCCGGTCCTCGGAGAGGTAATCCATTCCGCCCATCACGCCGCGCCGGCTCTGGCACAGCTCCATGATGGCACCGACGAACTCGGTGGGCGCCAGGATGGTCGCCGAAACCATAGGCTCGCGGACCTCGGCGATTTTCCCGGTCGGGTACTCGCTGGGGTTGGTCACGTGGACCATCTTTTTGTCCTCGAGTGTCACCAGGTATTCCACGTTGGGTGCCGTGGAGATCAGGTTGAGGTTATGCTCGCGCTCGAGCCGCTCCCTGGTGATCTCCAGGTGAAGGAGCCCGAGGAAGCCCACCCGGAACCCGAAGCCCAGTGCCGCGGAGGTCTCGGGTTCGTAGACGAGCGCTGCATCGTTGAGCATCAGCTTTTCCAGCGCGTCGCGAAGCACCGGGTAATCGGTGCCGTCCAGCGGGTACAGACCGGAGAAGACCATGGGCTTCGCATCGGCATATCCGGGCAGGGACGCCTGGGCGGGCTTGGCCAGGTTGGTAACCGTGTCACCCACCTTGGACAGCCGGACGTCTTTCACACCAGTGATGAGGTAGCCGACCTCACCCACTCCAAGCCCCTTGGATGGGGTGGGCTCCGGGGAGCTGACGCCAATTTCGAGGAGCTCGTGACTGGCGCGGGTGGACATCATCTGGATCCGCTCGCGGGGATGCAGCATGCCGTCGACCACGCGGACGTAGGTGACGACACCGCGGTAGGTGTCATACACGGAGTCGAAGATCATCGCCCGTGCGGGGGCGTTGGGGTCACCAACAGGAGGCGGCAGGTCCCTGACAATCTTGTCCAGCAGTGCTTCGACCCCCATACCGGTCTTCCCGGAGACCCTGAGGACGTCGTCGGGATCGCCACCGATCAGGTTCGCCAGCTCGGCAGCATACTTCTCGGGCTGGGCGGCGGGCAGGTCGATCTTGTTCAGGACCGGAATGATGGTGAGGTTGTTTTCCATCGCCAGGTAAAGGTTGGCAAGTGTCTGGGCTTCGATCCCCTGGGCGGCATCGACCAGCAGGATCGCCCCTTCGCAGGCCGCGAGCGACCGGGAAACCTCGTAGGTGAAGTCAACGTGGCCTGGCGTGTCGATCATGTTCAGCGCGTGGCTGACACCGTCGAGTTCCCAGGGCAGCCGCACCGCCTGGGATTTGATGGTGATGCCACGTTCACGCTCGATGTCCATCCGGTCCAGGTATTGGGCCTTCATGTCACGCTGCTCGACGACGCCGGTGAGCTGCAGCATCCTGTCCGCCAGGGTGGACTTCCCATGATCGATGTGCGCGATGATGCAGAAGTTTCTGATAATCGCCGGATCAGTGGCGGCGGGCACCGGTGAGGTGCGGGCCTTGGGTGACACTGGACATTCCTTACTGTTGCGAGGGCTGCTGCGCGGCAACCGTTTCAACTACAACGACAGGGTTTGGAGCGAGGTGAACCCACCTCTCGGGCGGGATTTGTTAAACCAGCCCCTGCTAACAGTCTCCCACGAGCTGGCGGGTGATCTGGAACTGCCTGGACTGGGCAAACTGTATCCTTTACCGCATGTCATTTGATTCCCGATCCTTCCTGCGGCTGGCCCGCACCATTGTGCGGGCACTGCAGCCGCCGAAGCGGCGATCCGGACCGGCCCGGAAACCAGCCGCCTACCCTGGTGATTTCACCGGCACCCCGAAGGTCAGCTATTCGCCCCGAGCCGATGATGTCCCGGATGCGGGGGAAATTGTCTGGGCCTGGGTGCCCTATGAAGAGGACCACCGTCAGGGCAAGGACCGCCCGGTCCTGCTGATCGGCAACCACCGGGGCAGGCTGCTGGGACTGACGCTGACTAGCCGCGACCGGAATGGAACCGGCAGATCGGATCCGGCCTACGTCGATATCGGGTCCGGCTCGTGGGACGTCAAGGGCAGACCGAGCGAAGTGAAAACCGATCGGATCATTCAACTGACACCGGCGGATGTCAGGCGGATCGGTGCTGTACTCCCCCGAGCGAAGTTTGATCGTGTGGTGGCGCGGCTGGGCTGAGTCATTGTGGCTGCCCAATTTTCCATGCGGGACCTTCCACATGCGGCGCCGCGCTCAGACAGACCGGCTGCCGGGACTAATCCGTGCATCTCTGGTAATCTAGACAGCTGTGTGTCCGCGCAGGTCGACGGGCACTTTAGTCCAATCGCCTACGGTATCCCCACGCCGCTCAGTCATTGGTTGAACTGAATTACCCTCACGACCAGTCCGCAATACAAAGAGAGTTCTAAATACGTGGCAAATATCAAGTCCCAGAAAAAGCGCATTCTCACCAACGAGAAGGCGCGCCAGCGCAACAACTCGGTTAAGTCCGAGCTGAAAACGGCCATCCGCGCCGTAAACACTGCGATCGGTTCCGCTGACAAGGAAGCTGCAACCAGCCTCCTCCAGTCGGCAAGCCGCAAGCTGGACAAGGCTGTCAGCAAGGGTGTCGTGCACAAGAACAACGCAGCGAACCACAAGTCTGCGATCTCGAAGAAGGTCAACGCTCTCTAACCAGAGCCTAATCGTTCGACGATTTCCAGATGGCTGGCCTTCGGGCCGGCCATCTGTCGTTTAACCGGTTGATCCCTTCGCCTTACGCGCCTTCAACCGACCAACGCCGCCTAAAACGGCTGCCGCGCCACATATAACTACAGCGCGAGACGGTATCTACAGCGCGAGACGGGTCAGGCGCGGTACGTTCAGGTCGCAGAGAGGGCAAGCGGGTGCGCAGTGACTCGGAGCGCCGTCCGGGCCTAGCGGCACTTCAGACCGTACAGAGCCGCTAGCCGCGGCCAGCGAGGGCGATGGTGGTGACTGCGCGTTCGACGGCGTACACCGGATCCCGGGAGGCGCCCTTCACCTGGGCATCGGCTTCCGCAAGCACCTGAATGCACTCAACCAGACCTTCGGAACTGAAGCGCTGGGCGTCGCGTCGGGCCTGGTCTACCTGCCAGGGCGCCATCCCGAGCTCTTTTGCTAGCTGGGCGGAGCTCCCCCGCACCTGATGGACCTTCGCTACGGCCCGGACCTTCATCGCAAGGGCCGCCGTCAGGAGTACTGGATCGGCGCCGGTCGCCAGGGCATGCCGGAGCATTGACAGGGCCTGTCCTCCACGGCCAGCCAATGCCGCGTCTGCCACCTTGAACCCGGTGACCTCCACCCGGCCGCCGTAGTACTTCTCGACGGTCTCCTCGGTGATTTCACCGGCCGTATCAGAAATCAATTGTTGACAGGCTGCCGCCAGCTCGGCGAGCTGGGACCCGACCGCTGCCACCAGCGCCCGCAGGGCTCCACCGCCGATCCGCCGGCCCGCGGCCCTGAACTCCTCGACAACAAAGTCTGTCTTGTCCGAGTCCTTCTTCAACGGCTGACAGTCGACAACGGTTGCCCCGGAAGACTTGAGTGCGTCAAGAAGCTTCTTGCCACGGTTTCCGCCGCTGTGATGCATCACCAGCACGACATCGGGGGCAGGATCGGTCAGGTATCCGAGCGTGTCCTGAAGAAAGTCGTCGTTCATTTGGGCGAGGCCGCTCACCTCGATCAATTTGGCCTCCCCAAACAGGGATGGGCTCCCGTGGATGGTGAGATCGCCTGCCTCGTACTTGCCGGCGTCCAGCTTCACGTCTTCAAGGTCTGGACGTGCATCCCGCAGGCTGCGACGAATGCGTTCGACTGCCTGGCCGGCGGCATACTCCTCGGGGCCGCTGAGCAGCACCACTGGTGCGGGTACAACGGTTCGCCAGTGCATCCCTGAGCTTCCAGCTGATTCCCTGCGGGATGCGGCGGGCCTGGAAGTCACGTAGTTGCTCCTGGTGGTTGGTAGATGGAACGAGTCCTCAGCGTCAACTGTGCCACGGGCGGGACCTGCGGCAAAGCGGACAAGCGGGTCAACGGTGGACGCGGAGTGAGTCGTCCTGAATGGAAACCAGAAACGTTCCCAGCTGGTCGGTTCTGGCCACGGTAATCCCCGCCGCAGACAATCCGGCAGTGATAGTTGGGTGTGGATGCCCGTAGTCGTTATCCCGGCCAGCGGAAATCAGGGCGAGCCGTGGTTTGAGGGTGTGGGCCAGGTCGAGCCCACCGTTGCGGGCACCGTGGTGGGCTACTTTCAGGATCTGCACCCCCCGCTCATTGAGTCCGGGGCTGGCTCTCAACATGGCACGCGCCGCGTCCTCCTCCAGATCACCAGTCAGCAGGACGGCCACATCGGGGGCGGCGTCAGTGTCGATGACGACGTCAAGCACAGCGCTGGAATTATTCTCGGAATCTATTGGTGCTCCGGCCTCTGGCCAGAGCACCGTCCAACTGACGCGGCCATAGGAGCCACCGTCGCCATGTTCTCCAGTCATGCCGGCAATGAGCCGCTCGGGTGATACCTGTTGCGCAGGGACCGCGGTGACAGTCGTGGGAAGTGCCGGTTCTGAGGAGGAGTACAGGATTCTCTGCACCGTCCTGTCCCTCGACACTCCTTCGATTCCACCATAGTGATCGGCATGAAGGTGGGTCAGCACGAGCAGTTCCACGGTGTCGACCGCCAGCCGGTCCAGACAAGCGTCGACGGCGTCCGGTTCGGGGCCCGTATCGATGAGGATCACGCTACGTTCGCCGGTCCGGACAGCGAAGGCGTCGCCCTGCCCGACGTCGCAGGCAGCAATGTGCCAGGTTCCATTGTCTGGTCTGCCCGGGGGCCACAGGGTGACGGCGGCAAGGCCCGCCACACAACCTACCGCAAGCCACAGCAGGGCACCGATCCTGCCGTGACCGGAATGGGCTTCGCTCCGGTTTGACCCGCGTGAAGGGTTCACCTTCGTCGACCTGCCTGGGCCGGGAGTAACAGTCCGGCGCCGGGGGCTGAAAGTCACCGCCAGCACGATTGCCGCCGAGAGCATTCCGGTGAGAATCACTCCCACCGGACCGCCTACCCACGGCAGGGTCGCCCCGGGCGCCGAGGCGAAGAAGGTTGCAACTGCGCCTACCCACGCTGTACCCCAACCGGCCGCCAGGACCAGGGGTACCGCCAGCGGTTCCGCGACGGCGATCAACGCGACAGCCGCCATCCCCACGATGGTGACGAACGGTACCACCGGGCTGGCTGCGAGGTTCGCCGGAATCGAGTACAGCGGGAGAGTTGGCTGCAACAGCGTCAGGATCGGCGCGCAGAACAGTTGCGCCGCAATCGGAACAGCGACGAGCTGGGCGACCAGCAGCGGCATGAAACGGCTCAGCCTCAATGCCAGTACCGGACCGAACAGGATCAATCCGGCCGCGGCGGCAACGGACAGCATGAACGCGAAGGAGGCGTGCAGCCAGGGATCGATGGTAAGGAGGACCACCACGGTGAGCAGCAAAAGTGCCAGCGGCACTTTCCCTCGCCCGGATAGCACCGCAGCAACTCCGATGCCGCCCATCAGCGCTGCGCGCAACACACTTGGCTCGGGTCGAACCAGGATGACGAAACCAATCAGTGCAAGGATGCCCAGGACCGCCGACGGGAGTCGCGGCAGTCTCAGAGCGCGGGCACCGAGGAAAACGAAGGCCAACAGGTAGCTGCAGTTGGCACCGCTGACCGCTGTCAGGTGGGTCATCCCGGTGGTTTGCATATCTGCTGCCAGACTTTCGTCCAGTGTGCTCCGGTCGCCGATGACCATGCCTGGCAGCAGCCCGCCCTCCCCCGTCAGCCGGGAAGAAAGCTGCGAAAAGTCAGTTCTTAATTCGGCTGGAACGGTAGTCCAGCCGGCAGGCGAGGTCACCTGCGGGCTGGTCGCGGCGATGAGCAGTGCGGCTGCCCGGTCGCCGGGTTTGGTGGGTAGCAGGCGCCCGGCCGTGCGCACCGAGTCAGACGCGGCGACCGGCTGCCAGGACGCCGGGCCAATCACCACCACCGGCGTACCCGCCGTGAACCTGACCCCGTCAAGCGTTCCAGCCGTCAACGTCCCTTCCACCATAAACCGGGAGGATCCGGTAAACCGGTCGGGGCTGATCATCACTGCATCCGACGTCGCGTGCACAACAGCGGTGATCGCGGACTGCTCCTGGACCGCAGTCGATACCGGGCCGGAGGTCCGTGCGGCAAGGCTGGCTGAGGCGGGCGCGCAGACCAGGGTAGCGATGGCCAGCGGCACCACACAGGGTACCGCCACCCGCCTGACTCTGCCCGATGCAAGGCAGCCGATCACACTGCAAAGGGCCAGAGTCGCCAGCACAACGGCGCCGAGCAGTGCGGAGGAGGCGTCCAGCCGGGTCACCCCTGCTGCCGTGATCCACGCCACCGCGGCGGCAGGCAATAACCGTAAGTCCCGGTGACGGGGTTCGATAACGGCTGTTCGGGTGTCCCTACCCCGCTTCTCCCGCAGAAACTTCTTCCGCCAGCTCGCCAGCGGGCCGATCGGTGTGCTTCGACTGCGCGCCGCCGTCAGTGTCGCTGCCGCACGGCCCGCTATAGTGCCGCTCACAGGGACGCTTGCCACAGGGTCGGTCGCAGCAGCACCGCACACCACCGGTGCGTCGCCTGTCTGGGCGCCCCTTCGGGCGTCCGCCCCCTCCGTCGCGGCCCGGACATACCTCGTCCAGTTGTGCCGTGGTCTCATGACCTCGACCATGACCTAGACCATGACCAGTGGGAGAAGTGCAGCGAGCATGGCCTCACCGATGCCTGGCACTGCGTCGAGATCTTCGGGCCGGGTGAACGCCCCGTGTGCGGCACGCCATTGGACGATCCGCTCTGCCAGCACCGGGCCAATCCTCGGAAGTGTCTCCAGTTCGACGACTCCAGCCGTGTTGATGTTCACCGGGGCCGCCGGGCCAGTGGAACCCAGAGGATTCGCGGGCGACCCGCCGTTGGCTGCGCCATCGGGCGCAACCGGAGCCGGGGTCTCGCCCTGCAGGGGTACGCGGATCTGCAGACCATCCTGTATCTGAGCGGCCAGGTTGATTGCGGCGAGATCGGCGTCGGGGAGTGCTCCCCCGGCCTGATCGATCGCCTCAAAGACGCGGGATCCTGAGGCGAGTTCAACAATTCCGGGACGGGTCACCGCCCCCGCAACATGGACGAACAGACGTTCGGAGGCTGCCTCCTCCCCCGGCGGCGGAGCCCCTGAGCGCGGTGCTCCAGCTGGCTGCGCCCCGGCAGGCGGTGCACCCGAGGATGGTGTTCCCGAAGACAGTGTTCCCGAAGACAGTGTTCCCGAGTACGGTGCACCTGACGGCGTGGGTTTCGATGAGGCTGGTGCACCTGACGCGTGGGCCGGAGGTGCCGGCTGCCCGGCCAGCGGACTATCCAGCGCTACCGAGGTGATTTCCGGTGCCGGCCCGCCCCGGAACAGGAAAAGCCCGAAGGCGATCGCAAGTGCCAGACCAAGCACCACGAAGGATACGCCACGACCGATTGCCCACCGGCGCCCACTGTCGGCTGGCGGACCGGGCGGGTCTAAAGCCTCGAAATCCTCGTATCCCTGGGAGGGATCAGCAGCCCCGATCGGATCCTGTCGACACCCCAAAGCGCCGCGGGGCGGTGGGCTGGTTGCCCAACGATGTCTGGCCATGGGTCGAGCCTAGGATTTACCGCCAGGGGAAGGAGACCGGACGGCTGCGTATGTGGGTAAACCCAGTAGCAGTCAGTCGGGAGTGGACGGTCCAGCGTCGCCGTCGTCGTCAATCCGCCCTGCCACGGCGATAGCGATGACTCCCAGTCCGGTGTGGGCAGCCAGCACTGCCGGGAGTTGCGCCAGGACTGTCCGAACTTCGGGGTGGCGCTCCTGGAGGTTCAGTGTCAGCTCCTGCACCTGGGATTGATTGCCGAAGTAGTGGAAGGCGACCACGGCACCGGGCCTCCCGGCAAGGTCCGCTTCCACCAGGTCCAACAGGCGGGCAATAGCCTTGGGCAGGGACCTCACCTTTTCGAGCGGCAGGATCCGTCCCTCCTGCACACTGAGGATCGGTTTCACCGACAACAGTGTTCCCAGCATGGACGCTGCCGTGCCAATCCGGCCCCCTTTACGAAGCTGCTCCAGGCTGGGTACCAGAAATCTGAGCGTCGACGAATCACAGACCGCGCGCGCTACCGCTGACGCCCCAGCAAGGTCGACCCCGTCACGCGCAGCCGCCTGGGCCGCCGCCACCCCGAAACCCATCGCCATCCCGACCGTCCGGCAGTCGAGCACCTCCACCGGGATGGAGACGGCCGCCGCCGCCCAGCGCGCCGCGTCGGTGGTCCCCGATAGGTCGCCCGAGAGGTGCACCGAGAGGATTCCCGTCGCTCCGTCGGCTTCGAGCCGCCGGTAGACACTCTCGAACTGGCCCGGCGACGGCCGGGACGTGCGCACCTCGGCGCCTTCGGCCAACGCCACCGACAGCGGCCCGGTCAGGTCGTCCGTGCCCTCACCAAAGATTCGTCCGGCGATCATCACCGGCATGGGCACGACGACGACGCCACGCGCGGCACCCCCGGCTGCCAGCCACTCGGGCGGTATGGCCGCGGCCGAGTCAGTCACCACAGCGATGCGGGACGGTGCGGCGGCCTCCTGCGCGGCACGGGTTCCCGACGGACGGACCCACAGTCGCTCCAGCCACCTCATCGAGTACCAGGCCGCAGAACCGGTTTTTGCCGGCGTCCGTGGTGGCTGTTCCGAGGCCGACGGGCGTGGTTCAGCCAACGCCGGACCACCCTGTCCTGCTGGAGACTTCACTGCTTTGTCGGCCCGCATGGGTTACTCCGGAACGATGTTGACCAGCTTGGGAGCCCGCACGATGATAGTCCGGATTCCTCTGCCGTCGAGGGTTTTCTGGATCTGGGGACTGGCCAGGGCCAGTTCCCGCAGTGCGTCCTCGGTGATGTCCGGGGACACCTCCAGCCGGTCACGGACCTTGCCCTGCACCTGCACGACGGCGACCACTGTCTCCTGCACCAGCAACGACTCGTCGACGGCAGGCCATCCCGCTGTCGCCACCGAGGCTGGGTGTCCCAGCCGGTTCCACAGGTCCTCCGCGGTGTAGGGGGCGAACAGGCTCAGGATGATCGCTACCGCCTCCGTGGCTTCGCGGACAGCCGGATCGGCGCCCCCAACACCCGAGTCGATGGCCTTGCGGGTTGCGTTGACCAGTTCCATCACGCGGGCGATGACCACGTTAAACTTGTTCCCCTGCAGCAGCGTGGCGCTGTCCGCGACGGTCCGGTGCGTGACCGACCGCAGCGCGCGGTCGCCGCCTGAGACGTCGACGTCGGGCACACTGGTCACGTCCTGACCGAGCCGCCAGGCACGGGCCAGGAACTTCGACGAACCCGACGGCGACACATCGGCCCAGTCGACGTCGTCCTCGGGTGGGGAGGCGAACACCATGGTCAGCCGGATGGCGTCAACGCCGAACTTGTCTAGCTGCTGGCTCAGGTCAACGCCGTTGCCGAGCGACTTGCTCATGGCCTTGCCGCCGTTGAGCACCTGCCCCTGGTTCAGGAGCGCCGAGAACGGTTCGGTGAACCCGATCAGGCCCAGGTCGAACAGCACCTTGGTGAAGAAGCGGCTGTACAGCAGGTGCAGAATGGCATGCTCAACGCCGCCCACGTACTGTCCGACGGGCAGCCAGCGGTTCACTGCGTCGGTATCGAACGGCGCGTCGGTGGTGTCAGGGGATGCGAACCGCAGGAAGTACCAGGAGGAATCGACAAAGGTGTCCATCGTGTCGGTGTCCCGCTTGGCGGGCCCGGCGCACTGCGGGCAGGGCACATTGACCCAGTCCTCGACGGCGGCGAGCGGCGAGGTCCCCTTCGGGGACAGGTCGCCGCCGCGCAGGTCTTCCGGCAGCGTGACGGGCAGCTGGTCGTCGGGGACCGGCACTTCGCCGCAGGTGGCGCAGTGGATGATCGGGATCGGGGTGCCCCAGAATCGCTGCCGGGACAACAACCAGTCGCGCAACCGGTAGTTGACCGTGTGCTCGCCGGTGCCGTGCTCGGCGACCAGATCGATGGCGCGGGCAATGGCTTCGTCCTTGCCCAGCCCGTCCAGCTCACCGGAGTTCACCAGGGTGCCGTCGCCGGTGATGGCGATCCCCGACACCGCCGGATCCTCGGCACCGGTGTCCACAACCATTCGGACCGGCAGCTCGAAGGCGCGGGCGAAGTCTAGGTCGCGCTGGTCGTGGGCGGGAACGGCCATAATGGCGCCGGTGCCGTAGTCGGCCAGCACATAGTCGGCGGCCCAGACCGGCAGCTTCTCCCCATTCAGGGGGTTGATCGCCCAGCGGCCGGTAAACACGCCGGTCTTTTCGCGCTCGGTCGACTGCCGCTCGATCTCCGACAGGGACTTGATGCCCTCCCGGTATTCTTCCAGCTCGGCCCGGTGGGATTCGGTGACCAGGTCCAGGGCCAACGGGGCGTCTGCCGCCACCACGAAGAATGTGGCGCCGTGCAGCGTGTCCGGCCGGGTGGTGAACACGGGAACGCTCTGGGCCGGCTGCCCGTCGGCCTCTTCGATGACGAAGTCGACGTGGGCACCCTCGGAGCGACCAATCCAGTTGCGTTGCATGGCCAGGACCCGCTCGGGCCAGTGACCCCGCAGCTGGTCCATATCGTCCAGCAGACGATCCGCGTAGTCGGTGATCTTGAAGTACCACTGGTTGAGGCTCTTCTTGGTGACTGGGGTGCCGCAGCGCTCGCAGGCGCCGTTGACTACCTGCTCATTGGCCAGCACCGTCTGGTCTTTCGGGCACCAGTTGACCGGCGAGTTTTTCCGGTACGCCAGACCCTTTTCGAAGAAGCGCAGGAACAGCCACTGCGTCCACTGGTAGTACCCGGGGTCGGACGTGTGCAGCCGACGGGACCAGTCAACGCTGATCGCGTAGCGGCGGAACGAGTTGGCCTGCGTCTCGATGTTGGTATAGGTCCATTCGGACGGGTGAGCGTTGCGCTGGATGGCCGCATTTTCGGCGGGCAGCCCGAACGAGTCCCAGCCGATGGGGTGCAGGACGTCGAACCCCTGCTGCCGGTAGTAGCGGGCGACGACGTCGCCCATCGCGAACGCCTCGGCGTGCCCCATGTGCAGGTCGCCTGAGGGGTACGGGAACATGTCCAGCACATACCGGCGCTCCCGTGAGCCGTCGTCGGCTGGCTTGAACGGCTGGAGCCGGTCCCACTCCGCGGGCCATCGGGCTTCGATGTCAGCGAAACTGTAGGTGTTCTCGTCCGGTTGCCCGGCGTCGGGTTGCGTGCTCACTGTTGTTGCCCTGTCCTCTTGATCAATTGCCCCTAGACACACAAAAGCCCCTCATCCAAGGAGGGGCATGCCGCACGGTTGACTGTGCGGCTAGCTAAGGAGTTGTACTACAGACATGCGACCACTCTAGCGCAGATTGGCGACGGCGACCTGGGGCGCGGGTTACGATGATCCTGGTACGCGCGCACGCAGGTCGCGCGCTGCCACGCCGAGGCGGAGTGCGCCCCCGGCTGATCGGCCACCGGCCCCGCAAGGGGAATACCACCTGATACCAGGAACCGATGACAGTGGCCCGTCACATTGTGAGGCACGATCGCATGACACAGCTCTTTCCCACAGCCGATCCCGCTCCCGCAGACCTGGGTGACGACGCCGTCGCGCTGGTCCGCCGCTGGCTGCACCTGGACGACGTCCGGCGCCCCGAACCGACAGTCACCCGTGGGTCGCGGTCGGCGCAGCTGCTCGCCGAGGTCCTAAAGGACGACGCCGGGCTGCAGTTCACACTGGGCTTCGTTGACCGGGTCATCCGTCCCGAAGACAACGCGGTCGCTGCACGCAACCTCTCAAAGCTGGCGCGGCAGACGCCGTCGTTCCTGCCCTGGTACATGCGCGGCGCCGTGAAGCTTGGCGGCGCGCTCGCCCCGACGCTGCCCGGCATCGTGGTCCCGGTGGCGCAGCGGGTGCTCCGCGAAATGGTGGGACACCTGATCGTTGACGCCCGCCCCCAGAAGCTGGGCAAGGCCATCGCCGGTTTGCGGGGCGAATCTGTTCGGCTCAACATTAATCTGCTCGGCGAAGCGGTACTCGGCCACGAGGAGGCAGACGCGCGCCTCGCAGGAACCAAGAAACTGCTGGCCCGCGACGACGTCGACTACGTCTCCGTCAAGGTGTCCTCGGTGGTGAGCACCATGAATCTGTGGGACTTCCACGAGACGGTGGAGCGGGTCGCGGAGCGGCTGCTCCCCCTGTACCGGTTGGCTGCCTCCTCCCCGGCGCCGAAGTTCATCAACCTCGACATGGAGGAATACCACGACCTTGACCTGACCGTGGCGGTCTTCAAGCGCATCCTCGACACCGGGGACCTGCTGCATCTCGAAGCGGGGATCGTGTTGCAGGCCTACCTGCCGGACGCGCTCGGCGCGCTGCAGGACATCACCGGCTGGGCCACCGAACGTCGTGCTCGTGGCGGTTCGGCCGTCAAGGTGCGGCTGGTCAAGGGCGCCAACCTGGCAATGGAACTCGTCGACGCGAAGGTTCACGGGTGGGAGCCCGCCACCCTGCCGTCGAAGGAAGCGACCGACACCAACTACAAGCGCTGCCTCGATTGGGCGTTGCGTCCGGACAACGCGGAGGCGGTCAGGATCGGTGTCGCCGGTCACAACCTGTTCGATATCGCCTTCGCACGCCTGCTCTCCTTGGCGCGCGGCGTGGAGGATCGCATCGAGTTCGAAATGCTGCTCGGGATGGCCGAGGAGCAGGCGGAGGAGATCAAGAAGGACGTCGGCTCGCTCCTGCTGTACACGCCGGTGGTGCACCCGGCCCAGTTCGACGTCGCCATCAGCTACCTGATCCGCCGGCTCGAAGAAAACGCGAGCCAGGAAAACTTCATGTCGGCTGTCTTTGAGCTGAACAAGAGTCCGCACCTGTTTGAGCGTGAGAAGCAGCGTTTCCTCGCCTCACTGGCCGCTGTGGATGCTGTGGTGCCGGGTCCCAACCGGGCGCAGAGCGTTGACCGGTTCGTGGAAACTGCACCCGGCGAGTTCGCCAACCAGTCCGACTCCGACCCGTCGCTGCCCGTCATCAGGGACTGGGCCACCGAGATTCTCCAGCGGGTTCCGGAGTCAACCCTGGGGGTTGAGTTGGTGGAAGCTTCCTGGCTGGACACCAACGACGACGTCGAGCGCACCATCGCTGCGGCCCTTGCCGGCCAGCAGGAATGGGCGTCCCGGACCGGAGCCGAACGGGCCGGGGTACTGCGGAACGCAGCGGCCCGGCTCGCAGCGATCCGTGGTGACCTGGTGGAAGTTGCTGCCAGTGAGACCGGCAAGACGGTTGCCGAGTCCGATCCGGAGATTTCCGAGGCGATCGACTTCGCCAACTATTACGCACTGCTCGCCGAGGAACTGGACCAGGTGGAGGGCGCCGAGTTCGTGCCTGCACGCCTGACGGTCGTCACGCCGCCGTGGAACTTCCCGGTGGCCATCGCCGCGGGGTCGGCTCTGGCACCGTTGGCGGCGGGCAGCGCCGTCGTCGTGAAGCCTGCACCGCAGGCCAAGCGTTGCGCGGCAGTGCTGGTCCAGGCGTTGTGGGACGCAGGGGTGCCCCGCGAGGTGCTGCATTTCGCGGATGTTGAGGAGGGGCCGGTGGGGCAACACCTCATTTCGCATCCGTCGGTGGACCGGGTCATCCTGACCGGTGCCTACGACACCGCCAAGCTGTTCCGCAGCTGGCGCCATGACCTGCCGCTGCTCGCGGAGACCAGCGGCAAGAACGCGTTGATCGTCACTCCGAGTTCGGACCTCGATCTTGCCGCGGCCGATGTCGTCAAGTCCGCGTTCGGTCATGCCGGGCAGAAGTGCTCGGCCGCGTCGCTGGTGATTCTGGTGGGTGCGGCCGGGAAGTCGGCGCGGTTCCGCAACCAGCTGGTTGACGCAGTGGCGTCGCTGAAGGTTGGTTACCCGGAAGATGCAGCCACCGAGATGGGCCCTGTCATCGAGCCTGCTGAGGGGAAACTGCGCGACGCGCTGACTACCCTTGGCGAGGGTGAAACCTGGCTGGTCAAGCCGAAGCAGCTCGACGACACGGGTCGGCTGTGGAGCCCCGGCGTCCGCGCTGGAGTGAAACCGGGCAGCTACTTCCATCTCACTGAATTTTTCGGTCCGGTCCTCGGGGTGATGCACGCGGACTCGCTCGCACAGGCGATCGAATGGCAGAACGCCAGCCCCTACGGGTTGACGGCAGGCATTCACACCATGGATGGCGATGAACTCGCCCAGTGGCTGGACGCTGTCCAGGCAGGCAATCTGTATGTGAACCGCGGCATTACCGGTGCAATTGTTCAGCGCCAGCCGTTTGGTGGCTGGAAGCGTTCGGCTGTCGGGCCGGGCGCAAAGGCTGGTGGCCCCAACTATTTGATGCACCTGGGCAGCTGGAACCCCGTCGAGCTGCATCCCGGGAACGTTCATGCTCCGTTGAGTGGGCCGGTGCGGGATCTGCTACACGCAGCCGATATCCCCGCCGTCGACCAGGGGTTCCTGGCCAGGGCGACCGCGGACGATCAGCGTCATTGGGTCAGGTCCTTCGGTGCCAATCGCGACGTGTCGGACCTCGGGGTGGAACGCAATGAGTTCCGTTACATTGCCGGTGCTGTGACGGTGCGGCTCAACGAGGCTGGCACCCTCGCTGGTTTGGTCCGGGTCCTCGCTGCCGGCCTGCGTGCCGGTGCCTCTCTGCGGGTTTCGACGGCTCACCCGCTACCGCCGGCTCTCACAGCGGCGCTCTCGGCGCACAACATTGAACACGGCGTGGACGACGACGCCGCGTGGCTGAAGCACGCACCCACGGCTTCCCTTGGCCGGGTTCGGCTGATCGGCGGCGGCTATTCGGAACTGTGCGCGGCCACCGACGGGGATCCGGATGTTGCCATCTACGCCGGACCCGTCACAGAGTCGGGTCGGATCGAGATGCTTCCGTTCCTGCACGAGCAGGCTGTCAGCATCACAGCCCACCGGTTCGGCAACCCGGACAGCGTGTCGCACACGGTGCTCGGCTAGCGGATTCGTTCGCGCTAGACAGCAAGGATCGATTGTTCCGGGCCTGGGAATGACTCATTCCCAGGCCCGGAACAATCCATCTGAGGCATCCGCTGGTAACGACGGCGACCACAATGCCCCGGCTCCTGTCGATCGTGGCGGACCTTTCCCTGCTGTTGAGGGGGCCTCCGCGGTTACTGCTCGGCCGCGTTGCGCAGAATGGCAGCAATCTCCTCGAAGCCTAGGGAGGTAGCGTGCTGCAATGGCGTCAGACCATCGCGCTGGGAAGGGAGCCTCACATCGGCGCCGCCTTCGACGAGCAGCCGCACGGTCTCCACATACCGGGGCGAGCCATCGCCGAAGATGATCGCCTCGTGCAGCGCGGTCCAGCCCGGAATGTTGACGTGGTTGACTGAGACATCGGTCTCCAGCAGCCTTCGAACCACGTCCGCGTGGCCACGCTCCGCGGCGCGGATCAGAGCGGTGCCGTTGAAGCTGTCGCGAGCGTCGACGTCCGCGCCGTTACGCAAGGTCAGGTCCAGCAGCTCGAGGTAGCCCTCACTCGCTGCGATCAGGAAAGCGCTCTGTTCGGTCTCGTCCTCGTAGTTGACGTCAGCGCCAGCTGCGATGAGCCGGCGAGCTTGGTCGACGTCGTTGTCCCAGGCCACCCCGATCAGGGTTTGATTCAGCGCGATCAGTTCGCCGGGGGCGAGCGTCTTGGACGTAGCCGATCGGCTGCTCGGGGAGACCCCCGCAGCAGACTCCGTGGTTGGCGGCGACGGGCTGGACGGGCTCGACGGGCTCGACGGGCTGGAGGCACTCGCGGACCCGGAAGGCGTCAGTTGGGCCGGACCGGTCACCTCGCCGGGGTCGGTGCAACCGGTCATCAGCAGCAGTACGGCCAAAACACCGCCTGGCACAAGGGCCCTCACCGGGACGCCTGTCGCGGAGCCACCGGGGTGGCACACCAGAAAATCAGCGGAGCCATTACCATGCTTGCAAGCATACCCGAGCCATGAATCGGCCCCCCGTAGGCAGGTCCGACCGGGATCCGGCAACAATCTGTCCAGTCCAGTTCATGATTTCGGCCGTCAGGAGTCCCCCGGCATGCCGTCGGTCAGGAAGAGTCGGACCTGTTTACCTGGAACCATGCCTGGCCTCGCTATCAGTCGTCAGTGGAGTGTGTATGTGCTTCGCGTCACCGTTCAGCCGCGTGCTTCCGCGTAGCGCGGTGCCATGGATTCCATCTGCTCCATGACTAACTTGATGGCGGCCGGTTGCTTGTCGGGTGGATAACCGTTCTTCACGAGCAGCCGTTTGATCGAGGAGCGCAGCTTCGCCCGGACGTCGTCGCGCACGGTCCAGTCGGTCCGCACGTCCCGTTGCATCACTGCCACGAGGTCTCGGGCGATCTGCGCCAGGATCCCCTCGCCCTGCACCTCCACCGCTGACTCATTTTGCGCCACCGCATCGTAGAACGCGAGTTCGTCCTCGTTGAGCGGTGGAGAGAACTTCGCGCCACGCGCAGCCTCGGCAGCAACTTCCTTTGCCAGCGCGACCAGCTCGGCAATGACCTCGGCCGAGGTGAGTTGCTGGTTCGTGTACCGGTTCATCAGTTCAGTGATGCGTTCCGAGAAGGCACGCTCACGGATCACGTTGTTGCGGGTGGTCTTCGCCGATTCCTCGGCCACCAGCTTCCGCAGCGCCTCGATGGCAAGCTGCGGATTCCGTGCCTGCTGCGTCTTCGCGATGAACTCAGGGGTCAGGTCGCCCAGTGACGGCTTGGGCATCCCTGCGGCTTCGTAGATGTCGAGGATGTCCCCGGTGGACGTCGACGTCGCGATCAGGTCCCCGAGCAGCCTTGCGATGTCCTCGGGCACCGGCTCCCCCCGGGACTGCCGGTCCGCGGCGTCAAACTTCGCCATGTAGACGCGGATCTCCTCGTAGACCTGGATTTCCGGGCGAAGCTCAGCAAGGTTCTGGGCCCCTGAACACAGGGCCCAGGCACGGGACAGCTGACTCGAGGCCTTCCGGTACCGTTCCGCCAGGGTCTGGGCGCCGTCGTCGGGTTGGTTCCCCGGGGTCAACGCGCTGCGCAGGTAGTTGACCGAGCCGGTGACAGCATTCTTGAAGGCCTTGGGGGTGCCCGCACGGTAGACGGCGCGCCAGTCGAACCCGGCGAGCATCTCACGCAGCATCTCCACCAGGGATTTGGTGAGCTCCACCGCCTCGTCGATGTTCTTTCCGATGGGCTTGCTCTGCTGGTCGGTCTTGGAATACTCCGCCAGTGCCTTGGCCAGGTTGTCGGCCAGCGGCGCATACGCCACCAGCAGCCCGTCCTGTTTACCGCGGAAGGTGCGGTTCACCCGGGCGAGCGTCTGCATCAGCAGGGCACCCTTCAGCGGCCGGTCCAGGTACAGGGTGTGCAGCGGGGGCGAGTCGTACCCGGTGAGCATCATGTCCTTGACGATCACTATCTCGAGTTCGTCGTCGACATTCCGCAGGCGTTCCTTGATGGTCGCGTTCGCCGAGTCCCGGCGCACATGGTCGACCACCGGGGGGACGTCCGACGGCGTGCCGGAGTACACCACCTTGATCTTGCCCTTGTCGAGGTCATCCGAGTGCCAGTCGGGGCGCAGCGCAATGATGGCCGTATACAGGTTGGCGCAGATTTCCCGGGTGCCGCCGACGATCATGGCCTTGCCGGGCGATTCGATGAACTGGCGCATCTTGCCCGAACGATTTTCCCAGTGCGCCACCAGGTCTTCCGCGAGGGCAGCGATGCGCTGAGGCGCCCCGTAGACCGCGTTTACGACGGCTACACTCGCCTCGATCCGTGCCCGCTCGGTGTCGTCCAGGCTCCGGGTGATGTCATCGGCCGCCTGGTCGAGGGTTTCCTCGGTGACGTCCTTGGCCAGCGCCACCTTGATCAGCCGTGGTTCGAAATACACGGGAACGGTGGCCCCGTCGTCGACCGCCCGGCTGAGGTCGTAGATATCGATGTACTCGCCGAACACGTCACGGGTGTTGCGGTCGTCGAAGGAAATGGGCGTTCCGGTGAACGCGATCAGGGTGGCCCGCGGCAGCGCGTCGCGCAGGTGGCGGGCGTAGCCGTCGAGGTCGTCGTAGTGGCTGCGGTGAGCTTCATCGACAATCACAATGATGTTCCGCCGGTCCGAGAGCAGCGGATGGTCCACGCCGGCGTCCTTCTCCCCCTGGCTGCGGCCGAACTTCTGCAAGGTGGTGAAGTAGATGCCTCCCGTGGTTCGGCTGGAGAGTTCCTCGCGCAGTTCGGCCCGGCGGCGGATTTGCTGCGGTTTCTCCGGGAGCAGGAGGCTCTGCGCAAAGGTCTCGTACAGCTGGCCGTCGAGCTCGTTGCGGTCGGTGATCACCACGATGGTGGGATTGAGGAGCTTGGGATGGCGGGTGACCTGGTTGGTGTAGAGCTCCATCTCCATGGACTTGCCCGAGCCTTGCGTGTGCCAGACGACGCCGGCCTTCCCGTTGCTTGCAACCGCTGTGACGGTGCTGCCGACGGCCTTGGAGACGGCAAAGTATTGGTGGGGCTTGGCGATGCGTTTGGTCAGCCCCTCCGAGTTTTCATCGAACGCGGTGAAGCTGCGGGTCAGCTGAACGAACCGCTCGAGACTGTAGAGGCCGTCGAGGGCTAGCTCCAGTTCGGTGACCGGCTCGCCGTCGACGAGGGCGTCGCGGGCCACAGGTTCGCCGTCGTCGTCGACATTCCACGGCGAGAAGTGGTTCAGCGGGGTGAACGGCGTGCCGTACTTGGCGAGGATCCCATCCGAGGCGAGGGTGAAGACGCAGAAGCGGAAGGCAAGCGGGAATTCGCGGAGGTAGGTCTGCAGCTGTGCGTGCGCGGCGGGTACATCGGCTGAGCGGCTCCCAGCCCTCTTGAGTTCGATCACGCTGACCGGCATGCCGTTGCAGTAGAGCACGACGTCGAAGCGTCGTTTGTAGTCGCCCTGCCGGAGTGTGATCTGGTTGACGGCGAGCCAGTCGTTGTCGTCAGCGTCGGCGCTGAGGACGCGGAGGGTGGGATTGTGTTCGGTGCCGTCGGTGTCGATGTAGCTGATGCCGCGGTAGCCGTCGGTCAGATAGGTGTGGATGCGGTGGTTCTCGGTGATGGCATCAGTTGACTTGGGTGCCGTGATCTCGGCGACGGCCTGCTGCAGGTACTGCTGCGGCACGGTCGGGTTGAACTTCCGCAGCGCTGCGAGCAACCGCGGCCGGATGAGCAGGTCATCCCAGGTGTCGCGCTCCCCTGATCCGGGTGCGATGGACTCACCAGTAACTGGTCGCCAGCCGAGATCGGCCAGCTGTTCCATGGCGAGGCCTTCCCAGAGCGCTTCGCTGAGACCTGTGGTTACTGTCATGCTATTTCCCCCAGTGTGTTGCCGATCACTGGCTCCAGTCTAGGCGTCGCGTCGGTGCAGCGTGATTGCGGCCGCCGCGAGGGGGACAACAGCGTAGGCGGCCAGCACGATCAGGCTCGCCTGTGTGGAGAGGTAGACACCTTGCGTCTCGGCTGCTCCGGTGGTGAGCAACGCTGAGGACGCCGGCAGCGGTAGGTAGCTGACGATGGTCTCTACCCAGTCCAGGCGGATGAAGCTGAGGGTGCCGGGCAATAGCAGCAGGACGGTCAGGGCTACGGTCACGCTGGCGGCGGTGGAACGCAGGAGCGTGGCAATCCCAAGGGAGAACAGGGCGGCGGCGATGAGGGAGTAGAGGGTGCCGCCGAGGACGCGCCAGGTGCCCGGGTCGTCCAGCGCTGGGACGAGGTCGTACTGCGAGAGCTGGAGCATGGTGACGAGGTAGGACAGGGTCGCGCTCACGAGGGTCACGGCGGCCGTCAGCACAATCAGGACGAGGGCTTTGGCGCCAAGGACGGGGGTCCGGCTCGGAACAGCCGCGAACGTTGAGCGGATCGTGCCGGTGGCGTATTCCCCGGTGATGAGTAGGGCGCCCAGGACGGCAATGGTGAGCATGCCGAAATGGAAGCCACCTGCGATGACCTCGGCACCATGCATCTGCTCGATGCCCTGGGCCAGGGCGGGATCGTCGGTCGTGGCGCTCAGGGACATGGCGGAGGCCAGGGCCACCAACGTGATCACTGCGGCGGTGGAGGCCAGCGCCCACCACGTCGAGCGCAGGGACAGTACCTTGATCCATTCCCCACGCAAGATCCCCGGGAAGGTGGGATGCACCTGTGCAGCGGCGGGCGGGTTGGTGGCGTGTGCGGTCATCGGCGGGTTGTCCGTCAACGTGCTCATCGGTTCTGGCCCTTCTGGTCTGGGGTGCTGTGGGCGGTGGTGCTGTGGGCGGTGGTGGGCTCGGAGCGGTACTCGACCGCGTCCTGAGTCAGGAACAGGTACGCCTCTTCGAGCTGGCGCCGCGTGGGGACAACTCGTACAGCGGCAGCCCGTTTCGGAAGGCGACCTGGCCGACGTGTTCCGCGGTAGTCCCGCTGACCTCGAGCATGCTGGCGTCCGGAGAAGTGATGGTCACACCGTCGGCAGTCAGGGCGGCGGCGAGCTCGTCGGCGCGCGGGGAGCGCACCCGCACAGCGCCGCTCGCGACGGAGTCGATGACCTGTTGGACCGAGCCGGTGGCGATGATGTGACCGCGGCCGATCACCAGGAGCTGGTCCGCGGTCTGGGACATCTCGCTCATCAGGTGCGAGGACAGGAACACCGTCCGTCCCTCGGCGGCCAGGTCGCGCACCAACTGGCGAACCCATTGCACGCCCTCGGGGTCGAGCCCGTTGACTGGCTCATCCAGGATGAGCGTTCGGGGGTCGCCCAGAAGTGCTGCGGCGATGCCCAGGCGTTGACTCATGCCGAGGGAGAACCCGCCGACGCGCTTGGTCGCTGCCCCGGCCAGGCCGGTCATCTCGATGACCTCGCTGACGCGGGAGGCCTTGATGTGGTGGGTGGCGGCCATCGTGCGCAGGTGCGAGCGGGCGCTGCGGCCGGGGTGCACGGCCTTGGCGTCGAGCAGGGCGCCGACCTCCCGCAGCGGGGAACGGTGCTGCCCGTAGGGCTTGCCGTTTACCAGGACGGTGCCCGACGTCGGCCGGTCCAGTCCCATGATCAAGCGCATCGTCGTGGACTTGCCGGCACCGTTCGGGCCGAGGAACCCGGTCACGGTGCCGGGCGCGATGGTGAAGCTGAGGGTGTGCACTGCGGTTTTGTCGCCGTAGCGCTTGGTGAGCTCGTGTGCCTCAATCATGAGGACCTTCCTGGGTAACGGTGGGACTGGCGGATCTGATGCGACGGTTCGGCGTGACCGTCCGGTAGGGGCCTCGGAAAGCCCCTACCGGACGGGATTGCTTTTGAGTTCACGCTTGCTGCCGGGCGCGAATGGCTTCATGGTCCGGGCTGGTCGGCATGGTCGCCGACGGGGCGGTGCGGGGCCAGATCCAGGCGGAGCGCAGGATGAAGGCCAGGATCAGCAACTCGACTCCGATGGTAAGACCGTAGTAAAAGGCATAGTCCCAGGTCGCCCCTGCCGCGTTGAAGACGGAGAGGGGGATGAACAGCAATGCAACGACGAGGTTGGTGACGCGGTTCGCCCGGGCGGGCAGCGTCATCGAAAGCAGCACCATCAGACTCGGAATCGCTATGATCACGAAGAAAATGGACATCAAGGTCCCGCTGATGTCGAAGACAAAGATCTCGCCACCCCGGATTTGGTCAATCTCGCCGGGCTGGTAGAGGTGGAAGTAGTCGATGTAAATGACGAGGAACATGAAGCTGGTCCAGGCGGCGGCGAGCTTGGCCTGCACAGGGATTCGCGGGTTGTCGAGCAGGGTCGGGGTTTTCGTTCGGAGGGTCATCGGTCTTTCTTTCGATTGGAGCGGTCCGTCCGCCGGAGTGGCGGCAGGTTTGGGCGTGCATACGCACGCGTTGGGTCGGTCTCGTCGGTCCGGTCGTCAGACGGTGATCACGACCTTTCCTCGGGTGTGGCCGGCTCCGACATAGCTGAGCGCGTCGGCCGCGTCGTCCAGCGGGTAGGTGCGGTCAATGACGGGCGTGACCTGCCCGGTCGTGAGCAGGTCCGCAAGGGTGAGCAGGTCCTGGCGCTTCCCGATCGATGTGAAGGGCTTCAGCTGCTGCCGGGTGAATCCGGACAGCACACGCGCTTTGACGATCCGGCCGACGGGGCCGAACCAGTGGCCGCCGCGTCCGCTGTTGGGAATCAGGATGCCGGTGGGCGTCAGCGCTCGGCGGACAGCCGCCAGGGGCTGGGCTTCCACGTTGTCGAGGATGACGTCGTAGCGCTTGTCGCTGCGGGTGAAGTCGGTCGTCGTGTAGTCAATGACGTGGTCGGCACCGAGTGACCGGACCAGGTCGACGTTGCGGGTGCTACACACACCCGTCACCTCGGCACCAAACGCCTTGGCGATCTGTACGGCGAAGGAGCCCACGCCGCCTGACGCGCCCGTGACCAGCACCGTCTGGCCCGGTTGAACGTTCGCGATCTTGCGCAATGCCTGCAACGCCGTCATGGCCGAGGTGGGCACCGCTGCCGCGTCCGCGACCGACAGGTTGGCAGGGATGGACACGAGGTTGTCCGCCGGAACGCAGGCGTACTCCGCGAGTGCTCCAGCGGTGCTCCAGCCGAACACCTCGTCGCCGGGGCGGAGAACGGTGACATCCTTGCCTACCGCTGCCACCACGCCGGCGAGGTCCATGCCAGGGATACCGTGGCGCGGCCGGCGGAGCCCGAACACCAGGCGCACCATGTACGGCTCGCCAGTCATGACGAAGTAGTCGCCAGGGTGTACCGAGGCCGCGCTCACCCGGACGAGCACCTCGCCTCGACCGGGTAGCGGTAGCCCGACCTCGGACACTTCGAGTACTGAGGGCGGGCCGTAGCGGTATTGGACGGCGGCCCGCATCATCGGCGCCTCGCCCAGCCTCTCCCCCGGCACCAGGGGTGCTCCGGCATTCGATCGCTGTTCGTTTCCCACAAAAGCCTCCTTACGTTCAAGCAACGACTTTCGCTGCTCGTACACCGTACGACGTACGTTGTACGATAGAGTGTGAGCGTACGCTGTACTAATGTCAAGCATTTTGGGAAAGCGAGGAATTTGTGTCCGCTAGGGAACAACGCCAGGTTGCGTCAGACGCGGGGCTGACCAAACACCGGGTGGTGGTCGAGGCGATCCGGCTTGCCGACCGCGACGGGGTCGAAGGGTTGAGCATGCGCCGGCTGGCTCGCGAGCTTGGCGCGGGCGCGATGTCCCTCTACCACTACGTGGCGAGCAAGGAGGAGTTGCTGGACGCGATGATCGACATCGTGTTCGAGGAGATTGAGCTCCCGCCCGAGGAGACCGACTGGCAGTCGGCGATGCGACGGCGTTCGGTATCCGCCCGGCAGGTTCTCTCGCGCCACCCGTGGGCGATTGGCCTGATGGACTCGCGGACATCGCCGGGGTCCGCGCACCTTCGCCACCGTGAGGCCGTCACCGCCTGCCTGCGGGGGGCCGGCTTCTCGGTCTTGATGGCGACGCACGCCAACTGGTTGCTCGACAGCCTTGTCTATGGTTACGCCCTGCAGGAAGCAAACTTGCCGTTCGATACGGCCGATGAGTTTGCGGACATGGCCGAGGACGTCTACCTGCCTCAGCTTCCTCCAGGCGAGTTCCCCTACCTCAACGAGTCCGCCGCGGCGCTCCTCGCTGCCGGCTTTGACCCGGCGGAGGAGTTCATCTTCGGCCTCGACCTCGCCCTGGCCGCCCTGGAGTCCCTGAGAGCTTCCGCATAG
Organism: Arthrobacter sp. Bz4; assembly: GCF_003075455.1. Classification (GTDB taxonomy): domain Bacteria; phylum Actinomycetota; class Actinomycetes; order Actinomycetales; family Micrococcaceae; genus Arthrobacter_D. The sequence goes on from NZ_QDAE01000001.1 coordinate 192,727, forward strand.
CGACGCTCGCGGAACGTCGCGCGCCCTCTGCACCGCAATTCCGATCCATGACCGCCGTGTTGAAGTGGGCTCGTAGCGGCCGTGCGCATGGGGTGCCTACCTGACTTCGTCGACTGCGTCTGCTGCGCTGGCAACAGCAACCACAGCAGCCACAGCCAGTTGTCTGTATCTAACAACATTCGCTGCTGAACTCCCCGCGGCCTTTGACCAGATCGAGGCTCCTGCCAACCCAGCGGAGTGTAACCGGCGCGATTGCTGGCCTCCTAAACGCGGATGGCTGCTGGAGTTGGCCGGAAGATAGCTCTCTCATCGGCGGCGTCCTTCCCTGACCGGTCATGTGAGGTCGCCGCTGCTGCCATCAGCTGGATAGGTTGGTTTCGCTTCGAACCTATCCCTCAGCGCGGACATACCTAGACGAGTCCTTCGACCAGCACCTCGGCTTCTTTGACTCGTAGTTTGCCGGACATGAGTTGTGGCAGGATAAGGTCCCGTAGCTTCGCGAGAGATCCGCTTTCCAGTTCCTTAACGACGCACAAATCTAGAAGCGGACGGGCTCTGTCGCCGAAAGCACCCAAAGTGCGCTCGTCAGCTACCTCGACTAAGAGCGAGTCCACATCCTTCTTATTGACATGTTGTTGCGCAGCACCGGTGGCCTTCGTTAACAGCTCAGGCATTCGCGAGTTAACCTCGAGATAAAGCCAATCATTCAAATCTGGGTTTCCGCTCCAGATACCTACAAGAGACTGATTTCCGCAGGCCGATATTTCAAGTCGCGCGATTTGTCCCAGCGTTGCCCCAGTGATGGCAACCACGGTAGTCCCCCTGGGCATCAGCTTTGTTGCACTCTTTTCCAAAGCACTTTCCGTGATCCATTCCGAAGGTTGCGTGATGATTGTTTCATTCGCCTTGCCAGAGTTTATCCATGCCACCGAGCCATTGATCCAAAATTCGGCGTTGTCACGAGAAGGCGTTCCTCCAAGGACTGTAGTTGCTAATGATCCTAGGGGCGCTTTGCGCACCTCCCTTTGCCGTAACCGTAGGTGTTCGTGAATCGATTGAAGGAGCTGGATCGAATTTTTGGCCATCAAGGTGTTGGCGGCGATCTTGTCGTCGAGCGCGCCGAGCACCTCGGCAATCGCTCGTTGATCGCCTATCGGAGGTACTAGAAAGTGGAATCTGGCAAGAACTGACTTGTTAATAATTGGTGTTGCCGATCCGGAGGCATGATCCTTCAGCGAGCCGCTCCAGTTTTTTATCATGTAGTAGATAAAACCGGCATCCGAGATGCTTTCGCGCGCGATGATGCTGTTAATCTGCTGATTGGTGATCGCCGCAGATCGCGTCATAGACACTTTCCCGATAGTGGACCCGATGCAAGTTAGGTTGGTCGACCGGGCAGGGACGACTCGGCTTTTCAATCGGCTGATGCCCGTTGCTGAAAGCCTTCGAGCGGGAGTTGCTTCCCTCAGACTATCGCTTTGGTCAGATGGGGTAATGAAGTCACACTCATCACCCCATGAATCTGTTTGTCCAGAACTAGGAGTCGACCCAGTAATGATGGTGGCAATGGCCGACAGCGGTCGGAGCGCGAAGTCAGACATTAACCCGCCCCAACTGCTCCCGCACAACGGCAGCCAGCCGCTCCGACTCGGCGAACTGCTCAAACAGCTCAGCCGACAGCCGGGCGATCTTCTCCTCGATCGGCTCGCCGTCGTCTTCAACATCGGCCGCGCCGACATATCGACCAGGAGTCAGCGCATAGTCGGCCGCCTTGATCCCCGCCAACGGGACAGACTTGCAGAACCCTGCGACGTCGTCGTATTCGATGCCCGACCCCTGAGCAGACGCTGACCCGCGCCACACGTGATAGGTCTCGGCGATCTTTGCGATGTCCTCGTCCGCGAGAGCACGCTCGGCACGGTCCACCAGGTAACCCAGGTTCCGCGCGTCGATGAAGAGCACCTCACCCGATCGGTCGACGGCTCCGGACGACTTGTCCTTCGCAAAGAACCACAGACACACCGGGATGCCGGTGCTCCGGAACAGCTGGGTGGGGAGCGCGACCATGCAGGAGACCAGATCCGCCTCGACCAACTGCGCACGGATGTCACCCTCGCCGCCGGAATTCGACGACATGGACCCGTTAGCCATCACCACACCGGCGCTGCCACCCGGGGCGAGCTTCGAGATGATGTGCTGGATCCACGCATAGTTGGCATTGCCCACCGGCGGGACGCCGTACTTCCAGCGGGGATCACTTTCGGAGCGGGCCCAATCCTTGATGTTGAAGGGCGGGTTGGCCATGATGAAGTCGGCCTGCAGATCCGGGTGCTGGTCACGCGCGAACGTGTCACCCCAACGGCTGGCCAGGTTACCGTTCAGGCCGTGAATGGCAAGGTTCATCTTCGCCATCCGCCAGGTGCGCTCGTTCAGCTCCTGCCCGTAGACGGAGATGCTCGAACCCTCCTTGTTGTGCGACTCCAAGAACTTCTCGGTCTGCACAAACATGCCACCCGACCCACAGCACGGGTCGTACACGCGCCCGTGATCGGGCTCCAGCACCTCGACCAGCACCCGGACGACGTCGGCCGGCGTGTAGAACTCCCCGCCCCGCTTTCCTTCGGCCTTCGCGAACTTCTCAAGGAAATACTCGTAGACCTCACCGAGGAGGTCGCGGGCCTTCGTAGCACCCTGCCCGGTAAACCGCGCTGAGTTGAAGAGGTCCAGTAGTTCACCAAGACGACGCTGGTCGATGTTGTCCCGGTTGAAGATCCGCGGCAGCGTTGCCGCGAGCGACGGGTTGGCGCCCATGACGGCGTCCATCGCGTCGTCGATCAACTCGCCAATGGTCTTGGCCGCTTCGCCGGCCGCCGCCTGCGTCCCCTTGGCGTTCTGCGCCAGATAGGTCCACCGTGCCTGCGTCGGTACCCAGAACACGCCCCGCCCGGTGTACTCGTCGACGTCGTCGATCATCTGCGCAATCTGATCCTCGCCGAACCCGTCGGCGCCAAGTTCAACCCGGATCTGCTCCCGGCGTTCGTCGAACGCGTCCGAAACGTACTTCAGGAACACCAGTCCCAGGATCACATCCTTGTACTGGGATGCGTCCATGGAGCCGCGCAGCTTGTCGGCCGCCTTCCACAGGGTGTCCTTGAGTTCCTTCATGGTGGACGGCAGGGCGTCCACCTTCACTTTCGGGGGCACTGGGGTGTTCCTTCCATCGGGGCGGCGGGGGTGTGTTCGCCGAGGGTCACGGTGTTGCTGGCTACGCCGTCCATGATCAGCGTAGCGAGTTGAGTGAGTTGATTGACGCGTTCGAGTGCGGCGAGCCGCTCCTGCTCGACGGCGTCGAGCGTGCGCCTGAGAAGATCCCGCTGGTCGACGTCGACCGCGCGGACTGTCCACGACCTCCACCTCCGTGCTGTCGGCGGCTGGCTGTTGATGTCGTCGGCGAGCAGCCCCGCTACCAGTCCCAGCTGACCTCTACTGGTTTGTCCCTCACCGACAATCCTGAGGATGCGGGCTGGGTACGCGACGACGGCTGCGCCGTCGGGATCCACGAGAGCGACGGGCCTCGGTCCCGTGCAGAAGACGACGTCGCCCGGCTCGGTGAGTCGGCCGGCCGGGTAGTGGGCAGAGAACCGGAACCGGTCCATCACTGCTGGTGGCTCCCCGTCGAAGAGCGACCCGGCGGTGATCACTGTGACGGCACCGGGCGAGCCGGGGTCGCCAGCGCGAAGATCTGCTGCCTCGATTCGGTTCCCGGGGAGGTAAACGACCGCGCCGGCGTCGGCCAGGTCTCCTAGAACCCTCTCGACCGGGCTCTCCGGTTTCTTCGTTGGGATCACCTGCACATCCAGACTCCGAACGGTTTCCGGCTGTTCGAGTAATGACAGGAGGTTCTCGACGTGTAACACCGCGTCAGCTGGCTGAGCGGTCCTGTTGCGTGGAAGTGGCCGAGCCTTGACCAGCGAACCGCGGGCTGCGAGCATCGACGACGTCCTCACCAGCCGCGCGAACCGAAACGAATGCTTCTCCACCGACCGCCGGTTGCCCATCGCAGCGGCGAGATCGCTGATCAGATCCTCGATGTCCGTTGTGGACAGGGATGTTCCGGAGAGGTCGGACACCATCGTCCACCGATCGGCCAAAGCCACCTCGGCATGTGCGGGGCCGAGTACCCACAAGGCCATCGCCTGGCGGGGCTTCGAGGTGAGCAAACCTTGAGGCAAGCGGACGACGGCGCGCAGTCGCCCCGTGCGCAAAATGGCTGACCGGACGGCTTCGCTCTCCCCCGCCGCGCCCTCCACGCTCAACGCATCACAGAGCGCACTTGCGGGGCCAAATGCTACGGCGCGGTCATCATCGGTGAGCCGGAGACATATCTTGTCGATGGCGTTCAGGATCGTAACGTCGCCAGGGTCCTGGTTACCTGCGTGAGGAAACTGGGCCAGGTGAAGTGCTGAAGAGCGCTGGCCAACGGGGCCGGCGTCGTCGTCAATTGCCTCAAGCACCAGGCCATGAGTGTGGAGACGCCGCAAACCGCGCCGAGATGCTGCCGTGTCGAATCCGCCCCAGGCGAGGGCGCACCGGACAGTCCCGTAACCCTCACTCAGCTTCAGGAGAATGTCGCTGCTCCCCGGCGAGTGATCCACAACCAGCCGTGATCCATCTCGCGAGCCGAGCAGCGCGGCCACCGCGGCAGCCACCAGGCTGACGGCGTCTCGGTGAATTTCTCCACCCTGCAGCCCGAGCCTCCGCTCGGAGGTGAGCAGCAGGTCGAATGCGGCCGCCGGGCTGTAGGCTGCGTCCGCCAGTGCGTCTGCCGTCGCTGCGAGGAAGGCCAGCTGGTCGCCGGTCGCTTCCATTTCGCGATAGAGGCTTTGGTTATGCGGATCGTGGTCGTCAGCCAAATCCAGCAGTTCGGCATTGGATAGACCGCTCAGTCGCTCACCGCTCAGAACCTTCAGGCACAGGAGGGCCGTCAACGCGTCAGTCCCTGACTGGTCGGCAGCTATGCCCGTGCGAAATGCGTCGGCGTCGAGATGAGCGGAGGGATTGTTGCCGCGACCGGTGTCGTGGAGCCACCGACCAATCTCAGCGGGGTCGAATGCCGGTTGGCTTGATGAGCTGTCGGTAGGCGCTGGAAAAGGTAGATCGGCATCTCGGTAGCGTCGTCGCCACATGGAGACCACCGGACGTGCAACCTGGGCCAGACGAGCCACATCGGCAAGGGACATATCGGTCTCGGTCATCTTCGGCATGCCTCCTCCTTTATCCGCGGTTCTGGGATCTGACCCTACCTGTTGTTCGACGCAATCTAGAGCATTTGTTGATAACGGGGGTTATCGCATTCAAACGGCTCTGGATGTGGGGAGTGACCGTAGCGTTCATTTCCACAAGCACCATGACCTCCCATGAAAGGACTGCCATGAAGTACATTCGCCAGATTCATTTGGATAGCCCCGGCACAAGAAGCGAGCACATCTCCCGGGTCAACCACTCGGATACCCCTACCGGCTCGCTGTCCGAATCCTCCAGGACGAAGATCGTGCAGCAGATCACGGCTGGTACTGAAACCTACCAAAGCCGTAACTCGAACGGCGCGCAGGCCCCGGTGGTGGTGCGAACCAGCGGACTGGGAACCAAGTACATCGCGACTGTCAGCGACGGCCGCGAGACCAACAATCTGCTGAGTCTTCCCAAGTACTAAGCAAACCCACAGTCTGCGGTTGGAAGCGGCATGGGGGCCGCTTCCAACCGCTCCCTACTTGTCACCAACCTCTTCAGAAGGATCTTCAATGAAAAAGAACTTGGCAATCTACGCAGTCGGCCTACTCGCCCTTACCGGCTGTTCAAACGCGGCGTCCGATCCGGTGGAGACGCCGGAGACGGCCGCGACGAGCTCGACCGCCCCGGTCGAGTCCACTCCGTCATCGGATGATGCGGCGGCGCCGTCGGCAGCCGGGACCGAGACCGGGTCCGCGACGCCGTCGCCGTCGCCTGAGGAGACTGAGGAGGCTGAGGAGGCTGAGGAGGCTGAGGAGGCTGAGGAGGCTGAGGAGGCTGAGGAGCCCGAGACTAGCGACAGGGGAAACCTGGTCAAGGACGTCGGTGAGCCTGCAGGCATCTTCAATACCAATGACCGCAGCACGAACGTCATCGACTTCACCGTGACGTCGATCGCCCCAGCCAAGTGCACCGAAGAGTACGCTCAGCCGCCGATTAACGGTCACTACCTAGCAGTGCAACTCGATGTCGAAACCCAGCCAGAGTTGAAAGATGAACTCGGCGGCAGCTTCTACGCTGACGCTGGAGCCTGGAAGTTCATTCAAGCCGACGGAACCACGTTCAACGGCATGTTGTTTGGCAACTCCTACGGCTGCCTGCCAGAGACCGCCATTTTGCCGCAGTCAATCGGCCCCGGCGAGACAGCTTCCGGAACGGTTCTCCTCGATGTCCCCGCGCTGGAGGGAACGCTGGTGTTGTCCTATCTGGGCGAAGACGCCTGGGAATGGGTCATCCCCTAACCTCCAGGATGACTCGTCCCCACAAGCTCCCACACAAAACGGTGAGCAGCTTTTGGGGCCAGCTAACGCCGTCTAGCTCTGCCGTGATCCGGCCGAAAAAATTGGTTAAAACTTTTTTTCCGGAGCTCTTCCACGGACCTCATTTTGTCAGAGGCAGATGATGGAATGGAGGTATGAAAAGCAGTAAAGCTTCTTCTACCGGACCGGGATTCTCTCCCGAATTCGGCGCGGGTTTGGCCTCCAACGGCGGGTCTGCGGATACATCCGCGGGGACTTCGGGGGCCACTGCGACTGCGGGGACTGCGACCGGGTACGGTCCCGGCGGTCCTCTGAGTGTCGAAGCGATATGGACGGCTCCCGTGGCTGACACCGTCCCTGACTCAACGGACGCCCAGTCGCCGGACACCCAGTCGCCGGATGCCCAGCCGGAAGATACCCGGGCGTTGGCGGGCTGGCTGGGGTTAACTGCGGTCGGTGAGCTGGATGGGGCTCAGGCGTTGGATGCGTTGAAGGACGTCAACAGGGCGAGGTCCTGGCTCGATGCGCAGGAAGCGAAGATCGCCACTCGCCTCCTTGACCTGACCACCGAATCGATGGGCCCCGCTGGCCGCCTCGGGTATGCCCGGACACTGACGGAGTCAGAAGTTGGAGCCGCCCTGCATCTGCCGGAGCGGACCGCCGGGGCCCTGATCGAACACAGCGAACTCCTGACCCGCCATTATCGGGTGGCTCTGGCCGCCCTTGAGGACGGGAGGCTATCGAGGCGGCATGCCTGGGCCGTAGTCGAAGAGGCCACCAGTATCCCGGACGCCGCGCCCGAGGTATTGGCGGCATTCGAAAACCGGCTGGTCGACATGGCGTGCAAAACCACTGTGAGTAGGTTCTGCTATCAGGCCAGACGGCTACGCGAGCAACTGCACCCCGAATCCACCACCACTCGGCATAAGAAGGCCGTCGAGGGTCGGTTGCTACAACTAACTCCTGCGTATGACGGGATGGCGTGGCTTGAAGCGTATCTGCCTGTAGAACAAGCCGCAGGGATCTTCCATCGGGTCGACACCGCCGCCCGCAACCTCCAGGGACCGGATGAGCCCCGGACCCTCACCCAGTTGCGAGCTGACGTGTTTGCTGACGTCCTCACCAGCTCCGGCCCGGGCGCCGATCAAGCCGGTGGAGCCAGCTATCAGGGCGTCCAGGCGAAAGTGTTTGTCACTGTTCCCGTGATGACCCTCCTTGGCGGGGATGTACCGGGAGAACTTGAAGGGTATGGGCCCATCAACCCCGACCTGGCCCGCAAACTCGCGGGGCATGCGCCGTCGTTCACCCGAATCCTCACCCACCCCTTCACCGGGGCGCGCCTCGGGGCCGATGCCACCACCTATCGGGTGCCGAAGGACCTGCGAGACAGCATCAGAGTGCGGGATCGGACGTGTCGGCATCCAGGCTGCAACCGGTTGGCAGTGTTTTGCGAACTCGACCATACAAAACCCTGGGCCAACGGTGGAAAGACCAGCTACGGCAACCTCGCCGCCTTGTGCAAACGTCACCACCGGCTCAAATCCGAAGGCTACTGGCACTATCGACAACCCGAACCGGGGACCATCATCGCCATCTCACCGGCAGGCGAAACCTACATCACCCGGCCGGACCCACCACCGGCACCGCCGGCACCAGACCCGGCACCGTTCTAACCGCGCCGGCCGTGCTGAAAAAGTGCCGTCGAGGCGTTAGCTCTGGAGACTCGAAAATGCCGTCGGCCCGCCACAGCAAGCTACTCGGCGGAGGTTCTGATCGGCGGAAGTACTGACCGGCTAAAGGTGAGGTACCGACCGGCCGATCACGCGGAAGGGGCGGTGACCATCCTTTCGGATAGCCACCGCCCCTTCCAGTCAAGCCTGGAGTGAAAGTAGGGCTTACTTCACGTCCTCGTCAACCCAGTCGAACGTCCGGGTGACAGCCTTCTTCCAGAGCCGCAACTGGCGGTCGCGCTCCCCCACATCCATGGACGGCGTCCAGCGCTTGTCCTCGGCCCAGTTGGTAGCCAACTCGTCGGTGTCCTTCCAGAAACCCACCGCCAGACCTGCCGCATAGGCTGCGCCCAACGCTGTGGTCTCAGTGACCTTCGGCCGGATCACCGGGATACCGAGGATGTCGGACTGGAACTGCATCAGCGCGTCGTTGGCGACCATACCGCCGTCAACCCGCAGGTCCTCCATATCCACTCCCGAATCAGCGTTCGCCGCGTCCAGCACCTCGCGGGTCTGGAACGCGGTGGCTTCGAGGGCGGCCCGCGCGATGTGCCCCTTGTTCACGAATCGGGTGAGACCCACAATGGCGCCGCGGGCTTCGCCGCGCCAGTACGGTGCAAACAGGCCGGAGAACGCTGGCACGATGTAGACCCCGCCGTTGTCCTCGACCGTTCTGGCAAGCTCCTCCACCTCGGGAGCCGACTTGATGATGCCGAGGTTGTCCCGCAGCCACTGGATCAGCGACCCGGTCACAGCGATCGAGCCTTCCAGCGCGTAGACGGCCTTGGCGTCGCCGAGCTTGTAGCAAACGGTGGTCAACAGACCATTCTTCGAGTGAACAATCTCCTCACCGGTGTTGACGATCATGAAGTTACCGGTGCCGTAGGTGTTCTTGGCGCCGCCCTTCTCGAACGCCGCCTGACCGAACGTTGCCGCCTGCTGGTCGCCCAGGATGCCGGCAACCGGCACCTCGCGCAGCAGCTGGGAGGTGTGGACGGTCCCATAGACCTCGGAGGAGGACTTGATCTCCGGCATCATGGACCGCGGCACACCAAAGGCCTCAAGGATTCCGTCGTCCCAGGACAGGGTCTCCAGATCCATGAACATGGTCCGCGAGGCATTGGTGACATCGGTGATGTGCACGCCGCCGTCGGTGCCGCCGGTGAGGTTCCAGGTGACCCACGAGTCGGTGTTTCCGAAGATCAGATCGCCGGCCTCAGCCTTGGCCCGGGCGCCCTCGACGTTGTCCAGGATCCACTTGATCTTGGTGCCCGAGAAATAGGTGGCCAGCGGCAGCCCGACCTTCTGCTTGAACCGGTCCGGTCCCCCATCAGCCGCCAGCTCGTCAACGATCGACTGGGTCCGGGTATCCTGCCAGACAATCGCGTTGTAGACCGGCTGTCCGGTCGTCTTGTCCCAGACCACAGCAGTTTCACGCTGATTGGTGATGCCGACGGCGGCAATATCGTGACGGGTCAGGTTGGCCTTCGACAAGGCGTTGCCGATAACCTCCCTGGTGTTGTTCCAGATCTCCAGGGGATCATGCTCGACCCAGCCGGCCTTGGGGAAAATCTGTTCGTGTTCCTTCTGGCCGGAGGACACAATGTCCCCGCTGTGATCAAAGACGATCGCCCGGCTGGAAGTAGTGCCCTGATCAATCGCAATTACATACTTCGACATGTAGTGCTCCTCTTTGAGTGTTCCGTCGGTGAATGATGCCGGCGCGGACGGTCGTAGGACCGCCCGGCCGGTTGAGTGCTAGCAAGTGATTGCGCTAGCGGGGCATTGCTACCCGGTAACCGCGGGGAAGGTGACCAACATGGCGACCAGACCGCCGAGAACGCCACCGATCAGTGGACCAACCACTGGAACCCAGGCGTAACCCCAGTCGCTGCCGCCCTTGCCCTTGATGGGAAGCAATGCGTGGACGATCCTGGGGCCGAGGTCACGGGCTGGGTTGATGGCGTAGCCGGTGGGCCCACCGAGTGACGCACCGATGCCGACAACCAGGAGCGCAACCGCCAGCGGGCCGAGGCCCGAGGGCGTGCCAGCAAACGAAATGACCACGAATACCAGCACGAAAGTACCGATGACTTCAGTAATCACATTCCAGGCATTCGACCGGATCGCTGGTCCGGTGGAGAACACGCCCAGCTTGTTGGCTGGGTCAGGCTCAGCGTCGAAGTGTTGCTTGTATGCCAACCAGCAGAAGAAGGCACCAAGCATGGCTCCAATGATCTGCGCAGCAAAATACAGCAGCACGTTCATGAAGGTCTTGTCGATATCGGGGCCGAGCGCTTCTATATCTGAATTGACGAGCAGGCCGACCGTAACGGCGGGGTTAAGGTGCGCGCCGGATAGGGCCGCCACATAGACGCCAGCAAAGACGCCGAGACCCCAGCCGAAGTTCACCATCAAAAATCCGCCATTGTTGCCCTTGGTACCGGCCAGAGCGACGTTGGCAACGACACCTGTACCCAGCAGCAACAGCAGCATGGTGCCGAACATTTCGGCAACGAATGCTTCCAGAGACATCTTTGACTCCTCTAATTATTCTTTTTTATCGAACCCAGCCCGCGGCTGTGGCTCTCTTGCTCCCCCCGGCAACAGCTGCCGTTGGTCCTGCATCCGCTCCGGGAGCGGCAATGGTTGCGCGGCAGATCCCGGCTACGCCACCAAATCTTCAACGTGAACGTTGTGCCAGTCCCGCAGCACCCGTTCAGCCAGCTCAATCTCAGCCTGCACCAACTCGCCGCTCCAGCCCAGCAGCGGCGCGAGCGTGTCCGCTAGCTCGTGCAACAGTTCGGTACTGACCAGTCCCCTGAAGGCGATCGAGGTCCGGCGGATCAACACGTCAGCCACATGGCCTACCTGTTCCTGTTCGACCATGTACGCCAACTCGCGGTGGCTGAGCTCGCTGGTGGAGGTAAAGGTTTGATCCTGTCCCGCCCGCAGGTACTCGATGACGTCGACGGCGCGGGTCCCGTATCGGGTCAGCAGACCCTCGACCCGCTCGGCCGACAGCCCCGGTTCGATGTGGGCGCTCACCCAGGCCTTCTCTGCGGAGGGAGTTCTCGGGAACCCTTTCCCGCCGCCGATGGCGAGACCCACCGTCGTCGTCGTCCGGCGCTTGCCGAGGATTTCCAGGACGTCGTTGGTCATGTGCTCCGACAGTGCGCGGAAGGTGGTCCACTTGCCGCCGACCAGGCTGAGCGTGGTCACCGTCCGGGCGCCGGAGCGATCCTGGCGCTTCTCAATCCGGTAGTCCCGGGAGACGAAGCCCGGCTGTGTGTCGTCGTGCCGTGGCAATGGTCGGACGCCGGAGAAGCTGTAGACCACATGGCCGTGCTCGACGACGATGGCCGGGAAGACGTGTCCGATCAGTTCAATGAAGTAATCCACCTCTTCGGGGGTGCACACGGCCGGGGTGTCGACATCGGTATCGATGTCGGTGGTGCCCACCAGAACGCGGTCGCCGATCGGGTAGACCAGCACAATCCGGCCGTCGGTGTGCTCGAAGAAAATTTCACGCCCTGCGCAGGCGGCCAGCAGTTCGGGGTGGTCGAGGACAATGTGGGAGCCCTTGGTGCCGCCCATGAACTTGCTGCGTTCGCCCAGCGAATCGTTGGTCCCGTCCACCCAGGCGCCGGTCGCGTTCACGACGACGTCGGCGGCGAAGGCGAATTCCTCGCCAGTGAGCTCGTCGCGGAGCAGCACCGAATCGCCGTCACGGCCGATGGCGCTGACGTAGTTGGTGGCCCGCGCCTCGGCATTGGCGGCAAGGCCGTCGCGGAGCACATCGAGGGTCATCCGCTCGGGGTTGTGCACCGACGCATCGAAGTAGGTGGCCGTGTAGCGCACATCAGGCCGCAGGTCCGGCAGCTGGGCGAGCGACGCCTTGCGACCGGCGAAGCGGTGACGCGGTACGGCGCCGCCATCCCTGGAGAACCAGTCATACATGGTCAGGCCCGCCTTGATCAGGAAGGCACCCCGCTCGCGGGGCTGGCCGTGCTGACGGTGGGTCAGGAACCGCAGCGGAGCCGCGAGAATCCCGGAGAAGGTACTGAAAATGGGGATGGTGGTCTGAAGGGGCTTGACGTAGTGCGGCGCTGTCTTCAGCAGGGCGTTGCGCTCGACCACTGACTCGCGGACCAACCGAAACTCGCCATTCTCGAGGTACCGGATACCGCCGTGGATCATGTGCGAGGAAGCACCGGAGGCGCCCTGGCAGTAGTCACCGCGTTCCACCAGTGTTACGTCGACACCCTGCAGCGCCAGGTCCCTGAAGGTTCCTACGCCGTTAATGCCGCCACCAATAATCAGCACCGACGCGCGCGGCGTTTCCTTCAACCGTTGCACCCCCGGCCGTTCAGCGGGCGTGCTTGTGGCACCATTCGCACTGGCGGACTCAGCCAAAACATTCTCCTCAACAGTTTGCAAGCTGCATCGGATCCGCAGCCGTCCCACCTATTCTTGAAATGCTGGGAATAATAGTCAATGGTGTTGCACATACGTGCAGAAGTGACGGAGGATTTGGCTATGAACGTTCGACCAAAGGCTGAAAGATCGGACCCCGCTGCACAATCTTCCGCTGAGGACTTCAAGCGGTCCCGGAGCGGTGACGCCCTGCGGGCCGCGCAGATGTACTACCTGCAGGACCTCACGATGAACGCCATCGCGCGGGAATTGCGGACCTCACGATCTACAGTGTCACGGCTCCTGTCGATGGCCCGGGACACCGGGCTCGTGCAGATCCAGGTCAACAATCCGTTGCAGCGGGCACCGTCGCTGGAACAGCAGATCCGGCGACAGTTCGGGGTGGAAGCCCATGTGGTGCCGGTGACCGACATCGTGAGCGACTCCGATGTCCTCGACCGGGTAGCCATCCAGGCGGCCCGGACCATCGGTCCGCTGGTCGATTCGAACGCCATTATCGGCGTCGCCTGGGGTTCGACCCTCAGCGCTGTCAGCCATCATCTGACCCGCAAGGTCACCCACGACAGCACCATTGTGCAGTTGAACGGCGCCGGCAACACGCAGACCACCGGCATCACCTACGCCAGCGAAATCCTTCGCCGGTTCGGGCAGGCCTATGGCGCCCGGGTGGAGCAGTTCCCCGTGCCGGCCTTCTTCGACCACGCCGAAACCAAAACCGCAATGTGGGCCGAACGGAGCGTGATGAGAATCCTGGACCTCCAGAGACGCATGACGATGGCCATTTTCGGCGTCGGGTCAATCGACGCCAATATCCCCAGTCATGTCTACTCGGGCGGCTACCTCGACGACGACGACCTCCGGGCGTTGGACGAGCACCAGGTGGTTGGCGATGTCGCAACCATGTTTTTCCGGGCCGACGGCACCCACAGCGACCTGCTCCTCAACCAACGCAGCACCGGACCCGAACTGGATCTGCTCCGGCAGGTGCGGCGGCGGATCTGCGTCGTGTCGGGCGAGACAAAGATCAACGGGTTGCGCGGCGCGTTGGCGGCCGGGCTCGCCACCGACCTCATCCTCGATGAAGGGTCGGCGCGGCGGCTGGTGCACGGCGGGTCCCGCTGACCCAATCGCCCTTCGGTATTGTCAAGGTATGCACAAGGCACCGAAAATCGCGCTCAATAACGGGGTACAAATCGACCAGGTCGGGTACGGCGTCTACAAGGTGCCGCCCGAGACGACCCACGACCTCTGCGCCCAGGCCCTCGAAATTGGGTATCGCACCATCGATACCGCCGCCATGTACGGCAACGAGGCGGGGGTCGGCGGTGCCATCAACGACGCCGTCGGTGCTGGGTGGCTGGAGCGCAACGACGTCTTTGTCACCACCAAGCTGTGGAACGACGACCATGGCTACGACTCGACCCTCCGCGCCTTCGACGCCTCCCAGCAGGCGCTCGGTCTGGACTCCGTTGACCTGTACCTGATTCATTGGCCCTGCCCGGCCCGGGATCAATACGTCGATACCTTTCGCGCCCTGGAGCAGCTGTACCACGATGGCCGGGTGCGGGCGGTGGGTGTCTCCAACTTCCAGCTTCCCCATTTGGAGCGTCTGCTCGGCGAAACGTCGGTGGTCCCGGTCGTCAACCAGATTGAACTGCACCCCTACCTCCAGCAGGAGGAACTGCGGCAGTTCCATGACGTCCACGGCATCCGCACCCAGGCGTGGAGTCCGCTGGGCCGCGGTGCGATCCTGGCCGACCCGGTGATCGGGGCGATTGCCGCGGAGCTGAACCGGACCCCGGCGCAGGTTGTCCTCCGCTGGCATGTGCAGTCCGGCCACCTGGTCATCCCCAAGGCCAGCAGCCCCGACCGGATCGCCAGCAACCTCGATGTCTTCGGCTTCGACCTGAGCCCCGCACAGCTCGCGGCCATTGAGGGTCTTGAGCGGGACACCCGCTTTGGTTCGCACCCAGACCAGGTGAACTAGCATTGGTTCCCGCCACCATCACCGTGACACGCCAGGCCACTGAGACAACCCATTCCTACCTAGGCGCAACGCAGCGGTACTGGGATTTTGCCCCGACGCCCGGCGCTCCCGCGAACGTGCCCACCCTCTTCATGGTGCACGGGTTCAGGGGCGATCACCACGGCCTGCTCCGCATCGTCGAAGCGCTGCCGTCTCACCGGATTGTGGTGCCCGACCTCCCCGGTTTCGGCCAGTCCGAGGCGCTCGACGGCGTGCACGACGTCGACGCCTACGCCGATTTCGTGGGCTTCAGCTTCACCACATTGGCGTTGGGACCCGCCACGGTGCTGCTCGGCCATTCATTCGGATCCATCGTCGCGGCGCGGTGGGCGGCCGCCCATCCGTCGGCGATCGCGGCCCTGGTGCTGATCAATCCGATCTGCGAACCCGCGCTGGAAGGTGCCAACCGGCTGGCTTCCAAACTGGCGGCCGTGTACTACCGGGTGGGGGCGGCCTTGCCCGAGAAGCTGGGCCTCGCGCTGCTCGGTAATCCGGGGATTGTCCTCGGCATGAGTTCGATGATGGCGAAGACCAAGGACCGGGCGCTGCGCAGGTACATCCACGGACAACATCTGAGCTACTTCAGCACCTACGCCAGCCGCCGGGTGCTGCTGGAGGCGTTTCAGGCCTCCATTACCGGGACGGTCAGGGATGTGGCAACGCGACTGGCCATGCCGGTCCTCCTGATTGCCGCAGAAAAGGACGACCTGGGCTCGGTGGCCGGTCAACGTGACCTCGCTGGCCTGATCGCGGATGCCCGGCTTGAGATCATTCCCGAGGTGGGTCATCTGGTGCATTACGAGACCCCGGACGAAGCGGCTCGGCTGATCGAAAACTTCCTGGCAGGACGACCCGAATGAGGATCCTGTTCGACGCCCGGTTCACCCGGCTGGACCATCACGACGGCATCAGCCGCTACGGGGCCAGCCTGATTGCGGCGGTTGCGGAACGGGCAGACGTGGCGATGCTCATTTCCGACCACCGGCAGCTCGGCCTCCTGCCCGACGTACCCCACGTGCTGATCACCTCTCCCCTGTCCCCCCGGGAGCTATTCGTGGCGAGCCAGATCAACGGGCTGCGCCCCGACGTCGTCGTCTGCCCCATGCAGACCATGGGCAGCTGGGGCCGGAAGTACCCGCTCGTGCTCACCCTGCATGATCTGATCTACTACCAGAACCCCCAACCGCCCGGTTCCCTGCCCTTGCCGGTCCGGACCCTCTGGCGGCTGTACCACCTCGCCTACTGGCCGCAGCGGGTGTTGCTGAACCGGGCCGACGTCGTCGCCACCATCTCCGAAACCACCCGGGGGCAAATAAGTGAGCACCGGCTGACCCGCCGTCCGGTCCGGATCGTCGGCAACGCACCCCAGCCGGACACCGTGGTGCGCCCCGAGGGAGTTGAACCCGGGCGGGACCTGCTCTACATGGGCTCCTTCATGCCGTACAAGAATGTCGAAACGATCCTGGCCGGAATGCGAGGAATCGATGGGTACACGCTGCATCTGCTGAGCCGTATCACCGATGCCCGGCGGAGGGAACTGGAACTGCTGATCCCGCCCGGCCAACAGGTGATCTTCCACAATGGGGTCAGTGACGAGCGGTACCAGGAGCTGCTGCGTTCGGGGGCGGCGCTCGTGACGCTGTCCCGGGCCGAGGGATACGGGCTGCCGGTCATTGAGGCCATGGCCGCCGGCACCCCGGTGATCGCCGCGGACACCGCGATCTTCAGGGAGGTGGGCGGGGCTGCGGCCCTCTACGTAGACCCCGACGATCCGACACAGTTCACGGCGGCAGTCAAGACCCTGGCCGAACCTGACCAGTGGCATGCCGCCTCCCGGGCCGGCAGGATGCAGGCCGGAACGTATTCCTGGGACCGGTCGGCCGAGCAATTGCTTGAGGCTGCCGCTATTGCAACGGTCGAGCATGCCGGCAAGCCGCGCTGGCGCCGGTAGTCAGCACGCAGGTGGGCGCCGGTAGATAGCCACCGGCAGGCGGGCGCCGGTAGGTGGGCACACGGATGAGCACACGAATGGGCACCGGGAGATGGGGGTCTTCCAATGCGCTAGATCAGATCGGCAGCGTCGCAGCGGACATGGACCGGCTCTGACGTTCCCCTGGCTGACAGGGCTGCCTTGCGGGCTTTCAGCCAGGCGGTCGCTGCGGGTGCGCTGCGGTAGCTGAAAAACAGCAGGAGCCGGTGCTGGTCCGCGCTGGAGGTCTGGGTGTCGGATTTGTCGGCTCGTGGGCCTGGTCCCGAAGGACGCCCTCCCGCGGTGCGACCGGGCTGCCCGCCGACAGGCATCGGGCCAACAGTGCGAAGGAAGAGCCGGGAATCGAGGTCTGCGGTGAAGACTGCCAGCGCTTCCCGCGATCCCGTCAGCGCCGCGAACCGGACAGCCGGTGGCAGTCCGAGTTCGCTGCGGGTGGCAAGTTCACGGCCAGCGGCGCCCTGCGGATCCCAGCGCACCAGATGACCCACCGCCGTCGAATCGTCGGCGGTGATGACCACTAGTCCGCCGTCGGCGGCGGGGCGGGCCAGCAGCGAAGCGGTGAACCAGCGCCGCAGGGTGTCCTCCCCCGCCCGGAGCGACTCGCGGGAGAGCATCGCCGAACCGTCAAGCAGAATCACCGCCGCGTAACCGGTGGGGGCCAGTGGCTCTGCGCCGGGGGTGGCGACCACCACCGAGGGCCGGTCGGGCACGGTGTCCAGAATGTGTTCGCCAGCGGAAGAGTAGACCGTCGCCCCGGGGAAGGCCCGCCCCAGTTCCTCTGCGGTACGGGTTGCCCCTGCAACCGTGGCACGCAACCGCTGGCCCCCGCAGTTGGCACAACTCCATCGCAGGTCCGGCCTGCCACACCAGCGGCATCCCGGTGCGCCGCCGCGCCCGGTCTGGGCGAGCGGACCGGTGCACGCGGTGCACCGCGCAGGCTCGCGGCACTCCTCACAGGCCAGCGCCGGCGAAAATCCAGTACGTGCCACCTGCAGCAGCACCGGGCCGTGCGCCAGCCCCTCGGACGCAGCCTTCCACGCGGCATGCGGGATGCGGGCCCTGGCAGCGAGCGGATCGCGGGCAAGTTGAAACTCGTCCCCCGTATGGATGACCCGCGGGGTGCTTCGACGAACCTCGGAACGGTCGGCGACAATTGCCTGCGCCCAGCCGGTGGATACCAACCGGTGCGCCTCGGTGCTTTGGGCTCCGGAGGCGAGCAGCGCAGCGCAACCCTCCTGCTCGGCGCGAAGCAGTAGCACCTCCCGGACATGTTGGTAGGGAGCGCGCTGCTCCTGATGCAGGTCGTCGCCGTCGTCCCACAGGCACACCAGCCCCAGGTCCTGGACCGGTGCGTAGGCGGCAGACCGGGTGCCGACGGCCACCCGCACCTGCCCGCTCAGCAGCCTGAGAAAGTTACGGTACCGGGGCGTTGGCCCGTCCTCGGCGGTTAGCCGGGCAATGTTTCCGGCGCCCAGGCGCTGGTCCAATGCCGCTTCGACCCGTGCCAGGTCCCGCTGGTCAGGGACGACGACGACGGCCCCGCGTCCCGTGTGCCACACAGCAGCTACCGCCTCGGCGATTTCCGCTGGCCAGTCGCTTGCCCCGTAGCCGCCCAGGCTGGTGAGCACGGCACGGGGACTGTGCCCGGCAGCGAGGTGCCGCAAAAAGGTGGCACCGTTGGCGTAGCGGGTGAGGAGCGCAGCCCCGGCGCCCGCACCTGTCTCGGGTTGACCTGCTGCGGGCTCGGAAGTGCCCACAACCCCGACAGCAGCCTCCTCACCTGTCTCCGCGAAGGCAGCGTCAACGCGCGCCATCCGGGGCGGGATGGCGACCTTCAGAACTTCGCTGACGGTTCCCGCGTACCGGGCGGCGACTGCCCTGCTGAGGGCCAGTACTTCGGGCGTGAGAACCGGCTGCTCGGAGATCACTTTCGCCAGCGGCAGCAACCGCTTGGCGCTTTCGGTGGTGGCAGTGCGTGCGACGATAAACCCGGTGAATTCCCGCCCGCTGAAGCGCACCTTGACCCGCACCCCGGGTTGGGCTGCGTCGGCGAGCTCCGCGGGAACGGCGTAGTCGAAGACCCGGTCGAGGTGGGTCAGGGGCGAATCAAGGATGACCTGTGCGACCGGCAGGGTTCCTGCGGGGACGGTGGCACCGACTGCCCGTGGGGCTGTCGGGAAGCCCTGGAGGAGCGACAGCTGGACAGCCCCGCCGGCCCCGCCGCTGGGGGACGCAGCGGGCACGGCCCGGTGCGGGGGCTGAGAAGTGACGCCGCCGTCGGAGCCGTCCCCGTGTCCGCTCCCGGACGGATCCGTCCTAGGCGTTGAAATAGCTCCGCAGCTTGTCCACCCGGTCGGTGAGTTCCCAGTTGAAGCCGACGTCCTCGCGGCCGAAATGGCCGTGAGCGGCGGTCTTCTGGTAGATCGGGCGCAGCAGGTCAAGGGCGTTGATAATGCCCAGCGGGCGAAGGTCGAACACCTCGCGGATGGCCTTGCCAATAGCGGCCGGGTCGACCGTTTCAGTGCCGAAGGTTTCAACGTAGATTCCCACTGGCTGGGCCATCCCGATCGCGTAGGCGATCTGAATTTCGGCGCGACGGGCCAGGCCTGCCGCCACCACGTTCTTCGCTACCCAGCGCATCGCGTAGGCCGCCGAACGGTCGACCTTTGAGGGGTCCTTGCCGCTGAACGCGCCGCCACCGTGCCTGGCCATGCCGCCATAGGTGTCAACGATGATTTTGCGCCCGGTCAGTCCGGCGTCGCCCACCGGGCCGCCGATCACGAAATCACCACCCGGGTTGAGGATGTGCCGCACGTTGCTGATATCCAGCTCGGACGCCGCCAGCACCGGATCGATCACGTAGGTGGCGAGGTCGGCCCGCAGCTGGTCCAGGTTCACGCCCTGGGCATGCTGGGAAGAAACGACCACCGAGTCGACCGATACCGGGATGTCGCCGTCGTAGCCGATGGTGACCTGGGTCTTGCCGTCGGGACGAAGGTAATCGAGGGTGCCATCCTTCCGGACGGTCGTCAGACGCTCGGACAGCCGGTGCGCCAACCAGATGGGCGTCGGCATGAGCACTGCCGTCTCGTCGCTGGCGTAACCGAACATGATGCCCTGGTCGCCGGCGCCCTGCGCGTCGTACGGGTCAAGCCCGGTACCCTGGCGGGTCTCCAGGGAGTTGAACACGCCGTTCGCGATATCTGGTGACTGCTGCCCGATGGACACCGACACGCCGCACCGTGCCCCGTCGAAGCCGTTGGCCGAGGAGTCGTACCCGATACCGAGGAGGGTCTGCCGGACCAGCTCCGGGATTTCCACGTAGGCCTCGGTGGTGACTTCGCCGGCCACATGCACCAGTCCGGTAGTGACGAGGGTTTCCACGGCAACCCGGGATTTGGGATCCTTCTCAAGCATGGCATCGAGGATGGCGTCACTGATCTGGTCACAGATCTTGTCCGGATGGCCCTCGGTGACTGATTCCGAGGTAAACAGGCGCAGGTCGCTGCGAACGGGATTGGCTGAATTCACTTGATCACTCTACTTGGTTCGACCGACAGGACGGCGGTTGGGTGACGGACTGTGTGCGGTGCCGGGTGGCGTGCGGGCGGCTAGCCCCGGCCCGCAAGGGCTGCTGCTAACCGGGCCACCACGGCAGTGGCTACCTCGGCTTTGGTTCCGATGACCTCAACAGGTTCGGTGCCACCAGCAGCAAGGATGGTTGCTGCTGTGTCATCCAGTCCGAACACCCTGCCGTCGCCCACCTGGTTGAGCACCAGATAGTCGCAGCCTTTGCGTGCGAGTTTCTCCCGAGCGTGGCTCAGGGGATCAGCGGTTGGGTCCCCGGTCTCGGCGGCGAACCCGACGATCACGGGTCCGGCGCCCGCCGCGGTTCGCTGCTCTACGGCTTCCCTGAGGATGTCGGGGTTGCGGACCAGGGTGATGACGGGGTCGACGCCGTCGGCACGTTTCTTGATTTTGGTGAGAATTTGTTCGGCGGGGCGGAAATCCGCCACGGCTGCTGCCATGATCAGCGCATCGGCCTGCTTGGCGGCGCGCAGGGTCGCGGTCCGCAGCTCCTCGGCGGTTTCGACCTGGACCAGTTCGACGCCGTCTGGCGCCGGGACTTCGACGTGGGCGAGGATCAGTTCAACAGTTGCCCCCGCGGCGAGAGCCGCCGCGGCCAGCGCCATCCCCTGCTTGCCTGAGGAACGGTTACCGAGGTAGCGCACCGGGTCGATGGGCTCGCGGGTGCCTCCGGCGGTGATGACCACACGGCGACCGGTGAGGGAACCGGGTGCGGACAGGGTTCCGGCCCCGGTTTTGGCGCCTGACCCGGTGTGCTGGGCGTCAGGTCGACCGTGGGCAGCGTTATAGGCGGCCATTGCTGCCGCGAAAATTTCGGCGGGCTCGCGGAGTCTGCCAGCACCCGAGTCGGTGCCGGTCAATCGTCCGGAGGCCGGGTCGAGGATGAGCGTACCCCGGCTCCGCAGGGTGGCCACGTTGGCGACGGTAGCGGGGTGCTGCCACATCTCGGTGTGCATGGCGGGTGCCATCAGGACGGGGCAGCTGGCCATCAGCAGAGTCCCGGTGAGAAGGTCGGGGGCCATCCCCGCTGCCGACTTCGCGAGCAGGTCGGCCGTGGCCGGGGCGATGACCACGAGGTCAGCGAGCTGCCCCAACCGGACGTGGTTGACCTTGTCGACGTCGTCGAACACGCTGTTACTGACTGGATTGCCCGACAGGGCCTCCCACGTGGCGGTCCCCACGAACCGGGTGGCAGCATCGGTGGGGATCACCGTCACGTTGTGCCCCGCCTCAGTAAAAAGCCGGAGGAGGGAAGCCACCTTATAGGCGGCAATCCCTCCCCCGACTCCCAGAATTATGCGCACGTGGTTGGCAGCTGGATAAAGCTACTGCTCGGTGGATTCGACCGGCGTGGCGACGAGCATGCCCTCGTTGATTTCGCGCAGGGCGATTGAGAGTGGCTTTTCGTTCAGACGGGTGTCGACCAGTGGGCCGACGTACTCGAACAGGCCCTCGTGGAGCTGGGAGTAGTACGCGTTGATCTGGCGGGCGCGCTTGGCTCCGTAGATCACCAGGGCATACTTCGAGTCCGATGCCTCCAACAGGGAGTCAATCGGCGGGTTGATGATGCCTTCAGGCTGTGTTGACACAAATACTCCGTAAATGTTTCAGATTGTTGGTGGAACATCGGCTCGCGGACCGCGTGTTAGCGCTCCTGCGGGCTTAGTCCCATCAGTGATACAAGCTCGTCCGCTGCACGCTGAACACTGTCATTGACCACCGTGTGATCGAATTCAGGTTCCGCAGCAAGTTCTAGTTTAGCGGTTTCCAGCCGTTGCTGCTGCTCCTGCTCCGTTTCGGTGCCGCGGCCGACCAGCCGACGCACCATTTCATCCCAGCTGGGCGGGGTCAGAAACACAAAATTCGCTTCCGGCATTGACTCCTTGACCTGCCGCGCGCCCTGCAGATCGATCTCCAGGAGCACCGATTTGCCGTCGGCCATTGCCGCGTCAACGGTGCGTCGCAGGGTACCGTACCGGTTCCGCCCATGGACCAGGGCCCATTCGAGCATTTGGCCCGACCCGACCAGGTCATCGAATTCCTCGTTGCTGACGAAGAAGTAGTGGACGCCGTCGAGCTCGCCGGGACGGGCTGGCCGGGTGGTGGCGGAGACCGACAGCCAGACCTGGGGGTAGTTATCGCGAATGTAGGTCGAGACGGTTCCCTTGCCGACGGCCGTCGGCCCGGCGAGTACTGTCAGCCGAGGCTGCGACACGTGGTTCCTCACTCACAGGCGTCCTTGGCTCGCCCCGGTCAGGGCGTTGGATCCTGCTTTGCTAGATGTTCGATCAATGCTTGTCGCTGGTGGACACCCAGCCCGCGCACGCGGCGCGTGGCGGCGATGCCGACGTCGTTCATGATGCCTGCTGCCCGCACCTCACCGACCCCGGGGAGAGCCTTCAGGAGGTCAAGGACTTTCAACCGGCTGACGGCTTCATCCTCGGACATCCCGTTGACCACTTCGCTGACAGTGGTCTCACCGGTCTTCAGTTTCACTTTCAGTTCAGCCCTGACCGCACGGGCGGCAGTGGCTTTCTCGCGCGCTTGCGTCCGTTCGGAGTCCGATAGCGGCTTCAAGCTCACAAGTGCTCCCCTGCAGTAGGCACCGTCCCGCGCTGATCGCTCGGGTAGATGCAAATTCTTGTGGAATGGGCTTGCACTGAACCTATCCGTAGTTGCGGCCCAAAATCAATTGCCGAGCTCAGCCAGCGCCAGTTCCGCTGCCGCCCGCAACTTGCCGTGCTCGGGACCCGCAGCGAGGATGCTGCGGCTGGCACTTCCGAGGACCAGGGCTGAGGCCCCGCCAAACGTGTCAGCGATTTCGGCTCGCCCCGCGCCCTGGGCGCCGATCCCGGGTGCCAGAATCGGACCGTTCAGCTTTCCCAGTTCCAGGCCCAGCGTGCGCACTGCTGCGCCCGCCGTGGCACCCACCACCAGGCCCACCGATCCAAGACCGACGGCGTCGCGGTTCTCCCACGCAGCAGCGTCGGCAATGATCCGGGCCACTGCACGGCCGATACTGGCCCCACCCTGGTTCCCGGCGGCTGCCGGGTCCCGGACCTGGGCGTGCTGGATGTCAGCTCCCTCCGGATTGGAGGTCAGCGCGAGCACGAAGACGCCTCGACCGGTTTCTGCGGCAAGGTTGAGGGCGGGGCGCAGCGATTCAAACCCCAGGTACGGGTTCAGCGTCACCGCATCGGCGGCCAGGGCTGACCCGTCCCGGAGCCACGCGTCGGCGTAGGCGGCCATGGTCGAGCCGATGTCCCCGCGCTTCGCATCGGCTATCGTCAGCACCTCCCGGTCCGCGGCGGCAGCCAGCAGGCGTTCCAGGGCGGCCAGCCCAGCCGACCCGTGCCGCTCAAACAATGCCACCTGCGGTTTCAGGATGCAGGCGGTCTCCCCCACCGCGTCCAGCACGGTCAGGGCGAAGCGTTCGCATCCGGCGGCGTCGTCGTTCAGCCCCCAGTCGCGCAGCAGCGCCGGGTGCGGGTCAATGCCCACACACAGGTTGCCCCTGCTGCGCATCCGCTCCGCAAGCCGGACCCCGAAAGTTCCGTTACCGTGCGGCATCGCGGGCTTCGGTGGCAACCCGAAGGTTAGCGGCGTGTTCCTGGAGGCTGGTGACCGACCACTCGTAGGACCGCATGGCCTCGATGGCCTGCACCGCAGCACCGAATTCGGGCACCGTAGTGATCACCGGAAGACCGTACGACGTCGCCGCGGCCCGGATCTCGTACCCGTCGCCGCGGGCCTGCCCGCCGGTGGGCGTGTTGATGATCATGTCAATGGTGCCATCGGTGATCAGGTCGACCACCGTTCCCTCACCGTGTTCCCCGGTGCCCTCGGCAATCTTGCGCACCGTGGTGGACTGGATACCGTTGCGGCGCAGCACATCGGCGGTGCCGCCGGTGGACAGGATTTCAAAGCCGAGATCCACTAGACGTTTGACCGGCATGATGATTGACCGTTTGTCCCGGTTGGCAACCGAAACGAACACCCGGCCCTCGGTCGGCAGTGCTGCGTTGGCAGCCGACTGGCTCTTGGCAAAGGCGGTATCGAAGTATTTGTCGATACCCATGACTTCACCGGTGGACCGCATCTCGGGGCCGAGCAGTGAATCCACTACCGTGCCGTCGGTGGTGCGGAACCTGCTGAACGGCAGCACTGCTTCCTTCACCGAGACCGGAGCGTCCAGGGGGAGGTCCCCGCCGTCGCCGGTCGCCGGAAGCAGACCATGCTCGGTCCGGAGGGCCGCGATGGAGACTCCCGTGCCGATCAGCGCCGCGGCTTTGGCGAGCTGCACACCGGTGGCCTTGGACACGAACGGCACGGTGCGCGAGGCCCGCGGGTTCGCTTCCAGGACGTAGAGCACATCGGAGGCCAACGCGAACTGGATGTTGATCAGACCCCGGACCCCGACGCCTTCAGCGATGGCGAGGGTGGCTTCACGGACGCGCTGCAGGATATCGGCTCCGAGGGTGATCGGTGGCAGGACGCAGGCCGAGTCGCCGGAGTGGATTCCCGCCTCTTCGATATGCTCCATGATGCCGCCGAGGTACAGGTCGGTGCCGTCGTACAGGGCGTCGACGTCGATCTCGATGGCGTCTTCCAGGAACCTGTCGATCAGGACCGGATGCGCCTCGGTGATCTCGGTGGCGTTGGCGATATAACGGGACAGGTTGGCCTCGTCGTAGACGATTTCCATGCCACGGCCGCCCAGCACATAGGACGGCCGGACCAGCACCGGGTACCCGATCTCGTCGGCGATCTTCTTGGAGTCCTCGAACGAAACGGCGGTGCCGTTCTTGGGCGAAATCAGCCCCGCCGCGTCGAGGACCCGGCTGAACGCGCCGCGGTGCTCGGCCAGGTCAATGGCTTCGGGGGACGTGCCCAGGATCGGGATGCCGGCGTCGGCCAGTTCCTGCGCGAGTTTCAGCGGAGTCTGCCCGCCAAGCTGCACGAACACGCCCATCACGCCGCCGGTGCGTTCCTCGGCCGCGATGACTTCGAGGACATCCTCGAGGGTCAGCGGCTCGAAGTACAGCCGGGTGGAGATGTCGTAGTCGGTGGACACGGTCTCCGGGTTGCAGTTGACCATCACCGTTTCGTAGCCGGCTTTGCGCAACGCCATCGACGCGTGGACGCAGGAGTAGTCGAACTCGATACCCTGGCCGATCCGGTTGGGCCCGGATCCCAAAATGATGATGGACGGCTGGGCGTGGGGACCCACCTCGTCCTCCTCGTCGTAGGACGAGTAGTGGTAGGGAGTGTAAGCAGCGAATTCGGCGGCACACGTGTCGACGGTCTTGTAGACCGGCCGCACCCCGAGCGCATGGCGTACCCCGCGCACCACCGCTTCGGGGGTGTGGGTCAGCGCCCCGATTTGTTCATCGGAGAAGCCGTGGCGTTTGGCGAGGCGCAGCATTTCCTCGGTCAGCGCGGGTGCCTCCCGGATAGTTTCCGCCACCTCGTTGAGCAGGACCAGCTGGTCCAGGTACCACGGGTCGATTCCTGTGGCCTGGTACAGCTCGTCAACGGTGCCACCACCGAGGAGCGCCTGCTGCACCTGGGAGAGCCGCTCGGTGGTGGGGCGCCTGGCGGCACTGATGAGGGCCGGCACGTCGATGTCGGCTGAGATGTCAAAGGACAGCTGGGAGCCCTTCTGCTCCAGGGAGCGCAGGGCTTTCTGGAGCGCTTCGGTGAAGTTCCGGCCGATCGCCATGGCCTCACCCACCGACTTCATGGTGGTGGTCAGGGTGGGATCGGCCGCTGGGAACTTTTCAAACGCGAACCGGGGCACCTTGACCACCACGTAGTCGAGGGTCGGTTCAAAGGAAGCCGGCGTCTTCTTGGTGATGTCGTTCGGGATCTCGTCCAGGGTGTAGCCGAGGGAGAGCTTCGTGGCGATCTTCGCGATCGCGAAGCCGGTGGCCTTGGAAGCCAGGGCCGAGGACCGGGACACCCGCGGGTTCATTTCAATGACGACGATCCGGCCGGTATCCGGTTCGATGGCGAACTGGATGTTGCAGCCGCCGGTGTCGACGCCGACCTCTCGGATGATAGCGATCGAGATGTCACGCAGCCGCTGGTATTCGCGGTCCGTCAGGGTCATGGCCGGGGCCACGGTGATGGAATCCCCGGTGTGGACGCCGACCGGGTCGAAGTTCTCGATGGAACAGACCACCACCACGTTGTCGTTCTTGTCTCGCATCATCTCGAGCTCGTATTCCTTCCAGCCGAGGATGCTCTCCTCGAGGAGGACCTCGGTGGTGGGGCTGTACTGCAGTCCCTGGCCAACAATGCGGCGCAGGTCCTTCTCGTTGTAGGCAAGACCCGAGCCGAGACCGCCCATGGTGAAGGAGGGGCGCACCACCATCGGGTAGCCAGGTCATCGGCTGCCTCGAGCGCACCGTCGATGGAATGGATGATCATCGACCTGGCGGATTCGGCGCCGCAGCGGGCGACGACGCCCTTGAATTTCTCGCGGTTCTCCCCCAGTTCGATTGCTGCGATGTTGGCGCCGATCAGTTCAACACCGTACTTGTCCAGTACGCCGTTCTTGTCGAGTGCGATCGCAGCGTTGAGGGCGGTCTGGCCGCCGAGGGTGGGCAGGAGGGCGTCGGGGCGCTCCTTCTCGATGATCTTGGCGACCACCTCGGGGGTGATGGGTTCCACATAGGTGGCGTCGGCGAACTCCGGGTCGGTCATGATCGTGGCCGGGTTGGAATTGACCAGGATGACCCGCAGGCCCTCCTCCTTCAATACCCGCAGGGCCTGCGTTCCCGAATAGTCGAACTCGGCGGCCTGCCCGATGACGATGGGTCCTGAGCCGATAACCAGGACGCTTTTGAGGTCAGTTCTGCGTGGCATCTAGTTTGCTTCCTTATCGTTTGCGGCGCTGTCGTTCGTGTCGCTGTCGTTCGCGTCGCTGCTCGGCTGGTCGGAGGACCGCGTGTCACCCATCAGCTGGATGAACCGGTCAAAGAGGTACGCCGAATCGTGGGGTCCCGCTGCTGCCTCCGGGTGGTACTGGACGGAGAAGGCCGGCAGGTCGAGGCAGGCGAGGCCCTCGACGACGTCGTCGTTGAGGCTGACGTGGCTGACTTCGACCCTGCCGAAGCGCCCCTCGGGCGCCTGGGTCGGACCATCGAGGGGAGCATCGACGGCGAAGCCGTGGTTCTGGGAGGTGATCTCCACCTTTCCGGTGCGCCGGTCCAGCACCGGCTGGTTGATGCCGCGGTGGCCGTACCGGAGTTTGTAGGTGCCAAACCCCAGGGCGCGCCCCAGGATCTGGTTGCCGAAGCAGATCCCGAAGAAGGGGATCCGCGCGTCGAGCACTTCCCGCAGCAGGGCGACCTGGGGGTCGGCGGTCGCAGGGTCGCCGGGCCCGTTGGACATGAACACGCCATCCGGTGACTCCCGGGCGACGTCGTCGAAGGTTGAGCTGGCGGGCAGCACGACCGTGCGCACGCCGCGCTGGGCGAAGTGCTTGGGGGTCATGGACTTGATGCCCAAATCCAGCGCGGCGACGGTGAACAGGGGCTCACCCTCCCAGCCGTTGTCGGACGGTTCGACCACATACCGGCTGGTGGCGCTGACTTCCTCGGCCAGCCGGGCACCCTGCATCGACTCCTGGCCGGCGACGAGCGCCAGCAATTCGGCATCGGATCCAGCCGCAGCCGGCCCGGAGAAGATTCCCGCCTTCATTGCGCCGCGTTCGCGCAGATGGCGGGTGACCGCCCGGGTGTCGACTCCCTGGATGCCGACGATGCCCTGGTCGCGGAGCTGACCGTCGAGGCTCTGCTCAGACCGCCAGTTGGAGGGTTTCCGGGCGGCGTCGCGCACAATGTAGCCGGCCACCCAGATCCGGCGGGACTCGGCGTCGGCGGCGTTGACCCCGGTATTGCCGATGTGGGGCGCCGTCTGGACCACCAGTTGGCGGGCATAGGACGGGTCGGTGATGGTCTCCTGGTATCCGGTCATGCCGGTGGCGAAGACCGCCTCGCCGAGGGCGGTGCCCTCGGCCCCGTAACTGCGGCCGCGGAAGATCCGGCCGTCCTCGAGCATCAGAACGGCAGCGCTTTCGGTTGCTGGCTGGCTGGAATCTGTCACTGTGTGTCCTTCGTGGGGTTGTGAACCTGAGCCTGTGAGGTGCTGGGTGCTGCGGGGGCGAGGGCTGCAGCGGCGTCGAGGAGGCCGGTGCGGGCGGCTGCCTCGCGGGTCCGGAATCCGGTGTCAACGGCTGTCCCGTTCAGGGTCCAGGTGAACACCACCAGCCCGTCCTTCTCAACGAACTTGCCGGCCATCCCCCGCTCGAGGCGGACGCCGCGCAGGTCCGGACGACTGATGAAGAGGTCCCGGGCGCCGCTGCGGACAATCAGGATTCCTTCGTCGTGGACGCTCGCCGTGGCGTTGGATTTCACGCCCAGGCCATGGACGGCGATCCGGTCGAGCCAGTCCCCCGCCGTCGTCGTGACCACGTACTGGCCGTTGGCCAGGTAACGCGGTTCGCTGAGTGTTTCGGGGGCGGGGGACGGCGCCGGGATGTCGCGTTGCCGGGCCAGGCGGGCACGCCAGCCCAGGGCTCCGAGCGCGACGACGACGGCGATGGTGCCCAGTGAGATGGCGACGGGCATTAGCCAGTCCATGTGGATTCCTCAGCTGCAGTTGGGTGCGGTGTGTTCAGTCGGCCAGCCAGGACGGTTGGGTGGCCCCTGAAGAACGTGGCATGCACGGCTCCGGGTAGTTCGGTGCCGGCGAATGGGCTGTTACGGCCCATCGTGGCCATTTTATCCGGATCGACCACCCAGCGTGCCTCCGGATCGACGAGTGTGACGTTAGCTGCCTCACCCTCGGCCAGCGGCCGTCCCTGCTGCTCAAGGCCTCCGATCGTTGCCGGGGTGCTCGAGGTGACCCTGGCGAAGCCTTCCCAATCCATCAGGCCGGTGTTGATCATGGTGTGCTGCACCACCGAGAGCGCGGTTTCCAGCCCGGTCATGCCCATGGCGGCCTGCGCCCATTCACAGTCCTTGTGCTCGGAAGGATGCGGGGCGTGGTCGGTGCCGACGACGTCGATGGTCCCATCGGCCAGGGCCTCCCGCAGTGCTTGCACGTCCTCGCTGGTGCGGAGCGGCGGGTTCACCTTGTAGACCGGGTTGTAGCTACGAACCAGCTCGTCGGTGAGTAGCAGGTGGTGCGGGGTGACCTCGGCGGTCACCCTGATGCCGCGGGCCTTGGCCCAGCGGATAATTTCCACCGACCCGGCCGTCGACACGTGGCACACGTGGAGCCGTGACTGCACATGGTGGGCCAGCAGGACGTCCCTGGCAATGATGCTTTCCTCGGCGACGGCGGGCCAGCCGGTCAGTCCGAGGACCGCGGAGACGGCGCCCTCGTTCATCTGGGCCCCCTCGGTCAGCCGGGGTTCCTGCGCGTGCTGGGCGATGACGCCGTCGAACGCCTTCACATACTCCAGCGCCCGGCGCATCAGGACGGGGTCGCTGACGCACACGCCGTCGTCGGAGAAGACGCGGACTCGCGCGCGGGAGTCGGCCATGGCGCCGAGCTCAGCCAGCTGGGTGCCCCCGAGTCCTACGGTGACGGCACCGACAGGTCGGACTTCCACCCAGCCGGCGCGCCGGCCCAGGCTGTACACCTGCTCCACCACTCCGGCGGTGTCCGCGACGGGCGTGCTGTTGGCCATCGCGTGCACGGCCGTGAACCCGCCCCTGGCTGCCGCCCGGGTACCGGTCTCGACGGTTTCGGCGTCCTCCCGGCCCGGTTCGCGGAGGTGGGTGTGAAGGTCCACCAGGCCGGGGAGGGCGATCAGGCCGTCAGCGTCAATCACCTCGGCACCGGCGGCTGAAAGTCCCTGGCCGACGCCGGCGATGATCCCGTCGGCAATCAGGAGGTCTGCCCGTTCCCGGCCGAGCAGCGCTGCGCCGCGGATGAGATAGCGGGCCGGGGCTGGTGCGTTCATCGTGGGTTCTCCTGAGTGGGTTCGGTGGCCGGCGACTGGTGTTCGTCGCCGGAGAGCAGCAGATACAGGGCGGCCATTCTGACGGAGACCCCGTTGCGGACCTGGGCCAGGACTGTTGAGCGGGGAGAGTCGGCTGCCGCCGCCGATATTTCCAGGCCCCGGTTCATCGGACCCGGGTGCATGATGACCGTGTGGTCCAGGCCGTGGGTATCGAGGGCCGCCAGCCGGGCGTCGTCGAACCCCCACCGCCGGGAGTATTCGCGGGTCGAGGGAAAGAAGGCCGCGTTCATCCGTTCGGCCTGCAGCCGCAGCATCATCACCGCGTCGGGTCCGGCGGCCAGCGCCTCGTCCAGGTTGTAGGTGATCCGGCAGGGCCACCGTTCGGCACCGACCGGGACGAGGGTGGGCGGCGCGACCAGGGTGACCGAGGCGCCGAGGGTTTCCAGCAGCCACAGGTTTGAGCGGGCGACCCGGGAGTGCAGGACGTCGCCGACGATGGTGACGGCCATGCCCGACAGGTCGGATCCGACCGATGGTACGCCCGAGATTTTCGCCCAGTGGCGCCGGAGGGTGAACGCGTCGAGCAGCGCCTGGGTGGGATGTTCATGCATCCCGTCCCCGGCGTTGATCACTGCTGCGTCGATCCAGTCCGACGTCGCGAGCCGGGCGGGCGCACCGGAAGCCCAGTGCCGGATCACTACGGCGTCGGCGGACATCGCTTCGAGGGTCTGGGCCGTGTCCTTGAGCGATTCGCCCTTGGACACCGAGGAGCCCTTGACGGCGAACGTGATGACATCCGCCGAGAGTCGTTTGGCCGCGGCTTCGAAGGAAATCCGGGTGCGGGTGGAGTCCTCGAAGAAGAGGTTCACCACGGTGCGGCCGCGCAGCGCCGGAAGCTTCTTGATCTCCCGTTCACCGACCGCCGACATTTCCTCGGCCACGTCCAGGATGCGGATGGCGTCCTGCCTGGACAGGTCGCGGGTGGAGAGCAGGTGCCTCATGCGGGGCCCTCGATGACAACCTCGTTGATGGGCTCCCCGTCGACGGCATCGATTTCCGCGAGGTGGACCCTCACCTTCTCCGCCGAGGAGGTGGGGAGGTTCTTGCCCACATGGTCGGCGCGGATCGGCAATTCGCGGTGGCCCCGGTCCACCAGGACCGCCAACCGTACCGCCCGCGGCCGGCCGAGGTCCACGAGAGCGTCGAGGGCAGCCCGGATGGTCCGCCCGGAATACAGGACGTCGTCGACGAGGACCACTACCTTGTTGTCAATGCCCGACGGCGGCAGCTGGGTTGGCAGTGGCGGCCGGGTGGGGTGGTGGCGCAGATCATCCCGGAACATGGTCACATCGAGCTGGCCGACGATCGCGGTGGGGTCCAGTGGCGAACCGGTGGTCTGGTTTTCGGCGGCAGCGATTTTCCGGGCCAGGCGCTGGGCTAGCGGATAGCCACGACGGGGAATGCCCAGCAGCACCAGATCGGTGGTGCCCTTGTTGGCTTCCAGGATCTCGTGGGCGATGCGGGTTAGCGCTCGGTCAATATCGGCTTCGGCGAGAACGACACGCGAAAGAACACTCTCAGACTGAGGTGCGGGCATAGTCATTGGACGCTTCCTCCTTCCCCGCCTCACAGGACGGAATTTAAAGGTTGGTTGCGATGTCAAAACTATCACAGCGCGCCCCGGCTTCCCTGTGACACTTCCTCCTGTGACACATCCTTCTGTGACGGCTTAGCCCTGCGACGGCACACCCCTGCGACGTTCTACCCCGTGACGATCTACCCTGTGAGAATGACTATGTCGGCGCCACCGCCCTGGGAATCACAGCAACCTGTTCAGCCGGTCTGGGACCGGGCTGTGCGCCGGGGGCCCGGCGTCGTCAATGTGCTGCTGGTGATTATCGCGGCGCTGGTCCTCGTGGTGCTCGCCTGGTTCCTCAGCAGCAGCCTTGGTGGCGGGGCCCTGATTTCATGCGGGATCCTCGCCCTGATCCCGCTGTCCATCTGTATCGCCGGGCTGATGTGGATTGACCGTTGGGATCCTGAACCCCGCGGTGCCCTCTGGTTCGCGTTCCTGTGGGGTGCCGGAATCTCGGTGGTCGCAGCCCTGCTGCTGGGTAGCTATGTCACTGAGTTGCTGTCCCTGGCGTTGGCCTCCACCTCCTCCGACGTGATTGGGCCGGTGCTGCAGGCGCCACTTGTGGAGGAAATCGCCAAGGGGCTCGGCGTCCTGGTGCTGGTCTTCTCCCGGCGCAGCCATTTCGACGGACCGGTGGACGGCATTGTGTACGCGGGGATGGTCGGCGCAGGCTTCGCATTCACCGAGAACATTCTCTACTTCGGTGCCGCGGCACTGGATGGCGGCGGGCTGGGCGGCTGGTCGCCGTGTTCGTGATCAGGGGCCTGTTCTCGCCGTTCGCGCACGTCATGTTCACCGCCGCCCTGGGCGTGGTGCTCGGGCTGGCGGTAGCCCGCAGCGGCACGCGCTTCATTTTCCCGGCCTTCATTGTGGGCCTGGTTCCGGCGATCGCCGGGCACATGCTGTGGAACGGCGGCCTGCTGGTACTCTTCACCGACTTTTTCGAGTTCTATTTCCTGATTCAGCTGCCCCTGTTTCTTGCTGCGCTGGCCAGCATCATGGCACTGCGACGGGCCGAGCGGCGGGTCACCGAAGACCGGCTCGGCGGTTACGCGGCAGCAGGCTGGTTCACTGCCCAGGAGGTCCACATGCTGGCCACCCGTGGCGGCCGGTCACAGGCGCTTGGCTGGGCCCGGCGTATCGGCCGGCAGCGCACCATGAAGGCATTCATCAGGTCCGCCACCCGGCTGGCCTTCACCCGGCAACGCATCATCGCCGGGCATGACCTGCAGCTCAACGTCGGCCGGGAACAGCTGCTGCTGGCCGACGTGACCCGGCTCCGCCGCGAGTTACTGACGACGGCGGCGGCCAACACCCGCGGCTGAATCTCCGAGCGTCTGCCCCTGGGCCTGCGAGGGAGCGCGGCGTCCGGGATGGCGCGGAATTGCTGTCTAGGCGAGCAGCGTCGGTTTCAGCTGCTGGAGACGCCCCAGCAGACCGTTGACAAACGCTGGAGATTCGTCGGTGGAGAGCATTTTCGCCAGTTCCACCGCCTCGCTGACGGCGACGCCGTCGGGCACGTCCGCGTTGTACAGCAACTCCCAGGCGCCCACCCTGAGGATCATGCGATCCACGGCTGGCATCCGGTCCAGGGTCCAGCCCTGTGAGTAGGTGCCAAGGAACTCGTCGATTTGCTCGCCCTGGGTCATGACGCCCTCGATGATGTCCACTGAGTAGGGGGCAACCACCGTGTCGGTCTTTTCCCGACGGGCCTTGAGCGCTTCGAGTGGTGAAACGGCGCGCTGCTCCGCTTCGAAAAGGATGTCCAGTGCCCGGCGTCGGGCTTTACTGCGGGCACTCACTCGTTGACGCGTCCCAGGTAATCGCCGGTGCGGGTGTCAACCTTGACCTTGGTCCCGGTTTCCAGGAACAGCGGAACCTGGATGTCGTAACCGGTTTCGACAGTGGCCGGCTTGGTGCCACCGGTGGAGCGGTCGCCCTGCAGCCCAGGCTCGGTGTAGGTCACTTCGAGAACGACCGACGGCGGAAGCTCAACGTAGAGGGCTGACCCTTCGTGCATGGCAATGGTGACCATGAGGCTCTCCAGCATGAAGTTCTCGGCCTGACCGACGGTCTTGCCCGGAACGGTGAGCTGATCGTAATCCGACGTGTCCATGAACACGAAGTCTTCGCCGTCCTTGTACAGGTACTGGTAGTCACGACGGTCCACTGTGGCTGTTTCGATCTTCAGACCGGCGTTGAAGGTCTTGTCGACTACCTTGCCCGACAGGATGTTCCGCAGCTTGGTGCGCACAAAGGCGCCGCCCTTGCCTGGCTTGACGTGCTGGAACTCGAGAACGTTCCACAGGTTGCCTTCGAGCTTCAGCACCGTGCCGTTTTTGATGTCGTTTGTGGTAGCCACAGGTCTCTTTCGGGTAAAACAGCGACGTCCGGGCAGTAAGCATCCGGAGGCCACATGCGATGAGGTGGGAAAAGTCCAGAGCCCATTCTACCCTGTGGTGCAGGAGGCGGCTGCGGCGGGTGTCGCGGGTGACCTGCCGGGTGCTCCTACGAAGCGATTTCCTGGTACGCGGCGAACAGCAGCGAAGTGTCGGGGACTTCCAGCATGCCGGGACGGGCGAGGCCATCGAGCACGACGAAGCGCAGCAGGTCACCCCTTGACTTTTTGTCCCGGCGCATGCCGTCCAGCAGGGCGGCCCAACGGTCCCGGCGATACGTCACCGGCAGCTCAAGGAGTTCGAGGATACTGCGGTGCCGGTCGGCTGTTTCGTCGCTGAGCCGCCCGACCATCCGGGAGAGTTCCGCGGCGAACACCAGCCCCACTGAAACGGCTGCACCATGCCGCCAGGAGTACCGCTCGGCCAGTTCGATGGAGTGGCCGAGGGTGTGGCCGTAGTTGAGGAACTCTCGTCGTCCGCTTTCCTTGAGATCGGCTGACACGATCTCGGACTTCACCGCGACCGCCCGTTCAATGAGTTCGCGGACCGTCGCTGAACCGCCGTCGGACACCGCTGCGGGGTCTGCCTCGATCAGGTCGAGGATGCGCGGATCGGCGATAAAGCCACATTTGACCACTTCAGCCATCCCGGTGAGCAGTTCGTTGCGGGGTAGCGTCGCGAGGGTGTCAAGATCGGCCAGGACAGCGGCGGGCGGGTGGAACGCGCCAACCAGGTTCTTGCCTTCGGCTGTGTTGATACCGGTCTTGCCGCCCACTGCGGCGTCAACCATTCCCAGCAGGCTGGTGGGCAGGTGGACCACCTTGACGCCCCGCAACCAGGTGGCCGCAACGAAGCCAGCGAGGTCAGTCACGGCGCCACCGCCCACCGCCACGACTGCGTCGGAGCGGGTGAAGTCGTTCTGGCCCAGGACCTGCCAGCAGAACGCGGCGACCTGGATGTGTTTGCCTTCCTCGGCGTCGGGGATTTCGGCCGTGACAGCGGTGAATCCCGCATCGGCCAGTTCGGCCCGCACCGTGTCGCCGGTGCTCCTGAGTGCCCGCGGGTGGATCACCAGGACGCGGCGAACCCGCTCCCCCAACACAGCCGGGAGCCGTTCCAGCAGCCCGTGCCCGATGACTACCTCGTAGTTCTCTGCCGCCTGGGTTCCGGTGACGTTGATAACGGTCGGCTCTTTGCTGACTGTCGGCTCGTTGGCCATGACTGTCCCTTCGTTGGTCTGATCAGCTACGACTGTGTCAGCTGAAACTGTTGGATGAGCTCGGCGACGAGCTGGTCAATGGAGCGGCCCCGCGTATCAAGGACGCAGTCGGCCAGGCCTTCGTAGACTGGCCGCCGCTCCCGATCCATCCGGGTCCAGGCCTCCACCGGATCGCCGGCGAGGAGCGGGCGGCTCCGGTCCCGGGTGATCCGGCGACGCACCGTGGCTATGTCAGCGTCCAGGAAGACCACCCGCGCCCCGGCGAGCAGCGCGCGGGTCCCCTCGTCGAGGACGGCTCCCCCACCGAGCGATACCACCTGGTGCGCCGGTGCCTCGGTGAGCACCTCGGCAACCACCTGGGCCTCCAGCGTCCGGAAAGCCGGTTCACCCTGCTTCTTGAAGATGGTGCTGATCCGCCCGTGCCGCGCAACGATGATCTGGTCAGTATCGACGAACGGCCAGCCCAGCCGTGCGGCGAGGCCCGCGCCGACCGCTGACTTACCGGTAGCCATCAGTCCGATGAAGACCACCGGTCCGACGCCGGGTGAAGCCACTAGTTCCCAGCCGAGTTGAGCGAGGTGGGAATGGCCGCCAGATAGGCTGCCAGGTTGCGTGCTGTCTCCTGGACAGAGTCCCCACCGAACTTCTCGGTGACCGCTTCGGCGATGACCAGGGCCACCATGGCTTCGGCGACCACCCCGGCGGCGGGGACGGCGCAGACGTCGGACCGCTGGTGGTGCGCGCGGGCGGCGTCACCGGTGCTGACATCAATGGTGCGCAGGGCTCGTGGCACGGTGGCGATGGGTTTCATGGCGGCACGGACCCGCAGTGTGTCGCCGATGCTCATCCCACCCTCAATCCCGCCGGCGCGGTTGCTGGTCCGCTCGATCATGCCGGAGTCACCGCGCACAATCTCGTCGTGGGCTTTTGACCCGCGTCGCGCGGCAGTGAGGAACCCGTCGCCCACCTCGACGCCCTTGATGGCCTGAATGCCCATCAGTGCTGCCGCGAGGCGGGAGTCCAGGCGCCGGTCCCAGTGAACGTAGCTCCCCAACCCTGGTGGCAGCCCGTAGACCACCACCTCCACCACCCCGCCGAGTGTTTCACCCTCTTTGTGGGCGGCGTCCACCTCGGACACCATCGCGAGGGAGGTTTCGCGGTCGAAGCAGCGCAGCGGATCCTGATCCAGCGCGATCACATCGGATGGCCCGGGCAGGGGTGAACCTTCGGGGACTGCGACCGACGCGATGGCGACCGTGTGGCTGACCAGGGAGATGCCGAGCGCTGACAGGAAGCGGGCGGCTACTTCTCCCAGCGCAACCCGGGCGGCTGTTTCCCGCGCGCTGGCCCGTTCCAGCACGGGACGCGCCTCGTCGAAGCCGTACTTCTGCATTCCGGTGAAGTCCGCGTGTCCCGGACGGGGGCGGGTCAGTGGCGCGTTCCGGGCGAGTTCGGATAACTCGGAGGGGTCCACCGGGTCGGCTGACATGATCTGGTCCCACTTGGGCCATTCGGTGTTGCCCACCTGAATCGCCACGGGTCCGCCCTGGGTCAGCCCGTGCCGGACACCGCCGATGATGCTGACCTGATCCTGCTCGAACTTCATTCGGGCGCCACGCCCATAGCCGAGCCGCCTACGGGCCAGCGCAGCCTGAATGTCACTGCTCGTGATCTCCACGCCTGCAGGCATTCCTTCAATAATTCCCACCAGTGCCGGTCCGTGGGATTCTCCGGCAGTTAACCAACGCAACATGCCTCCAATCCTGCCACGGTGTCGCTGCTGTTTCAGCGCGAGGGCGCTCCGACTGCGTCACACATGACTTTTAGGACCGGCAGATCGTCGGTGAAAGCACCGCCGGAGAACAGCCTGACCTGCTCCACCGCCTGATAGATCAGCATCTCCAGTCCCGGCACGATGGCCCCGCCTCGGGCCTGCCAGACGTCAGCGAGGGGACTCGGCCAGGGGTCATAGGCAACGTCCAGGAGCACCGGCTGGACCCCCGCCAATGCTTCCGGAGCGCAGGACACTTCCCGGGCGAGCGAATCAGCCCCGTGCGGAGGGAGGGTGGAGATGGCGACGTCGGCGTGTCGCAGA
The DNA here is from genome assembly GCF_003075455.1 of Arthrobacter sp. Bz4. Lineage (GTDB taxonomy): Bacteria > Actinomycetota > Actinomycetes > Actinomycetales > Micrococcaceae > Arthrobacter_D. The sequence goes on from NZ_QDAE01000001.1 coordinate 230,374, forward strand.
CCCTCCACGGCGTCGTTCCACCCGCGGACAGCGACGCCGAGCCCGAGGGAGCGTCCGAGGACCTCCAGGGGTGCAGCACGCTCAGGGGATCGGACAAAGACGGTGACCCGGGTGGCACCCAGTTCCTGCAGGGCGGCCAGGGCGGCGGCAGCGGTCCCGCCGCCACCGAGGATCACCGCAGTCTCCGGCGGCACACGGACTCCGCCGTGCCTGAGCGCACCCACAATGCCTGCGACGTCCGTGTTGTGGCCGGTCAGGACGCGGTCTCCCCCCGCGCCGTCGACAGTCACAGTGTTGAGCACGCCCAACGCAGCTGCGTGCCCACTCACCTGGTCGACCAGGTCAACCATCGCAGCCTTGTGCGGCATGGTCACCGACAGTCCACGCCAGCCGTCAGCCGTCCGGACCTGGCTGACAAACGACTGGAGGTCTTCGGGCAACACCTCGATGGCCTCATAGCTGCAATCAAACCCCAGGAGCCGATAGGCGGCCCGGTGAAGCGCAGGCGATTTTGAGTGTCCGATCGGTGACCCAATCACTGCTGCCCGCAGTGGCTGCCGGGCGCGCGCTGTGCTGGCGGCGGCGTGCGCCGACCGATTCACCTAGCTGCACCGGCCGGGGTTGTCAGCGCACCAGGCCTGGTATTCCGCGACATAGACGGCGTGCTCGGCGAGTGTTTCCGAGAACTTTGTTTCGCCTGTGTCGAGGTTAACGGTGACCCAGTAGTAGAAGGGCACGTCCGCGGGATTCACCGCGGCATCGATTGCTTCGGCACCGGGTGACCCGATTGGCCCCACCGGCAGACCCGGGTTGGCGAAGGTGTTGTACGGGTTGGACTCGTCGGCGCGTTCCTCTTCGGTGAAGTCGAAGCTGCGCCGGTCCAGCCCATAGGTGACCGTCGCATCCGACTGGATTAGCCCGTTCGTCTCGGTGTTGTCTTCTCCGAGCCGATTCTCGATAGCCCCGGAGACCGCGGCGTAGTCGCTTCGCCGGCCTCGGCTTCGATGATGCTGCCGATCGTCAGAATTCTGAACTGCTCCTCCGGGTCGGTGACCCCTGCGTCCTCGAGGAGGGCGAATGTCCCATCGACCATCGTCTGGATCATCTCAATTGCGGTAGCGTCGACGTCGAACCGGTACTCTCCCGGAGCGAGATAGCCTTCAAGGCTCAGAGCGTCGTCGGGAAGCCCGAACTGGGTGGGATCGGCGGCCAATTCTTCAAACTCGTCCCGCGCGATGCCGGTCGACTCGGCGAGAATGTCAAGCGTTTCCCCCTGCCGGAGTCCCTGCGCGACAGCCGCGTAGAGGACCTTGTTCGCTTCGACGTCCAGCAGTGCCAGCGCCGCACCCTCGGAGGACATCTGGTAGCTGAGTTCGTACTCGCCGGGCTGCACTTCGCGTCCGTCTGCCACTTGTTGCAGCGCGGAAACGAATTCGGAGCCGTCAGCGACAATATCGACAGATTCCAGGCCGTTGCCGATGGCGAGTGGGCCCGCACCCTCGGGCACCGTGAAGACAACGCTGCCTTCGCCGGGTCCGGGATAGTCGGTGATGTCGTTCAGTCCAAGCAGATCGCGAAGCATCAGGGACACCGCAACGACTACCCCGATGAATCCGAGGATGACCACCAGCATGACGATGGTGCGACGACGGCGGCGACGCTGCCTGGCTTTCGACGGACGGCGGTTGCGCCGGTGGCCCGACCGGGGTTCGAAGAACTGTTCGACGGGTTCGACTGTTTCGTCGTGGGAACCCTCGTACCCGTCGTCGTGCTGGGCGTCGTCGGTGTGACGCTCCGGTTCGCTGTCGGCGGCCGGGAACTGGGGGTGGTGGTGGCTCACAGTTCCAGGTTCCTTTCGCGGCTGTTCTCCGTAATGTCCTGCTCCTTGTTAAGGGTCAGCGGGTCCCCTTGTGGGCGGGCCCGCTGTCGCGCTGCAACCGGATCCCCCACATCCCGCATTTGTGACCTTTGCATATCCATGGCGTGCTGCAGAATTTCGACAGCCGCCGCCTGATCTACCACCTTACGGTGATCGCGGGTATTCAAGCCAGCTTGCCTCAGGGAACGATGTGCCGAAACGGTGCTCAACCGTTCGTCGATCAGCCGGACGCTGGCGGTGAGACCGGCCCTCTGGATCGCGTTCGCCAGCTCCAGCGCATAGCCGCGGGCCATCTCGGCGGACGCCGATTCGGTGCCGCTCAGGTTCCGCGGCAGACCCACGAACACCTGGACGGCCTCCCGTTCGGCAATCTCCCGGACCAGAATGTTGAGGTCCGATTTTTTCTTCAGATCCCGTTTCATCGTCCGGACGGGGGTGGCGAGCAGCGACCCGCTGTCGCTGCTGGCTACCCCCACCCGTACCATTCCGACGTCGACGCCAATTTTGACGCCCCGCGGGTAGTCCCCGGTGCCGGGTGAAGTGTCAGTCATCGCTGTGCAGGCGGGTGATCAGCGGGACGCGACAGCGGACCGGATGGCGGTCAGGGCAGCCTCGATCTGCGCTGGATCGGACCCTCCGCCCTGGGCCACGTCGTCCTTACCGCCGCCGCCGCCGCCGAGGATTCCAGCGGCGACGCGGACCAGCGCGCCGGCCTTCACGCCGGCGGCGCGGGCGTCCTCGTTGGTCGCGACCAGGACAAGCGGACGGTCGTTGCTGATTCCGGCGGTAGCCACCACTGCAGCGCCTGATCCTAGCCGGCTTCTGAGGTCGAGAGCGAGAATCCGCAGGTCGTCGGCGCCGCTCACCGTTCCAGCGTCGTGCGCAAGGAGGCGGACGCCGTCGACGTCGACCGCGGAGCCCACCAGGGCCGCAGCCGACGCGCTGAGCGCTTCCTTCCGCAGCCGTTCAAGTTCCTTTTCGGCGGTCTTGAGCTTCGCCAGGGTGGCTGCGAGCCGTTCCGGCAGCTGGACTGACGGCACCTTGAGCATGTCCGACAGCTCGGTCACCAGGGCACGCTCAGCCGCGAGGTGGCGGAACGCGTCCATTCCAACGAACGCCTCAACCCGGCGGTTACCTGAACCGACCGACTGTTCGCCCAGCAGGGTCAACGATCCGATGAGCGACGTCGATCCGACGTGGGTGCCTCCACAGAGTTCCCTTGACCAGTCACCGTCAATTTCGACCACCCGGACGGTGTCGCCGTAGGCTTCGCCGAACAGGGCGGTCGCGCCGAGTGCTTTCGCCTCGTCCAGCTTCATCAGCTTGGTTTCTACCGTGTGGTTGTTGCGGATGGCGATATTGGAGACTTCTTCGATCTCCGACTTGGCGCTGGCGCTGATGCCTTCGCCCCAGGAGAAGTCGAACCGCAGGTACCCGGCCTTGTTGAAGGAGCCGCGCTGCAGCGCTTCGGGGCCGAGGATCTGGTGGAGGGCGGCGTGCACGATGTGGGTACCCGAGTGGGCCTGCTCCCCGGCGTGACGGCGCTGCCGGTCCACGGCCGCCACCACGGGTGCGGTGACCGAAATGTCGCCTTCCCGGACAACCGCGCGGTGGACGCTGAGGCCTTTGATGGGGCGTTGCACGTCGAGGACTTCGACCACGAAGCCGTTGCCGGTGATGAGCCCGGCGTCTGCGGCCTGGCCGCCTGCCTCAGCGTAGAACGGCGTCTGGTCCAGGATCAGGTCGATCTCTTCGCCCTGCGATGCCGCGGGCACGGCAACGCCGTCGCGGACAATTCCGGTGACGATGGCTTCGGTGGTCAGCTCGTCGTACCCGGTGAACACGGTCTGGCCGCTGGCCAGCAACTCGGTGAAGACGGACAGATCGGCCTGGCCAGCCTTCTTACCGCGGGCGTCAGCCTGGGCGCGTTGGCGTTGCTCGAGCATCAGCGATCGGAACCCGTCGGCGTCGACCGCGAGGCCGGCTTCGGCAGCCATTTCGAGGGTCAGGTCGATGGGGAAGCCGAAGGTGTCATGCAGCGCGAAGGCGTCCTCACCGGACAGCGGGCGTCCTGCGGCCTTCGATTCCAGGACCGCGCCCTCAAGGCGGGCGGTACCGGAGGCGATGGTGCGCAGGAAAGCACGTTCCTCGGCGTAGGCGATCCGGCTGATCCGTTCGAAGTCCTTCTCCACCTCGGGGTAGGTGCCCTTCATCGCGTCCCGGGACGCCGGCAGCAGTTCGGGGAGGCAGGCGCGTTCGACGCCGAGCAGACGCATGGCACGGACGGCCCGCCGGATCAGGCGGCGCAGCACGTACCCGCGGCCCTCGTTGGAGGGGGTCACACCGTCGGCTATGAGCATCAGAGCTGAACGGATGTGGTCGGCCACGACGCGCATCCGCACGTCATCGGTGTGGTGCGGGTCCGTGTCTGATTCGGCACTGGTGTAGGTCTTGCCCGAGAGTTCCGCGGCGCGGTCCAGCACCGGACGCACCTGGTCGGTCTCATACATGTTCTCGACACCCTGCAGCACCATGGCGAGGCGCTCGAGGCCGAGCCCGGTGTCGATGTTCTTGGCCGGCAGTTCGCCGGCGATGTCGAAATCTTCCTTGCTACGGACTGCTGACAGCTGGTATTGCATGAACACCAGGTTCCAGATTTCGATGTACCGCGGGGAGTCGGTGGCCGGTCCGCCGGCAATGCCGTACTCGGGGCCCCGGTCGTAGAAGATTTCCGAGCAGGGTCCGCCGGGCCCGGGCTGCCCGGTGCTCCAGTAGTTTTCCGCTTCGCCGAGCTTCTGGATGCGTTCAACGGGGATACCGACCTGGTCGCGCCAGATGGCGAGGGCCTCGTCGTCATCCTGGTAGACGGTGACCCAGAGACGATCGGGGTCCAGCCCGAAGCCTCCGGCGTCGAGTGGGGAGGTCAGGAGCTCCCACGCCATCGGGATGGCGCCTTCCTTGAAATAGTCTCCGAAGGAGAAGTTGCCGCACATCTGGAAGAACGTTCCGTGGCGGGCCGTTTTGCCTACTTCTTCAATGTCGCCGGTCCGGATGCACTTCTGGATGCTGGTGGCCCGGTCGAAGGGTGCCTTCTCACGAGCCGTCAGGTACGGGATGAACGGGACCATTCCAGCGATGTTGAAGAGCAGCGACGGGTCGGTCGATACCAGCGACGCCGACGGCACAACCGTGTGCCCCTTGCCCTCGAAAAACGCGAGCCAGCGCCGTGCAATCTCATGGGATTTCATTGAAGCTTTCAGTCCTTATGGTTTTTTCAGGGCCAGGATCCTGTGGGTCGCACCCCAGCTCGGGGCGCGGGACGGGCTGCCAGGCAGCCCCGGTCCGGTTACTGGCCGGGACGTTCCGGGCGAACTTCGGCGGGGTCGATGCCGAGGGCGGCACGGAGGTCGGATTCGCGCTCCTGCATCCCTGTCCGCAGCGCATCAGCGAAGTTGGCGACACCATCAGTCACTTCGCCCATCGCACGGTTCAACCCGGCAGGCCCGTAGCTGTCGGCGACGGAGGCGAGTTTCCGTACGGCGATGACGCCGATGGCAACTCCTGCGCCCATCCAGATGACGCGCATGATCATTGTGTTTTTCATCGTTTCCTTAGCGGCTGCGGCGGCGGGGAGCGGGCTTGCCTCGACCGGCCAGGGCGGTGCGCACCCCGTAGGAGAACGCGGCAACCTTGATCAACGGCGCGCCGACGGTAGCGGCGATCAGGGATGACAGGGCCGAGAGGTTGGCGGTCGCGTCGGAGACGTTGGACGTGATTCCGTCGACATTCTTCAGCTGCTGATGCGTGGTGGTGACGGTGCTTGTCACTTCCTCGATCAGGGGTGTGGTTTCGTTGCTGACACTCCTGATGGTGGTCCGCAGTTCGTCAAACACTTTGCCGAGCTTCCACACCGGTATAGCCAGCAGTGCGACCAGCACCGCGAACACACCGGCTGCGATGAGACCGGCGATATCTCCACCAGACATGGATCGTGTCTCCTTTTGAATCAGGTAGGCCGCCTGGGCGTCGATAGCTCAGCGGCGATAACTTACCTATGTACCTTACCTACTCAAAGGCCCGCGGCGTGTGCCGCGGGCCTTTGAGCGCCGGTCCTTGCTGTAAAAGCTAAGGAACTAGCGTGCGTAGTACTCCACCACGAGCTGCTCTTCGCAGGTCACTGGGACCTCGGAGCGCTTCGGGCGGCGCACCAGGCGCGCCTGGAGCTTGTCCAGCTGGACCTCCAGGTAGCCGGGTACTGCGGGCAGCACATCGCGGTGCGCGCCTGCGGCGGCAACCTGCAGTGGGTCGAGGACCTCACTGCGTGGGTGTACGTGAATGAGCTGTCCTTCGGCGACGCGGTAGGACGGGCGGTCAACGCGTGAACCGTCGACCATGATGTGACGGTGAACGACGAGCTGGCGAGCCTGCGCGCTGGTGCGGGCGAAGCCGGCGCGGAGCACCAGGGCATCGAGACGCATTTCGAGCAGTTCAATCAGGTTCTCACCGGTCAGGCCCTTGGTGCGGCGAGCTTCCTCGAAGACCCGGGTCATCTGGGCTTCGCGGATGCCGTACTGGGCGCGCAGACGCTGCTTTTCGCGCAACCGTACAGCGTAATCGCTGTCCTGCTTGCGGCGGGCGCGTCCGTGCTGGCCGGGCGCGTACGGCCGACGTTCCAGATACTTTTCGGCCTTAGGGGTCAAAGCAATGCCGAGGGCACGCGAAATGCGAACCTTACGGCGGGCACGTGTGTTGTTAGCCACGAATACCTTCCATTATTTTTGCGGCAAAGTTGCGCTGCTGCCCAGTTGGTTTCCCAGTTGAACGGCAGGCACTTTCAGTGTCGCTGGCCTCCACTTGCGGAGAGCCGGGAGTGGCCGCTTCCCGGTACTACAGTTCGCAGTGCGCGCAGCCCTGCCCCGAAGTGAACCGCCGGAGCGGGTCATGCCTGAATGAACCAAACCTTCGATGGTGGGTTGCGCAGAACGCGACTTGCCAGTCAACCGTCAATCCTAGCAGTGCTGCGGGCACCGAGCTGAATCACTTGCCGCGGATGATCCGCCGCAGTCGGGCGAGCCTGGAGCCAATGTCCCGTTCGGCCCCACGATCGGTGGGCTGGTAGTAGTCGTGGCCGGTCAGATCATCAGGTGCGTATTGCTGCGCGGCGATGCCGTGCGGCTCGTCGTGGGAGTAGAGGTAGCCGCTGCCGTGCCCCAGTTGTTTGGCCCCCGGGTAGTGGGCGTCCCGCAGGTGCTGCGGAATGCCCTGCCCCCGCCCGGCGCGCACATCGGCAACGGCTGCGTTGATTCCGTTGTACGAGGCATTGGATTTGGGCGCCGTCGCGATATGCACCACCGCCTCGGCCAGGATGATCCGCCCCTCGGGCATGCCGATCAACGCGACGGCCTGTGCTGCAGCGACGGCCGTTTGCAGGGCGGTCGGATCGGCCATCCCGACGTCCTCGGCGGCCGAGATCATCAGCCTCCTAGCCACGAAGCGAGGGTCCTCCCCCGCCTCCAGCATCTTCGCTAGATAATGCAGCGCCGCGTCGACGTCGGACCCCCTCAACGATTTGATGAAGGCACTGGCGACGTCGTAGTGCTGGTCGCCGGCACGGTCGTAGCGCAGGGCGGCCACGTCGACTGCTTTCTCGGCATGTTCGAGCTGCACCAGAACCTGCTCCCCGGGCTCGTCGGTGGCCGAGTGGGCCACCCCGGCTGCGGCTTCGAGGGCGGTCAGTCCCCGGCGTGCGTCCCCTGCGGCCAGCCGAACCAGGTGTTCGAGAGCGTCGTCGCTGACCCGAACCGACCCGTCGAGTCCCCGCGGATCATTCACCGCGCGGGTCAGGAGATCGGCGATGTCCGCCTCGGTGAGAGGTTTCAGGGTTTGCAGCAGGGACCGGGACAGCAGGGGTGATACCACCGAGAAGGAGGGGTTTTCGGTGGTGGCGGCGATAAGCACCACCCAGCGGTTCTCGACCCCGGGCAGCAGCGCGTCCTGTTGTGCCTTATTGAAGCGGTGAATTTCATCGAGGAAGAGGACCGTGGTGGTGCGGTGCAGATCGCGGGCGGTGAGGGCCTCGTCCATCACCCGGCGGACGTCCTTCACCCCGGCGGTAATGGCCGACAGCTCAACAAAGGTCCGGCCGCGACCCCGCGCAATCACATGTGCGAGGGTGGTCTTACCGGTGCCTGGCGGCCCCCAGAGGATCACCGAGGACGGTCCTGCCGGGCCGGTACGGTCGGCGTCGCCCGCCAGGGTCCGCAGCGGCGACCCTGGGCCGAGGAGGTGTTGCTGACCCACCACTTCGTCAATTGAACGCGGCCGCATCCTCACGGCCAGGGGGCTGCGGTGGCGTTCGGCACTGCTGACGCTGTGGCTGGTGACGTCGTCGTCGTCGTCGGACCCGTACGCCGCGCTGAATAGATCATTCACACAGCCAAGGCTACTGTGAAGCACTGACGGTCGGGCTATCGGCAGCCGGCCCAGCTGAGGGACAACCAGTCGCAGAGGAAACGGAGACGCTAGTGGGATCACCGCGCCAGGTGCTGGTGTCACCCGAGCGGCTGCCCGGCTGGGTGGAGCGGTTCAGTGCGGGGAACGGCGGTTTGGCTCCGACCGACGGGCTCGACCACGACGCCCGGTCGCGCGGGGCGCTCATGCTCCGCGGCGCCAACGGCTGCGTGGCCGTGCTCCACCCGCCCGGGGAGTCCGGCGGGGAGTCCGGCGGGGAGTCCGCCGGGGACAGCCCGGGGGGCCCAACGGTCGATGACCTGGTCGCGGCGGCCACCAGCCAGCGTCTCATTGGGCTGCTGCTGGTACGCCGGGGCGGCTATGCGGTGGGTGTGGCCGAGCACGGCAAGCTGGTGGCGTCGAAGACCGGCACCAAATATGTCCAGTCCCGGACCGCGGCCGGCGGCTGGTCACAGCAGCGCTTCGCGCGGCGGCGGGCCAATCAGGCGGCCGGGTTGGCCGATGCAGCAGCGGTTCATGCGGCGCGGCTGTTCGCCGAGCACAGCCCCGGCAGCCTGCAGCTGGGCGGAGACCGGCCGCTGGCCAGCGAAACCCTGGCGAACCCGGTCCTGCGCAGCTATCGGGCGCTGCCGCAGCTGGCATTCCTGGTGGTACCCGATCCGCGGCTGGACATCCTCAAGCAGGCAGCAATCGACGCCCGCTCGATCAGGATTACCATCACCGACCCGTGACTCGGGTGCGGGTTGATGCATCGCTGAGCCGGTTGCGGTGCCGGTTACCGGTTGATGCGTCGGTTGACCTGCCTCAGCCGGTTGATGCGTCGGTTGACCTACCGGTTGCCGGGCTTACCGGCGTTCGTCCGAGGCGCGTTGGGCGGCGTCGCGGAGACGTATGACAGCCTGATCGGGATCGTCCGCACCGTACACCGCGGAGCCTGCGACAAAGACTGTTGCCCCGGCGTCGGCGGCCCGGAGGATGGTGTCCCCGGTGATGCCACCGTCCACCTGAAGTGCCACCGGCAGACCGCTCCCCCTGATCGCTTCGGCCGCGCGCCGGATTTTGGGCAGCATGACGTCGAGGAACGGCTGGCCGCCGAAACCGGGTTCGACCGTCATGATCAGCAGGAGATCCAGTTCGCCCAGGAGGTCGAGGTAGGGTTCGACGGGTGTCGCCGGGCGTAGCGCCATGCCTGCCTTGGAGCCGATGCTGCGCAGTTCGCGGGCCAACCGGATCGGCGCCGCCGCTGCTTCGGCATGGAACGTCACTGAGGCTGCACCGAGTTCGGCGTAACCGGGAGCCCACCGGTCGGCGTCGTCAATCATGAGGTGCACGTCCAGCGGAAGGCTACTGACTTCGTGGATCCGTTTGACCACCGGAAGACCAAGGGTCAGGTTGGGGACGAAACTGTTGTCCATGACGTCCACGTGCACCGCATCAGCCGACGCAATACGTGCGAGCTCTGCCTGCAGGTTGGCAAAGTCGGCGGACAGGATGCTCGGGTTGATGCAACAGGCGGTCATGGCGCTCCTTGGGCGGGGACAACTTCGGGTGGCTTCCCTCAACCTACCCGCCGAACCGTGAGCTCTGGCGACTTCCGTAGCGTTTCCAGGGTTTACTCGTCGTCGGAGTTGTGGATATCTTTACGCAGTGCGGCGGATCAGGGCCAGATACATCGCATCCGTGCCATGGACGTGTGGCCAGAGCTGGGCTGTCGACTCGTGCCCGGCGGCCAGCGACCCGGTGAGGCTGACGCCGTCGAGGACAGCGCCCGCGTCGATGAGTTCGACGTCGTCACGGCGGCGCAGGCAATCCTGGACCACCGCCGAGGTCTCGGCCGGGTGCGGGGAACAGGTCACGTAGGCCACAACTCCCCCGGGTCGGACGGCCGTCAGCGCCGCGGCCAGGAGTTCACGCTGCAGCTTTCCGAGTCCGGCAATGTCGGAAGGCTTGCGCCGCCAGCGGGCTTCCGGGCGGCGGCGCAGCGCGCCGAGTCCGGTGCAGGGGGCGTCCACCAGGACGCGGTCAAAGGTGTCGGGAAAATCCTCGGCGACCGTTCGACCGTCGCCGACCCGGACGGACCAGACCGCAGGGTCGAGCGGCCGGAGTGCCTGCCGCACCAGCTGGGCCCGGTGCTCCAACGGCTCATTGGCCACCAGCGTGTTGCCCCGCTGCTGTGCCAGGGCACCCAGCAGTGCCGACTTGCCGCCGGGGCCAGCGCACAGGTCCAGCCACTGCTCGGAGTGGCCGGCAGCGCCGGTTTTCACCGACCCCGCTCCGTCTTCCGCCGCCTCCGGTTTCACGGCTTCCGACTCAACTGGCTCCAGCTTCACTGCCGCGAGGGCACGGGCAACCAACTGGGATCCGGCATCCTGGACCCGGGTGGTGCCGGTCCTGATGCTTTCCAGGCGGCCGACGTCGCCCGCTGAGAACAGTGCCGATCCTTCGGCCAGCTCCCCGGGAACAGCCCCGGCTTCGAACGCCTCATCGAGGGACCCCAGCCCGGGGAGTGCCAGTAAATTGACTACCGGTGCCGCGTTGTTCGCCGCGAGCAGCGTTTCTATCTCGGACACGTCCCGGCCGTGGTCGACGAGGGCCTGCCGGAGCGCCCGGACAATCCACTCCGGGTGGCTGTGGGTAAGCGAACTGATCTTGGTGGCATCGGTCAGGCCAGCGGTGAGTTCTGCTGTCCACTCCTCAAGGGATTTCGATGAAACCCGCCGCAGGACTGCATTGATCAGAGCCGACGGTCCGGCACCGATGACGGCGCGGGCGAGGCCGACGGTCTGGTCCAGTGCAGCATGAGCGGGAACCCGCATGGCGAGCAGCTGGTGCGTGCCGATCCGCAGGGCATCGAGGATGGCAGGATCGAGCTTCTCCAGGGGGCGGTCGACGCACTTCGCCAACACCGCGTCATACGTGCCCTGGCCGCGCAACGCTCCGTAGGCCAGTTCGGTGGCAAAGCCTGCGTCGCGCTTGTCGAGCTTGTGTTTGCGGATGCTGACCGGCAGCACCAGGTTGGCGTAGGCGTCGTCGGCGGCGACGGCGCGGAGCACCTCGAAGGCGACCAGTCGTGCCGGGTCGGCGCGTCGGGTCCGCTCCGATGGTGCGGCGGTGGAGAACCCGCGCGGCTCTGACCTGTTACGTTCCCGTCCGGCCGCATTGCGACGGCGGTCGGAACCGCCCGCTTTGCCCTGCCCTGGATTGCTCACGAAAATAACCTCGTCACGAAAAAACCAGCTCTCCTTGTTGAAGGGCGCCGCGCGCCCAGTCCTGTGCACGCATCATCTTTTTCCCAGCAGGCTGAATATCGCCCAGCACCACGGGAGTGGAGCCTGTTCCGACCAGCACGGCAGCGCCGGCCATCGTCACTTCGCCCGGGGCGAGAGCCGCAACCGCGTCCGCACCCACATCGGGATTCGCGACCCACGGCGACACCGGGCCCACCTTTACCCGCTGATCACCCAGCTGGGCCCAGGCGCCCGGCTCGGGTGTCACACCATTGATCCGTCGGCGGACAGCAAGAGCCGGCTGGCCCCAATCCACCCGGGCATCGTCGATGGTGAGTTTGGGTGCCAGGCTGATATCTCCCTGTTGGGGAACTGCCACGGCCTGGCCGGCCGCGATGGCCGACAGGGTCTGGACCAGCAGGACGGCGCCACTGTGGGCTAGCCGTTCCAGCAACTCGCCACTGGTGTCGCTGGGTTGCACCGTTTCGGTCATGGTACCGAAGACCGGCCCCGTGTCGAGGCCCGCTTCCAGGCGGAAGGTGGAGGCTCCGGTGATTTCGTCGCCGGCGATGACTGAGTGCTGCACCGGGGCGGCACCGCGCCAGGACGGCAGCAGCGAGAAATGGAGGTTGATCCAGCCATGCTGCGGCAGCTCCAGCGCTGGCTGCGGAACCAGCCCGCCGTAGGCAACGATGGCTGCCACTGCGATATTGAGGTCGGCAATCTGCGCGGTGACTGCGCCGTCAATCCGGTTGGCGCGAATGACCGGGAGATTTAGTTTAGCTGCTCGGGCGGCTACCGGACTGGGCGTCATGATCCGTTTACGGCCCAGTGGCGCGTCTTCACGTGTCAGCACCGCGACGACGTCGAACCCGGCAACCACCAGCGCGTCGAGGGAGGGCACCGCCACGGCCGGAGTGCCTGCAAAGAGCACCCTCATGATCGTCTGGCCCCACTCCGGCTCGTCCCAGTGGTCGGTCGGGCGGTTGACGCTCCGAGCCCGAAACTGGAACCGAGTGACTGTGACCGGTCACGGGTGGTCTGGTCGGCAACCGAGGAGTAGGCCGAGCTCCGGATGGCACGCATGGCGGCTTTGCGGTGCTCCCCGTCGAGGCGTTCGATGTACAGGGAGCCGTTGAGGTGGTCGGTCTCGTGCTGGAAGCAGCGGGCGAGCATACCGGTGCCCTCATAGGCGACAGCGTCACCATGGATATCCACGCCAGTCACCCGCGCCCAGTCCGCGCGCTTCAACGGGTAGCCGAGTCCGGGGATCGACAGGCAACCTTCCAGTTCCTCGTCCCCGGTCCCGGTTTTTACCTCCAGGACAGGGTTGATGACGTACCCGGAAACGTCGTCGATCCTGAAGGTGAAGACCCTCAGGCTCACCCCCACCTGGGGCGCTGCGAGTCCGGCGCCATGCACGTCGTCCATGGTTTCCATCATGTCGGAAACCAGTCTGGCGAGCTCGGGTCCAAAACTGGTGACCTCGGCAGAGGGGGTTCTCAGTACCGGGTCGCCGATGATCCGAATGCTCAAGACGGCCATGCTCTCCGTGGTCCTAACGTTGGGAATACTTCACTTTGGGTCGATGCCATTCTAGGCGCGAACCTCGTCGACCTCGGTCAAAGGAAGGCTAGCGACCATCCCGCCTACCGTGCGCCCGCGGCGGGTACCGGCGGTGGGCCGATGGGCAGCAGCGCGCGGCCGGCGGCGGCGGCGTCGAGCCCGGCCTCCCAGGACCGGCGCAGGGCGCAGAACCGGAACCAGTGCTCTTTCAGGACCTCGGGGTTGGCGCGCATGGCGCGTACCTCGGTCTTACCGATTGCGACTCCCAACAGGATCAGCTCGTGGTCATACTTCCACGGCTCCCAGACCCCCTTCTCACCGTCGACCAGGCTTTCCTGAGCTTTCATGCCGGCCACCAGCTGCATCACCACTTTGTCGTCCAGCGGCTTGACCTGTCCGTCACGGTCGGTGTTCTTGGTCTTGAAGTCGATCAGGCACAGCCGTCCCCCAATCTCGGCCAGTAGGTCAAGTGTCCCGGCGTAGCCGACCTCGTCGTTCCAGACGGTCAATTCAGCAGCGATCGGGCGGACCTGGTAGAGCGTCCACCATTCGTCAAACCGGTCAGCGAAGGCTTCCTCGCCGTTCTCCACCAGGGCTAGCCGGGCGGCGTCGACGTCGTGCGCCTGTTCCAGCTCACGAAGCGCCACCTGTTCGCAGTAGTAGTGCACCCGGGTGCCTCTGCCCGCTGCCTCATCGCGGTACCGCTCCGCAGCGACGGATGCGTCCTTCACGACGGTCCGGAGCTGCGCCGGATTGCCCAGTGCCGCGGGGACGCGGGGATCATTGGCGACGGCGTTGGCAGCCATGTAGCCGATCCACCCGTCCAGCGACGCAGCAGCCTGCGAGATCACTGTGGTGATCGAGGGGACTATCGGGCGGTCCCTGGTGGAGCGGGAATACATGCGTCCGTGCTCTGTTGAGTGAGCCAGCAGCGGTTGTGTCATGCTTCCAGTCTGACATCGGATACTGACAATCTACATTTGGCCCGAATCTGACGCTGGTGGACGCGGATTGGACGAACCCCATTTCCTCCTATAGAGTTTTTACTCGTTGGAAAACGACGAATAACCCTGCAAATCCAAGGATTTTCACAGGGTTATGGATCATCACTCAACATGCGGACGTAGCTCAGCTGGCTAGAGCACCACCTTGCCAAGGTGGATGTCGCGGGTTCGAATCCCGTCGTCCGCTCGCAAGTCACTGTAGCTGTTGAAGTACGTTTCGGCAGTCCTGGTTTACTAGGCACGGTGGGGTGGCCGAGAGGCGAGGCAGCGGCCTGCAAAGCCGTATACGCGGGTTCGAATCCCGTCCCCACCTCCAGTACAGAAGCTTGCACCCATCTCGATGGGCGATTGGCGCAGCGGTAGCGCGCTTCCCTGACACGGAAGAGGTCACTGGTTCGATCCCAGTATCGCCCACTCAAAGCGGTTCCCGTGGTTTCTTCGGAATTCACCGGGTACCGCTTTTTCGCGGACGTAGCTCAGCTGGCTAGAGCACCACCTTGCCAAGGTGGATGTCGCGGGTTCGAATCCCGTCGTCCGCTCCACACCACGCAGCACCCAGGACACCCCCAGCTTCGTTTGGGGGTGTTTTTTCTTGCTGGTTCGGCTGCATGCGACCCCGATGCCCTCGCGGTGGACGGTTTCACTGGGCCTGAGCACCTCCGCCCAGCGACAGCCCGCCGGTAGCGGGCCTCCGTGCAGGGCTTGGCCCCGGGGTCAGTGCAGCAGTTTCAGGCCCACCACGCAGGCCACAATCCCGAGGACCAGCAGCACTTTGATGACGGACGCGGATTCGCCGTCGAAAATCATCGCGTAGGCCACGGTCAGCGAGGCGCCGATTCCCACCCACACCGCATAGGCGGTCCCGACGGGCAGTGTGCGCATGGCCCAGGCCAACCCGACCATGCTCAGCGTCACCGCGACACCGAAAACGATTGAGGGCACCAGCCGGGTGAACCCCTCGGACTTTCCCAGGGCCGTAGCCCAGACGGCTTCAAGTACGCCGGATATCACTAGAACAATCCATGCCATGACAGTCTCACTCCTGAAACGCCGTCTTGTCGCTGACCGGGTACGGCGCACCTCGTCCGGGTGCCATCTGGCTCGTCAAGGGTGTCACACCCCCGGTGCCGGGGCAATCTGGGTGGGAACTGGGTGGAAATACGCCGAGGGCGGACACCCAGGTGTTGCACAGGTTACGTCCTTGGAACTGCCATTCCATCGGCCTAAGATATTTAGCAGAGGGAACAACAGGTTCCCGGATCGAAAGGAGGTGCCTGTGTCTGTATTTGACGGGCTCAAAGGCAAGGCCGGGATGCTGAAGGAAAAGGCGACCGAGCTGGTGGGCGAGAACTCTGGCAAGATCAAGGACGGCATCGGTCACGCTGGCAACTTTGTTGACAGCAAGACCGGAGGCAAGTACGCCGACAAGATCGACAAGGTTCAGTCCAAAGCCTCCGAAATGGTCGATAAGACCGACCGCGGGGACACCAACCGGCCAGCTGGCCCCGGGACTCCCCCGGCCGTATAAGACCTACTGCTCGACAAGAAAGTGCCGGTCCTGCCGCGAGGCAGCACCGGCACTTTTTGCGTGCCAGGGGTCTGGCTAGGTTTCACTGCCCTAGGCTTCGCTGCCCTGGCGTGCCAGGGCTGTCAGGCGTGACACCGCACGGTGATACTTCTTCATGTAGCCGCCGGTCATCATTTCCTCGGTGAAGAGCTGGTCGAAGGCTGCGCCGCTAGCCAGCACCGGAATGTCCTTGTCATAAATCCTGTCCGCGAGGACCACGAAGCGGAGCGCTACCGCCTGCTCCGAAATAGTTGTCACATTGTGCCAGGCAATGAAATCGACGCCGTCGATCAGCTGGCGGTACCGGCTTGGGTGCACTCCGGACAGGTGCTTCACCAGATCGCTGAACGTATCCTCGGCGAGGATGCCGTCCGGGCCGGTCCTGAGCTCACGTACCCGGTCGTGAAGGCCGGATTCGCTGAAGGGGACGGGTGCCTCGGGAAGGCCCCGGTGACGGTAATCCTCGCCATCAATCCGGAGCACGTCGAACTGGTCGGCGAGGACCTGGATCTCCCGCTGGAAATCCACTGCCGCAAAACGCCCATCCCCCAACGAACCGGGAAGGGTGTTGGACGTGGCCGCGAGCTTGACCCCGGCATCCGCCAATTCACGCATCAGGCGGGACATCAGGACCGTGTCGCCTGGATCGTCGAGCTCAAACTCGTCAATGCAGACCAGCGCGTAACCGCTCAGCGCGTCGACGGCCCGACGGAAGGACAGCGCACCGACCAGGTTGGTGTACTCGACGAAGGTGCCGAAGGCCTTTTTACCGGCTGTTGCATGCCACAGGGAAGCGAGGAGGTGGGTCTTTCCGACACCAAAACCGCCGTCGAGGTAGATTCCGGCCCGCGCCGCTGGCTTCTTCGCGCCGAAGAGCTTCCGCAACCCTGTCGGCTCCGGCTGATTCACCATGTCGGCGAACTCGGACAACGCCTTGACGGCCGCGGCCTGCGACGGCTGCGCGGGGTCCGGACGGTAACTGTCGAAGGACACCTCACCGAATCGAGGGGACGGATAGAACCCGGTCAGGAGTTCGTCGACCGAAACTTTGGGGGTCCGCTGGGAGAGCTGCTCGATTGTTGCCACGGTAGGCAAGAATACGGCACTTTCGCTGGCCGCCGCGCCCTGCGACGACCCCACGGCCCGCCATTTATGGCATGCGGTGAACGCATCGGAAATAAATGGGGGAACGCGTGGTTAGGCTAGTAGAGACCACAAGAACGTCACGAGAAAGGCCAACGGATGTCAGTCGCAGCAGACCCCCATGAGAAGTTCGCTCACTATGCCCACCCGGAACGGCTCGTCTCCGCGGACTGGCTCGCCCAGAATCTCGACAACCCGTCGGTCGTGGTGGTGGAGTCTGATGAAGATGTTCTGCTGTATTCCACGGGCCATATCCCCGGTGCGGTCAAGGTCGACTGGCACACGGATCTGAACGATGAGGTGACCCGCGACTATGTCGACGGCGCCGCTTTCGCCCGGCTGATGTCGGCCAAGGGAATCACCAGGGATTCGACAGTCGTCATCTACGGCGACAAGAGCAACTGGTGGGCAGCCTACGCGCTCTGGGTTTTCAGCCTGTTCGGGCACGAGGATGTCCGGCTGCTGGATGGCGGCCGCGACAAGTGGCTCGCCGAGGGCCGGCCCACCACCACCGAGGTGCCGGCGCCCCAGACCGCCGACTATCCGGTGGTGGAACGCAACGACGCGCCGATCCGCGCCTATCTGAGCGACGTCCTCGGTCACCTGGGCAAACCGCTGATCGATGTCCGCTCAGTGGACGAGTACACCGGCGCACGGACCCACATGCCTGCGTACCCGGAGGAAGGCGCGCTTCGCGGCGGTCATATCCCAACCGCGGCTTCTGTCCCGTGGGCTCGCGCCGCCGCCGAGGATGGCACCTTCAGAAGCCGGGCCGAACTCGATGCAATCTACCGGGATGAGGTGGGCCTGAAGGACGACGCCGACGTCGTCGCCTACTGCCGTATCGGTGAACGGTCGAGCCACACCTGGTTTGTCCTGTTCCACCTGCTGGGCTTCACCAAGGTCCGCAACTACGACGGTTCGTGGACCGAGTGGGGCAACGCTGTGCGCGTCCCGATCGTCAAGGGTGAAGAGCGCGGCGGGGTTCCGGCGTCATGACCACTGAACTTCCCACCAAATTGAGTGAGATTGTCGAGGACTTTCAGGCCCTCGACGAACCTGACCGGTTGCAGCTGCTGCTCGAATTCTCCCAGGGTCTCCCCGAGCTCCCCCAGCACCTTCAGGAGCATCCGGAACTGCTGGAACAGGTGGTCGAATGCCAGACTCCCCTGTTCCTCAGCGTCGACATCGACGACAGCCCGGAGCAGATCGTGCGCCTGTACTTCTCGGCCCCGCCTGAGGCTCCGACAACCCGCGGGTTCGCCGGGGTGCTGCTGGAAGGTCTCGATGGGCTCTCCTCGGCCGACATCCTCGCCGTGCCGGACGACGTTCCGGACCGGCTGGGACTCACCCGGGCCATCACGCCGCTGCGGATGCGCGGGATGACGGCCATGCTGGGGCGGATCAAACGCACCGTCAGGGCCGGGCAAACCAGCTAACCGGCTTGCCCGTTCCGGACGCCCGGGCGGGCGCGGCCGTGGAGTACGGGGGCAAGCCAATTGGCCACCGTCTGCTCCCATTTCATCGGGTCCACATTCCATTCCTTGGTATGGCGGGCCCGGTGGAACCGCTCGAAGGTGACAAACGCAGGGTTGCGTTCCGCAAGTTCAGCCGAAGCACCCACCGGCACGAACTCATCGTCCTCGCTGTGGATGATGAGTGTGGGAATGGTCAGCTGCTCGGCCCGTGACACCCAGTCGAGGCTCTTCAGGTCAAGCGGTGCCGCGAGGCCTGTGGCTTTCCGGCCGGCCCGGTTGGTCAGCAGCCACTGGCCAAGCCGGCCAATCGGTGCGGGGATGCGGTTGAGCTGGGCGTGATACGCCAGCACCTCAATCCAGTTGACCACCGGACCGTCAAGTACCAGCGCCTTGATCCGCTGACGATGACCCGAGAGGTCGGCGGTCTGCAGGCAGATGGCGCCACCCATCGACCACCCAAAAAGCACCACGCCCTCGGCACCGTGTGCCACCGCGTAGTCGATTGCCGCCTCAACGTCACGCCACTCGGTCATCCCGAGTCCGTACCTGCCATCGGCTGCGTGCGGGGCTTCGCCGTCGTTCCGGTAAGAGGTCAACAAACTGGTCATGCCCAATGACCTGGCCAGACGCACCGCCCGCAGTCCTTCGGTCCGCTGCACTCCCCTGCCGTGGACCATGACCGCCCAATCCTTCGAGGCTTCCTCGGCGCGGATCAGCCAGGCCGGAGCTACTCCCCCGTCAACCGGGATGTCCACCTCTTCATCAGCGAAGCCAACCGTCGACGGCGACGGGAAGACCGCGCCGCTCCACCAGCCCCGCGTCGCGCTGGCCAGATGCCCGGAGTACACCGCCTCCACCTCGCGTTGCACAGTCCCTTCACGGGGAACGTAGGACAGGATCGCCCCAATCCGGGCATGTCCTGCTCCACCGTCGAAGTAGAGACTGTAGGTCCCTTCGACGGTGGTGTCGTCATTCGCGGGGAGAATGACCTGCTGGCTACCCCCGGTGCCGATCACCGCCAGGATGTCGAGGTTTTCGTCCCTGACCCGGGCTGGGGTCACTACCTGACGCGCGAAATGCGCGGCGAGACCGGAGGTGCCGGCCGCAATTGTTGAGCCGACGGCACCACCAATCCCCACCCCGAGCATGGTCCATTTGACCCAGGGGGCGGTGGTGGACTGCTCCGGCACCGTGGCGGAAAGTTTACGCATACCCCCATTCTTGCCTGTGGACCGGAGGATCGGCGGCACACGGGAGCGGGGTGTCGTGAGAGCTGCTGTCTCCGTGCACTAGGGCGCCACGCGTTGGAGCACTAGTCTTGGCTCATGTCCGAGACGATAGTGGTACTAACCGAAGAAAGCCTCAACGACGGCGACGCGAAGAACCTGTTGACCCTGGTGGGTGAGGAACAGGCCACACTGCTGGTGTTGATCCCCGATGACCGGCACAAGAATGTGATGGCCGAGTTCTTCCATCACCTGAGCTTGCTGGAGTTCGCCGACGCGTTCCGCGAATTGTCCCAGGGGCAGCCATCGGCCCAGAAATCACGTGGGAGCGCCGAGGCGGATCTCGAAGCGTCGTTGCGGGTGGCCGAGGCCCACGGACTTACCGCCCACGGGATTATTGCCACCGGCAACGCTGTCGAGGCAATGGTCGACGCCGTCAGCCAGCATGGCGCACAGCAAGCGGTTGTCATCACCCGACCGCACGCCGTCGCCGATACCCTCCACACCGACTGGGCGAATCAGGCCCAGGACCGACTGGGTGTGCCTGTCCTGCACCTCTATTCCGG
Organism: Arthrobacter sp. Bz4; assembly: GCF_003075455.1. Lineage (GTDB taxonomy): Bacteria > Actinomycetota > Actinomycetes > Actinomycetales > Micrococcaceae > Arthrobacter_D. The sequence continues at coordinate 250,501 of NZ_QDAE01000001.1, forward strand.
TTCGGGATTTATCGGCGGTTCTTAGGCGTTGAAGGAATCATGAGCACAATAGAACCCAGCGATGTCCCTGTCCAGAAGACCGACGACGAATGGCGCTCCGAGCTAACCAGTGAGGAGTACCGGGTCCTTCGTCAGGCTGGTACTGAGCGGCCTTATACCGGCGAGTACTACGACACCAACACCAAGGGTGTTTACCAGTGCCGCGCCTGCGGGCACGAACTCTTCACCAGCAACGAAAAATTTGATTCACATTGCGGTTGGCCATCCTTCTGGGCGCCCCTCGCCGAGAACACGGTCCGCTACCTGCACGATAATTCCATGGGGATGCAGCGCACCGAGGTCCGGTGTGCCAACTGCGACTCGCACCTCGGCCACCTGTTTGAGGGTGAGGGTTATGGCACCCCCACCGACCAGCGCTTCTGCATCAACTCGGTGTCCATGAAGCTGCTCGAACAGTCCTAGCGGAACCGCGGGGAGGTCCAGCATGTCTGGGCCTCCCCACCAGTGCAACCCAGTCAAAAATAAGAGTTGCTTATGCTCAAGGGTTTTTTGAGTAAGTAAACCTTTTCAGTTGCTACGCTCGCTTCCATGACTTCGACGACCATTGACACCAGCCTCGCCTCACCTGCCGGAGCCCCTGAGCGTTCACCCGCCTGGCATCAGCTCAAAGCCGCCGCTTCGGCCCTTCAGCCGCTTCAGGTCAAGGACGGATCCGTCCCGGAAACCTCGAACCATGCGTTGGCGTCCGAACTGGTCGACGCTATTGTCGAGGCGATCAGGACCCTGGCTCCGTCTTTCCCCCACGACGCCGGCTACCTCACGGCCCTCGTGGAGGACTTCCAGACCTGGCAGTCCTCGGACTTCGGAGTGCCCGATTTCCTGAGCTCGTTGCTGCAGTTCCAACCGCAGGAGCATCGGGTCGATGGCCTCAGGCACCTGGTGGTGTTCCCCATGTACACGCAGAACGGCAGCACCAACCGGCTGGTCGAAGCGGTGCTCATTGAAGTGCTCTGGCCCGAGTTCATTGCCGAGCTCGAAGCCGGTGACTACTCCAACAAGCTCTTCGTCCCCATCCGCTTCCTCGACTTCACCGCCGGATACGACACCAACTCGGCAGTCCTCTTCCCGGAGACCGTCGCCGTCAGCACCACACCGCAGTTCACCTGGGGCGCCATTTTCGCCGACCGCGAGGCGGCACGCTTCCGCCGGGTGGTCACCGCCGCGGCGGAGATCACCAAGCTGGAACTGCCTGCCGAAGCCAGCGAGCTCGTGGGAGACCAACAGCTGGCCGAGCAGACCTTCGTCATGTGGGACCTCATCCATGACCGCACCCACATGCGCGGCGACCTCCCCTTTGACCCGTTCATGATCAAACAACGCATGCCTTACTTCCTGTACTCCCTGGAGGAACTTCGGTGCGACCTGACGGCGTTCCGCGAATCAGTGAAGATCGCCCTCGACGAATCGGCTCCCGACGAGACCCGCCGTCATGCGCGACTGGTGCAGTACGCAGTCATCTTTGACCGGATCTTCCGCTTTTCCATCACCGGCAGCAGGGTCCGCAACTACGACGGTCTGGGCGGTCAACTCCTGTTCGCGTGGATGCACCAGCACCACGTGCTCCACTGGACCGACAGCCGCCTGAGCATCGACTGGGCGGAGGTTCCCAACGTCGTCATCGCCCTCGGCGAGAAAATTGAGCAGCTCTACTGGCGGTCCATTGACCGGCCGAAGACCGCCCACTGGCTTGCCGCCTACCAGCTGGTCACCGAAACCGTGACACCCCACCCGGCGTCGGTCTGGGCCAAGGGCCCGGACGCCCTCGAACTGACTGGACCACCTCGTGGATTGACCGATGCCGTCCTCGACGACGAATTCCCGCTGTCGATGTTCTTCGAGGCATTGGACCGCAAAATGAAACCGGTCATCGAGTCCACCGCCGGTATCACCGGGGCCGCTGAATGAGCAACGCGTTGCCAGCACTCGACGGACTGACGGTGGTGGTGGCCGGCGCCGCTGGCGCTTCGGGGATCGCGTGCGCCACCCTGCTCCGCCAGCAGGGTGCCGCGGTGGTAGCTGTCGGATCCCACGCCGGCCGGCTTGAGCAGGCGCTGGGCCAGCTCGACGACGTCGACCGCCGGGTCTGCGACCTGGCCGATGCGCAGGCTGTCACTGAGTTATGCCATGCGCTCACTGCCGACTATGAGTCACTGGACGGCCTGATTCATCTGGTGGGCGGCTGGCGCGGCGGCAACGGAATCACCGGGCAGACGGATGATGACTACGAGGTGCTCCACACCAGCGTGCTCACCACCTTGCGGAACACCACTCGTGCCTTCTACCCCCCACTCCTCGCATCGTCCAGGGGGCGGGTGGCCATCGTGTCCTCCACGGCCGTGGACAGCCCGACGGCGGCGGCCGCCTCCTATGCGGCTCTCAAGTCAGCCGCGGAAGCCTGGACCCGGGCGGTGGCCGACGGATTCCGGCGCGATCAGGACGCCGCCAGCGACAGCACCACTCAGGGCGCCGGTCAGACATCAGCTGCCACCATCCTCGTGGTGAAAGCCCTCGTCGACGACGCACTGCGGGCCGCGCATCCGGAACGCAGATTCCCCGGGTACACCCATGTCGATGATCTGGCCGCAGCAGTGGTTGGTCTTTACGCCGCCGAGGCGCAATCGGTGAACGGCCAACGCATCACCCTGCCCAGTTAGGGCAAACGCTACTGCGCGGCGGCGTCCTCGCCGCCCCAGGCCTTCGCGTAAAACCGCGGGGAAAGTGAGCTCACCAGGTCCGCGTAGTGACTGGGCTGCAGCGCCTGCGCTGAACCGGCCGGGACACGCGAGGCGAACGCTGAAACACCCAACCCTGCCTCCTGACCCGCCAGCGTCAGGCCGGCAGCTTCCAGGATCGTCGGGTACATGCTCAACTGGTCCACGCGGGGGCGCAGGTCACTGTTACCGTCCTCGCCCGGCACCCAGATCCGGTTGAAGATGGTGCGGTTGTTGTGGTCCGTCAATTCCGCCTGGAACGCATGGCCGCCACCTATTTGCTTCAGGTGGTCACCCATAATCACTACGGCAGTGTCCTCGAGATAACCCTGCTGCCTCATGTGGTCCACGAATCCGGCCACCTGCGTCATGGAACAGGAAAACGCGGCGGTTACCTCGCTCTGCGTATCCACGGTGCAGTAGTCATAAATGTGCACCGGCTCATGCGAATCCAGGGTCAGCATCGAGAGGTTAAATGGCTGACCAGTCTTCTCCGCCTCGGCGTGCAGGTCGTCGACCTCGTCTTTCGCGTGGGCCAACAGGCGTTCATCGCTCAGACCCCAGTCACTGCGGAAGGCCTTCTCCGGCTCACCCGCGGCACGCCAGTCCGGCAGGTCCTTCACCTCGGAGTAGCCGTGCCCGCCCAGGAAGACGTCTTTCGCCGCGAACGAGGCATTAGCGCCGCCAAGGAATACGTTCGTATAGCCGTGCTCAGCGAGCACATCGCCCAGGCAAGTCACCCCTTCGAGGTACGTCTGGACGTTACCGCCGAGCGCGTTGTAGGCGCCGCCGCCCGAGGTGGAGCCGATACCCTTGAGCGGGATCCCGCACTGCGTCGCGGTGATCCCGGACATGGTCCAGCCGCCCCCCTCGTACTGCTTCAGGTTCTCGACGCTTTGCCAGCCATCCGACGCCTTCGTGGCCGCCTTGAGCGGAGCGAAGACATCCTTCCCGAAGAGCTGGTCGTCCTCGAGCGTGGCCTCCCCGGACTCGAGATAGATCAGTACCAGGTTGCGTTTGTCCGTGTCGTCGGTGATGGTCGGTTCCACATAGAAGTCGCCGACGTCGTACCCGGAGTTGGCCGCCTCAAGGTAGTCCCGAACGCCTACCGTGGCGGCAAAAGCGGTGGTCCCGCCGATGACGACTGCGGCCACCAGGGCGGCAGAAACGGCGCGCATGATCCACTGCACGCGAGGCGGCCGCCGAAGGTCGCCATCACGGCGGCGCTTACGGCGCCGGAAAAACAGCCAGAGCGCGATCCCCACCGTAACCAGCAGGGGCACCACAGCAATGCCTAGGATGCTGATCCAGACGATGGACCCGCCACCACCATCGGCTTCCACGGCGACGATATTCAGGAGCATCTGGTTGACCGAAATCTCGCCCCAGTAGAGGCGGATGATGGCGGCAGCCATGAGGAGGGCAAGCCCCACTCCGATCAGAAGGTGGACCACAAGGTGTCCGACCACGACGCCGGCCCGGCGGGTCACCTGAAGAATACGACCAAACATGGCACCCCCTGCCTTTCGGATGCTTGGATGCCCGATGACCATCCGTGTCACCAACCCATTCCCGGGCCCACAAAAGCGTAATACCGTTTCATGCCCCGTTCAACAGGCGTTCAGCTGGCGGTGGTGAATCGTTCACCCCAGCGCAACCTCGGGCCTGTTCCGGCGTCGGGAGAGGCATCAGGGGAAAATCAGGGGAAGAGTCAGGCTGAAACGCTGAGGATGACCCACCGCCTAGGTGATAATTGATAGGTGACTGAAACAATTGCGCCCCCTGCCTCCCTGCACAACCCCGACGTTCGCGGCTTCGCGTCCGACAATTACTCGGGAGTACATCCGGAAATCCTCGCGGCCTTGGCTGCCGCAAACGGCGGCCATCAAACGGCCTACGGCGAGGACGTCTACACGCACCGCCTACAGGAACTGATGCTGGAGCACTTCGGCGCCGGCACCGAAGCGTTCCCGGTCTTCAACGGGACCGGAGCAAACGTCCTGAGCCTGCAGTCCCTGCTGCCACGGTGGGGCGCCGTGATCTGCGCTGAAACGGCCCACATCAACAAGGACGAGAACGGGGCGCCCGAACGCATTGCCGGAATCAAACTCCTCACCGTTCCCACCCCGGACGGCAAACTCACCCCGGAACTCATCGATCTGGAAGCCTGGGGCTGGGGCGACGAGCACCGGGCCCAGCCGCTGGCCGTCTCCATCACGCAAACCACCGAATTGGGGACGCTCTACACGGTTGAAGAGATCAGGGCGATCGCCGACCACGTGCACGCCCGCGGCATGCATCTGCACCTGGACGGCGCACGGATCGCCAACGCCGCAGCGGCCCTCAACCTGCCGCTGCGCGCCTTCACGAGGGACGCGGGAGTCGACATCCTCTCCTTCGGCGGTACCAAGAACGGCCTGATCTTTGGTGAGTGCGTCGTGGTGCTGAACCCTGACGCGGCCACCGGCCTCACCTACCTGCGCAAAATGAACATGCAGCTCGCGTCCAAGATGCGCTTCATCTCGGCGCAGCTCATCGCCCTCCTTGAGGATGGGCTGTGGCTTCGTTCGGCAGCCCATTCCAATGCCATGGCGGCACGCCTGACCGCGCTGGTCCAGGAAATTCCCGGGGTGCAGCTCACCCAGCAGACCACCGCGAACGCCGTCTTCGCCGTCCTCCCCCGGGACGCCGCGGACCGGGTCCGTGAGCAGTTCAAGTTCTATGACTGGGACACCGTGACCGGGGAAGTGCGCTGGATGTGCTCCTTCGACACCACAGCCGACGACGTCGACGCCTTCGCCGAAGCGATCCGCCGGGAAACGGCCGCCAGCCCACACCAGATCGGGGCTCCCCGGGCCTAGAACAATCTCGCCGGCCGCACCGGCGAGCCTGCCCGGCACGGGGGTCGGCGTGCCATAGCCTTCCTGAGTGAGCGCAATTGGCGATCTGACCCCCCTGCCCCGCGAGTTCCAGTCAGCACTGACCGAACTCCGCCAGGCGAAGTGCCGCGGCGAGATCCGACTGGACGAAATTCCGGCGCCCTCGCGGCTGGCACCCTTTGCTGTGGCCCTCGGCGCTGAAGTATTCCAGGCTGGCCCGCACCGGATGCCGGTGCACGGCCCGGCAATGGCCGCTTCCGCCGGCAATGAGCCGGAAGAATTAGCCACCGGACGCTTCATCCTCCTGCATGACCCCAATGGGTCCGACCTGTGGGATGGCACTTTCCGGATTGTCACCTACATCAGGGCGCAACTCGAACCCGAGATGGGCAACGACTCCCTGCTGGGATCAGTCGCCTGGACGTGGCTGGTGGAAGCCCTCCAGAACCACGGCGCCGACTACGGCTCCGCTGGGGGAACAGCCACCCGGATCCTCTCCGAAAGCTACGGCACGCTGACCGACCGACCCGACAGTATCGATATTGAACTACGTGCGTCCTGGACCCCTGACTCGTCGATGGTGCGGAACCATCTGGAGGCCTGGGCGGATATGGTGTGCACCTTCGCCGGTCTACCACCGCTGCCCGACGGCGTCACCTCGCTGCCGAACCGTCGCCGAAACTAGCCCGCCGTGACCCAGCCGCACCCCGCCGTCGTGCTGGCTCACCACTCCGAACCGCGCGGCTAGACTGGATCATCATGACCTCGCAGATTTCGCAGCACCCTGACGATCGCACTCCAGGTGATGACGCACCGGTTGAAGACGTCATCGAACCGCTCCCCCTCCTCAACGAACCCAAAGACGGCGTCCCCCTGGTCATCAACACCCAGGCGGGTCTGGAACGTGCAGCCCGGACGCTGGCTCAGGGCACCGGCCCGGCCGGCGTCGACGCGGAGCGCGCATCCGGATTCCGGTACGGGCAACGCGCTTTCCTCGTGCAGATCCGGCGTGAAGGAGCCGGCACCTGGCTGATCGACCCCGAGCCATTCACCGACCTCCGCATCATTGATGAGGCACTTGAAGGAGTCGAATGGATCCTGCACGCGGCGTCCCAGGATCTGCCCTGCCTGTCGGAACTTGGGATGTGGCCCGACCGGCTCTTCGACACCGAACTCGCTGCCCGCCTCGCGGGGATGCCCCGCGTGGGGCTGGCGGCGGTCATCGAGAGTCTCCTCGGATACACCCTTGCCAAGGAGCACTCAGCCGCTGACTGGTCGCGCCGCCCGCTGCCCGAACCGTGGCTTCGCTACGCCGCCCTCGACGTTGAGGTGCTGACCGAGCTACGCGGCGAACTTATTGCCCTGTTGACCCGCGACGGCAAACTCGACCTTGCCGAGCAGGAATTCGAGCACATCCGCAACACCCCACCCGCCGAGCCGCGCGTCGATCCGTGGCGCAGGACGTCGGGCCTGCACCAGATCCGCGACCGGCGCCAACTGGCAGTGGTTCGCCAGCTCTGGCTGGAACGCGAGGACCTCGCCAGGAACCGGGACATTGCCCCGGGCCGTCTGATCCCTGATTCGGCAATCCTGGCCGCGGCCAAGGCCATGCCGACAACAGTCCCGCAGCTTCTGGGCACCAGCGGCTTCCATGGCCGAGCGGCGTCACGGGAGGCGCCCAGGTGGTTGCGTTGCATCAGCGACGGACGGTCATCGGATGATCTCCCGGATCTCCAGGTGCCCACCAACGCGCCCCCACCGCCGCGGGTCTGGGCGGACAAGGATCCCGAGGCCGCTGCGCGCCTGGCGACTGCGCGCCCCCGGCTGGCAGCAATAGCGGAATCCTCAAATCTACCCATCGAGAACCTGCTGACTCCCGACTACCTGCGCCGGGTGGCCTGGCGTCCGCCGGCCGAGATCACGCTCGAGTCGATCAGCGCCGCCCTGGCCGAGCTTGGCGCGCGTCCGTGGCAGATCGAAAAAATAGCTGCGGTGCTCACGGTCGCGTTTCTGGACCCCGATCCGCTGCCCGAGAAAGCACCGAGGACCGCAGACTCAACCCGGTAGCCCCTCACTGTTCGACACTTCCGCCGGGCAATCCTTGCAGGCTAAGTTACTCACAAGTAACATAGGGTCGAATCACTATCTCGGATCGAATAAAGACTCAATGAGGAGCAATAGGTGAGCACCACTACAGTGCCAGCGCAGTCCGGCTCAGGCCGCCGGATCAAGGATGTCGTATTCGTCGACGGTGTCAGGACACCATTCGGCAAAGCCGGTGAGAAGGGCATCTACGCGGGCGCCCGTGCCGATGATCTGGTGGTGAAGTGCATTCGCGACCTGATGCGCCGCAACCCAACCCTGCCCCCTGAGCGAATCGACGACGTCGCCATCGCCGCCACCACCCAAACCGGTGACCAGGGCCTGACCATTGGTCGCACCGCTGCCCTGCTGGCGGGACTCCCCCGGTCCGTTCCCGGCTTCGCGATTGACCGGATGTGCGCCGGTGCGATGACAGCCGTGACGACGACCGCCTCGGGCATCGCTTTCGGTGCGTACGACGTGGTGATCGCCGGGGGCGTGGAGCACATGGGCAACCACCCAATGGGCGCGGACACCGACCCCAACCCGCGGTTCATGTCCGAACGGCTGGTTGACCCCGCGGCGCTGAACATGGGAAACACGGCAGAAAACCTGCATGATCGCTTCCCCGCCATCACCAAGGAACGAACCGACGCGTACGCAGTAGGCAGCCAGAAGAAGCTGGCCGCCGCCTATGCCAGCGGCCAGATCCAGCCCGATCTGGTGTCCGTCGCTTCCCGAAAGGAAGGGGCAGGCTGGACGCTCAATTCTGTCGACGAGCCACCCCGCCCCGAAACCACCACCGAGGACCTGGCTGCGCTTCGCACCCCGTTCCGTGCGCACGGTCGGGTCACTGCAGGAAACGCCGCCGGGTTGAACGACGGCGCCACCGCCGCGTTGCTCGCATCCTCGGATGCCGCCGCCGAGCTGGGCCTGCCCGCGAAGATGCGCCTGGTGGCGTACGCCTTCGCCGGCGTTGAGCCTGAGGTGATGGGCATTGGACCGGTTCCGGCGACCGAGAAGGCACTGCGGCAGGCGGGCCTGTCCATTGACGACATCGGCCTGTTTGAAATCAACGAGGCATTTGCCGTGCAGGTGCTTTCGTTCCTCGATCACTTCGGCATTGCCGACGACGACCCCCGCGTGAACCGCTATGGCGGCGCCATCGCCGTCGGGCACCCCCTGGCGTCCTCCGGAGTGCGGCTGATGCTGCAACTTGCCCGGCAGTTCGAGGAAGACCCAGCGGTGCGGTACGGCATGACCACCATGTGCATTGGCCTCGGCATGGGCGCCACAGTGATCTGGGAGAACCCCCACCACCCTGACTACTCGTCGAACACAGCAGAGGACGCAGCATGAGCTTTGACCGTTATGAAGAACTCGCAGCCCTGGTTCCGGACGAGGTAATCACCCACTCCTACGTGCAGGACATTGCCCTCCCCCAGGGCGCGGGAACCCTCGCGTTGATCACCCTGGACAACGGGTTGGACCACACCAAGCCGACCACCCTCGGCCCGAACACCCTGATCGAACTGGGTCGGGTACTTGAGGGCCTGAAACTCCGGGCCGCCGCCGGTGAGCTGGCCGCCGTCGGGATCACCGGCAAGCCCTATTTCCTGGTGGCGGGCGCTGACCTGTCGACGGTCAAGTCACTCAAGGCCGCACAGTACGGCGCCCTGATGGCCGAGCTCGGACACGAAGCCTACAACCTGCTGGGCAGTCTCGGCGTGCCCAGCTTCGCCTTCATCAACGGCGTGGCGCTCGGCGGCGGCCTGGAGGTTGCCCTTGCGGCCGATTACCGCACCATCTCCACCGGAGCCAACGGCATTGGCCTGCCGGAGGCATTTATTGGCCTGGTTCCGGGGTGGGGCGGGGTCTACCGGCTGCCACGCCTGATTGGTCCTGCTGCGGCGATAAAGGTCATGATCGAGAACCCCCTCAGCAACAACCGGATGCTCGACGGGCGTGCGGCCTATGGCCTGGGCATTGCCGATGTCCTGCTTGAGCCTGCCGATTTCCTTGAGCAGTCCCTCGCCTGGGCCGCGGGCGTCCTGAAGGACCCCTCGGCAGTTGCAGCAAGCCGGGCCAAGCACGCCGCCTACACCGACGCCGACTGGGACGCGGCGGCCGCCGCCGGGCGGGCCTTCGTGGCCGCCAGGACCTCGAACGCCGCACCGGCGCCGGGGAAGGTGCTGGACCTCTTTGAGGCTGGGAAGACCCTGACCCGCGAAGAGTCGGCCGCCGCCGAGTGCGAGGCCCTGACCTACCTCATGCAGACTCCCGAGTTCCATGCGACCGTCTACGCGTTCCTGGATCTGGTGCAGAAGCGCGCCAAACGTCCGGCAGGCGCGCCCGACCGCAAGCTGGCTCGGAAGGTGACCAAGGTCGGCGTCGTCGGTGCTGGTCTGATGGCCGGGCAACTCGCCTTGCTGTTCGCCCGGCAGCTGAAGGTGCCGGTGGTCCTCACCGACATCGACCAGCAGCGCGTCGACAAGGGTGTGGCCTATGTCCACGCAGAAGTAGACAAGCTGCTGTCGAAGAAGCGGCTGTCCCCCGATGCGGCGAACCGGACCAAGGCCCTGGTCTCGGGTTCGGTCTCGAAGGAGGCGTTCGCTGACGCCGATTTTGTGATCGAAGCGGTCTTCGAAGAGATGGCGGTCAAGAAGACAGTGTTCGCCGAGGTTGAAGCGGTGGTCTCTGCCGAGTGTATTCTCGCGACCAATACCTCGTCACTGTCGGTCACCGAGATGGCAGCTGACCTCGCCCACCCGGAACGTGTGGTGGGTTTCCACTTCTTCAACCCGGTCGCTGCCATGCCATTGCTGGAAATCGTCAAAGCACCGCACACGGATGACGCCGTGCTGGCGACAGCTTTTGCGCTGGCCAAGGAGCTGAAAAAGTCGGCGGTGCTGGTGCAGGATGCTCCGGCGTTTGTGGTCAACCGCATCCTCGGCCGGATGTTTGGCGAGATCACTGCGGTCTTCGATGAGGGCACAGACGCGGCGACAGCTGACAATGCGCTGCGCCCCATGGGCCACCCGATGACGCCGTTCCGGCTGCTCGCGCTCGTGGGCCTGCCGGTCGGCCAGCACGTGCAGGAGTCGCTGAACACCGCGTTTGGTGACCGTTTCCATGTTTCCGCCAACCAGCAGAAACTCATTGACGCCGGAATCAAGGGTCTGTGGGTGAAGGGCGACGACGGCGCCGAGACCGTGCCCGAGTCGACCCTGGCCCTGATGACCCGGGGCGATTCGCCGTCGGACAGCGCGGAGGTGCTCCGCCGAACCCAGGATGCCCTCGCCGACGAGATTGGCCGGATGCTCGATGAGGGAGTTGTTGCCGCACCCGAGGACATTGACCTGTGCGTCATCCTGGGCGCCGGCTGGCCGTTCCACCAGGGCGGCATCACACCGTACCTGGATCGGGTGGGCGCGGCCGAGCGGGTCAATGGGAAGACCTTCCACTAGGCACTTCCCCGCCGCTCGTCGTCACCCGACGACACTGACGCGCCCGCACCGGCCTTGGTGCGGGCGCCGTTCTGTGTCTGGCTCAACTGGCCTAACTGGCACAACTGGCTCAACTGGCTCAACTGGCTCAACTGGCTCAACTGGCTCAACTGGCTCAACTGGCTCAAGATTGGTGACCCGGCTGACCTCCCGCGGTTTGGTGAGCAACCCGGTCAGGTGGGGTCAATCTGGCATCGGTGCCGGGAATGTTGACCACCGGCGTCCAGGTTCCTCACGACCCAGCCTAAAACCTGACCGCTGCTAGAGGACAGCCGCCCCGAACTGTAGCTGCGGGAGCTCCTCGAAGGCGGGCTTCGCGAACCAGTATCCCTGGAAGAGGCCGATACCGGCTGCCTTCAGGGTCGCAAACTCCGCCTCCGTCTCAATGCCTTCCGCGAGGACCGTGATACCGAACTCCCTGGACATGCCCACGATGCTGGACACAACTGTCTGCCGCGCCGGGCTGGTATCGATGCCGCGGATCAGCAACATGTCGATCTTGATCAGGTCGGGTTGGAAATCGACCAGAAGACCCAGTCCCGCGTGTCCGGCACCGAAGTCGTCGATGGCGGTGGTGAACCCATGTTTGCGGTATTCGGTGATGATGTTCGTGAGGTGGCCGGTGTCGGAGACCTCCTCGTTCTCGGTAAATTCGAACATGATTGACGACGGCGGGAAGCTGAAGCGGGCGGCGGCCCGCAGCGTCGCGCGCAGACAGGCAGCCGGTTCGTAGACAGCGTTTGGCATGAAATTGATTGAGAGCTTCAATTCCTCGCCCGCGGGGAACAGTCGTGAGGCCAGCTCGATGGCCTTGACCCGGCAATCCTGGTCGAAGCGGTACTTCTGCTCCGGCGACACCCTGGAGAGGACGTCGTAGGCGCCTTCGCCCGCGAAGCCCCTGACCAGTGCCTCGTAGCCCCAGACCCGACCAGCGACGGCGTCATAGATGGGCTGGAAGGCCATGCTGAAGTCGAAGTCCAAGGTTGACGATGTCCTGCAACCGTCGCATGCCATGGTCTAGGCGACCCGGGGGAAAATCCGGTCCAGTTCCTGAAGTTCAGTCTCTGACGGGACCCAGCACACAGCTTCGGCATTCTGTTGAATTTGCTCCGGTTTGGTGGCTCCGGCGATCACTGACGCGACGGACGGCTGGGCCGCCAGCCAGGAGAATGCTACCTGCAGTTCGGTCAGGTCACGGGCCCGGGCGAACGCTCCGAAGTCGGCCAGCTGGTTCCAGTCAGCCCCTTCGAGCAGGTTCGTCCGGGAGTGGGTCAGCCGGCTACCGGCCGGAACCTTCGAGGCACTGTATTTGCCGGTCAGCAGACCGTTCGCCAGCGGGAAGAACGGCAGCACGCCAATCCCATAGGCTTCGGCTGCCGGAACCACCTCGGCCTCGATGCTGCGCTCCAGCAGGTTCCAGTGGTTTTGCGCGGAGATGAAGGGCGTGTACCCGCCGAGCTGGGCAACAAACTCGGCTTCGGCGAGCTGCCAGCCTGCCCGGTTTGAATGGCCGATGTACCTGACCTTGCCGCTTTTGACCAGTGCGTCGAGGGCCGAAAGGGTCTCCTCGATGGGGGTCAGCGGGTCCGGTGCATGGAACTGGTAGAGATCAATAAAGTCCGTGCCCAGGCGCCGCAGTGATGCCTCGACCGCCTTCATGATGTAGCGCCGCGACCCCCTGGCGCCCCAGTCCGGGCCGTTGGCACCCTTGAGGTCCAGTCCAAACTTGGTGGCGACCAGCACGTCATCGCGATTTTTGACCAGGGCTTTGCCGAGCATTTCCTCGCTCAGGCCAGGCGTCCTTCCATAGGAGTCCGCCACGTCGAAGAAGTTGATTCCCGCGTCGACAGCTGCGCCGATCACCGCGTTGGTGCCGCGCTGGGTTTCGGTTGGCGTTCCGGGGCGGCCCAGGTTGTTACATCCGAGTCCCACCACTGAGACGTTCAATCCGGAGTTGCCGAGCCTGCGATATTCAGTCATGGCTCTACGCTACAACACCGGTTACCCGAGGCATCTTTCGGCGCCCCGGGTAACACCCGGCGTCGACGAGGGGTCAGGCGAACCAGATACCGATTTCACGCTGTGCCGACTCCGCCGAGTCCGAGCCGTGGACGAGGTTCTGCTGTACCTTCAGGCCCCAGTCGCGGCCGAGGTCGCCGCGGATGGTGCCGGGTGCGGCTGCCGTCGGCTCGGTGGCGCCGGCAAGGGACCGGAATCCCTCGATAACCCGCTCGCCCTCGAAAATCGCAGCCACGATGGGTCCGCTGAGCATGAACTCGACGAGTGGTTCGAAGAAGGGCTTCCCAACATGCTCGTTGTAGTGCTCTTCGAGCATCTCGCGGCTGGCCGAGACCAGCTTGAGGTCCACCAGGGTGTATCCCTTGGCTTCCACCCGGGACAGGATGGTCCCGGACAGTGCGCGGGACACGCCGTCGGGCTTGATCAGTACAAGAGTGCGTTCAGCGCTCACAGAAGTCCTCCAAAGTGTTGGGTATGGCCAGTGGAACTCTACTAAACTTATCCTGCGGGCTCTGACCCGCCCTCCGGGTTGGCCCGCTCCCATTCGGCCTGCTGGCGGTCCCGCTCGACGTTCTCGGCGTCGAGGCGGATGCCGGTACGAATCCCGTACAGCCAGGTCAGGGCGAACAGCACCCCAATCAGGAACATGGTGGGTTCGATGAACCCGGTCGCGATGATCACCAACTGGAGAATCCAGCCGATGGCAATGCCGTAGGGCTTGGTAAGGAACGCGCATGCCCCGACCAATGCGATGGCCAATGCGATCCCCACCGAGAGGATCAGCACCGGTGAGATGGTGTCGCGCAACAGGCCGAATGCGGTCAGGGTCGCGAACAGCACCACCAGCGCCTCGAGGGTGAGGACCACCGAGGCGAAGGTGACTTTGATGGAACGCCGTTTCTTGGGCATTCCGGGTCGCCATTCGCGTTGCGCCTTGGTCATGCGACGCTTTCGATTCTGCTCCATCAGAGTCAGCCTCACTTGCCCAGCAGGGTGCGGGCTTCCCCCACCACCGTGATGGAACCGGTGATCAGGATGCCCCCTGCGAGGTCGTTGTTTTCTTCGGCCTTCATGACCGCCCATTCGAGGGCGTCATCGAGCCGCTCGGCGATGTGGACGTTTTCCTCGGCGAAACCAGCCGCCAACGCATCCTGCAGGAGCTCGGCCGCGGGAATGGCGCGGGGCGAGGTTGACTGGGTCAGGCAGATGTCCTCGAGGATGCCACCGAGTTCCTCATGCAGTTCGGCCAGGATGGCCCCCGCGTCCTTGTCCTGGAGCACACCGACCACCAGGATCAGCCGGCTGAAGTCGAAGGCTTCCTTGACCGCCGCTGCTGCTGCCTTGGCGCCGGCGGCATTGTGCGCGGCGTCGACAATGATGCTCGGTGCGGTCCGCACCACCTCGATCCGGCCCGGCGAGGTCACGGTCCGCAACCCTTCGCGGACCACCGCCGCATCAAGTTCACGGGTCCCGCCACCGATGAATGCCTCGACGGCGGCGACGGCGACGGCGGCGTTCTGCGCCTGGTGCGCCCCGTGCAGGGGCAGCAGCAGTTCCTCGTACCGGCCGGCTATCCCGTTGATGGACAGCACTTGGCCGCCGACGCCGATCGTCCGGGTTTCAACCCCGAACTCAACGCCTTCGAAGCGGAACTCAACGCCGACTTCGCGGGCCTTTTCGAGGAGCACCTGGGCGGCCTCCTGAGGTTGGGCCGCACTGATCAGGAACCCGCCGGGCTTGATGATCCCCGACTTTTCCAGCGCAATGTCGTATTCGGTGTCGCCGAGGAGTTCCGTGTGGTCCAGGGAGATCGGCGTGACGACAGCAACCTGGCCGTCGCCCACGTTGGTGGCGTCGGTGATCCCGCCGAGGCCCACCTCGATGATCGCGACGTCGACCGGCTCGTCGGCGAAGACCGCGAACGCGAGAATGGTGATGCTCTCGAAGTAGGTCAGCCGGGGGTCGCCCGCCGCTTCCAGTTCGCCGTCGATGATTTCCAGGAACGGCCTGATCTCGTCCCAGATCCGCACGAAGGTTTCGTCGGAGACCGGTTCGCCGTCGATGCTGATGCGCTCGGTGACGCTGCTCAGATGTGGGCTCGTGTAGCGCCCGGTCCGCAGCTCATGCGCCCGCAGGATGCCCTCGACCATGCGTGCGGTCGACGTTTTCCCGTTGGTTCCGGTCAGGTGGATGATCGGGAACGCCTTGTTGGGTTCGCCGAGGATTTCCATTGCCCTGATCATCGGGGCCATCCGCGGTTCCATTTTGTTCTCAGGTGCCCGGCTCAGCAGTTCCGCGTAGACACTCTCCACCGAAAACTTGTCGAACACTGTGGGCGCCGGGCCGTTTGACTCCGAATCCATTGATTCTGAATCCCTTGGCTCTGAATCCCGTGGCTCTGGGGTCTGCTGGCTCATGAGTGCCTCTCTACTGTGACGGTAAACTCGCCGTCCGTTGGCGCAGCAGCGACAACGTGCAGTTCGTTGGTCAGCGTTTCCGCTTTGATGAGTGCCGCGTTCGATGTCAGGGCATCGACCAGGTCCGGTGCGACGCCAAGCGTGGTCACGATCCGGTCGCTGATGTGCAGGTCCGCGTCGCGGCGGGCCTGCTGGATGGCCCGGATCGCGTCCCGGGCCGCTCCTTCGGCGGCGAGCTCCCCGGTGACGACGGTATCGAGCACGAGGAAACCGCCCCCGGGCAGGAAGCCCACCTCGGCATCAACCGCTTCCGTGTTCGCCGTCTGTTCTGGTTTGGCCCAATCGGAACTTAAACGAACCACAACAGGTTCGTCCCCCCCTGAGATTGTGACTGTCCAATTATCAGGACCATAGCCGTCGTAGCGGTCAGCCTTGACCTCCTTGAGTACATCCTTCATCCTCTTGCCGAGAATGGGTCCTGCTTTTCGGGCGTCAATCTTAAGCTCGGTTCCAATTCCGTATTTCTCAAGAAGTTCAGGAGTTGGTGCAGCGAATTTGACCTGTTTGATATTCAGTTCGTCCGCGATGATACCTAGATAGTCTTCTGAAAGCTGCTCCCGCCCTATGTCAAAGACGGTGAGGTGGGCCAGCGGCAACCTGACGCGCAGGTTGGCTGCCTTCCGGAGGCTCGACCCGGTGGAGCAGATTTGGCGGGTGCGTTCCATCCGTTCCACGAGGTCGGGTGCCTCCGGGAATGCCGACGCCTCCGGCCAGTCGGTCAGGTGCACCGAGCGCCCGCCGGTGAGCCCACGCCAGATTTCCTCGGTGACCAGGGGCAGCAGGGGCGCTGCGGCCCGGCAGACCGCTTCGAGGCAGGTGTAGAGCACATCGAAGGCGTCGGCGTCCTCATCGAAGAACCGCTGCCGGCTCCGGCGGACGTACCAGTTGGTCAGCGTGTCCAGGTAGCGGCGCAGCGTCTCGCAGGCGTCGCTGATGTTGAAGGCATCGAGCGACGCTGTCATATCCCGCACCAGGTTTCCGGTGTAGGCGAGGATGTAGCGGTCCACTGGTTCGGCGAGGCGATTGGCCCGTTCGGGGCTGACCGTTTTTGCCTCGTAGCCGGTGCCGCCGGCTGCCGCGTTGGTGTAGAGGCTGAAGAAGTGCCAGACATTCCAGAGCGGCAGGATGACCTGCCGGACGCCGTCGCGGATGCCCTGTTCGGTGACGATCAGGTTTCCGCCACGCAGCACCGGGGAGGACATCAGGAACCAGCGCATGGCGTCGGCGCCGTCCCGGTCGAGGACCTCGGTGACGTCCGGGTAGTTGCCCAGGCTCTTGGACGCCTTCTGGCCGTCGTCGCCCAGGACGATGCCGTGGCTGATCACGTTGCGGAACGCCGGCCGGTCGAACAGCGCCGTGGAGAGCACATGCAGCATGTAGAACCAGCCGCGGGTCTGGCCGATGTACTCGACGATGAAGTCAGCAGGGTTGTGGGAGTCAAACCATTCCTGGTTCTCCATCGGGTAATGCACCTGGGCGAAGGGCATGGAACCGGAGTCAAACCAGACGTCCAGTACGTCCTCGACCCGGCGCATGGTGGACTGGCCCTCAGCTGGTGTGCGGGGGTCGTCGGGGTTGGGGCGGGTCAGCTCATCGATGAAGGGACGGTGGAGGTCCGGCTCCCCCGCCTTGTTCAGCGGCAACCGGCCGAAGTCCGCCTGGATCTCGGCGAGCGAGCCGTAGACGTCGGTCCGCGGGTAGGCGGGATCGTCGGACTGCCAGACCGGGATGGGGCTGCCCCAGTACCGGTTCCGGCTGATCGACCAGTCCCGGGCGTTGGCCAGCCACTTGCCGAACTGCCCGTCTTTCACGTTCTCGGGGATCCAGTTGATGCCCTGGTTCAGGTCCACCATCCGGTCCTTGATCTTGGTGACCTCCACAAACCAGGACGACACAGCCCGGTAGATCAGCGGGTTGCGGCACCGCCAGCAGTGCGGGTAGCTGTGCACGTAGCTGGCCTGACGGACCAGGCGTCCGCTGTCCTTCAGCACCCGGCTGATGGGCTTGTTCGCGTCGAAGACCTGCAGTCCGACGATGTCGGCGAGAGGCCCCTGCCCGTACATCGGGAGGAAGCGCGCACCTTCATCGACTGAAAGAATGACCTGGATGCCAGCCTCCTCGCAGATTTTCTGGTCCTCTTCACCGTAGGCGGGTGACTGGTGCACAATGCCGGTGCCGTCGGTGGTGGTGACGTAGTCGGCCACGAGGAACCGGAAGGCGTTGCGGTAACCGCCCTGTTCGGGGTCGGCCAGGTAGTCCCAGAGCGGTTCGTAGGCCAGGTCCGCGAGCTCGGCGCCCTGCAGGGTGCGCTCGATGGCGGCTGTCGCCTCTTTCGCTGAGGCGTAGCCGAGGTCCTTGGCGTAGTTGCCCAACAGGTCAGCGGCGATGAGGAAGCGGCGGTCGTCGTCGGCCAGTGTTGGTCCGGCGGGAACCAGTGCATAGGCAATGTCGGGCCCGACGGCGAGAGCGGCGTTGGTGGGCAGGGTCCAGGGCGTGGTGGTCCAGGCGAGGGCCTGCACCCCGGCGAGCTCCTGCGACAGCTCGGTGCTGCCGGCCAGGATGGGGAAGGTCACGGTGACGGTCTGGTCCTGGCGGTCCTGGTAGACGTCGTCGTCCATCCGCAGCTCGTGGTTGGAAAGCGGCGTCTCATCGTTCCAGCAGTAGGGCAGCACGCGGTAACCGTTGTAGGTGAGGCCTTTGTCGTACAGGTTCTTGAACGCCCAGATCACCGACTCCATGTAGTCGACGTTCAGCGTCTTGTAGTCGTTGTCGAAGTCCACCCAGCGGGCCTGGCGGGTGACATAGTCCTGCCACTCGCCGGCGTATTTCATCACTGAGGACCGGCAGGCGTCGTTGAATTTGTCGATGCCCATGGCTTCGATCTGCGCCTTGTCGCTCATGCCCAGCTGCTTCATCGCTTCCAGCTCGGCGGGCAGTCCGTGGGTGTCCCAGCCGAACCGGCGCTCCACGCGGTGGCCGCGCTGGGTCTGGTAGCGGCCCACCAGGTCCTTGGCGTAGCCGGTCAGCAGGTGGCCGTAGTGGGGTAGCCCGTTGGCGAACGGGGGGCCGTCGTAGAAGACAAACTCATTTGAGCCGTTCTCACCGTCGGGAAGGTCTGCGCTGCGGGCGTCGATCGACGCCTGGAACGTGCCATCTGCGTCCCAGTACTTGAGGATCCGTTCCTCGATCTCGGGGAACCGCGGGGACGCCGAAGAGGAGGAGGCAGCGCCAGCCGCGCTGTCATGGCTGGTGGCCTTGGGGTAGATCTGTGGCATGTTGTTCATCCTGTAGGCAAGGTGTGGTTCAGTTACCTGCGAGGACGCGTCCAACAATCGGGTCAGCCTGCAACCCGGGTGCCAAACCCGCGGTACCACCTCACTTGCCGCCAACGAGACATATCTTCTCGCGGCTGCCACTTCGTGACCGCTATGACGGGCTTACCCGTCCGGTTCTACTAGCCTGCAGCACTAAGGACGTACGACAGGGGTTCTTCCGGAAGCTCACCGGTGATGGCCGGGTCAAAGCTGTTGCACCTAGTCTAGCGGAAACTGACCGGCCCGCGCGGGGCGCCAATGCAGCTGGGACTACTGGCTCCGGATCACCTTGTGCGCTGCGGCCTGCGCCAGCGGGCGGACCACAATCTCGTCGAGGTTCACATGGTGGGGCACCGTCACCGCGTAGACGACGATATCCGCCACGTCCTCGCTGGTGAGTGGCTTTTCGACGCCGTCGTACACCTTTGAGGCGGCGTCTGCACTGCCCAGCCGGTTCAGGGAGAACTCCTCGGTGTGCACCATGCCGGGCAGCACCTCGACCACACGGACACCATGCTCTGCTTCCTCCAGCCGCAGCGCCCGGGTCATGGCACGCTGGGCAGCCTTCGCCGCGTTGTAGCCGGCGCCACCTTCGTAGGAGACCATTCCGGCCGTCGACGTCAGGTTCAGGACAGTGCCGCCATCCGTCTGGCCCCTGAGCATGGGGAGAAACGCTCGGGTCATCTTCATCGTGCCCACCACGTTCGCCTGGTACATCCAGTCCCAATCGGCAGTCTTCGCGTCGACCAGCCGGTCGGCGCCGCGGGCACCGCCGGCAATGTTGATCAGGGTGTCAGCACCACCTGCGTCGGCGACGGTGCCCAGAAGGCGCTCGACGTCGTCGTCCTCGGTGATATCGGTGGGCACCGCGATGGCCCCGGTCTCGGCGGCCAGCTCCGCCAGACGGTCGGCGCGACGGGCGACGGCGAATACCCGCCACCCCTGGGCCGCGAGCAGGCGGACCGTGGCCTGCCCAATGCCGGTGCTGGCTCCGGTAACAACTGCTGCTCGCTGCGCTGGCGTGATCTGGGTGGAAGTCATGGATCCAACTTATCGTGAAACAATTGCCGGTATGGCTGAACACACTCCGGGCACAGACACGCCCGCAACAGTAAATGTCCCTGACAAACCGGTTCTTGAGGGTCTCGAGTCCCGGCTCGCCGCACAGTGGCGGGCGGATGGTACCTACACCTTCGACCCCGAGACGTCCCGGGCGGAGGTGTATTCGATTGACACTCCCCCACCCACGGCATCAGGTTCGCTGCACGTAGGCCACATGTTCTCGTACACCCAGACCGACGTCGTCGCCCGGTATCAGCGGATGCGCGGCAAGAACGTGTTCTACCCGATGGGGTGGGACGACAACGGTCTGCCCACTGAACGCCGCGTCCAGAACTACTATGGTGTGCGCTGCGACCCGTCGGTCGCCTACGACGCCGGCTACACCCCTCCCGCTGAGCCGCCCAAGAACCAGCGCGACTTCGACGCCGTCTCGCGCCGGAACTTCATTGAGCTGTGCGAGGAGCTCGCGGTCCAGGACGAACTGGTGTTTGAAAACCTGTTCAGCACCCTCGGCCTCTCGGTTGACTGGAACCTGACGTACCGCACCATCGACGACACGTCCCGTGCCGTCAGCCAGCGCGCGTTCCTGGAGAACCTCGCCGGCGGCGACGCGTACCTTGCCGAGGCTCCCACCCTCTGGGACGTCACGTTCCGCACGGCAGTGGCACAGGCCGAACTCGAAGACCGGGAACAGCCGGGCGCCTACCACCGGATCGCGTTCCACACCCCCGGTGGGGAGAAGATCTTCATCGAATCGACCCGCCCGGAACTTCTGCCCGCCTGCGTGGCGTTGGTGGCGAATCCCGACGACGAGCGGTACCAGCACCTGTTCGGCACCACTGTCACGTCGCCGCTGTTCGACGTTGAGGTTGAAATCAAGGCGCACCCGCTGGCGAAGCCCGACAAGGGCACCGGCATTGCCATGATCTGTACCTTCGGTGACCTCACCGACGTCATCTGGTGGCGTGAGCTGCAGCTGCCTACCCGCGCCATTGTGGGCCGCGACGGCCGGATCCGCTCGGAAACCCCCGAGTGGATCAGCACGGAGAAGGCACAGGAAAACTATTCGGCAATCGCCGGGAAGACCGTTTTCAGCGCCAAGGAAGGCGTCGTTGCCTTGCTGCGCGCCAGCGGGGAGCTGGAGGGCGAGCCGAAGAAGGTGGTCCACCCGGTCAACTTCTACGAGAAGGGCGACAAGCCGCTCGAGGTTGTCACCAGCCGCCAGTGGTACCTCCGGAACGGTGGCCGCGACGAGGCCAAGCGGGAGAAGCTCATCCAGCGCGGCCGGGAGATCGACTTCCACCCCGCGTTCATGCGGTCCCGGTACGAGAACTGGATCGAAGGACTCAACGGCGACTGGCTGGTCTCCCGGCAGCGTTTCTTCGGCGTCCCGATTCCGGTCTGGTACCGCCTCGACGCCGACGGGGAGCCTGACTACGAGGCTCCGATCGTGCCGACCTACGAGTCCCTTCCCGTGGACCCGGCAGCCGAACCGGCTCCCGGCTTTGAGGAGACCGCCCGCAACCAGCCGGGTGGTTTTGTCGGCGAGAACGACGTGCTGGACACGTGGGCGACGTCGTCGCTGACGCCCCAGATTGTGGGCGGCTGGCCGAAGAACCCCGACCTGTTCGCGAAGGTCTTTCCGTTCGATCTTCGGCCGCAGGGCCACGACATCATCAGGACCTGGCTGTTCTCGAGCGCCGTCCGCGCCGATTCGCTGCAGGATTCGGCACCGTGGCGCCATGCCGCGCTGTCCGGCTGGATCCTGGACCCGGATCGCAAGAAGATGTCCAAGTCCAAGGGCAACGTGGTGGTCCCCACCGACGTGCTCGAGGAATTCGGGGCCGACGCCGTCAGGTACTGGGCCGCCTCAGCCAAGCTGGGCGCCGACACGGCCTATGAGATTGCGCAGATGAAGATTGGGCGGCGGCTGGCCATCAAGCTGCTGAACGCGTCGAAGTTTGTGCTGAACCTTGGTGCCACCGAGCACACGGTCCTCACCGATGACACCTCGGTGGTCACGAACCAGCTGGATTTGTCCCTGCTGGCTCAGCTGGGACAGGTCATCGACGCGTCGACTGCCGCGTTCGAGAAGTATGACTACGCCAAGGCTCTGCAGCTCAGCGAGACGTTCTTCTGGTCCTTCACGGATGACTACGTGGAGCTCATCAAGGACCGCGCCTACGGTGCTGCCGGTGAGGCCGAGCAGGCGTCGGTACTGGCCACCCTCGCGACCACTCTCGATGCGATGCTGCGGATGTTCGCGCCGTTCCTGCCCTTCGCTACCGAGGAGGTCTGGAGCTGGTGGCGCAGTGGATCGGTGCACCGGACCGAATGGCCGACGTCGGGCCACCTCGCCGGAACCATCCGCACCGCCGACACCGGCGTGTTGGGCACAGTGGCGCTCGCCCTCGGCGGCATCCGCCGGTCGAAGTCCGAGGCGAAGGTGAAGCAGCGCACCGAGGTGCTCAGCGCCGTCGTCAACGGCTCTGCTGCGCAGCTGCGCCAGCTCAACGCCGGCCTGAACGATCTGCTGGCGGCAGGCAATGTGCGCGAGCTGCACCTGACCGAAGCCGAGGGTGAGCTGTCGGTGTTCGAGGTGGAGCTGGCTCCCGTCGAAGCAGTCTAGCCTGCAGCTGACGCAATCCTGAAAGAGGGAGTCCCCGCAGACCGATCCGGTCTGCGGGGCCTCCCTCTTTTACGGTTACTGCTAACTAGTCGAAGGAAGGGCTCTCGGTGCGTGAGCGTTTCAGTTCGAAGAATTCCGGGAATCCGGCGAGCATGACGGCGCCGTCGAAGATGCGTCCTGCGTCTTCGCCCCGGGGGATGCGGGTCAGGACGGGGCCGAAGAAGGCCGTGCCGTTGAACGCGACCACGGGGGTGCCGACTTCATCGCCCACCCGGTCAATTCCGTCCTGGTGCGAGGCGCGGAGCTGGGGGTCGTATTCCTCGCTGGTGGCGTAGTCCGCGAGTTCGGCGGGAAGTCCGACTTCCTCGAGGGATTCGCGGATCACTGCAGCGAAATCCTGGTTCTTTCCCTGGTGAATCCGGGTGCCCATTGCATCGTAGAGCTTCTTGATGTTGTCATCACCGTGGAGTTCAGCTGCGGCAACGACGACCCGGACGGGCCCATAGGCCTGCTTCATGAAGTCCTGGTATTCCTGGGGAAGATCACGGCCGTCGTTGAGCACGGCCAGGCTCATGACATGCCAGTCCACCTTGATGCTGCGGACCTTCTCCACTTCCTCAATCCACCGGGAGGTGATCCAGGCGAAGGGGCAGGCGGGATCAAACCAGAAATCGGCCTTTTGGACATTGTCGGTGGGAACAATCGTTTCAGTCATATTCCCTACAACCCGGGTACCAACCGGCGTATTCCGGCCGGACGCCGAAATTTCCGGCGTTAGGCCGACTTGTTCCGGCGCTTCGCAACGACGTCGTGCGAGATCAGCGTGGGTTCCGCCTTCTTGGCGACCACATCTTCAGTGATGACAACCGTGGCAATGTCATCCCGGCTGGGCAGGTCGAACATCACGGGCTGAAGGACTTCCTCCATGATGGCGCGCAACCCGCGGGCCCCGGTTCCCCGCTCGAGCGCCTGATCGGCGATGGCCTCGAGAGCCTTCGGCTCGAAGGTGAGCTCGACGCCGTCGAGCATGAACATTTTCTGGAACTGCTTGATCAGGGCGTTCTTCGGTTCGGTCAGGATCTGCATCAACGACTTTTGGTCGAGGCTGGTCACCGTTGTGATGACCGGGAGACGTCCGATGAACTCGGGAATCAGACCGAACTTGAGCAGGTCCTCGGGCATGACGTCGCCGTAGCTGGCTTCCTCACTCTTGAGTGAGGACAACGGGGCGCCAAAGCCGATCCCCTTGCGTCCCGCACGGGAGCCGATGATCTCTTCCAGGCCAGCAAATGCACCCGCAACGATGAACAGGACGTTGGTGGTATCGATCTGAATGAATTCCTGGTGCGGGTGCTTGCGGCCGCCCTGGGGCGGCACCGACGCGACAGTACCCTCGAGGATCTTCAGCAATGCCTGCTGCACGCCTTCACCGGATACATCGCGGGTGATTGACGGGTTCTCGCTCTTGCGGGAGATCTTGTCGATTTCGTCGATGTAGATGATGCCCTGCTCAGCCTTCTTGACGTCGTAGTCAGCGGCCTGGATGAGCTTCAGGAGGATGTTCTCAACATCTTCCCCCACGTAGCCCGCCTCGGTGAGCGCCGTGGCGTCCGCGACGGCGAAGGGGACGTTCAGCCGGCGGGCCAGGGTCTGCGCGAGATAGGTCTTGCCGCAGCCGGTGGGGCCGATGAGGAGGATGTTCGACTTGGCAATCTCCACGTCTTCGGCAGGCACCGCGTCGGAGAGGTTTCCCGTACTCCGCGGGGCATGCCCGGACTGGATCCGCTTGTAGTGGTTATAGACGGCGACGGCGAGGGACCGCTTGGCGGGTTCCTGACCGATCACGTATTCCTGCAGGAAATCGAAGATTTCGCGGGGCTTCGGAAGCTCGAAGGTGCCAAGGTCAGCTACCTCGGACAGCTCTTCCTCGATGATCTCGTTGCAGAGATCGATGCATTCATCGCAGATGTACACGCCCGGGCCGGCAATTAGCTTCCGGACCTGCTTCTGGCTTTTCCCACAGAAAGAGCACTTAAGCAGATCTGTGCTCTCACCAATGCGAGCCATGTGTCAGTCCCCTTACGTGGATCTGTTGAAATCGACACCCGATATCCGAGCTGATGGAACCGGGCTACCTTCCACTCTAGGACAATTGGCGCGGCTATGAAGCACCAAAAGGCCCGTGGTGCGATTGTTTCGCACCACGGGCCTTGGTCCGGAGAAGAGTGCCTTACGGCTTGTTGATCTTCGGTGGGCTGATCTTGCGTGACGTCAGAACTTCGTCCACCAGGCCGTACGCCTTGGCGTCGGCGGCGGTGAGGATCTTGTCGCGTTCGATATCGATGTTGACCTGCTCGGCGCTCTTGCCACTGTGTAGGGCCAGCGTGTCCTCCAGCCAGGTGCGCATCCGCATCACTTCGTTGGCCTGGATTTCCAGGTCCGACGCCTGACCACCCTGGCCGCCGCCAAGGGCCGGCTGGTGGATCAGGACACGGGCGTTGGGAAGTGCAAGCCGCTTGCCGGGGGCCCCTGCCGCGAGCAGCACGGCTGCAGCGCTGGCAGCCTGGCCGAGGCAGACGGTCTGGATTTCAGGGCGGATGAACTGCATGGTGTCGTAAATTGCGGTCATGGCCGTGAACGATCCACCCGGCGAGTTGATGTAGAGCGTGATGTCGCGCTCTGGATCGGTCGACTCAAGCACCAGCAGCTGGGCCATCACGTCGTCGGCCGATGCATCGTCAACCTGCACGCCAAGGAAGATGATGCGGTCCTCGAAGAGCTTGGTGTACGGGTCCTGCCGCTTGAACCCGTAGGGGGTGCGCTCTTCAAACTGGGGAAGAACGTAGCGGTTGGACGGCATCTGCGGTGCGGCGCCGCCTGCTGCGGCTCCAAAATTGTGGTTCATGGTCTCTCCTGGGTGATCTCTGCTGTGGTGGGTGGGGCGCAGGCGCAGCGACTTAGTCGCGCTGCGTTCCGCCGCCGCCGGATACCGTGTTGGCGTGCGCAGCGATCTTGTCGAAGAAGCCGTATTCCAGGCCCTCCTGCGCAGTGAACCACTTGTCGCGGTCGTTGTCCTTGAGGATTTTCTCGACCGTCTGCCCGGTCTGCTCTGCCGTAAGTTCAGCCATCACGCGCTTCATGTGCAGGATCAGTTCGGCCTGGATCCGGATGTCCGACGCCGTTCCACCGATGCCGCCGGAGGGCTGGTGCATCAGTACCCGGGCGTGAGGGGTCGCATAGCGCTTGCCCTTGGTGCCCGAGGAGAGGAGGAACTGTCCCATCGACGCGGCAAGCCCGGTGGCGACGGTGACCACGTCGTTCGGGATGAACTGCATGGTGTCGTAAATGGCCATTCCCGCGGTGACCGACCCGCCGGGCGAGTTGATGTACAGGAAGATGTCTTTGTCCGGGTCTTCAGCTGACAGGAGCAGCAGCTGGGAGCAGATGGCGTTGGCGTTGTCATCCCTGACCTCTGAGCCGAGCCAGATGATGCGCTCTTTCAGGAGCCGGTTATAGATGTAGTCATCCCGGCCAGCGGGGTCTACGGTCGCCATGGTCGGGGTGGTGGGTTCGATTGCCATTGGAAGTTAGCCTCTCACTCTGGTTGGTCTACCGGGTGCCGGTAGCCGACCGTTTGTCTCTCATTGGACAGTAACTTGTTTGGGGGTCCGTTTGATCCCGCTGCGGAGGCTGTTCGCTGACGGCGCATCAGAGCGGGGGCTGCGGAACTTAACGGCCGAGGGCCGTCCTCCCGGGTGGGAAGACGGCCCTCATTCGTCAATGGTGGGGCTATGCCTTGCTGGACTCTTCGTCAGCTGCAGCCTCGGCCTTGGCTGGCTTTTTCGGAGCCGCCTTCTTCGCAGCGGGCTTCTTCTCCGCAGCTGGCTTCTTTTCAGCGGCTGGCTTCTTCTCCGCAGCAGGCTTCTTCTCAGCGGCCGGCTTCTTGGCTGCAGGAGCCTTCTTGGCTGCCGGGGCCTTCTTGGCCGGCTTCTTCTCAGCGGGCGCCTCGGATGAGTCGTCAGCTTCATCGCCGGGGCGAACGAAGTCGCTCAGGTCAACAACGGATCCGGAACTGTCCGTGACGACTGCCAGTTCAAGGACCTTCGCCAGTGCCTTACGACGACGGACCTCTCCGACAATCATCGGAACCTGACCGCTCTGATCCAGCATCTGAGCGAACTGGTTCGGCTCCATGCCGTACTGGCCGGCGGTCGACACGATGTAATCGATCAGCTCCGGCTGGCTGACACCGATTTCTTCCTTCTCGGCGATCGCGTCGAGGATCATTTCGTTGCGGAACGCCTGCTCGGTGTTCTCGCGAATCTCGGTGCGGTGCTCCTCGGTGTCGTGACCCTCGGCGTTGGCGTGGGCGTTTTCACCGGTGAAGTGCTGTTCCAGCTGATCCTCGATGAAGGCTGCTGGGACGGGGACCTCGATGAGCTCGATGAGCTTCTCAAGAACCAGGTCACGAGCTTCAACGCCCTGCTCGGTGACCTTCTCTTCGGCTGCGCGCTTGGTGAGGTCGGCGCGCAGTTCAGCGATGGTGTCGAATTCGCTGGCAAGCTGGGCGAAGTCGTCGTTAGCTTCGGGGAGTTCGCGCTCCTTGACGGCGCTGACCTCAACCTTGACCTGCGCCTTGTTGCCGGCGTTCTCGCCGTTGGCCAGCGTGGTCTCGAAGATGGCGTCCTCGTCGGCGCTGAGCCCGGTGACGGCTTCGTCCATGCCCTCAAGCATGGTGCCGGAACCGATCTGGTAGGAAACGTCCTGCGCGGCGTCAACCTGCTCGCCGTCGACCGTTGCTACCAGGTTTACGGTGAGGAAATCACCGTCGGCGGCGGGACGATCAACCGCGGTGAGGGTACCGAACCGGCCGCGCAGCTCGTCAAGAGCCTTGTCGACGTCGGCGTCGGATGCCTCTGCAGCTTCGACGGTCACTTCGAGACCGAGTACTCGGGAAGGGTGATCTCCGGGCGGACATCCAGCTCGACGGTGAACAGGAGCTGTCCATCCTTGGCGGCGGGATCCGGCACTTCGGTGATCTCAACCTCTGGGCGGGTCAGGGGACGGATTCCCGTTTCCTGAACGGCGCTCTGGTAAAAGTCATTCAAACCATCGTTGATTGCGGTTTCGATGACGTAACCGCGACCTACCCGCTGGTCAATCAGCTGGTTGGGGACGCGTCCCTTGCGGAAGCCCGGAACCTGGACCTGGGCGGAGATCGTCTTGTAAGCCGCATCGATGTTTGGCTTGAGCTCCTCAAAAGGAACTTCAACATTGAGCTTCACTCGCGTGGGAGTGAGGTTTTCGACAGCGCTCTTCACGGCGTAGTACTCCTGAATGATTGAAGATGAATGACCACACGGCGCCCGTGGAATTACCGGAACGGCATCCGCGGCGATAATGCAGAGTCGGGGTGACAGGAGTTGAACCTGCGACTTCCTGCTCCCAAAGCAGGCGCTCTACCAAGCTGAGCTACACCCCGTAAGTGCAGCCATTAGTCTACGTAACTTTTGCTCCAGTTGCACATTTGGCTAAACGGCCTTGCCTGTGGTGTAGTTATAGGCGTTCCGACGGCCTGAGCCGCTAAAGTAGTTAGTAGCAGGCTCGGGTTTTTGGGGATGTAGCTTAGTGGTAAAGCCTCAGTCTTCCAAACTGATGATGCGGGTTCGATTCCCGTCATCCCCTCCAGAATGTGGGTAGATTTCCTCAACCCAGTCCAATAAAAAAGCACCCCGCCAACCTGGCGCCGGGTGCTTTTTTCGTTTGACTACCGGGCTGCTAGGGCGCCTGGCAGCCGGGACACCAGAACAATTTCCGCGCCGCCATCTCGGCAACTGCCACCGGCGTTCCGCAGCGACGACAGGGCAGACCGGCCCGCCCATAGACGTAATGCGCGTCCTCGCGTTTGACCCGGGACGACGACGAGGACCGATCGGCCGGCGACGTCGTAATAATCCGGCCAGCACGCACTCCGTCCCCCATGATCGCGGCGATGTCCTCCCACAGGACTGTGGCTTCCTCAACGCTGACCGACTTGCCGGGGCGCCACGGGTCCAGCTTTTGCCTGAACAGTGCCTCAGCCCGATAGATGTTGCCTACGCCCGCGATCACCGCCTGATTCATCAGGAGCAGGCCCACCGGGCTGGCGCTCTTGCGCAGACCGGACGCGAACCGGGCGACGTCGTCGGGCGCATCCAGAGCGGCGCTGCCGAGCGGATCGGGGCCAAGGCGGGCGACGACGGCGTCGCGCTCCGGTTCGGTAATAACCTCACAGGCTGTCGGGCCGCGCAAATCGGCCCAGCCATAGTCGCTGACGAGGCGCAGACGGACGGCACCCACGGGAGCCGGCGGCCCGGCGTAGGTGGTGTCGGGGGTGCCGGCGACCTCCCGCTCCCCCACCTTGCGCGGCGCACCGATGCTGGACGCGCCCATGAACGACTTGTCGCCGCCGAAGCTCCAGGCACCGTAAAGCCCCAGGTGCACGCGTAGGAAAAGTGGGGGGGTAGGACTTTCGTCGAGTCCGTCGGCGAACTCGACGAAGAGTTGTTTTCCATGCGCGGCGGCTCGCACCAACACGCGTCCGTCCAGGCCCGCCGCGCCAGCAGCAAACCGACCCTGTGGGCTGGAGGCCGCGACCTGCTGCCCGCCGAACACTGAGGACAGCTGGGACGCCAGCCGGTGAATTGAATGGCCTTCGGGCATGGGACTACAGGTTGACGCTGCCGGTGGTCTCGTAGGCGGCGAGCTGCCCGATCCGCCGCACGTGGCGTTCGGCGTCGCTGAACGGCTCGGCGAGGAACGCGTCAATGATGAGTGTTGCTTCCTCGACCGTGTGCTGCCGTCCGCCGACTGCCACCACGTTGGCGTCATTGTGCTGGCGCGCCAGCTTTGCGGTGTCCAGGCTCCAGGCCAGCGCAGCGCGGACTCCCCGCACCTTGTTGGCAGCCATTTGTTCGCCGTTGCCGGATCCACCGAGCACAATGCCCAGCGCTTCGCGCCCTGCCTGCTGGTCAATGACGACGGCCTGCGCTGCGTTGATGCAGAACCCGGGGTAGTCATCCTCGGCGTCATAGACCTGTGGTCCGTGGTCGATGACCTCGTACCCGGTTCCGCGCAGGTGCTCGATCAGGTGGGCACTGAGCTCCATGCCGGCGTGGTCAGTGGCGATATGAACGCGCATGAAAGATCCGTTTCGATGAGATGGGTGTGTGCTGTCAAGGGTACTTGGTTGCCGGGTGTGCAGGTTGGTCGACGCTGATGAAAGAATGGCTGTGCTGCGTAAGCTGCATCACACCCGACGCCCGCCACCCGCAGGGCTTCCCATCATTTTTTTCGAAAGGCTCCACTTTGCCAGGCATGAATCTGACGCGCGAAGAGGCACGAGCTCGCGCTGACATTTTGACCGTCACCTCCTACGACATCAACCTTGACCTCACCCGTGGCGACACAGTCTTCGGGTCGCGGACTGTCGTGAAGTTCGAGGCCACCCAGGGTGCTTCAACGTTCATTGACGCCGTCACCAAGGACGTGTCACGGGTGACCCTGAACGGCGTCGAGCTCGACCCATCCGAGGTCTCTGATGGAATCCGCATCCAGCTGCCCCAGCTCGCGGCAGCCAATGAGCTGGTGATTGACGCTGACATGTTTTACATGAACACCGGCGAGGGTCTGCACCGCTTCGTCGACCCGGTCGACAACGAGGTGTACCTCTACACCCAGTTCGAGGTTCCGGACTCCCGGCGTGTGTTCCCCGTCTTTGAGCAGCCCGATCTCAAGGCCACCTTCAGCTTCACCGTGACGGCGCCGTCGCACTGGGATGTTATCTCCAACTCCCCCACGCCCGTCCCTGTCGACGCCGGCTCGGCCGACGACGGCGTCGCGACGTCCACCTGGTCCTTCGAGCCCACCGGTGTGCTGTCGTCCTACGTCACTGCCCTGATCGCCGGACCGTACCAGTCGGTGCGCAGCGAGCTCACCAGTTCGGACGGCCGTGTCATTCCCCTGGGTGTCTTTGCCCGGAAGTCTCTGATGCAGCACCTCGACGCCGAGAACGTGTTCGCGTTGACCCGGCAGGGGTTCGCCTTCTTCGAAGAGCAGTTCGGAACCCCGTACCCGTTCGCCAAGTACGACCAGCTCTTTGTCCCCGAGTTCAATGCGGGTGCCATGGAGAACGCCGGCGCCGTGACTTTCGTGGAAAGCTACGTTTTCAGGTCCCGGGTCACCGACGCCACCGTTGAGCGCCGGGCCATCACCATCCTGCATGAACTCGCACACATGTGGTTCGGCGACCTGGTGACCATGCGCTGGTGGAACGACCTTTGGCTCAATGAATCCTTCGCCGAGTTCATGTCCACCCTCGCCGCCGCCGAAGCCACCGAGTTCAAGCAGTCATGGACCACGTTCGCCTCGCTGGAGAAAGCCTGGGCCTACCGTCAGGACCAGCTCCCCTCCACCCACCCGATCGTCGCCGACATCAACGACCTCGAAGATGTGCAGGTGAACTTCGACGGCATCACCTATGCCAAGGGCGCCTCGGTGCTCAAGCAGCTGGTGGCCTGGGTGGGCCAGGACAAGTTCATGGAAGGCGTCAGGGAGTACTTCGGCAAGCACTCCTGGAAGAACACCGAACTGGTGGACCTGCTGTCCGAGTTGGAGAAAGCCAGCGGCCGTGACTTGAAGGAATGGTCGGCCCTGTGGCTGGAAACGGCTGGCGTCAACACCCTGCGGCCTGAACTCGAGGTCGACGACGACGGCGTGATCACCAGCTTTGCGGTCCTCCAATCGGCTGTTGCCGACTACCCCACGATCCGCCCGCACCGACTGGCGATTGGCTGCTATTCCCTGGATGATGCCGGAAAGCTGCAGCGTATTGACCGGGTGGAACTCGACGTCGACGGCGAACGCACCGACGTGCCTGAACTGGTTGGCCGGGCCCGCCCCGACCTGGTGCTGCTCAACGACGATGATCTGGCCTACGCGAAAATCCGGCTCGACGAGGTGTCGTTGCGCACAGCAACGCGACACCTCAAGGACTTCAACGACTCGCTCCCCCGCACCCTGGTCTGGGCTTCAGCCTGGGACGCAGCCCGCGACGGTGAGACACCGGCCCGCAACTACGTGGAGCTGATCCTGCAGAACATCGGCGCCGAATCCGATTCGTCGGTGGTGCTGGTCCTGCTCCGTCAGCTCGCCACGACGCTCGCGTTCTATGTGAACCCCGTCGACCGGTCAGCGATGACTATCGCGGCCGCCGACAGCCTCTGGGAACTCGCCCAGCGGGCCGACGCCGGATCGGATTCACAGTTGCAGTTCATCAAGGCGTTCGCAGGACACGCGCAGACCGGACCCCATCTGGACACCATTGAAGCGATCTTCACCGGCTCCGAGGTGCCCGCGGGGTTGGAGATTGACGCCGACCTACGCTGGGAGTTGGTCACCTCACTCGTGGCTGGTGGCAGGTTCGCACAGCCGGACATCGACGCCGAGCTCGAGCGCGATGCCACCGCCACCGGTCAGCTGGCAGCCGCCCAGGCGAAGGCGGCCATCCCCACGCCGGAGGCGAAGGCCGAAGCGTGGCACAGCATCATTGAGCGGTCGGACATGCCCAACGCGGCCCAGCGGTCAGCGATTGCCGGGTTCATGCGCGTTCACGACCCAGCAGTCCTTGCTCCCTTCGTGGACAAGTACTTTGCCGCTGCCCCTGACGTCTGGGGCAGCAGGACTCACGAGATCGCTCAGCAAATCATCGTGGGGCTGTATCCATCGCGGTTAACCACCCAGGAGACGCTGGACAAATCTGCAGCCTTCCTGGCCGCGCTCGATGCCGAAAGCACCTCGTTGCGACGCCTGATCCTTGAGAGCCAGGACGGGATTGTGCGGGCTCTGAAAGCGCA
Source organism: Arthrobacter sp. Bz4 (assembly GCF_003075455.1). Taxonomy (GTDB): domain Bacteria; phylum Actinomycetota; class Actinomycetes; order Actinomycetales; family Micrococcaceae; genus Arthrobacter_D. The sequence goes on from NZ_QDAE01000001.1 coordinate 283,133, forward strand.
GGCCGTCGACCGGTAAATCAGGCGGTTTGGGGTGTAGTTTATAACCCATGAACCTCTCCGAGCACCACTATCGGATAGCTGTCAGATGGACCGGGAATCGTGGCGAAGGCACCCGGTCCTACCGAGCTACGGCCGGGACCACGAGGTGTCGGCTGTGGGTCCGCCGTTGCTGCTCGGCACGGCGGACCCCACCTTCCACGGAGACAAGGACAGGTGGAATCCTGAACAGTTGCTGCTCGCGGCACTGTCCCAATGCCACATGCTGTCCTATCTCCATATGGCGGTGAAAAACGGGGTGGTAGTGACCGCCTACGAGGATCCCGCCGTCGGCACCATGAGGTTGAATGACAACGGCAGCGGCGAGTTCATCAGTGTCACCCTGAAGCCTCGGGTGACCATCACCGATCCCCTGCTGAAATACACCGCGCAGGCCATCCACCGTGATGCCGCCGCGTCCTGTTTTATCGCGCGGTCGGTTAACTTTCCGGTCAATCACGAACCGGTGGTAGTGGTGGTGGAAGAGGCCCCGCAGGACGCCTAGGAAGCGTCGTCGGTCCGGCGCGGATGGAGCCGTTCCTCCGCGCCGGGATCAGACCCGATTTTCCGCTCGCTGCTTCGGGTGGCCCTCTCGGCCTGCGCCAATCCAGCGCCGCCCGGCGGGCCCGACGTCGTCCCCCGCGGCACCCAAGCCCCAAATTGAGTGTTTGGCCGACAATCCGCCGGGAGAGAAATCCGCTGCCGCCGGGGATCAGGATGCATCTCGGCTCGACCTACGGCGCTAGCCTAGGACCAGACACCCTTTCCGCCGCTGGCGGGGAGAACCCTGCGCTTGTGAAGGAAACGGTCACGCCCCCATGCAGTCGCCCACCCAGATTGGTTTAGGAGACCAGCTCCTCCACGCCGCCATCATCCTGGTGGCTGGGCTGGTGTTATGGCTGGTGGTCCGCTTCATCATCAACCGGATGGTGCGGCGGGTGCGCAGCGGGTCCGACCTGTTCAAGAAACCGCATTTCAAATGGGCGCAGCCTGTCCTTCGTACCCTCGACCACAAACGGCGGGTGCAACGAACCGAGACCATCGGAGCACTGCTGCGCAGCGTTTCGGGCCTCACCATCGCGATCATTGCCATCATGATGGCCCTGCAGGCGCTCGGCGTGGATATTGGTCCCATTCTCGCGAGCGTCGGAATCGTGGGTATCGCCATTGGCTTTGGTGCCCGCGAAATCATCAGGGATGCGTTCCTCGGGTTTTTCATCACCCTCGAGGATCAGTACGGAATCGGCGACACCATCGAGGTCGGCGACACCGTCGGAGTGGTGCAGTCGGTAGGACTGCGGATTACGCGTCTGATCGATGACAACGGGGCCATCTGGTACCTCCGCAACGGGGACATCATGAAAGTGGGCAACCGTTCACAGGGCGACTACGTGGCGCCAGTAGCTGCCGATGCCGCACCCGTTGCCCCGGTACCCGGCGCCGAACCTACAGGAGAGAAATCATGATAAACCCCGGAAATGCCGAAGGCATCCCCATCCCGTCCCGATTCGGGGAGCCGCTCGCCAGGCTCACACCGGTGGGTCCGCGATTCGACCAGCCAGCCTATACCGACAACTTCTACGAAGCAGTCGGAGGGCATCCGGTCTTCGTGAAACTGGTCGATATTTTCTACGCCGGCATCGCCGATGACGAGTTGCTGCGCCCGATGTACCCCGAGGAGGATCTCGGACCGGCCAAGGAACGCCTGCTGATGTTCCTTGAACAGTACTGGGGCGGTCCCAAGACGTACGGGGAGCAGCGTGGGCATCCGCGACTCCGGATGCGGCACATGCCGTTCGCCGTGTCACCCCTGGCCCGGGATCACTGGTTGACGCACATGCGCGCTGCCGTCGACGCCCTGGACCTCGCACCTCTCCATGAGGCGACGCTGTGGGATTACCTTGAGCGGGCTGCCCATTCGATGGTCAACTCAGCGGACGACCGCTAGGACCCGTTCATATCACGGTGGGGATCCGCGACAGCACATGGCCTCGCGAGGTGCTGATCCGGGTCCACCGCCCGTTGGTCAGGACCAGTGGACGCTCTTCCCCGGCGAGGAAACCCAGGGCGAAGGCCCCGAAGGCTGCACCCGCTGGCACCTCGACTGCCAGATCTTCGATGCTGCGACCCCAGATCGCTCCCCTGGCACTGTTGACGATCAGGGCACCCGGATTGTTCGGGACGGTCTCCGCGACTTCGCGGATACCGTTTCTGGCTGCAGTCTCGACAAGCTCGGCGCTCAGGTCGCCGCGCGGCTCCCACCCGGAGCGTGGGGGCAGCACCCCGGTCCAGCTCTCGGTGACCGTGGTCGGGGGAACCTGCAGGACGACGTCGTCGTCGGCCATCCGGGCGAGCCGGTCCGACACCGAGGCCAAAGCAACAGTGGTGTCCACGTTCGCCGGGGCTGCCAGCGGCATGGTCCGCAAGCCGAGAACGGTGGGGATCGCCTCGCCGAGGATGCGCGGCCGGAGAATGCAGATGTAGGTGGCGAGGACAGTTCCCGTCGCCTGCAGCCGGACGGCGCCGTCTTCGGCTGCCCTGGCCCGGGCGATGAACGTCCGCAGGTCGGCGACCACCAGTGGGTCGGTGAAGATCAGCTCGGTTGATTCCGGCGGTGACACCATCGGTCAGCCGTCCTGTCGGCGCCGGAAGGCCACCGGGTCGCCGAGCCAGCGCTCCAGGGCGGCGCGCTGGGCTTCGTTGAGTTTCGCGGGCCGGCCGGTGGTCCGGTTGACGAGGATCATGGTGGAAGCCGCCAGAGCGTAACTGATGGAGCCGTCCGGCTCCGCGATCTGGTAGCCCAGATCAAAGCTTGAGCCGCCGATGCCGGTCACCCAGATGCTGATCTCCAGCGGGCTGGGGCGGTAGTTCAGCGGCGCCGAGTATTCGATCTCGTGCCGTGCAACGAGCGTGAAGTGGTCCGGGCCGATCAGGTCAAGCAGGGTATCGGACGGTTCGGCGCCGCCCTGGCCCGGGTCCGAGAGGGGCAGGTGAATGAACTGGACGCGCGCGTCTTCAAGGTACTGCAGGAACCGCACGTTATTGACGTGTCCGTAGGAGTCTTCGTCGCCGAAGCGTAGCTGAATAGGGAAGCGCTGGATCCGGGGCATGCTCCCATCCTCTCAAACGTAACCCGGCCCGGCTAAACGCTTCACCACTGGTGTTGAGGGGCGGACGCGTGTGCAACTAAGGTCAGAGGTACTTTCGACGTCGTTCCCGCGACGGACCTAGCCCACGCATCACCGCACTACAAGGAGAATTTACCTATGGCTGTCGAGTCCACTGTCGATCCAACCCAAACGCTGGTCGACCTGCTTGATCTGAGCAGCGCGGATGGAGCGCAGACCGACGAGGAGATCTTCGTGGGTACCTCGGTGCAACAGGCAGGGCGGCGGATTTTCGGTGGTCAGGTGTTGGCTCAGGCACTGATCGCGGCGATTCGCACCGTCGAGCCGACCAGGGAAGTCCACTCCATGCACGCCTACTTTTTGAGGGCGGGAGATGCGCTTGAACCGATCACCTTCGGGGTGCAGCGTCTGCGTGATGGCCGGTCCTTCTCGGCCCGGCGGGCGCACGCGTACCAGAATGGGGTCCCCATCCTGTCGATGATCGCCTCCTTCCAGCAGCCCGACGACGGTCTGTCCCACCAGGAGCGGATGCCTGAGGGAGTACCCGATCCTGAGTCGCTCCCCAGCACCGCCGACCTGCTCGGCGACATGGACCACCCGTTGGCACGCGCATGGTCATTTGACCGGCCGTTCGACATTCGGCATGTGGATGGTGCGCTCTATGTACAGCACGACAGCGACCGGGTGGCACGCAATGCGGTCTGGATGAAAACCTTTGCTCCGATGCCGGCAGATCAGGGACTGCACCGGGCGGCCCTTGCCTACGCCAGCGACTACACGCTGCTCGAATCAATCCTCCGCCAGCACGGCCTGAGCTGGATCACCCCCGGCATGAGTGTCGCCAGCCTGGATCACGCCATGTGGTGGCACCGTCCGGTGAAGGTGGATGAGTGGTTGCTTTATGTTCAGCAGTCCCCCAGCGCTTCGGGGGCACGCGGCCTTTCGACCGGGCAGATCTTCAACCGTGCCGGCGAGCTGGTGGCAACCGTTGCCCAGGAGGGCATGGTCCGCGTTCCCTGATGCCCCCACCTGGATCGAGTCAACAGAAATAACCGGAAAATCGCCGCAAACGCGTCCTTGGTGTTGACTCGATGAAACGAAGGAGCGCCCCGACCGTTAGTGGCCGGGGCGCTCCTTTTTCAACGAGTCAGCTGTTAGTCGCGGGTCAGGCGGCGGTGCGTGACGCGGTGAGGCTTTGCGGCGTCGGCGCCGAGCCGTTCCACCTTGTTCTCCTCGTAGGACTCGAAGTTACCCTCGAACCAGTACCACTTGTCCGGGTTCTCCTCGGTGCCCTCGTAGGCGAGGATGTGGGTCACGACCCGGTCGAGGAACCACCGGTCGTGCGATACCACCACGGCGCAGCCGGGGAATTCCAGCAGTGCGTTTTCCAGGCTGGACAGCGTTTCGACGTCGAGGTCGTTAGTCGGTTCGTCAAGGAGGAGAAGGTTTCCACCCTGTTTGAGCGTCAGGGCCAGGTTCAGCCGGTTACGCTCACCACCGGAGAGGACACCGGCACGCTTCTGCTGATCGGGGCCCTTGAAGCCGAAGGCCGATACGTAGGCCCGTGAAGGCATTTCGACCTGTCCCACCTGGATGAAGTCGTGTCCGTTGGAGACAACCTCCCAGAGGGTCTTCTCGGGGTCGATGCCACCACGGGACTGGTCGACGTAGGAGATTTTCACCGAATCACCGATGGTCAGCTTGCCGCCGTCGATTGGTTCCAGGCCCACGATGGTCTTGAACAGCGTGGTCTTACCAACGCCGTTGGGGCCGATGACACCGACGATGCCGTTGCGGGGCAGCGAGAAGGACAGTCCGTCGATCAGGATGCGATCGTCGTAGCCCTTGCGCAGGTCAGTTGCTTCAATGACCTGGTTACCCAGGCGTGGGCCCGGCGGGATCTGGATGTCTTCGAAGTCGAGCTTCTTGGTGCGCTCCGCTTCTGACGCCATTTCCTCGTACCTGGCGAGCCTGGCCTTCGACTTGGTCTGGCGGCCCTTGGCGTTGGAGCGAACCCATTCGAGTTCCTCGGTGAGGCGCTTGGACTGCTTCGCATCCTTCTTGCCCTGCACCTCGAGGCGGGCACGCTTCTTTTCCAGGTAGGTGGAGTAGTTGCCCTCGTAGGGGTACAGGTGGCCGCGGTCGACCTCGGCGATCCACTGTGCAACGTGGTCGAGGAAGTACCGGTCGTGGGTCACGGCCAGGACAGCTCCGGCGTAGCTCTTGAGGTGCTGCTCGAGCCACAGCACACTTTCAGCGTCGAGGTGGTTGGTGGGCTCATCGAGGAGCAGCAGGTCGGGCTTCTGCAGAAGCAGCTTGCACAACGCAACCCGGCGTCGTTCGCCACCGGAAAGGATCGTGACATCGGTTTCCGGGGGCGGGCAGCGCAGCGCGTCCATGGCCTGTTCCAGCTGGGAATCGAGGTCCCAGGCGTCAGCCGCGTCGATGGCTTCCTGCAGTTTCCCCATCTCTTCAAGCAGGGTGTCGAAGTCGGCGTCCGGGTTGGCCATCTCTTCGGAGATCTCGTTGAACCGCTGGATCTTGCCGTAGATCTCACCGACACCTTCCTGCACGTTGCCCAGAACGGTCTTTTCCTCGTTCAGGGGCGGCTCCTGCAGCAGGATACCCACTGAGTAGCCAGCGCTGAGCTTCGCTTCGCCGTTCGAAGGGGTGTCCAGGCCTGCCATGATCTTCAGGATGGTGGACTTGCCCGAGCCGTTGGGGCCCACGACGCCAATCTTCGCGCCGGGGTAGAAGGACATGCTGACGTCGTCGAGGATTACTTTGTCGCCGACAGCCTTGCGTGCCTTGGTCATTGTGTAGATAAATTCCGCCATGCTCCAAGGCTAGTCGGTGCAACCAACTATCTCCCATTTGTGTGCGGTAGCTCCCGTTGCCTGACAGGAGCGCTCCCCTTCAGAGGGGTGGCGCCACCGAGTTCTAGAAGGGTGCATCACTGAGTTGACGTCCTGCTTCCGGTGAACTGGTGCCACCGCCAGACGAGTCGTCGGCGTCGTCGGTGTCAGCGGTGTGCCCGGCGTCGGCGCCAGCGGTCTGCCCGTCAGTGTGCCCGTCGGTGTGCTCTGCGCCGTCGTCGTCGGAGAGCTCCGGGTAGCCGCCCGACGCGTCCATGATCTCCCCGGTGGCCTGGTCGACCCGTGGATAATCCACGTCGGAGTCCTGCACATCCGATGGATCACCCGCCGTCGACGTTTCCCCTCCGGTGCGGTCGGCGCTGGTGCGGTGGAAGTGGGCGGTCCCCCACATCAGGTCATGCCCGACCGTTTCAGCGTCGATATCTACCGAGGTACCGGTTCTCCCGTCCTCCCGGATCCACGGCCGGACCCGAAGCCGCCCGCTCACCACCACCTTGTCGCCCTTCTTGATGCTCACTCCGGCGTTGGTGGCCAATTGCCTGAACATCGACACGGCGTACCAGTTGGTTTGGCCGTCAGCCCAGGAACTGGTGTTCCGATCGAATCGGCGCTCGGTCGAACACATGCGGAAACTGGCGTAGGCCAGGCCGCTGACTGCGACCCCTGACTTGACGTCGGTGGCCACATAGCCTCGGACTGTGATGTTGTCGCTCATCGAATTCCCCTTCAGCAAAGGTGTGCGCTGGCGGGTGTGCCAGCAGACACTATTTCACCGGTACCGAGGTGCGGGCGGGGGCTGTGGCAGCCCTATGTGGACAGGCTGAGGGAAGGGTCGCAGGTGGAGGGAAAGTCATCAACACGCTGGACCGGTTGCGGTCGGCCGCAACTCCGCGGGCCGCCTCTGTTCCGGGGGCTGGGGTCTTGCCTGCAGGTCGTCCTGTTCCGGGGCCAGCGTCTTGCCTGCTGGTCGGCCCGGTAATGCTGTGGTGCCCCCGGCGCGATTCGAACGCGCGACCAACGGATTAGAAGGCCGTTGCTCTATCCACTGAGCTACGGGGGCGACTTTTCTAGGTTACTACGCCGCCCAGCATCGTCGTGACGACGGGCGGCCCGGTTCTACGTCAGCATCTGGACATGCGTGGCTGACATGCAGGGCATTTCCGTCCACGGATGGCCGGGTTGCTCCCCGGGGTCCGGGTTGCTCCCCGGGGTCCGGGTTGGTCACCGGGGTCCGGGTTGGTCACCGGAACGGGTGGTGGTTCGCTACGCCCCGAAGGTCACCTTGAGTTCGAGGTGGTGCTGGCCTGCGATGTCCTGTGAATAGACCGCCTTGCCGGAGATTCCCGTGAGGCCTTCGGTACCGGATCCCGGGATGATGTGGCCTGAACTGGCTGCAGCACTACCCTCGGCAATCCCCCAGTGCTGGACGATCATGGTGCCCACCCTGCCGCCGACCGATCCGGTAAAGACCTCCGACGCGACGTAGCCGGCGCCGAAGTCGTTCCCCGCCATCAGTAACTCGGCGAAACTGGTCCCAGCCAGGTCGCCGGTAAAGACTTTGGTGGCGCTGACCCGGGACAATTCACTCGACGACCCGGGAACTGAATAGGGCTCGGGACTCCAGTCAGATATCTCGAAATCGCCGCTGATGATGTGTTCTGTCGATTCGGTCATTGACCCAGTATCGCCGGTTCAGCCCGAGAAAGCATGTTTGGGAGGACCCCGGTGATCAGTGCAGCTCGCCTGCCGCCGGGGTTTCATAGCGTTTCCGGAACAGGATCTTGGTCTTCGGATCGAGGAAAACCAGGTAGCACGCGAAGCCCAGAGCCACCACCGCAGCGACCTGCCGTGCCACCGTCAGGCTGAGCTCGAAGTACGGGAAAATGTCCAGCTGATCCGAGATGGCGTAGATCATGAAGAAGGACACCATGAAGTAGAGGGTCTTGACCTGCCAGTCGTTGCGGATACCGGTCACGGCGAACAAGGGGATCAGCCACACGACGTACCAGGACTGGATCATCGGCGCGAGAAACACGATCGCCGCGAAGGCGAGGGCGAGCCGGCGTACCAACCGGCTGTGTTCACCGGTGAACATGAGCCACCCGATGATGGCCAGCGAGGTGATCCGCCCCAGCAGGTAGACCACATCAGTGAAGGATTGACCGTCAAAGCCCAGTGCGTCCGCGAGGATCATGACGACCATGCCCAGGAATCCAATGGGTGCGTACCAGATCCAGACGCTGCCCGGGGTGCTCAGTGCGCCCACCCAGCCAAACCCGAACCCGTTGATCATTCCCATCACCCAGAGGATGGCAAATGAGATGCCAGCGGTGAGACCCCAGTAGAGGAACTTCCGCGGCCAGCTGGCACCTTTACCTGCCCACATCAGCCCCATGAAAGGAAGAAGGATCAGCGTGATGGGCTTGATGGCGATGGACAGGGTGACGATCACGATGGCGCGCAGCGGTTTCTGGGTCGCCGCCAGGTAGAGCCCCCAGAGGGCAAGACCGATCATCAGCGCATCATTGTGGATGCTGGCGATGAAATTGATCAGGAAGAGGGGGTTCGCCGCGGTCAGCCACAGCGCCCGGTTGGGGTTAACGCCGTGCAGTTCGGCGAGTTTGGGCACGTAATACACGCACAGTGCCACTCCCACAATGGCGATGAGCCGGAAGAGCAGTATCGAGAAGTCGGGTTGCCCGCCGGTGATGCCAACCACCAGGGCTTCAATCCACAGGAATACGGGCCCGTAGGGGGTGGGGCTTTGCGCCCACATATCGTCGGCACCGATCTGCAGGTAGTTCGAGATCTGGGAGTAGCCGTCGACATAGGGGTTCAACCCTGACAACACCACCTGGCCCTGCGCGATGTATGCGAACACATCCCTGCTGAACAGCGGGAGGGCCAGGCACATGGGCGCACCCCAAGCAATCACGGCGCTGAGGATCACCGGCCGGGACTCGGGCCCCCACCCATGCAGGCGTTGACCAAGCCGCAGCCAGGAGCGGACCAGAAGCATGCCACCCAAAGCGAGGATCAGGACGGACACCACAGCGCCGGCCGGTTCAAACCGCATCCACATGATGACGGGGACCCTGCGCAACTCGACCGACGCCAGCGACAGCCAGCCGACACCATACGATCCGATCATCATCAGCAGTGATCCCACGAACCCCTGGATAACCGCGACATTCGGGCGGCCCGCCAAGGCTGAGTCCGTCCGGGGCTGCGAGGCGTCGGCTGGCACCTGGGCAGTCATCTGTGGTTATCCAATCTTCGGTCGAACACTAAATCTCGAACGGCTGTGCTGCTGAGTTACTGCATCTAAACCGAGGTACCGTGGCCGGGCAGACTGGCTAGATTTTAGCATTGACAGCTGGTCCGTAACCGGTATCGCCGCACCCGGTTGCTGCGTCCGGATCCGGCGAAACAGTGCTTACACTTGGCTTGACCAATATTCCTTGACGATTTGGTGGTTGATGGTTTTGGGGCGCCACAGTGCGGAACCTGTCAAACGGCAGAAACCCGCTGACGAACTTCTTGCGTGGGGTGTGTTTATCTCGGTGGCATGTTTCGCCTCCATGTGGGTCCTGGACCTCGACCCCGGACCCGGGTTTATCCTGGGCGCGATGCCTGCGGCAGCTTTCGGTGTGGTCTGGATCCTCAACAACGGGGCCCTCACCCAACACCCCGCTGGAGCCCACTCGGTCTCGTGCCGGCCTGCGCCAACAGCAGCCACTGCACCCGTTGGCAACACAACACCGGGCGCGAGGCCGGAGCCCACCAGGGGTCACGGTACCCAGCCGGGTCCGCAGCCCACCCGTCCGGCCCTGGCCCAGCCCGCTCGTGAGCAGCCAGCCTCGGAAGCGGGGAGCCACACCGCGGCGAGCCGTTGGGTTCAGGAGTTCGGTCCGCCGGACACCGGCCCCCTGCCGGTTCAGGCTTATCGGCGCAACCGCGGTGCGGGAGTGTTCGCCGGATCAGTTGAGCAACGCTCCGACGGCCGCCAGTGGAGCCACTCCCGCGCCTGATCACGCGGTACATTTGGGGTGTGCCGATATCTAATGAACACATTGTCTGGATTGACTGCGAAATGACGGGGCTCGACCTCGTTTCGGACGCACTCATCGAAGTTGCAGTACTCGTGACTGATTCCGAGCTGAACATTCTGGGAGAGGGTGTCGACGTCGTCATCAAGCCCGACGACGCCGCGCTCGCGCAGATGGGCGATTTTGTGCGGGACATGCACACGACGTCAGGGCTGCTCACCGAACTTCCCGAGGGCATCAGCATGGCCGAGGCTGAGGCTGAGGTACTGGCCTACATCACCAAATGGGTCCCCGAACCCCGCAAGGCCCAGCTGGGAGGGAACTCGGTGGGTACCGACCGGTCGTTCCTGGCCCGCGACATGCCGGCTGTGATCGAGCACCTGCACTACCGGATCATCGATGTATCGACCATCAAGGAACTAGCTCGCCGGTGGTTCACCCGGGCGTATTTCCAGTCCCCTGCCAAGAGTGGGGGGCACCGGGCCCTGGGGGATATCCAGGACTCCATCCGTGAGCTGCGTTACTACCGGGAGTCGATTTTCGTGCCGAGCCCGGGCCCCGATTCGGCGTCCAGCAAGGCGATTGCCGGGTCGATGGCTGACTAGTTCGGCTGCCCGGAACCCCTTCCGGGCAGCCGGTTGCAGAGGGACCGCAAAAATTGTGTAGACTTGTCTGCGCTGCCTTTTGTAGGTGACAACACGACCGGAAACATCCGGTGGAATGTCATTTTGGCCGAAGGCACATGGTGGGTATAGCTCAGTTGGCAGAGCGCCTGGTTGTGGTCCAGGAGGTCGCGGGTTCAAGCCCCGTTACTCACCCCAAGAAGGTTGAAAGTTAGCCTTGGAAGGCCGTCCCTGAGATTTTCGGGGGCGGCCTTACCTGTAGGACCCAGGCCGGCGTCAGCTGGCGTTGAGCCACCGTGGAGGTTGGACCGCATGGAACGCAACGTGTTTGAGGAAGACCATCTGCTGTTCCGCGAGGTCGCAGCCGAATTCATTTCCCGCGAAGTGGCACCCCACTACGCCAGCTGGGATCAGGACCACCTCATGCCACGCACGCTGTGGACTGCCGCTGGCGAACAGGGGCTCCTTGGTCTGGCCGTGCCCGAGGAGTTCGGCGGGGCGGGAATGCCCGATTATCGTTTCCGCGCCGTGTTGGACGAGGAGTTCGCCAAAACGAACCACCTCGCCGTCGCCCTCGCCTTCCACCTGCACGACGACCTGGTCCTCCCCCACCTGCTGGCCTACGGCTCCGACGACCTCAAAGCCCGGTGGCTCCCCGGGATGGTCAGCGGCGAACGCGTCACCAGCGTTGCGTGGACCGAGCCCGGTGCCGGCAGCGACCTGCGCGGCATCAGGACCAAGGCGGTGCGCGACGGCGACGACTGGCTGATCTCCGGACAGAAAACCTTCATCGGCAACGGCATCAGCGGTGACGCCTCCCTCGTGCTGGCCCGCACCGACGGCAGCACCGGCCGGGGCTCCGCTGACTCCTTCTCCCTGTTCATGGTCGAAAAAGGCGAGGGGTACAACACCGGCAAACAGCTCGACAAAATGGGCCTGAAAGCCTCCGACACCGCCGAGCTCTTTTTCGATGAGGTTCGGGTCAGCGGGGACAACCTGGTGGGCGAACTGGGCCACGGGCTCCGTTACGCCACCGAACAGCTGCCGCAGGGGCGCCTCGCGATTGCCGTTGCAGCCTCAGCTGTGTCCCGCGCCAGCTACGAGGCCGCCGTCACCTACACCAAGGAACGCAACGCGTTTGGCGAGCGGGTTATCGACTTCCAGAACACCCGTTTCCAGCTGGCCGATATCCTCACCGAGGTTGAGGTCACCGAAACGTACGTCGACCAGGCGATACTCGCGTTCAACGCCGGAACCCTGGACGCGGCCAGCGCTGCCCGGGTGAAACTGTGGGCAAGCGAGCGGGCCAAATCCATCACTGACCGCTGCCTCCAGCTCCACGGTGGGTACGGGTACATCCTCGAGTATCCGGTGGCGCAGGCGTTCCTCGCCACCCGGCTGCTCACCATCTTCGGCGGCACCAGCGAGATCATGCGCGACGTCGTCGGCCGCCACATCGCCGGCCGATAACCGAGCTCGTTAGCCCCTTCCGATTTTCTCCCCTCCAGGAAAGCGACAATGACCGTTCACCCAGTCACCATCACCGGTGAGCCTGTGCTGCACCGCCGCGCCGCCGTCGTCACCGAGTTCGATGAGCAGCTGCGCACCCTCATTGCCGACATGTTCGAGACCATGGACGAAGCCAACGGCGTTGGCCTCGCCGCACCGCAGATCGGCGTGGGCCAGCGGATATTCGTGTACGGGATGGTGAACGACGACGACGTCGCGCCCCGCGGCGTGTTGGTGAATCCGACGCTGGTGACCACCAAGATTTCGGGGGCCGACCCGGACCCCGACGAAGAATCCGAGGGTTGCCTGTCCGTTCCTGGTGAATCCTTTCCGCTGAAACGCGCCGAATGGGTCAAGGTGACGGGTTTTGACGGCTTCGGCGAGCGGGTTGAATTTGTGGCCACCGGCTGGTTTGCGCGTTGCATGCAGCACGAGTATGACCATCTGGAAGGCAAGCTGTACGTTGACCGGCTCGTCGAACCCTATTCACGCGCCGCCCGCAAGGCCATCAAGAAGAATGCCTGGGGCGCTCCCGGTCTGACCTGGATGCCAGGTGTGGACCCGGACCCCTTCGGCCACTAGCCGACGGCGCCCGTCGGTCCGGTCGGTCGGCCCGGTCCGGAGGTCTGGTCTGTCCGGTGGTCCGGTCGGTCCGCTGGTCCGTGGCTGCTAGACCTCTTTGGCGGCGGCACCCGGCTCCTGCCCGGGTTCGAGATCCTCAAGCCGCTCGACGTGTCGGAGCGGCCCAAAGATCGCCACGAGGGGTGCTCCGGCCGTCAGGATGACGCCGATCAGGATAGCGGTCCAGATTCCGACCAGCTCTGCCAGGATGCCACCGAAGATACTGGCGATCCCCAGCATCCCCCAGCTGACCATCCGGGAAGCGGCCCCGAGCCTGCCCATCATGGTGGGCGGGCAGACCCGCTGTCTGAAGGCTGCCCCGACCACGATGTTCCAGGCGACGCACACGCCCATCAGGAACAGGCCCAGCACGCCCCAGAGCATTCCGTAGCCCGGGGTCATGACCAGCAGCGAGGCGTAGCCCAGCACGCCGGGCACCATCGAATAGCGCCAGACCGGGCCGGACCCAAACCGGTCGGTGGCGCCCTTGACGGTAATACCGCCCAACGCTCCGCCGACGGACGCTGCGGCCAGGAGCACGCCCAGCCAGATCTCGGACTCGTTGAGGGTCCGAAGCACCAAAAGCACCAAAAGCGATGCGACCATACTTCCGCCCAGATTCCAGAGCGCCGCGTTGAACAGGATCGCCCGCAGCGGACCGGTGCTGAACGTGTAACGCAGCCCGTCCTTCATCTCCCGGAAGATCCGCCGCTCCCCCTGGTGCGGCTGCGCCTCCTTGAGCTTCAGGGACGAAATGGCGAACAGGGAGGCGACCGACGTCGCGATCTGCACCAGCAAGGAATTGGAGGCGCCGAACGCCACGGTCAACCAGCCGGCCAGGCCGCGACCGGCCGCGTCCGCGGACGCCGACGACGCCGTCATCAGGCCGTTGCCTTCGACCAGCTCATCCTTCGACACCGCCTGGGGTATCAACGCCTGGTCAGCCAGGGTGAAGAAGACTGCCGACAGGCCGACAAGGAAGGAGACAATGAACAGTTGGGCGATAGACATGATGCCGAACCAGAACGCCACCGGCAGGGTCGCCAGCACGAGGATTCGCGCGATCAGGGACCAAATAATCACCGGCTTCCGTGGCCACCGGTCCACCCAGACTCCCACCGGCAACCCCAGCAGCAGCCATGGGAGGAAAGTCATTCCTGCCAGCGCGGCCACAGCGAAGTCGCTGGCCTGCAGTTCGATGACGGCAATAACGGGGAAGGCGATGGAGGTGACCGCCGTTCCCAGCACCCCGACGGTGCTGGAAAGCCACAGTGCCCGAAAGTTGCGGTTGCGTACCAGCAACGACTTTTGGGGCACCAGGGTGTCGGTCATTGGGATAGCGTAACCGAGCGGAATCGCTTCACTGGCCAGATCGGGAATTCTATTTGAACTTCGTCCCGGGGTCTTGACCAGCGGCCCTGGCGCAGAGATAATCACCGGTTTTTTGGGGATGGGTTGACCGATACGCCGGGTTCTGTCCTTCACCACCGTCGCCGGTGGTGAAGTGGCGGCCATCCATCTACGAACGCCGTTGCCGGCGCCCTCCAGCGGCCTACCCGGACACTCAGGCGAGCAGCCTTCAAACGCGCCCTGTCTGGCCTTGCTCCGGGTGGGGTTTACCGAGCCGCGCCGGTCACCCGGCACGCTGGTGGTCTCTTACACCACCTTTTCACCCTTACTGCAGCGCATTGCTGCGGGCTGCAGCGGTCTGTTTTCTGTGGCACTTTCCTGCGGGTTACCCCGAGTGGGCGTTACCCACCACCCTGCTCTGCGGAGCCCGGACGTTCCTCGGTGCACCGATCCCTCGCGCCAGGCGCTTGAGTCGGTGCAACGCGGCCGCCTAGTCAACCCATCCGCACCCGATTCTACGCGGCTGGCGGCCCTGTCCTTAATCGTCCAACGACTGGTGGTCCTCGGTACCCGGCATTATGGGGGCGGTGAACCTGGGTAAAGTGGTGCGGTGCTGATTTTGCTGCCCCCGTCCGAAGGTAAATCCCCAGCGGTGAAGGGCTCTGCCGTGGATCTCGGAGGTCTTCAGTTCCCTGAGCTCACGGCCGCCCGCCAAACGGTGCTGGGATCCCTGGCTATCGCCAGCACCGGCCCGGACGCTCACCGTATCCTTGGTGTCGGCCCGTCGCTGGGCGCCGAGGTGCTCCGCAACATCACCCTGCTGGATCAGCCCGCGGCACCGGCCTACCAGGTCTACTCGGGGGTCCTGTACGACGCGCTGGGTTACAGCACCCTCACCCCGGTGCAACGCCGGAAGGCCCAGGAATCGGTGGTGGTGGTCTCTGCGCTCTGGGGGGCCCTTGGCTTCGCCGATGCGATCCCTGCCTACCGGTTGTCCATGTCGGTGTCACTTCCCGGCACCGGTACGCTCGCCTCCTTCTGGAAGCAACGCCTTGCCGGTCCCCTGGATCACCGGTCCGGCGATTCGCTCATCGTTGACTGCCGCTCCAGCACCTATGGGGCGGCCTGGGCTGGTGTCCCCGAGCGGACAGTCGCGGTGAACGTGCTGCTGGAGCGGGACGGCAAGCGTTCAGTGGTGTCCCACTCAGCCAAGCACACCCGCGGACTGCTGGCCCGGCATTTGATTACCCGGCGGTCCAGCCGCCCCACCACACCGGATCAGCTGCTGAAGGCTGCCCGCGAGCAGTGGCAAGCCGAACTCACCCCGGCCACCTCACGCAAACCAGCCCAGCTCAGCATCATCCTGCAGGGCTAGTCGCTCAGGTGGATTGAGCTGGTCCGTCCCAGTCGGCGACCAGCTCCACTTCAAAACCGGCCGCGTTCTCCAGGTAAGCCGCGTAACTTTGCGGGCCGCCGGCGTGCGGGTACGCGTCGGCGAACATTGGCGTCCAGCATGGCTTGTGGCGCGGCGTGCCAGTAAATCCACCTCAGCCGGGCTTCCGGCCCGGAACGCCAGATGATTCAACCCGGGCCGACGTCGTTCGTGAAGCTCGCCGGTGACATCGGGGCCTGCTTCAATCACCAGGTACAGCCCATCGGCGCCGACGTAGCTGGCGCCGTCCGCCCAGGTTTCCCTGGCTGTGAAGCCAAGTTGCAGCAGCAGCCAGCCGAGGGAAGCTGTGGCCGCCTGCAGATCACTGACCCACAGCTCGACATGGTGCAGCCGTCCGGACGGCACCCTGACCGGCTCAGGCCCAGACTCAGCTGCCTCAGCTGTCTCTGCTGCCGGTCCGGCGCTGGCTGGAGAGAGGCTGCGCGGCACCCAGGGGGTGCCGGCCATGCCCGCGTCCATCGCCTCGTTGGACAGACGATCGGCGTCCTTGTTGATCTCCCGCGGAATCCACTGGTACTTCACCCGCCGGGGATCCAGCACCGCCCGGGCCTTTCGGGCCAGGGCGTGCATGTCTGCGTGCTTGATTTTCCAGCGGCCCTCCATCTGCTCAACCACGAGCTTGGAGTCCATCTTGACGAGGATCCGGCAGGTGGGATCGAGCTCGTTGGCCAGTTCCAGACCGGCAACGAGGCCTGAGTACTCGGCGACGTTGTTGGACGCCTTGCCGATGTAGGCGGCCTTCTCCACCAGGATGGCACCGGATTCCGGGTCGCGCACCAGGGCGCCGTAGCCGGCGTGGCCGGGGTTGCCCCTGGATCCGCCGTCGGCTTCCACAATCAGGAACCGCGGAGTTGCCGTGGTGGGGGTTTCGTCGGCGTGATCAAAAAGGGTTTGTTCAGCGGGCACCGGCTCAGTTGCCCCACTCGTCGGATCGCACCAGAATGGCGCCCGAGTCCGGGCAAAACACGAGGTCGTCCTCGGCAGCTTTGCGGAGGTCAGCGAGGTCACCGGGGCTCAGCTGCATTCCCGAGCCTTCAGAGGTGCCGTGGAACAGGCGCGCAGCACCCACACCGCGGCGGGCGAGGGTCTTTTCGTACAAGGCGAGAAGACCAGCTCGAAGGTCGCTGCCAATTCGGCGCGCTCGGCTTTGACCGAGTCCGCCTCGGCTGCAATGGTGGCCAGTTCGGCGTCGCGGGTGGATTCAATCGCGGCGAGACGCTCCCGGGCGTCGTCCTTCAACTGTTGCGCCGACTGTTTGGCTCCGCGGGCCGATTCGACCCGTTCCATGATGTCCAGTTCGACATCTTCAAGATCTGAGCGTCGTTTGGTCAGGGACGCGACTTCGCTCTGCAGGGCTATCAGGTCCTTGGGACTGCCCGTGCCGCTGTCCAGTCGCTTCTGGTCGCGCTCGAGCCGGTTGACGACCGACTGCACGTCATCCTCAGAGCGGGTCAGTTCACGCTCAAGATCGAGGAGTGCCGTTTCGGCGCGCACCAGGTCGCCGTCGGTCCCTTCAAGCTGTGAGGAAAGCTCAGCAATGGCCGGATTAGCCCGCGCTGTGGCCGCCTGACGTTGCAGCTGGTTCAGCCGCGAGTCGAGCGCCTGTAGTTCCAACAGCCGAAGCTGCTCTGCCGGTGGTGCTTTTGCCACAGTAAAACCTCCGCAGTTGCTGATGGGGCGTCCATCCACCCTATTGCACAGAGCGCGGTCCGGTCACCGTCGAGGAGCCGTGAACCTTCGTGGGCCGACTGCCTGGTTTCCGGCTAGTCGGTGCCGGGCGTCAGGACAAAATCCCAGGGGTCTGAGTTGACGGTGCTGACCCTGATCTCGGCGGTGAATCCCTGATCGGCCAGCACATTCTCCAGGGCTGCGGCAGCGGGCGTCAGCCAGAGCCATTCGCTGCCGAAGTGTGACACATCGATCAGGTATGGCCTGCCATCCCCGGCCGCTTCACGCGCTTCCGACACCGGGTGGTGGCGAAGGTCAGCGGTCACGTAGACGTCGGCGCGGCTTTCCCGTACCTTCTCGAAGAGGCTGTCGCCTGCTCCGCCGCACACAGCAACCCGGCGTACCACTGCGTCGCGGTCACCGGCAACGCGTACTCCTCCCGCTACCGCCGGCAGGATGGAGAACACCACGCCGGCGAAATCACCCAGGGTGGTCGCCTCGGTGAGATTACCGACACGCCCGATGCCCTCCTCGGGGAGCCCATCAGCGGATTTGGAGAGGGGTTCGACGTCCTCCAGCCCGAACGCGTCTGCCAGCACATCCGATACGCCGCCAACGGCGCTATCGCCGTTGGTGTGGACTGTGGCGAGGGCGCACCCGCCCTCAATCAGACGGTGCACTGCATCGCCCTTGAAGTGGCTGGCCGCCACCGAATTCACGGGCTTCATCATCAGGGGGTGATGGACGATAACCAGGTCAGCACCCCAGTCAAGGGCCTCGCTGATCACGGCGTGGGTGGGATCGACGGCGAACAGGATTTTCGCCGCGCTGCGCTCCGGCCTCCCGACCACCAGGCCGACCGCGTCCCAGCTCTCGGCCAGGGCCTCGGGCCACAGTTCCTCAATGGCTAACAGGGCATCGCCCACACTGGGCGTCGTAGCGCCTTCGGTGGGCTGCTCGGAGGGTTGCTCAGCGGTCTGATGATCAGCTTCCATAGCACTAGTTGTACCCCGCAATTGCTGCTCAGGCCCAATTTTGGGGGTCCCCGTTGTCACTGATCGTGCGCCTCGGGAATCTTCTGGATCGGCAACGCATTGTTATAGGCATGATGACATTCGTACTTGGCGGAGGCTGCTTCTGGTGCCTCGACGCCCTTTACCAAAAAACCCGCGGCGTCACCGACGTCATCTCCGGCTATACCGGCGGTCACACCCCGGACCCTGACTACGACGCGGTCTGCACCGGCACCACCGGTCACGCCGAAGTAGTGGCGGTGACCTTCGACGAATCGATCATCCCGCCGGAGGTGATCCTTGACATGTATTTCGTGTCGCACGATCCGACCACCCTCAACCGCCAGGGATACGACGTCGGTACCCAGTACCGGTCGTCAATGTTCTACCAGGACACCGAGCAGAAGGAACTGTTCGAGCGTTCCATTGAACGGAACCAGGAGAGCTGGTCCACGCCGATCGTCACCGAGGTCAGCCGGCTCCCCCGCTTCCACCTGGCCGAGGAATGGCACAACAATTTCTATGCCAAGCACCCCGAGCAGGGGTACTGCCAGGTGATCATCAACCCCAAGCTGGCCAAGGCGCGGAAGTATTACGCCCAATGGCTGATCGAGTAACGCACCCGCCCGCCAGCACACCCGCGCCGCTAGGCTGAATCCCAGCGTGCACCGGAGCATCCGGCGGACAAGTCCCGACTTCCAACCTAGGTAGGTACCCATGGCAAAAATTTACGACGACGTCACCCAGCTGGTAGGTCGCACCCCGCTGGTGCGCCTGAACCGTCTGACCAAGGGCCTCGACGCCCAGGTTGCCGTCAAGCTCGAGTTCTACAACCCCGCAAACAGCGTCAAGGACCGGATCGGGGTGGCCATCATTGACGCCGCCGAGAAGGCAGGAGCGCTCAAGCCGGGCGGAACCATCGTTGAAGGCACCTCCGGTAACACCGGCATCTCCCTTGCCATGGTGGGCGCTGCACGCGGCTACCGGGTGCTGCTCACCATGCCCGAGACGATGTCCACCGAACGCCGGGTGATGTTGCGTGCCTATGGCGCCGAGATTGTGTTGACCCCCGGGTCCGAGGGCATGCGTGGCGCCGTGGACAAGGCCAAGGACATTGTGGCGACCACCGAGAACGCTATCTGGGCCCAGCAGTTCGCCAACGAAGCCAACCCGGCCATCCACCGCGCCACCACTGCGGAGGAAGTCTGGGAAGACACCGACGGTGCCGTTGACATCTTTGTGGCGGGTGTTGGCACCGGCGGAACCATCACCGGCGTCGGGCAGGTCCTCAAGGAACGCAAGCCTGGCGTTCAGATCGTCGCGGTGGAACCAGCCGATTCGCCGATCCTGAATGGTGGAGCCCCAGGCCCCCACAAGATCCAGGGCCTTGGCGCCAACTTCATCCCCGAAATTCTTGACCGGAACGCCTACGACGAGGTTATCGACGCCTCCGTCGAGGACTCGGTACGGGTTGCACGCGCCCTCGGAACCCAGGAAGGTATCCTCGGTGGCATCTCTTCCGGCGCCATCGTCTGGGCGGCCCTGGAGCTCGCCAAGCGGCCGGAGAACGCAGGTAAGCTCATTGTGGCTGTGGTCTGCGACTTCGGTGAGCGTTACATCTCAACTGTCCTGTTTGACGACATCAGGGGCTAACACCCCTCAACAGAAAGTAGTCTGTGAGTTTTTTAGCGCGACTGCACGAGGATCTTCAGACGGCCCGCGAACACGATCCGGCCGCCCGGGGTTCCTTCGAGAATGGGCTGGTCTATTCCGGCCTGCACGCAATCTGGGTGCACCGCCTGACGCACCGGATGTGGGCCAGACCCGGTCTACGGTTCCCGGCCCGGCTGCTGGCGCAGCTGGCCCGGGCGGCGACGGGGATTGAAATCCACCCCGCAGCGACCATTGGCCGGCGGTTTTTCATCGACCACGGCATGGGTGTGGTGATCGGCGGGACGGCCGAAATCGGTGAGGACGTAATGTTGTATCAGGGCGTCACGCTGGGTGGACGGTCCCTTGAAAAGGTCAAACGGCATCCAACCATCGGTGACCGGGTCACGATCGGCGCTGGCGCGAAGGTGCTCGGACCGATCACTATCGGCGCCGGAAGCGCCATCGGCGCCAACGCCGTCGTCGTCAAGGACACGCCGCCCGATTCAATTGCGACCGGCATCCCGGCGACCTACCGGCATCGCGATTCGGCGCGGGAAAACCTTCCGGCCGTTGACCCGGCGGAGTACATCGATCCGGCACTGTACATCTAGCGCACCGTTAAAGAGGGTTGGCCCGGCAATTTGCCGGGCCAATCCTCAGTTAACTGCCGCTACGTACCGGTGCTGCCGTGACCAGTGGTGTTCTAGTGCGTGTCGACGGCTTCGATTTCCGACTTGTCTTCGCCCCAGAGGGTGTGGAAGGTGCCGTCGATGTCCACCCGGTTGTAGGTGTGGGCACCGAACAGGTCCCGCAGGCCCTGGGTGAGGGCTGCAGGCAGGCGTCGACGACGGAGCCCGTCATAGTATGCCAGCGACGCCGAGAACACCGGCACCGGGATGCCGAGCTGGACGGCGGTCGAGACGACCCGGCGCCAGGCCGGAAGCGCTCCGGCGATGGATTCGGCGAAGGCCGGGGCAAGCAGCAGGTTGGCTGGTTGACCGTCAGCGGTGGCGTAGGCCTTCATGATGTCGTCCAGCAGTTCGGCCCGGATGATGCAACCGGCACGCCACAGCGAAGCAATCTCATCCAGCTTCAGCTCCCAGCCGTACTCCTTGGCCGCTGCGGTGAGCATATCGATGCCTTGCGCGTAGCTGACCAGTTTGGAGGCGTACAGAGCCAACCGAACGTCCTCGACGAAGGTCTCGGGAAGGTCCACGGACCCTTCATGGCCGGCGAGGATCTCCTGTGCCTGGGCACGCTGGTCACGCTGCGACGACAGACCTCGGGCGAACACCGACTCGGCGATGCCCGACGTCGGGCTGCCCAGTTCGAGCGCCGAAACACTGTCCAGCGGCCGGTCCCCTTCTGGCCCGCAGAGTCGACGACGACGTCGACGAAGGGCTTGCCCGTTTTGGCGTCGGTGTGGGCGAGAACCTCGGCGGTGATCTCGATCAGGAACGATGAGAGGGTGCCGGTGTTCCATTCGGTGAAGATCCTGGCTTGTTCGGCTGGCTCGATGCCAGCGCCCGATCGCAGGAGGTCGTAGGCCTCGCCGATGACCTGCATATCGGCGTACTCGATGCCGTTGTGGACCATTTTTACAAAATGACCGGCCCCGTCGGTGCCGATCCAGCGGCAGCATGGCTCGTCGTTGTACTTGGCGGAGATTTTCTCGAGCATCGGTCCCAGCGAATCGTAGGACTCGCGGGAGCCGCCCGGCATGATCGATGGGCCCAGCAGTGCGCCTTCCTCGCCCCCGGAGACCCCGACGCCCACAAAGTGCAGGCCCTTGGTCGCCAGCTCAGCTTCCCGGCGGCGAGTGTCCTCGTAGTGCGAGTTACCGGCGTCGATAATGATGTCGCCCTTTTCGAGCAGCGGCTCGAGCTGGCCGATTACCGAGTCCACCGGGCCGCCAGCCTTGACCATGATGAGCACCCGGCGCGGCGTTTCAAGCGAATCGACGAGTTCCTGCAGGGATTCGGTGCGAATGAAGTCACCTTCGTGGCCGTGCTTCTCCAACAGGACGTCGGTCTTCTCGATCGAGCGGTTATGCAACGCAACGGTGTAACCGTTACGGGCAAGGTTGCGGGCCAAATTTGCGCCCATGACCGCGAGGCCTGTGACACCGATCTGTGCACTCATGAAGTCTCCAATACTGGGTTTGTGCCCCCACTGAGGCGGGCCGATACGCGGACAGCTGGCTAGCCCCGTGTTGCGAAGCAGTGCTTTCACCCTATTACTGCCGGTAGCCCAGTGGCCAGACGGGGTCGGATCGTGACGATCAGGCGTTCAGCATCTGCACTGATGAGTCGCCAAGGCAGCGCCGGGCCCCTAGACGGCGTCGGGACAGAGATGCTGGGAGGCGAGAACCTGGGTGATCCGGATCCGTTCGACGGTTTCGTCGGTGAGATTCTCCGCCGGGTTGCGGGCGCCGAGTTGTTCGAGGTCGTTTCCAGCGGCCAGCTCCTCACAGACCTGCTGACCGGTGGCGAGGAGTTGTTCGTCCTTTGGGTACGCTGAGTCGGGTGCCGCCTGGCGCAATTCGGTGAGAAACCGTTCCTGGGAAGTGGCAGCACTGGCGGGTCCGCCGGCTGACCCGCAGCCCACCAGCCCAGCCAGCAGACAGAGCATGGCCGCGCTGGCGGCCTGGTTCGTTGTTCTCCGGTTCATAGCCCGATGGCTCCTGCCCGCCCGCTGTCAAGGCCGTAGGTGATTGGCAATGGAAAAACCCCGCCTTCTCAAGCTCTGTCGCTTGAGATGACGGGGTTTTCGGTGGTGGGTCCTACCGGGATCGAACCGATGACATCCACGGTGTAAACGTGGCGCTCTACCAGCTGAGCTAAAGACCCGAACACGTTGCCAGCGGTCCTTGGACCGGCCAACCAACGAAGAATTACTCTACTGGCATTCCAAATGGAATGCCAATCGCCGCCGGGCTAACGGCGCTCTAGGTCCGGCAGGGATTCGACGAGGAAGGTCAACGCCTCCGACACCCCGATGTCCACTAGGAGATTGGCCAGATCGTCGCCTCGGGTCTTACCCCGATTGATGATTACCACCGGCTTTCCTGCCTTGGATGCGTGTCGTACAAAACGCAGTCCACTCATTACCGTCAGCGACGATCCGGCCACCAGGAGGGCATCGCCGGCATCGACCACCTGGTAGGCCTCGGCAACCCTGTCCTTCGGCACGTTCTCTCCGAAGTACACAAAGTCTGGTTTCAGCATGCCTGAGCAGTTGGGGCAGGGGGCCATGACGAAATCGCCGGTGTCGTCGACGTCGGCATCGGCGTCGGGTGCCACGTCCCCGGCGTCGGACTCACGCTCCAGATAACCGGGGTTGAGTGCTTCAAGGAGGACGGCGATCTCGGCGCGGCTGTATTGCGTCCGGCATTGCAGGCATACCACGCGGTCGTAGGTGCCATGCAGGTCGATCACCTCGGCGCTACCAGCGGCCGAGTGGAGCCGGTCAACGTTCTGGGTGATCAGCCCGGACAGCAGACCCCGCGCCTCGAGTGTTGCCAACGCCAGGTGTCCGGGATTGGGGTCCGCGTGACGGAGATGATGCCAGCCCACATGGTTCCGGGCCCAGTAGCGGCGCCGCAGTAGTTCGTCCCCGACGAACTGCTGATAGGTCATGGGGCTCCGGGGAACCGATTCGGGGCCGCGATAATCTGGGATCCCCGAATCTGTGCTGAGTCCGGCCCCGGTCAGCACCGCCAGTCGGTGGCCGCTCAGCAACTCGACTACCGCCCCCATCGCCCTCCCCTGCTCTGCGGTGAGGTCCTGGCCGGTGGCCACAGGATCGCCGCTGGCGAAACCAGTCAACCCTAAACCTTTAGGGGCTTTGGCATCGGGAGCGTTGGCGGTCATCAGGAGAGTTGCACCGGTGCGGCAAGGGTGGTCAGTGCCGTCTGGTAAGCCCGAAGCGGACGAGGGGCGCCGAGTTCGGTTCTGAAGGTCGCTGCGATGACCCCGTCCGGGTCGATCAGGAAGGTGGCCCGCTCGGCGTAACCACGGGTGGCATCGAAGGCCCCGTATCGGATTGCGAGGGCGCCGTGCGGCCAGAAGTCCGCCAATAGATCGAAGCCGAAGCCCTGCTCTTCGGCGTAGGCCCGCAGGGTGTACTTCGAGTCCACCGAGACCGCGAGGAGGCGGACGCCGTCGTCGTCGAACATGGCCAGGTTGTCACGCAACTCGCAGAGCTCACCGGTGCAGACACCCGAGAAGGCGAAGGGGTAGAACACCAGCGCGACTGGTGTCCCGCGCAGGTCGCTAAGACGAATTGTTTCGCCGAACTGATTTGACAGTGCGAAGTCCGGCGCTGGCTCGCCGATTGCCGGGAGCCCGGTCATGCTAGCTTTTCCGTCGGCTGACCAAACGGGTGGCTGCCCAATCCTTTGACACACCGGCCGACGACGTCGCGTGCAGTCCAGCTGTTGGTGCCGCTTCCTGGATCAGGGAGGGAGCAACGTAGCCGTCGCGTCCGGACTTGGGGGTGAGTACCCACACAGTGCCACCCTCGTCGAGGCAGGTCAGGGAGTCCACGAGCGCGTCGACCAGGTCGCCGTCGTCGCTGCGCCACCAGAGGAGCACACCGTCGACAACGTCCTGATCGTCTTCCGTGAGCAATTCCGATCCGGTTTCATCTTCGAGGGTGGCGCGGAAATCAAAGTCCACATCCTCGTCGTATCCGAGTTCCTGCAGCAGGTCCCCGTCCTTGAAACCCAACTTGCCCGCCACGGTATCCGCTGTGGCGGCTTCGGCCTCGCTCACTGTTGTCCTCCCGAAAGACTGTGGACCATCCTGCGGACGGGACCACTAGTTACGTTGATATGCATTATTACCAGCCAACACCCTTTAACGCCATGCATCAAGCCAGCACGGGTTTCCAGCGGTCTATTGCCTGCATACCTACACCTTATAGCCGGTCTTCGCCGCGCTGAGCCGCTTGTCACCCCGTCCCGGCTACGCATCCCCGGCACGTCGCGGCTAGAGTAACTAAGTGATCCGTCACGATCCTGACAATCTTGGATTGTGGCTACAGACAGGCTTCGGAGTACAGCTCCGTTGCGGCAGTTTTGAGCATCGCAGAAATCATCTGCGAAGTGGGAGAGGTTTGGCGTGGCTGTAGAGCAGGGTGGACCGGAGATTCTAAGCAATTTGGCCGGCGGCACGGACGGTGATCCGGAAGAAACAGCCGAGTGGATTGAATCCCTCGATGAGCTGATCCGGGTCCAGGGCACCGAACGGGCCCAATTCATCATGCGTTCGCTGTTGCAGCGTGCCGGTGCGCGGAGCGTCGGCGTGCCGATGGTGACAACGACCGACTACGTGAACACCATCCCGGTGGACCAGGAACCCGACTTCCCGGGTGACGAAGAGATCGAGCGCAAGTTCCGCGCCTGGATGCGCTGGAATGCGGCCGTCATGGTGCACCGCGCTCAACGCCCCGAAATCGGGGTCGGCGGCCACATCTCCACCTATGCGGGCGCGGCCACGCTCTACGAAGTCGGTTTTAACCACTTCTTCCGCGGCAAGGACCACCCGGGCGGTGGCGATCAGGTGTTCTTCCAGGGCCATGCCTCCCCCGGGATGTATGCCAGGCTTTCCTTGAGGGACGCCTGACCGAGGAAGACCTCGACGGATTCCGGCAGGAGAAGTCGAAAGAGGGCCACGCCCTCTCCTCGTACCCGCACCCGCGCCTGATGCCGGAGTTCTGGGAATTCCCCACCGTGTCCATGGGCATCGGCCCCATGAACGCGATCTACCAGGCCCAGTCCAACCGGTATCTCCACAACCGTGGCATCAAGGACACCTCCGACCAGCAGGTCTGGGCGTTCCTCGGCGACGGCGAAATGGACGAACCGGAGTCGCGCGGCCTGCTGCAGCTAGCAGCCAACGAACGGCTGGACAATCTCAACTTCGTCATCAACTGCAACCTGCAGCGCCTCGACGGGCCGGTGCGCGGTAATGGCAAGATCATGCAGGAACTTGAGGCGTTCTTCCGTGGCGCCGGCTGGAACGTCATCAAGGTGGTCTGGGGCCGCGAGTGGGACGAGCTGCTGGAGAAGGACGAGGACGGATCTCTCGTCGGGATCATGAACTCCACGCCCGACGGCGACTACCAGACATACAAGGCGGAATCCGGTGGATTTGTCCGCGAGCACTTCTTCGGAAAGACGCCGCAGACCAAGGAAATGGTCGCTGACTACAGCGACGACGCCGTCTGGAAGCTCAAGCGGGGTGGCCACGACTACCGCAAGGTTTTCGCCGCCTACAAAGCCGCAACCGAGTTCAAGGGGAAGCCGACCGTCATCCTGGCCAAGACGGTCAAGGGTTATGGTCTCGGACCACACTTCGAGGGACGCAACGCGACCCACCAGATGAAGAAGCTGACGTCGGAAGACCTGAAGGCGTTCAGGGACCACCTTCGAATCCCCGTCTCCGACGAGCAGATCGACGACGACCTCTACAACGCCCCGTACTACCACCCAGGTGCGGATGCCCCCGAGATCAAGTACCTCCTGGACCGCCGCAAGGCACTGGGCGGCTTTGTCCCCGAGCGCCGGAACAAGCACACGGAGATTACCCTTCCGGGCGACAAGGCCTACGAGGTAGCCAAGCGGGGCTCCGGGAAGCAGATGGCTGCCACCACCATGGCGTTCGTCAGGCTGTTGAAGGACCTGATGCGGGACAAGGAGTTCGGCAACCGGGTGGTGCCGATCATCCCTGATGAGGCACGCACCTTCGGGATGGACTCATTCTTCCCGACGGCCAAGATCTACAACCCGAATGGGCAGAACTATCTGTCGGTGGACCGGGATCTCGTCCTGGCCTACAAAGAGTCGGTCGAAGGACAGATCCTGCACGCAGGTATCAACGAGGCTGGTTCGGTAGCAGCGTTCACCGCCGCCGGAACTGCCTACGCCACCCACGGCGAACCGTTGATCCCCGTCTACGTGTTCTACTCGATGTTCGGTTTCCAGCGCACCGGCGATTCCTACTGGGCTGCAGCCGACCAGATGACCCGCGGGTTCATCATCGGGGCCACCGCGGGTCGCACCACCCTGACCGGTGAAGGACTACAGCACGCTGACGGGCACTCCCCACTGCTGGCCTCCACCAACCCGGCAGTGGTCACCTACGATCCGGCCTACGGCTACGAAATCGGCCACATTGTGCGGGACGGTTTGAAGCGCATGTATGGCGAAGGGTCAGAGGACCGAAACCTGATGTACTACATCACGGTCTACAACGAGCCGATCCTGCAGCCCAAGGAACCGGAAGAGCTCGACGTCGAGGGAATTCTCAAGGGCATTTATCTGCTGTCGCCGGCCAAGATCGACGGAGCGCGCGCCCAGTTGCTTGCCTCCGGGGTCTCGGTGCCATGGGCCCTGGAAGCGCAGCAGATTCTCGCTGACGACTGGGGTGTCTCCGCTGACGTGTGGTCGGTAACCTCCTGGAACGAGTTGCGCAGGGACGGGCTCGCGGCTGAAGAGGACGCGTTCCTGAACCCGTCCGAAGATGCCCGGGTACCGTTCATCACCCAGCAACTCGAAGGCGCCACCGGTCCGATCGTGGCAGTGACCGACTACATGAAGGCTATTCCGGACCAGGTGCGTCAGTTCCTGCCGAACGAGTTCGCGACGCTCGGCGCCGACGGGTTCGGTTTCTCCGACACCCGGGCCGCGGCACGCCGGTTCTTCAAAATCGACAGCCACTCCGTGGTGGTGCGAGCCCTCGAGATGCTGGCACGCCGCGGGGAGGTGGACGCTGGAGCGCCTGCCGAAGCGATCGACAAGTACAAGCTGCTTGATGTGAACGCCGGCACCACCGGCAACACCGGCGGGGACAGCTAACCCGCACAGTGGGCTAGCGACTACGGCGGCGTCGGCAGGCACACGCCGGCGGGCTGACACGGCCTAGGTAGGTACAGCGTCGGCGGGCACAGCCGCTCGCTCGAGTCAGAAACGGCCCTCGGGCTCAGGTTTGCCGGTTGCAACCGGTGGATCTGAGGCCCAGGGCCGTTTCTGTTGGGTGCGTGGCGTGCTGGCGGCGTGTTTGTAGCCTCCACACAAAATGGAGCCTGAGGCCGAGGGGACGTATGCTCAACCCATGCCTGTGTCCGAACGCCCCTTTCCACCCAGTTCCCGCAGGGCTCAGATCCCTGTAGCCGACCCGGACACGGTGGAGCGGCTGAAGTCGAAGATCGGCGCCCTGTCAACCGCCACCCTGCAGCAACTCGATGCGTCGCTGCCCTGGTACCGGGGATTACGTCCGGATGAGCGGTCTGCTCTGGGACTGGTGGCGCAGAAGGGAATCGCGTCTTTCGTCAACTGGTATCAGCGCCCGGTTTCGCCGGCCTGGGTCCTCAGCGACGTTTTTGGCACCGCACCAACCGAGCTCACCCGCTCAATCAGCCTGCAGAAGGCGCTGCAACTGATCCGCGTAGTGGTTCAAGTGGTCGAGGACCGGGTGCCTGACCTGGCAGCTGACGCCGACCAGGGCGCACTCCGCGAAGCCGTTCTACGCTATTCACGGGAGGTGGCATTTGCTGCTGCCGACGTGTACGCGCGGGCCGCTGAGACCCGCGGGTCCTGGGACACCCGGCTCGAAGCACTCGTGGTCGACGCCATCCTCCGCGGGGAAAGTTCGGACGCCTTACGTTCACGGATCGCCGCAGTGGGCTGGCAGTCCCAGGCCAGAATTACCGTCATGGTAGGCAGTTCCCCGCCGGAGCCCAACGCCCTATTCCTCAACGAGTTGCGGCGCACCACCGATCGAATCGCCGAAGACACCCTGGTGGGAATCCAGGGCGACCGGTTGATCCTCGTCCTCGGCGGGGTGGAGAACAACGAAAGCACCTACAGCCGTTTGAGCGATCTGTTTGGGCCGGGGCCTGTGGTGTACGGACCCGAATCCGAATCCCTGGTGGCCGCGAGCAGCTCAGCGCAGGCGGCTTTCGCCGGACTGACCGCGGCGCGTGCCTGGCCTGCCGCGCCACGCCCGGTTGCTGCCGACGACCTGTGGCCCGAACGGGTCATCTCCGGCGACGACACGGCGCGAAAGGCGCTGATTCGCAACATCTACCGTCCGCTGGTGGGTGCATCGAATGGCCTCGAGGAGACCCTGTCCTCCTACCTCAATCTGGGGCATTCGCTTGAGGCAACCTCCCGCGCGTTGTTCGTCCACGCGAACACCGTTCGCTACCGGCTACGACGGGTCTGCGACATCACCGGATGGGATCCGTTGCTCCCCCGTGAGGCGTTTGTTCTGCAGACGGCGCTCGTGGTGGGCAGACTGTCCCAACCATCGCCAGGGCCGGCCGAGCGCCCTGTTACTCGTCCGTAACCCGGTCCCTCGTTGTAGACTTCCTACAAAGCGACCCCCGGAGCTTCGTGCACCGGGATACCCAATAAACCTCTCCCAGTTTGGAAAGCTTGAAAAGTGCTTGCAATCGTCTGCCCCGGTCAGGGGTCCCAAACGCCCGGTTTCCTGAGCCCCTGGTTGGAACTTCCGGGCGTCTCTGATCATCTCGACTCCCTCAGCGGCCAGGCCGGTCTGGATCTCATCCGGCACGGCACCGAGTCCGATGAGGAAACGATCAAGGACACGGCGGTGGCGCAACCCCTGATTGTTGCTGCCGGCTTGGTGACAGCCCGTGTACTGCTGGCCAATCGTCCAATGACTGCAGCGACAGTTGTCGCCGGTCACTCGGTCGGCGAGCTGACGGCGTCGGCCATTTCCGGTGCATTGTCCGAACAGGACGCCGTAACATTTGTTCGCGTCCGAGCGACAGCGATGGCGGAGGCGGCTGCGGTCGTTCCCACCGGTATGAGTGCAGTGCTGGGTGGAGATCCCGACGACGTCGCCACCGTACTTGCGCGGCACGGCCTGACAGCGGCGAACAGCAATGGTGGTGGCCAGGTAGTCGCTGCCGGCACCCTGGAGCAGCTCGCGGCTTTGACAGCCGATCCGCCAGCCAAGGCCCGAGTCATCCCCCTCAAGGTGGCGGGCGCCTTCCACACTCATCACATGAGCCCGGCTGCGACAGCGTTGCAGGAGCTGAGAGGGTCCCTGATGCCGATGGCACCGGCCGCCACCCTGTTGTCCAACTTTGATGGGGCACCGGTGGTCACCGGGGAGGGCAATCTGGACAGTCTGATCGCCCAGGTATCCCGGCCGGTCAGATGGGATCTCTGCATGGCCCAGATGGAACAGATGGGTGTGTCCGGGGTGATCGAACTTTCGCCGGCGGGTACTTTAACCGGCCTGATGAAGCGCGGAATGCGCGGGACCCCCACATTGGCCGTAAAATCGCCAGAGGATCTTGATGCTGCGGCTGCCTTCATTGATGAGCATTCCCGTACACCGGATCCGGTCATTTCCCCCATCGCAGAAGGACATTCGTGAACGCCCCGGCTTTGAAGCAAGCTCCACTGCGCGAGCACACCCGCATCCTCGGTATTGGGGCTTTCCGCCCCGATGTCATTGTGACCAATGAAGACGTCTGTCAGTGGATAGATTCTTCTGATGAGTGGATCCGGCAGCGGACCGGGATTGTGACGCGGCATCGCGCCGACCGGGACACCAGTGTGATCGACATGGCCGAAGCTGCTGCGCGAAGCGCTCTGGAGAACGCTGGCATTGAGGCATCCCAGCTCGACGCCGTGCTCGTCTCAACCGTGACCCACCCCTATGCCACTCCCTCGGCAGCCGCCCAGCTCACCGACCGGTTGGGAGCAACTCCGGCGCGGCCTACGACATTTCCGCAGCCTGTGCAGGTTATTGCTATGGCATTGCGCAGGCTGATGCGATGGTGCACGCCGGAACTGCCGAGTACGTGCTGGTGGTGGGCGTTGAGAAGCTGTCGGACTTCATCGACAACGCAGACCGCACTATTTCCTTCCTGCTGGGCGACGGGGCCGGCGCGGTGGTGATCGGTCCTGCCGACAGCGCCGGGATTGGTCCGTCCGTCTGGGGCTCCGATGGCAGCAAGCACCAGGCCATCCGGATGTCCCACTCGCTCCTCGACATCCGGGATGCCGAGTTGGCCTCGGTTGCCGCAGTGGGTGGATCCCTCGACGACGCGCCGAAGGCCTCCTGGCCCACCATGCGCCAGGACGGGCAGACCGTCTTCCGTTGGGCTGTCTGGGAGATGGCCAAGGTGGCACAACGTGCTCTCGACGAAGCCGGGGTCACAGCTGACGACCTGGTCGCGTTTGTCCCTCATCAGGCGAATATCCGCATCATCGATGAAATGGTCAAGCAACTCAAGCTTCCCGAGCATGTCGAGGTGGCTCGCGATATCGTAGACGCGGGAAACACCTCCGCCGCCTCCATTCCACTTGCCATGCACCGCATGCTGCAGGAAAATCCCGCCCTGAGTGGCGGTCTTGCGCTGCAGATCGGTTTTGGCGCCGGGTTGGTGTTCGGCGCACAGGTGGTAGTACTCCCCTAGTTTTCCCCAAGCCAAACCGTCAACCGCGGTTTGATTAACCATGTCGGATCATTGATCCGGCTAGACAAGAAAAGGAGCCATCCATGGCTAGCAACGAAGAAATCCTGGCCGGACTGGCCGAAATCGTCAACGAGGAAACTGGTCTTGCACCAGAGTCGGTTGAGATGGACAAGTCCTTCACCGATGACCTGGACATCGACTCCATCTCGATGATGACCATCGTGGTCAACGCCGAGGAAAAGTTCGGCGTTCGCATCCCCGACGAAGAGGTCAAGAACCTGAAGACCGTCGGCGACGCCGTCAACTTCATCTCCGGCGCGCAGGCCTAGATTTTTCAGACTTCGGGGCCGCCGGCATCCTCGGGTGCCGGCGGCCCGGAAGACGCCCACCAGCACGTTCCATCGCAACACCCCCACGTTTTAGAGAGTGAACCATGGCACGCAAAGTAGTGATCACTGGCCTAGGCGCGACGACGCCCATCGGCGGCGACGTTCCCACCATGTGGAAGAACGCCCTCAAAGGTGTTTCCGGTGCTCGAACCATCGAAGCCGACTGGGTCCAGGAGTACGAGCTGCCTGTGACCTTCGCGGCACAGGTCACCACCCCTGCCAGCGAGGTCCTCTCGCGAGTCGAAGCCAAGCGCATGGATCCGTCCACCCAGTTCGCGGTCATCGCAGCCCGCGAAGCCTGGCGGGATTCCGGGCTTGAAGAAATTGATCATGACCGGTTTGCGGTAGCCTTCGCAACCGGTATCGGCGGGGTGTGGACCCTGCTGGATGCGTGGGACACCCTCCGCGCCAAGGGCCCACGCCGTGTGCTGCCCATGACGGTGCCCATGTTGATGCCCAATGGGCCCGCAGCGGCCGTCAGCTTGGACCTGGGTGCCCGCGCGGGTGCCCACACGCCGGTCTCGGCGTGTGCTTCGGGCACCGAAGCACTCCACCAGGGGCTTGAGCTGATTCGCTCCGGGAAGGCCGACGTCGTCATGTGTGGCGGCGCCGAAGCTGCTATCCACCCCATGCCAATTGCCGCGTTCGCGTCGATGCACGCGCTTTCGCGTCGCAACGACGATCCCGAGCATGCGTCACGCCCCTACGACACCGGGCGAGATGGATTCGTCATGGGTGAAGGTGCTGGGGCCCTCCTCATCGAGGCTGAGGAACATGCTCTGGCTCGCGGAGCCCGGATCTACGGCGAACTCGCTGGCACATCGGTCACCGCCGATGCCTACCACATCACTGCTCCCGATCCCGGCGGATTGGGCGCTACGCGGGCGTTGAAGGCCGCCATGTTCGACGCACGGGTGCAGCCATCGGATATTTCGCATGTGAACGCACACGCAACATCCACTCCCGTTGGTGACAAACCCGAATATGTGGCTCTGAAGACAGCGCTGGGTTCACACATCGACAATGTGGCGGTGTCAGCAACCAAGTCGCAGACCGGCCATTTGCTCGGCGCTTCAGGTGCCGTTGAAGCGGTGATGACGGTCCTCGCTGTCTATGATCGCAAGATGCCTGTCACGATCAACCTGGAGAACCAGGATCCTGAAATTCCGCTGGACATTGTCACCACCGAGCGCACGCTTCCTGCTGGTGATCTGGTGGCGCTGAGTAACTCGTTCGGCTTTGGCGGACACAACGCTGTGATAGTTGTTCGCAGCGTCTAGTAAGTCAGCGGGTTCGCCCCCAGCGACCCAGCGAAAGTCAAAGGCGCCGTCCCTCAGGGGACGGCGCCTTTGACTGTTCTTGTAAGAGGTTGAGCTCAGGGACGGTGAGTGTCCGTAAGGCAGTGGTGGTTTGTTAGCCGACCTGGTGAAGCCACCTGACCGGTGCGCCTTCCGCGGCGTGCCGGAAGGGTTCAAGTTCTTCATCCCAGGACTCGCCGAGGGCGAGGGAAAGCTCGTGGTAGACGGCAGCGGGGTCGCCGGCGCCCGTTTCGTAGGCATACCGGATGCGGTCCTCGGTCACCATGATGTTGCCGTGAACGTCAGTGGCGGCGTGGAAGATCCCCAGTTCCGGTGTGTGTGACCACCGTCCGCCATCAGCGCCAGCGCTCTGTTCCTCGGTGACCTCGTACCGAAGATGGGCCCATCCGCGAAGAGCCGATGCCAGCTGCGCACCGGAACCCTGCGGGCCCACCCAAGACAACTCGGCACGGAACATACCGGGCGAGGCAGGTTGAGGGGTCCACTTTAGATCGGTTCGCTGATCAATCACAGAACCGATGGCCCACTCGATATGTGGGCATAGCGCGGAAGGGGCTGAGTGAATATACAACACTCCGCGCGCCGTAATACCAGACATTCCATCCTCCATAGCTGTAGGTACGTCTTCCCCAACGACCTGCAACGGGAACGAAAATATCTGTCTGTGTCCGCCGACACGGCAGACTAGGGTTCATTCTGCCTTACATAGTCTAATTGCGCCACTGTAACTACGTTGGTGCTACTCACATTGCCATTCGGGCTACTTGTCTTTCGCCCAACGTCGGTCTTTGCCAACCACCAGGTGTGGCGTCAGGCGCGGGGGTGGGCCTGCTCATAGCTCCTACGGAGACGATCCACCGAGACGTGGGTATAAATCTGGGTGGTGGCAAGACTCGAATGTCCGAGGATTTCCTGGACTGCCCTCAGATCTGCGCCGCCGTCCAGCAGATGGGTCGCAGTGCTGTGCCGCAAGGCGTGCGGTCCTGTCGCCGAAGTGCCTTCGACGCCAGCGAACAGCCTTTCGACTGTCGACCGTGCCTGGCGTTGATCCATTCGGCCCCCACGTCGACCCAGGAACAGCGCGTAGCCGCTGGCCGCGGTAACCAGTTTCGGACGGCCGCGACGGAGCCAATCGTCGAGGGCGTGTGCAGCAGGCACCCCGTACGGAACGGTTCGTTCCTTGTTGCCTTTACCGACCACGCGCAGGGTCCGGCGATCCACGTCGAGGTGGTCAATGTCCAACCCGACTAACTCCCCCACCCGGATGCCGGTGCCGTAAAGCACCTCTACGAGGGCTGTGTCCCTCAGGGCAATCGGGTCGCCCTCGGTTGATGCGGCGCGCAGGGATTCAAAGATCACGTCCAGCTGTTTCGAGGATAGGACCCCGGGCAATGTTTTTTCCCGTTTGGGTGCGCGTAGTCGAAGCGCAGGGTTTGCCTCGATCAGTTCCTCGCGCACCGCCCATGCGAGGAAACTGCGAACGGTGGCAGCGCGCCGGGCAATCGTCGACCGCGCCTGGCCCTGCGCATCCATCGAACCAAGCCAGGACCGAAGATCAGCCAGAGTCAGCTCATCCAGTCGTGTGACACCGGATTCCTGAGCGAAGCGGAGCAGCCCTCCGATATCCGTCAGGTAGGCACGCACGGTGTGAACAGACCGATTCCGTTCGGCGCTGAGATAGCCCTGGTACCGAGCGACGATACTCTGGAAGGGCTCAGGCAATTGCTGCATCTATTCACTGTGGGCCCTGCGGCGTCCATCCTCAAGCAGGCGCTCCGGTCTACCGGCCTTCTGTCGCCAGATCACGGGTTGAACCAGTTCCCGGGTTGAAGCCGGGTCACAGGCCCAGCCTAACCTCAGGCAACGGCCAGATCACAAGCCCAGCCAGATCACAGGCGGCAGCCCGACCACAGGCCCTGCCCGACCTCAGGCGGCAGCCCGACCTCAGGCCCTGCCTGACCTCAGGCGGCGGGACGGATTGCATCACCTGCCTCAAGCTCGAGTAGGAAGCGCTTGACCTCCGGTCCGGCCGAATATCCTGTGATACCGCCGGTGGACCTGACCACGCGGTGCCCGGGGATGATGATCGACAGCGGGTTGACCCGGATGGCAGCGCCGACCGCCCGACCCATTAGAGGGTTCCCGAGCTGCGCGGCAAGTTCCCGATAGCTGCGAGTCTCCCCGTACGGGATAGCCAGGACCGCAGCCCAGACTTTCTGCTGGAAGTCAGTGCCGTTGGCGTGGACAGGGAGGCTGAAGGCGCGTCGGCTTCCCGCGAAGTAGGCGCGGAACTGGTCGCTCGCGCGGTTGAAGGTGGCGGTGTCCGCCTTCAGGCTGGCTGCACTCATGCGCTCCTCCACAACGCCGGACCCGCCGGCAGCAGAGGTATGTCCGCCCGAGCCTACTGAACCTCCTGAACCGGCCCGGGTGTCCGAGCCCGCTGCTCCTGAACCGGCCGGGGTGTCCGAGTCCGCTGAACCTTCTGAACCGGTCGAGGTACCCAAGCCCGCTGAACCTCCTGAGGTACCCGGGGCGCCGGACCCGTTGCTCAGACCAGGTATCGTATTCGCGCCCAATATCCTGGCGAACGGGAGGCCAACGGCCGATGGGATCGGTGGTGGCTTATGCAGGTCGTGAAAGACCGCTGTGAGCGCACCCCGTTCGACGACCAG
The DNA here is from genome assembly GCF_003075455.1 of Arthrobacter sp. Bz4. GTDB lineage: Bacteria > Actinomycetota > Actinomycetes > Actinomycetales > Micrococcaceae > Arthrobacter_D. The sequence continues at coordinate 318,955 of NZ_QDAE01000001.1, forward strand.
GAGGAGTCTGCCTATCGGGGTATCGATGAACTTATGCGTCTTCATCGGGGTGATCCTTCCTTATTGTTTCTTGGGCTTGGTGTGGGGCCGGTTGTGGTCGGGATGAGGGGCGCCGCGACGCCACCCGCCGTCGTGGGTTCGTTCTGCGAGGGTGCTTAGCTCCAACCGGCTTAGTCCTGCCAGAACGTCACGGATGCTTAATCCGGCCACCGAGGCCAGTTTGTCGATGGTGGTGCTCGCTCGAACAGGCAGGGCGTCAAGCAGCAGGATGTCCTCGACGGTGAGACCATCGTGCACGGCATGCTCCCCGTCCGGCTCAGGGACCATGACGCTCCCAATGGGGCCAGCCAGTTCGGCGATCTCTGCGGCGTCGGTGACGCAGATGGCGCTACCCTCCCGCATGAGTCGATGGCATCCCGCAGAATTGGCTGAGAACACCGACCCGGGTACGGCGCCTACGGACCGTCCCAGCCCGGCAGCGTGGTGGGCGGTGTTCAGTGCACCCGACCGCCAGCGTGCCTCAACCACCACGGTCACCGCGCACAGGGCTGCGATCAACCTGTTGCGTTGCAGGAATCTCCACCGGGTTGGCGAGGCGCCGGGCGGCACTTCGGCGACCAGCAGCCCGCGTCGTGCCGTTTCGCGCAGCAACTGCTCATTGCCCGCCGGGTAATACCGATCAATGCCGCACGCGGTCACCCCGATAGTCGGCAGCGTCCGTTCATCATCGGCGGCTGCCAGAGCAGAGCGGTGCGCCTGCGCATCGATTCCATAGGCTCCTCCCGAAACCACTGTGTACCCGCGGGTGACCAGACCGGCTGCCAGGTCGCCTGTCACAGCTGTTCCATAGGCTGTGCTGTCGCGTGACCCCACCACTGCCACCATGCGGTTGAGCTCAGGTATGCCCCGCGAGTAGTTTCCGCGGATCCAGAGACAGGAAGGCGCCGAGAGCTGCAGGTCATCGATGGCGTTGGGCCAGCCTTCACTTTCCGGGGTCAGGAGTATCCCACCCAGTCGTTCGAGTGTTGCAAGGTCTCGTTCGGGAGCCAGATCCGCGACCCGCGGCCTCCATCGTTCCAGCGCATCGATTAGCGCCTGCGGGCGGATACTGATCCCCTGTGATTCAAGTAGCCCGGCGACCTCCAGCGGCAACGTAGATCCAGCCGAAATCCGGCCGGTCGCGATCCGCAGAGCATCGATTGGCCCAGCCGCCAGAGTCAAAGCCAGACCCACGGTGTCTGATGGCTCAAACAGTCGCGATAGGGCTGCCCGGGCGACGACCGTGGGATTGGTATAACTGGTCATGAAGTACTCTCCTGCAGTCGAAGGTTTAGCGCGACTTCAACGTCGTGGGTGGTAGGCGAGGACTGTCCGCCCAGATCGGCGAGAGTCCACGCCACCCTCAGAACCCGATCGTGTCCCCGCATGGTGAGTGTCTCGTTGTTCATGGCTTTGTCTACCGACGCTGTGACCGCCCGCGGGAGTTTGAGACCTTCGTTCAGCACCGACGAAGGCATTTCAGCGTTGGTGTTTGCCCCCCACTTCGCCAACCGTTCACGTTGAGCCGCGCGAGCTGCTGCCACCCGCGCGGCAACAACCGCCGACGACTCTGCCCGGGCGCCATCGGAGTAATCCGCAAGCGAAACCCGGGCCACCGCCAGCTGAAGATCCACCCGGTCGAGTAGGGGTTGGGACAAGCGGTTGAAGTATCGCCGCCGCTGTTCAGCAGTACAAACGCAGTCGATGCCTTTGCCGCTGGCCAGCCCACAGGGACAAGGATTCAGCGCCATCACCAGTTGAAACCTGGCGGGGTACGACGCGGTCCCTGCCGACCGGTGAAGCACCAGTTCGCCACTTTCCAAAGGCTCTCGCAAGGCCTCAAGGACTCCCCGTTGATACTCGGGCGCCTCGTCGAGGAAGAGCACTCCGCGGTGTGCCCGGGACGCGGCGCCGGGGCGCGGAATACCGCTACCGCCTCCGATAATCGAGGCCGTTGACGACGTGTGGTGCGGGCTCTCAAACGGAGGTCGTCGCTGCAGCCCGTGACAGGAAAGCACCCGACCGAGGGAATGAATAGCTGTCACCTCCATTGCCTCCTGATCTGTGAGGTCGGGGAGGATCCCGGGCATTCGTTCAACCAGCATTGTCTTGCCGGCCCCGGGTGGACCCACCATCATCATGTGATGGGCCCCGGCGGCGGCGATTTCGACGGCGAACCGTGCTGCTGGCTGGCCGGCGATGTCGGCCATGTCTTTGATTGCTGGCTGGCGATTCCCCGGATTCGGCGGCAGTGGCGCCTGCACGGGATCAGTCGGCGTGTCAGGCAGGGACACTTTCGTGGGGTCTGCGCCGAACGCCAGAAAAACTTCGGCGAGGCTCGCAAATCCTTTGACCTCGGCCTGCGGGACGAGCGCCGCTTCGCCGTGATTGCCGGCAGCCACCACAAACCGGGTGTGGCCCGCCTTGACTCCGGCCATTACCGCGGGCAGCACGCCGCTGATCGGCCGAAGCCTGCCGTCGAGGCCCACCTCGGCGATGAAGACGGTGTTGCCGCACCGCCTTACCTCCCCGGTAGCTGCAAGGGCCGCCATGACGATTGCCAGGTCGAAGCCTGAGCCGCGCTTGTGCAGAGAGGCGGGAATCAAATTGACGGTGATCTTTCGACGGCTCAACGGGAGCCCAGCATTGCGTGCTGCGGCCCGAATTCGGTCACGCGCTTCGTTGAGCGATGCATCGGGTAAACCCAGGATCACGAAGGCCGGGAGGGTTTGTCCAATGTCTGCCTCCACTTCGATGATGTGGCCGTTCAGACCCACGAGCGACACCGCGTAGGTGCGTCCCAGCGGCATCAGCTGACCGCCCGGAGATGGTCGATCTGGGGTTCGCCGGTGCCGTCGTCGAGCACGGCCACCGCGTCCACGCGGATCCCTGTAAAGCGCAGCTCGTGAGCCTGCGCCCACCTCGCACCAGGTAAATAAAACCGCTCGAGCGTGGTGGCGCTTATCCCCTCCATCGGATCACCGAAATCCAGCGACGAGCGGGTCTTCACCTCGATCACCACCAGCGTTGATCCGTCGATCGCGGCCAGGTCAATCTCCCCCAGTCCACAGCGCCAGTTGTGGTCCACCAGGTCCAGCCCTGCGGCTTCGAGATACGAGGCCGCCAGCGCCTCTCCCCTGCGTCCCAGTCGGCCTTTCGCCTTCATCACAACACCTCCGGTACCAGCGTGTTACAGCCGGTACCGGAGGTGTCGGGTTACTCCAGCTATGTGCGAAAAGTCAGCAGCACCCGCCCTGTGCAGGGCGAGTGGGACTGTGGAGTTGACGATGTATCTGGCAGGACCCGCCGGGCGGTAGTCCCAGCGAAAATGAGCCCGATATGGCCGTAAAAACTTGAGGCTTCGACGATCACCAAAACCACCGGGGTTTCTTGACAGATCAGGCTGGGGGCGGGACGCTCTTCCAAGCGAATGCGAGAGAAGGGGCCTGTCGTGACTAACGAATCAGTGCAAGACGGCAGCCAGCAAAACGTGGTTTCACCAGTCGTAGACCAACCGAATCCTCCTAACATTCAGAGCGAAACCCCGAGGGACATCCACCTCATCTGGTATAGCTACCTTCGTTGGCTCCTGGTTTTGCTGCCAGTGGTGCTATTCGTCGTTACTGTCTCCACCGCAATTGAGCAGGGCCATTTAGAAAGGTCGATTAGTGCCTACTATGGGGGCTGGGTCCGGGACGTTTTCGTAGGAACCCTTATCGCGATAGCGGTTTGCCTTGTCGCTTATCAGGGAGTGGGTCTGATCGAGGACTATGCACTCAACGGCGCCGGTTTCTATGCCGTCTATGTGGCTCTGGTTCCGGCGGATTTTCCGGTGCTAATGGAGAAACTGAAGTCATCAGAGACACCGGACGGTTTGGCTCCGTCGGCAGACGAGTACGTCTTTTTCCTACGCGTCACACTTGCATGTGTCTTGTTCCTAGTCCTGGTGGTCTTCCTGCTTGAGGTGCGAGCGGGGAACGTCCAGAGGCTCTTCCGAGCTGAAGTCGACCGTGACTGGCTGCATAAGCTCACCCGCTTTTTCCTTGTTGCAACCATGGCAGTCCTGATCGGGTTTCTGGCCCTAGCAAGCCAACAGCTGTACTTCCCTGCAGGTGACGTAACCATGGATGGACTCACCCAGTGGGGCATTCCCCTCACGATTCACGATCTTGCGGCAATATTCTTGATAAGTTCGCTATTTGTGGCCGTTCTTACCAATACCTGGCCTTTCTTCAAGTTCAGCGCCCTCCGCGAGTCTGCGCGACAGGGGTACCTGGTCATCGCCGTCCTTATGACTTTTGGTGCCTTTGTTCCAATACTTGTGGCTCAGCGCTTCGCGCCGGGCCGCGAGGTGATCCTACTTGAGTGGTGGGAAATTGGATTGTTTGCCACTTTTTGGGCGCTCGAGACTGGCAGGATGCGCAGGCTAAACAAGCGCCAGGAGAAAGGGAAGGCCGTTAGTACCGACGATAAAGCCCGTCTCCTTCCGAAGCCTTCTCGCGTCACGGACGGAAGCAGCAATTCCGCCCGATAAGCCACCGGCGTGGTCAGCATCCTGCCACGAGCCCACAAGAGGCACCCTGACAATGTCGGGTTCCACCGAGATGATGTGGCTGTTCGGCCCGACGAGTGACACCGCGTAGATGCGTCCCGGCGGCATCAGCTGACCGCCCGGAGATAGTCGATCTGGGGTTCGCCGGTGCCGTCGTCGAGCACGGCCACCGCATCCACGCGGATCTCCGAAAAGCGCAGCTCATGAGCCTGCGCCCACCTCGCACCAAGTAAATAGAGCCGGTGAAGCTTGGTGGCGCTAATCCCCTCCATCGGATCACCGAAATCCAGCGACGAGCGGGTCTTCACCTCGATCACCACCAGCGTTGATCCGTCGATCGCGACCAGGTCAATCTCCCCCAGCGCACAGCGCCAGTTGTGGTCCACCAGGTCCAGCCCTGCGGCTTCGAGATACGACGCCGCCAGCGCCTCTCCCCTGCGTCCCAGTCGGTCCTTCGCCTTCATCACAACACCTCCGGTACCAGCCTGTTACAGCCGGTACCGGAGGTGTCGGGTTACTCCAGCTATGTGCGAAAAGTCAGCAGCACCCGCCCTGTGCAGGACGGTGCCGCTGAGTGACAGCCCGAGCTAGACCACGGTTCGTTCCAGAACGGCGTCGATTTGTCCCATCGCCTGCTTGATGCCTTCTTCCATGCCCATGGCGATCATCTTCTCCAGCTGCTCCAGACTTTCGAAGCTCGACACGGTCGTCATACGCGTTCCGCTGTCAATGGCTTCGAGAGTGACCACGCTGTGCGTGGTTCCCATTTCGTCCATCGGATCCCCGTTCTCATCGGCGAAACCGTCGTCGAACTCCAGATGGGTGGGCGCGTTGATGGCAGTGAATTCCCACCACCCGCGGCTCTTGTCCCCCTCCGGACCGGTCATGTAGTAACTGGCTTTCCCGCCCGGAACGAAATCATGGCTGTCGAACGTCGCCGGGTAGGTCGGCGGGCCCCACCAGCGTTCGAGCTGACGCGGATCCTCCCAGACCTGCCAGAGCCGCTCAACGCTGGCGCTAAACTCGGCAACGATCGTGAGGGTTAAAGCCTCGGTGTCCTTGTGTGTACTGATAACTGTCATGTTGGTGATGCCCCTTCTTCCTCGGCCAGGATGTCGGAAATCCGGTCGACGCGTTGCCGCCAGATCGCTTCGTACTCCTCGAGCAGCCGCCGCGCCCTTCTCAACGCATCGAGATGAACCCGCACAATCTGCTCCCTTCCGCGCTTCTCCTTGGTCACAAGATTCGCGCGCTCAAGAACGGCCACATGCTTTTGCACTGCGGCGAAACTCATGGCGTAGTGGGCAGCCAAACCGGACACTGAATAATCACTGACCAGTGCTCGGACGAGAATGTCCCGTCGGGTGGTGTCAGCAAACGCCTGGAACAGGCGGTCCACCTCAACGTCAGTCAACTCATCTACAACCATGTGGTTGTACGTTAGTGAATGCGAAGCTTTCCGTCAAGGGGGTCAGGAATGGTCAGGCAGGATTAACCGTGAATGACAGGAGCATCGCTTTCAGCTGGGCGTCTTGAAGGTGCGCCTGATACAGCCGTCCACCATTCTCATAGTCGGGAAGCGATTCGAAGACGAAGTGCACCGGGAGATTGGACTTTGCCTCGATTTGGGGGAGCAGTTCCGAGTCGAGGACCAGATGGTCCGGGCTGGAAGGGCGGCGCCGTCGCCCGGAACTCCGCCGTCGAAGCGGGCGATCTGCTGACCTGAGGCCTCCGAAATGACGTAGGCCGATGCGCTGGGTTCCACCCCGTAGGTGGGCAGGTCCAGAGGTTCGACGGCGACCGCATCCCACCCTGAGGGAAGCAGGAAGCTGTAGATACCATCCGGCGGTGTGCCGAAATTACCAGAGCCTACCTTAGGGAATCAATCAGTTCCCGAGTGGACCATCCTTGGGCAGCGCAATGTCGTCGGACTTCGTCAGTTCTTCGACGTTGACGTCCTTGAAGGTGATCACCCTGACGTTCTTGACGAACCGTGCCGTGCGGTAGACGTCCCACACCCACGCGTCCTGAAGCGTGAGGTCGAAATAGATCTCGCCGTCGGCCGAGCGCGCCTGTAGGTCAACGTGGTTGGCGAGGTAGAACCGGCGTTCAGTCTCCACCACGTAGCTGAACAGCCCGACGACGTCGCGGTACTCACGGTAGAGCTGCAGCTCCATGTCGGTTTCGTAGTTTTCAAGATCCTCAGCACTCATCGTCCCATCATCCCCCAATTTCCACTCGGGGCATGCTGATCCTGTCCCCGGTCCCTAGCCGCCAGGTGGTGCGATGCAAAGCGGTGGCACCCAGGCCATCAATCGCGGCGCGGTGGCCCGCCGTCGCATAACCCTTGTTGATCTCCCAGCCATACTGGGGATGCTCAGCGGCATAGGCGACCATCATGGCGTCGCGTTCCACTTTCGCCAGGACGCTGGCCGCCGCGACGCTAAGGCATTGCAGGTCGGCTTTGATGCGGGTGTGGACTGGGACATCGCATCCGGTGAAGATCTCCGCCTCCACCGCGTCAACGTCCAGCGCCCCGGGGCCCACGGTTTCGGCGTCGAAGAGAGTGGCTTGCTCACGCGGCGAAAGCCAATCGTGGTTGCCGTCAAGGATCACAGCATCGGGTCGTGCAGTGACCACAACCTGCTCCCAGGCCCGGTTTCCCGCCAGCTGCAGCGCACGCATCAGCCCAACGTCGTCAATCTCAGCCGCGGTGGCATGCCCGACGCCGTAGGCCAACGCCCATTTCTGGATCCTCGGGACCAGCTTCACCCGATCCGCTGGGGACAGCAGCTTGCTGTCCCGGACTCCTCTCAACCCCTTGACCGCCGAAAGGTCGATCATGACGAGCCCCACCGAGACCGGACCCGCGAGGGCACCCCGGCCAACCTCGTCGCATCCGGCCAGCAAACGGTGTCCCGAGTCCAGGAATGAGAGTTCAAAGCGGAGGGTGGGGGCAGCAGATTTCATCGCAGTCAGGGAGCTGTGGCGGCTTCGGGCGCGGGAATTGAGTCGAAGACCTCCGGGTAATTGCCGAGGAATCCCATCCGGTTCAGGGGCCAGGCAACTACTGCAGCTTTACCTTCAATGTCCTCGACGTCGATGAATCCGGAGTTGGGCTTGTCAGCGTTGGCGCGCGAGTCGGCCGAGGCGTTGCGATGGTCACCCATCACCCAGATTTTGCCTTCGGGGACTGTCACGTCGAATTCCGTATCCGAGGGGCTCGCCCCCGGGTAGAGGTAGGGCTCTTCGAGGGGTTCGCCGTTGACCGTGATCCGGCCGTCGTCGTCGCAGCACACCACCCGGTCGCCGGCCATGCCGATGACGCGCTTCACCAGGTGCTGCTGGGTGTCATCGGGGAGGAGGCCGACGAAGATCAGGCCGTCCTTGACCCAGTTGGCTCCGGGTCCGGTGCCGGGCGGTGGTGCTGGCAGCCAGCCCTCGGTGTCCTGGAAGACGACGACGTCGCCGCGCTGCAGTTCAAAGGGTGCGGGAACCAGTTGGTTGACGAAGATCCGGTCGTCGATCTCGAGGGTGTTCTCCATCGATCCGGAGGGGATGAAGAAGGCCCTGAACAGGAAGGTCTTGATCAGGAAGGACAGCAGGATGGCAATGCCGACGATGATCAGGATTTCCTTGAGCCAGCCACCAAGGCTGCGGGCGCCGTCGTCGTTCGCCTGCTTCTTCCCGCTCCGGTCACGGTGCGCCGAGCGGCTCACATCGGGGCTGGGGGCATCCGAACGGGCATCAGCGTCGTCGTTGGACTTGCCGGGGACGCTTGTTGCCATCTGCTGGTCATCTACCTAAGGTCGGTGGTCGGTGAAACGTTCAATGGGGCCGGAGCGCGAGGGTGGCCAGACAATCTGCACTGCTCGGCCCAGTACCCGCTCCGTCGAGACCAGTCCCCCACCGGGTGCCCCCAGCAACGACCGTGAATCAAACGAATCGGAGCGGTGATCACCCATTACCCACAATTTACCCTGTGGGACCTCAACCTCGAACTGTTGGTCACTGGGTGCGTCCGAAGGGAAAACGTAGGGCTCGTCGAGTGGGTTCCCGTTCACTTCCAGCTGCCCGCCCGGACTGCAGCACGCCACGGTGTCGCCGCCGACACCCAGGATCCGCTTCACGTAGACGGTGTCGCTGCCGGAGACCCCTAACCAGTGGCCGACCGTCCCGAGGAGCTCCCCCGGACCACCCCCACTGATGGGATCGAACGAGCCCCGACCGTCGAAGACGACGACGTCGCCGCGCTGCGGTTCGCCGTCGAGCCGGGAAACGAGCACCCGGTCTCCTTCTTCCAGGAGCGGCTGCATCGATTCCGAGGGAATGAAGTAGATGTCCACCACCGTCGCCCTGAGGACCGAGGCGAGCACCACGGCGATGAGGAGTGCTGACAGCACAAAACGCCAGCCCCGGAAGGGCCGGCGTTCTGGTTGTGCTCCCGCAGAATGCCGGGGATGATCTGATCCCGGCATGGTGCGGTTCAAGAACTGGTGTTACTTGGCAGTCTTGGGTTCGCGCTTTTCCTTGATCTTGGCAGCCTTGCCGCGAAGATCGCGCATGTAGTAGAGCTTCGCGCGGCGAACGTCGCCACGTGAGACAACCTCGATCTTGTCGAGGACTGGGGAGTGAACCGGGAAGGTACGCTCCACACCAACACCGAAGCTGACCTTGCGGACGGTGAAGGTTTCGCGGAGGCCATCGCCCTGGCGGCCAACAACGAAGCCCTGGAAGATCTGAACACGGGTGTTCTTGCCTTCAATGATGTTTACGTGCACCTTGAGGTTGTCACCGGCGCGGAATGCAGGAATGTCGGTGCGCAGTGATGCTGCGTCGACGGCGTCAAGAATATGCATGGTTATTGCTCCTGGTGAACGCCACAGGTCATTCACGTTAGTCACAGCGGTCAAGGCCTAGGCAATGTCCGCCGGAAAATTAGTTGGACCGGCAAACCATGAGTTAGTCGCCAGCGTGTCAGCCTGTTGGTAGTTCTCCCCCTGTGGCAGGGAACAACCCAGTAGACACAAAGTTCAATTATGCCATATGGATGGGGTTGGTCAGTCAACGCTTTCGGAGGTGATCTCCGGTTGACGGGTCAGCACCCCGTCGACGACGACGTACCCCAGCTGCGCCAATGCGGCCAGGTCTGCCTTGCTCAGCGTCCCGGCCGGCAACCCGGCCAGCAGGTCCGGCCGACGCTGTGCCGTGCGCCGGAACTGTTCGTCCCGCCTGAACTGGGCGATCCGCGCGTGGTTGCCACTGAGCAGCACCTCGGGAATACCGCGGCCGCGCCAGTCGGAGGGCTTGGTGTAAACCGGGTATTCCAGCAGCCCGTCGGAGTGGGACTCTTCAACCAGTGACTCGGGATTACCCACCACTCCGGGCAGCAACCTACCGACGGCCTCCACCATCGCCAACACTGCGACTTCTCCCCCGTTAAGGACGTAGTCGCCGAGGCTGACCGGCCGAACATCGAACTGGTCACCGGCCCACTCGAGCACCCGTTCGTCGATCCCCTCATACCTGCCGCAGGCGAAAGCAAGGTGCGGTTCCTCAGCCAGTTCGTGAGCCATTTGCTGGGTAAAGACCGCTCCTGCAGGCGATGGCACAATCAGCACCGGCCGGCCCTCGGCCGGCGACGCGTCTATCACTGACTGCAGCGCCAATGCCCACGGCTCGGGCTTCATCACCATTCCGGCGCCGCCGCCATAGGGCGTGTCGTCAACGGTACGGTGCCGGTCGGTGGTGAAGCTGCGCAGGTCGTGAACCCGAAGATCCAGCAACCCGTCCTGCCTCGCCTTCCCGATCAGCGACAGATCGAGGGCAGCCAGGTACTCCGGGAAAATACTGACGACGTCGATGCGCACTTAGCGACCGCTGCCCTCAGCCTCAGAGGCGGCGGCGGGGTCTGTGTCAGACGCAGCGGCGGCGGGGTCTGTGTCAGATGCAGGGTCGGCGGGGCCGTCGTCGTCGACGTCGGTCACTTCGCCGTCGTCCGGGCCTGCCTGATTGGATCCGGGCAGATTCAGCTCAAACAACCCGGCGGGCGGGGTCAGCAGCACATAACCGTCAGCGACGTTGACCTCGGGGACGATTTCGGCGACAAACGGGACCAGCGTCTCGTGGCCTGCGGAGGTTTCGACAATCAACAGGTCCTGCACCTCGAGCGTGCGGAGTCCGCTGACTTTGCCGACGACGTCGTTCCCTACCCGCGCCTCAAGACCCACCAGTTCATGTTCGTACCAGGCGTCGTCGTCGTCATCCTCTGCCTCATCCGTATCGATGAACAGTTTGGCGCCGCGCAGGGTTTCTGCCGCATTGCGGTCAGAGAACCCGTCGAACCCGAGGATCAGGATGTCCTTGTTCCAGCGGGCACCGCTGACCGTCAGCGGGCCAAGCGCGGCCGGCTCGGCGCGAAAGATGGCCCCGGCCTCGAACCGGTCCTCCGGCGCATCCGTGAACAGCTGCACTGTCACTTCGCCGCGAATACCATGGGGTTTGCCGATCCTGGCAACCTGAACTTCCATCTGACACTCCTGGTGCTGCTGGGGTAGGTGGACAAAAATTTGGCCCCGCCACCATTATCCGGTGCGGGGCCAAACTCAATGTACTACTGTGCTGAATTGGTGTGCTGAAGCGCTGTTAGCCCCGGCGGCGGTCCGTATCGACTACGTCCACGCGTACCGGTTCGCCGTCGGCGAGGGCTGACACAACGGTGCGCAAGGCGCGGGCTGTGCGGCCCTGGCGGCCAATGACCCGGCCCAGATCGTCCTGATGAACCCGCACCTCGAGGGTTTCCCCACGGCGGTTGTTCTTCAGGGAAACCTTGACATCATCGGGACTGTCAACAATTCCCCGGACGAGGTGTTCCAGCGCTTCGGCCAGCAATTTAGTTGGCCTCGGCGGTTTCAGTCTCGGCTTCGGCTGGCGCCTCGGCGTCGGACTTCTTGGCCTTGGGGGTGATGGCTTCAGGAACGATTACCGAACCCTTTTCAGGGGCGACGAAGGTTTCCTTGGGAGCCTTGGTCTTCAAGGTTCCCTCCTGGCCTTCGAGTCCCTTGAACTTCTGCCAGTCACCGGTGATCTTGAGCAGTACTGCAACCTGCTCGGTTGGCTGTGCGCCAACGCCGAGCCAGTACTGTGCACGCTCGGAGTTGATCTCGATGAACGAGGGCTCCTCGGTGGGGTTGTACTTACCGATTTCCTCGAGGGCACGGCCATCACGCTTGGCGCGTGCATCCATGACGACGACACGGTAGAAAGGTGCGCGGATTTTACCCATGCGCTTCAGGCGAATCTTTACGGCCACTGTTGTGGTCACTCCTTGATGATCTAAAGGGGTGAACCCTACTCAGTGCTCCCGTGGGGCGGGCCACCTCTGAGGGTTCAAAAGGACAAGATGCGCGCGCAGAGAGAGGGGCTGCCCGGATCGAGTACAGGTCTATTGTGCCAGATCGCAGACTCCAGCACGAATTACGCCACGCTAGCTCACTGCCACCCGGATTTTGTTGTTCCACGGGTCTCTGAAGCGTAGCTCGCTGCCGGTGTGGTGGTGGTCGATCCCGGCAGCTTTCAGCCTCTCGGCGAGGGCTCCCACGTGGTCCTCGGCTGGGACCCGGACGAGTACCTCCCCGAGCCCTAGCGTGTCTTTGCGCGGTCCGGCGCCCCGGCTGTTCCAGACATTCATGGCCATGTGGTGGTGGTATCCCCCGGCCGAGACAAACAGCGCCTGGCCGTGCCAGCCGGCGGTCCGCTCGAATCCGAGTGTGTCGACGTAGAACCTCCCGGCGGTTTCGACGTCGCCGACCTGCAGGTGGACGTGCCCGACGACGGCCGCCGCCTTGGCCTGGCCGGTCACCGCATCCTGGGTCAGGTGGTCCCGCAGGTAGGTGTCCGCCGGCAGCCGGAGGCTGTCCATCACGACTGATTTTCCTGCCGTCTGTCCGATGTCGTCGGTGGTCCACTGCCAGGTGTCGCGCGGTTTGTCGAAGTAGAGCTCAATCCCGTTACCTTCGGGGTCGGTGAAGTAGAAAGCCTCGCTGACGAGGTGATCGGCACTGCCGACGTACAGGCCAGCGTCGTACTGTGCGGTCGCGGCGACGGTTGCGGCGAGGGCTGACCGGTCATCGAAAAGCAGCGCGGTATGGAACAGCCCGGCCTCCCCGCGGGCCGGGAGTTGGAGTCCTTGCGCCGGCGCAAGGTGAATCAGCGGCGTGTTTCCGCGACCAAGGTGCACGCCTTCGCGGGTTTCCTCGATGACTTCGAGTCCGAGGGCTCGCTGGTAGTAGTCGGACATTGTGGGCAGGTCGCCCACCTTGAGTAGCACTGTGCCCATTGATAGGTCGGCCGGCAATAGGTCCTGGGTGTTGGTCATGGTGTTCTCCTCAACATGATGCTGTATCGAAGATAACTACTTGAAGCTTCAAGTTATTCCGTTGGACACCGTGCGGGGCCTCCCAGCTCCTGGCACTGTTTTGACGTGTCGGGCCGGGACACGCCGTCGTCGGGGCGCCGATCGGCCCAGTAGGAGGGGAGGTCTGCACACCGCGGGCCCTCAGGCCCGAGCTACAACGCGGCGCGCATGGACACTCTGCGACCGACTCGGTCGAGGCCGATTGCTGCCTCATGGTTTCTGATGGCGAGCAGCGGCGGGGATGGCTCACGAACCGCTTCGACCAGCGCCCGCCCTGTCCCCCTACCCGCATGGGCGGGAAGGACTGCGAGCTGCTCGAGGTGCGCGCCGCCGTCGAGCTCTTCCAGACGAGCGAACCCGATGCACGGCCTGCCTGCGACCAACAACTTCAGCGATGCCGCAAGTTCCGATCGCGACGCTCCCGCCGGAAGGGACACGGGGAGGGGTATTCCGTTGAGATAGGTCAGCAATGAATCAGCTGCCGCCTCGATGGCTGGCAGGAAGGTGAGGTCCAGCTTCTCGGCTTCGCGGATGCTGATCATGCGGTCAAGTGTAGGGCCGGCGCCGCGTGAGGCCCCCGGTGTCCGGGTTGCTCATCACAACCCGGTCAGTACCGGCCGGATGCTAGGCGTCGGTACCTGCATGCGCGGCGACGAACTCGCGGATCAGGGCATCGCCGTCGGGAGTGTCCTGCGGCCGGTGGGCGCCCGGGGCGACGATGTGCTGGGCGCCGGTAACAGCCAGGTAACCGGCGATTTCTTCGTAGAGCGGCTCCCAGCCACCGGTGATGATCAGTGTCGGAACGCCCGGCACAATGTCCAGCGGTGCTTCCCATGGCGGGGACTGCAGCCTGAGCCGATGGGCAGCGCGGCGGGCCTCCGACGTTGCGGGGTGCCGGGCCTCGGTGGAGAACACGAGTCGGACAAATTCCTGGAGGAATGCCTCATCCGACAGCGAGTCGCGGCGTTCGTAGAGCGGTCCCACCAGTGCGCGGTGCGCGGCGGTCGCGGGCAGGTCGGCGGTCAGGGACAGGCATGCGGGCTCGATCAGGATCAGGGAGCGGACCAGCTCCGGCCGCTCGACTGCTGCCATCATCGCCGAGATCGCCCCCTGCGAATGGGCCACCACGTGTCCGCCCTCCCCAAGGGAGTCCACCACAATCCGCTGATCCTCGTGGAAATCGGTGGGCAACGGGTCGGCTCCGGCTTCGAAACCGTGGCGACGAAGGTAAAGGCAGTCGTAGCTGCTCGCGAGGGCGTGCTGGGTTGGCCACGCGGCGGTGCCGAAGCTGCCGCTGCCGTGGACGAAGACGAGTCGTTCCTGGGTCATTGCGCCGCTCTTAGCTTCCGGGAGGATGGATCGAGTCAACAGAAATAGCGGATTTCACAACGAAAAACCGTCAGTGGTGTTGACTCGACCCGAGGTGTGGGGCGAGTCTGTCTGTCGGAGGCAGCCCTACTTGCCGAGGAACTTGTCGAAGCCCTTCGGGAGGTTCAGGGAGGACGGGTCGAAGTCATTCTGGGCACCAAAGGCTGCACCCGACGGAACCGACGGCCGGTTACGGCGAGCCTCGGCATCGGCCCGCTCCTGCGCTGCCTTCGCCGGGTTACCCGACTTGGCCTTCTTCTTACCCTTCGTCACGGCCTTACCCTTGCGTGCGCCGCCGTTGAAGCCGCCAGGTCCGGCCATGCCGGGCATTCCCGGGATCCCACCGCCGGACGCCATCTTCTTCATCATCTTCTGCGCCTGACCGAACCGCTCCAGCAGGCCGTTGACCTCGGACACGTGAACGCCCGAACCGCGCGCAATACGGGCACGCCGTGAGCCGTTGATGATCTTCGGTGCGACGCGTTCGTGCTTGGTCATTGACCGCACAATCGCTTCGACCCGGTCAATCTCGCGTTCGTCGAAGTTTTCCAGCTGCTCCCGCATTCCGGCAGCGCCGGGCATCATCATGAGCATCTTCTTCATGGAGCCCATGTTGCGGATCTGCTGCATCTGAGCCAGGAAGTCGTCGAGCGTGAAGTCCTCCTGGTCGGAGAACTTCTGCGCCATCCGCGCAGCTTCGTCCTTGTCCCAGGACTTCTCAGCCTGCTCGATCAGGGTCAGGATGTCGCCCATGTCGAGGATGCGCGAAGCCATCCGGTCGGGGTGGAACAGCTCGAAGTCGTTCAGGCCCTCACCGGTCGAGGCGAACATGACCGGCTTCCCGGTGACCGACGCAACTGACAGCGCCGCGCCACCGCGCGCGTCGCCGTCGAGCTTGGTCAGGACGACGCCGGTGAAGTTCACGCCCTCGTTGAAGGCCTGGGCCGTGTTGACGGCGTCCTGCCCGATCATCGCGTCAATCACGAACAGCACTTCGTCGGGGTTGACGGCGTCGCGGATGTCGGATGCCTGCTGCATCAGCTCCGCATCAATACCGAGGCGGCCAGCCGTATCAACGATGACGACGTCGTGCAGTTTGGTGCGTGCCTCGGCAACGCCGGCGCGTGCGACGGCGACCGGGTCACCGGTGGCGGTTTCAAACTCGGAGCTGACTCCCGGGTGCGGCGCGAAGACCGGCACCCCGGCGCGTTCGCCGTTGACCTGCAACTGCTTGACCGCGTTGGGGCGCTGCAGGTCACACGCGACCAGGAGGGGGCTGTGGCCCTGACCCTTGAGCCACTTCGACAGCTTGCCCGCCAGGGTGGTCTTACCTGCACCCTGCAGGCCGGCGAGCATGATGACCGTCGGCGGATTCTTGGCGAGACGGATCCGGCGTGTTTCCCCGCCGAGGATTCCCACAAGCTCCTCATTGACGATCTTGACGACCTGCTGGCCCGGGTTCAGGGCCTGGGACACCTCGAGGCCCAGCGCCCGTTCCTTGACCTTGGCGGTGAACTCGCGGACAACGCTGACCGCGACGTCAGCGTCGAGGAGGGCGCGACGAATCTCGCGAACCGTGGCGTCGACGTCGGCTTCGGAGAGCCGGCCCTTCCCGCGGAGGTTCTTGAAAGTTTCTGTCAACCGGTCAGAGAGTGAATTAAACACGTGCCGTGAACTGCTTTCTTCGATGGATAAAAGGCTCTGCCATCAAGGGTACCAACTGGGGCGGACGGCGGCTTGCGGGACATCTCGGTACCGAGGTGGCAGGGTGGATGGTGTGGAAACGCATACAAACTCAGTCCAGGACAGCCTGCCCTTCGCCCCCGATCAGGAGGTCTCGACGCTGCTCATCCTGGGCGCGTCAGGCGATCTGACCGGCCGGCTGTTACTCCCCGGTCTGGCCCGGCTGGTTCAGCATGGTCGAGCTCGTGGCCTGCGGCTGGTGGGCGCCGGCTACGACGACTGGAGCGACGAGCAGTGGTCGGAGCGGGTCACCCAGTCTTTTGCCAGTGCGCGGGAGGCGGCCGACGACGACGGCCGGGGTGTGCTCGACCTGTTGCGGACCACGAGCGTGTACCGCCAGATTGATGTGACCACGCCCGGCGAACTGGCCAGCCTGGTTTCCTCCCTGCAGGGGCCGGTCGCCGTATATTTCGCGCTGCCGCCGGCAATCTCGGAGAAAGCGTGCGAGCTGCTCTCCCCCGGCGATCTGCCGGATCACACCAGGCTGGTCATGGAGAAGCCCTTCGGCACCGATCAGGGCTCGGCGTTCCGGCTCAACGAAACACTGACCCGGCTGGTCCCCGAAGACCACATTCACCGGGTGGACCATTTCCTGGGCAAGGCGACGGTATTGAACATTCTGGGGCTCAGGTTCGCCAACCGTCTGCTGGAACCGGTCTGGAACAACCTGCACATCGATCGGGTCGAGGTGGTCTACGACGAGGCGCTGGCCCTTGAAGGCCGCGCCGGCTATTACGACGGCGCCGGGGCCCTCCGGGACATGATCCAGAGTCACCTGCTCCACGCCATGGCCATCCTCGCGATGGAGTCACCGGTCAGTCTGCACGAACGCGACCTGAGGGATGGCCTTGGTGCCGTGCTGCGCGCCAGCACGGTTGACCCCGATTTCGCGAAAAGTACCCGGCGCGCCCGGTATGCCGCCGGGACAGTCGATGGGCGGGTGATCCCCGACTACGCGGCCGAGGACGGCGTCGACCCGGCCCGCGGAACCGAGACCCTCGCGGAGATCACCGTGTCGATCAACAACGCACGGTGGGCCGGTGTGCCGTTCATCCTCAGGTCCGGAAAAGCGCTGGGCGGGAACCGGAAAGAAGCGTTGGTGACGTTCAAACCGGTCAGCCATCTCCCGGCGGGCTTCACCGGGCAGGACTCACCAACCCAGTTGCGGATCGGTTTTGGCCCCGAAACCCTCAAGCTGGAAATCGATGTGAACGGCCCGGGCGACATTTTTTCCCTGGACCGGGCCGTACTGGGGGTCGAGCTGAATGCCTCGGAGCTGCTGCCCTACGGCGAAGTCCTCGAAGGAGTGCTGACCGGCGACCCGACCCTGTCGGTGCGGGGCGACACCGCCGAGGACTGCTGGCGGATCGTCGATCCGGTACTCGCCGCGTGGGCTGCCAATGAGGTGCCGCTCGACGAATATCCGGCAGGGTCACCCGGCCCCGCGGCCTGGACCAACTAGCCGCTGCGGAACCGCCTAAAAGACCGAAAGTCACCCTCCTGCTCCGAACGCCCGCTGCAGGCGGTGCTTTCGGAGCCGAAGGGTGACTTCGGTCGGCGTGGTGAGCCGGGTCAGAGTGCGGCGTCGCCGCGTTCACCGGTGCGGACGCGGACGGCGTCCTCGACGGGGATCACCCAGACCTTCCCGTCACCGGCCCTCCCGGTGTTGGCGGTCGAGACCAGGACATCGACGATGTCGGTGACCCAGGCATCCGCGACCAGCACTTCGACGCGGATCTTCTGGAGGAGGTCAACCGTGTATTCGGCGCCACGGTATACCTCGGTGTGGCCCCGCTGTCTTCCGTAGCCGCTTGCCCCGCTGACCGTGAGGCCCTGTACGCCGTACGTTTCGAGGGCTCCACGGACGCCGTCGAGCTTATCCGGGCGGACGATTGCTGTTACCAGCTTCATGAGTTCACCTTTTCCGAAGCATTTTCCGTAGCTGCAACATTGGTAGTGGGGTGGAACTGTCCACCGACGCCGAGGCCGCCGAATTCGTACGCTGTTTCTGCGTGCTCGGAGAGGTCGACGCCGGATACCTCGTCGTCCGCGGTGACGCGGAACCCGATGGTCTTGTGGATGCCCAGACCGATGATGGCGGTCATCACGGCCGAGAGAGTGACAGCCACGAGGACCGACACCACCTGGGCGAGCAACTGGCCGCCGCCGCCGCCGTAGAAGAGGCCTCCACCTTCGCCGTCGACCGGCATGGCGATGAAGCCCAGGGCAATGGTGCCGGCGGTGCCGGCGACCAGGTGGACCGCTACGACGTCGAGTGAATCGTCGAAGCCCAGCTTGTACTTCAGGCCCACCGCCAGGGCGCACAGCACGCCGGCGACCAGGCCCAGACCAATCGCACCGATGGGGGTGACGTTGGCGCATGCGGGCGTGATAGCAACGAGACCGGCGACAATACCCGAGCTGCGCCCAGGGAGGTGGGACGTCCGTCGCGGAAACGTTCAAGGACGAGCCAGCCGACCATCGCTGCTGCCGGAGCGACCATGGTGTTGACCCAGATGAGACCCGCTTCTTCGGCGGAGCCAGCGGCGCCGCCGTTGAATCCGAACCAGCCGAACCACAGCAGTGCTGCGCCGAGCATAACCAGCGGCACGTTGTGGGGGCGCTGCGCCGGATCCTTGCCGAAGCCCTGGCGCTTGCCGAGGATGATTGCGAGCACGAGTGCTGCAACGCCGGCACTGATGTGAACCACCGTTCCACCGGCGAAGTCGATTGCTTCACCAACCGCGCCACCAACAGCGCCATCTGCGCTCAGCAGTCCGCCACCCCACACCATGAAGGCCAGTGGGCAGTAGACGGCAGTGACCCAGATGGGTACGAAGAGCGACCAGGCGCCGAACTTGGCCCGATCGGCAATCGCCCCGCTGATCAGTGCGACGGTGATGATGGCGAAGGTTACGCCGAACCCGGCTCCGATCATGTCCTCGCTGCCGATCAGCCCTTCGAGGCCGAATGAGGCGAACGGGTTACCGAAGAGCTGTGCAACGCCGTCGCCCCCTGTCATTGAATATCCCCAGAGAACCCACACTATGCCGACCAGACCGACGGCGATGAAACTCATCATCATCATGTTCAGTGCGGCCTTGGCGCGCGTCATGCCGCCGTAGAAAAATGCCAGCCCTGGTGTCATCAGAAGCACCATGGCGGCCGAAATCATTACCCAGACGTGACCTGCTGTCAGATCCATCGTCACATCCTCTCGCGAGTGGCGGGGAGTTCCCGCATTCGTAAGTCTGCCTACGCTGTGTTTCCGATCCGTGAACCAATTGATTGCCGGGAAGTTACAGAACCCGCACCGCGGTAAAGAATGCGTGACAGCCATGTTTCGGCCGTGTGAACGGACCCAGGAAACGCCGCCGTGACTGGACTGGAACCCTTACCTGAGGTAGGGGAAAAGAAGCAGGCTGTGGGCTGGTTAGACTGGCTAGGAGCTGACAACGATGGAGAATAATGTCCGATTACCCCAATAGCCTGACGCCTGATCCTGCACCGGAGGAGACCGGGCAAGAACCCGCAAAGCGTTCCCGACCGAGCCCGAAGGTCATGGTTGCGACCGGACTGGCAACCATCGTGGTGCTGGTTGGCGCGGGGGTAGGCATTTCCGCACTCACCCAGGACGAGGAGCCACGTGCGACGCCGTCGTCGTCGCCGTCGTCGTCGCCGAGTGCAGCGGCGGTCGAAACGTCATCAGCTCCCACCCCCGAGCCGTCGCCGGCGTCCACGGAGCCGCTGCCGCCAGCGCCGACTGTCTTCTATGAGCAGGCCGGCCCACCAGCGGGGTCGCCGCTGGAAGCTGTCGAAGCGATGACCATTGAGGTATCGGACGAGCCGACCGGCACCGAGCTGCCGTCCAACCTCATCGGGTTGTCACTGGAAGCCACCGACCTCGCCGACCCTCGGATGTCCGGCGACAATCCCGAGATCGTGGCCAGCCTGACCGGTCTGGGGCGCCCAATGCTTCGGTTCGGGGGTAACGCTGTGGATCGCCGGTTCTTCTGGACGTCATCCAACGAGGCAATCCCCGGGAACCTTGAAGGCGACAAAGCTCACCCGGTGCGTGCCGCCGGCCCAGCCGACCTGGAACGGGTCAATACCCTGCTGGAAGCAGCCGACGCCACCATCAGCCTGACCGTGGACCTGGGCAACTACGATCCTGAGCGCGCAGCTGACATGACCATGCATGCCTCGAACATTTTCGGGGACCGGTTGGTCGGAATCACCATCGGCAACGAGCCCAACGGGTATCCCACCAATGGTCTGCGGCCGTCCGGTTGGGGTATCCCCGAATACCTCGAGGAACTCAAGGCCTATGCGGATGCGATGTATGAGGTAGCGCCCGAGGTTCGCATCGTGGGCCCCGGCACCTATGCGGAGGCCTGGTGGGAGCCGTTCACCCAGGCTGACCTGCAGCAGGAGAAGATTCTTTCGTTCCACCACTACCCGCTGTCGCAGTGTGACGGATCGAATGATCCCCTGGGCGAGCCCATCATGGAGAACCTGATGGCTTCGGCGATCCATGACCGTGCCGAAAATTACCGCCGTGCAGCGCTGGCCCCCGCCGAAGCGGCCGGCCTGGAAACCTGGATCCCCGAAACCGGGATCTCCGCCTGCCCAGGATCAAACGAAACCACCAAGACCCACGCATCAGCGCTGTGGAGCGTTGACTATGCGCTGAGTGCGGCGCAGATCGGTATCCCCCGGCTGAGCTTCCACAGCTCGCTGCTGACCTGCCAGGGCGGACCTCCCATGTCGTCCATCTGCTCCGGCGGACCCTACCTCCAGCCCGATGCGACCTTCGACGAGCGGGCCAACTATTACGGCCTGTCGATGGTTGCCGAACTGCCACCCGGAGCGTTCCTGCAGCACACCGCACAGGGCGGCGGCCTGGCGTACAGCTACGTGGTGCGCCATGAAGACGGCAGCATGAGCGTGATTCTGGTCAACCAGAACAACCCCGAGGTAGCCGCACAGACTGATGTCACGGTGCAACTGCCGGCGGCAGCACGCACCAGCTCGATGACCCAGCTCGCTGGTCCGTCGTACGGCGCCGAAGACTCAACCATTATCGATGGTGCCTTTGCCGCACCCGTTCCGGCCGGGGAACGGCCGGCGATCCCCGGATTCGTCCCCGGCGCCGAATCCGTCCAGTTGCCGGTGACTGCGGGCACCGTCTCGGTGTTCCACTTCACCTTCTAGCTGCACCATAAAAGCGGCGCCCCACCGAACTCGGTGGGGCGCCGCTTTTAGGTTTGGCCGGGTGGGCTAGTTGAGGAGTGCGTCCACGAAGGTTTCGGCTTCGAAGAGCGCCAGATCGTCTGGGCCTTCGCCCAGGCCCACCAGCTTCACGGGGACACCGAGGCTGCGCTGGATGGCGACCACGATGCCGCCCTTGGCGGTGCCGTCGAGCTTGGTGAGGACGATTCCCGTCACGTTTACCACCTCGGCGAATACCCGGGCCTGGTTCAGACCGTTCTGGCCGGTGGTGGCGTCGAGGACCAGCAGTACCTCGTCGACGGCGGCCAGCTTCTCAATGACCCGCTTGACCTTGCCGAGTTCGTCCATCAGGCCCACCTTGTTCTGGAGCCGCCCGGCGGTGTCGATCATCACTACGTCCACTTCACCGTCGATTCCGGCCTTGACGGCCTCGTACGCGACCGACGCCGGATCGGCGCCGTCGACGTCGGACCGCACGGTCGGCACGCCGACCCGCTGACCCCAGGTGGCGAGCTGCTCGGCAGCGGCGGCCCGAAAGGTGTCGGCAGCGCCCAGGAGGACATCCTTGTCATCGGCGACCAGGACCCGTGCCAGTTTGCCCACGGTGGTCGTCTTGCCGACACCGTTAACGCCGACGACCAACACGACGGCCGGCCGGTCGGCGTGCCGGTGGGTAGCGAGGGAGCGGTCCATGGTGGGATCCACGAGCTTGATGAGCTCCTGGCGCAGCATGTCCTTGACCTCGGCGGGGCTGCGGCTTCCTGCCACCTTCACCCGGGCCCGGAGCGCGTCGACCAGTTCCATTGTCGGTTCGGTGCCCAGATCGGCGAGCAGCAGGGTTTCCTCGATCTCGTCCCACACGTCTTCGTCAATGTTGTCGCGGGACAGCAGGGCGAGCAGGCCCTTGCCGAGCGCGTTGTTGGAGCGGACCAGGCGGGCGCGGAGGCGGGCCAGGCGGCCCTGTACCTCGTCGGGGGTCTCGACCGGCACCGTTTCTGTGCCGATGGTCGTCTCTTCGAGATCGCGCAGGTCATCGGGTACGACGACGTCGGGCGCTGTGTCTGTCGGTTGCTCCAACGTGTCAGTGGGGGTTCCCGGGGTTCCACCGGTAACGCGGTCGTCGTCGTCACGGGTGGTGGTGTAGGTACCCGGCGGTGTTTTGCGTCCCTTCAGCAGCAGCACGGCAAGTGAGCCGATCACCGCGAGAGAAATGGCTACGTAAATTAGTATCTGGAGCGTCGTCTCGTTCACAGACCTAGCTTCTCATACGCCTCTGGCATGGCCCGAGGGAAACTGGTGAAAGACTACTCTCATCATGTTCAGCCTCAGACGCTCCCCCGCCGCTGGCGATCCCGCCGTCGCACCCGCAGAACGCATCAGAATCCCCGAGGAAATCTGGGTCCTGATTGCTGCGGCCTTCGTCATTGCCATCGGGTTCGGGCTGGTCGCACCCGTGCTGCCCCAGTTCGCCCAGAGCTTCGACCTGCCGCCGTTTGTCGCCCGTCTTGAGCTGGGGGTGACCGCGTCGGCCATCATTGTCAGCGCGTTTGCCTTCACCCGCCTCGTTTTTGCCCCGGCCGGCGGCAAACTCGTCGAACGCCTTGGTGAGCGTCCGGTCTACGTGTCGGGGCTGCTGATTGTGGCGCTGTCGACGGGTGCCTGCGCGTTTGCCGCCGATTACTGGCAGCTGCTGATCTTCCGGGGGCTTGGCGGTATCGGGTCGACCATGTTCACGGTGTCGGCGATGGGCCTGATCGTTCGATTGGCACCGCCGGGGTTGCGGGGCAGGGTTTCGGGTTCGTACGCGTCGGCTTTCCTGCTCGGCAGTATCTTCGGGCCGCTGATCGGCGGACTGTTGGCCGTGTTCGGCCTACGAGTGCCCTTCCTGGTCTACGCCGGCGCGTTGATCGTCGCGGCGACCGTGGTGTTCATCAAGCTGCGGGATTCAGCGCTTCGGGATAAAGCAGCCAATACGACCCCACTGCCCGGCCTTTCGGTACGTGAAGCGCTCGGCGACTCTGCGTACCGGGCGGCACTCGCCTCCGGGTTCTCCAACGGCTGGTCCTCGTTCGGGGTCAGGATGGCCCTGGTTCCACTCTTTGTCGTTGCGGTCCTGGACGAAGGACCGGAAGCGGCGGGCATCGCGTTGACGTTTTTCGCCCTCGGCACTGCGCTGGCCCTGACCTTCTCCGGCAGGCTGGCCGACCGGCTGGGCCGTAAACCACTGGTTCTGACCGGGTTGGCTGTCAACGGACTGGCCATGACGGGTCTCGGTTTCACCACCGATCTGGTGATGTTCCTCGCGGTCTCCGTTGTTGCCGGCCTCGGGGCTGGCCTGCTCAACCCGGCCCAGCAGGCAGTGATCGCTGATGTGATTGGCAACCAGCGCAGCGGCGGCAAGGTGCTCGCGGCGTTCCAGATGAGCGCCGACACCGGCGCCATCATCGGGCCAATCATCGCCGGCCTGATCGTCGACGCGCTGTCCTTCGGCTGGGCGTTCGCCCTCACCGGCGTGGTGGCGTTCGCGGCGTTCCTCATCTGGCTGGGCGCCCGCGAAACGCTCCCCGAAAAGACGAGCGCCTAGGCGTCCACCAGCCGCTGGCTGATGACCGTCGACACGCCGTCGCCCCTCATCGTCACGCCATACAGGGCGTCAGCGACCTCCATGGTCCGCTTCTGGTGGGTGATGATGATCAGCTGGCTGGATTCGCGGAGCTCCTCGAAAATGGTGAGCAACCGGCTGAGGTTGGTGTCGTCAAGGGCCGCCTCCACCTCATCCATCACATAGAACGGCGACGGCCGGGCCTTGAAGATCGCCACAAGCAGTGCGACGGCGGTCAGCGAGCGCTCCCCACCCGACAGCAGCGAGAGGCGTTTGATGCGCTTACCTGCCGGACGTGCTTCAACCTCGATGCCGGTGGTGAGCATATTGTCCGGGTCGGTGAGGACCAGCCGTCCCTCCCCGCCGGGGAACAGCCGCCCAAACACGCGCTCGAACTGCACGGCCGTGTCCTGATAGGCGGCGGTGAAGACCTGTTCCACCCGTTCGTCGACCTCGCGGATGATGTCGAGGAGGTCCTTGCGGGTTGCCTTGAGGTCTTCCAGCTGGGTGCTGAGGAACTGGTGGCGTTCCTCCAGTGCGGCAAATTCCTCGAGTGCCAGCGGGTTGACCCGGCCCAGGGACGCGAGATCCTTCTCGGCCCGTTTGAGCCGTTTCTCCTGCTCCTGGCGGACGAAGGGAATCCCGGCGGGGATCGGATTGCCTTCCTCATCCACTGGCGCCCTCAGCTCCGCCCATTTGTCGGCTGCAGCAACGGCTACCGGGACCGGCAGGTGGGGACCGTATTCGGCGATCAGGTGATCCGAGGTGAGGCCGAGTTCATCAATCGCACGGTTCTCAAGGGTTTCGATCCGGGCACGCTGCTGGGCGCGGGCCAGTTCGTCGCGATGCACCGAGTCAGTCAGCTCGCCGAGCTCGGTGATCAGGCGATCATTGCTGGTTCGAACGTCGGTCAGCTCGGCGTCCCACTGTGCGCGGGCCTCTTCAGCGGCGTCGCGGTAGTGCGCGGCCCGCTCCACCGAGACGTCAAGGTACCCGAGTGCGGTGTGCACCGCCTGTCCGACGGCGGCAGCCCTGGCTGCCTGCAGACGCCGGATCCGTGCCCGTTCGGCGGCCTGGACGCGTGCCTGCCGTTCGGCGACGGCTGCCCGCTCCAGGGACAGGGCACGGTTGGCGATCGCGCGGAGCTGTTCTTCCGAACTGCGCAACGACAGGCGTGCTTCCATCTCGGCCTGCCGCGCCTGCGCCGCGCCGAGCGCCAGCAGGTCCCGGTGTTCGGTGGACGGTTCGCTCTCTTCCGGTGCGTCCTGGGCAGCGGCGAGCCGTTCGGTGACTTCCTGCAGCCGCTCCTGTTCGGCGCCGAGGTTGGTGGCGGCAGCGTCGGCCAGCCGGGTCAGCCGGTCGGTTTCGCCGGCCGCGGACCGTACCACTGACCCGAGCTGACCCAGCTTCTCGGCGACTGCTGCGAGTCGGGCATCGGAATCATGCAACTGTTCCAGGGCCTGATCGGCTGTCTTTTGGGCGTCGTTCAGCCGTCCGGTGGTAGCTGCTATCTCAAACCGTGCACGTTCCATCCGGTTGGCGGCGGCCTCGAGCCGGACCGTCGTTTCGTCAACCGCCGCCTGAACCTCCAGCACGCCCGGTTCGGCTGCGGACCCGCCGCTGACCGACGCGACGGTGACCACGTGCCCGTCCCTGGTGATGGCCGTCAGGTGTGGCTGGGCCTGCACCAGCTCGAAGGCGTCGTCAATCCCCTGGACCACAACCCTTCCCTGGAGCAGATGGGTTACCACTGCGCCTACCTGGCTGTCGCAGGTCACCAGGTCACTGGCAGGGGTCGCACCATCGGGTAGCTGATCGAGCTCTGGGGGACGGACTGTGGGCGGCGTGCTGCCCACCGCTGCGTCGGCGACCAGCAGGGTCACCTGGCCAGCGTCGTCCTCCAGCACCCGGCGCAGCACACGATCGGCGACTGTCAGGTCCCCGACGGCGACGGCGTCGGCTGCTGAACCGAGCGCGGCAGCGATAGCGCTCTCGTATCCTGGGGCGACCGTCAGGAGGTCGGTGACGGCCGCGAGGACACCCTCAAGGCCAGCATCGAGCACCGCCTGGCTGCCGTCCCGGCGCTGCAGTCCGGTCATCAGCGCCTCCAGCCGGGCCTGCAGGGACTCCCGTTCGCGGTCGGCTGCCCGTTCCGCGCCGGTCAGGTCCTCAAGTTCCTGCTGGACCGCCTCCAGTGCACGGCTGGCAGCCTCGTACTGTTCGTCAAGGTTCTCTTCGCCCTCCTCGGCCCCGGCCACCTGGACCTCGAGTGCCACGAACTCCTGCTGCGCGGCTACCCGGCGGACGTCGACGTCGCCCACCGACGCGCGGAGCCGGCCCAGCTCCGCTTCGGCCGATTCCACCCTCGACCGGGCGGCGGATACCTGGCCGATCAGCTTCGCCAGGCCTTCACGCCGGTCGGCGGCGGCGCGGAGCAGCCCGGTCAGCCGTCTGTCCTCGACAGCCGCCGAATCCTCGGCATCGGCGCGCAATTCGATGGCTGTTTCCAGCGCTTCGGCGCGTTCGGCAACGTGGTCCCGCAACGCGGCTTCCTCGGCCCTGACACGGGCGGCCTGCTGATCCAGTTCGTCGGGGGTCCTGCCGCCGGCCCGGGAGACGCCGTCGTCGTCGCCGGCTCCCAGCAGCCGGCGACGCTCCTCGGCGAGACTGCCCAATGACCTGAACCGTTCGCGGGTGTTGGCCAGCTGGTACCAGGTGTCGCGGGCGGCGTTCAGCCGCGGTGTCGCGTCGGCGGCGAACCGTTCCAGATCGGCTTGCCGCGCCCGGCCGGTTGCCAGAAGTTTTTCGACGTCGGCGCGGCGTTCTTTGAGCGCTGTCTCGTCAGCGACGTCGCGTTCGAAGGAGTTCATCAGCTGGACCAGATCGTCGGCCATGAGCCGCGCCCTGGCATCCCTGACATCAAACTGGACGGTCTTGGCGCGGCGGGCGACGTCGGCCTGTTTGCCCAGCGGCGTGAGCTGGCGGCGGATTTCACCGGTCAGGTCGGTCAGCCGGGTGAGGTTGGCTTGCATGGCATCGAGTTTGCGCACCGTCTTTTCCCGCCGGCGACGGTGCTTGAGGATCCCTGCAGCCTCCTCGATGAAACCGCGGCGGTCCTCGGGGGTGGCATGTAGCACCTTGTCCAGCTGGCCCTGCCCCACGATCACGTGCATTTCGCGGCCGAGCCCCGAATCGGAGAGTAGCTCCTGGATGTCGAGGAGCCTGCAGGTGTCACCGTTGATGGCGTATTCGGATCCGCCGGTGCGGAACAGGGTGCGGGAAATGGTGACTTCGGCGTACTCGATGGGCAGGGCGCCGTCGGCGTTGTCAATGGTCAGGGAGACCTGCGCACGGCCGAGGGGCGTCCGGCCCGAGGTTCCGGCGAAAATGACGTCTTCCATCTTGCCGCCGCGAAGCGTTTTGGCTCCCTGTTCGCCCATCACCCAGGCCAGGGCGTCCACCACATTGGATTTGCCCGACCCATTGGGTCCGACCACCGCGGTGACGCCTGGCTCGAAGTCGAACGTCGTCGCGGATGCGAAGGACTTGAAGCCGCGCACGGTTAGACTTTTCAGATGCACAGTGTCTTAGGTCTCCAGAAGATGGTGGTTTTCCCTAATCTACTGGGTTAACGGGCCGTTTTGCAGCATTGCGAGGGTTCACGCACCGCGTAATGCTGCCCGAACGCCGCCTGTTGCAGCTTCACCAAGTAGGCTTTATAACGAATCGTTAGATTCGTTTGTGCGTCCGAGCGCCCTAGAGGCCATCCAGCGCAGGTAACCGAGGCGCACTGACTAGTCGACAAGGCAGGAAATTTGACCGGCAATTTCAACTTCCGACACCACAACACCGCGCTACTTGGCGTAGAGAGTGTTGAGGCTCCGGTCATCGTAACCTCCAATGAGTTCGACCGGGTATTGGCTCCGGCGCTGAAGCGCCTTCGTCTCTCCAACGGCCTGCTCCAGCGGGTGGCCGGAATCACCGAACGCCGATGGTGGGCTCCAGGCACCAAGTTCGACGACGCCGCCATCGAGGCAGGAGCCAAAGCGTTGGCTTCCTCGGGGATCGAAGCGTCGCAGATCGGGCTGCTGATCAACACCTCGGTGACCCGGACCAACCTGGAACCGTCGGTGGCAGTGAAAATCCACAACAACCTGGGGTTGCCCTCGTCGGCGATGAACTTCGACGTCGCCAACGCCTGCCTGGGTTTCGTCAACGGCATCACCCTGGCAGCGAACATGATCGAAGCCGGACAGATCCAGTACGCCATGGTGGTCAACGGTGAAGATTCCCAGGCCACCCAGGAAGCCACGCTGCGCAGGCTCAACCAGCCGGACGCCACCAGGGCCAGCTTCCTGCAGGAATTTGCCACCCTCACCCTCGGGTCGGGCGCTGCGGCTGCGGTGCTGGGTCCTGCCGATGCGCACCCCGGCGCCCACCGTGTGCTGGGCGGAGTGGCACGGGCCGGTACCGAACACCACGAATTGTGTATCGGCGGGATGGACGGCATGTACACCGATGCTCAGGGGTTGCTCGACGGCGGCCTCGAACTGGTTGTCGATGCCTGGAAGGAAGCGCAGCAGGAATGGGACTGGACGTCGATGGACCGCTACATCACCCATCAGGTGAGCAGCACCCACACGAACGCCATTGTTGAGGCCATTGATCTGGATCCTTCACGGGTACCGATGACCTTCCAGAAATGGGGCAATGTGGGTCCGGCGTCGCTGCCGATGACCCTGGCCGCTGAAGCCCAGACGCTGACCTCGGGTGACCGGGTGCTGTGCATGGGTGTCGGTTCCGGGTTGAACACCGCGATGCTGGAGATTGCGTGGTAACACTTCCCGGCGTCGACCCCTCGTGGCCGGCCTACCGAGACGTCCCCTCGACCGCTGCCGTGGATCCGGCAGGCACCACCAACAGCTGGCATTACCTGGATAACGGATCGCAGCTTTTGGAGCCGCCCAGGGGCACGCTGCTCTGTGTGCATGGCAACCCCACCTGGTCGTATCTGTGGAGGTCTGTGCTCGCTGCCGGCGTTGAGCACGGCTGGCGGGTGATCGCCGTCGACCAGTTGAACATGGGTTTGTCGGAGCGGACCGGCCGCTTTCGTCGGCTCGCCGACCGTGTGGATGACCTGAATGATTTTGTCGAGTCGATTGGGCTGACCGGGCCGGTCATCACGGTCGGTCATGACTGGGGTGGCGTGGTGAGCCTCGGGTTCGCCAACCGGCGCAGGGACCTGCTGTCCGGCGTCGTGCTCACCAATACCGCAATTCATCAAGACCCCGATCGCCAGATTCCTGCGCCGCTGCGGCTGGCGCTGCATCCGATGGTGCACCGCTGGGGGACCAGGGACACGTCGGCGTTCCTTGATGTCACCCATTCGCTGGCGCGTCCGTCGCTGCCCAAGGAAGTGCGGAAGGCGTTTCTGCTGCCGTACCGCGGTGGTGCCAGGCGTCAGGGGATCGCTGATTTTGTCGCGGATATTCCTGCGCGCCCGTCGCATCCGAGTTATCCGACGCTTCGGTCCATCGCGGAGGGCATTCGCACCCTTGAGGTGCCTGCCCTGATGCTGTGGGGTCCCGAAGATCCGATTTTCTCCGACACCTACCTCAACGATCTGGCGGAGCGACTCCCCCAGGCCGATATTCACCGGTTCGAGGGAGCCAGCCACCTGGTCGGCGAGGATCGGGACATTGCGACGCCCCTGTTCAGGTGGCTCAACGGAGCCCGGTCCGCTGGCGCAGCGTCCCCAGAGGCAGTGTCCCCTGAGGCAGCGCCCCCTGAGGCAGTGTCCCCAGAGGCAGCGTCCCCAGAGGCAGCGTCCCCAGAGGCAGCGTTCCCGGAGGCAGCGTTCCCGGACCAGGAACCAGCTCAAGCAGGCACCTTCACCCCGCTGGAACACGAGCTGATTCAGCGCGCCAACGGCCCCCACACGGACCAGTTGGCTGTTGCCGACATGGGCGCCGACGGCCAGATTGAGCGGTCGCTGTCCTGGCAAGGCCTTGAGCGTGAAGTGCAGACCCTCGCCGCAGCTCTGCGGCAGATCGGCGTGCGACGCGGCAGCCGGATCAGCCTGATGGTTCCGCCCGGAGTCGAACTCACTGTGCTCCTGTATGCCTGCTTGCGGATCGGCGCCGTGATTATCGTCGCCGACGCCGGCCTGGGGAGAAAGGGCCTTAGCAAGGCCGTTCGTGGCACGGTCCCCGATTTCCTGATCGGCATCGACCTGGCGCTCACCGCCGCGAAGCTTTTCAACTGGCCGGGTCGCCGGATCAGTGTTGCGACGTTGCCGGCCGCGAAACGGAAGCTCCTCGGGGTGCAGCATTCGCTCGCCGAACTCCGCGCGGCCAGCGGAGATGGGACGTCTACCGAGACCGACGATGCCGGTCTCGATCCCGACGGTCTTGATCCCGATGCCGACGCGGCCATCCTCTTCACCTCGGGTTCTACCGGCCCGGCCAAGGGGGTCGTCTACACCCATCGGCGGCTCGCAGCGATGCGGGATACCCTGGCCCAGACCTTCAACATTCGACCCGGCGACGGGCTGGTGGCAGGGTTCGCGCCGTTCGCGTTGCTGGGTCCAGCCCTGGGGACGACGTCAATCACTCCCGACATGGACGTCACCAAACCGAAGACCCTATCCGCGGCGGCTCTTGCAGACGCCGTCGCCGCCATCCATGCGACCACCGTGTTTGCGTCTCCTGCGGCCCTTCGAAACATTCTCGCCACCCAGCCAGAACTCACTGACCAGCACCGGGCGGCATTGGCCGGTGTTTCGCTGCTGCTTTCGGCCGGGGCTCCCGTGCCGTCACGGTTGCTGACCGAGCTGCTGGGTATTCTTCCTGGGGCATCGCTGCACACGCCCTACGGCATGACCGAAGCGTTACCCGTGACCGACGTCGACCTCGGGTTGATCCTCTCGGCCGAAGCCGATGCAGCAGCCGGGAATGTGGTTGGCGCTGGGAACGGCGTCTGTGTGGGCAGAGCTAACTCGGGCGCAGAGATCACCGTTAGGCCCCTCAACCAGGAGGGTACCGCCGACGGCGACCCCACCACCGATGCCGGTATCACTGGGGAAATCCTCGTCCACGCTCCTCACGTCAAAGAGCGTTACCACCGGTTGTGGATGACTCAGCGTGAGAGCTCTCGCAGCGGCGGCTGGCACCGCACCGGAGATGTGGGCCATTTCGACGGCGACGGCAGGCTCTGGGTCGAGGGCAGACTCCCCCACATCGTGACTGCGTCGACGGGTGTTGTGACCCCGGTCGGGGTGGAACAGGCGCTGGAATCGGTCGACGTCGTCGGGCTGGCCGCGGTGGTTGGTGTTGGTCCGGCAGGCACCCAGGCGGTCGTTGCAGTGGTTGAGACCATCCCCCCGGTCAAGAAGCCTGGCCTGGCCGGAGCTGAGCTGGCGGCTCAGGCACGGAATGCGGCCCGGTCCGTCGGCGTGGAGTTGTCGGCAGTGTTGGCGGTCCCGTCGTTGCCCACCGACATCAGGCACAACGCGAAGATTGACCGGACAGCGGTTGCGGTGTGGGCTGCCGGGGTGCTCGCCGGCGGCCGGGTCGGCAAGCTGTGAGGGTTCTCGTCACCGGTGCCAGCGGGATGCTGGGCCGGGTTACTGCCGCGCTCCTCCAGGCGCAGGGTCACGCGGTCAGGACGTTTCAGCGGCGCCCATCCGGTCTGGCTGGCGTTGAAGACAGTCTCGGATCGATCACCGACCAGACGGCAATCCACCGCGCTGTGCAGGGCATGGATGCGGTGGTGCACCTCGCGGCGAAGGTTTCCTTCGCGGGTGCTGCCGCTGACTTCGAGGCAATCAATGTGGAGGGCACCCGTGTCCTGCTCGAAGAGTCGCGCGCGGCCGGTGTGCGCGACTTCGTCTTCATTTCCTCGCCGTCGGTGGCGCACGTGGGTGAGGCACTCGTGGGTCAAGGTGCCACTGAGGCCACTCCGGCTCTGGTGCGCGGCAATTACGCGCAGACCAAGGCCAAAGCCGAACTGCTCGCGTTGGACGCCAACAGCGAAAGTTTCAGGGTGGCAGCGGTCCGTCCCCACATTGTGTGGGGTCCCGGTGACACGCAGCTGGTTGAACGGGTGCTGGAGCGTGCGCGTGCCGGGCGCCTGCCGTTCCTTGACGCCGGCACCGCCCTGGTCGACACCACCTACGTGGATAACGCGGCCGCAGCGATCGGCGCAGCCTTGAGCGGCATGGATCGGTTGGCTGGACAAGCTGTGGTGGTCACCAATGGTGAGCCCCGCCCGATCGGTGAATTGATCGCCGGAATCTGCCGGGCCGGAGGGGTTCAGCCGCCGCGGTGGGCCGTTCCTGGCGGTGTGGCACGGGTCGCGGGATCCCTGGTGGAATTCCTCTGGCAGCGCGGCGGGATCGAGAGTGAACCGCCGATGACCCGCTTCCTTGCGGAGCAACTATCGACTGCACACTGGTTTGATCAGCGCAGGACCCGCGAGTTGCTCGATTGGACGCCTGCGGTGTCAGTGGATGAAGGCCTGGCCCGCCTGGCACAGCATTACCAGGGGAACCAGGCTTCCTTCTCCTAGCGATCCATCAGAGCGTGGAGACGTCCCTGAATGTCAGTTCGTCGCCAGGTGAGCTGGCTCGGTGGTGCCACGCAGTTTTCCGTTGTCGTATCTTGACCCCTCGGTTGCCTCGGTGTCATTGGCTTGCCTTATCGGGGACCAAAGCGTCCGGAAAGCACGAATGCGCCACCGGATTTCTCCGATGACGCATTCGGGTGCTGACAACCGTACCGCTGACGCGGAGGGTTTAGAGGGTGTAGTACCCAACCAGTGGCATGGCGCTGACCGCGTGGACCAGGGTGCCCTGGCTCGGGTTCAGTGCGCTGACCATCTGGCCGCCACCGATGTAGATGCCGATGTGTCCGCCGCCGTTCTGGACGACAAGGTCGCCGGGCTGAGGGTTGCTGGTGGGGGTCAGCGCGCCCATCTGTGCCTGGCTGGTGCGGGGCAGGTCGATGCCGTGCTGAGCGTAGACCCACTGCACGAAGCCCGAGCAGTCCCAGCCGCCTGGCGAGGTGCCGCCGTAGACGTAGGGGGAGCCAACGAGGCCCTGTGCTGTTCCGGCGATCCCTGCGCTGGAAACCTGTCCGCCGGTGGATGCTGCTCCCATTGGCTGG
Organism: Arthrobacter sp. Bz4; assembly: GCF_003075455.1. GTDB lineage: Bacteria > Actinomycetota > Actinomycetes > Actinomycetales > Micrococcaceae > Arthrobacter_D. The sequence continues at coordinate 352,071 of NZ_QDAE01000001.1, forward strand.
ATGGTCTCGGAAGCGGTGGTGATGCCCAGGGTGCTGGTTTCGGCAGGCGCCGGAGCGGCTGCTGGTGCAGCAACTGGGGCGGGAGCAGCAGCCGGAGCTGGTGCTGCAGCCGGTGCTGATACCTGAGTGGCCTGGCCGGCGTTGCCGGACAGTGAGATGACGTCACCTGGGTAGATGATCGAGTCCCAGCCAAGACCGTTCGAGGCGAAGATGGCCTCGATGCTGACGCCGTAGGTGCTGGCGATGCTGCCCAGAGTATCTCCGGACTGAACGGTGTGAGTGGTGGAGCTGGCGGCGGTCGTCTGGGCAACTGGTGCGGAGACGGCGGCCGGGGCGCTTACGTTGACTTCGCCTGCAGCGTTGGCTGGGAGTCCGGCGCTGAACATCAAACCTGATGCGGCGACGACTACAGCTGCTGGACGACCGATGGCGCCAGCGTGAGAGCTAACTGCCTTGGAAACGGTCTGCATGGCGCTTGGTGGGGTTGCACGGTGGCGCGCGATATAACGGTTCTTGGACATGATGTTGCCTCTCCCAATGCCTGCGAAGTTAGCTGTCGGATTCGGATGGGAGCCACCCGGGCGCTGTGCGCCTTCACCCCTAGGTCGTCTGGCGACGACCACTACTACTGGTTCCCCCGCTTCTGCCTGATGTGTGCGAACGGACCTTACGACGGCGGCAGAATTAGGCAATCTGTCGAAAGGACGCTGAGTTGAACGGAACCCGACGTGCGGTCCACTGTACATTTCCTGGTCCGGGTTTGTCACATTTAGGTTACGGCGGCAGTATGCTGTTGGATGTCCCAGGTCGGGGCGCGGGTCCGACCGTGGAGGGCTGAGGCAATCCAACACGACCTGCAGGAATTCCGCCGGGGCGTGAACGAGCATCGAATAGGTGACACGGAGAATCCGTGCTCGACCGGTGGTGAGCAGGTTCCATCGGCGGCGGTCTTCGGCGAATTCGGCGGGACCACTGTGATGGTTGCGTCCGCTGGCTTCGATGCCCAGCTGTCCTTCGACGAACAGATCAAGCCGTCCCACACCCTTGATGTACACCTGTGTTTGGACGCTGAGTCCTGCGCGGCGCAGGTGGTAGCGGGCTGCGGTTTCGATGATGGATTGTGAATGGGGATCGATCATTCGCAGCACTGCCCTTTCTCGGGCGTCTCGTTTTCCAGCCAAGGCAGCGAGCGGTTCGCGGGGCGTCACATGTTTCAGTACCACCGCCGAGTCCAGGATGCAGAGCGCGTCAAGCTCTGGCAGACATCTGACACTTTGTACGCAGATATCCAGGATGCTGAGGCGACCTTGCGCCCGATGGACTTTGGACCCTTCCCCCAGCCGCCGGCTGTGGGAGACCCTCACATGGAGCCACGATGGTGGACGCAGCACCCAGAGGTTTCGTTGCGTTGCGGCACTGATCCAGGCCAGTTCAGCTTTGGCACACGTTGCAGTGAGCAGACTCCCAGTGATGCCGGGTAGCGCAAAGACTCCTGGCCCTGGGTTTACCACCTCACCCTTTGCGAGGGCTGCGCGGAGGTGAACGGATCCCAGACCGGCGCGGGTGGGTTCCCTACGGCGTGCCACGCCGCCTGGTTCTTGCAGTGTCTTGACCGTGTCCATGCCCAATGGTTGCCCTCTTTTGGGGTGTCAATGCGGCGTCACCCGTTCTATGTGGGTAAGCCTCCTTGGTGGAGCGGGAGTGGGGCTGGGGCTAGTGGGCAACGTGTCACGGGTGAGCTGCGAGGGAGTGCTGAGCCAAGGATCCCGGCTGCAGGGATGTGCTACCAGCGGCCGTTGCGGGGCTTCGGCTGACACCGCGGGCAACTGAACGACGAACGGTTCATAAACATCTCGCGGCGGATCAGCGAAAGGCTGTCAAAGAGCGGGTCGGCGGCGCAGCGGGTACAGGGTTCGCCCTCGCGGCCGTAGGCGTTGAGGGAACGTTCAAAGTAACCGGAGCTGCCGTTGACATTCACATAGAGTGAGTCAAAGCTGGTGCCGCCAGCGTCGAGCGCCCGCAGCATCACATCACGGCAGGCATCAATCAGCCGTAGGGCATCGGCCCGGCGCATGACATCCGTGGGGCGGGCATAGTGGACTTTGGCTGCCCACAGCGCTTCGTCGGCGTAGATGTTGCCGATTCCCGATACCAGTCCCTGGTCCAGTAGCGCCCGTTTAATTCCGGTCCTGCGTCGCCGGAGCTTTGCGAAGAAGTCATCGAAGGAGAACGCCGGATCCAGCGGATCGCGGGCTATGTGAGAAGCCTCAACCGGGATCAGCGGCAGTGGACTCTCCCCCAGCCCACCCGGATGGCCGTCTGTGGTCGACACCATCGACGTCACAAAGAGGCCGCCGAAAATGCGCTGATCAACAAACCGAAGCTCCTGCGGCAGGGGTCCGGCATCAGGATCGTCGACAGCCGACAGGGTGAGCCTGACCCGCAAGTGCTTTTCCTCGGGCAAGCCTGCGTCTTTGACCAGCAGCTGGCCGCTCATGCCCAGGTGAGCCATCAGGGCCACTGGCGCGACACCACTCGTGCCACCACTCGTGGCAGTCCCACCAGCCTCGGCCGGAGGGGCCAACGGCATCCACAGGAACTTTCCCCGCCGCACCACGTCCAGCACCCGGGCTCCCACCAGATTGCCGGCGAAGTCTTCGGCGCCCAGCCCGTGACGGCGGATGGAGCGGACATCAAGGATGTCGACGTCGTCAATGGTTCGTCCCAACACCCAGCGGGCGAGGCCGCGACGCACCACCTCAACCTCGGGAAGTTCAGGCATGGTACGGCTTAGGCTGACTCGGCCGAACCGGGGGCGGCAGTCAGGTCAGAAGCATCAGCAGGGCCAGTGCCATTGGCTGGGGCCGACACCGAGTAAGCGGCCGATTTGGGTTCGTGGGCGAGGTGCCGGAGCATCTTCCACGACGCGGCGGCTGCCTCCTGCTCGGCTTCCTTCTTGGAGGGACCCGACCCGGAGCCATACGGCAGTCCGCCGACCATGAGGAGGGCTTCGAAGGTGCGTGCGTGGTCGGGGCCGGAGCCGGTGACCTTGTAGTCAATGGCGCCGAGCCGGCGTGCTGCGGCGATTTCCTGGATGCTGGTTTTCCAGTCGGTGCCGGCGCCCATCGCTGCAGCACTGCCAAGCAGCGGCGCGACAAGCCGCATCACCATGGCCCGAGCCACTTCAATACCGTTGTCCAGGTAGGTAGCGCCAATAATGGCTTCCATCGTGTCAGCGAGGATCGAAGCCTTGTTCTTGCCGTTGGTCAGCTTCTCCCCCTGGCCCAGGAGCACATACTCGCCGAGGTCCAGTTCGCGGGCAATCCCGGCCAGGGCACGGGTGCTGACGACGGCGGAGCGTCGCTTGGCGAGATCGCCCTCTGACAGGTCGGGGTTATCCCGGTACAGCGCGTCGGTGACCGCGAGTCCCAGCACCGAGTCGCCCAGGAACTCCAGGCGCTCGTTGGTGGGGATGCCCCCGTGCTCGTAGGCGAACGAGCGGTGTGTCAGGGCAAGACGAAGCGTCCCGGCGTCTATAGAGACACCGAGACGCTTCAAAAGGTCTTCAGTATTAGCCACGTCTACTTACGCATTCGCATAAGAACGCTGCGGGTCCCCCGTTGCCGGGGTACGCAGCGGTCGTTAGACGTCGGCTACTTTGCGTCCCTTGTACTCAAGGAACAGTGCAGTGCCGGCGGAGTCGGTTACTACCTTGGCCTGGTGAGCCAGGCTGTAGGTAACGCGGCCGTTCTCCACGGTCTTCACCAGTTTGGGCGCAGTTGCCTTCCACTGGGACCGACGTGCACGGGTATTCGAGCGGGACATTTTCCGCTTAGGAACAGCCACGACTAACTCTCTTCTCTCTCGACAGACTCTGTACTTGCTGCCGCGTCGCTTGACGCTGCAGTGCCAGTCAACCCGGAAAGGGCGGACCAGCGGGGATCCAAAATTTCGTGCTGATGATCGGGGTCATCTGCAAGGCGTGCTCCACATTCAGAACACAGACCCTCGCAGTCCTCCCGGCACACCGGCTGGAACGGCAGCGACGTTACCACTGCGTCCCGAAGCACCGGCTCAAGATCAATTGAATCCCGATCTACCCGGTGCTCTTCAACAGGTTCTTCTCCCTCGGACAACTCGACGTCGTCGTAGTAGAAAAGCTCCTGCACATCGATGCTGCTGCTGTACCTGATGGGATCCAGGCACCGGCCGCATTCGCCCACGATCTCGACGTCTGCGGTACCAGATACCAAAATGCCTTCATGTACTGCCTCAAGTCTCAGATCCAGTTCCACGGGGGAACCTTCCTGAACACCGATGAGAACCACACCGAAATCCTTTGGTGCGGGTACATGTTCTTCGATTGTTCGCATGCTGCCCGGCTGCGCCCGAGGTCCTTGACGTTGAAAATCAAAGGCGAACTGAGATCGCTTTTAATGGGAACTCCTGTAGAACATATGACCGACGTATCATCTTAGCCTGATAAGCCCGCCCGGCTCAAACCAGAACCTGCGGACCCGGTATGCGGCTATTGCCGACGACGACGGCGAGTGCCGCTCATGCCCCACCTCACCACGGATTGGGGGCAGAGCCAAACGCGCCACGCGGGTAGGTCCCAGGCCATCCGGCGCTCCGGTGGGGTCTGGTCCCCCATCTCCCCCACCCCAGCACGTAGGCTGTGTCCAGTGAAGATTCCCCCAGCCACCAGTGCCGTGTGGCTGTGGCTGCGGCGATCGATGGCTGTCCTGGTGACCCTCGCCGGCGTCTGGCTGCTCGCCTGCTACTCACTCTTCATCAACCCTCCGGTCTTCGACGCTGCCCACGTGGCAAACGTTGAGGCAGACGCTGTGGTGGTGTTGGGTGGCGCCAGTTCGGAGCGGCTCCCCGTGGGGCAGGAGCTTGTCGCAGCCGGTCACTCATCCATCCTGGTGATGTCCACTACTAGCACCCCGGGAAACGTCGACGCCGACAAGTTGTGCCGGCGCCCAGCCCACGAGTCGCGGGTGTGCTTTGAGCCCGACCCCCAGACCACCCGGGGGGAGGCTCGCGCCCTGGCCCGGCTAGCCGCCGATCGGGGCTGGGACACGCTGATCGTGGTGACGTCGGACTATCACTCCCTTCGGGCCTTCACCAACCTCAGCCAGTGCTCCACTGCGGACCTGGTCATGGTGCCCTCCGAGCCGGACCATGGCTTCCTCGAATGGCTGCCCCGCTTCGTCGAGGAGAGCGCCGCCCTCACCGCGAGCTATGTGCGGCCGGTGTGCGCTAACCGCATCTGACAGCCTCCCGTGCCATGGTGCGTTCACCGCATTGGTCAGTATGCTTAGCGCTATCAGGGCCCGCCGATGGAGTGCGGCCTCACCTACTGCCTGAGGGGTAGCGCCACCGATGAGCGATTCCGAAAAGTCACTGGATTCAATCTGGTCCGACTGGAAACAGGCTGTCACCATGAATGCTTCCACCCTGGAGCGGTGGCTCGAAACCGATGAGTCCAAAGCGGTCGGTCAGAAGGGTGACGGCGGGGAATCCGTGGGTCATGCATCCGGTCGGCGGATTGTGAAGATGCTGCGGACCAATAAAGCGGATCTGAGCGAATCTGATGTCGAACACATGCACAAAGTCGTGGGCTACATCCACCGGCATCTGGCGCAGAAGCCCTCAGCTGACCTGGAAAACTCCCGGTGGCGGTACTCGCTGATGAACTGGGGGCGTGACCCACTCGAGCAGGACTAGGCCCCTCGAAGACTCCGACATTGCCGCATCTGCTGCGATAGAGTGTGTTTTATGTCGCAGATACGCATTAAAGATGCCGCTCACTATGTTGGGGTCAGCAGCGATACAGTGCGCCGCTGGGTGGAGGATGGCACCCTGACCGGTGAAAAGTCGGAGACTGGCGTTACCACAGTCGATGGGTTGGAACTTGCGCACCTGGCCCGTGAGCGGGCGGTCCTCCCAGACGATCCTTCGGGGATGGACAGTTCCGCCCGCAACCGATTTGTGGGACTGGTAACCCGGGTGGTGACGGACAAGGTGATGGCGCAGGTGGAGCTGCAGTGCGGACCGCATCGGGTGGTGTCGCTGATGAGCGCCGAAGCCGTGCGTGATCTGGCGTTGGAGCCCGGCTCGGTGGCTGTTGCCGTAGTGAAGTCGACAACCGTGATTGTCGAAACCCCCGGCCGGAAAGCCTGACGTGCAGACCAAACCTGAGTTGCGAACCGGAGGACGACGTCGTCTCCTGGCTGCGTCGTCGGTGGCAGTTCTTGCGCTGACGGCCTGCGGCGCCCCCGGCGATTCAGCGGAAAAAACGTTGACCGTCTTTGCTGCGGCATCCCTGCAATCGTCGTTCACCACCCTCGCCGAAGACTTTGAAGCGGCGAATCCGGGGATGGAGGTGATCCTGAGTTTCGCCGGTTCCTCGGATTTGGCCACTCAGCTCTCCGCCGGCGCCCCAGCCGACGTGTTTGCCGCAGCGGACACCGCCACCATGGACCGTCTGGTCCAGCAGGGCCTGATCGACGAAGCTCCGGTGGATTTCGCGTCCAATACCCTCATGATCGCTGTTCCACCGGGCAATCCGGCAGACGTGGCGGATTTTGGCGATCTGGCGGATCCGACCACGAAGGTTGTCCTCTGCGCCCCGCAGGTGCCCTGTGGGGCAGCGGCTGCCCAGGCGCAGCAAGCGGCAGGCATCACGGTGAATGCGGTCAGCGAGGAATCCTCGGTCACCGATGTGCTGGGCAAGGTGCGCTCCGGCCAGGCCGACGCCGGGCTGGTCTACGTCACCGATGTGCTGGCAGCCGGAGACGCGGTGGAGGGCATCGACTTCGACGAATCCGACCAGGCGGTCACCACCTATCCGCTGGCGGCCATGACGGCTGGCAACGTCGACGCCGCCCGCGGCTTCCTCGACCTGGTGACCGGGCCCGCCGGCCGGCAGTTGCTCGCTGACGCCGGTTTCGGTGCACCATGAGCAGCCCGAGAGCCAGCACCCCGGACCCCACCCCAAATCCCACCCCGGCCCCCACCCGGGCGCCCACCCGGGGCCGATCCTCCCGGCGCCCGCCTTCCCGGCGTCGGTCGATCCAGCACGGCATTCCGCGGTGGGTGTTTCTGGTTGCCGGTGTCGGTGCACTGTTTGTCATGTTGCCGCTGGCGGCGATGATTTCGCAGGTGAACTGGGCCGAGTTTTTCTCCCTCATCACGTCTGAATCCTCGGTGGCAGCGCTGGGCCTGAGCCTGCGCACCTCAGCAATCAGCACCGTGTTGTGCGTAATCTTTGGGGTGCCGATGGCTCTGGTGTTGGCCCGCACCGACTTTCCCGGCCAAAAGCTGCTGCGTGCCCTGGTGCTGTTGCCGCTGGTGCTGCCTCCGGTGGTTGGCGGCATCGCCTTGCTCTACACCTTTGGCCGCCAGGGTCTGCTGGGGAACAATCTCCAGGTCCTGGGGATCGACATTGCGTTCTCAACCACCGCCGTCGTGATTGCCCAGACGTTTGTGGCGTTGCCGTTCCTGGTGCTCAGCCTCGAGGGTGCGATCAGGTCGGCGGGCAACCGGTACGAAGCGGTGGCAGCAACCCTTGGGGCACGCCCGGGAACGGTGTTGCGGCGAATCACTCTGCCACTGGTGCTGCCAGGGCTGATCTCGGGGATGGTGCTGTCCTTCGCCCGTGCGCTGGGCGAGTTCGGCGCCACACTGACCTTTGCCGGCAGTCTGGAGGGCGTGACCCGCACCCTGCCGCTCGAGATCTACCTGCAGCGGGAAACTGACCCTGATGCCGCCGTCGCGCTGTCACTGGTACTGGTGGTGGTGGCAGTGCTGGTGGTCGGGCTGGCACACCGGAGCCGCCCCCAGAGCGGCGGCGCGCTGTGAGCCTCACCGCAGATGTGCAGGTGGCCGCCCGCAGCCTGGCGGTGCAGCTGACCGTGGAGGAGGGCGAAACGGTTGCCGTCCTCGGTCCCAACGGCGCCGGCAAGTCGACACTGCTCGCGGTGCTAGCCGGTCTCCTGCGTCCCGACGGCGGCAGCGCCACCCTGGACGACACCACCCTGTTTGCAGAAGGAGTCTGGCTGCCACCGTATGCCAGGGGTGTCTCACTCTTGGCGCAGGAGCCGCTGCTGTTTCCGCATCTCAGCGTGCTGGACAATGTGGCCTTCGGGCCGCGTAGCCGGGGCGAAGGCAGGGCTACCGCCAGGGCCGAAGCGCTCCGGTGGCTTCGGGAGGTGGAGGCGGAGGAGTTTGCTGACCGTCGGCCGTCGGAGCTGTCCGGCGGACAGGCGCAACGGGTGGCGGTGGCCCGGGCCCTTGCCACCCACCCGCGGCTGCTGTTGCTCGACGAGCCGATGGCGGCTCTGGATATCGCCGTGACCCCTGCGATGCGACGGACCCTGAAACGGGTGCTGGCGGGACGCAGCGCGATCATCGTCACCCACAGCGTGCTGGACGCCCTGATGCTCGCGGACCGCACGGTCATCATCCAGGCAGGACGGGTCGTGGAGGCGGGACCCACCCGTGACGTTCTCGAACGACCGCGCAGTGCTTTCGGCGCGAGCCTCGCCGGGTTGAACCTGGTGACCGGCACCAGCACGACCGGCGGCCTGGTCGCCGGGGATGGGCTCCGGCTATCGGCGATCGCCGAAGAGCCGCTGACTGTGGGTCAGGAGGCGGCGGCTGTCTTCAGCCCCCGCGCGGTCTCGGTGTTTGTTATGGAACCGTCCGGTAGTCCGCGGAATGTGCTGCCGGTAGTGATCAACGATCTGGAACAGCGCCGCGGTGTGGTCAGTGTCCGCGCCGGTCACCTCAGCGCCGAGATCACCGCCGCAGCCGCGGCGGACCTTGACCTGGTCCCCGGGATGAAGGTGTTCTTCGTGGTCAAGTCCACCGAAGTGAGCCTTTATCCACATTAATTCGGAAGGGACCCGCAGCCTGAGCTACGGGTCCCTTCCTGTTCAGTTGTATTCCAGTTCACCGGGTTACGGTGCTGGGGCCACCTCCGCTTCTGTGGCTTCCGACGTGACCTGAACCGGTGTGCCATCGGCGTCGGTGAAGGTCGCAACAACCTGTAGCTGGAATCCTTCTTCCGCCTCCGTGATGACGAACTCTCCCGTGGTGTTGTTCTGAGTCGTGGCGGCGTTTGTATCTCCGCCCTCACCGACAGCGACTGCCTGCAGTTCGAAGGCGACACCTTCCGCCGCAGGATCGATATCAGCCGTCACGGTTACCGTGTCGCCAACAGCTGCGACAACCTCATCCAGTGTCACGGTATCCGCGGGCAATGCGACTGGAGCTGCAACGCCATTAGAAACATCGACCGATTCATCGCTGAACTGAAGAACATCGATGTTTTTCAGAACATCTGAACGGATGCCCGGTTCCAAGATGTTGGTGACACGAATGGCACCGTCTGGCAGTTCCTCAATAGTGAACTCGGCCCGCGTTTCCGCGTAGACAACGGTGTTCGACACCTCAGCCTGGTCCGAATCGGCATCCATGATCCTCCGTTCAATGTACAGGTCTCCCGGGTTGATTTCCCCGGTAAAGATCCGTACCTGGAAGGCGGTAATCGACTTTTGTCGTTCAACGACAGGCTCCGTTTCGCCGCCTGGCCGCCAGACTACGTTAACATCAAGCCACGCGTCGCCATCGACGAAGTTCCGTCCGAGGCGAGGCTCAATGAGGTCGTTGCCCGGGCCGCCGAGGATGACGTTGTTATTGAAATCATCCTCAGTGGTTGGCTCGCCCACCAGGAACGGCAGGGAGTACTCCGGCCGTTCCCCGCCACCAAGCAGATCACGCAACCCTTGGATCCGGTCCAGGTGTTCCTGTGTCAACCGGTGTCCGTACCCAAGGGTTCCAATCGATGGTTCCGTGATGTCATCCTCGGTTGCTGCGCCTCGGAGAACATCGTTGCTGTTCCAACCGGAGAGTGCTTCAACGTTAAGGAATCTGTCGCGGATTGCGGTCAGGGTATCGGGCAGGATCTGCAGGATCGACAGGTCCGCGTTGACCGGGTAGGGGTTGTCTTTATAAGTCACCCAGTCAAAGCCGAGCATTCCACCAAACCGTTCCGTGCCGGCGCCGGCTACCATAACGTCATCGCCGCCTTCAGCATCGTGATCGTTGTTGCCTGCTCCCCCGATGAGTACGTCGTGTCCGCCGTGCCATAGGTTGGGATCATTCATCATGGTGTTGCTGTTGTCGCCGGACATCAGGTCGTGACCAGCTCCCCCTTCAATCCAATCATCGTCTTCGTTGCCGGTGATGACATCTGGTCCAGTTGAACCACGGATGAAGTCACTACCAATTCCGCCGAAGATCGTTGAGTTGTCCTGGCCGCCGTAAATGACGTCCTTTCCTGAACCTCCGAACAAGAGGTCGATACCGGGACCGCCGTTGATGGCATCGTTACCCGCTTCGCCCTGGATCCTGTCGTCGCCGTTCAGATCCGTGAGGATGTCGTCGCCGTCGCCGCCCATGATCGTGTCATTGCCGTCGTCGCCCTCAATCCGGTCATTGCCCGCGGCACCCCAGATGGAGTCGTCGCCGATACCTGCCCGGATGTTGTCGTTACCGTCGGTACCATGGATGGAGACGTGCTCTCCACCAGTGAACCGCGCTTGACCGTTGATAAAGGTCATGCCGGCGTTTGCTGCAGCGCTCGGATTGGACAGATCGAACGCGATCTGTGGTGCCGCGAACAGATCGTGCTGCAGGTTGTATGTTTCGGTGTTCCGTTCAACAATCTGCGATAGAGAATTCGCCTCCAGCGCGTGGAAGAGGGAGTTGCCCAGGTTGCGGTTCAGATAGTAGAAACGGTCGCCGTTCTGCAGGCTTTCCAGTTGGGTCTCGAAAACGAAGTTGAACGTCGAGCCGAGCATGCCGCCGAATACGAACGGCTTTTCTGCCAGACCGCCCATCCAGAAGTCGATATTGTTGACTCCAGTATCGGCAGCTGGTGCGTTCATGAACGCGGTGTCGGCAATCAGAACCGTGGCAGCTGAACGCTGGTCTGCCATAGTCGTTGCGGACGCAAGCGTTGGGTGAGTTCCGTAGGCCGCTACAAAGTTAAGGATGGACTCCGGGTTCTTCATACCGAGCCGGAAATCCTCCCAGCTTGTATAGGGAGCCAGCTGCGGCATCAGTGTCTCGTCATAGAACGTTTGGCGTGCCACCTGCAGCCCAGGCACACCAGTTTCCCTCGCACGCAAGATGTTGATCGATGCTAGGTCCAATGGGAGTCCAAGTAGCTGGTTACGCAACGTATCTGCCACGAACTCGTCGATGCCAGCGGCGGTTTGGTTGGCCATGCCTTTGATCACAGAACCAGCCGCAGCCTTGGAAGTCAAAGCTTCGCCGTTAGGCCCGAGCTTGTATCCCACCGGATCAAGGAACGCATCCAGCAACGGTTGCTTCTCCACCACACCGCCAAAGTCGCGATCCACGGTGTCGGTGAGCATCGAGTGTCCGAAGCGGTATACGACGTTAGCGAACTCCGAGGAAATCGCTGGATTCACGTCCGGCATGTAGGAATTCTCGTTAAGAACCGTTGCATCGATCGACGGTTGTATCCTGCGTCCGAACTCTTCAAAAACGAGGTGTTGATACTGCATCTCCGTGAGGAACCGAGCAGCCTGGAACAGACGTTCCCCATAATCCCAGAATCCATCCACCTGATACTTGGCCAATAGTGCCTCCTGGCCCGGTTCCTGCAAGAAGGATTTTACCTGCTCCATAACCCGGTTGTGCTCGGAATGGAACACCTGGTGAATAGCCGTCAGCGCGATGTTTTCGTTGCCACGTCCGTCACCTGTGACAAAGTGTGCATCAAGTGCAGCGTTATCGTAGCCGGCTAGCTCGTTGGGCACAGCGCCATGGGCGATATCGTCAAGGAAGGCGTTATTGGCACGTAGCGCGCCCGCTGTGGAGATTGGCGCCTCAGGGTTGCCCTCGATGAACCCATCCTCGAATGCAACTTGAGGATAGCCATTCGCGCCGGGAACAAAACGCCCGTACGGATCCGTCTTAAGGAGGGGAACATCGAGGACGTCCATATCCCTTAGATTTATGCCAAGCAGTTCGCGAGCCTGAGTCTTAGTGTCTGCCCAGGTGGCCAGGCTGTCCGGGTCCGCGCCGTTGAGGAGGCGTCCCGTCGGCACTGGTCCACTTGCTGTGGATTGGTACTCCCGCAAGAAAACCTGGTGTGAAGGGTGAGACGTGTAGGTCTGGTTCTGGTCGACGAAGGGGGTTGTACGGTTGGTGTGGTTTCGCTCTGTCCCGTCCGCACCCGTATCGATGGTTGCGCGATTCAGCATGAAGAAGTTGGTGCGCGAACCTTCCACATACAGGGGGTCATCCGGCCGGAGCGGAACCACTACGGTCCCGTTGCCGCCCTTGGAGATCAGGTCGAGTCCGTGGTCAAAGAATTGACCGAAGATGGTGAACAGTGATGTTGCAGATGCTGACAAGCCCTCGTCAGTTGCAATGTCCGGGATGAAAATCTGGGTACCGGGCAACAGCTCGGTCACTGCGCCTTCCGTCTCCGCCGGAACAGCCACTGGGCCTCCGAGGATTGTGACGGTCTGTGGTGCAAGTCGCTGCAGTTCTGCAGCGACTGTTGGCGGCATGGCTCCCGTGTCAGGGACCAGCAGCAGAGGACCCCCACGCAAGCCAGCAAGGTAGGAGCCGGCGAGCGCATCCGGGAAGTCCGTGCCGCGGGCGATGAACGCGTGGGTAACCCCGGGAGCGTAATTTGCCTGTGAAAGAGCCACCGCCGTCTCGTAACGATCGACACCATCGATCCGCGTTACGGCGCCCGTAGTGTAGTCCGCCAGTTGGGTGACAACAGCCTCGCTGACGCGCTGTGTGGTTCCAACAACCACAATCTCCTGAGGAGCTAGGCGCTGCAGTTCAGTAATGGTTGCTGCCGGAATCGAGGTCCCGAGCGTGAGCAGCACCGGGTGGCCATCGCGGGCCGCCGGAGCGGCCGCAACGAGAGCGTCGGGAAAGTCCTGGCCGGTGGCGATGTAGACCTTGCCAATGTTCGTGGCAAAGGTGTCGGCGCTGATCGCCGCCGCGGTTCCATAGCGGGTGTCTCCCGCTAGGCGAGTGACTGTGCCGGTAGTGTAGCTCTGCAAGGCGGTAGCCACACCCTCGCTTACGGCAACGGGCCCGCCCAGTACGACAATGCGCTGGGGAGTTAGCCGTTCGAGTTCCGCAATAGTTTCAGCGGGGATCGCGCTGGGGCTAGTCAACAGGATAGGACCGTTGTTGGCTTTCGCCGCGGGTCCACCCGTTAGGGCATCAGGATATAGGTCGCCGCGAGCAATATAGGCCACTGGAACATCAGGCCCAAACGTGTCCGCGCTGACAGCGGCGGCCGTGCCAAACCTGTTTGCTCCTTGCAGACGGTTGGCTACCGTCACCGGTACAACCTCGGAGCCTTCAACCCTTGCAGCCACAGCAACTGCTGCTGGGTTGCTGGTGGTTTGGTCCACGATGAGGTTGCTGACATTCCTTGGAGAAGAGTCGTAAACAAATCCGTCGGTCTGCTCATAGCTGGTAGCCGGGCCGGGAGCGCCACCCGGTGGGGGGCCGCCCGGCGCGCCCGGCGGGGCCGATTCGGCCTCGCGGAACTCGGCCGGGAGCATACGGGGAAAGGTTTGTCCGCCCGAGCCCCAGCCGTCCTGGTTAGGCAGAAGATTGTTCCAGCGTCCATCGACGGTGCGCAGCCCAAACGGCGAAGTGACGGCCCCCACACAGGGGTCGCCATCGGAGTCGTAGTGTGTCTGTTCGGCGACGTTGAAAGTGTTGCCGGGGTTGCAGAGAGGTGATGAGTTCTGGTCGAGCAGCACGTCCTCGGCATGTGCTTCTGAAATTGCGATCTGCTTGAGAATGAATTCGAGGTCACCGGTGGTGACATTGAAATCCTGGCCGGGAGGAGGTGCTGCTCCGGCGAGCTGTCCAGGCAAAACAAGCCCGGAGAGAACAATGGCACTGCCTGCTACGAGTGCTGTCAACTTGGTGCTGGTTTTGCGGCCCGGAGAACGATGCCGCGGTTCGATGCCCATATCTACTCCCCTATGATGGGCCCAGCTCTTTATCGCCGAGGCCCCCCAAACAACGGCACGAGTGTGTTTACCGTTAGGTGGAAGTTGTCATCAAGACCCTGCAAATAACTTGGGGAGGTAACAGGGGGATAGAAAAATAATGGTTGGCAGTGCGTTAGCAACCCACCCGTTCATCATTTTATTCGGCGCTAACTAGGACAGTTGCTTGTGCCGAGCCGTGCTGTGACGCTGGCCAGCTAAAGGCCAGTGTCAGTCGCCGCTACTGCAACGAAGTAATAACCAGTGGACCGCGCCTTCTTCTGGCAACCTTCGCTATTCGCCCGAGTCCTGCGACTTAGCTGCACCGTCGGACATGCCGTCGGATGTGCCGTCGTCGTCGCGCTCGTCGAGTTCCTCGTCGAGCTCTTCCTTGCGGAATTCGGTCTCGGGGTGTGGTTGTCCCTCGTCGACATACTCCTCGTCGATCTGACGGTGGACTTTGCTGTTCAGCACTTCCACTTCACCGTCGGCCAGGTTGTCAAGATCCTTCGGGAATGGATCTTCGGGTGCGAGGCGGGTCTTGTCGTTCATCAGGCCAGACTACTTCATCGGACCAGATCCGTCCCACTAATTGGGGCCCTACGATGACGGCCGTTTGAGCCTTTTCAGCACACCCTTGGGAACGAACGGCGAGATGTCTCCGCCGAGTGAGTCGACCTCTTTCAAGAGCGACGACGAAAGATGGGTGTAGCTGTTTTCGGCCGGGATGAAGACGGTTTCGACGCCGGTGAGTTGGCGATTCATGGTGGCCATGGGCAGTTCATAGTCGAAATCCTGGCTGGACCGCAGACCCTTGACGATGAGGTTGGCGCCATGTGAGCGGCAAAAGTCAGCCAGCAGACCTTCGCTCATGGGCAGGACTGACACGCCCCGGAGGTACTGGAGGGTTTCGCGGACGCTGTCGAGGCGTTCATCCAGGTCGAACCGGTATTTTTTGGCTGGGTTGTTGGACACCGCAACGATCACCTCATCAAAAAGGCTTGCGGCTCGGGCGATGACCTCCACGTGACCGTTGTGGATGGGGTCAAAGGATCCGGGGCAGACTGCGCGACGCATGGTTCGAATCTACAGTGAAGTGCGCTTCGGTACACCCGGCCGCGGCGGTGCGGCGTCATAACCGCAATACTTGAGTGCATGAGTTCAACTACTTCTTCACTGGTGACCGGCACCGCGACAACCCCTACGCCATGGCAACGGACGGCGTCGGGCGCCAATCTGTTGGCCGCCGATGGGCGTCTCGGTGTCACGATCTTCGAGGAAATCACCATGTTGGCGATGCAGCACGGTGCCATCAACCTGGGGCAGGGTTTTCCTGATGAGGATGGTCCGGCTGAGATTCTTGAGGCTGCACGTGCTGCCATTGCGGCCGGCGCGAACCAGTATGCGCCGGGGCAGGGATTGCCGGTGCTGCGGGAAGCCATCGCTGCCCATCAGGAGCGGTTCTATGGGCTGACCCCGGATCCCGGCTCCGAGATTATCGTCAGCACCGGCGCAACCGAGGGCATTGCGTCAACAGTTTTGGCTCTTGCCGGACCCGGCGATGAGGTGCTCACCTTTGAACCGTTCTATGACTCGTATGGCGCGACGATCGGCCTCAGTGGCGCCACCCACACCACTGTTCCGTTGTCGGCTCCCGATTTCCAGCCCGATCTGGATGCCCTAGAGCGGGCTGTCAACGCCAATACCCGGATTATTCTGCTCAACAATCCGCATAATCCAACGGGCACCGTGTTTACGCGCGAGGTGTTGCAGAAGGTCGTCGATCTTGCGGTGAAGCACAACTCGGTGATCGTGACCGACGAGGTGTATGAACACCTCACCTTCGGCGTCAGGCATGTGCCGATTGCGTCGTTGCCTGGCGCTGCGGACCGCACGCTCACTATTTCCTCGGCAGGGAAGACGTTCTCGGTCACCGGCTGGAAAATTGGGTGGATCAGTGGGCCGCGGGAACTCATTTCGGCGGTCCGTACGGTAAAGACCTTTTTGACCTACAGTTCAGGGACTCCATTCCAGAGCGCTGTTGCACACGGTTTGGGTCTTGACAACAGCTTCTTTGCGACCACCGCAGCAACGCTGCAGGGTAAGCGGGACATTCTCAGTGCCGGCCTTGAGGCTGCCGGATTTGATGTCTTCACGCCCCAGGGCACGTACTTTGTGAACGTCGACGCAGCGCCGCTGGGAATTTCGGATGCCACCAGGTTGGCTCGGCGGTTGCCCGAACTGCTGGGGGTTGCGGCTATTCCGGTGGCTGTCTTTTGCCATCCCGACGGCGCCGCACGGACCAGTTCGTTGCTCCGGTTTGCGTTTTGCAAGAAGACCGAGGTGCTCGAAGAAGCAGCTGACCGTCTGTCGAATTTGCGGTCGCGGCTGTGAAGGGTGTGGATCTGGGCGCCGACGAGGATGGTGCTGTGCCCACCCTTCATTTGGCCGACATTGGCCAGCTAGCCGAAATTGATGAAGACGCGTTCACCGAGGGCGCTTACATTCTCAGTATTGGCGGTGCCCAACAATCGCATGTTGATCTGGGGAATCCCGGACATGTCTTTTATGAGTATCTGCGGCGTATTGCGAATGTCCTGGATATCTTTAAGCCTGCCGGTAAGCCAATTCATGTGTTGCATCTCGGTGCTGGCGCGTTGACGTTGGCGCGCTATGTCCAGGCGACGAGGCCAGGTTCTGAGCAGGTTGCGGTTGAACTGGAACGGGAATTGTTGGACTTTGTGCTGGAGCATCTGCCGCTGCCTGATGGCACCAGGTGTTCCCTGGTGATCGCGGATGCCCGGGCGGCGCTCGACAGGTTTGAGCCGGGTTCGTTTGATGCAGTGGTGCTCGACGTGTTTGCCGGCGATGATGCTCCCGCCCATCTCACCGATCAAGCGTTTTATCAGGCGCTGACTTCGTTGGCGGCTCCGGACGGCGTTGTTCTCGTCAATGTTGGGGACGATCCGCCGCTGACGTTTGCGCGTGCCCAGGTTCGTCGGTTGCAGGAGGCGGCCGACGACGTCGCGGTGTTGGCTGATGCGGGAATGATCGGAGGGCAACTGGCTGGGAATATCGTGCTGGTGGGAACCGATTCGGTGTGGCCAGCCGAGTGGTCGGATCCGCTGGTAGCGGCGGGTCCACATCCAGGTGTTGTGGTGACCGGTTCCGAACTTGTTGCATTCTCTGCGGGACCGCGGTAACGCCTGAGCAGGCAATATGCTCTTCAGCCGTACGCGATACGAAAGCAATAAATACGCTAATTTAATGTGCGCTATCGAATTGCTTTTAATCGGCTGCTTTTTCATTCATTCAGCAGTATGGTTGGGGCATAAGACGACGGGTTGGGCAGTGTTGATCCTATTGATCCTATTGATCCTGTGATCCTGTTGCCATCGCTGATTGCTACTGATGGAGGAACCATGACGACCGAAGTTGCGAGTGTTTCAGAGTGCAGTGTGGAATCCTGCTCTTTCAATCACGACGGCTGTACTGCCTACGCGATCACTGTCGGTGGTAGCCGCGATCATGCCTCGTGTTCGACGTTCATCGACACCTCAGCGACCGGGGGGTTGCCGATGGTGTTGGCTCACGTCGGTGCTTGTCAGCGCACCGAATGCACGTTCAACGACCACCTGATGTGCGGCAAGACCAATGTGACAATTGGCCACGGCGCCGACACCGCTGATTGCCTGTCCTACCAACCGCAATAGGACTTTCCCCCAAGTTTCACAGCGTCACAGACCCGGTTGCCCACTAGGACGGCCGGGTTTGTGCATGAGCGGGAGTACGCCAGTTCAGGAGCGCCACGAAGAGCGCGGTGAAGATCGAGGTGCCCGCGATCATGAGAATCGCGCCAACGATCCACAGCCCAGAATCGTCCATCGGTGCGGCTGAGATGGCAAACGCCGTGGTGAAGGCGACTGGCATAATCGCGACAACAGCAGCCGGATGCAGCATCCTGTTGCCAATCCAGCCGAGACCTGCCCAGGCGAGAATGCATCCGCCACCCTGCCACGCTTCATAGGGCCCGGATACCGAGCCTGTTGCGGGGTCGACGGCGTACTCTGTGTCCCATGCGAACCACCCCCACCACAGCCCGGCGCTCAGCGCGAAAAGGGAGACGGCTCTGATCGTGCCGATGGTACTGAAAACTGGGTGGTGTGAGGCAGGTTTCATGATTGATCTTTCAGGACGGGCGCTGACCCCAATAGTCCCACGGGGCAGTCCTGGCATCTCTTCAGCGCGGTCGTGCCCGCCACCCGGGGCTTCGCTGGCAGGCTGCCGGATGAGAGTTCTCTCATCAGGGGCTCACGAACGTCTCATAGGTGACTGACTAGATAGAGAACTTGCAGCAGTCACATCACCGCAGGGGAAGATCGGTCACCACCATGGAAACGCATGTGTCTCAGGCACACTCGTCGAAGGAACTGACCTCGACCGAGCACTGTTCCAAAGAACTTCGCGTCGTACTCTACTCGCATGATTCCCAGGGGCTGGGCCATACCCGACGCAATCTGGCGTTGGCGCACACTTTTGCTGCAAGCCTGCCGGGATTGACCGGCCGCACAGTCACCGGGTTGCTGGTCACCGGTGAATCCCAGGCCACCCGGTTCGACAGTCCCGACGACTGGGACTGGGTGGTGCTTCCTGGCATTTCCAAGGGCAGCGACGGCTATACGCCCCGAAATCTGGCAATCAATCAGTCCAAGCTCATCAGGCTGCGGTCGCAGATCATGGATGCCGTGCTGTCCGAATTTCGGCCCCACCTAGTGGTGGTGGACCGTCACGCATTCGGCGTCGACCGCGAACTTATTTCGGCGCTGTCAGAACTGAAGAAGGCTCGACCCGACTGCAAGGTCGTATTGGGGTTGCGTGAGGTGTTGGACACTCCCAAGGTCGCACGGCGGGAATGGAATGCCCTTGGTAACCTTGATCGTCTGCGGGAGTATTTCGATGAACTGTGGGTATACGGAGACCCGGCAATCCACGATCCGGTGAAGTCCGGTGAAATTCCCGGCAAGCTTGCGTCAATGGTGCGCTACACCGGTTATCTGGCCGATGGTCGGCAATCCAGGCGACGCACCGGTGCCACAGGAAAGCCCTACGTCCTGACCATGGCCGGCGGCGGTTCGGATGGACGCTCAGTTCTGCTGACCGCAGCCAAGGCAACAGTCCCCCACGGCTACGAACACCTGATAATTACTGGACCCCAGCTGCCCAAGGAGGACCGGATCCTCATCGAACAGGCGGCTGCGCCGGGCACCCGGGTGGTGTCGATGGTGCGAGACGGTCTGGCCGAGATGCGTGAAGCGTCGGCGATCGTGTCAATGGGCGGGTACAACTCGGTGTGCGAAATCATAAGCACCACCACTCCGGCATTGGTTGTTCCGCGGGTTATTCCTCGCCAGGAACAGCTCATTCGGGCCCGGTCGTTGGCTCATCATCAGCTCGTGGATCTGTGTCATCCCGACCAGTTCACGCCACAGGTACTCACGGACTGGTTCGACTCGGTGGTGGGAACGCCGACGCAACGCCTCAACGTCGACCGGAGCGGGCTCCAGACCGTTGGCGGCTATGCAGCCGATTTGCTCGGCCTGGCTGGTTCGACGACGTCGGTGTCCACCGAGCTGCCCGGACCGTCCGTATCGGCCGGACCGTCCACCCGTCACACCGATCGGCAGACCCTTGCATCCGTCTAGTCCCGCCCGCACCGCCTACATCCTGAAGATCTATCCCCGATTTTCGGAAACCTTCATCGTGACCGAAATTCTGGCTCGTGAGGCCGCCGGCGACGCGTTGGAGATCTTTTCGTTGCGGCCGCCAGCCGATCCTCGCTTTCACCCCGAGCTGGCACGGGTGCAGGCACCCGTCACGTATGTGTCCAAGCCAGCGAAATTGGCTGACGGGTGGGCCATCATGTCTGCGGCGCACTCGGCGATGCCAGGCTTCGGGGAGCGGTTCGCCCGCATGCTTCCGGACCTTGCTGGACTGGATCCGGTCGAGGTGCATCAGGGCGTGGAGCTCGCCACCCTGCTTTCGCAGCGGGGTATCACCCACCTACATGCGCATTTTGGTTCGATTGCCACCCGCACCGCCAAGATCGCCTCTGAGCTGACAGGTATTCCTTTCTCGTTCACCGCCCATGCCAAGGACATCTTTCATGAGGAAGTGGATCTCGAGGTGTTGCGGAGTCTGATCGGTACCGCGCACCATGTGGTCACGGTCAGTGATTTCAATCTGGCGTACCTGGCGCGGCTCTATCCCGAACATGCTGACCGGGTGTCGCGGGTCTACAACGGACTCGAACTCGAGCGGTTTCCCTTTGTTTCGCCCTCTGCCCCCGGGCCAGTGCTGCGGGTTGCCGCCGTGGGAAGACTGGTCGAAAAGAAGGGGTTCAATCTTCTGGTCGACGCCGTCGCCCAACTGGCGCGTCAGGGTGTGGCGCTTGAGGTCCGTATCGCTGGTGGCGGAAATCTTTACGAGGTGTTGGCCCAGCAGATCGTTCAGCTCGGCCTGGAGTCCACCGTGACGCTGCTGGGTCCGCGGACTCAGGCCGAGGTGGTCGAACTGCTGAGATGGGCCGATGTGTTCACGGCCCCCTGCCTGGTGGGTCAGGACGGCAACGCCGACGGCCTGCCGACCGTGCTGTTGGAGGCAATGGCAATGGGAGTGCCGTGCATCGCCAGCGATGTGACGGGGATACCCGAGGTCATCACCAACGCTAACGGCGTGTTTGCTGCAGAGCTGGAGTCGGACAGCGGGACAGCGGATAAAGAGCAGACCGGGATCTTGATCCGTTCGGGTGTGCCTAGCGATCTGGTTGATGCCTTGGTGACTGTGGCGTCGTCGTCGTTTGATCGGCAGTCGGTTGCCCTTGCTGCTCGGCGGGTAATCGAGAAGTCGTTCGATTCCCATCGGCAGTCAGCGCTGTTGCAGGACCTTGAATCGGGTAAGGCGCCCAGCAACACACCGGGCAGACCAGCGGATCGGGTACTGGCAGAGGCGGTGGCCCCCTCATGATGCGTGTCGCCTATCTGTGCCTCGACCCCGGGGTTCCGATCTTTGGCTCCAAGGGTGCCTCGGTTCATGTGCAGGAAATCATCCGCAGTTGGCGTGCACGTGGCGCCGACGTGACGATTTATTGCACTCGTCCGGGCTCCGACATTCCGGCTGATCTTGCCGATGTCCCGGTAGTCGTGCAGAGCATTCCCAAGGGCAGCGGGGACGAACGGGAACGTGCCCAGGCAGCTGCCGCTGCGGCATTGGCCGGTCGGGTCATCGCCGATGGTGCAACGGTGGCCTATGAACGCTATTCACTGTTCAGCGACGCCCTCGCCCGGGTGACTTCTGCGCTGAACATTCCGGGCTTCCTTGAGGTCAATGCTCCGCTGATCGATGAGCAACGCATTCATCGTTCACTCGTGGGTGAGGATGTTGCACTCGAGGCGTTGCAGCGTCAGGTGGCCGCGGCAGCCCGCACAGTGTGCGTGTCGCAGCCGGTCGCTGAGTGGGTGAAGGAACGGGTTTCCATTGAGCATCATTCGACGGTGGCGGTGGTTCCGAATGGGGTGAACGTCAATCGGATTCGGCCGACCCCGGAGACTGTTGGCAGCCCCGTGGTGGTGTTTGTTGGCACGTTGAAGCCCTGGCACGGCGTCGAGACGCTGATCCAGGCGAAAGCTGTTGCGTCCACAGATTGGGCGTTACGGATCGTCGGAGCTGGACCGGAGGGTGAGCGGCTTCGTGAACTCGCTGTGTCGACCGGCACGGCCGTCGAGTTCACCGGCGCCCTCACCCCCGACTTCATTCCTGCGGCGTTGGCTGGCTGTGCGGTCGCGACGGCGCCCTATCCTGCCATGGAGGACGCCAATGATCAGTACTTCTCGCCGCTGAAGATCTATGAATACTGTGCGGCGGGATTGCCGGTGGTGGCATCCCGGGTGGGCCAGGTGCCGTCAATTATCGACAACGGCGTGACCGGCCTTCTGGTGGATCCGTCAAATCCTGCGGCGCTTGCTGCTGCGATTGACGACCTGGCCGCGGCTCCGCTCGCCAGAGCTGCGATGTCGGATGCTGCACGCAGGATGGCAACCGATCATCACAGCTGGGACAGCGTGCTGGACCGCATTACCGAAGGGATCCTGGCATGACCATTTCGAAGACCCCTACGGTTCCGGAAATCGTCAGGGCACTGGAACCGGCGACACTGCCCACCATCGGTCCCAAAATGGCGCGCAGCCCGCTGCGTCGGACCATCAACATCGCCAAACCCCATTTACGGCAACACCGGATGCTGATGAGCGGCGGAGTGGTGGCGTTGCTCTTCGAAGTGATCTTCAGGGTGCTGGAGCCATGGCCGGTGAAGTTTGTGGTCGATGCCATCTCGCGCAGCCTGGGCGCCGAGCTTGCCGGAACTGGCCCGTTGGCCACCGAAGGGCTGCTGCTGGCCTGCGGCGTCGGTCTCCTGGTGATCATTGGGATGCGGGCGCTCTGTAACTATCTGGCCACTGTGGCGTTTGCTCTTGCCGGATCGCGGGTGGCCACCGAACTGCGGGGACGTGTTTTTGAGCATGTGCAGTCACTGTCCACGCGCTACCATTCGTCGTCGCGGACCGGTGACACCATTCAGCGGTTGGTGGGCGACGTCGGTCGACTGCAGGAGGTGGCGGTCAGCGCCGGGCTGCCGCTGATCGCCAACTGCATCACCCTGGTGGTGATGGGGGGCGTGATGTTCTGGCTTGATCCGTTGCTGGCGTTGGTGGTGCTGGTGGCGTGTGCCAGCTTCCTGTTGTTGTCGCGGCTGAGCACCGGAAAGATCACTGTTGCTGCGCGCCGAACCCGGAAAGGTGAAGGGTCGTTGGCCAACACCGCCCAGGAGAGTCTGGGTGCCATTCGGGTGGTACAGACCTATGGCCTGGAGAAGACGCTGTCGGATCGGTTTGGGAGCAGCAACCAGAAGACGCTCAGGGACGGGGTGCAGTCCCGCCGTTTGGCGGCCGCGTTGGAGCGACGCACCGACGTCATTGTCGGCGTTGCTACCGCCGTCGTCCTGGCCGGTGGCGGCTGGCGGGTGGTACAGGGAGCGATGACTCCCGGCGACCTGGTGCTGTTTCTGATGTACCTGAAGACCTCCATGAAGCCGTTGCGCGATTTGGCCAAGTACACCGGGCGGATTGCGAGGGCGACGGCGTCCGGTGAGCGGGTGGCCGATCTGCTCGATGAGCGGGTGGACATTGTTGATGCCCCCGACGCAGTGCCCCTGGGTAAGGTGTGGGGCGATGTCGAGTTCCGGGACATGACGGCTGCGTACGGTGATGGTGCGCCGGTCCTGAAGAATCTGAATCTGTCGCTGGTGGGTGGTCGCAAGACCGCGATTGTGGGTCCGTCCGGGTCCGGGAAGTCGACGTTGGTGTCGCTGATGGTGCGGATGATGGATCCGGTATCGGGGTCGGCCCATGTCGACGGGCTTGATCTGCGGATGGTGAAGCTGGAGTCGTTGCGGTCGAATATCAGTCTGGTGCTGCAGGATGCTGTGCTGTTCACCGGCACCATCCGGGAAAACATCCGCTATGGCCGTGCCGATGCCTCTGACGAGGAGGTGGAGCGGGCTGCGAAACTAGCCAATGCCCATACGTTCATTTCGGGTTTTGCCGACGGCTACGACACCCTGGTCGGCGAGCGCGGTGGCACGTTGTCCGGGGGACAGCGTCAGCGGATCACCATTGCGCGCGCGTTGCTTCGTAATGCGCCCGTGGTGATTCTCGATGAGGTGACGACCGGGTTGGATCAGGAGTCACGGTCTGAGGTGTTGGCGGGTCTGGCCACCCTGACCGAGGGTCGTACCACCATCACGATTACCCACGAGGCGTCGGTGGCTCTCACTCATGATCGAGTGGTGTGGTTGCAGGAGGGTCGGGTGCTGCTGGACGGGTCTCCTGCTGAACTGATGGAGCATCAGGTGTTTGCTTCGTGGGTTCGTCAGCAACAGGCAGCCGACGAAGCGCATCTGGCGGAGAAGTCCGCCGGTGGCGCAGCATGAACGCCATGACTGTCAGTGCGACGTCGACAGAGGATCCTGCTTTGCCAGGCCTTGCCACGTTTTTCGATGGGGACCAGCTGAGCGAACTGCTGGGTCGGCCGGTGCGTGCTGATCGGCTACGACATAAGCCGGGTACGTCGGCTGTCGTTAGGTTGCGGGAGGACGACGGCGGGATCAGCTGGTTGGCCACCTATGCACCTCATTCGGCAGTCAAGCTGGAGAAGGTCTTCAGTCGGGCGATGGCCAGTGGGTTGGCGCTCGAGAACGTGGCGCTGTCGGATCATCCGGGCCACCGTCTGGTGACGGGTCCGATCGAACTGGACCACCGGCTGTACAAGCCGTTGGCGCGGTTTCGCCGGGCGGGGATGGATCGTCTGTTTACCGATCGTCTGGTGAAGGTGCTCAACTACAACCCGCAGCGCAGGGTGGTGTTTGAGGTACTTCACGGGGAGGACCGGTTGGTGTGCAAAGTCGGAACGGCTGTCCCCGATGCCGATGGCCAGCTGCTGTCACAGCTCGCTGCGAGTGGAGTCCCGGTGCTGGAGAGTGTTGAGCCCGTGGGGTTGCCTTCATCGCGGCATCTCCAATACCTCTCGTGGTTTGGTGCTGGAGATCTCAGCACTGTCGAGCAGGACGGCGCCGGAGCAGCTTCCTATGCAGCGGGTGTGGCGTTGGCTCTTCTTCATGCCCAACCCCCTGCGTTTGGTACCCATCGGTGGCGGGCGCGGCCGGATCGCTGATGGACCTGGTGGCAGAGAACTCTTCGCTGTATCCGGAGCTTGCTGGTCGTCTTGAGCGGTTGCGTGCCGGGTTGGAGCCGTTGCTACGACGTCCGGGCAGGGCGGCGCTGATGCATGGCGACTTTTCCGCCGATCAGGTGTTGGTCGATGGCAGCGACATTCGGTTGACCGACCTGGAACGTTGCACCTATGGTGCTGGCGCCTCGGATCTGGGCAGTTTTGCGGCCGTAGAGATTTTGCACCGAGTTGCTGACGGCCCTCTGCCGAAGGGTACTGACGTGTTGTCGCTCCCCCGTACGGCAGCAATGCTGGACGGCTACAGCGCTGGGCCGTCCGGTGCCACCGATTCTGAGGTGCTGGCGTGGACCATCTTTCACCTACTGAGTCGTTTGAGCGACTCTTTTCGGTCCTGCTCCCCCACCTGGCGGCACGACATGGCTAGCCACCTTGAGCTGATGGAGGACATCCTGTGGTGACGACTGTTCCCAAGACCCTGACCGATGGAGTGCCTGGCCCCGTAACCGCTCCTGAATCGGTATCTGTGGCAGGATCTGTTCCTGAGATTGTAACTGATCGTTCCGGCCGACAGCTAAAGGTCCATCGGGCGTGGCCCAAAG
Source organism: Arthrobacter sp. Bz4 (assembly GCF_003075455.1). GTDB lineage: Bacteria > Actinomycetota > Actinomycetes > Actinomycetales > Micrococcaceae > Arthrobacter_D. The sequence continues at coordinate 377,551 of NZ_QDAE01000001.1, forward strand.
ATGGTGGTCGGCTGACCTTTGAGGCCTCTGACGTCGAGAACGATCAAATACGTGCTGGAACAATCGAGCCCGACGGCAGAGTGCGGGTGTCCCCATTTGCCGAGGATCCCGTGCTCGCTGGTTTGCCTGGCGCTGCGGCACAGGGACAGCTGTTGGTACATCGGTACAAACGCCGTGCTGTGGTGCGCGATGCTGTGGGCTTTACCAAGCTACTCGCACCAGGCAGGGCTGAAGGAGTTGCTGCTTCTCATCGTCTGATGGGTGAGTTGACTCAGCCATCGGGGATAGTGATGCCCGACGTCGTTGGTCAGCTTTCGGCGAGCGTCACCCTGGCAGCGGTTCGCGGAGTCAGTTTCCACGAACTAGGTCAGGGGTTGACCGGACCTGTCCGGTCGGGCCAGGTCTCCCCGGGCCAGAGTTCTTTGCAGCAACCCTCTTTCGAGCAAGTCCTTTCCCCGGAGGACATGTGGGAACAGGCGTGGCAACAGTGGGCGGTGCGATGGCCCAGGTTGGCTGTATCGCCGGTGGCATCCGGTCGACCTGAACTGCTCAATCACTCGACGGGCGATGAGGTTCGAACGGTGTCACGCTGGGTGAACCAGGTGCAGCAGTTCGGAGCGTTGCCTGTTTCAGCTGAAAGGCTACAAACCGCATCGTCCCAGGTGGCTCGTTTGTTGATTTCCGGAGCGCCGCAATCGGCCGTTTTGTCGCATCGGGATTTGCACGACAAACAGCTGCTTTTCAACGCTGATTCTGGCGCGATCGGGTTGATCGACTGTGACACTGTGTCCGTCGCTGAGCCTGCGCTGGATTTGGCGAACCTGTTGGTCCATATAGATTTTCGGCGGGCGCAGGGTGTTTTCTCTGCTGCTACGGCATCGACCGCTGAGCAGGCAATCCTCGAGACCGCTTCGGTAATGAATGTGGCCGATACACGGTTGCACGCCTATTCAGTGTCAACCAAACTCAGGCTGGCATGTCTGTATGCGTTTCGGCCCGCCTATCGCACAGTTGCTCACCGTTGGTTTGAGCGTCTGGAGGAGGATCTGGCCTAGAAGTCCTTCTCACAGAGGAATCTAGACGGAGGGTAGTTCAGCGGATGGCTCGGCGAACCACAACTTCGTTTCGCCATACTTCTTTTCGGCAAATCGTTCCAGACCAACTGGCCACTCGGGTTCCTGCGAGCGCGATGAGCGCTCCAAGACGAGAACTGCGCCCTCGGCCAAGTGAGGAACCAGGATTTCAAGGATGCCTGTCAAGGCCGCGTTTTCTACCGGATAGGGAGGATCCATCAGTACGAGGTCCCATTGATCCGCAGGAACGGCACGGTCCAAGTAGGTTTCGACCTTGAGTTGGTGTACCCGGACGGTCTGATGTTTGAGGGCTTTGTTCACCAGATCGGCATTGGTTCGGCTGACTGCTGCGGCTTTGTCGGCAGATTCCACGAGGTCGACGATCTTTGCTCCCCGGCTGGCGCTTTCAACGCCCAAGGAGCCTGAGCCAGCAAATAGGTCAAGCACCCTGGCATCGGCGATAACCTCGTAGGCATCAAGACGAGAGAACAATGCCTCTTTGACTCGATCTGTGGTGGGCCGTGTTGCTGTTCCCGGAACACTGAATAGCGGTATGCCACCAGCGGCTCCGGCAATGATTCGACTCATGTTTCAACTGTATCGACTCTGTGCGAGCTGACCGTACACTCGCATGACCCGCGCTGGGCGAGAGCCCAGGCACCCATGCTGCTCTGCTGACGGCATGGCGCGCCGCTCGCGCTGCAACAAAGGGCGACGCTTCGGACAACGCGGCGAACGGGCGGAGTGTCCGCCATGCGTTCTGGGCTATGGCATCCGCGCGACGAGCAAATACCAGCGGGCCGACCATGGGTTGACGAGGCGGCGTGTCGGCGGTGCGTTCAGCAGACCGGTGTATCCGCACTGCTGCGAATGGCAGATACGCCAGTGATGCGTTCAGGGCAACTCGCTCGAACTTGGCGAAGCCGGATCTGGGTTTGCGACTCATGCAGGCCGAAGTCAAACCGAACCCAACTTGTGCACCAGTAACCAGATTGATACATCGACTCCGGATCAGTGCAGACACAATGCAGCAGATCAGGATGACGGATTGCGATCCTGCTGATGGGGATGATCCCGGTGATAGTGGTTCTGTCGAGGTCTCTGCGCCGGATCGATATACCGCGGCGGAACAAACCACGGGGTCCGGTCCCTCACCTCAATCTTCCACTCCTCTTGGTGAAGCAGATGGTGATGCCTGGTGCAAAGCAAAACTCCGTTGTCCACCGTGGTCGGTCCACCTCGACTCCACGGAATGATGTGATGGCCTTCGGTCCAAGGCGACGGCATCATGCAATCCGGAAAAGCACATCCACCATCCCGCGCAGTCAACGCCTTACGGATAGTGGGAGGAAACAAACGGCGAGGATTGCCCACATCGAGGATTTGGCCTTGCGTTCCCAGCACCACTGGCAAAACATTCGCATCACAGGCAATCCGACGAATCGACCGAGCACTGATCAAACCGCCAAACGCCGCATGGCCAGCTCTGCCGACATCGGCCATCAAGTCCTTGTAGTTGATGGTGACCAACACCTGCGGCCGCATTCCTCCGGCAGCAGAAAGGTTGCTGCTAGCCAAAGCAATACGACATGCACCCACCAGGCCATCCAGCAGCTGCTGCGCCCACGTCGACCGATCAAGCTCGTCTTCCGGAATAGTCCCTGCTCCCTGAGCAGCTGAATCTCCGGTGGGACCGAACAAAGCCTCAGCGTTCGAAGGGTCCATCCCGGCACCAGACGGCCGTGCGCCGGCGTCTACACACCCATCTGTGCCTGCAACTGTGCCTGCACCTGCACCTGTGCCCGCACCTACCCTTGCACCTACACCTGCACCTGCACCTGCACCTAAAGTCTTAGCCACACCACCCAGCTTTTCGGCTTCGGCAGCCGACAACCCTGCCCGGGCCCTCGGATTGGTGGCTGAATACATCACCGTGATCAGGTCTTCGAACTGTTCGTCCGTCGCAGAAATCTCGATGAAGTGCAGACCGTGACGCTTACCCCGAAGAAAGACTCCCTGCCGTGCACGCAAAACTTCTTCAGTTGGCTCAGAGCCATCAGGGTTGAGCAAACTCTCCCAGCGCTGAATCAGCACCCTGAGCACATCCAGATCCGAGACAACTGCCTGCCGAGTCAGAGTGGCTTCCATGTCGTCCAAATCCTTGCATGAAGCAAACGGCTTCACTCTTTCCATGGCCGAACTGATTAGGGTGGCAGCCTGGCTGCTGACCTCCGATCGAGCAATCGCAGCCCCAAGATGTTCAAGCCGAGGAGCAAGCGGCTGACCATTCAGCTGAACCGTCGGCAAAACCTGGCCGGATACACGAATCCGCCGCCTCGCATCACTCTTACTGATCCGCAAAGTGTTCCGAAGATACTCGGCGTTGTCTCTACACCCCGTGCGGTTCAGGCCTCCCCCGGAAGAGTCGTCGTCGGACATTCCAAAACTCATCCGCTGATCGGACTCACCGACTACTGCCACATTCTGATGTTCCACCGCGTGTGCCGCAATCAACTGAAGTTGCTCGGCAGTTCTGGCGACCTGTTCGATAGCCATCGCGATTTCGGCGAGTTCCTGGGTTGGCATGACCAGACTCTCGGCACGAAAAGAGTCAGCAATCCCCGACAGCTCGGTGTTCAACCAGGCGAGATACCGAGGTGTATCGGTCTGCTGCTCGAATGGAGTGAATGTCATGGATCAATTTTATCGAACATAGATTCGAGTGATCCAGTGAACATCCCCAATGTGGAGGAGGAGTGGCCACTAGTCCTCCACAGAACAAAAGGATTAGCCCCGTTCCAGGAAGGCTTCCTTCTCGGGATTCAGGTAGAGATCCAACGCCTCGGCGAGGTCTGGATGGTCCACCAGATCGACGTCGTGCGCCACGATCTGCTGGGCATCTTCGCGAGCCTTCTCAATGATCTTCACGTCCTTGACCACGCGCAGGAACTTCAACGCCGACCGCCCACCGGACTGCGAGGCCCCGAGAATGTTGCCTTCGCGCCTCAGTTCAAGATCCTTCTGTGACAGTTCGAACCCGTCTGTAGTCGACGCGACAGCGGCCAGCCTCTCCCTGCTGGGATGCTCGGGGTCAAGCTGAGTCACTAGCAGACAGGTTCCGGGATACCCACCACGACCAACGCGCCCCCTCAGCTGATGAAGCTGCGAAATGCCGAACCGGTCCGCATCCATGATCACCATCATCGTGGCGTTGTGAACATCCACACCCACCTCGATCACCGTGGTGGAGACCAGCAGCTGAACGCTTCCGTCATTGAAGCGAGCCATGGTCGCTGACTTCTCGACAGGATCCAGCCGCCCATGCAACAGCCCAATCGACACACCCTGCATGACCGGCATTTCCTGCAGCGTTTCGAACAACTCGTTGACCGACGTTAGTTCCTGCTGAAGACCCCGGTTGTCAGGCGGCCCATCGGGCGAGTAGAGCTCAACCGCCGTGGAGTCCTCTTCTTGGTCGCCAATCTTGGGACACACCACGTACACCTGACGCCCGGCGTCGATCTCCTCCCTGGCCCGCGCCCAAATGCGCTGAATCCAGGCAGGATGCTCGGTGAGCCCCACCTGGTGGGTAGTGATCGGCGCCCTACCGGCAGGCAGCTCGGTCAACGTGGATACATCGAGGTCACCGAACACCGTCATCGCGACCGTCCGGGGAATGGGGGTTGCGGTCATCACCAGCACGTGGGGCGAATTGGTGGCCTTGGACCGCAACACGTCGCGTTGCTCGACACCAAAGCGGTGCTGTTCATCCACCACGATGAGCCCGAGGTCAAAAAAGCTCACATTCTCGGACAGCAGGGCATGGGTCCCAATCACAATCCCGGCCTCACCAGTTGCCGCGTCAAGCATTGCGTGCTTGCGCTGCGCTGTGGACATCGAGCCGGTCAGCAGGACCACCTTGGTTCCATCAGCTGCTCCCCCGAGCATCCCTCCCATGGCCAATGGCCCCAACGTCCGGGTGATGGATTGCAGATGCTGTGCGGCAAGCACCTCGGTCGGCGCCAACAGCGCGGCCTGACCACCGGCATCGATCACCTGCAGCATCGCCCGGAGAGCGACAAGCGTCTTACCGGAGCCCACCTCACCCTGCAGGAGCCGATTCATGGGGTGGGAAGAGGACAGGTCCTCAGCGAGGGTCTCCCCTATAACTTTCTGCCCATTGGTGAGGGTGAAGGGCAGCTGGGAGTCGAACTGGTCCAGCAGTCCACCCGGGCGTGGACGGCGCGACGTCGCCTCTTCCAGCGAAGTCAGGGCCCGACGCCGGGCAAGTGCGGTTTGCAGCACCAGCGCCTCCTGGTAGCGCAACCGGTGTTTGGCACGGTAGGTGTCTTCGATGACATGCGGCCGGTGGATCAGCTCATACGCCTGGGTGACGTTCATCAGCTTGTCGCGGCGAGCAATTTCCGGTGGCACCGGATCATTGAGTTGGGAGTGCACCAGGCTGTCGAGCAGCTTCCCGACGGCCTTCTGAATGTCTTTGCTTTCCACTTTCGCCGCCGCCGGGTACACCGGTATGGGCCTCTCGAGGAAGGCCGGATCCACCATTTCGTCGTCGTCAAGCAGCGAATACCCCGGGTTGGTGAGCGTCAGCCGGTTTTTATAAGCGGTGACCTTGCCATAGAACATGGCGTGCACGCCCGGGCGCAGGTCCCGGTGGGCATTGTGTCCGTTAAAGAAGGTGAGG
>NZ_QDAE01000002.1 GCF_003075455.1 Arthrobacter sp. Bz4
GCTTTTCCCTCACCGATCTCCGGGTAGACCCCCTTTGTCTGGATTGCTCACCGCGACGAGACTCTTGACGCCGCCACTCGCGCGGCGGAAGAGGAGGGAGGCTACTTTGCACCGGAAACCACGGCTAGGCCTTCGCCTCCTTCGCCGCTGCCTTCGCCGCACGCTTGGTTTCACGCACCTTCGTGAGGGATTCGGGGTCCACGATGTCGGCGACTGAGCGGTAACTGCCCTCCTCGCCGTACGCGCCCGCGCTCTCACGCCAGCCGTCGCCGTCGTACCCGTATTGCTTGCCCAACAGTGCAAGGAAGATTCGGGCCTTCTGTTCCCCAAAACCGGGCAGTGCCTTGAGCCGCTTATAGACCTCGGCACCGTCGGGGTTGTCCCTCCTCCAGATTTGGGACGCGTCGCCATCCCAGTCGTCGAGCAAAGTGGCGCACAGCGTCTGGATTCGCGCGGCCATGTTCCCCGGGTAGCGGTGCACGGCGGGCGGCGTGCGGCAGAGTTCAACGAATTCGTCGGGATCCTTGTGGGCGATCGTCTCCGCGTTGAACGCGCCCAGCCGGTCCTTGATCTTGGCCGGGCCAGCGAAAGCCGTTTCCATCGCCACCTGCTGGTCCAGCAGCATCCCGATCAGCAGGGCTAGAGGCTCCTCGGAGAGCAACCTGTCGGCGGCGGGATCGTCGGTGATGTTCAGGTGCGCAGTCATAGCCCCGAGTTTAACGCGAGAACCCCCGGCAGGAGTAGCTCCTGCCGGGGGTTCACTAACGCGAAACGCTAGTTCAGCGTTGAGGTGTCGATGACGAAGCGGTAGCGGACGTCCGAGGCGAGGACGCGCTCGTAGGCTTCGTTGATCTTGTCTGCGGAGATGACCTCCACCTCGGCGCCCAGGTGGTGCTCGGCGCAGAAGTCCAGCATTTCCTGGGTTTCCCGGATGCCACCGATCAGGGAGCCGGCGAACGAACGGCGGCCACCGATCAGGGCGAATGCGTTGACGGGCAGCGGCTCGGCCGGCGCTCCAACGTTGACGAGCGCGCCGTCGAGAGCCAGCAGACCCAGGTAGTCACTGATGGGGAGGGTGGCACTCACCGTGTTGATGATCAGGTCGAAGGAGCCGGCGAGGTCGGAGAAGGTGTTCTCGTCACTGGTGGCGTAGTAGTGCTTGGCCCCCAGACGCAGCCCGTCTTCCTGCTTCTTCAGTGACTGCGAAAGCACCGTTACCTCGGCGCCCATCGCTGCGGCCAGCTTCACGGCCATGTGGCCGAGTCCGCCCAGGCCTACGATTGCAACCTTCTTGCCTGGTCCGGCGCCCCAGCGTTTCAGAGGCGAGAACGTGGTGATGCCAGCGCACAGGAGCGGTGCGGCGACGTCGAGGTCGATACCTTCGGGAATCCGGATAACGAAGTCCTCGGTGACGACAATGTGGGTGGAGTAGCCACCCTGGGTGATGGAGCCGTCGCGGTCCTTGGCGCCGTAGGTGCCGGTGTTGCCCTTGAGGCAGTACTGCTCCTCGCCGGCTTCACAGTTCTTGCACTCGCCGCAGGAGTTGACCATGCAGCCGACGCCCACGCGGTCGCCGACGGAGTGCTTGGTGACGTTGGAGCCGACCTCGGTGACGATCCCGGCGATCTCGTGTCCTGGCGCCAACGGGTAGGTCTGGGGTCCCCAGTCACCGCGGACGGTGTGGATGTCGGAGTGGCAGATTCCTGCGAACTTGATGTCGATCAGCACATCGTCGGGGCCGACGTCGCGGCGCTCGATGGTGGTGGCGATGAGGTCCTCGGACTCGGATGGCGCGGCGTAAGCGTTGACGGTCGTAGGCATAGATAAGCTCCTGCAGAATTGGTTGCGGAAAAATTTGGTCCCCCTCACCCAACGCCAGTGGACGGCGACGTATTCCTCAGCGGTGGCGTGAAACGATCAGGGCAACCGTGAAGGACGCCGGATCGTGGCCTCCCCAGCGCGGTCCGGTTCCAGTAAAACCGGGCTCACCAGTACCGCCGGACCGCGGTGCAGCGCCCCGTCCGCCAGCACCTGACAGCGCACTCCGCCTCGGCCGCGCATCGCCGCGTGGGCTCCCGGCGCCAGCATACGATCCATCCACACGCATGGATGCGCGGGCCGTCCGGCTTTCAACCGCACGACGTCGCCGGCGGACTCCAGCTCAAACTCCAGACCCAGCAGCGGATGCAGTTGGGCACCCCGCAGAATCACGTTCCGCCGGGCCAGCAACGGATCAAAAGGTTCAGCGGCCAGGCCACTGGCAATATCCTCGAGCGCTTCCACCGCCATCACCGTCACCGCGGCGTCCATGTGTGCGGCCTTGCCGAAGAACCGGTCCCCGACGATTCCCTTCCCGGCTACCAGGGCTACCCGGTCGGCGTCGGTCGTGGGCACGTCGGCGGCACCGTCGCGGGCGCGGCCAAAGTAGGCGTGGGCCGGTGAGACGAGCAGGTGCAGCACCTCGACGTCGTACCGGTAACGTTCAGTCATTGTCCAAGGCTACCGCGGAGTTGTTTTGACCTAATCAAAACAACTCCGTACAGTAGAGGTATGCCACAAGGTACCGCCTCGCAGACCCAACCCGATGCTCTTCGGGCCATTATCAGCGAGTCGGGACTGAAGGTGACTGCGCCTCGAGTGGCGGTGTTGGAGATTCTCCAGAGCGCACCCCATTCAAGTGCTGATCAGGTTTTTAATGAAGCACGAAAGAGCCTGAGCAAAATATCGGCCCAAACTATCTACGGGATTCTGGCGTCGTTCACCGGTGCCGGATTGGTCAGACGATTCGACCCGCCCAATTCTCCCGCCCTGTTCGAGTGCAGGGTGGGCGACAACCATCACCATCTGTCATGCGTTGGCTGCGGGTTGGTGCAGGATGTTGACTGCGTGATCGGCGAGGCACCATGCCTCACCCCCTCCGATGATTCAGGTTTCACCATTTACTCGGCCGAGGTCACTTTCAACGGCCTGTGTCGCACTTGCCAGACCAACGGCTCACCCGAAACCGGCTAAGCCACTTCTCATTCTCACGGCCCGCTGACGCGGCATTCCGTGATCAGTTCTGCCCAAAATCACCACTTCAACGCTGAACCGTTCGGCAATTTCGCCGCGCCCAAAAATAGGAGCTTCACCATGTCATTGATGAACCGCACCACCACCACACGCCCGGCCGCCGCCCATCGGGCAGCAGTCACCCCCGCCCGCCCGATGCCCCTGCTCGGTGGGCGCTACGTGACGACGCCGACCTCCGGCACCCCAGCCGAGGGAACCTACGTCACTACCCGTAGCGGCGGGACGGTCCAGGTCCGCGGCACCTACGTAACCTCATCAAACCGGTCCATTCAGGAACATTCAGAGGGCCGCTACACCGACCGCGGCTAAGAGCCAGGCTCGGGAGGCTCACCCCCTACCACCTAACCCTTCAACAATCCTCGGATGATACTGCTCTATCAGGCATCATCCGAGGATTACTGGTTTCAGCGGACCCCCGAGTGGCCGTCGTCCGCGCCGTCGACGACGGCCACCTCGCCATCGTCACTGCCCGGCGCCACTACTTGCCCAAAGGTCCCCTCCGCCGGAAGCATGCTAGCCTGACTGCGTTGCAGGACGCCTGCCCGCGAGTAACCGTTCCCCCATTATTGGGATTGATCAGCGGCGAAGATTGCAGAGCACCTGCCCCCGTATGGGTACAAAACACCCACGAATCGGTTGGCCGCGCGCCGCCGAAAGACATAGCTATGCGCTCTGTTTGATTGCCTCAGGTAATTTTCTACGGGATTGACGCGCTTGCGCCCTCATTCGGGGCTCGGTCTCCGCGCCTGGAACGCTTGCGGAGGGGACGGCCCACAGGAGGCCAGCGTGATGACGATGTCGAGTTGCAAGCGTTGCTCGTCGTGACGAAGGGATCACAGTGCCTAACGATGCTGAGTTGTATCAACTAAGTGGATGGATGGTGATTCTGCTTCTTGTACTCCTCTACGGTGGCACCCTGCTGGTGTCCGCCTACATTGGTAAAAAGAAGGAGAACGCCGACGGCTACATGACCGCCGGCAACAAGGTGGGTTTCGGTATCTCCGCTGCGAGCATGACTGCCACCTGGATCTGGGCGGCTTCAATGTACGCATCCGCCACCTCGGGCTACACCTACGGCATCTCCGGGCCAATCCACTACGGGCTGTGGGGTGCCTGATGATCCTGTTCATCTACCCTTTCGGGAAACGCATCCGCGCAGTAGCGCCGAAAGCCCACACTCTGGCCGAGGTGATGCACGCCCGCCACGGCCGGTCCAGCCAGTTGATGCTCGCCGGCTCCAACATCGTTGGCAGCGTGATCAGCCTGACCTCCAACTTTATTGCCGGAGGCGCCCTCGTAGCATTGCTCTCCCCCTTCAGCTTCGGGCAGGGTGTACTCGCCGTCGCCGTCGGCGTCCTCATGTACACGCTGTGGTCCGGCTTCCGCGCCTCGGTACTGACCGACTTTGCGCAGGTGGTCGCCATGCTGGGCGCCGTCGCGATCATCATCCCGGTGGTGTTCTTCGCTGCCGGAGGTCCCGGCATGTTCACCCAGGGGGCCGGTAACCTGACCCCCGAGCAGTCCAACTTCTTCTCGAGTGACGCGTTCCTGAACCAGGGTGCTCCCTATATCGCTGCTGTGCTGGCCTACGCCATCGGCAACCAGACCATCGCGCAGCGGCTGTTCGCTGTCCGCGAGGACCTGATCAAGAAGACCTTCGTCACCGCGACAGTTGGTTACGGTGCCACCGTGATCGGCATCGGCATGATCGGGGTGATGGCCCTGTACCTGGGTATCAGCCCCACCGGCGGCGACGTCAACAACCTGATCCCGCAGATGGCATCCACCTACCTGGGCCCCGTACTGCTGAGCCTGTTCTTTGTGATGATCCTCGGCGCGCTGTCCTCCACCGCCGATTCGGACTTGTCCGCACTGTCCTCGATCATGATGGCCGACGTTTACGGCAAGAACATTGCGACGAAACCCAACCCCAAAACCATGCTGCTGGTCGGCCGGATCACCATGATCGTGGCGACTGCCGCGGCCTTGATCTTCGCCAGTCAACAAATGGACATCCTCGACCTGCTGGTCTTCGTGGGAGCCCTGTGGGGGGCCCTCGTGTTCCCGGTCATCGCCAGCTTCTACTGGAACAAGGTGACCAACAGGGCGTTTACGACGTCGGTGGTCGTGGCCTTGGCCGTCTTCATCCCCGTCAGGTTCTCCTGGTTCTCGATGGACGGCGTCACCGGGATCCTGTTCGACATCCTGTCGGCTGCCGGAATTGGCATTGTCCTGGGCCTGATGGTGTTTGGCTTCTTCGGCCTGAAACCAGCAAAAATCGCTGGCGCCGTCGCCGCGCTTGCCTCGGCCCCCTTCGTCATCGGGTTCCTGCACGATTACACGGTCCTCACCGGTTCGCTGGTGGCCTACGCCGTGAGCACCATCGTCTGCTATCTGATGTCCGTCAGGAGCAAACAGGACTTCGACTTCGCCCTGATCAAACAGCGCATCGGCGACTATGACCCCGTGGCCGACGACGCCAGCAACACCCCTGACGACGACCTGGACGGCGCCACGCTGTCCGCCCGAAAGTAGGAGATCACCATGGAAACAATCCTTCTCACCGTGTATGTGCTGATCTGGCCGGTCATCGTTGCAGGGGTCCTCTGGACCGTCTGCCGTGGCTTCTTCAAGGACTGGTCTGAATCCCGGAAGGCCGGTCGAAACATCATCTAGTCGCTCGGTCGGGGCGATCCCTCTGGACGAGCAGCGGGAATGCGTCGGGACCGCAACGGGTTGATCCGGGTATGAAGCGAATAGGTTTTCTATCCTTTGGTAACTGGTCCTCCGCGCAGGGATCGCGAACCCGCACCGGAGGTGAGGCGCTGCTGCAGGCCATCGACCTGGCGGTGGCCGCGGAGGAGATCGGCATTGATGGGGCATCGTTCAGGGTGCACCATTTTGCCCGGCAGCACGCTTCGCCGTTTCCGCTGCTCGCCGCCGTCGCCGCCCGCACCAGCCGTATCGAGATCGGCACCGGCGTCATTGACATGCGGTACGAGAACCCGCTCTACATGGCGGAGGAAGCGGCCGCGGCGGACCTGATCAGCCGCGGCCGGCTGCAGTTGGGCATCAGCCGGGGATCGCCCGAGCCAGCTGTTAATGGCGCCGCGACCTTCGGCTACGTTCCGGTCGACGGCGAGGAGTACGCCGACCTGGCACGCCGCCATACCGAGGTGTTCCGCTACGGAATCAGCGGTGCCGGCATTGCCGAGGCCGATCCTCGGATGGGCAGCGGTCTGCTGCCCATCCAGCCGCAGTCTCCTGGTCTGAGTCAACGGATCTGGTGGGGCGCCGGCACCCGGAAGACCGCTGTCTGGGCGGCCGAACAGGGCATGAACCTGATGAGCTCCACCCTGTTGACCGAGGACACTGGCGTGCCGTTCGACGAACTGCAGGCCGAGCAGATCCAGATGTTCCGTGACACCTGGGCCGAACAGGGCCACACCTTTGAGCCCAGGGTGTCGGTCAGCCGCAGCGTCATTCCGCTGGTCAGCGACGAGGATCGCCAATACTTTGCGCTGAGCGCCCTGCGGGAAACCCGCGATCAGGTCGGAGTGCTCGACGGCGCCCTGTCCCGGTTCGGGAAGAGTTACATCGGGGAGCCGGACGTCATCGCTGAACAGCTCGCCAACGACGCCGCCGTCCAGTCGGCAGACACGCTGATGCTCACCGTCCCCAACCAGTTGGGCGTGGACTACAACGCGAAGCTGTTGGAGAACGTTGCAGCGCATGTGGCCCCAGCTATCGGGTGGCGGCGCTCCTCACCTCTTGAAGCTGCCGCCCGCCGCTAGCTCAGGGGATGAGCTTGTCCGCACGGTAGCGCTCGAAGAGGTCGGTGAACGCGTCGAGCGTGCGGCGGTAGCCGGTAAAACCGGCGATGCGGCTCTTGCTCATATCGGCGACTACCTCTAGGTTCCTGCCGAGGTCGCCGTCGGTGTGCCACCAGGAGGCCACCCGGTCCAGGCGCGGTTCCGCCAGCCCGTGAGCCGTGACGAGTTCCTGCCACTGCGCGTCGGCTCCGGCCATCTGGACCTCGAGTGGCCGTGGCTGGTCTCGGAACCCTTCGGCTTCGACCCCAAAGTGTGCAGCGAGTTGCTGCCACATCCAACGCCACCTGAACACGTCGCCGTTGACCACGTTGAAGGCTTCGTTGGCCCCGTTAGGCGACGTGGCTGCCCAGACCATGTGGTCGGCGAGGAGTCCGGCGTCGGTCATGTCAGTCAGGGAATTCCACTGGGTTTCAGAGCCCGGGAAAATGAAGGGGCGGCCGGACTCCTTACACAGCGCCGCATAGGCTGCGAGGGTCAATCCCATGTTCATCGCGTTGCCAACAGCGTGCCCGATAACCGTGTGCGCGCGGTGCACCGACCAGGTGAAGCCCTGCGCCGCAGCGGCGGCCCACAGCTCGTCCTCCTGCGCGTAGTAGAAGTTGTTGACCGGCAACCGTGGCTCTTCTTCGTGGAACGGCGTGTCCGGCATCTCGCCCTCGCCGTAGGCTTCGAACGGCCCGAGATAGTGCTTCAGCCCGGTCATCAACGCCACGTGCGCCACCGGCTTTCCGGCCAGAGCCTCCAGGAGGTTGCGCAGCATCGCGGCGTTCACCCGGATGTTCGCTTCCTCGGTGTCCTGGCGGGCCCAGGCGGTAAAGAACACCTGGGTGGGTGCAACATCAGCGAGCGCGTCCTTCAGCGACTGGGGCGAGGATAGGTCGGCCGGAACGTACCGCACGTTGGCTTTCGGGGTTCCTTCGCTCCGAGACATGGCGAGCACCTGCCATCCCTCGCCAGCGAGTTTCTCTACCAGGGCTGACCCAGCAATGCCGGAGGCGCCGACCACCAATGCGATACCGCCTGTTTGCGTGTCGGACAGGGGCGCCTGTTCGTTGTGACTCATCGGGTCTCCTTGTGGTGCAATTTGTGTGACAGCACCCGCTCGAGTGAACTGTCCTATCTACGGCAAGCCAGTGGTCCACCGAATAATTCCGCACCCATTCCCGGTGGTCGGGTCTTATGGCACTGCTGTTCGAGAGTGTCGCCACCGATGATTGAACAACTGACCGATGATGAAAGACGATGATGACGCTAGAAACGCCCGAGCCAACCCGACCGGTCACGGTCTTCCTTCTGGATGACCATGAACTGGTCCGACGTGGGCTTCGGGATCTCCTGGAGGGCGAAGGGTTTGCTGTCATAGGCGAAACCGGGTCTGCTGCTGAGGCAGTTCGCCACATTCCAGCCCTGGCACCCGATGTGACCATTCTGGATGCCCGCCTCGCCGACGGAAACGGGATCGAGGTGTGCCGTGATGTCCGGTCAGTGGACCCGTCGCTGCAGTGCGTGATCCTCACCAGTTACGACGACGACGACGCCGTACGGGGCGCCATCCTGGCTGGCGCTGCCGGCTACATTCTCAAGGAAATTGTCGGATCGGACCTTCTGGAGAAGGTGCGTCGTGCAGCCAACGGGGAGTCGCTGTTCGATGAGGACGTCAAGGCACGGGTTATTGCCGGTTTCACCGCCGTGCAGCCCGAGGACCCGCGCCTCGCGGGCCTGACCGTCCAGGAGAAGAAGGTGCTGGCGCTGATCGGGGCCGGGATGACCAACCGGGAAATTGGCGCCGAACTGTTCCTGGCCGAGAAGACCATCAAGAACTACGTGTCCTCCGTGCTGGCAAAACTCGGGTTCCAGCGCCGGACACAGGCGGCCGTCTACATTTCGCGCCCGCGCACCTAGCCCGCCCGGCCCTCCAGTCCCGGTCAGCCCGACTGTTCCGCGCGCCGCGGTCCTCTAACCCGTTCCGGTGGGCAACCTGGACATCGGTGCCCACAATCTCCACCCAAAACGCCCAGGTTGACGCGGTCTGTCCAGGTTGCTCACCGGATCGTCAGCTCAGGGGCAGTATCACGTCGATGGTGGTGCCGTGGCCCAGGGAGGATTCGATCCTGACCTCTCCGCCGAGTTCCTCAGCCCGCTGCTGCATGTTCCGCAGCCCACTGCGACGCCCGGTCTGCTCGAATCCCTGGCCGTTGTCAGCGATCCGCAGGTTGACTGAATCCGTGCTCGCAGACAGCGTCACCATGATGGTGGTGGCCTGAGAATGTTGCAGCGCGTTGGAGAGTGCTTCCCGAAGGATTGCTTCCACATGGGCCGCCGTCGCCACCCGGACCACGGTGTCGAGTGGTCCGGAGAAGTGGATGACCGGTTCGACGTCGGAACCGTCGAGGGACCGGCGGACAAGCGCGAGGATCCGTGAGCTCAGACTGTCCTCGCTGTTCGTCACCGATTGCAGCGAGTAGATCGTGGCCCTCAGTTCACCGATGGTCGCGTCGAGCTCAGTAGTGACGGAAGCGATCCGGGCGAGGGGCTCATCCCCGACCACATGCTTTCGAAGACTCTGGATACTGAGTCCGGCGGCGAACATCCGCTGAATGACCAGGTCGTGGAGGTCCCGGGCAATCCGGTCCCGGTCTCCGAAGACGGCGTCCTGTTCGCGCTGGATCTGCATCTGGGTCAGTTCCAGGGCCGTGGAAATCTGGGAGGCGAACGCGGCAACCATTCGCTGATCCACGGGCGAAAACGGCGGATCATCCTTGGTGCGGGCAATGACCAGGAACCGGGCGTGGCTGCCCCGGTCGGTGATCCGGGTGTACATGGCGGCGTCGAACACATCGGGCTCTGAATTGGGCAGCACGTCCTGGAGGTCGCGCCCGTTGAGAACTGCTGTATCCCTGAACGGAAGCGTTACCTTGCGGAGGGCCGTCCCGTCACCCACAAGCCGCCCGCGAAAACTGTCGCCGTGCAGGCCGAGAGCCACCTCGCAATACAAGGCCTCGTCGGGCGCCATCCGGGTAAGGATGAGGATTAGGGATGCGCCGGAGGCAGCCTTCGCGTGTTCGGCAACGATCTCCACATCGCTGAGGTTCAGCTCCGAGGAGGAGTTCAGGAGCGCCTGAACCGCATCCTGTCCGCATTCCAACCATCGGGAACGTCTCGTCTCAGCTTCGAAGAGGCGCATGTTTTCGATGGCCACCCCGGCCGCCGCCGCGAGGGCAACCGTCAGATCCTCATCGGACTGGGAGAAGTCCCCACCGCCGTTCTTTTCGGTCAGATACAGGTTGCCGAAGACCGTGTCGCGCACCCTGATCGGCACACCGAGGAAGGACGTCATCTGGGGATGACCCGCTGGGAACCCGAAGGATGCGGGGTGTTGGCGGAGGTCTTCGAGGCGAAGTGGTTTCGGCTCGCTGATAAGCAGCCCGAGCACCCCGTGTCCTACGGGCAGTGCACCGATCTGGCTGATCTGGTCCCCGTCGAGGCCCACGGTGATGAAATGACTCAGTACTCCGTCCGGACCGATAACACCAAGGGCCGCGTACTTCGCGTCCACCAGCCGGCAGGCCGCCTCCACCACCCGTTCCAGCACGGTCTGCAGACCCTGGTTTTCCGCGATGGCAGCGAATCCTGCCAGCAGATGGTCAATTTCCCCCGCGGACTTCAGCGGAGGGGGCACGTCATCGGGATCTGTGACTGGGGTGGTTCGGATGGGACTCATTGTGCGACTCCAGTGAGTTGAACCCTGGCCTTCGATTCGTTGTCGTGGTGAAAATGAAGGAGCATACGGAGGCTGACCCGGCGGATTAGGTCTTCCGGCCCTAGTGGTGCGGGGCGTCCGACCTTACTGTCGGGCTATGGACTCCGAGAATACACCCACATCCGTTTTACCGGCCCACACCTGTTGGGAGCTATTGCGCGGCACCGCCTACGGTCGGATGGCCCTGTGCGTCGACGGACAGCCCGAAATTTTCCCCATCAATGCGCAGGTAGACCACGGAACGCTGGTGTTCCGTACCTCTGAGGGATCAAAACAGCGGGCAGCCGAAGGCGCTCCGGTGGCGTTCGAGGCCGATGGTGTCCTGCAGGACGGGTCACGAGCCTGGAGCGTGGTCATCAAAGGGAATGCATCAACCATTCAACGCACCGCCGAACTGATGTCCACGATCCACCTTCCTCTACACCCGTGGGAGCCCGGGCGGAAGGACCGCTTTATGCGGATAGTGCCCACGAGTGTCACCGGTCGGAGCTTCGACGTTACGCCTGCCCCCCAGCTGCAGGAGATGCCGGTAGCGAGCGAAGAGTAACTACCAGGGTGGGGCACGGTGGAGCTAGCAGCAGCGTGTGAGTCACTGAGCCCAGCATAATTCCCGGTCGGGCACCCCGACCGTGCCGCCCAATCACCAGCAGGAACGCGTCAGCGGCGTGGAACAGGAGGGACTCCACGGGTGGCCGCTCGTCATCGAGAACCCTTGTTACGGTGAGCGACGGATAGGTTACCTTCAGTTGCGCGAGCACCGAAGCGGTTCCGCTGACCTCCGGAGCTGTGGTATCTGTCGCTGAGGTGACGACTTTGAGCCCGTGACCCGACCGGCTGGCTTCGGCCGCTGCCACGCGCAACGCGTCGTGCGATTCCGCCGAGCCATCGACACCCACCACCACGTCGCCGTCGTTGTCGGAGCCGGCGCTGGGGTCACGCGGGATCACTGCTACCGGAGAGGTGCTGCCGAGGGCTACCTGCTGCCCGACGGATCCGAGGTATTCGCCCGTCTTTCCGTCCAGCCGGTCAGCACCAACAACGAGGAGCGATGCATCCTCGGAGAGGCTGACCAGGGCGTCCACGATGTCGCCGCAATGCACGTTGGCGGTGACGTGTGCGTCGGGATAGTCGGCGCACACCTTCCGGGACTCCTCATCGAGCGCCTGGCGAGCCGCAGCGATCAGGCTGCCGTACGGTGTCCCACCCGCTGCCACGGGGAGCATGAGTGACGGGTCGGGAAGGGCATGCAGCATCGTAATGTGCTGCCCGGTTTGGTGGCCGCGCCGCACGGCCCAGCGCAGAAGCGCCGGGCCGGTCAGCCCGTCCCGGAAGGCGACGACGATGGGCCGGTCCTCGGCGAAGTCAGCGCCTGCTGTGTCGCTCACGAGGTGGTGCTTTCGGGGACGATGACCGCGCGGCCGCGAAGCGTTCCGGCCCGGAGCCGCTCATAGGCCGTAGGTCCATCGGACAAAGAAAACTGCTCGTACTCGACGTGGATTTTCCCCACTCGAGCCAGTTCCACCACTTCCATCAGCTCTGCTCTGGATCCCCAGTAGGGGGCACGTGCCTGGGCGTCCCACGGCGTGGAGAAGAAACCGACGTCGACGGTGCCCACTCCAACCCCCACAACGGCAATGTCCCCACCGATTCCGACCACCCGGGACGCGAACCCCGTGGTGACGGGAGTACCCACAAAGTCGAAGACCGCGGTGGCACCCTTGCCGCCGGTAAGAGTCCGGATCTGCGCCTCGGCCTCCTCCCCGGGGGCCAGCACATGGTCGGCGCCGACGTCGAGCGCGAGAGCACGTTTCTGCTCTGAGGTGTCAATGGCGATGATGGTCGCCGCGCTCAGCGCCTGAAGGATCTGGACACCGACGTGGCCGAGCCCGCCTACGCCGATGACCACCGCCGTCGAGCCTGGGACCAGTTTCGGCAGGCTCTGCTTGATGGCGTGGTACGGGGTCAACCCGGCATCGGTGAGTGACACGCTGGCCACCGGGTCGAGGTCGCCGAGGGGCACCAGATGCCGGGGGTCGTCGACCAGGATGAACTCGGCCATGGCGCCCGGCGCGCCGAGGCCCGGGGGTGCGATCCCCTGCTCTGCCGCTACCTCGCAGTAGTTCTCGTTGCCTTGGGCGCAGGTATAGCAGCGCCCGCAACCCCACGGACCGTAGACGAGCATGGAGTCACCCACCTGGAGCCCGGTTACCCCGGCACCCCAGGATTCGACGGTGCCTGCGCCCTCGTGGCCAAGCGTGAGCGGCAGACCATAGATGTACTGGTCCGCGGGAAGATCCATGATGAATTGGTCGGAATGGCAGACACCGGCCGCGGTTACGCGCAGCAGGACTTGTCCGGGTCCGGGGACTGGGGTGGGAATGTCAACGAGTTCAGGGGCCGATCCGACTGTGCGATAATGCAGCGCCCTCACGCGTGATCCTCGGGCATTTCCCCTGTTGAACCCTCGACCACGAGGACAGGGCATTTTGCGTGGGCCACGCAGGCGCCACTGACCGATCCCATGAGCAGGCCTCTGAAAGTACCGTGCCCACGGCGTCCCAGGACGAGCATCACCGCTCCCTCAGCCGCCTTGACCAGCCCTTTGGACGGGTGGGAAAAGAGTACGACCTTCTCCAACCCCTCAGGCGGGTCATCCCCGAACGCTGATTGCACAGCAGTATCGAGGTGTTTGTGGGTGATTTCCTCGAAGTTGTCGCTACCGATCGGCACATAGCCTGCGTACTCTGGCGGGTAATCCCAGGTGCTGACCGCCTGGATCACCGCGTTGAATGGTGGTGCAAGTTTCCGGGCGAAACGCAGTGCGGCAATCGATTGCTCGGAGCCGTCAACTCCGACGACGATGCGGGGTGAGGTAGATGCTTCCATGATGTGCCTCCCGTGTCAGCGCGGCAAGGTTGCAGCTGCTTCCTTCAGTCTCACCCGCACTTGCTCGTGAGCGTTAGGGTCTTAGGGCCCGTTCTGGGGTGTCATCGGGCGCGGCGAGGAGCCGCCGGTGGTGCCGGAACAGGATTTCAATAGCTATTCCACCCAGCAGTGCGACGACGCCCGACGCCACGAGATGGTTCCACCCCGGCACGGTGAAGTCGAAGAAGTCGCTGAGCAGGGGCACCGTCAGCACCAGCCCCAGCCCCACGAACATCGCCCCGATGATCAGCACCCGCCAGCGGTTCAGCGGACGTGACAGGACAACCAACACCCATAGTGCGATCAACGCCAAAACCAGAGCGGCGGCGGTCCGCACCTCAGCGGTGGTGCCGGTGTCTGTCCACCGCGAATAAGTGTTGATGGCGACGACGGCGAGCGCAATGATGAGCCCCGCCGGTATGGCAAAGGACAGGGAACGCTTCAAGAATCCGCTGCGGTAGCGGCGGGTGTTGGGCATCAACGCCAGGAAGAACGCAGGAATACCAATGGTGATTCCATCAGTGGCCGACAGCTGCCGGGGCAGGAAGGGGAAGTCCCAGAGCAGCGCTCCGAAGGTTATCGAGAGAATGACCGCGTAGGCCGTTTTGGCCAAAAACAGCATCGATACGCGTTCAATGTTGGCGATCACCCGGCGCCCCTCGGCGACGACGCCCGGGAGCCGGTCGAACCGACCATCCAGCAGCACCAGCCGTGAGACGGCCTTTGTGGCGGCGGCGGCCGAGTCCATGGCAATACCAATGTCGGCTTCCTTCAGGGCGAGCGCGTCGTTGACGCCGTCGCCGGTCATCGCCACAACGTGCCCGCGACGTTGCAGGGCAATGACCATGCCCTTCTTCTGGGCCGGCGTCACCCGGCCAAAGACCGTGTGGTGCTGCATCACTTCGGCCAACTCTTCGGGATCTTCGGGAAGCTCCCGGGCGTCGAAGCCTGCGTCCGTGGCCACGCCCACCTCCCGTGCGACCGCTGCGACGGTTCGGGGGTCGTCACCGGAGATGATCCTCAGCGAGACGCCCTGCTCCGTGAAGTAGGCGAGCGTCTGGGCGGCGTCTGACCGGACCTGCTCACGAAAGGTCAACAGGGCCACCGGGGCGGGGTCGGCTGGAAGCACCGCTTCATCATCATTCTGGACCGCTGGTGGAGTGGGTGCATAAGCCAGAACGAGGGTGCGCAGACCGGAACCAGCAAGACGCGAGGCGGCGTCCAGCGCTTCCCGTGCCGCCGGGGTGCTCGACGTGCTCGACTCCAGCACGATCTCCGGGGCGCCCAGGAGCCACGTTCCGGCTGCTGGTGTGCCGTCGGGAAAACTGACCGCACTCCATTTCCGTGCAGAGGAGAACGGCACCGATGCGACCGGGCTGAGCGAACCGTCGTCGTCGAAGGCGTCGGCCAGACACCGGGCGGTGGCGTTGGCGTTCGGGTCTGCCCCGAACCAGCCAAGAGCCTGTTTCCATCCCTCTTGGGGGGCGGTCCCAATTTTGTGAACCTCGTCGAAGACGATCTTCCCCGCGGTCAACGTTCCTGTCTTGTCGAGGCATAGGACGTCCACCCGGGCCAGTCCCTCGACAGCCGCCAGTTCCTGAATGAGCACGTTCTGCTGGGCCAGGCGCACGGCTCCCACGGCAAAGGCGACGCTTGTCATGAGCACCAGCCCCAAGGGGATCATGGCGATGACGCTGGCGACGGCACCCACCGCGCCTGTTCTCCAGGCGCCGGTGGTGATCGCCTGTTCCCATCCGCCCTGGCTTTGCATCTGACCGTTGACCACAATGGCCATCACGGGCAGCAGCGCGAAGGTGATCCAACGCAGGACCTGGTTCAGGCCCTGCCTGATTTCTGAGTGAACCAGGGAGAAGCGTTTGGCTTCGGCGGTCAGACGGCTGGAGAAGGAGTCAGCGCCGACTCGGTTGACTATCGCCCAAGCCTGCCCGCTCACAACGCTGGAGCCCGACAACACCTCATCATCGATCACCTTGTCGACAGGTTCTGATTCTCCGGTCAGCAAAGATTCGTCGATCTCAAGACCCTCGGCCTCCAGGATCACCGCATCGGCGGGGACCTGATCCCCGGCGCGGAGTACCAGAATGTCGTCCTTGACGACGTCTTTGACGTCGACGTCCTGGACCGTGCTGTCCCTGAGGACCCTTGCCCGTGGGGCGTTCAGAACCGCGAGACGGTCAAGGGATTTCTTGGCTTTGAACTCCTGCACGACGCCGATCAGCGCGTTGCCGACTGCAGCGAACCCGAACAGCGCATCCCGCCACTGTCCGAGGAAGAGGAGCAGTAAAAAGCTGCCCGCAACAATGGCGTTGAAGAGCGTCAGGACGTTGGCCCTGAAGATGTCCCAAAGGCTACGGCTCGATTGGTCCGGGACGTTGTTGGTCTGACCGGATTCGACACGGACAGCGACGTCGGCGGCGGAGAGCCCTGTTCGTTCGGCGACCTGCGCCAAGTGTTTGGGGCCCGATTGGCCCTTGTGGCGTTGATCCACTGCTTCAGCTGCTTCCATGGGGTACCTCTCTCGTCAGCACGGCAGGATTGCAGCAGCTTTCTCCAGTGTGCACTCTGACTGCCTCGCTGAGTAAGGGTCTTTGTACCCCTCTTGAATGATAGAATCATCAAATAGTCAATTAGTTGGAGTGAAGGTCAATGAAGGATTCACCACCGGAGTACGCCGACTTCCGCGCACCCCTCTACGAAGTAAAGGCGAACCTCTTCAAGGGACTCGCCCATCCCGTCCGGATCCGCGTCCTGGAACTTCTCTCAGCCGCACCCGAGGTCTCGGTCTCGGATCTGTTGACGGCGACAGGCTTGGAGGCCTCTCATCTCTCCCAGCACCTATCGGTGCTGCGACGCTACCGACTGGTGAAGTCGGAGCGGCGCGGACTCCAGCAGTTCTACACCCTTGCCGATCCGCTGGCGGCGGAACTGCTCGCGGTAGCCCGGGGACTCCTCCAGAACGTGCTCAACGCCACGAAGGAAGACCTTGAGTACTCGACGGCCACCGGATCCACCACTGTCGACGGAGACAACAGATGAGGATCCTCCCGACAGTCCGGGCACTGCTCCCTTCGGTCCGGGACTACGCCCAGCTGCCCCGGACCTGGCGGGGTGACCTCATCGCTGGCCTGACGGTCGGAATTGTGGCACTGCCGTTGGCGCTCGCGTTCGGGGTCAGCTCCGGCGCGGGCGCCGCCAGTGGCCTCATCACCGCAGTGGTAGCGGGTCTGGTGGCGGCAATCTTCGGAGGCTCCCACGTTCAGGTGTCCGGTCCTACCGGTGCGATGGTCGTGGTGTTGGGTCCAGTCATCGCCTCGCATGGGATCGAGGCGCTGGCCTTGGTGAGCGTCCTCGCCGGCGTGATGGTGGTCGCGGCGGGTGTGTTGAAGCTGGGACGGGTGGTCTCGTTCTTGCCGTGGCCCGTCATTGAGGGCTTCACCCTCGGCATCGCCATCATTATCTTCCTGCAGCAGGTGCCAGCCGCCATCGGTGAGGATGCGGGGCCAAGCAGCAATGCGGCCGTTTCTGCACTTCAGGCCGCAGGGACCGCCTCAACGGCCGAGTTTCTGGCAGCCGGGGCGCTCGTTGCGGTGGTGGCTCTCATCATGATCGGCGCACCGCGGCTCCACCATCGCCTTCCGGGCTCCCTTATCGCCATCATCGCAGCGAGTGTGATGGCTGAACTGCTGGCGATGCCGGTCGCGCGGATCGGGGCCCTCCCCGATTCCCTGCCGGCACCCACGGTGCCGGGCTGGGACTGGGAATTGGTGATTGTACTGACCGGACCGGCAGCAACCATCGCCATTCTCGCGGCGATCGAGTCCTTGCTTTCCGCCCGGGTTGCCACCTCGATCTCCGACACCGGCTCCTATGACGCGGACCGGGAGCTTTTCGGCCAGGGCCTGGCATCGGTGGCGTCCGGGTTTTTCGGCGGCATGCCCGCCACCGGTGCGATTGCCCGCACAGCCGTGAATATCCGCTCGGGAGGGCGCACCCGGTTTGCGGCAATCACGCACGCCTTCGTTTTGCTCTTTGTGGTCTATCTGGCGACCGGCCCCGTGGCGCGCATCCCCCTGGCTGCCCTGGCTGGAGTGCTGATGGTGACGGCCGTCCGGATGGTCTCACTTTCCACCCTGCGCAGCGTGGTGGGCTCAACCCGCGGAGACACTGTGGTCCTGATCGTGACAGCAGTCGTCACGGTTTCCTTCGATCTGATCCAGGCGGTGGGAATCGGCGTGCTGGTGGCCGCGTTCTTCGCCCTACGTGCCCTGGTCAAGTCCGGCGGGGTGCACCGGGAGGAAATCTCCGGTCCAGTCCAGGACGGCGACTCAAGGATCGCCGTCTACCGGATCGAGGGAGCTCTTTTCTTTGCTGCCGCCGAGCGGGTCCTGGAACGGGTCAGCGACATCGAAAATGTTGAGGTGGTGATCATTCGAATGTCTCAGCTGCAGTCGCTGGATGCGACCGGCGCAAGGGTGATCGCGGATCTCGTCAATACCCTGGAGCGCCGCGGCATTACAGTTCTGGTCAAGGGAGTCCAGGATCGTCATCTGCGACTCATTACCCGGGTTGGCGTCCTTGAATCTCTTCGTCACCACAACCACCTCTTTACCGCCCTGGAACCCGCCGTGGAACATGCCCGCAGCCACGTCGCCCGAAACCGGGAGGCGCCGGACACCACCCCCTGAGGCAGCGTCCCTCTGAGGCAGCGTCCCGCAGTATTGAAGGCCGGGACCAAAGCCTCTGGCCCCGGCCGGCTTCCTGATGCATGGTGGGAGGACAACAAGAGGGGGCAACCATGGAAGACAAGTACATCGTCGTCGGGGTCGACGGCTCACCATCGTCAGTTCTCGCACTGCAGTGGGCGGAGCGGCTTGTACCAACCGTCGCCACCTCGATCCGGGCTATTGCCGCCTGGCAGGTCCCCTTCACCTACTACGAATTCCCGGTCTCCGGGTGGGATCCAAAGAGCGTTGCCAAAACCATCCTGTCCAATGCGTTGGAGAAAGCGTTCGACGGCGAACCGCCCGCCCATGTCACGGCACTGACCCGGCAGGGCCCACCAGCCGGAGTGCTGATTGACGAGAGTCGTGCCGCGCAGATGCTGATCGTCGGGAGTCGGGGACACGGCGGTTTCGTCGGACTGCTTCTGGGATCCGTGAGTTCGGCCGTTGCCGAGCATGCATCCTGTCCGGTACTGATCGCCCATGGCCCGGAAACATCACCCCCTAATGAAAGTAGTAATGAATGAAGAACAGCATCGTTGTTGGCTACGACGGTTCAGCTCAGTCCCGCACAGCACTCGAGTGGGCGGTGGCGCAGGCGATGCTGGAACACCGCACCCTCCATCTGGTGCACTGCTGGATCTGGCCCCTGTTCACTGACGATCTGGGGCCGGTCGAGGGCGTCGCCGACAGCGGATTGCGGCATGCGGCGGAGGCGATCGTCGCAGAGGGGGAAGCCGAAGCGCGACGGCTCGCTCCCGAGCTGGACCTGAAGGCGAGCCTCATCTCGGGGGTTTCATCGGCAATCCTGGACCGGATGTCACGCAACGCCCACCTGGTGGTGGTCGGAAGCCGCGGACTGGGTGGGTTCATGGGCCTGCTGGTCGGTTCGGTCAGCCTCAAACTCGCTAATACGGCGTCCTGTCCTGTGGTGGTGGTGCGTCAGCAAACCGATGCAACCGGATCAGTGCTGATCGGCCTTGATGGCTCCCCGAAAAGCGATACTGCACTGGACGACGCCATCGCCCTCGCCGCCCTATGGAAAGCTCCGCTCAAGCTCATACACGTGCGCGACGACATCCGCCTGTTCGGACGGAATCACTCCTACCCCGGCTCGGATGTGAGAGCTATGCAGATCCTCGCCGCCGCCGCGCTTCGAGCCCGCGCCGCCGCCCCGGGCGTGGAGATCGAATCCGTGCTGGTGACTGGCCATTCGGTGGCCGGCACAATCCTGGAAGCCGCCGAGTCCGCGCGCATTGTGGTGGTAGGCGAGACGGGGCAGGGCAATTTTATGGGTGCTGTCGGTTCGACGGCCCAAGCCATTCTTCATCATGCCAAGGGGAACATTCTGATCTCCCGGCGCCCCCGGACCTAGGGCGACGGGAGATGGCCCACCCTAGCCAGGGTGGGCATGGTCCACCCTGACTAGGAACCAGCCGTCCACTGCCAGTTCCTGACCTCCGGCAGATCCTCACCAGCCGTCCTGATGTACTGATGGTGCTGGATCAATTTGTCCTTCAGCTCTTCCCTGACATGGGAGGAAACGTCCCGGAGCCGGGGCACCCGGTCGATGACGTCGATGGCCAGATTGAACCGGTCAATCTGGTTCATCACGCACA
Organism: Arthrobacter sp. Bz4; assembly: GCF_003075455.1. Lineage (GTDB taxonomy): Bacteria > Actinomycetota > Actinomycetes > Actinomycetales > Micrococcaceae > Arthrobacter_D. The sequence goes on from NZ_QDAE01000002.1 coordinate 19,952, forward strand.
TATCGAATGGCGTGGTCGTGGTGCCCTCTTCTTTGTAGCCGCGCACGTGGAAGTTGTTGTGGTTCGTGTGGCGGTAGGTCAGTCGATGGATCAGCCAGGGGTAGCCGTGGTAGGCGAAGATGACAGGTTTATCCTGGGTGAATACGGCATCGAACTCCACGCTGGAGAGCCCATGCGGATGGCTGCTCTGGTCCTGGAGCCGCATCAGGTCCACCACATTGACCACCCTGATCCGCAGGTCAGGGAAGTGGTGTTGCAGGATCTCGACGGCGGCAAGGGTCTCCATCGTCGGCACATCCCCGGCGCAACCCATGACGACGTCGGGTTCCTGCCCTGCGTCGGAGCTCGCCCACTCCCAGATACCGACGCCCTTGATGCAGTGCTGGATTGCTGACTCCATGTCCAGATACTGCAGTTGAGGCTGCTTGCCTGCCACGATGATGTTCACGTACTGGCGGCTGCGCAGGCAGTGGTCGGCGACGGACAGCAGGGTGTTGGCGTCCGGTGGAAGGTACACGCGGATCACGTCGGCTTTCTTGTTGACCGCATGGTCAATGAAGCCGGGGTCCTGGTGCGAGAAACCGTTGTGGTCCTGACGCCAGACGTGGGACGTCAGCAGGTAATTCAACGAGGCGACGGGCCGGCGCCACGGGATGTCGTTGGTGGTGCTCAGCCATTTGGCGTGCTGGTTGAACATCGAATCGACCACGTGGATGAATGCTTCATAGCAGGAGAAGAAGCCGTGCCTGCCGGAGAGGAGATACCCTTCCAGCCAGCCCTGGCACGTGTGTTCGGACAGGATTTCCATCACCCTGCCGTCCGGCGCGAGATGGTCATCCCCGGGGACGACGTCGGCGTTCCAGGTCCTGTCCGTGGCTTCGAGCACGTTGTCCAACCGGTTGGAGTTGTTTTCGTCCGGGGCGAAGACCCTGAAGGACTCCATGTTGCCGGTCATGACGTCCCGGAGGAAAGTTCCGAGCACCCTCGTCGATTCGACGGCCCCGGTTCCCGGCGATCCGATGGAAACCGCGTAATCACGGAAGTCTGGCATCTGCAGGTCCCGGAGCAGAATCCCCCCGTTGGCGTGGGGATTGGCGCTCATCCGTCGCGCGCCTTCTGGGTGAAGGCCGCGGATGGCGGGAACCGGCACGCCGTCGTCGTCGAACAGTTCCTCCGGCCGGTAGCTGCGCAGCCACTTCTCCAGGATCTCGCGGTGCGCCGGGTTTTCGCGGGCGCCGCTGAAGGGCACCTGGTGTGCACGCCAGGTGCCTTCCACCTTGACGCCGTCGACGTCGGCGGGTCCGGTCCAGCCCTTCGGCGAGCGCAGCACGATCATGGGCCACAGCGGGCGCTCGGTTTCACCCTCGGTGCGTGCCCGGCTCTGAATGTCCCGGATCTCATCAAGGCAGGTATCCAGCACGCGGGCAAAGTCCTGGTGCATTTGTTCCGGGTCGGAGCCTTCCACGTAGTACGGGGTGTGGCCGTAGCCGCGCAGCAATCCGTCCAGTTCTGCATGGCTGATTCTGGCCAGAATCGTGGGGTTGGCAATCTTGTAGCCGTTCAGGTGCAGGATCGGCAGCACCGCCCCATCCCGTCGGGGATCGACGAACTTGTTGGAGTGCCAGCTGGCCGCGAGCGGGCCGGTCTCCGCTTCGCCGTCGCCGATGATCGCCGCGACCGTGAGGTCCGGGTTGTCGAATGCGGCTCCGTAGGCGTGGGACAGGGCGTAACCCAGCTCGCCGCCCTCGTGGATTGAGCCAGGGGTTTCCGGAGCCACGTGGCTGGGGATCCCACCGGGGAAGGAGAACTGGTGGAAGAGGCGCCGCATCCCGGCCCCGTCCCAGGAAATATCCGGGTACGTTTCGCTGTACGTCCCCTCAAGCCAGGCCGATCCGACAGCCGCAGGACCGCCGTGGCCTGGCCCCATGATGTAGATCATGTCCAGATCCCGGGCCATGATGGCCCGGTTCAGGTGCGCGTAAATGAAGTTCAACCCCGGGGTGGTCCCCCAGTGGCCGAGCAACCGGGGCTTGATGTGTTCGGGCTGCAGTGGCTCCCTCAGGAGCGGGTTGTCCATCAGGTAGATCTGCCCCACCGAAAGATAGTTGGCTGCACGCCACCAGGCGTGGATGTTCGATAATTGGGCAGGATTCAGGACCGGCTGCTGGCTCATGAATTTAAGCCTGCGCCCCCGAATGGCACCTGATCCAGTGCCGAAAGACCCTTATCCGTTGGTAGTCCCTGAGACTACGGTGGGCAGATGGATACCAAGCACAAAGGTAAGAAGTCCCGGAAGTGGAGCGACCTCACCGCCCGGCAGCAGACGGTCACCCTGGTGATGGGTTCCATCCAGCTTTCACTCGCGGCCACCGCGTGGACTGACCTGGCCAAACGGCCAGCAGCTCAGGTGAACGGGCCCAAGCTGATGTGGACTGCGATCATCGCGATCAACTTCATCGGCCCGGTCCTCTACTTCCTCAAAGGGATCCGCCGCTAATTCCTGAACCCGATCAGCCCTCGCGAAAGAAGGCCCTCATGAGCATGCCCACCGTTAACGACGAGTTCTGGGACACCCCCGGCCTCTTGCGTGCGTCCGAGCAGCTGAACGCCGACGAATGCTGGGCGTTGATGGCGGGGCAGACAACCGGGCGGATCGGGTTCCTGCATGACGGGTTGGTCACCATTTTTCCGTTGAACTGCATCATTCATGACCGCGCCGTGTACTTTCGTACCGCCGAGGAGGGGGTCATTGCCACCAGTCAGCTGGAGCGGGCGGCATTCCAGCTGGACCACATTGATACCGTCACGCGCCGCGGCTGGACCATTCTGGTCAACGGCACTCTGGAACGCATCAACGATCCGGAGCTGCTGAAGACCCTTTGGGGCAGCCGGGCCGACGAGCCCTGGGCGCCCGGCCAACGGAACGTGTTCTTCGGCATCACCGCGCAAAAGGTTAGTGGGCGGCGGGTCCACCCGGCCCACTAGCTAGTCAGCGGTCCTCGCGGGGTCCAGCAACTGCGCCAGGTGGATGCCGCGGCGCTCGCTGAGGTCCTCCAGCTGGGTCCGGCAGGAATAGCCGTCAGCCAGCACGACGGCGTCGTCCGCTGAGGCCCGCACGGCAGGCAGGAGTTGCTGCTCCGCCACGGCCACCGAAATCTCGTAATGCCCCCGCTCCACACCGAAGTTGCCTGCCAGCCCGCAGCACCCGCCGAGTTTCTGAACCGTGGCACCGGCACCTTCAAGGAGTGCTGCGTCGGGGCTCCAGCCCATCACCGCATGGTGATGGCAGTGCGGCTGCGCAACAACAGTGGTTCCTTCCAATGACGGTGGGGTGTAGTCGGGGGTCTTCGCGAGGAATTCTGCGAGGGTGTGGGTGGCGGCGGCCACCCGGCCGGCCGCCGCCTGCCCGAGCAGCTCGACGGCGTCGGACCTAAGTACGCCAGTGCAGGACGGTTCAAGACCCACGATCGGAATCCCCTGGTCCACCGACGCTCCAAGCACGGTGACACTTGACCGCAGGATCTTCCGGGCCGAGTCGAGCTGGCCGGTCGAAATCCAGGTGAGGCCGCAGCACACCGGTGCGTCGGGGATCCTGACCTGGTAGCCGGCGGCTTCCAGGACGCGTACCGCGGCCTGTCCCACTTCCGGGGAGAAGTTGTTGGTGAACGAATCCGCCCAGAGGAGCACCGGTGGCCGGTCACCAGACGGAGCGGCGGGACGCGCGTTGAACCAGGAGTGAAAGGTCTGCGGTGCGAACGCTGGGATGGACCGCCGCTGGTCGACGCCCGCCAGCCGGAGCCCCAGCTGGCGGGCACCGGGCAACCGGACCAGAGCGTTTACCAGGCGCGGGGCGAGTGATGCCAGTTTCGCCCACCGGGGCAGCCAACCCAACGAGTAGTGCGAGGCCGGCCGGATCCGACCCTGGTAGCTCTGATGCAGCACCTCGGCCTTGTAGGCGGCCATGTCGATACCGGTGGGACAGTCCGAGGCGCAGCCCTTGCAGGAGAGGCAGAGGTCCAGGGCATCGTGCACCTCTGGCGCACGCCAGTTCGGTGCCCCGCCCTTGGCGCCACCCGTGACTGACCCGTTGATCATTTCCTGCAGCACCCGTGCCCGGCCGCGGGTGGAATCCTTTTCCTCACGCGTCGCGAGATATGACGGGCACATCACCGAGCTGTTGTCCGCGTGCGAGGCCCGGCACAGCCCCACCCCGGTGCAGCGGTGCACCGCCTGGCTGAAATCGCCGTCGTCGTGCAGGTAACCAAAACCGAGCCTCGAGCGTAACGGCCCCGCTTCCGCCACCCGCACGTTCGCGTCGAGTGGCTCAGGGTTGACGAGGATCCCGGGGTTGAGGATGTTGTCCGGGTCGAGAATGCCCTTGACCTTCCCGAAGAGCGCGATGGCGGCGGGCGAATACATGTAGGACAGGAGTTCGCTGCGGGCACGGCCGTCGCCGTGTTCCCCGGAGAGCGAGCCGCCGTAGCGGGCCACCAGCTTCGCCGCGTCGGTGAGGAACTCCCGGAACACCGTGGTGCCATGGCGTGCCAGCGGGAAGTCGAGACGGATGTGGACGCAGCCGTCGCCGAAATGCCCGAACGGGAACCCGGTGAGGTGGTGGGTCAGCAGCAGTTCGTCGAATTCGCGGAGGTAATCACCCAGCCGTTCAGGCGGGACGGCTGCGTCTTCCCACCCGGCGTGGGCGGGGGCGCCCGCCGGTGAGCGGCCGGCGAGTCCGCCGCCGTCCTCGCGGATCCGCCACAGCGCCAGCGCCTCCCGCGGGTCGGTGATGATGCGGGCATGTTTAGCCTGCGCAATGGCGCTGAGGCGACCCGCGCGGTCGGCGACGTCGACGGCGTCGTCCCCGGAGATTTCGACGAACAGCCAGGCCGCGCCGCCGGGCAGTTCGGGCACCGCCTGCGGGCCCTTTCGGGTGCGAACCACGTCGACGATCCGCGAGTCCAGGCCCTCGCAGGCGGTGGGCTTGAAGGGTAGGACGCTGGTGACGGCGTCGCCGGCGTCGCCAATGGTCTCGAACCCGAGCACCACCATGGTCTTGTGCGGTGCGTCAGCGACCAGCCGCACTCCCGCTTCAAGCACGACGGCGAGCGTCCCTTCGCTGCCGACCAGCGCCCGGCGGAGATCGAACCCACGTTCCGGGAGCAGGTGTTCGAGGGAGTACCCGGAGACCTGCCGGCCGAAGCGGCCGAGTTCAGTTCTGATGGTGCCCAGTTCTGCGGCCACCAGCGAGCGCAGCGCGTCGGTCTCCGACGACGACGGCGTGCCCTGCGCGCCGAGATAAAGCCTGGCGCCGGACCCGGTAACCACGTCGAGGTGGGTCACGTTGTCGGCGGTGCGTCCGTAGGCGAGCGCGCGGGACCCGCAGGCGTTGTTGCCGATCATCCCGCCGACGGTGCAGCGGGTGTGGGTGGACGGGTCGGGGCCGAAGCGCAACCCGTTCGCTAGGGCCACCTTCTGTAGTGTGGCGTGGACGGCGCCGGGTTCGACGACGGCGGTGCGGGTTTCGGCGTCGAACTCCAGGACTCTATTGAGGTGGCGGCTGAAGTCGATGACCACTCCGGTGCCAATGGAGTTGCCAGCCAGGGATGTGCCGGCGCCGCGGGAGGTGAAGGGGATGCCGCGCTCCCGGCAGACCTCGAGCGTCGCGAGGACCTCGTCGAGGTGCCGGGGAAAGACCACCGCCGTCGGCTGCACCCGGTACAGGGACGCGTCGGACGAGTAGGTCGCCCGGGACGTTGCGTCGATCCGCACGTCGGAGACTCCCCTGGACTGAAGTTCAACGACCAGGGAGGTGGGTGCTGTGAGCGTCATTGCCATGAGTAACATGTTACTCATCATTCAGGGTCCCATGATTCATGGCGTAGAAGTTCTCACAAAGCCATTCCAGTCCGGATAGGTGAACGTCACGGAGCGTTTACGTGGCACGCCATGAGTGGAAACGCGGGCTCCGTATCGTCAGGGGAAGTAGGAACACCAACCCTGGAGGTCTCCGTGAGCATTGACGAAGCAGCACCGGCGGACCTGAGTGCTCGACCCGCCACGACCGCGCCAACACTCCTGCACCGGCCCGGCCGGTGGATCGACAACTGGGACGCCGAGGACACCACGCAGTGGAACACTGTGGGCAAGTCCATTGCCAAGCGCAACCTGCAGTGGTCCATCATGTGCGAATTCCTCGGGTTCGTGGTGTGGCAACTGTGGTCGATCGTTGTCGTGTACCTACCGGCAGCCGGTTTCACCCTCTCGACCTCGCAGATCTTCTGGTTGATCTCCATGCCGTCTCTCGTCGGGGCGACCCTCCGGATCCCCTATACCTTTATGGTGCCGCGATTTGGCGGCAGGAACTGGACGGTTATCTCCGCCCTGCTTCTCCTGATTCCCACCATCGGGTTGGCTGTCTGCGTCTCGAACCCGGACACGCCCTTCGGCGTGCTGCTCGCTGTCGCAGCACTGGCAGGGTTTGGTGGTGGCAACTTCGCCAGCTCGATGGCGAACATCACCTATTTCTACCCTGCCCGTGAAAAGGGCTGGGCGCTCGGCCTGAACGCCGCCGGAGGAAACCTGGGTGCCGCCGTCGCACAGCTGGTGGTACCGATCGCCGTCGCGCTGGGCGCTGCCGCTACCCTGAACCTTCCGCTGGCCGGCTGGCTCTGGGTGCCGCTAATTCTCATCGCGGCCTTCTGCGCCTGGAAGTACATGGACAACCTATCCAACGCGAAAAGCGACATTGCGGGTTCCCTCGCGGCCCTTCGCGAACCGCACTTCTGGATCATGTCCCTGCTCTACATCGGCACCTTCGGATCCTTCATCGGGTTCGCTGGGGTGTTCCCGAAACTGATCGTCGACTCGTTCCCCGCCTTTTCCACCCTCGCGATGGGACCGGTGACCCTGTCTCTGGCGTTCCTCGGACCGCTGGTTGGATCCCTCGCCCGGCCCTTCGGCGGCCGCCTCGCCGATCGTTTCGGCGGAGCATTGATCACCGTCGCAGCCTTCGCCGTCATGGCCGCGGTCGCCCTCACGGTTGTCTGGACTCTTCCGCTCGCCAACTTCTGGCTCTTCCTCGGCCTCTTCCTCGTCCTCTTCGCCGCTGCTGGAACCGGCAATGGCGCCACCTACCGGATGATCCCCATAATTTTCGCGGTGAGGGGAGCCGTGGCAGGACAGACAGACCTGCGCGAATCAGTCAGCACCGCGCGCAAATCCGCGGCAGCACTCGGCCTCATCTCGGCGATCGGCGCCTACGGAGGCTTCCTCATCCCGCAGGTCCTCAACGCATCGAAGGGTGCCTCCGGCAGTTACGACTTCGCCTTTTACGGTTTCGTCGGCGGGTATGTGCTGATGCTCGTCGTCACCTGGTTCTTCTACCTTCGCCGCTCCTCGACCCTCGGCAAGGTTTGACCACCATGGAGCAAACCGGCCCCGGACAGCAAACGCACTGCCCCTACTGCGCACTGCAATGCGCGATGACTGTCAGCGCGTCCACCGCCGGCGGTGGGGCTACGGTCGCCGGCCGCGATTTTCCCACCAACAGGGGCGGCCTGTGCCGGAAGGGCTGGTCGGCAGCCGACCTGCTCCGCCACCCGGATCGCCTGACCGCGCCGCTGCTCCGCGGCAGCGACGGCGTCCTGCGGGAGGCCCCCTGGGATGACGTCCTGCAGCTCATCAGCAACCGCGTCCGCACCATCCAGGCTGCTCATGGACGGGACGCCGTCGCGGTGTTCGGCGGCGGAGGCCTCACCAACGAGAAGGCCTACACGCTCGGCAAGTTCGCCCGCCTCGCCCTGCGCACCTCCCGCATCGACTACAACGGTCGGTTCTGCATGTCGTCCGCTGCGGCAGCCGGGAACCGGGCGTTCGGCGTCGACCGCGGCCTCCCCTTCCCTCTCGAGGACCTCGACGCTGCCTCGGTGATCCTCCTCCTCGGTTCGAATGCAGCTGACACGATGCCGCCCTTTGTGCAGCACCTCCGCGGCGCCCGGGGTGCGGGCGGGCTCGTTGTCGTCGACCCCCGACGGTCCGCGACGGCCCGCCTCGCTGACCAGGGCAAGGGCATCCACCTGCAGCCCACCCCCGGCACTGACCTCGCCCTCCTCCTCGGACTCGCCCACGTGGTGGTCGCCGAGGGCCTGGAGGACCGCGCGTTCCTTGAGGAACGGACCATTGGGTACGACGACGTCGCCCGCGGGCTCGCGCGCTGGTGGCCCGAGCGCGTTCAGAGCCTCACGGGCGTTCCTGCTGCGTCCATCCGGGCGACTGCACGGCTGCTGGCGCGCGGCGCACGCAGCGGAGCCGACGGCGGTCCGGGCGCCTACATTCTCACCGGCAGGGGCATCGAACAACACGCTGATGGCACGGACACCACGACGGCGGCCATCAACCTCGCCCTACTCCTCGGGCTGCCCGGCACCTCCCACAGCGGCTACGGGACGCTGACCGGGCAGGGCAACGGCCAGGGCGGTCGCGAGCACGGCCAGAAAGCCGACCAGTTGCCCGGCTACCGGAAGATCACCGACCCGGCCGGCCGCGCCCACATCGCCAACGTGTGGGGAGTGCCCGAGGATGCGATCCCCGGGCCGGGACTTCCCGCCGTCGAACTCCTCGCTGCACTGGGCCGCCCGGACGGCGTCAGGTGCCTCTTCGTGCACGGGGCAAACATTGCCGTCTCGGCGCCGAACGCGACGACGGTCATCGACGGTCTGCGCTCACTGGACCTGCTCGTCGTTTCCGACTTTTTCCTGTCCGAGACCGCCGCGCTGGCCGACGTCGTCCTTCCGGTCCTGCAGTGGGCCGAGGAAGAGGGCACTATCACCAATCTTGAGGGCCGCGTCCTCCGCCGCAGGGCGGCCGTGGCACCTCCGGAAAGTGCCCGCAGTGAGCTCTGGATCATGCAGGAACTCGCGCGGCTCCTGGAGGCCCCTTCGCTGTTCAGTGAGGACCCCGAGACGATGTTCAACGAGCTCGCCCGTGCCAGCGCCGGTGGCTTGGCCGACTACTCAGGGCTTGACTACGATCTGCTCGACGGCGGGACAGCTGCCTACTGGCCCTACCCGATGGGGGGCACCGGCACGCCCCGGCTCTTCCTCGATGCATTCGCGCATCCGGGCGGCCGCGCCGCCCTGGTCCGGGTCGCTCCGCAGGCCGCAACGATCGGCTCCAATGTTCCCGCGCCGCTGCTCCTCGCGACCGGCCGTCTCCTTGAGCACTACCAGTCCGGCACCCAGACGCGGCGGGTGTCCGAGTTGCTGTCGGCGCAGCCCGAGCCGCGGCTGCAACTTCATCCCGTCACGGCTGATGGCCTCGGTATTGCCCAGGATGATCGTGTGGTCGTCACGAGTGAGAACGGCGAAGCCCACGCTCTGGCCGATCTGACGGCCGACATCCGGCAGGACACAGTGTTCCTCGCGTTCCACTACGCGGAGGCAGGCAGCGCGAACCGACTCACGGGCAGCGCGACCGACCCCATCTCCGGCATGCCGGAGTTCAAGACAACCCCGGTACGAGTAGCGGCTCTGTCCGCCCACCCGTCCCGGTCATTGGCAGACAAGCTGGAGGTCAACGCATGAGTAACCCTGAGTCCGGCGCTCCGGAGCGGATTGTCATCGTGGGTTTCGGCCCGGTCGCGGCCCGGCTCGTTGAACATCTTGAGCCTCTCGTCGCCGCTGGAAAGGTCGCCGTAACGGTCATCGGCCAGGAGAAGGAGGCCGCCTACAACCGGGTGCTCGTCGCCGATGTGGCCGTCGGCCGTAGCCGTGAGGCCGCCATCGGGTTGGCCGACCCGGCGGCGTTGATGGCCCTGGGCGTCGATGTTCGTCTCGACACCCGGGTAGCTCAGGTGGACCGCCCCGCCCGGCAGGTACTGCTCGACGACGGAGAGGTGATCACCTATCACCGGCTGGTTTTCGCGACCGGTTCGCGGCCCATCCTGCCGTGCCTCGAGGGCATGGACGACGGCGGATCACAGGCGTTACCCGCAGGGGTCGGTTTCCTGCGCGACCTCGACGATGCCCGCGCCGTGGCAACCGCTCTGGCCTCCCGGGAACGCATCGTGGTGCTGGGCGGCGGTATCCTCGGCATCGAGGCGGCGATTGCCGCCGCCGAGGAGGGCGGCCGGGTCACCCTCGTGCATCATGGCCGCTCCCCGATGGAACGGCTTCTGGGTGAAGGGGCTTTGGTTCTCGCGGCGGCGCTGCGTAACGCAGGCATCGCCGTCGTCGCCGGCACCTCGACCGGGGTACACCTCGCGGACGGCCGATTCGCTGGCCTGGACCTCGCGGACGGGACGAGGATCGACGGTGGCAGACTGGTCCTCGCGTGTGGTGTGCGGCCGCGGACCGAACTCGCCGAGGAGTGTGGCCTCGACGTCGCCGATGGCGTGCTGGTCGATCACACGTTGCGCGCGGTCAATGCGGAGGGTATCTGGGCGATCGGGGATTGCGCCGAGGTGCGCTGCCGGGACAGTTCCTGCCCCGCCTGCACGGAGGACACCGCCCCACAGGGGTTGATCGGTCCCGGCTGGCAGCAGGCGGACTACCTCGGCATGGCGTGGGCTGCTGAATTCGCTGGTGTTCCAGCCTCCGTTGTCGGGCTTCCCGAGCGACGCGACGCCGTCCTGGTGTTGAAGGCCCGCGGCGTGGACGCCGTGACGGCGGGCGAGACGGACGCGGATCCCTGGGCCGTTCAGCCGGGGCTGGCCGTGGCCGTCTGGGCAGACCCGGGGCACGGACGCTACGTGAAAATAGTTACCCGCGACGGTGTCCTGACGGGTCTGGTCTGCGTGGGGATGCCACGAACCGGCGCGGAACTGGTCCTGCTTTTTGAACGCGGTAGTGAGCTCCCGGCCGACCGCTCCAGCCTGCTGCGGCTCGACAGCGCCGAGGGAGTTGTGGCGGCGATTCCTTCCGGACCCGACGCGACACTCTGCCGTTGTGCGGGCGTCACCCGGGGCGCGGTGGCGGATTCAGTGGTGAACGGCTGCACGTCTGTCCCCGATGTCTCGGCCAGCACCAGGGCGGGAACGGGATGCGGCGGATGCCACGAAGACATCAAGGCCGTGATCGAGCAGCACTTCGCCGTGGCGGTCTAGATGTGTAACCGGTACCCGCGTTTGACCACTGTTTCGATCAGGGCAGGATCGGGCAGGGATTTCCGCAGGCGGTTCACATTCATGTCCAGTGCGTGGCTGGCGCCGGTTCGGGCCAGGAGTTCCACCAGGGCGTCACGGCCGAGGACAGCACCTCGCGCGGAAACGAGGGCCTTGAAGAGGACGAGTTGCGCCGGGGCGAGGTCCACCTCCACCTCATCCACCCGGACGGCCCGGCCCCGCACCTCGACGCACCCGGACGAGGTGCTCAGCTGTTCCACGTAATTTTCCGAAAGGTGGTCGCAGACCAGGCGGATCAGTGCACCCATCCGGAAGCGTTCCGGCACGAGCGGCTCAATTCCCGCCTCGATCAGCGGCTGCGCGGTGACCGGTCCCACGGCGGCAGTCAGGACGGTGGTGCGAAATCGCTGCACCAGTTCCGCCTGAAGGCCCTGCTCCGCGGCCGTGCTGAACAAGGCGTCAACGGCCGGCGCGCTGGTGAAGGTTACACAATCCAGCTGGCCGGTGCAGATGGCCTCAATCAGGCGGGGCAACCGTTCGGAGCCCTCGGGTTTAACCCAGCGATAGGGCGTGACCGTCAGCAGGGTAGCGCCGGCGGCCTGCAGCCGGTCCAGCTGATGGGCGTCGGCATACGCGTGCAGTTGAACGCCAATGGTCAGTCCCGAGAGATCCTGCTCCAGCAACTGGTCGACGAGGGTCGCCGTGGTCTCATCGGAACTGATGCCCTCGTCATCCAGCCCCGCTGCGCGCACCGCTCCCCTGGCTTTGGGCCCGCGGACGTAGATACGGCCATCCCCCAGCACCTCAAGGAGGTCGTCGCCCAGCCCGGCGGCGTCCGCGGCCTCGAACCAGCGGCGCATCCCGTAGGCGGTTGTGATGATGAACAGGTCAGGGCGCGCGGCCACCATGGCTGCGGTGTCCGTCAGTAACGCCAAATCCTCAGCGATCGGAGCGATCTTCAGCGCCGGGGCATGGAACACCGTAGCGCCGCGTCGTTCGAGGGCATCGATGAGGTCACCCGAGCGGCGGTCGGAGGTCACCCCGATGCGGAAGCCCGCGAGTTGTTTGCTGGCTCCATCCATGCGGATCGCCCCGGTCACGATGCCAGGGATTCGGTCAGGTGCGCCAGGTGCGCGGCGCCGCCCTGCAGTTCGAGTCCGACACGCACCACCTCACCGATCACAAGGACTGCGGGTGACTGGCACCGGCTGACGCCAGCGGCCGTGACGATCGTTGAGAGGGTACCCGCCGTCGTCCGCTGGGATGGGCTATACCCGCGTTCGACGACGGCTACCGGCATGTCCTGCCGCATTCCGGCCCGGTCGAGTCCGGCCACCAGCTGCGGAAGCGTCGAGACCCCCATGAGGACCACAATCGTGCCGCCCAGCCCCGCGAGATGCTCATGTTCCTCATCAGTCAAGGGAGCGTGCCCGGACACCACAGTGAACAGGTGGCTGACCCCGCGATGTGTGACCGGGATGCCCGCGGCGGCGGGCACCGAAATCGCCGAGCTCACGCCGGGGACCACCCGGCAGAGGATCTGCGCCTCAAGGCAGGCCGCCAGCTCTTCGCTGCCGCGCCCAAACACGAAAGGGTCGCCGCCCTTTAACCGGACCACGTGCCGTCCCGCACGGGCACGACTGACGAGGAGGTCGTTGATCTCGGTCTGCGGCACCCGGTGATGGCCTGGCAGTTTCCCGACGTCGAGCAGTTCCGCGGCCGGAGCAAACTCGGCGAGGGCCTCGGCGGGAGCCAGCCGGTCGTACAGCACCACGTCGGCCTCCCGGAGCTGCCGCGGCGTCGAGCGTCAGCAGCCCCAACGCGCCGGGTCCACCACCGATCAAAGTCACATGGCCGGTATCCGACGGTGCTGCCTCCCGGGTGAGGAGCGCGCCAGCGCTGCGGCACCGCACCCGGAGTGCATCGCCGCACGGGTTCGGGCCAGCGGTGGGCGCCGCGGCTGCGGGCGCCCCCTCCACGACAACGACGAGTGCAACACCCTCGAGCACGGGTGCTGTGCAGTCGCCAGGATTGGGATACCGCTCGACGACGGCACCCGCGGACCGGTACCGCGCGAGGGCCCGGCGGGCGGCCCGCTCACTTCCGATGACCACCACGCGGCGTCCAGACAGATCAATATCGAGATGCACGGCTCAGCCCTCCACGGTTTCTGCTGCGGCGCGGACGGGGATCTCCGCCCCGAGGCTGACGCGTCCTGCGCCGGCCTCAATCTCTGCCGGGGTGGCCGGGCGCCGCTGGCCGCGCTCCTCGACGAGGACGATCGACTGGTCTGCGGCGTCCGGCGCGTTGACGAAGGACCTGAAACGCCGGAGCCGGTCAGGGTTGTTAAGCGTCGCCGCCCACTCGTCTTCGTAGTGCTCCACATGGCGGGCCATCGCGGTTTCGAGGTCGGCGGCGATGCCGAGGGAATCGTTGATGACGACGTCGCGCACGTGCTCGAGACCGCCGTCGAGATCGTCCATCCAGCGGGCAGTCCGCTGCATGCGGTCCGCGGTGCGAATATAGTACATGAGGTAACGGTCGATGTACTGGATCAACGTTGCGTCGTCAAGGTCCTGGGCGAGCAATTGGGCGTGGGCGGGCTGGAAGCCGCCGTTGCCGCCGACGTAGAGGTTCCACCCCTGGTCGGTCGCAATGACACCCACGTCCTTGCCGCGGGCTTCGGCGCACTCGCGGGCGCACCCGGAGACCCCCATCTTGAACTTGTGCGGCGCGCGTAGCCCGCGGTACCGGAGTTCGAGGTTGATCGCCATGGCCACCGAGTCCTGCACCCCGAACCGGCACCAGGTGGACCCGACGCAGGACTTCACGTTCCGCAGGGCCTTGCCGTAGGCCTGCCCGGACTCGAACCCCGCCTCCACGAGAATCTTCCAGATCTCCGGTAGCTGCTCCAGCCGGGCCCCAAACAGGTCGATCCGCAGGGCGCCGGTGAGCTTGACGTACAGACCGAACTGCTCGGCGACCTGCGCGATGACGGCGAGCTTCTGCGGCGTGATTTCTCCGCCGGGAATCCGCGGCACCACCGAGTAGGTGCCGTTACGCTGCATGTTGGCGAGTGCACGGTCGTTGGTATCCTGCAGGGTGCCGCGGCCGCCGTCGAGCACGTACTCCCCGCGCTGTGTGGCGAGGATGGAACCGATGGCCGGTTTGCAGATGTCGCAGCCGTGCCCGGTTTTCGCCTCGTCGGTCGCCCCAAAGCGGAGGATGATGTCCTGGAAAGACGCCAGATCAAGAGCCTGGATGGCTTCGAACAGCTCGGGCCGCGACATCGCGAAATGTTCGCAGATGCCCTTCGAAACGGTACGGCCCGCCTTGGTGAGCTCGGCGTCGAGCAGCTTTTTGAGCATTGGCACGCAGGATCCGCACTGGGTTCCTGCACGGGAACACGCTTTGAGTGAGGGCATGTCCAGCGCTGGGTCGGTCGCCTCACCGTTGGCGTCCAGACCGTGCACCGCTGAGCGGCACGTCCCTGCGGTGATGTTGTTGCAGGAGCAGAGGACGACGTCGTCGGGCAGCTCCGACGGTGGGGCGTCGCCCGTGCCGGCCGAGGAAAGATAGGCGCCCGGCTCGGCGGGGAGTTCGCGGCCAAGCAGCGGCCGAAGCGCCGAGTAGGGTGCCGCGTCCCCTACAAAGATGCCGCCGAGCAGGGTCCGGGCATCGTCGGTGACCACGAGCTTCTGGTAGAGACCCCGGGCGGGGTCGGCGTAAACAATTTCGAGGCTGCCTTCCGACTCCGCGAGCGCGTCCCCGAAACTCGCGACCTCGACGCCGGAGAGCTTCAGCTTGGTGGCGGTGTCGAAACCGGGGAAGGTGGACAGCCCGCCCAGGATGCCGTCCGCGCAGACCTCGGCCATCGCGTTCGCTGGCGCGACCAGCCCCATGCTGACCCCCTCGTAGCTCGCCACCTCACCGATCGCCCAGACTCCAGGCCGGGCCGTCTTGCAGGCGTCGCTGATGACGATTCCGCCGCGGGGTGCCACGTCGAGGCCGGCCTCCCGAGCAAGCTCATCACGGGGCCGGATGCCGACCGAGAAAACCACGAGATCGGCGGGGAGGGCGGTGCCGTCGCTCAGGGTCACGCCGGTGACGCGGCCGTCGTCGGTGGTGATGCCGGTCGGCGCGCCACCGCAGTTGATCCCCAACCCCTTTCCCGCGATGAGGCGACCGAGCGCCTGGCCCCCGCCCTGATCGAGTTGCGCGTTCATCAGCCACCCCGCCCTGTTGACGACGGTCGACTCAGCGCCGAGTTGCTGAAGGCCTCCCGCAGCTTCAAGGCCGAGAAGGCCGCCGCCAATGACGACGGCGCGCGGCGCCCTCCCGAGATCGGCGGCGAGCCGTGCCGTCTCCGAGCGGAGCCAGTGCATGTCATCGACCGTGCGGTACACCGCTGCGTGCTCGCCGCCCGGCAGAGGCAGCCGGACGGCTTCCGATCCGGTGGCGAGGACAACGTCGTCGTAGGGGTAGCGCGTGCCGGAGGCACTCATCACGCTTTGGGCGTCAAGGTCCAGGTGGATGGCGCGCTCGCCGGTGACGAGGTCGATGGCGGGTTCACGCCACATGATGGACTCGCCGAGGCTGAGGTCGACGTCGTCGATCAGTCGCCGGCTCAGCGCCACCCGGTCATACGGAGCATGGGCCTCCTCCGTCAGGACAGTGAGGTGCAGGCCGTCAGTGCCACGTCGCCAGAGCGCTTCGACGAAGCGGTGCGCCGCTGGCCCACCGCCGATGACGACAACGCGCCGCTCCTGCGGTGTGGTGGCATCCTCAGCGGGCCGGGATGATCGGGTCTCGCTCATGTGGTGCCTCCCGTCAGGACCAGGCGGTCCCGTCTTTCGCTCCACAGTATGAGGGGGGAGTGTCGCTTATGTGTCGTGAATGTATCGCAACGTTAACAATCGACTCACGGAGCGGCCGCTGACCTGTGAGGTGGTCGTTACGCGGGCGCAACGAACCCGGGACGTGGGCGACATGTCCGCAGCCTAGCGTTGTCCCCAGTGCACCATCCGCGATCGAGGAGAACGTCATGACCGAGCTCATCCTGCACCGTCCCGCCATCTCGGAGGCCGCCGTCGAGCTGGCCTGGGAACAGGTCTGCCGTCTCGACGACCTTGAGGAATGCTGGGGGGAGGCGGCGCTGGTCGGAACGGTCCAGGTTGCCCTGTTCCGGCTGCCTGGTGACCGGCTCCACGCCGTCGGAAATATCGATCCACGAACTGGCGCAGCCGTGATGGCCCGCGGCATCATAGGGTCTCGCGGTGCCGCACCGACGGTCGCCTCGCCTCTTCACAAGGAGGTGTACGACCTGGCCACCGGTGCCTCGATCTCCGGCGGCCAGGGGCTCAGGACGTATCCGGTGCGGTGCGTCGATGGGGTGGTGGAACTCTTCATCGAGGTCGGGTTTCGCGCCTGAGCGGGCGGTAAGAGTTCAATCAGTGCTTCAATGGCTGGCATGACTTCGCATCTGACGGACGTGGGCGCACCGGTCCTCATCGCCTGCGCGCACGGCACGGACAACGCCCAGGGGCGCCGCGAGATCAACGCGGTCCGGGCCGAGATCTCTGCACTGCGTCCTGAGCTTGACGTTCTTGAGGCCTACGTCGACGTGCAGGATCCCGATCTGGTGGACGTAGTCGCCGCGCTTCCACCGAACCGTCCCGCCGTGATCGTGCCGTTGCTGCTGTCGGTCGGCTATCACGTGAAGGTGGACATTGCCCGGGCGGCGGCGAGCCGACCGGGGACCGTATCGGCGCTTCCGCTCGGCCCGGATCCACGCCTGGCGCGGGTGCTGCAGCAGCGATTGGTGGAAGCCGGTGTGGCCGAGGGCGACGACGTCGTCCTGTCCGCAGCAGGCTCCTCCGATGCCTGCGCTGCCGAGGACGTCGCCGAAGTTCAGGCGAGCCTCGCGGAACTCAGGACCGGCCCGGTGCGCCCCGGGTTCGGCGCGAAAGCCTCGCCCTCCGTGCCTGACGCCGTCGCGGCCTGCCGCGAAGGCACCCCCTCTTCGCCGGTTGCGCTGGCGTCCTACCTCCTCGCGCCCGGGTTCTTCCATGACCAGCTCGCGAAGGCCGGGGCCGACGTCGTCAGCGCTCCCCTGCTCCCGAGCCCCGCGATCGCTGAGATCGCGCTATCGCGGTACGACGACGCCGTCGCCCGCCTGCTGAGTGGGTCGCGGCCGGACGCCGGCCCGTGCCTCCGCCCGTGTCGGGCGCGCGTGGCGACGTGTGTCAGGAGCGGGCTGGCACAGCCGGTCTGACGCTGCCTAATCCGTGAACTGACCACCCCCTGCAACTCGCACTACTCTTGGAGTCATGTCACCCGCCGTCGACGACGCCCACGTCCCCGCCGCCCGGCCGCCGTCCCTGACCGAGCGGACCATTGAGGCCGTGCGGGAGGGGATCCGGAACGGCAGCTTCGTCCCCGGTGAGCTGTATTCCGTCTACCGGTTGGCGGATGAGTTGGGCGTCTCCCGCAGCCCGGTCCGCGATGCGCTGCTCCGGTTGGCGGAAACCGGGATGGTGGCCTTCGAACGCAACCGTGGTTTCCGCGTGGTGCTGCCGGGAGCGCGGGAGCTGACCGAGATCATCGCCGTCCGGCTTGCCCTGGAGGTCCCCGCAGCGGAGCGGGCGGCGGTCCGGGCCACCGACGCCGACCGCTCCGCGTTGCATGACGAACACTCGGCAATGCAGGCGGCTGTCCTCGCGGGCGACGAATCCGCGTTCATGCTGCATGATCAGCGGCTGCATGGGTTGCTGCTGGATCTCGCCGGCAATGCCCACGCCGCCCGGATTATCGAGAACCTGCGCGACGCCACCCGGCTGGTTGGCGCTTCCACGATCAAGAAATCCCGTTCCCTGGAGGATGTCTACCGGGAGCACCGGCCCATTCTGGACGCCATCGACGACGGCGACCCCGTGGCCGCAGGTTCCGCGATGCGCCGCCACCTTGAATCCACCGGAAGGCTCCTGCTGCGGGAGGCACCCGATGGCAGCGGCACCTCTCTCTGGGCGGACCTGATCGAACCAGTGGCCGACGAGCGCGGCGGGTAGCCCGGTGACGCAGGAGACAGAAAACCGCCCCCGGGGTGGGCTTGCCGCAATGTGTATCGCTCAGACCACGAGTTGGGGGCTGTTGTACTATTCATTGCCCGTGGCAGTGGTACCCATCGCTCGGGACACCGGGTGGAGTGCTGCGGCGATCACCGCCGCCTTCTCCGCCGGTCTGATCGTTTCAGCGGTGGTGGGGATCTGGGTGGGTCGGTTGCTGGACCAGACGGGGCCGCGGCGCCTGATGGTGACCGGCAGTCTGATCGGCGTCGCGGCGTTGCTGCTGGTAGCGGCAGCCCCTAATCTGCCGGTGTTTGTCGCCGCTTGGCTGGTGGCAGGTCTGGCCCAGGCTGCGGTGTTCTATCAGCCGGCGTTCGTGGTTTTGACCCGCTGGTATGGACCGGCCCGAGTGAAAGCCTTGACCACCCTGACACTCGTCGCCGGGTTCGCGTCCCCCATCTATGCCCCCCTTACGGCACTGCTGATCGAGAGCATCGGCTGGCGGTCCGCCTATCTAGCGCTCGCGGGTGTCCTGGCGGTGGTCACCCTCCCGCTCCACTGGTTTTTCCTGAATGCCCACTGGACGGTTCCGTCACCGGCGCAATCACGGCAGGCGGTCACGAAAAACGTCCGTACGACAACCCGCAGCCGCCGGTTCATCATGCTGCAGGTGGCGGTTGCCGCGGCGACCCTCGCCCTATTCGCGGTGACCTTCAACCTGATTCCCCTACTGCTGGAGCTGGGTTTTGATTACCGGACCGCGGTACTCGCCTTCAGCCTGATCGGCGTGGGCCAGGTGATCGGCCGGTTGTTCTTTGCTGTGCTGCCTGGCCGGTCCAACCCGGTGCGGCGGGCTGTGCTCCTGTTGGCGGCGGGGGCTACCTGCCTCTGGTTGCTGGGGTTGCTGCCCGGTCCGGCGTTCGTCCTCATCGGGGTTACAGTCCTGACCGGCGCGGTCCGCGGGTGTATCACCCTGCTGCAAGCGACAGCCGTCGCGGACCGGTGGGGCACGTCGAACTTCGGGGCGGTGCAGGGCGTATTTGTGGCGCCGGTGACAGCCGTCGGTGCCCTGGCTCCTGCGGCTGGACCTCTCCTTGCAGGGCTCCTCGGAGGGTATCCGGCAATGGCACTGGCCATGGCCGGGGTGGCGACGCTGGGAGTGCTGGCTGCGGCACGCTCCTGATTGACACCCGTCAGACCGGGAGGTCGGGCCAGGTGACTATCAGGTCTGGTTCGCCACTTCGGCGGACAACCGCGACCGGTTCAGACAGGCTGACCCGGATAAGCGATCCTGCAGTTCGGACTTCTTGCCACCCCATTGGTTCCTGTGTCATGGGCCCAGTGTTACAGACAAGCCGCCATCCGGCCGGATACTTAAGCCACGCGGCGCCTCACACTCGTCGGCCTGCGGCGCGACTTCTGACACCATGGGGTGGTGGAATCTCAATCTGTTGACCCCATCGACACGCATGCAGGCATTCGGATGTGGCAGGACTATTCCGCCGCTCATCCCGAGGCAGTAGCAGCGTCGCCCGAATACACTGTCGAACACTTCGGTGACACCCGTCGACTAGCGGATGAGCTGCTAGCCCTCGTCCTCAGCGGACGGAAGCGGGCGACGGCGGAGCTGGTTCGTGATTTCATCTCTCGAGGTGATCAGGTGCCCCGCATCGGATCCCATTGGATTGCCTGCGCTGGAGATGGAACTCCTCGCATCATCATTCGCAGCCTGGAACTCCGCATCGGTGATTTCGCCAGTGCAGATGCCGCGTTCGCCATCGACGAAGGCGAGGACGATCTAAGCCTGGAGAGTTGGCGGCGTGAACACCGCCGGTACTGGACCCGGGTAGCAGCAGCCCAGGGTCGGCGCTGGTCGGAAAGCGAAGAGATCGTGTTCGAGCGTTTCGGTGTCGTGTGGCCGCCAGAATATGCGGACTCGGCCCTAGGCTAGCCAGCTGGCAGCCTCTGCCAGGTACAACTCACACATTGCGTTGTAATAGTCTTTCGTTGCCCCCTGATGCTTCATCCCGATACGCCTACACACGCTTTGAGATGCTGTGTTCGCAGCCGAGGTTACTGCGATCACCCGGTCCAGGCCTGCGCTGAAACCATGTGCCAGCACAGCTGACGCTGCTTCGGTTGCGTATCCCTTCCCCCAATAATCCGGATGGAAATGCCACCCAATTTCCGTGTCACCTGATAGTTGGAGCGGCGCCTCACCCGATGCAGGAATCCCCTTCAACAGGATGGTCCCAACCAATTGGGAATCCTTTACTCGCTCCACCGCCCAAAACCCCTGGACAGGATGGTGGAAGCCCCGGCATTTCTCGATCAGCCTGTCAGCCTCGGATCGGCCCTCCATTACCCGTGGAACCAACCCGATAAAGCGTTGGACCTCCCAACGGGAGTAAAGGTCGTAAACAAATTCAGCGTCGGTTGGCTCCCACATTCGGAGCAGCAAACGGTCGGTCGCTAAAGGCCGCACGTGGCCCCCTTGTGCCGAAGCCATCGGTTGACCTGCACTGAGACTCCTCCCTGAGATCCCCGGTAAGAGGCCGTCTGCCGAAATCCCGCACGCTCGGCGACTCTTTCACTTGCGGTGTTGCCTGAGACAATTTCCAAAGCCACCGTTGGAAAGCCATTGTCGAAAAGCCAAGTTGCCACGAGTTGAACAGATTCGGTCGCTGTCCCACAGCCTCGGGCGACGGGCTTCAGGGCATAGAAGACTTCCGGTTCGCCGCCATCGCACCATCCCATCCCAACCGTCCCCACCGCCGAGCCATCGATTACTATCGCATACCGGGCAGCAAGCTGACTCCTGTGACGTTCCTGGGTTCGGACTATCCGGCTGCGGGCAGCTTGTTCCTCGAGATTCAGCGGATAGTAGGTCCACTGGGGAACATCTGAAACCCGGCTCAAGTCGTATTCCAACTGCCAGTCTTCTTCTGTCAGGCATCGGAGCAAGAGATATTCGCTGCGGAGCTCTTGCGGGAATGGGATAGGAAACGCCATCACCTGATGATGGCATAGGAATCAGGACAAAAGGCCGCGCTTCACCACCCGAAGAGGATTCCAGGAGTGACCGCCGCTATTGCCGTTCCCACGACCCACACCGCGCCGTTTCGAAATCTTGCCCCTCCGACAGGGTTACAGTCGGTCTCCCGCCTCCAGGAATATCATTTGCCTGAATGTCATCGCCGTTGGTCCCCGAGGTGTAAATACCCCAGTAGCACTTCGAGCCAACGTTCTCGGTTGTTCGATAGGCACCCGGCTCCACGTCAACGCCGACCGTCCACGTACCTTCCGCAATCGTGTTTGCCGCCTTTTCTTCCTCCGCGCCGGACACAGCGTCTTCCCGCGCCTTAACCGCGTCAGCTGCAACTTCCACCTCGCCCCGCAGGGTCTCAACTTCGGCCTCGCGCTGCTCAACTGCCGTCAAGGCTTCCTGCAACTCTGCGTCGTTGCCCTCTACTTCACTAGACAACTTCTCGAACCCGGTCTTCATGTCCGAATACCGCGACTGCAACGAGTCCCGTTCAGCTTCCAACTCTTCGGACTGCAGCGCCAGAGAAAGGTAATCGTCACTCGATTTTGGGTCGGGCAGGACCGTGCCTAGTGCGATCCCTCCCCCAAAGAGACCTACACCCAATACTCCCGCGGCAATCCGTGTGGTGCGGCGAGATAGATTCAGAGGACTCTTCGTCCGCTTCGCTTCGCTGATGGACATTGACTGTGATTCTCCCAAGTTAGCGTTGGTCAGCTATTTCAATGACGACATTCATGCCGCTGTCGGGGTGGTACCCCCAGGACGCCGAAAAGTCGCCCCACTCCCCAGATAGATTGCCGTCGAGTGCGCGGGTGCTGTCCATCCGAGACACGATGCTGTCCGAAACTTCAAGTTCATCCAGGACACAAACGAGCGCAGCATAGGGTGCCCCCGAAGACTCAGCGCCTTCGGTACTTATCGAGATACTCCGTCCCTCATCTCCGACTTGCACGCCTTCAGTTCCATCGACTCCGCACGCTGACACCGCATCGTCGATCGGGCTTGAAGCAAAGGTCTCGGCGGGTTCGGCGCTTGGGCTGGAAGGCAGCGACAGAACGCCGTAGGACAGGACCGAGCCGATTGCCATGCCAATCACCAATCCAGTGAGACCGAAGACAAGCGGTTTCCGGTCCGGTGCCGGCGATCGGTTGGGCCCGGACTTCGACACCCCTGGAGGTGCATCCGGGGGTGGAAGCATGGGTTTCACTGCGGGTTGGACTGACCCCGGTACTTGGTCGTGCGGCATTACTGGGTCCTGTCTGTGGCGTCGATGTCGGGTATGACTATCGGCCGATTCGTTTCCTGCGTTAGAGCTTGGCGATGGACCAACAGATCGGGCGCCCAATCCGCAGCTGCGTCCTTCCCTGTCCGCCGAATTCGTCGCCGGGTGACCGTATGATCAGTTGGTCATAGGTGGTAACGGTCTTAGTAATTTGGGGAATCAATGCAGGAAACCAGCCCGTCGTCGGGATTTTTCGCTCGGAAGCGTCGTCGTTATTCAACAGCAGTCATCCTGGCGGTGTCTGTCGTTGCAGGAGTGGCGGGGTGCGGTACCGCGAGCGCAGACGCCCAAACCGGCGAGGTGGTCCGGGTCATCGACGGTGACACATTGGTCATCAACTTCGAAGGTGAAGACCAGAGGGTCCGGCTCCTCAACGTAGACACCCCTGAGACAAAGCACCCAGATAAGGCGATAGAGTGTCTCGGCCCTGAAGCGACGGCCTTCCTGGAGAGCATGTTGCCACCTGGCACCACGGTGGGCCTGGACTTCGACGTCGAAAGGACCGACCAATACGACCGTGTGCTAGCTGCCGTCGCCTTAGAGGACGGCACATTGGTCAATGCGGAGATTGCCCGTCAGGGGCTGGGCATAGCAGTCCTCTTCGAACCGAACAGCAAGTATTTCGACGTCGTTCGGGACGCTCAGGCTGAGGCCACCGCCAACGAAACGGGTCTTTATGATCCTTCGGCGGAGTGCACTGTCCCGGCCGAAATTGAGCAGGCTGCGGCGGCCGTCACCGAGGCCATGGAGCAGCCCGCCGGGGCAACAGCCGCGGCAGCCGCGGCGACGGTCGGGAGCCTGGCTGCGGCCCTGGTCGCAGCCAAGGCCCTGCATAGCGCTCTGAAAGCGGGTGAACAATCAGTTCGCTGGCTCGCGCATTCGACGGCCGCCGGAGTTTCTCTCCTGTCCGGGCTGTCGGCAACGATCGATTCCGGGGAATCGAGGCTTGCCTCAATTGAAGCGGAGGCCGAGACGCTTAAGTCTGAGGAAGCACAGGCCAGGGCAGACGCTGCAGCGAAGAAGGCGGAGGCAGCCCGTGTGGCGGCGGAGCAGAAAGAACGGGCAGCAGCTGCAGCAGTGGCTGAGCAGGAACGAAAAGAGGCGGCCGAGCGGGCCGAAGCGGATCGTCTGGCAGCCGAGGCTGCCGCTTTGGAAGCTGAAAGGCTCGCCGAAGCCGAACGGGAGCGCGTCCGAAACCTTCCCGCGCCCTACGTTCCGCCAGCTCCGCAACCCGCCCCTCCGGTCGTGCAGCCTCCACCGCCGGCGCAGGAGCCCTTCCCGGGTTATACCGGTCCCCGGTGTTACGCCCCCGGTGGGAAGACCTGGAAGCCCTGCCCCTAACGGGTCAGGTGGTTGGGCAGCCGGTTCCCCGGCGCGCGCCCCCGGATTTCCAGCAGCTCCCGCGCATGCGCCTCAAGTCGGCGGTCCTCTTCGGACCGGGGTATCCACCCCGGGACGGCGACAGCTGTGCCGTTCGCATCCCTGGCCACCATCACGGTGAGGCAGTAGGTGGTCAGATTCATGTCCTCGTCGGTCGGTTTTCCGGACCTGACGTGGACGGCGATGTGCATTCCCTTGTTGCCCGTATAGACCAGGCGGGCTTCCACCTCCACCACGTCCCCGATCAGCAGCGGCCGATAGAACCGCACCCCACCGGAGAACACCGCCACGGTGTCCTGGCCGCAGTACCGGGCCGAACAGACGTAGGCGGCCTCATCGATCCAATCCATCACCGTGCCGCCGTGCACTTTGCCACCCCAGTTCACGTCGGTCGGCGCCGCGAGGAACCGCAGGGTAACTTTTTCGGCGGTCCCTTCGTCGGTGTAGACCTGTCCGCGCATTGCCTCGACAATTTCCTCGCGCACAGCGATCCGGGCCTTCGCCGCGTCCCGGCGGCTGACCTCTTCGGGGGTTGACGGTTCGAACGGTGGTACTGGAACAGGCTTGCCATCCGGTCCGACCGCTACGAAAATCACCAGGCATTGGCTGCGCATTGACGCGTCGCCGCCTTTGACGTCACCGGAGGACACCACGGTCTGGATGTGCAGCGACGACCGCCCGGTGTACACAATGGTTGCCTCGACCTCCACCATGTCGCCCACATTCACCGGATCAGCGAAGTGGATATTGCCGACGTACGCGGTGACGCAGTAACTTTTCGCCCACCCGACGGCGGCAGCGTAGGCTGCCTTATCCACCCATTCCAGCACCGTCCCGGCGTCGACGGAACCACTGTGTCCTAGGTCGGTGGGAGCAGCGAGGAAGCGCAGGGTTACCGAGTTGGTCTGATTCATTGAGTCAGTATTGCGCATCTGGAACTGGCGCTCATCGGTGCAGGACCGAACCTAGTCAAATCAGGTGGTCTCAACGGGGCACAGATCCGGGCCGCCGCTCGGGTGGTTGGCGTCAGCACCCTGCTCCGGCCCGTCACTTCGCTGATTCAGCCAGCTATCTTGGCGCAAGCCGCGGACATTATGCGCGCTCAGATGTCCGCTTTGGATTGCCCCACACATCGGTGTGGAACAGCGGTCCGAGCAGGCAAAAGTTGACCACCCCAGCCGCGATCATTACGAAACCGACCAGCACCAGGGCTATCCCGCCGGCACCCTCCACGGCAAAAACACCCACCAGGGCCAGTACCACTCCAGCCGTGATGCGCAGGATCCGACCGCTGCTGCTGCGCATAAACTTCACGAATTCCATCGTCTTTCCTTTCCTCTGTCCTTCGCGGATACTCTGTTAGACGGTTCACCGAGCGGAACTGGACGTAGGAGCGTGCGGCAATGCTGTCATCCGAAGAATTTCTTACCGCGCTTAGCGCCGAAATGCCGCGACTTCGACGATTGGCGCAACGGACTGCGCCGAAAGGCATCGACGCCGACGACCTGGTTCAGGACACTCTCGAACGGGCGTGGCGTGCCCAGGGCACGTACCGCGGCGACGCCTCGTTGGCCACGTGGCTGCACCGCATCCTGATCAACCGTAGTAAAGACCTTGCGGGGCGGAACGCACCCCTGACTGTGCCAGCCAATGAGGATCTTCGGGCAATGACGGTCCCAGATCCGCTCGCCGTGATTGAACAGGCAGAGGACGAACAACATCTCCGCGCCGGACTGGCGCAACTCCCCGTACAGGACAGGATGATGCTCGTTCTGCATGACAGTCTGGATTGGAGCGCAGCTGAGATCGCCGATCTAGGAGGCTTTTCTGAAGCAGCCGCACATAAACGCCTGCAGCGGGCGCGATTACGCATGGTCCAAATCCTGGCAAAGACCAGCGGGACGATCGAACGACAAACCGCCGACTGCCGGCAGGCCCGGGACTCCCTAGCCCCTTACCTTGAGGGGACCCTCGCCGACGAAACTCAGCGGCATATCGAAGCGCACCTCAGACACTGTCCGCACTGCCCACCCCTGGCCCAGGCCCTCGTTGGCTTACGCTCAGCCCTGTCCCACCCATCCCCCAAGTCCACGCCAGCGCCTCGACTGATCAAAGCACTCGCTTCTTTCCGTCAGGAAGTCGACGAATACGACCGTACGTCCGAAAGGTGAAGCCCTCGGCCGTCGCCGCATGGGACAGGGGTCGCTTCATGGCTCCAGCATGCGCGCTGGCTGTTTCGGCTGCGTTGCGTCGCCGTGACCATTTACCGCCAATCGGTGTCGGGACGATATTCTTGACCTATCACCCGCGCACCATCCCCGCCCCCGACGCCGTCGTCCGGGCGGCCGCGCGCATGAGCCAGCCGCGCCAGACCTATTCGACCAGGTCCGCGGCGGGCCGCACACAACGCTGGAGAACCCAGCGGCAGGAAGGGATTGACAGTGCACCGCGACCCATCGGAATGCCTTGACACATGGATGAGCCGAGAGGCTCTTGCGGAGGGAATGATCCCCGTCATCGGGCGGCTGTACCGCGAAAACAACGTGGTGATCAGCATCCACGGCCGCAGCCTCATCAATAAGTCGGCCATGAACATCCTCAAAGCCCACCGGTTTGCCCGCCGGATCAGCAAGGAAGAGTTGTTCCTCGAGGAAACCGCGCCGCTCCTGCGCACCCTGGTGGACCTTGATCTGGGCGCCGCGGCCATCGATATTGCCCGGCTGACCCAGAAGTTCAAGGCCGACGGCGGTGGCGCCTCCCTGGAGGACTTCCTCCGCGCGGAGCTGGCCGACGTCGTCGACAAGCGCGGGGCCGACGAACGCACCAGCACCGACGTCGTGCTCTATGGTTTCGGGCGCATCGGCCGCCTGGTGGCACGGCTCCTGATCGAGAAGGCCGGCGGTGGCCACGGGCTGCGGTTGCGCGCCATTGTGGTCCGTAAGGGCGCCGACAACGACCTGATGAAGCGGGCCAGCCTGCTCCGCCGCGACTCGGTGCATGGCAGCTTTGAGGGCACCATCCGGATCGACGAAGAAGCCAACACGATTACCGCCAACGGCGTGCACATCCAGGTGATCTACTCGAACGACCCGTCCACCGTCGACTACACCGCCTACGGCATCAAGGACGCCCTGCTGGTCGACAACACCGGACGCTGGCGCGACGAGGAAGGGCTGTCCAAGCACCTGCAGAGCAAGGGCATTGCCCGGGTGCTTTTGACGGCGCCGGGCAAGGGTGCGCTGAAGAACATTGTGCATGGCATCAACCACAACACCATTCTGCCCACGGACCAGATCGTCACCGCCGCGTCCTGCACCACCAACGCCATCACCCCCGTGTTGAAGGCCATCAATGACCGGTTCGGTGTGGTGCACGGGCATGTGGAGACGGTGCACTCGTTCACTAATGACCAGAACCTGATCGACAACTTCCACCAGGGTGACCGGCGTGGCCGTTCAGCGGCGCTGAACATGGTCATCACCGAGACCGGTGCGGCGAAGGCCGTCGCGAAGGCGCTCCCCGAGCTCGAGGGCAAACTGACCGGCAGCTCCATCCGCGTGCCGACCCCCGATGTCTCGATCGCAATCCTCAACCTGACCCTGGCCGACGGGACCAGTAAGGACGAGGTCAACACCTACCTGCGCGAAACGTCGCTGCACTCCGATTTGCGCAAACAGGTCGACTACATCGACTCGCCCGACGTCGTCTCCACCGACTTTGTCGGCTCCCGCCGGGCCGGGATTGTCGATGGACTGGCGACCATCGCGAACGGCACCAACCTGGTGCTCTATGTCTGGTACGACAACGAGTTCGGCTACAGCTGCCAGGTGGTCCGGGTGATGGAAGAGATGGCCGGCGTGAACCCGCCGTCGTTCCCGGCCAAGGAACCCGTCGCCGCGACAGTGCGGTCCTCGGCCTCGGCGGGCTGAAACACGCCGCCCGCACGAAGGCGCCCCTCGAGGCGACCTGTGGGGGCGACCATAGAACCGCCGGTTGGGCACAGAGTCGCCGCTTGCAAGCGGCGACTCTGGACCTAACCGGCGGTTCTGTGTGGAGGGGCGCCCTGGTGCTGCGTACCCCCGGCGTGTTTGCGTGCAGGTCCGTACGCTGTGCGAGCGCCGTCGGGACATGACCGGGATGTCTGGCCTCATCAGACCGAGCGCAGGCGCAGCCAGGCCTCGAAGGTCAAGCCGTTGACGGCCGAGTCGCGGGCAAGATTCTCGCCGCTACTGAAGAACTTCCCGAGAGCACCCGGCAGCGGCAGGGTGATCTGGCGGCCGGTTGCTCCTGTGACGTCGCGGTAGATGCGAGCCAGCTCGGCCATTTCCAGCACTTGTGGGCCGCCGACGTTGATGGTCCCCTGGGGTATCGGCTGATGGGTTGCCGCGTCGGCCAGCGCACCTGCCACATCCTGAACGGCGATCGGCTGAAACACGGCGTTCTTCAGGACAGGAAGTACTCCGGCCTTGCGCCCGCCGTCGAACACTACCGTCAGAAAGTTGTGGAACTGGGTAGCCCGGACCACCACTGATGGAATCGACGAATTCTGGTAGATCTTCTCCTGGCGCACCTTGGCCCGATAGTAGGAGAACGCCGCCAGGTCACAGTTGACAATCGAGAGCACCACAGCCCGCGCGATTCCTGCCTCTCGGGCTGCGGTAAGCAGGTTCAGAGCGCCGTCGTCGAGCGCCCGCTGACCTTTTCCGAACTGTCCGTCGAGGACGTCAATCAGGACATCGGCCTCGGCCAGCGCATCCGTCAGGCCCTCCCCGGTGGTCACATCGGCTGCCATGTGCTCGGCACCGGCGACCCACCGCGGCGAGTGGTGGGCGGGAAGGTGACGGCTGACCGACCGCGTTTGGTGGCCTCGTCTCACGCATTCGTCCACCAGATGGTGTCCCACCAGACCAGTACCCCCGACCACAACCACTCTCATCATGGCCCCTAGGCTACGCCTGCCCGCTCCGACGGACCAGAGCGCAGCGGACCGGAATCCGGGGATTGCCGCGCCAGACGCTCGGCTGGCTAGAGTCAGTGGATGGAACAACGAACTCTTGGTAAGACCGCACGCTCCGTTTCGACCGTAGGGCTGGGCACCTGGCAGCTCGGCGCCGACTGGGGAGACGTAGACCCCAACGATGCCACGGCCATCCTCCACGCCGCCGTGGATTCCGGCATCACCTTCTTCGACACCGCCGACGTGTACGGCGATGGCCGCAGCGAACAGACCATCGGCGCCTTCCTGGCGGATAACCCCGGCCTGGACATCACCGTCGCCACCAAGATGGGCCGCAGGGTGGAGCAGAGGCCGGAGAACTCCACGCTGGCAAACTTCCGCCAGTGGATCGACCGGTCCCGCACCAACCTCCGTGTGGACACTCTTGACCTGGTGCAGCTGCACTGTCCGCCGTCGTCGGTCTATTCCGACGCCGAGGTCTACGATGCCCTCGGCACGCTGGTCAGCGAAGGCGCCATCCGCAACTACGGGGTCAGCGTCGAACGCACTGATGAGGCCCTGGCCGCCCTCAAACACGGCAACATTGCGACCATCCAGATCATCCTCAACGCCTTCCGCCTCAAACCACTGGACGAGGTGCTGCCCGCGGCCAAGGAGGCTGGCGTCGGAATCATCGTGAGGGTTCCGCTCGCCTCGGGGCTGCTCTCCGGCAAGTATTCAAAGGACACGACGTTCGCCGAGAACGACCACCGGAACTACAACATCAGCGGTTCAGCGTTCGACGTCGGAGAGACCTTCTCAGGCGTTGACTTCAATACCGGCTTGACGGCCGTCAAGGAGTTCGAGGGCTTGGTTCCCGACGGCGTGACCACCGCCCAGGCCGCGATCGCCTGGATTGTGGCGCAGGACGGCGTCAGCACCGTCATCCCCGGCGCCCGCACCGTGGAGCAGGCGCGCGCCAACGCAGCAGCAGCGGACACCGGGGATCTTGGGGCCCGGTTGAACGACGGCGTCCGTGATATCTACGACCGCCACTTCCGTGAAGCGATCCACCCCCGCTGGTAAACGGCACACCGGCCCTTTGGTCGGAGAGCTGGTCGACCGACGACGACGGCTCGTTAACGACGGCGCCCCACCCTGCAAGGGGTGGGGGCCGCCGTCGTTGGTGCAGCACTACAAGCTGCGGGTGGTTAGCCGCCGAACAGTGCTGACACGCGGGTCATGGTCTGGAAGATCCCATATGCCAAGGGAACGGTCACAAGGGCCCATACGAACGTGGTGCTTGCTACCTTCATCTCATGCCTCCATAGCGGATTCTTTGGTGGACGTCCCGGATTCGGGAGCCGCCTTTGGTTCGTGGAACTTCGAGTCGACCGGCTTGATCATCAGGTTGGCGATGAAACCGATAACCAGCAGACCCACCATGGTGAGCAGTGCCGGCTGGTAGGCGGCTGCGGTGAGCTCGCCTGGTGTGCCCTGAGCATCGAGGAAACCGTTGACGATCAGTGGTCCGGCGATACCCGCGGCTGACCAGGCGGTCAGCAACCGGCCGTGAATGGCGCCGACCTGGTAGGTGCCGAAGAGGTCACGCAGGTAGGCAGGAACGGTAGCGAAGCCGCCGCCGTAGAAGGAAATGATGAAGAAGGCCAGGAACACGAAGAGGATCGTGGTGCCCGCGCCGGCGAGCGCCAGCGTGGTGTACAGCAATGCGCCAACACCCAAATAGATCATGTAGATCCGCTTGCGACCAATGATGTCTGAGGTGGAGGACCAGACGAAGCGACCGGCCATGTTTCCAATCGACAACAACCCAACGAACCCACCGGCGACAGCAACGGTGACCGCGGTGGAGCCGTCTGCCTCGCGGAAGAAGTCCTGGATCATTGGGGACGCCTGCTCAAGGATGCCGATACCTGCCGTGACGTTGCAGAAGAGCACGATCCAGACCAGCCAGAACTGCTTGGTCTTGATGGAGTTCTTGGCCGAGACGTTATCGGAGGTTACGAGCGCTTTGGTCTTGATTGTTGAGGGGTCGAAGCCTTCTGGCTTCCAGTCAGCTGCGGGGACCTTGATGGTGAACGCACCGAACATCATGTACACGAGGTAAATGGCTGCGAGGGTGAGGAAGAGCATGCCCACCGAATCGCCGCTGGCTACCCAGCCCTCGACGTCGGAGTTCGGGTCATACATCCGCAACAGCTGGGTGGAGAGGGGGCTGGCGATCAGGGCGCCGCCACCGAAGCCCATGATGGCCATACCGGTAGCCAGCCCTGGCCTGTCCGGGAACCATTTGATCAGGGTCGAAACCGGGGAGATGTAACCGATGCCAAGACCGATGCCACCGATGAAGCCGTAGCCCAGGTAGACGAGCCACAGCTGGTTGGTGAAGATTCCGAGTGAGCCGACAAGGAAACCACCGGTCCAGAAAAGAGCCGAGGTGAACATGGCCATGCGGGGGCCGTTCTTATCTACCCAGGTGCCCATCACTGCGGCCGACAGGCCCAGCATCACGATGGCGATCGAGAAGATCACGCCGATCTGCGTCAGGCTCGCATCGAAGTGCTCAACCAGGGCGTTCTTGTACACGCTGGTGGCGTATGCCTGGCCGATACAGAGATGCACCGCCAGGGCTGCGGGGGGGATCAACCAACGGTTAAACCCGGGCGGGGCGATGGTGTGTTCGCGGGCAAGCCAACTCATCAATGTCTCCTTCGTGCTGGAACGGTGGGTACTGTCAGGACCGCGGGCGCTGACGCTGCGTGAAATTGTTCAATATTCAACCTCACTAAGGGTAGACGAAGATCACATAATAGTTTGAACGGGCAACCGATGAGTTTTGACGACCTGGTCGACTCAGGAACGGGGCGCGAGCGCTGCGTAGTAGCCCGGGATCTGCTCCGGCTCGCCCTTCGCCCGCATGGCAACAGCGTTAATGGTCACCGGACCGTCCTCGAGCACAGCCCAGGACTCGTCGTCGAAGGCTGACTGACGTTCGGCGGGGCCGAAATGACCGGGTTTCGGCAGACCGCCGATGGCGAGCTCCAACGGTTTGGGAATCCTGCCGGGCGAGGCGCCAAGGCGCGAAATGTAGCTGAGCGCGTCGCCTCGATAGTTGGTTTCCACCAGAAAAACCCGCCCCTGGGGCCCGACCAAGGATTTGAGCGTGGCGGCCAGGGCAGTGCGGGCCGCCGGGTCGAGGACGTGGAAGACGCCCCGGACGAAGACGTTCGAGTGGCCAAAGTCGGCTGCCAGGAGCTCGCCGGCCCCCGGAGCGGTGCAGTCGGCGGTGCGATAGTCCACGTTGCTGAGGTGAGCCGATTCGGTCAGCGCACGGGACGTGGCACTCGAGGCGACGTCCACCCCTACAGCCAGGGGGAAGTGGGCGGCCAGCAACCGGGTGAATGCACCGTTGCCGCAGCCGATATCAATGACCGGCAGCGCAGGGTTCAGGGTGCGGCTGAGGCCGGGAAGGTAGCTATTGAACTCCTGGTCCCCGCCAGCGTCCCACAACACGTCGCCGTCGGACCCTGTGCTTTGAATCCGGTGCCAATAGTTTTCCCAGGCGACATTACGATCCCTGGGCACCCCTGAGGAGAGCCTGATGACCGCAGGCAGCAGGAGGTATTTCTTCGGGAATGTCGGCACGCGTCAACACTAAACCCTCAGCGAGGGCAATCCTTTACCGATTAGCCCTGCCATTACTGCCGCCTCTGCCGCCGGCCGAAAAAGTAACCCTGACCGTAATCGCAGCCCATTCGGTTCAGTAGCCTGGCCTGGTCAGCCGTCTCAATTCCCTCCGCGACCGAGAGGAGACCAGCCGCTTCGATCAGTTGCAGGACGGCAGCGACAAACTTCAACCTCGGATCATCGACAATGTCTTCGATCAGCGAGCTGTCCATTTTCACCGCCTGGGCGGGAAGTTTCCTGAGGTAGCTGATGGACGAGTAGCCGGTACCGAAGTCATCGATTTCGACACCGACGCCAAGCTCCCGCAGCCCGAGCAAATTGGCGGAGCTCGCCTCCGGATCAGTCATCAGGGAAGTCTCAGTAATCTCGACGATAAACCGATCGGTGGGAACAGCATGCCTGGCGAGGGCCCGATCGATGAGGTCAGCCAGACCGGGGGCCCTGCTTTCAGCGGCGGACAAGTTGATTCGGACGGCAAAGTCCCGACCATCCAACACATCCCCCCAGTCTCCGAGCTGAGCAGCGACCGCGTTAATCATCCATTCACCGATATCGACGACCAGTCCACTCTCCTCCGCTATCCCAATGAAATGGTCCGGATAGAGCAGCCCACGGTCCGGGTGCTGCCAGCGCACCAGAGCCTCGGCGCCAATAATCGTGGAGGTCTGAAGGGAGACCAGCGGCTGGTAATGAACTCTGAGCTGGCCTGCTGGGATGGCCTGACGCAGCTCCTCGAGAATGGTGAAACGCTCGTGCGTCGCTTGCAGCATGGCTGGGTGAAACACCTGGACATTGCTGCGGCCAAGGTTCTTCGCCACATACATTGCAGTATCGGCGTCGCGCATCATGTCTTCGCCCGACTGCCCGGCTTCACCGCACCGGACACCGATACTCGCCAGGATGCGGATGCTGGTTTCGGAAACGATCATCGCCGGCCGCAACGCGTAAAGGATACGCTCAGCGATTTCACAGGCGATCTCGTCGGCAGTTTGCGGCAACAAGACCGCAAACTCGTCGCCGCCCAGCCGTGCCACAGTATCGGATTCCCGGACGGTCGATTCAAGACGACGTCCCACTTCGATCAGCACCTGGTCGCCGGCAGAATGGCCGAGGCTATCGTTCACCGCTTTGAACGCGTCAAGATCCAGCAGAATCAATGCCGCAGGTTGCACCCCTGCGGCCGCGGCCAGCGTTTCGTCGTCAATCCGTCGGCGCAGCAAGGTTCGGTTCGGGAGACCGGTGAGACTGTCATACATAGCCATTCGTTCCAACTCGACCTGGGCCGCGTGCAAGCGGGCGGTCCGGTCACGGACCCGCTGCTCCAGGTCTTCATAGAGAACTTCGAGTTCCTCGGCCAGGAGATTCACACCGCTGATCACGGCGTCCATTGAATCCCGGGCGGGAGAAACTTCCATCCTGGCTGACAGGTCTCCGGAGGAGAGCCGGACAATTCCCTCCACCAAGGCGTCGAGCCGCTTGTCCACAAACTCTTCCGCCACTTACCTCTCCTTCAGCCAGCCAAGCGCGGCCGGTTCGGAGGTGAAGAATTTTGTGGGGCACGGTAGCGAGCTCACGCCCAGAATGAAGTTGGCAATGACCTTATCCACCTGCGAGGAGCCCAGGAGCGCAATCCGCGAGGCCGAGCACGGCAGACCGAACACCGTTCGCGCTCCCCGGCTGACGGCCTTCGTTGTCGCCATGTCAACGAGCATGGGGAGGCTTTCCCCAGCGCACAGCTTGTTCACCTGATCCATTGCCAGGCGGGCGTCGGCTTCAGTGATTGAGATGCCTCGCGCCCACCGCAGCCTCAGGATGTTGTCCGCACCGCGACTGAGGGTGGCGTCAATCCCCTGCACGCCGTCCGGCGGGAGCTCACCCACAACGGATCCTTCGGTAGCCCAACGCGCGCGACCAGGCGGAGGGGAGAGGGAAATATAATTCGGCGGGGGCCATGGTTACAGCATAGAACCTTCGGGGCGCCGCCCCGGAATGAGTCGGTCCCCCCGGATCAACCCGCCATCACCCGCGCCAGGGCGGCAAACCGCTCATTGTCCGGCAGGTCCTCGAGGAGCACTGACTGGCCGTCAGATCCGGCGAGGGGGATCCGCCAGTTGGGGTACTCGTCCTTGGTCCCCGGTTGGTTCTGGGTGCGCCGCTCCCCCACCGCATCCGTCAGCGCGACGCCGAGCAGCACCGAAGGAGTTCGCACAATGAACCGGTGCAGCGCTTCTACAGTTGATTCCACCGTGTCGGCGGCGCCTCCGGCAGTTGGTCCCGTCACTGCACGGACCAGTGCCAGCACCGAGTCCTGGGCGGCCTGGTCGGCCGAGCGTTCTTCCTCAACCGGTCGGTTCAGCAACCCAAGTGACTCCCGCAGGTCAACGTGTTCGCCCGCCAGGTACCCGGCGGACGGCGGCAGGTCGTGGGTGGTGACGCTGGTCAGGCATGCCTGGCGGTAGCTTTCGGGACGGCGCGGGCCGTCGTCGTCGTGCTCGAACCAGAGGATCGAGGTGCCCAGGATGCCGCGCTCGGCCAGGTAGTCCTGCACCCCGGGCTCAAACACGCCGAGATCTTCGCCGATGACGACGGCGCCGGCCCGCTGCGCTTCGAGGGCCAGGATGCCGATGAGCGCCTCGTGGTCGTAATAGACGTAGGTGCCGTCGCCGGACCCGCCGCCGGCGGGGATCCACCAGAGGCGAAACAGGCCGAGGATGTGGTCCACGCGGATACCACCGGCGTGTTTGAGGACCGTGCGCAGCATGTCCCGATAGGCGGTGTACCCGGATTCGGCCAGGCGGCCAGGATGCCACGGCGGCTGGCTCCAGTCCTGGCCCTGCTGGTTGAACATGTCTGGTGGTGCGCCGACGCTAATCCCTTCCGCGAGGACGCTGCGCAGGGACCACGCGTCGGACCCGTGGGAGTGCACGCCGACGGCCAGGTCATGGATGATACCGATGGTCATCCCGGCGTCGAGCGCGCCCTGCTGCGTTGCGGCAAGCTGCTCATCGCAGAGCCATTGCAGCCAGAGGTAGAACCCGATCCGGTCCGCCAGGGCTACGCGCCGGGTGTCGAGGTAGGACTGGTCGTCCCATTCGGGTGCTCCCGCGGGCAGGGTTTCTGCGAGCGCGCACCAGAGGGCGAAGCTTTCCAGGCCCTCACCTTCCTGCGCCCGAAACTCATCGAAGGAACGTTGTCTTTCGTCGCTCAGTGGCACCTGGTGGATGCTCTCCAGCGCGCTGAGCTTCGCGGCGTAGCTGCTGTCCCGGTCCAGAATGTCAGCGTCGCTGTTGGCCTGCCGCAGGGTCACAGCATCGTGTTCGATGGCATCCCGCGCCCCGGCAGTCAACGCCGCGTACTCGGGGACGTTCTCCACCCGAAGATAAAGCGGGTTGAAGAAGCGCCGGGTAGACGGCAGATACGGTGAGGGTTCGACAGGAGGAGCGGGTTCGGCGGCATGCAAGGGGTTAATCAGCACAAACCCCGCCCCCCTGCTCGCCGAGAAGGCTGCCAGCTGACCCAAGTCAGCGATGTCCCCGACCCCCCACGAGTCCTTGGACCGCACCGAGTACAGCTGGGCCATCAGCCCCCAGGTTCGGTTGAGCCGCGCCGTGGTGTTCAGCCGCTGTGGAGTCACAACCAGTGTGCACTCTGCGACGGCGCCATCGGCCTGGACCGCGTGCAGGGTATGCCACCCGAGCGGCAAATCACCCGGGAGGGTGAGGTGCAGGCGTTCCAGGGGGACGCCGTCGATCTCTGACTGCTCAACGGCGCTGCCGGACAGCTCCAGTTCCCTCAGCTGTCCGTCTTCGAGCAAGAGGCGAATGGTCGGCCGGCTTCCCGCTGGGGTAATAATCGGAACGTCCTGGACCACCGTTTCCCGGCCGACGACGACGGGAGGGAGCGTCCGCCGCCAGGGAGCCGTTTCGGCGTCGTGCAGCGCCCGGACGGCGTCGTCGTTCGTTTCGCAGGCAACACCGAGCGCGCTCAGCACTTTCGTCAGGGTCTGCGGGCTGACACTCTTTTCCTGGCCGTCCCAGCCCCGGAACGCTGTGCCCACGCGGTGAGCCTCGGCGAGGCGGATCAGGAGGTCTGGCTCGGGTGGTCTGGACGTGCTGGATGTTTCGGTTGCAGGCATACCCTCAAACCTAGGGGGTTGAGAGGTGGTTCGCTACGCTGAACCGATGAATGAACAGCAGCAAACCCGGCTCACAGCGACCGTGACCGGAACCGTGCAGGGTGTCGGGTTCCGCTATTACACC
Organism: Arthrobacter sp. Bz4; assembly: GCF_003075455.1. Taxonomy (GTDB): domain Bacteria; phylum Actinomycetota; class Actinomycetes; order Actinomycetales; family Micrococcaceae; genus Arthrobacter_D. The sequence goes on from NZ_QDAE01000002.1 coordinate 56,746, forward strand.
CGCAAACGGGCTCTGGCGCTGGGGCTCTCAGGCATCGCCTCGAACCGGGCAGACGGGTCAGTGCTGATCGTGGCCGAGGGCGCCGACCGGGCGGTCCATGAACTGGCCTCCTGGCTTGGCTCCGCCGCCGCTCCCGGACGGGTGAACGACGTCGACGGGTCCTACGGTGCTCCGACCGGCGAGTTCACTGATTTCTCAACCGAATAAGTCCCGCTGGGCGGCCGGCTGGCACCTTCCGCGTGCGGGAAACTCGAACCAGGCCTACCGGACCCAGACGTGCGGGGCGGGGCGCCTGGTGCTGGGCAATGAGTTGTTCAGGCGCCACTCGTGGATCCATTCCGGCAGGACCAGGGCGGCAGGGGGCTGCCCCAGGGCGGCGAAAATGTCTTCGTTGCTGACCGGGCCGTTCTTGGAGACCAGCCGGGTGGCGATGACCGCCTTGGCGTAGATTTCGCCACCACTGACCATCCGCTGCTCGAAGTAGATGGCACGCTCGTCGAACCCGACAATGCGGGTCTCGATGGTGTACTGCTGACCCAGGGTCAGGGATTTGCGGAAGCTGATGGTCTCGCCGTTGGCTACCGGGCTCCAGCCCCTACGCCGCATCATTGACCAGGTGCCGCTGCGGATCATCAGGTCGAACCGGCCCAGGTCCATGAGGGAGAAATACATGCCGTTGTTGACATGCATTGCGATGTCAATGTCCGTGGGCAGGACGCGGAGCGGCAATGAAGACTCTCCCCAGATACTCAACTTTGGGCGGCGTCTGGAGGTGAACAGGGTCAGCAGGGTCCGAAACAGAAGGTGCATGAACCTATATTACCGGCCAGTAACATTCGGGATGCAAGCACGCGATGAGTCTTTGCGGCCGGACGAGCCCCGCACCGGTTCCTGGCCGCCGGGCTCACGGCCTTCCGCCGGCATTGTGCCTAGACTCGGGTAATGACAGCTCCGTATCCGTACGCCCTTCCCTTCGACCGGTACCGTGCGCTGCTGGCCCGCGACCACTCCCGGATGGTTGAGTTGGCACCCTCGGCCCTGATCTCTGCGGTATCCGCCTGCCCGGGCTGGACCGGGGAGGACCTGATTCGCCACACGGCGATGGTGTACCTTCACAAGTCCGAGTCCATCCGGACCGGTGCCAGGCCGACCGGGACCTGGCCGCCACCAGAGCTGGACCAGATGCAGCCGATCCCCGCGCTGCAACAGTGCTACGCGCGGCTGATGGACCAGTTCGATGCCCACGCACCAACGGATCCGGCTTTCACCTGGGTCAAGGACGACCAGACGGTCGGCTTCTGGATCCGCAGGCTCGCCCACGAAACGTCCATCCACCGCTATGACCTCGAATCCGCGCTGGGCCATCCCCACCCAATCGACCCCGACCTTGCGGTGGACGGCATCGATGAAATCCTCACCGTGATGCTCGTCCGGAGCAAGCCCGACGACGACGCCAGCGGCGCCACCATCACCCTGCGGAGCGCAGGACTAGCCTGGACCCTGGCTATCGCCCCGGACGTCGTCACCCTTGAACGCCAGGTCAGTGACCGGGCTGATGCCCAGATCAGCGGCAGGCCCGCCGAGTTGCTGCTCTGGCTCTGGGGCCGTGGACCACTGCCGGAAGGAAACCCGCAGAGCGGCGCGGCGGACGAACTCCGACGACGTCTGGCTTCAGCCACCTAGGGCAGCGACCCTGGGCCGCCACCTCACCGTAGTGATGCCGGAGGACGACCTGACAACGGCAACACCCCGACGGCTACCCCGGGTTCCGCCGCGACCGCGAACAACGTCAGACCCTGATGTCCTCTGACTGGAAGAGGGCGCTCACCGATTCTCCGGTGTGGATACGGCGGATCGCTTCGGCGAAGGCGTTGGCCACCGAAATGACTTTCAGTTTCGGATGAGCCTTGTCTTCCCCGATGGGAACGGTGTCGGTGCAGAGCACCTCAATGACGTCGTCGCGCTCGGCGATCCGCTCGACGGCTCCGTTGGAGAAGATGCCATGGGTGCAGACCACCCGCGCCTTCCGTGCTCCCATTTTCGCCAGGTGATCCAGCAACTCCAGAACGGTGCTGCCGTTGGCGATCTCGTCGTCAAGCACCACGATGTCTTTGTCTCTGACGTCGCCGATGATGGAGGTGATTCGGACTTGGTCATTCTCAAACCGTTCCTTGGCCCCGGCGGCGACCGGCGTGCCCAGCAGTCGGGAGAACGCGGTCGCGGCCTTCGCGTTGCCCAGATCAGGAGACACCACGATGGCGTTACTCAGGTCCAGGTCCTTGAAATGGGCGGCGAGTTCCCGCAGGGCGTGCAGCTGATCCACGGGAACGCCGAAGAACGCCTGCACCTGCGGCGCGTGCAGGGTCATGGTGAGGACCCGGGATGCGCCAGCGGTGGTGAGAAGATCCGCCACCAGCTTGCCGCCGATGGAGATGCGCGGTGCGTCCTTCTTGTCGGAACGCGCGTACGAATAGTGTGGCATCACGGCCGTGATGCGTCCCGCGGAGGCCCCGCGGGCGGCGTCGATCATCATGAGCAGCTCCATCAGGTTCTCCTGCACTGGCTTGACCAGCGGCTGCACAATGAATACGTCCCGTTCACGGCAGTTTTCCAGCAACTGCACTTCCAGGCAGTCGTTCGCGAAGCGCTGCAGCCGTGACGGGAGCAGCGGCACACCCAGGTGCCCGCAGATCTCCTCGGCGAATCCCCCACTTGCTTGTCCACTGAAAACGGCGATCTCTTTGATCAACGGCTTACCTTTCCACGGCAGTTGGTGGGGATGATGCTGTGGACACCATTGTCGTACAGATTGACCCGCGGCGGTTGCCGGTGAAGTAACGTTGGTGCCGGATCGGAGCCCTACCGAACCGACAATGACGTCTATTCACAGGAGAACCCAGCCATGCCGACCTCCGGTCCCCCAGCAAAACAAAAAACATCAGCGGTGTCGGCTGCGATGCGTCCGATCAACTCGGTGGTTGAACGCTTCCTCCCCAGCGCGCTGGTGTTCGCCGTCGTACTCAGCCTCGTCGTCGCTGTCGCCGCGCTGATTTTCACGGATGCGGGGCCGGTTGACGTCCTCAACGGGTGGGGCGACGGCCTGTCAGGGTTGCTCGCCTTTATGACCCAGATGGCTCTCATCCTGTTGCTCGGCCACGCGCTGGCCCACACCGGGCCGGTCCGGAAACTGCTGGCCCGTCTCGGCGGGATCCCCCGAAGCCCGATGCAGGCCTATGTTTTCGTGTTCGTGGTTGCCGCCACGGCGTCGCTGATCACCTGGGGGCTGGGCCTCGTCGTCGGCGGCCTGCTCGCCAAAGAGGTTGCCGCGCAGGCCCGCGAGCGCGGCATGGCACTGCATTTCCCGATGCTGGTCGCAGCAGGGTTCTCCGGTTTCGTGGTGTGGCATATGGGCTACTCGGGGTCCGGCCCCTTGACCGCGGCGACCGAGGGTTCATTCATCGCCGAGCAGCTCGGCACCACCATCCCCATCACCGAAACCACCTTCTCCTGGTGGAACATCACTGCCGCCATCGCCACGATTGTCCTGGTGAGCGCGGCCCTGGCACTGGTGTCTCCCCGCTCCGGGGACAGGATTTCCGAGCTGCAGGTCGACGCCCGGCACACCGATGACGTCGCGCTGAACGACGACGTCGTCACCCCCGCCGACCGCATCGACGCCAGCCGTATCCTCACCACGTTGTTGGGCATGGCGCTGGTTGCCTACCTGGTGGTCCACTATGTGCAGGGCGGCACCGCCACCCTGGACATCGTCAATTGGACGTTCCTCGCCCTGCTATTCCTCCTGGTCCGCAGCCCCTTCGAGCTGATCGCGCTGACCAAGAACGCTGCGTCAAACGTCGGCGAAATTCTTCTCCAGTTCCCTCTCTACGCCGGAATCATGGGCATCATGACGACGACGGGCCTCATCAACGTGGTTTCGGACGCGTTCGTGAGCATCGCCAACCCCACCACGTTTGGTTTGTTCGCCCTGCTCTCCGCAGGGTTGGTGAACTTTTTCGTACCATCAGGTGGCGGACAGTTCGCGGTGCAGGCACCGATCATGCTCGACGCAGCCGAACGGCTGGGCGTAGACCCCGCAGTAGCGATCATGGCCGTGTCCTACGGCGACCAGTGGACCAATATGATCCAGCCCTTCTGGGCCCTGCCGCTGCTGGCGATCGCTGGCCTGAAGATGCGCGACATCCTGGGCTACACCATGGTTACCCTGATCGTCTCAGGTGTGGTGTTCGCCGGGATCCTGCTGATTGTGGGGGCAAGCTAGGGCACGCCGGGACCGCCCAGCACCGCAGGCAGGCCCTGGTCCTTCACGAGGCGGCGAAGCCCGCCTTTCGGTGGCACCACCACCGGGGTGGGCCAGCGCGGGGGCAGGTTGTCCCCGAGGGTGACCCGGCGGATCTTGCGCCCCGCCAATGGCAGCACCCAGTCGTGGATCCATCGGCGCTGGGCGCGTTCCCACTCCCTGAATGTCCTTGGGACCGCTGGCTCCCAGTCCTTCAGTTTCACTGAGTGCTGCACCTCCAGGAGGTCCAGCACTCGGGTGGCCATGTATTTGTGGCCAGCCTTCGACATGTGCAGCCGATCCGGCCCCCACATGCGCCGGTCCTCATAGGCTTCGAAGCCCCAGTAATCCACCAGGTCCGCGCCGTACCGGTCCGCGATCTGGCGGACGCCGTCGTTATAGAGCTGGTGGCGCTTGCGCAGCAGCCGGAGCGCGGGGGACACATCGACGTCGTACCCCGTGAACAGGAGCACCCTGGCCCCGGTCGCCGCCAACGGTGCCACCAGCTCCTCGTACGCCGTGAGGAGGAGCGGCACCGAGGTTCCGGCGTCGAGAATGTCATTGCCTCCGGCGTAGAGGGTGATCAAGGTGGGGCGCAGTGCCAGCGCTGGTTCCAGTTGCTCGGCGGTGATGTGGCGCAGTCGTTTGCTGCGCACCGCCAGGTTTGCGTATTCCCATCCCGGCTGGTCCTTCGCCAGCCGTTCGGCCACCCGGTCGGCCCAGCCGCGGACGCCGTTGGGCAGGTGTTTGCTCGGATCCCCCACCCCCTCGGTGAAGGAATCGCCGAGCGCCACGTACCGCCGTGTGCGCTCGCTCATACCGCGGTGGCGGCTACACCGCCCTGTGCCTCAGAGACGAAGCAGCGCATGTTCCTCCATGACCTCTTCATAGTGCTGGACCAACAGCTCGCAGAGCACCGGCCAGGTGCGGCCCTGCACGCTCGCGAAGGCGGCCTCCGCGAACGCCTGACGTTTCGCGTCATCCCCGATCAGGTCCATCACCTGGCCGCGCATCTGGTCCAGGTTGCCGGCCGTATAGAGCCAACCGGTACGGGAGATATCGACGAGGTCCAGGGGTCCGCCCCGGCCGGTGGCAACGACCGGCACGCCGGAGGCCATGGCCTCCTGGATGGTCTGGCAGAAGGTTTCGAGTTCGCCGGGGTGCACAAAGAGGTCAAGGCTGGCGACGGCTGCTGCCAGTTCCTCCCCACCGAGGAACCCCGTGAAGACCGCGTTCGGGAGGGCCTCCTCCAGGGCGCCCCGCAGGGGGCCATCGCCGATGATCACCAGTCGGGTGTTTTCGATATCAGCCAGGACCCGCAGATCCTCAACCTGCTTCTCGGCGGCGAGCCGGCCAACGTACCCGATCAGGCGTTCCCCTCCGGGGGCGAGCACCGACCGCAGTTTGTGGTCCCGCCGACCGGGGTGGAACCGTCGCGTATCGACCCCCCTCCGCCACAGATGCACCCGCGGAATACCGTGCCCGCGCAGCTGGTCGACAGCTGAGGTGGACGGCGCCAGGGTGCGGGCGGCGCCTGAGTGAATGTTCTCCACCCGCTGCCACGCCCAATTGGCGAGGAATGGGACACCGTAGCGGGCGGCGTAGCCGGGGACATCAGTCTGGTAGACGGCAACCACGGGAATGCCAAGCTGCTCGGCAGCACGCACCGCCCGCCACCCCAGCTCAAAGGGCGAAGCGAGGTGGATGATGTCCGGTGCGAAGTCCGCCAGAATATTGCGTACCCGGGTGACACCGCCCAGCGCCACCCGAACGCTCCCGTACCCGGCCAGGGGCACGGCGGGCAGCCGGTGGATGCGGACCGTCCGTCCACGGTTAGGCTCAGCCCCGCCGGCCCCGGAGGGGGCGATCACCAGCACCTCGTCGCCTCGCGCCGCGAAATGCTCGAGCATTTTCTGGACGGAATGGGTTACCCCGTTCACGGCGGGCAGGAATGTTTCAGCAACAATCACGATCCTCACACCCCCACGGTGCCACCGCCGGATTGGTCAGAGGTGACGGGCGGGTGTCCCCGATCCGAAGGGTCGGTGAACAGCAGGCGACGACGACGACGGGTAGCGGCGGCCCGACCGACCCTACGGCCAGAGCAGGGCCCGTGACCAGCCGTCGCCGTCACTGGCATAGCGCAACCGCAGGTGCCGACGTTCGGGGTCGGCCTGCCAAAACTCGACGGTGTCCGGGACCACCGTGTAAACCGTCCAGGTGGCCGACCCGGGAGCGGCAGCTTCACCGTCGAGGGCGTCGAACCGATCCAGCTGGGCAGCGACGGCGGCGTCGAGTTCCTCCCGATCGCGCAGGCGGCTGCTCTGCTCACCGGCGAGCACCAGCGCTCGCGCCACCGGGTGGCGGCGGCGGAAGTCGGCGTCGTTCTCCTCGACGCCCGCGGGGCGAACCTTGCCCCTGATGCGGATCTGACGGCCCATCGTGGGCCAGAACAGGGCCAGGGCGGCCGCCGGGGAACCCTGCAGTTGGCGGCCTTTGGGACTGTCGCTGCTGCTGGCGAAGGAAAACCCCTGCTCAGTCACGTCTTTCAGGATCACCACTCTGGCGTCGGGGAGGCCGTCCCGATCCACCGTTGCAACGGTGACTGAATGCGGTGCCATCACCGCGGCATCGACAGCAGCCGCCAGCCATTCATGGAAGAGGTGCACCGGCGAATCCGGCACGGCTGCAGGATCGAAGTGAGGCAGCTCATCGGGGAAGACCGCGACCCCGTGCACCAGGTCGCGCAGTGATTGGTGATCATTCATCCCCTCAGCCTAGGCCCCGCCGTCGCGTTAGAGTCGACCAATGACATCCGACAAGGACCATTTCGTTGGCGGCAGGGATTACACCCGCTGGACCACCCCGGTGGGACGGGTCACAGTGCGCTGGGTGCGTGCCCTGGCCCGCTGGGTCGGACCGCGCTGGGCCATGCTGCTGATCCTGGCGGTCGGCGTCGGCATCGCGGTGTCCCTGGCCCTCGCGTCGGCCGAAGTGTATGAGGCGGTCGCGGAAACGGATGGGATTGCCGTCCTGGACCAGCCGGCCCTTGATGCGTCAGTGCAGCTACGTAATCCGGTCCTCGTGGCGCTGGCGAGCGGTTTCACGTTCCTTGGCGGTCCGATCATGATGCCGCTGCTTACCGCCGCCGCGATCGCCGGCCTGTGTTTTCGACGCCGGTCCCTGACACCGCTGGTCCTCGTGGCGGTCGCAGCCTCCGGGTCGCTGCTGATGACCGTGCTGGGGAAAAATGCGATCGGACGGCTGCGCCCACCGCTTGAGTTTGCGGTCCCACCGTACGAATCGTCGCCGTCGTTCCCGAGCGGACACACGCTGAACGCCATGGTGATCAGCGGCATCATCGCGTACCTGCTCGTGCTGGGGGCGCACCGCAATCGCTCACGCGCCCTGATCATCGCTGGCGCTCTGATATTCACCCTTTTGATGGCCGCCACCCGGGTCTATCTGGGCCACCATTGGGTCACGGATGTGGTGGTTGCTGCCACGCTCGGCCTCGGGTGGCTGGCAGTGGTGATCACCACGCATCGGCTCTGGCTCACAATCTCCGACCCGCGTGAGCCCACCTAGCCGGACCGCTACGGGGTGGTTGGTCCGAGTGGCCAGCGCAGGAGTGCTGCAATCCGGTGCGGGTCGAGCGCCCCGGGCGGGAACAGCACGACGTCGGCGTCGGTGAGCGCGGCGGCGCGAAGGAGAGCCGAGGGCGCTGAAAGGGTACCGATCAGACGGGCGCCGGAAATCTCGTTCGTCGAAGCCGCGATCCAGGGTTCGGCGGCGAGCGCCAGCAACCGCTGCTCGTCCCAGGCGGAACGCTCAATCAGGAGAGTCCCCACCTGACCCTGCTGAAGCGCATGAACCACAGCACCCAGTCCTGCCACAGACTCGGGATGCTCCCTTCCCTGCTGGTTCTCGAAACGCTCCAGCAGTTGCTGCTGCTCTCCAGCGACACAGGCAGCCACCCGCGACGACACCTCCCGGGCAAACGCATCCCGGTCAGCCCCATCCGTCCGGGTGTGGCTCTCTACCACGCTCAGGATGGCCCGGCTCGCCTCCGACAGCTGTTCTGCCACGAGGTTCCGCGCCCGGATATCGCCGGCGAGGATCAGCAGTTTCGCGCGGCTATTCCGCACCACCCGATCAATTTCATCGGCAATTTCCCCCGCGTTGGCGCGCCAGATGTTTTCGGTCCGGTGCAGATACCCACCCTGTGACGTGCCACCGCCCGGGATCTTCTTGAGGTTTTCGGTGGACCCTTCCACCTCGGTGCTTTCGTCGTCGGACCTGTTGACCCGATGCAGGTGGATGGTTCCGCCGTCGCGGCCCGCCTCCGCCACCACATAGGCAAACTCCTGGGGGCGGTGCCGGACCAGGGGCACCAGGTTGGGGACGGGGCCGACGTCGTGCACCTCCTGCATCACCAGCCGGCCTGGGAGGAACTCGTCAAATGCCACCTCGCCGTCGTTGACCAAGAGGAATCGCGCCACGGGGTCTGGCAGACCCTTTGCCGAGCTGCCGAGCGCGGCGCCGACCGCCTGGATATCCTGCCGGCCTGCACCGGCCTTGTGGAGGGCCGCGGCGATCGCGTCGGGGCGTGCGTCATCGGCGTGGAGGGAGTCCCCGGACCCGGTACTGGCGTCCATATAGATGGTGCACCATGGGCCGGGTCGTTTGTACAGGGCGCTATGGGAATGCAGTGCTGCAGTCATCTCACCCCACCCGATTTCCACTCGCGACGGCCGCGCTGCGGCTCCCATGACGGTCTTCCTGTGGTGTCCCGCAGCTTCATGGCGGGCCTCCTGGTTCCTCCGGTGATCGACTTTGACCTCGCCGGAAATGTAGGGTTGCATTCGGTTTACCACTCTTCGCCTCTGATGAACAGACCCAGACGATGCGCAGCAAGTCCGCAACACCCCGAAAGTTCGACGACAGGCAGGACGCCGGCCGCCAACTCGCCCACGCTCTCCTGCCGTTCGCCGGTTCCCCCGGGCTGCTGGTCCTTGGGCTTCCCCGCGGAGGCGTGCCGGTCGCCGCCGAGATTTCGGCGGCGCTGAGCTGCCCGCTCGACGTCGTTCTGGTCCGCAAGATCGGAGTGCCGGGGTTCGACGAGCTGGCCATGGGTGCTGTCGCAACCGCCGGCGGTAGCCTCAGCACCGTCCGCAACGAACGAGTCATTGCGGGCCTGACCGGTGACGGCAACGCAGCCTTCGAGGCGGCGATCGCCCCCGAACTGGTTGAACTGGCACGCCGGGAGGAACTGTATCGGGCCGGGTTGCCGCCGCTGGAGATCGCTGGGCGGACCATCGTCATCGTCGACGACGGCGTGGCCACCGGCGCCACCCTCCGCGCTGCCCTCCACGCCGTCCGACAGCTCCGCCCAGCCCAACTGTGGGTGGCAGCCCCGGTCTTCCTCGGACACTCCCTTGCCGGAATCCGTCCGCTGGCCGATCAGACGTTCTGGCTGTGGGACGCGGCGTCGCTCGGATCCGTCGGGCAGGCGTACCACCAGTTCGGGCAGGTGCCCGACGACGAGGTGCAACGACTCCTGCTGCGGCCCCCGGAATAAAAACTACCCATCGAGGGGTTGACATAACTAGATTGCTGGCAGTGGCCAGCCCCCTCCCGCACGTCACAACCTAAAGGACCAGCATGCCCACGGCCAGCATCAACGCCGAACCCTGCCGCACCGACCCCACCCCCGGCGGTGGCAGCCGCATCCGCAGCCTGCGTTCCCTGAAGCGGGGTGACCGCATCGAGGCCCGGCTCCAGCGCGAGGTGCTCTACCGCGGGCAGGTCGAGGAAACCGCCCCCGGACTGGGGACCGTCTGGATGCGCGACGACGCAGTGGATACCCGGTTGGCGCTCAGCCAGGACGACTTCACCTTCTGGACCACCTAACCCGCCACCTTCCTCGGCGCCCCGTTGCCCGGAGCCCGTTACCCAGCCCGTTGCAGAAACGGCCGAAAGGCCAAGACCTGCCGCTTGCACACTGCGGTTTCTGGTCCTCCGGGCCGTTTCTGCTAATGATCGGCCACAATTGAGGCATGGATTCCTTACTGCCGCGGGAACGAATCGAACCCGCTCCGGGCGCCGTCCACCTACCCGGCTGGCTCAGCCTCGAGCAGCAACGCGAACTGGTTGTCGCGTGCCGCGGGTGGGCGGCAGGGCCCGTCCCGATGCGGGCCGCCCGCATGCCCAACGGATCGATGATGTCGGTCAAGACCGTGTGCCTGGGCTGGCACTGGCAGCCCTACCGGTACACCAAGACCGCCGACGACGCCGGTGGCGGCCAGGTGGCCGAGTTCCCGGAGTGGTTGGCCCAGCTGGGCCGCGATGCAGTGACCGCTGCCTACGGCGGTCCGAACAGTTACGCACCCGACGCCGCCCTGGTGAATTTCTACGATGATGGGGCGGCGATGGGAATGCACCAGGACAAGGATGAGCGGTCCCCCGCCCCAGTGGTTTCCCTGAGCATCGGCGACTCCTGCGTCTTCCGCTTCGGCAACACCGAGACCCGAAACAAGCCCTGGACCGACCTTGCCCTCGAATCAGGTGACCTGTTCGTCTTCGGAGGCCCTTCCCGTTTTGCCTACCACGGTGTACTGAAAACCCAGCCGGGAACCAGCGATCCGGCACTTGGCCTCAAAGGCAGGCTGAACATTACGCTCCGCGAAACCGGGCTCACCGCACCCCGCGCCTAGTCCGGATCCAGACCCTAGTTCTCGTCCTGGGTCAGCAAACCCCGCACATAGGCCGCCTGTCCGACGTGCTGCATGCAGTCTTCGATCACGCTGACCAGTCGGACCTGAAGCGTCACGGGAGGGTTCCAGGAAGTGTCGACGATCCGGCTCAGGTCCGCCTCGTCGAGCCCGGTAACAAACTCCAGCGTGCGTGCGTGCACGGCGTCGAAATAGTCGACCAATAGGTCAGCACTGGCGGGGCGAACTTTACTGACCTGTGCCGAGGAATGTCCGTACCCCGTGTCCGATTCATCGAGGTCCAGGGCGAAACGTCCAGCCCAACCGCCGACGACCCATAATTCCGGGAGCGCTGCGGCGTCGGCAATGTGGTTGTCCTGGACCCGCGCCAGATGCCAGACCAACCAGGCGATTGAATTTCCTGCCGCGCTGCCGGGGCCGGCGGGTCTGAACGCCAGTTGACTCGGGTCCAGACCGGTGACGGCCCTGCGCACAGCGTCCGGAATTCTTCCGTAGGCCTCTTCAAGGGTTGCCGTTGCACTCATCGTGTTGCCTCCGTCTATTCGTCGCGTCGTCCCTGAGTTATAAACCCGCTTCGCGGTAGAAGCCAGCGATATGGTCGGCGATCAGGACTGAGGCATCCGGCCCCGGCGAGCGGGCGGCGTCGTCGTTGTCGTCGTCGTCGGCGGCGTTGTTGCTGTTGTTCCCGTCGGCGATCGCCTGAAAGATGGCCCGATGCTCGGCTCGCAAGCGTTCAACAGTGCGGGTCCAGTCCGGCAGGCGGCTGGTTAACTCCAGCGTGTAGGACTCGATCGACCCGCGAAGCGAGGACATCATCGCGCCGATCAGCACATTCCCGGCCGCTTCGGCGAGCGCCACATGAAACAGGGCATCGAGGCGGAGGAATTCGGCGGCCGCCAACCCGGGATTGTCCATCTCATCCAGGAGGTCCTCGGCGACAGCATGGAGGGCGCGGTGGCTTGTGCCTGCCCGACGGCCCAGGTTTCGAGCAGCAAACGCGTTTGGACTATGTCTTCCACTGGAAGATGCGAACTGGCCACGTGGAAGCGAAGAGCTGCGCCGAGCGCCACGGCAGGGTTTGCGGTGATCACTGTGCCAGCACCAGGGCCTGACCCTACCCCTGCCCGCACCACCCCCATCGCCTCAAGGACACGGATGCCTTCCCTGGCCGATGCGCGGGACACGTTCAATTGCTCAGCAACCGCGCGCTCGCCTGGCAGCCGCTGGCCAACGGCCAGCCGACCCGCAGCCAACTCGGCTTCAATCCACGACAGCACGAGCTCATGGTTACGCATGCACCAATAGTAGTCAGCGGTCGGACCACAGGGACAAAGCACGAAGGCGCAACGCAACCGCTGGCAGCTATCAATGCTTGCGTGGCTGGGCCGGGTGACGGTAGAGTCCACCAAAAGCCCTGTGGTCCGACCACACCGGATTGAAGCGAGGTCAGCATGCCATCCCAGATTCCCCCAGCACTCAAACGACGCATCCCGAAAGTCAAGGACCTCGCCCCCCTGATGCAGTTCAAGAAACCTGAACTGGGCGCTGCTGCCCGGTTGAGGCGCGCCAGCACTATCTGGGATCTCCGTGATCAGGCCAAGCGGCGCACTCCTACCGCCCCCTTTGACTACACGGATGGCGCGGCGGAAGCGGAAATTACCTTACGGCGGGCCAGGGGCGCATTCCTCGACCTGGAATTTCGGCCCGGCATCCTCCGCAATGTGGAGACGGTTGACACCTCGGTGTCCGTGTTGGGTCAGCCATCCGCCCAGCCCTTCGGCATTGCCCCCACCGGTTTCACCCGGATGATGCAGTCTGAAGGCGAATATGCCGGTTCGCAGGCGGCCGAGGCCGCTGGCATCCCTTACACGCTGTCCACCATGGGCACCGCCTCCATCGAGGATGTGGCTACGGCAGCCCCGAATGGGCGGAACTGGTTCCAGCTCTACCTGTGGACCGACCGGGACCGGTCAATGGAATTGATCAGCCGCGCCGCCAAGGCGGGCAATGACACCCTTATGGTCACCGTCGATACTGCGGTGGCCGGGTCGCGGCTTCGTGATGTGCGCAATGGCCTCACCATCCCGCCAGCACTCACCGCGAAGACGGTACTGGACGCGTCCTACCGGCCGGCCTGGTGGTTCAATTTCCTCACCCATGAGCCGTTGGCTTTCGCCTCGTTGTCCCGCTATTCGGGAACCGTGGCCGACCTCATCAATTCCATGTTCGATCCCACCCTCACCTACGAGGACCTTGACTGGCTCCGTGAGGTCTGGAAGGGCAACCTGGTGGTGAAGGGCATTCAGACAGTCGACGACGCCAAGAAGGCCGTTGACCACGGAGTGGACGGAATTGTGCTGTCCAATCACGGCGGTCGCCAACTGGACCGGGCACCAATCCCTTTGCATCTGCTCCCGGACGTCGCGGCCGCACTGAAGGGCAAGACGAACATCATGCTCGATACCGGCATCATGAGCGGCGGCGACATTGTGGCGGCACTGGCTCTCGGCGCCGACTTCACCCTGATTGGGCGGGCCTACCTGTACGGGCTGATGGCAGGCGGACGAGCCGGTGTGGACCGGACCATTGAGATCCTCAGCAAGGAGACCGCGCGGACCATGCAACTGCTCGGCGTAAACCGCGTGGAAGACCTCAACCCCGACCACGTGCGACTGCTCTAGCGGCTCACGCTGCTCACGGGCGGCTAGTCTCGCGGGAGCTTGCGGTGCGCTTCAGCCTGCTGGTTCTTGCCGTCGTTGTGCGCCTTCGACCCCCTCTTGACGAGGTCGGCGTATTCCCTCATCGACCGACCACTGCGATTGTGCGGTGCACCCCCGAACCCTGGAAGGTCCAGCGCACACACTGGCCCGGACCGCTCCAGGTGCGGAGCAAGCTGTTCGAAGTAATAGGATGAGACGCCAATACCGCAGACGAGTACGAACGGGTGCCGACCCCGAGCGCCGACGGAATTCACTCGGGTCCAGAGTTTCCCGCTATACACGCGGTCGACGCGAATTCTTTCGTCTTTATTTCTGGTCACGTCCTATTAACGACGATAAAACGTTCAAGTGACAGATTTGGGGCTAGTATCAATCTTGAAACCCGCTTTTTGCGGGTTTCATCGACTACTGGGACCAAGCGAATGGAGCACCAGCGGATGAATTATCCGTTGCAGTACCGGCGTGCTCGTGCGCTGGTTTACGCGGTACTCCTGTTCTGGGTGTGGGCCTGGCTCGGCAGCAGCTTCTTCATCGCCAGCCTCTTCGGATCCCCTGTTCACGCGCTGCTGGCAATGTATGCCCTCAGCGTCGCGGTCCTGGTCTCAATTCCCGCATTACTGCTGGCCGTAGCCCGCATGCTTCTCACTCGGACGCGCGCGCAGACAGGCAACAGAGTTAGCCCCGTGGTGACCGATCTGAGTGCGCGGCGCTCCTCTGAACCAGCTCCCACCCACGAGCCTGACTGGTGGTTCTCGGACAAAGCGTCCTGAGTTTGGCAAAACCTGCGGGAATCCTTCGGGTATTTCGGAAAGACTTTGCCAAATTGGGGCGGTCCTCGTAGTAATAACAAACCATACTTTTGAGGTGACCTTTAGAGGTTCGGCGCTTGTGCGTGCCGAACCTGTTTTGTGTGTAGGACCTCCCGGGATCTGCCGCAAAGCGGTCAAGTCTCTCGCCCCGGTTGAGTTAGGAACAAACATATGCGCGTCTTCAGGCGATCCGCCGCGGCTCTGACCGCCCTGATCCTCTTGGCATCAACACTGCCCACCATGACCGCAGAGTCCGCCACGGCCGCCCCTCTCGCGCCAGCGGAAACCTCGGTCGTTGAGCCGGCGCCAGCAGATCCCGCGGAAACCGCGTTGGTTGAACCGACCGCGCCGGCGGCAACCGCGTCCGAAGAACCAGCTGAATCGACGTCAGTCACGCCCGAAGAGCCTGCAATCGTCGAACCGGTCGAACCAGTCGACTTGACGTCAGTTGACCCGAACAGCAAAGACATCTTCGACCAGGTAGGCGGCGCCCCGCGCTCCATACACACCTACGAACCCGGCTATGACTTCGAAACCAACGGACAGCCCCTCGGACTCCAGCGTGAAGGCGCCGCCACCGCGGAGCCGCAGGATGTTCCAGCCAACATCGTCCCCGCACAACGCCAGGGCACCATCAAAGTCAAGCTGGTCACCGTCAAGCTGGCCGACAGTTCGAGCACGGTCTCGATGCCACACGCCATCAATTCGGTGAATGTTTCAAGCAACTATTGGAAGTCGATGTCCAACAACCGGCTGTCGATGGCGGTCACCTCCCAGGTGGCGGGACACAAGACCAAGGCACGCTCCACCTGGTCCTACAACGACATCATGAACCAGGTCACCAACGAACTCCGCTGGACCTACAGCCCGTACACCGCACTCGTTGTCTTCATCCCGACAGCCCTGCAGGGCGGGATTCTGGGTTACGGCTGGAGCAGCAATGGCACCAGCGGACGAATTCTGATGCCGCAGTACAGCAACTTCACCACCAACGTGGTGACCCACGAATTTGGGCACGTCCTAGGGCTCATGCACGCCGACGCACTGCAGTGCCCCAATGGCCAGAGTGACGTCCCCTCCTTCACAGGAACCGGCTGCTACATCCGCGAATACGCCGACACCATGGACCTGATGGGCTCCGCCCAGTGGTTCCAGACCCCGGCGATCAGCTCCAGTTTCTGGGATTACGGAAAGTTCGGCCGGGGAGACGAAATCCGCAATGTCGGCGTGGCAACAGGTCGTAAGAGCTACACACTGACACCGTGGGCGGGCACCGCCTCAAACCGGGCCGTGAAGTTCACTGATCCCCGATCCCGGGAGGTCTACTATCTCGAATTCCGGGCACCGGTGGGCTACGACAAAGCGCTGGCCGTCAACGGAAACTTCGGAGTGAAAATTGTCCAGCTAGGCGGTGCTGCTCCGAATGCATCGTTGGTCCTGATGCCTTCCACCAAACCGTTCGCCGGCTACTACGCTCCTAACCACGCCTGGAAAGCTGGCAGGACCTTCACCACTCACGCCGGAACCTCTGTCACCATCAACGCGCTGTCCACCTCCTCTGCCACGGTAACCATTGATGCGGGGTTGCCGTTCAAGGACCTTTCGAAGACCGGATTCCGCACCCAAATTGAATGGCTCCACGCCAGGAAGCTGGCCACGGGTTGGGCCGACGGCACCTACCGGCCCTCCGCCACCATGAACCGTGACGCCATGGCAGCGTACATCTACCGGCACGCGGGCAGCCCATCCTTCACCGCACCGGCACGAAGCCCGTTCAAGGACGTTCCGACCACCAGCCTGTACTACAAGGAAATCGCCTGGATGGAAGCCGTGGGCCTCACCACCGGGTGGGGCGACGGCACCTATCGTCCGCTGCAGCCCATCAGCCGGGACGCAATGGCCGCGTTTATGTACAGGTACACGGCAGACGCCTGCAATTTGGGTGGTGCCGCCGGGTTCACGACCCCCTCGACCGCGCCCTTCGCAGATGTCCCACGGGGCACCGAGTTCTACCGGGAGATCGCCTGGATGAAGCAGTCCGGCGTTTCCACTGGCTGGAACGACAGGACCTTCCGCCCGCTGGAAAACATCACCCGCGAAGCGATGGCTGCTTTCGTCCACCGGGTCGACGGCGTGCAGCGCCAGCTCGGCGGCTGCCGACTCTGACGGCTCCCCCCGAAGTTCCGATTTTTCCCGAGGGAGGCAGGTCTCAGGCCTCCCTCGGGGAGTACGTTTAGGTCATGGCCCCCTTGAAACCGGCAGACCCGCAACTATCTGAACTCATTGCACTGATCGAACTCGAGATTGCCGAACTCCAGTTTCCCCATTTCACCCTCGAGGACGCGCTTTCTCTGGGCCTGCGTCTGGTGAAGCTCGGCACCGACCGAGGTCTTCCGATCGCCATCGACATCAGCCGACCCGACCAGGTGTTGTTCCATGTGGCGCTGCCGGGCGCCACCCCCGACAACGAACTGTGGGCCAGGGCCAAGGCCCGTACCGCCGCGCGATATCAGGAACCGTCATACCTGGTTGGTCTGCGTGCCCTGGATAGCGGGGCCCGGATGGAAGACAATCCGCTCTTCGACACCACAGTCTTCGCGGCCCACGGCGGGTCATTTCCCCTCTATGTGCGGGGCGTGGGAGCCGTGGCAACGGTGACCGTATCGGGACTCCCCCAACGTGATGACCACGATCTGGTGGTCGAAGCTCTCCAAGGACACCTCCGGCACTAAATACGGCTGGGTAGCTGTCCGTCCAGTAAGGTAAATAAGTGGACTTCTCCCTCGACATTTCGGCAAGCCGCCTCGCCGCTTGCAAAATGACTCCGCGGCGCGTGCCGCGGTCGCCCGCGAGGTCCACCTATGGCGTTGTAGTGGGAGTCTCCCGCTACCCGGTGATCGGCAGTGTTGCTGGCACCAATGAGGAAGATCAGATTTCGGCCAGTAACGGCCACCTGGCGGCGACCCGCTGCTCGCACATATCAATTGAAAACGAGTCAATACTGTGAATACCAACAAGACCACCCTGAACGCTCCGCCAGCCTTGGCGAAGGGCAGCATGCGCATCGTCGCCCTGGGAGGGATCGGCGAAATCGGTCGCAACATGACCGTGTTCGAATTCAACGGCAAACTGCTGATCGTGGACTGCGGGGTCCTCTTCCCCGAGGAAGTTCACCCCGGCGTCAACCTGATCCTGCCTGATTTCTCAGCGATCCGCGACCGGCTGCAGGACGTCGTCGGCGTCGTCCTGACCCACGGACACGAAGACCACATCGGTGGTATCCCGTATCTTCTGAAGGAACGGGCCGACATCCCCCTGATCGGGTCCCGCCTGACGCTCGCGTTCATCAAGGCCAAACTCAAGGAACACCGCATCAACCCGAAGACCATTCAGGTCGAAGAGGGCACCAGGAAGCCGATGGGTCCGTTCGACCTTGAGTTCCTGGCCGTGAACCACTCCATCCCTGACAGCCTCGCCGTCGCCATCCGTACCAGCGCCGGAACGATCCTGCACACCGGCGACTTCAAGATGGACCAGTTCCCCCTTGACCGTCGGATCACCGACCTCGTGGGGTTTGCCCGGCTGGGGTCCGAAGGCGTTGACCTGTTCCTCACCGACTCCACCAACGCGGACGTCCCCGGTTTCACCACGTCGGAAAAGGACTTGCTGCCAGCGATCGACACGGTCTTCCGGACCGCTCCCCGCCGCATCATCGTCTCCAGCTTCGCCAGCCACATCCACCGCATCCAGCAGGTCATCGACACCGCGCACCGGCACCACCGCAAGGTGGCGTTCGTGGGCCGATCGATGGTCCGCAACATGACCATCGCCCGGGAACTGGGCTACCTCACCATCCCTCGCGGCATCCTGGTGGACTTCAAGAAGCTGCAGCAGTCCGATGACCACAAGGTGGTCCTCATCTGCACCGGGTCGCAGGGCGAACCGCTCGCGGCTCTGTCCCGGATGGCCGGAGGCGACCACGCCATCCGCATCGGCGAAGGCGACACAGTGTTGCTCGCCAGCTCACTGATTCCTGGCAACGAGAACGCCATCTACGGCGTTATCAACGCCCTGACCCAGCTCGGCGCCAATGTGGTCCACAAGGGCAACGCGAAGGTACACGTCTCGGGCCACGCCAGTGCCGGGGAGCTTGCGTACGTCTACAACATCGTCAAGCCCCGCAACGTCATGCCGGTACACGGCGAATGGCGCCACCTCAAGGCCAACGAGGCGATCGCCGTCGCCACCGGCGTCGACCCGAAGTCGGTGCTGATCGCCGAAGACGGCGTGACAGTTGATCTGGTCGACGGTAAAGCCACCATCTCAGGGAAAATTCCGGCTGGGCTGGTCTTCGTCGATGGTGACAGCGTGGGCCACACCACCGAGGACACCCTTGAGGAACGTCGCCGCCTTGCCGAAGAGGGCGCAGTCACCGTGCTTGCCATCATTGATGCGAAGACCGGCGAAATGGCTGAGCCGCTCGAGTTCTTCACCAAGGGCTTCGAGTGCAGCCAGGAGGACCTTGACAAGGCGTCCGATGCCATCGAGAAGTCGCTGGCGAATCCAGGCGGCCGACGTGGCGGCGGGAACAACGATCCTGAGGAAGTCATTGAACGGGCCACCGCTTCGTGGATGCGCCGGTTCTACAACCGGACTCCAGTGGTGACCGCGATCGTCGTCGACGCCTAAGCACCGGTCCCAGGCGACCGAACGACCCGGAAGCAGTCCCAGCCCGGCCTCGCCGCGCTATGGTGTCGACCTTTCGGGTGTGCTTCGTGCGCGGCAGTCTGGTTCGGTCCTTTCCTTGTGGTCGCCGGGCTCACCCCGGCGGCCTTGGGGGCTTTGGGGGCCCTGGGTGCCTTGGCGGAGAAGCTGAGTTACACGACGTTTCACCATCGGTGGGTTTTCGGGCCGCCGGAGGGCCTGCCAGGCCAGCCTTTGTGCGGCGCGCCGTCTCGATGACGCTCGTTGCCTGGGGTGGGTATAGCTGCCGACGCGCTTCTACAGATCCTCCGGGTCCCGACCGTACGGCGCCATAGTTCGTTCTTCGAACTCGGCTCGCCGTGCGGCAGACTCCGCGAGCCGCCGTCGTTCCTGTTTTCGATGCCGCAGGAACACGAACGCCGCGTAGCAGCCGAGGCCTAGAAAGTAGACGGCAGCGATCGCTCGCCACCACGTAAAGGGGTCCCAGGCTGCAAATAGGGCCGCCGAGAAGAAGAACGAAACGATGTATAACGGGTGTGGTGCGTCCTTGGCCATGCTGTCACCTTTCGGGCGATGTGCGTGGAACCAAGCACACTATCAGGCGCTCCTACCGCAGGGGCAGGGAAGGCCTTCGTCGTTGCTGGCTGCCTCGATCCAGTCGATGACCTCATCTGGGTAATAGCCGTCCGAGGCCTGACCTTCATCGGTCGGTCCAGTCTCAGAGGGGATCGGCCCTCCCGCCTGCCGGATCTCTTCAATAATGTGCGCGGGCACCCTGTCACCGTTGTTCGCGATCAGCCAGTCTCGCGTCGAGGGCAGCAGCTTCGACCACCACTGTGCGTTTTCCATATCGGAAGTGTGGCAGTTCCACCGCTGCAAGCAAAGAGTGCCTGTCCAGCACCCGCCCCATCAGCGTTAGACCGGTCCGGTCAAAATCACTCATGCGGTCGATTTTGGGGATCCGACTCGCTCCCGGCGAGGGCGATTATCCGCTCGGCGGCACGCACCATTGCGACGTCAAGGAAAGTGCCATCCTGCAGCACGAAGGCTCCGGTCCCGTCAGCGGCGGCGTCGCGCACGCGATCCACGATGTTTTTTGCTCGAGCCACCTCCGAGGCATCCGGGGTGAAGACGCGGCGGATGACGTCAAGCTGCCGTGGATGCACCGCGGTGCGTCCAGAAAAGCCGAGGGCGCGCCCTGCGCGGCAACTAGCCTCCAGTCCGTCGACGTCGACGACATCGGCGTAGACGGCCATCAGAGGCGAGGGGAGGCCTGCTGCGGCTGCCGCATTCACGACGCGACTGCGTGACCAGGCAAGCCCCGCTTCTCCGGCGGGGCCGGCGGGAACCCCGAGCGCGGCACGCAGGTCCGCCTCACCGGTTGCAATAGTGGAAACTCCTGAGCCGGCGATCTCGAACGCCCGCTCGATCGACAGCGCAGTCTCGAGAAGTGCATGCACCTGGCGCCCAGGCATTGCTGTGCGGAGGGCGGTGATGTCCTCCGCCGTCTGCGTCTTCGGTAACCGCACCCCGAATGCCAGCGGAAGCGCGTCGACCGCGCTAAGGTCGGCTTCGTGCGCCGAAGATCCGACAGCATTCAGCCGCACCTGCACGGCGGGGGCCTGATCGCCGCAGGCCTCCCAATGCGCCGCGAATTCTGTCAGCGCCGCACGGGCACCCGCCTTGCGCGATGCGGTGACGGCGTCTTCGAGGTCGACAATGACCGCATCCGCTCCCGCGCGCAGCGCCTTGCCGAACCGTTCGGGCCTGTCGGCCGGCGCGTAGAGCGCGACAATGATTGGTTGGCTCATCGGATGCTTCCGTCCTCGCGCAGCGCCGTGAGTTCGCTGGCGGTGTAACCCAGCTCGGTCAGCACAGCCTCCGTATCGGCGCCATGAGCCCTCCCTGTAAATGCAATCGTCGCTTCATCTCGAGACATCCGAAACAGCGGTCCCTGCATGGCCATATCGCCGAGGTCGGCGTCGTTGATGCGGTGGATCGTTCCGAGGGCGTTGAACTGCGGATCGGCAACGATCTCGGAGGGGTCGTAGATAGGAGCCACCGCGGCCTCTGCGGCCTCGAACGCAGCGATGACCTCGTCTCGCGAGTGTCGGGCGATCCATGAGCCGACGGCGTCATCGAGAATGTCGGCGTGCTCGGCACGGGTCGCGCCGGCGGCGAACCACGCCTCGTCGGCGAGTTCGGGTCGGCCGACGAGAGCTACGACGCGCTCAGCGATTGACTGCGCACTTGTCGACACAGCGACCCATGACCCGTCCTTGGTTCGATACGCGTTGCGCGGCGCGTTGTTCACTGAGCGATTTCCCGTGCGCGGTTGCGCGGTTCCCAATTGATCCCACCGCGTGATCTGCGGGCCGAGCATCGCGAGGATCGGTTCGATGATTGCGACGTCGACCTCCTGGCCTTTGCCGTCGCGATCACGGGCGTGAAGGGCGACCATGATCGCATAAGCGGTCGCGAGGGAAGCGACGCCATCCGCGAGCCCAAACGGTGGAAGCGTTGGCGGCCCGTCCGGTTCCCCGGTGGACGATGCGAATCCGCTCATCGCCTCAGCGAGGGTCCCGAACCCCGGCCTGCTCTTGTACGGACCGATCTGCCCGAACCCGGTGACGCGGGCCAGGACAAGCCCCGGATTATCCGCAGACAGCGTGGCGTAATCCAGCCCCCAGCGCTCGAGCGTGCCGGGACGGAAGTTCTCGATCACGACGTCCGCGGTCCGAGCGAGGCGCAGAAAAGCGTCACGCCCGCCCGCCGTATGCAGGTCGATTGCCACAGTGCGCTTGTTGCGGCCCAGCGTCTTCCACCACAGGTTTTGCCCGTCCTTACTCGGTCCATGACCGCGTGCTGGATCCGGCCTGTTCGGATGCTCGACCTTGACGACGTCGGCACCCATATCGCCCAGGTGCATCGCTGCCATCGGACCGGCAAAGAGCGTGGAGGCATCCACGATTCGCAAGCCGTTAAGAGGGCTCATCGAGTTCCCTCCTGGCCTGCGGCTTGGCCGTCGGCCACCTGATCGGTGCAGATGCGGAAGCCAATGGAGTTGGAAGCATCCTGGCCAAGCCCTGCCAGAAGGAGCTTCGCACTGAACTCCGGATGCTGGACCCCGCCGTCGAAGTACCAGTCCGAGCCCTCGCTGCGGTGGGCGCTCCCACCCTTGAGCATGACGAAGCGGGTACGGCCATCGGAGTGCTCAGACTCGGTCCAGTTCCATACTTCAGGAGTCCGGCGGAGAAAGCCCACCTGAGTGGCAGCCAGCTGCCACTCGTCTTCGGAGGGGAGACGCCCACCAGCCCAGGCTGCGTATTCGCGGGCCCGTGAAAACGTCACATTGGTGACGGGACGCTCGGGGTCCCGAGCAGTAGCATGCTCGCCGATCGCATCGAGGAAGCTGGCATATTCTGCCTCACTCACCTCAGCCACAGCGACCTGCACCGGAAGCGCGACGACGACGGAGCGTTCCAGCGTGCGAGGGTCGTGGAGTCGAGGAGGAAGAGGCTTCCACTCGTCGACGTAGGGTGCGCCGTTGTACATTCCCGTCTCTCGCATCCGGAACCGAACGGTCAGCGTGTGCTCGCCGGCAGGAACCGTGACAGTGGGCACGGATGCCGGTGTAACCGGACCATTCCAGCGAGGTGCGCTCATGCGTCGCGCGGTGCGGTGCCGGAAGGACGCGTCACGCTCCCCGGTTTCGCCGCTGAGAGCGGAGCGGACGGTGGCGAGCTCTTTGGGGACCCCGGCATCAGCGCTGATTTGCAGCGCGGCGGCTATTCCCCTCGCGGGCACGGTGATCGTGTCGGCGGTGTCACCGGTGTGCAGCGCCAACCAGCCGCGGCCGGCCAAACGATACTCGGTATCCGCGGCCGACGTGTTCGCCAGGAGCAGCAGCGTCACACCGTCGAGTTCGAAGGTCGACCCGACGGTCGGGCCGTCGACAACCGTCAGTGGCGTCCACTCGCCCTCGACGAGCCAGCGATGGAATCCCCGCTGGACAGGAAGCATACGGCGCAACGTCGCAGCATCCCGGTCATTCCACCCGACCCACGCCCCAAAAACGACCTCCCAGACCATGATTCCGACACCGTTGAGCCAGGCCGAGCGTAGCTCCTCGGCGTGGTCCCGGTGCCACCGACGGATGTGGTGCTGCATGTGGCGGCGCTCAAACCATCGCGCGCGAAGGACGCCCGGAGTCTCGGAGTCGGCGAACCATTGGGCCCAGGACAGCGTGTGGTCGGCGATTCGCTCGGTCGCGAGCTTCGACTCACCCTCAAGGCCGATGCCGGGGCGCGCTGCATCCAGGGCCGCGACAAGCGCTGGGTCCGCCTTCTTCAGCGTGTCGAGGAAGACGCCGTCCGCCCCCAGGCGGCGTACTGCGTCTGCGAGCTCGTCCGCGTCGTCGCCAGCTCGGCGCGTTCCCGTGTCCCAGGGGTTGTAGTCCAGGAACACGGCGACCCCCGCGGCGCGCAGGACCGCTGCTGCTTCGGCAAGACCGGGCACATTGTAGAAGTCCCATTGGTTGCGGTCATCGATGCCGATCACGGGATACGCGTGCCACAAGACCAGGCCATCAAGGCCACCGAACCGCTCGCGGCCGTCGGCCAGGAAACGCTCGGGCGTGAACCGCTGCGACTCGAAGTCGAAGAACAATTCGTCCCACAGCCAGACCTGCGCCACGGTGAAGCACCGGCTCGCCCAAGCTGAGGCGTCGTCGTCGTACCGGGTGGGCTCGCCGTGTCGCTCCCGCGCTCCGTCTCGCCACGCAGTGAGCTGGGTTCTCCACTGAGTCAGATTGTCTGGATCGGCCGGGGCCGCGAATATCTTCGCGTCGTCGAGCGCAATTGCTGCGTCTCCACTCAACAGGTCCGTATCCAGCGGCACCCGACTGGGCAGATCCAGTTCGCGGGGATGCAATGGGTCGAAACCGCCGCTCATGCGTTGGTCCTTTCGATGAAGGCTGACACTTCGCTCGCCGTCGGTACCGCGTCCTGAGCTCCGGATCGGGCAACGGCAAGCGCTGCGGCAGCCGCTCCGCCGCGAGCGGCTTGCAGGAGCAGGGGGATGTCCACGGTCCCCGGTGAACGGCCAGAGGCGTCGAGGGTCGCTGCGAACACTCCACAGAAGGTGTCGCCAGCACCGGTCGTGTCGATGGGGTCAGCGGCGAATGCGGGCACGTCCGCGCGTTCGTCCCCGCAGACAACGAGCGAGCCGTGTCGGCCGAGCGTCACAACGAGTGCGCGCACCCGCGACGCGAGTGCCGTGACAGCGGTGTCGAGGTCATCTACTCCGGCGGCGTCGAGGGCCTCGTGCTCGTTCACGATCAGCACGTCGACCGACAGCAGCAGTGCAGCACCGTCGGTGACGAACGGTGCTGATGGTGCTGCATTGAGAAGGTGCCAGGCCTGGTTGTTACGGGCGGCCGCAGCATCCAGCACCAGCGCAGTCGGAACTTCCAGCTGCGTCAACACGACGTTTGCGGCGTTCACGAGGTCGCGTTGCGCCGTGGTGAGGGAAGTAGGCACAGCATTTGCACCGGGCACGACGACGATGGTGTTCTCTGCTGCCGCGTCGACTGAAATCAGTGCCGTACCGCTGGGCCCGTCGACCTGTGACAGGCCGGAGACGTCAATATCGTCTGCGAGGAGGGCCTCTCGGAGCATCTCTCCGTCAGGGTCCGTGCCGACGGCGCCGACGAAAGCGACGGATGCGCCGCCCGCGCGGCGGGCGGCTACCGCCTGGTTGGCACCCTTACCGCCGCCGGTGCGCACCAGTGTTGATGCGAGGACGGTCTCCCCCGGCCGGGGGATCCGGTTGCGCGCGCGACGATGTCCTGGTTGATGCTGCCGACGATGACGACACTCATGATGTTCCCTTCGACAACTGGTAGGTACGCTCAGCGAGCTGACGAATGGATCGCTCCGCATCACCGGGGAGAGAGGTAGCTATGCGGTCCTTGAGCGGCGCGGTCCAGGCCTCACCTATTGCATCGGCCCCGATCAGCCCGCCGACGACTGAACCGACGGTCGCGCCGACCGAGTCGGTGTCCCATCCGCCTGCGACGGCGAGCGAGATGGCGGCACCGAAGTCGTCGCCGTAGGCCTGGATGGCGCACGCCGTGAGCGCGGCGTTGTTGAGGGTGTGCACCCAGTGCATGCCCTTGAACTCCGTATGGAGTGCATTGAGTGCCGCATCGACGGTCAGCGAACCGTTGGCGAGGGCGCGGCCGGTCTTCCGGCCGACATGCACCGCGGCGGCGAGACGCGATGCTGGTGGCACAACCGTATCGGCAGCATCCAGCACGTGATCGGCCGAGGCCTCGGTGAGCGATGCGGAACACAGCGCAGCGGCCCACATCTCGCCGTAGATACCGTTGCGGGAATGGCTGAGCCGCGCGTCGGTCCAAGCCGATGCAGCGGCGGCGCGCACATCTCCGGGATGCACCCAGCCGTGCACGTCGGCCCGGATGAGAGCACCAATCCATTCCCGAAACGGATTGTGATGCCGTGCGGTGTCCGGCACAGTCCGAGCGTCGAGGAGGTTCCGGTAAGCCGCGCGTTCGGCGGTGAAGACCCTGCCTGCGGGCAGTGCCGCCAGCCACGCCCCCGCGATGTGCTCGGTCGTCAGGTTCTGGCCGTGAGCCTCAACCAGATCAAGCATAAGGATGGGGAAGTTCAGGTCGTCGTCTTCGGGCATCCCGTCGATGTTCTCCACGAGCGATGTCGGCGCGGAGCGGCGGTTCCATGGCCAGCGCTCCGCGATATTTCCGGGGAGCCCCACTGCGGTGAAATAGGTCTGGATCGGCCAGTTCCCGGTTGCTCGTGCGATCTCCTCAATGCCTTCGCGGGGGATCTTCTCCACGGGCTTACCCAGCAGGCATCCCGCCGAGCGGCCCAGCCACGCTCCGTGCACCCGCGCGGACGCCACGGACGCGCTCGGGACCGGCACGACCGGCGGGAGTAGCGCGACGATATCGACCCATTCGTCCGGTTCTTTGGCACTCGGCGCCTGCAGGGTCTGCAGCTCATCGAGCACCGTCCGGGCAAAGGCTCGCACCTCTGGTGGAGCGGCTTCGTTACTTGCCCCCGATGGCGCAAGTCGAGTCGACCCCCCGGCCTTCGCCCATCGCTGCTCGATCGGAGCGATGTCGTTCTCCGCGACACCCTGTTCCCGAAGAGCGACGAGCTCAGCCGCGACTAGGTCCTCCGGCTGCGCCCAGGTCAGTCTCACGCCGCGTTGTCCGGGCCGAGCAAGGATTCCAACGCCGCAGCCCGCTGTGCGGCGCGGTCGGCATCTGCCCGCGCGACATCGCGCACCACTTCCGTCATCGAAGCCACCACTCCGTCGAGATCCAGGCGGCTGGCGGTGGTGACATCCGCGACCCAGTCGGTGGGCACGGCGCCGATGCCGTGGAGGCCACCGCAGATAGCGCCGGCCATCGTCGCAATTGAGTCGGAGTCACGGCCGTAGTTGACGGCGTCGAGCACCGCTGCACGAAGGTCGCCGTCTCGGGCGACAACGAAACCGAGAGCGACGGGCAGCTCTTCGATTGACTTGGTACGCGAAGGTAGACGTGCATCCATCGCCGGAGCACGGTACTGGTCGCCCACCGTGTCGAATGGCGCAACAGCGGCACGCACAATCCGTGCGAGGTCGCGCGGATCATCCGATCCTCCGTCTGCAATGAAGGCGTCTACCGCATCAAACACGGCGCGGATCGCTGCGGCGGTTCCGTCGTGAGCGACAGACAGCACAGCTTCCCTCACCTCGGCGACGGTCGCACCGGGGGCCGCGGATGCTGCCACAGCTGCTGCGAACACACCTGCGGCCTCGCGTCCGTAAGATGACTGGTGCGCTCCGGCGATGTCGATGGCCTCCGCGTAAGCGCTGCGCGGGTCGCCAATGTGCACGAGCCCGACGGGAGCCATGTACATGGTGGCGCCACAGTTGACGATGTTGCCAACGCCCGCCTCGCGGGGGTCGGCGTGGCCGTAGTGCAGTTTCGCAACGATCCACTTCTCGGCGAGAAAGACGCGCTGCAGGATGAGGGCCTGATCCTCGAGCTCGGGAACCCATCGACGCTCACCGATCATCAGCGGTACCAGATCGCCCGCGACGTCGTAGGCGTCGAGGTGACGGCGCCGTTTGGCGTACACCTCTACGAGTGCGTGGGTCATGAGGGTGTCGTCAGTGATATGCCCATCACCCTTGTGGTACGGCGCGATCGGTCGCGCGGTCCTCCAGTCGGCGAGGAAGGGACCAACGATGCCCTCGACCCGGCCGCCGTGTCGCTCCTCGATCTGTTCGGGGGTCCAGCCCTCCGTCGCACCACCCAGCGCGTCTCCCACGGCAGCGCCCGCGAGTACCCCGGCCACTCGATCCTGTAACACGTTCATTCTCTCTCCTTGATTGCCTCTGATAGCGACGACGTGGCGGGGGTGAACCGGTGGCTCACCCCCGCGCATCATCAGTCGGCGATGTCAGTCCAGCCGTCGGTCAGCTGGGTGGCCAGCTCTTCGCGGGTGATCTGGTCGGCCAGGTACTGCTGGAAGGCGGGCGTGGCGATGGTGTCCTTCCACTCCGTGTACTTCTCCACCTTGAGGAACGGGGGTCCCTCGAGGCCGTCTCCGGATGCCAGCACCTGGGTCCAGGCGGGGTTGTCCGCTGCCAGCGTTTCAACCTCGGCCCGGGCCGAGTCGGACGACGGGATGAGCGCATCGGCGTAGGCAATCTGAGCCAGGTTCTCGCCGCTTGTGAAGAAGTTGAGGAACTCGGCCGACTCCTCCACATACTCCGAATCGATATTCACCGAATAGGTCTGCGGATTCGCGGCCTGGATGGCACCGGCTGAACCCTCAAGCGGAGGCAACGCGACCCAGTTAAGACCCTCCGGGGCGTCGTTGGCGATGTTCGTGGCCTGGAACGAGCCCTGCACGGTCATCGCCACCTTGCCGCCGTAGAACGACGCCAGCACCTCCGATCCGGACTGCGTTAGCGACGTGGGCTCGACTGATTCGTCGGTGTAGGTCATCTCATGGATGAGCTCCGGTACAGCGAGCTCGGCGTCACCGACCTCGATAGATGCATCGGTGCCTTCGCCCTCGAAGTAGCCGCCGTCGAAGCCGAGCGAGAGACTCATCATCGTCGCCGTCGGCGATCCAAGACCCCATCCGAGGCCGTAGTTGCCGCCCGTGGTCGTCGCTTGGGCGATCTCCCGCAGTTCCTCCCACGTCATGGTGTCGCCGCTGGGCATCTCCACACCCGCGGCCTCGAGAAGGTCGGCGTTGGCGAAGACCATGTATGACTGCAGTGTCGACGGGTACGCGATAATCTCGCCGTCCTGGGTAACGGAATCCCAGATGCCCTCTGAGATGTCGGCCTTCAGATCGTCGTCGATGTGGTCGGTCAGATCGGCAAGGTAGCCGTCGGACGCGAAGGAGACTATGGAGCTCGCCTCGTAGTGAATGATGTCTGGCGCCGTTCCGCCGGTGAACTGGGTGATGAGCTTGTCGAATGTCCCGTCCCATCCGGCCTGGACGATCTCGACCTGAACATCTTCATTCTCCCCGTTCCACTCGTCGACGATCGACTTCACGGCGTCCTGAGTAGCGGGCTGGTCGGACAGCGACTGGAACTGGAGTGTGACTGCGCCACCTTCGTCCCCGTCCGATCCATTGCTTGCACTGCCCTGCTGGCAACCGCTCAGGGCGAGAGCGGCTACGCCCGCGAACGCGACGACGCCTATGCCTCGGATTTTTTTCATGATGCTCGCCTTTCTAGTTGTGATGCGCTTGGTGATTCTCTAATGGGCAGGTTCAGCCTTTGACTGCACCGGCGAGCATTCCGCCGGTCAGCTTCTTCTGCAGGATGGTGAAAATGATGAGCGACGGAATCGTCGCGAGGATCGCCCCGGCGGCCAGTGGGCCTAGCTGCGTCTGTCCTTCGGCGCCCAGGAACGAACGCAGGGCGATTGGAAGCGTATAGAGCTCCGGACTCTGCAATAGGACGAGCGCGAGGAAAAACTCGTTCCAGGCCGAGACGAAGGTGAACATGGCCGTCGCAACAAGTCCCGGTGCCAGCAGCGGGAGGATGATCGTCCGCAGGATCGTGATGCGGGAGGCCCCATCCATTTCACCGGCTTCCTCAAGTTCGACCGGGATCGCCGCCACATAGCCCTGCAGCATCCACAGGGTGAAGGGCAAGGTGAAGGTGACATACACCAGGATCAGACCTAGCAAAGTGTCGTTGAGGCCGATCGAACGCAGCACCAGAAACAACGGGATGATGATGAGGATCGATGGGAATACCTGGCTGGTAAGGATCCAGATTGTGCCAGCGGCGCGCAGCCGCCCCTTGAGGCGAGCGAGGGCGTAAGCCATCGGCATCGACAGCAGCACCGTGATTATCATCGTTGCAAGCGACACCATCAAGGAGTTGCCAGCCGCTGGCAATAGGTTCTGGCGCTCCAAAGCGGAACCGTAATTGCTGAAGTCCCATACGGCCGGCAAGAGGTTGACGGCGAGCGAGTTCAGTTCCGCCGACGACTTGAACGAGGCGGACAGCAGCCACAGCAGCGGGAAGCCGAGAAAGAGGAGAAACGCCGTCAAGGCGGTGTACATCAGCACGGTCGCGTACCAGGGACGCTTGAAATTCATGAGCGTGCTCCCTTCGTCTGGCGGAACTGATTGACGAGGTAAAGCGACAGGATCAGCATGATCGCGATCACGAGTACGTCGCCCATCGCCGAGGCGTATCCGATTTCACGGTTACGGAAGGCTTCCAGATAGGTGAACAGTGGTGGAATCATCGTGCGACCTCCGGGACCGCCCTCGGTGAGGACATAGATGAGGCCAAAGGAGTTGAACTGCCAGATAAAGTCGAGGGCTGTCACCGCAAAAATGATGGGGCGAAGGGAGGGGAGGGTGATGTGCCAAAACCGGCGGAACGCGCCGGCGCCGTCGACCGCCGCAGCCTCATGCTGCTCGGATGAGACCGACTGCATCCCCGCCAGCAGCAGCACGGTTGTTTGCGGGATGCCCGCCCAGACACCAACGACGATCACTGCGGGCAACGCCGTCGAGAAGTCACCGAGCCAGTTGACGCCCGGGATGCCGACCGATTCGAGCACTCCGTTGAGTGGACCCGAATTGGGGTTGTAGATCATCCGCCACACGATCGCAATGACCACCGGCGGCATCGCCCAAGGGATCAGGGCCAGCACCCTGGTGAGACCCTTCAGGCGCAAATCGCTGTTTAGCAGGAGGGCCAGACCCATCGCGCAGATGAGGGTGAGGAGCGCGACCGACCCTGCCCAGACAATGCCGATTCCAAACGATCCCCAGAAGCGGTGATCGCCGAGGAGTTCGATGAAGTTTCCGAAACCGATGAAGTTAATCTCGGCATTCCGCCTCAGCGTGGCATCGGTGAAGCCGAGAGCTACACCGCTCACCAGCGGGATGACGGAGAAAATGATGATTGGAAGGAGCGCCGGAACCACCAGGCCGATGGCTTCTCGACGTTGCGCGCGAGCGCGGTAACCGACCCGGTTCACTGCGCGCGGTGTCTTCTTCACCTCGCGCGGGGCCTTTGTGGCGCTAGTGCTCATCGGGCGGCCCTCTCGTCGTTGAAATCAATGGCTTCGGTGCGGTGGCTGGGAGGTGATGCGGCGGGGTCCTGACTGCGCGCGAGGGATGATCCGCGGACGACCAGCGAAGGTGCGACGGTAACTGTATGTGCTGGACGATTCGGTTCCACGATCCGCGCGAGCAGCAACTGCGCCGCGACGCGACCACGTTCTTCTGCGCCGAGGTCGACGCTGGTGAGACCTGGGCGAATAACTCCTGCTAGTTCGGTGTTGTCGACGCCGGTGATCGCAATATCGCCGGGGACGGTCAGCCCGAGGTCTGTAGCTGCTTGGATTGAGCCGATGCCGATCAGGTCATTCGCCGCGACGATAGCGTCAGGACGCGGGCGTTCCTGTAGGACCTGGAGCGCTGCGGCGTAGCCCGCCGCGATAGTGAAGTCGTCCGCGCCGACGCTGCGCGCCGAGATGGCCGGGTGCGCAGCGACCGCAGCAGCAAACCCATCGCGTCGGAGGGCGCCCGGGGTGGTGTCGCTGGGACCGTTCACGAACACGACATCCCCCCGACCCTCCTCGACGAGGTGGTCTACGAGAAGGCGCATAGCTGTGATCGAATCGGCGCGCACGGTGTCCAATTTGGCGCTGTCAGGCAACCGTCCGAGGACGACGACCGGCGTCGGTGTTTTTGCGAGTGCTGCGAGGAGTTCATCCGTGACGCGTAGTGGCGAGAGGATCATGCCGTCGACATATCCTCTGCCGAGGTCCCGCACCACGTCGACGGATGAGGAGGACGTGCCCGTCGATGACAGCACCAGCCGGTAGCCGGAAGCGGAGACGACGCGTTCGATCGCGGTCATCATCTCGACGTAGACGGGGTTGCCGATGTCGGCGACAGCGTAGGCGAGCTGGTTCGTGCGACCCAGCTTCAGCGACTGCGCCGTCGCGTCGGCAACATACCCGAGTTCTTCGGCGGCTTGCTGCACCTTGGCTATGGTCTTGGCGCTCGCGATTTGACCGTTCAACGCCCGTGAAGCAGACGCAACGGACACACCGGCATGTACGGCAACCTGCGTGATAGTGACCCGGACCAACGCTCTCCCTCGAGTGTTGTAAACGTTTACAGTGAATGCACGAGATAATTCCATTGACGCGCGCTGGTGTCAAGAAAAGCGCCCTTGGACGTCCGGATAGTGTTTACTGATTCCCCTCGAGGCCGTGCGTGAGACCACCCGAATCGACTGGTTTCTGCCAAGTGCCACGATCGATGCCCCAGCTGGCCAGTCCTGAACACCAAGACCGTGGCCATGCCCGGTTCTAACCGGAACTTGGGCATCGACACGATCGTTGGAAAGGCATGAACAGACGCATTGTTGTTCCGATTGTGGTCCTGTTGGCCTTCGCGGTTGTTGCCGTCGGGTTGTATCTGTTCCAGCCGTGGCGGATATTCACAAGTTCAACCGTGACCGAGGACATTCCTTCCGTTACGGAGACTTTCACCTCTGCGCCCGCCCAATCCGGGCAGCCATCGGTTGAGCCCTCCCAGCCATCGGTTGAGCCCTCCCCGATCGCTCCTCGTGAACTTCTTACGGGTGACCTGATCAGTCACGAACATGCCAGCACCGGTACCGCGAAGATCATTGAACTCGCCGACGGGAGCCAGATCCTGAGGTTCGAAGGCCTGGACACCTCCGACGGCCCGGACCTTCGGGTGTGGCTTACCGACGCCCCCGTAATCGAGGGAGTTGACGGGTGGCATGTCTTTGACGACGGTGCCTACCTTGACCTGGGTGCTCTCAAAGCCAACAAAGGCAACCACAACTACGCCATCCCGTCCGGGGTAGATCTGGCCGCCTATAGCTCGGTCAGTATCTGGTGCGAACGCTTCGCTGTCTCCTTCGCCGCCGCCGAATTGAGGGGATAAGTTTCGTCCTGGGCCAAGGACAGGCGGGGCGGCCGCGTCGTTGACCGCGCGTGGCATTCCTCCGGCACAGCTACTGGGATGAAGATCCTTGAAAGTGGAGCTTAGGGGAATTGAACCGCTGACCTTTTTTCAGGGGACGGCCTATTTCTATGCCTGCCAAAACCTCGCATTGTGCCAAAAATCCGCGGAATCTAGACGGTTTTGTCGATTTGCAAAAACCATGACATGTCACCGTATTTCATCGTTTCCGTGTGGTAAACGTGTGGTGAATATCGTCCTCGCCGATGTACCTTCCAAACGGCCACGGCCGAGACCGACACCCCAGTCTGCCTCCTGAGAGGCCTTGACCCGTGGGTCAAGATGGACCATCCCAACACGCTCGCGGCACTCGAAAGACTGGCCCCCACGATGGCGGGGATGACCGAGGTACTGCAAGTACTTACAGCCGGGTCCATTAGTGCCGGGAACCGGGCTGTAACGACACTTCTTGCCAAGGTGATTAGGCAGCAGCTGCTCGATGACGGTTCCGAGGCGTTGGGCATCTCATTCGCGTCTAAAACGCTTTTCGGCCGTTGCTGGGCATATTGGGACCGCCGCTTCGATAACGGGTTGCCTCCTGGGTCCAACGATCTGCGCCAGCTGTCATCCGAGAACCTAGGCCCTGATCCGGACTTCGCCCATGTCGCAGCGCACTACGATCTTCCACTAGTGGGCCGCCACACCTAGCACCCTGCGCTAAGGAACCGCTTGTTGAAGGTCCGTCACCGCCCATCCAGACATGCAAAGCCAGGATCCCGACGACGAGGGCGATGAGTCCTAAGAAGGTCACGCCAGCGCGCGGCAAGGCACAGAACGTCCATGCCTTTTCCCTGCTGCTCATCACCGCTGCCTTTCGTCCATCGATTCCAATGACCGATTACTAGGTTCCCTCACCCACGCCTGAGCAGGCCGCCGGCGCCCGCGAAATCTGTCGTCTTCTGGACTGAGGTTCCTCGTATATTCACCGAATCGATTGGGGCTTTAGGTGCGGGGGCGCTGTCCGTGTTCGGTAGCGTACGCGTCGAAGATCTCTTCGAGGTTGTTCCCGGTGTGCAGGAAACTCTCCTTGAGTTCAGCCCCGAGCTGGTCAAGCGCCAGAGACAGTCGCAGGGCGCTCAGCCGCACCACTGCCTCCTGCCGCTCCAAAGCCGCATCACGCAGACGTAGCACATACGGTAGTTGACGGGACAGGGCGAGTTCGGGGCTCTGCTCTTGGAAGTAGAATCCCTCGGTGTGATGCATGTAGTCCAGACGGACCTTCACTACCTCAGCAGTGAGGGAGTCCAGGACCCGGGAGACGGTGGCTGCGTCCATCTCCCTGATCGCCTCGGCGTAACCCGTATCAGCCAGGCCTTTAATCTCCAGTGCCAAAGCTCGACGTCGGGACAGCGGCGGATAGATCTGAATGAACCAGGTCAAGGCTGCGGTAAGTAGGGCGAAGCCGGTCAACGCCTCCAGAGGAGAGGCCACTCGGATCCATGTATCAGTAGCCACGACATCCCCGTAGCCCAAGGTGGACAGAGTAACGAAGGATACGTAGAGCGCTTCGTTAAAGTCAGGGTAAGACGCCTGGTCCACACCCGGTGAGTACATGAACCCGTCCGGAATATGGGGGTAGTAAATCAGAGCCCAGCCGACACTTTGGAGCATCACCCACAACAGAATCACGGCGACCATCGCCACCGGACCCACGACCGAGCCCAGACGGTGCCCCATCAGCTTCGAAAGACGCCACGCCCCGGAGAGCACCAACCCACTGAGGCGTCCCTGGCCGCTGGGATGCAGCAAGGTATGGAACATGTCCATCAGCCCAAACAGGATGATCGCGACCCCCACCACCGTCAGCACTACACCCATTCCAAGGTTCCTCTCTCAATGATCACTGATACTTCACTCATTCACTCGCTATTGCGGCCCGCCAAAACCCATCAGACTGCCGTTGAACCGCCCCGGCCTACTTAGCGGAAAAGATGCCAATAGTGACGCGGGCGGAGCCTAGAAGGATAGCGGGTGGCAGCGCGCCCGCGGGACAGGAACACTCTCACCTCCTGCTTCGCCACGCGCTGGCCAGTGGCCCGACGCGTTACCCGCTTCCAGGGTGTCTAGGTGCTGATGCGTTCTGGCTTGAGGTCGATCCTGCGCAGTAACTGTGCATTCAAAGCGACCACGATGGTTGAAACACTCATCAGCACTGCTCCGGCCGCGGGCGAGAGAACGAAACCGGCGAAGGCCAGCACGCCGGCGGCCAGCGGCACAGCGATCAGGTTGTATCCGGTGGCCCAGACGAGGTTCTGGATCATCTTCCGATAACTGGCTCTGGATAGGTCGATCATCGCCAGGACTGATCGTGGATCGTTGCCCGCCAGGACTACGCCGGCGGATTCCATTGCGACGTCGGTCCCAGCACCGATGGCGATGCCGACCTCAGCACGGGCCAGCGCGGGGGCGTCATTCACGCCGTCGCCGACCATCGCCACTTTCAGTCCGCGGTTCTGCAGTTCGGCGACCTTGGAGTCCTTGTCCTGAGGCAACACGTCAGCGAAGATTTCATCAATGCCGAGCTCGGTCCCGACGGCGTCCGCGACCTGGCGTGCGTCCCCGGTGATCATCGCAACTTTCACGCCCCGGTCTTGCAGCGCTTTCACAGCTGCCCGGGACTCATCCCTGACCCGGTCCTCGAGTCGCACGGCACCAATGACAGCTCCGTCGCGAACCACATGCAGTACAGAGGCGCCGCGACCGACCCATTCCTGAATGGTGACCATCATGTCCGAGGGGGTCTCCAAACCAAGTTCCTTGAGCATGTTCGGCCCGCCAACGGTGATCTCGGACCCGTTGACCGTCGCCCGGACACCGCGCCCGGTCATGGATGAAAACCCGCTGCCTCGGTAGCCGAACGCCGTCGATTCCTGATTATGCTCGGCAGCCTGAACGATGGCCCGAGCGACCGGATGCTCGCTGTCGGACTCCGCGGCTGACGCTAGAGCCAATAGCTCCCCCTCAGTCATTTCTCCGGAGGTGACGGTAGCAGTAACTGCGTGTTGGCCTTCGGTGAGGGTTCCGGTCTTGTCGAACAGGACGACGTCGACGGTGCGCATGCGCTCCAGGGCCATCCTGTTCTTGATCAGAACCCCGGACTTCGCCGCGCGTTCGGTCGAAATGGCGATCACGAGTGGGATGGCCAGCCCGAGGGCGTGCGGGCAGGCGATGACCAGCACCGTGACGGTACGGATCACCGCATCATCGGGGCTTCCCAGCAGAAACCAGGCGATGAACGTGATGATGCCAGCGCCTAGAGCGAAGTAAAACAGCAGTGCTGCCGCCCTGTCGGCCAGCGCTTGGGCCTTCGACGAGGATGCCTGCGCCTCAGCGACCAGACGCTGGATTCCTGCCAGGGTGGTGTCCGATCCGACGGCTGTCACCTTAACCCGCACCGCGTTGTCAGTTGCTACCGTCCCGGCCACCACTGTCTCACCAACTGTCCGTTGGACGGTGCGGGATTCACCGGTGATCATCGCCTCATCGAACTCGGCTGTCCCGTCGACGATCTCACCGTCTGCTGGTACCCGGGCCCCCGACCGGACCAGGACGACATCTCCAGTGGCCAGCGAGCTCACCGGGACGGTTTCAATTCCCGCGTCGGTGACTTTGTCTGCCTCATCCGGTAGGAGCGCGGCCAACGCGTCAAGGGCACCGGCGGCGGAGCCGAGGGCACGCATTTCCATCCAATGCCCCAACAGCATGATGACGACCAGCAGAGCGAGTTCCCACCAGAAGTCGAGGTTGAAATCTCCAATCCCGAGGGTCGTGATCCAGGACGCGATGAACGCGACGCTGATGGCCATCGCGATCAGCAACATCATGCCCGGTTGCCGGGATTTGAGCTCCGTTACTCCGCCTTTGAGGAACGGAGCGCCGCCGTAGAAGAAAATGATGGTGCCCAGGACTGGTGAGATCCACATGGCACCGGGGAAGTCCGGTGGCGTGTAGCCGACGATCGTGGCGAACATGTGGCTGAACAGCACCACGGGAACGGCAAGGATCAGGCTCAACCAGAACTTGTTTTTGAACATTGCGGTGGAGTGTCCCGCATGCTCGCCGTGGGAGTGCACCTCATGGTCCGCATCCGCCGCGGGCGTTTGGTGACCGTGGTCTTCGTGTTGGTCGGCATCCAGCGCGGAGGTCGGTTCCGTCGTGGGCATGGCCTGGCCGTGCGTCTCGTCGTTCGCGGGGGTCTGGCGTTTCATGGTGGTTTCCTTCAGTCAAACGGGATCGTGTCCCGGACCCGAGAAAAGATCAGGCGTTAGAAAGCTGGTACCCGGCGTGCTCGACTGCGGAGCGTACTGCTGCCGCGGGAACAGTCTGGTTGCTGAGGACGGTGACCGTGGAGGTCCCGCCGGACACGAGATCAATCTGGACATCGGTGACGTCATCGATCGCGCCGACTGCAGAGGTCACCCGGGACGCGCACGAACCGCAGGTCAACCCGGCGACACCGAAACTCGCGCTGATGTTGCCAGTTGCAGGAGCGGTCTTAGTTTTGCTGTCCTGCGGGGCGCAGCAGGCGCATCCGGAAGATGATGTATCAGTCAGAGTTAGATCCGGAGAAGTGCCGCACATGATGGGTCTCCAAAATACGAGGAATGGTTATTCGAGAATCAGCGGGTGCAGTCACCCCGGGGTCATCCACGCTGGCTGCAGTCGCAGTGAGGGACCTTCAAGGAGTAAGCGGTCCATTTGTGGGCTCGGACTTCCCGCTCGGTTACCACAAAGTATACCCCCTAGGGGTATATGTCAAAATCAGTTTTTACCGCATCGTTACTCACCGCGACCGGGGTGAGTAGACAGGGGCGCCCTCACTTCAGAGAGCGCCCCAACTTCTTGTGTTCCTTGTCAGTCGGATGCGTATCGATCGAGGATCGATTGCATTTGGCTGATTTCCTCCCGCTGGGTCTCCACAATCGCGTCACACAGTTCCACTATTTCCGGATCCGTGATGTTCGACTCCTGGCAGACCAGGATGGCGCGGGAGTGGTGCGGAATCATTGACTTCAGGAATTCTTCGTTGCCGACGAAGGTTTCCGTCCGCCCCAGGGAGAAAGCGCCCACGAAGAGCACGGCGAATCCGACCAGCATGGCGATGTTCGCCTTTTTGTTCTTGAACATCGACCACATGCCCACGACCATGACGATTGCCATCGCCCCAACCATTAACAACGCCATCCAGAAGTTGCTTAGGTTGAAGTAGAAGTGATCGATGGACCGGACCATCGACATTGATAGCACCCACATCAGTCCGAGACTGATCAGGAGGATGACGCCAAACTTTAGATACATCTTGCCTGAACCGCCGCCCTTGGAGTGGTCCTGGCCGTCCCGGGCATTGTCTTTAGCGGAAGATGTTTCCTGTTGGCCGGGTTCGGTTTGCTGATGCTCGCACCCGGAGTCTCTTACTGGGTGACTACCTGGCGTGTTTTCTGCTGAATTCATCAAGTGCTCCTTGGATCGCCGTTAGGGAAAAGGTGTCTAACCGAGCGAAGACAACAATTCCTCGCACGCCTTCTCACAGCGCCGGCAGGCCTCAGCACAGACCCGACAGTGATCGTGCATCTCGGCGTGCTGTTCACACTCGTCCGCGCAGGCTCTGCATGCCGTACGGCAGGCCTCGAGCACGGCTCGGGTAAGTTCCGCGTCGTACCCGGTGCGACGGGTCAGGACAGCGCCGGTGGCCGCACAAATATCGGCACAGTCCAGGTTGGTGCGGATGCACTTCGTTAGATCGGCGACCATGTCCTCGCTCAGGCAGGCATCCGCGCACGCGGTGCAGGTCTGGGCACATTCGAAGCAAGCCTCGATGCATTCAGCGAGCTTTTCCTTATCCACTCCCCCGAGGTCCTTGGGGAAGGTATCTAGCATTGACCTCACGTGATGTGTCATTGGTTTCTCCTCAGTCAGGGTGCAGCTGAGCTACGTCAGCTGCTGGTCATTTTGTTGTTGTCGAACGGGGCGCCGATGGGCGACCGGGAGCCGATGCTATCGGCTAGAGACAGGCGACATGGCGGGCCGGTGGGGACCGGCATGCCAGGGAAGAGGGGTTTATGTACGACTGATCGATAGAGCCGTCAACGACGGCCGAAGATGATCGCGCCTCTCAAGAGTCGGATCAAACAATCCCGGCGGCATGTACCTGTGATCAGCAGGAAGCAGTTCCAGCCGCGCTGGAAAGGCCACGCCCTGCTCCGCCGGTAGCGCACGCTGCGGCGCTGTGACTCTTTCGGTCGCACTGACCTGTTGATGGCAGCACGTTTGTGCCGACGGGGAATGCGTGGGTGTCACGGCCCTGACTGTCGTACTAGCGCCGCTAGCCTGCCCCGGTAAATCCATACCCACCGCATGGTCCGCCATCGCGGGGGACTTGTGTTGTTCCATCGGAAGGCACAAAGCCGCGGTGCCTGAAGAGGTAAACGCGACAAGGAGCGAAAAGCTCAACACGAGGCGCACCACCGTCTGCACAGTGATGCCCGTTCTGCCCAGCGCTGAAACTGTGATGGGTCCTCCCGTCTTGTTCACCTGACGACCACCCTAGTAAAACGTAAGCTAACTGACCAGAGACATTCCAACCACTGTTCGGCCTGGTCCACCGTATGCCGCTTCCTACCAATGCCTCCGGATCAAGTAAAAATCTGTCGGTGATGTGGATATTAAGCAGGCGACCCAGACCGTGTCGAGGGTTTCCACATGCCCAGGCGTGAAGCGTAGCGCAACCACAAAGAGGTATAGGCGGCAGTCAAGCTACTAGCTCTTCCCCGTTCGGCTGCTCAAATTATTCGCGTACTAAAACATGTCCGCGGCGCTTGCTCTCTTGAAAAGCATCACGTAACTCGCTCTGTACCACGCCGCTCAAATTTGCCGGAACTGTCCAGCCACCGACGGCATCACCCGCACCGCTGAAGTCTGGGGAACCGGTGGAGCCGCCGCCGAACGAAACCTTGTCACTTCGTTCCAAGACCGGCGAGCCCCTGCCACAAGTGATATTTCCAGAGATACTCGGCTATCCGAGCTCAGCGATCTGTGGTTCGAAGAAATTGAGAACAATGGTCGCGCCAGCAGAAGGACCATCGATGGCTACCGCGACACCTACAGTCGCGTCATCGAACCCGCACTGGCCGGACTCCGGCTGCACGAACTGAGCACCGGCCGTATTGACCGGTTCCTCAAAAACGTCGCTGCAGACCACCCTGCCACCGCACGTCATTCCAAAATCGTTCTGACCGGCATGATCGGTCTCGCACTCCGGCACGATGCCCTGCGCAGCAATCCAGTTCGGGATGTCGGAGCCATCAAATTCGCCAGGAAAGACGTCAAGGCACTGTCAGTCGAAGACGTTCAGAAGCTCCGGGCTGTCATTGCCGGGTGGCAAAAGGACCCCGCACACCAGGGACGGCCACGCGCACTAGACCTGCTGGATGTTCTCGACATTTTCCTCCCCACGCGCCCGAATTGGTGAAGTCCTGGCCATCCGTTGGAAGGACGTCAATTTTGAAACAGAACCGCCGACCATCACGATCTCGGGAACCGTCATCATGGAGAAAGGCCGCGGTGCCTACCGGCAAGACCACCCGAAGACAAAAGCCGGCTTCCGCACGATGAAGGTCCCGCCGTTTGCCGTGCAAACACTTCAGCGCAGGTATTCAGCCAAGCAGCCCAAACCCGAAGACATGCTGTTCCCGTCTTCCACGGGAACTGTGCGCAGCCCGCACAACTTCCGCAGGCAATGGCGGGACGCCCGCGCTGGATCACCCTTCGAATGGGTAACCCCGCATGTTTTCCGGAAATCCGTTGCCACTCTCATCGACCAGGAATACAGTTCCAAGCAAGCCGCCGCACAGCTGGGTCACTCTGGAACTGCAATCACAGAGAAGCACTACATCGCCAAGGCAACCCAGTCACCGGACCTCACAGCGGTCCTCCAAAAGTTTGGGACCGCATCATTATCCGGACCGGAGGGCATGTCTATGTGAATACCACCCACCGTCGCTGAGGCCCAGACGGACGGAATGCAACACCCAAGGCTGATCCGGAATAGTCCGAAAGCGTGTGGTTTCCGTGTGGTTGAGCCGTCGCAGGACAGAAACGAGGCCCTCCCACCCAACGTTTCCGCAGGTCAGAGGGCCTTCAGAGTGGAGCTTAGGGGAATCGAACCCCTGACCTTTTCATTGCGAACGAAACGCTCTACCAACTGAGCTAAAGCCCCGCAAAAAGTACTGTAGCAAATCGGTGCCCGCAGCCGGAGTAACCTCGGAGAATGACCGCACAACGCTCCGCCGAGGAGCAGACCGAGATCAACGCCTGGCCTGCACTTTGGGCCCTGGTCATCGGATTCTTCATGATTCTCGTTGACTCGACCATCGTCTCCGTGGCCATCCCGGCAATCATGAACGGACTAGGAGCCGACCTCGACAGCGTGGTCTGGGTCAACAGCGCCTACCTTCTGGCGTTCGCCGTCCCGCTGCTGATCACCGGACGCCTCGGCGACCGGTTCGGCCCTCGCCGAATCTACCTCGCCGGCCTGACGGTGTTCACCCTGGCCAGCGTGTGGTGCGGGATGGCCGGGTCAGTGGAGATGCTCATCCTGGCCCGGGTCCTTCAAGGACTCGGCGCGGCGCTGATGACACCCCAGACCATGGCCGTCATCACCCGCATTTTCCCACCGGAACGCCGGGGTGCTGCGATGGGACTGTGGGGATCCGTGGCAGGCGTCGCCACCCTCATCGGCCCGGTGCTTGGCGGCCTGCTGGTCGACTCGCTGGGCTGGGAGTGGATCTTCTTCGTCAACGCACCGGTCGGCGTCGTCGGCCTGATCCTCGCCTACCGCCTGGTCCCCCGGCTTCCGACCAACAGCCACAGCTTCGACTTCCTCGGCGTGGTCCTGAGCGCCGCGGGTATGTTCTGCCTGGTGTTTGGTATTCAGGAGGGCGAGACCTATGACTGGGGTACCATCGCCGGACCCATTTCGGTCTGGTCGCTGATCATCACCGGCGTCGTCCTGCTCGCGACCTTCATCCTCTGGCAGCGCTATAACCGCAAGGAGCCCCTGGTGCCGCTGGGGCTGTTCAAGGACCGCAACTTCTCGCTCGGCAACACCTCGATCTTCGCGATGGGCTTCGCCATCACCACTGTTGCTATCCCCCTGATGTTGTACGCCCAAAACGTTCGCGGCTTTTCCCCCACTGAAGGCGCCCTGCTGCTGACCCCCATGGCGATCATCTCCGGCTCGCTCGCCCCGCTGGTGGGGCGACTGGTCCAGCGCGGCAACCCCAAATACATGGCTGTCTTCGGATTCTCGGCCATGTCGGTGTCACTGTTCTGGCTAGGCGCCATCATGACTCCCGACATGCCCGTCTGGGCGTTGCTGCTCCCCATCTCGCTGCTCGGCCTGGCGAGTGCCGGCATCTGGGCTCCGGTTTCCCTGACGGCTACCCGCAACCTGCCTCGGTCCTCCGCGGGCGCCGGCTCCGGCGTTTACAACACCACCCGGCAGGTGGGGGCCGTCC
Organism: Arthrobacter sp. Bz4; assembly: GCF_003075455.1. Taxonomy (GTDB): domain Bacteria; phylum Actinomycetota; class Actinomycetes; order Actinomycetales; family Micrococcaceae; genus Arthrobacter_D. The sequence goes on from NZ_QDAE01000002.1 coordinate 99,123, forward strand.
TGGGGAGCTCTGCCATTGCGGCGATGATGCTCACCCGCCTGGCTGCCAACATTGGCGACGGCGGAGCCGAAGCCGTGCCCGGACAGCAGCTCTCCGAAGCACTACAGCCCGGATATGCGGCGGCCATGGGCCAGTCCCTTTTCCTGCCGGCCACGGTGATCCTCATCGGACTCGGCGCCGCCCTGTTCTTTGCCCGCCCCCAGCTCCGGACCGGCTGGGCAGACGACGAATCGCCGTCGAGCGTCCCGACGTCGCCAAACGCAGCAAAGTAGCCACTTCGGGGCGGCCCCTTGGTGAGCAACCCGGACACGCGGGGCCAACCTGGACATCGGGATGGCCGACGACGGCGGACACCACGGAGTGGTTGCCTCTGGGAACTACCTGTACGCTCTAGTCATGGCTGACGACACCGCAGAAACTATCGAAGACTCCGCAACCTCCGAGAAGGTCAAAGAAGTCAAGGAAGTCACCGACGACTTCGCCATCCGGCAGCACACCACAGCGTCGGGCCTGAAGTACACGAGCACTACCGGCCGACTGGTCCTGCGCCGGGAGGAAACGAAGGACGGGAAGTCCGACGGGTTCAAGCCCAAGGCCGAAATCTTCATCGTGGCCTACACCAAGGACACCGAGCCCGACGACGACGGCCAGACTCCCACTCGACCGGTCACCTTCGCATTCAACGGCGGTCCCGGCTCGGCGTCAATCTGGCTTCACCTGGGTTTGCTCGGCCCACGTCGGGTCGATTCCGGCGATACCGGAGCCATGACTCCCGCACCGTTCGGGCTGGTGGACAACCCCGAGACACTCCTTGAACACAGCGACCTGGTCATGATCGACCCCGTCAACACCGGCTTCTCCCGCGTCGTCGAAGGCGAGAAGTCGGACGAGTTCCACGCGTTCATCGAAGACCGCGATCTGGTGGCCGAGGTCATCCGGCTCTGGACCACCCGCAACAACCGCTGGCTCGCACCGAAGTACCTCGTCGGCGAATCCTACGGAACCCTCCGGGCCGTCGCCGTCGCCGGCCGGCTGTTCGACGCCTACGGCATGGCTGTGAACGGCCTGGGCCTCATCTCCACGGTCCTGAACATGTCGACGCTGCGGTTCTTTCCCGGCAGTGACCTCCCGTACGCCCTGCACATCCCCACCTACGCGGCCATCGCCCACTTCCACGGCCGCCACCCGGGGCGCGACCTCGCCGACGTCGTCAGTGAAGCCGAAACCTTTGCCGCCCGCGACTACGGGTACGCCCTGACGCAGGGCAGCCGACTCAGCGCTGAGGAGTACGACGACGTCGTCGCCCGACTGGCCGCGATTACCACCCTCGACGAGGCCTTTGTCCGCCGCACCAACCTGCGGTGGCAGTACGGTGAGTTTGCCGCGGAACTGCTCCGCGCGGATGGGCTTGCGGTCGGCCGGATTGACGGGCGGTTCACGGCGCAGCCGCCAGCCTGCAGAGCTCCACTATGACCGATGACCCGAGCATCCGCGCCATCACCGGTCCGTACGCGGCAGCCATGAACCACTACGTGCGCGCCGAACTTGGCTACGAAAATGACCTGCCCTACGAGGTGCTCACTGCCCGGGTGCACCCGTGGAGTTACAAGACCTTCGAGGGGGCACCCGTGGATGTGAGTCACACCCTTGAGCGGCTCCTGGTGCACAACCCCTCCCTCCGCGTCCACGTGGATTACGGCTATCAGGACGGCGCCACTCCGCATTTCGCGGCCGAATACGTGTTCGCCCACATGAATCTGACGGACCAGATGAAAGACCGATTCACGCACCACTATCACGAGGCCGGTCACATGATGTACCTGAAGCCTGAGTGCCGGTTGACGCAGTTGGCGGCGCTGAAGGAGTTCGTGACGCACGCCGGCTAGCCGCTATGCGGGCCGTTCCCAGTTTCCTTCAAGCCAAACTATAAGTAGACTTAGGTTTCCCGTGGAAACCCTCGGTCCTCCAATAGATAAGGAACATGTCGTGCTGATGAAGAGAATCCTGTGGACCCTCGTCCCCGTCATTGCCTCCAAGCTGCTCAAAAATCGACGTGGCAATAACGAGAACACCCGCGCCAACAAGACCCGGTACAACAAAAATCAGGGCCACTAGCCCACTGGATGATTGATCCGAATGAGCTAGCCGACCGCCGAGACGGCTACGTTGACCTGCGTTCCTATGCAGCAATCGGCGACGGGCGAACGGTTGCCCTGATCGCCCACGATGGATCGATCGATTGGTACCCCACCCCCGACCTCGACTCCACCCCTGCGTTCGCCCGGCTGCTGGACGCCGACGACGGCGGCGCGCTGGAGTTGTGCCCGGCTGAACCGTTCACCGCCACACGGGCTTATGTGGACGGCACCAACGTCCTGGCCACCATCTACACCACCAGGTCCGGCACCGTCCAGGTCACCGATTCCCTGAACACGGGCGTGGCAGGTCGACTGCCCTGGGGCGAGTTGGCCCGGCGAATCGAGGGCCTGACCGGGAACGTGCCGATGCGCTGGGCAGTCCGGCCCGGCAACTGCTTCCAGACCGCCTCACCCTGGGTCCAGTCCACCGACCACGGCGCAGTACTGATGGTCGACGGCACCGCGCTGGGCGTCCGCGGCATCAACGAAGGCGATGTGACCATCGAGGGTCAGGCAATTTCCGGGGCCCTCACCACCGATCCCGGCTCACGCCACCTCATCGCTGTCATCTCCACCCACGACGAGCCCCTGCCACTCCCCGATCCCCAATCAGTGGACGCCGGCATCGAACGAACCATCTCCAACTGGCAGACCTGGTCCAGAGAGTTCAGCTACGACGGACCCTACGCCGACCAGGTGCTCCGGAGCGCCCTGGCCCTGAAGCTGCTGATCCACAGCCCCTCCGGTTCAATAGCCGCAGCCGCGACCACGTCGCTACCCGAGAGCAGGGCTGGCGGCAAGAACTGGGACTACCGGTACACCTGGCTGCGGGACACCGCCTACACCCTTCATGCGCTGGTCCGGACCGGAGTGCGCGAGGAAGTCCACGCCGCGGTGTCCTGGATGCTCAAAAACCTTCGCACCCAGGGCAGGGACCTGCAGGTCTTCACCCGCCTCAACGGAGAGATCCCCGCAGGCACACGCACCCCGGATCTTTCCGGCTGGCGAGGAATCGGCCCGGTGGTCGACGGGAACCCTGCAGCTGGCCAACTTCAGCTGGGCGTCTTCGGGGACCTGTTCGACATTGTGCGACTGTACGTCGAGGCCGGGCACGTCTTGGACCCCACCACGTCCCGCCAGCTCGCGGACATAGCGGATCTTGCGTGCGATACCTGGCAACAGCGCGACGCCGGCATCTGGGAACTCCCCGAGGAGCGGCACTACACCACCTCGAAGCTGGGCTGCTGGCATGCACTGGATAGTGCTGTGAAACTCTCCGAAGCCGGGCAACTGCAACGACCCGCCGAGCGCTGGCGGGCCGAGCGCGATCGGATCCGGGACTGGGTCGAAGCGAACTGCTGGTCGGAAGACCGCCAGAGCTACGTCTGGTATCCCGGTTCCCAGGAGTTGGACGCCTCGATCCTGCTGCACGCCATCAGCGGCTACGAGCGCGGACCGCGAATGTCCTCAACCATTGATGCCCTGCGGGGCGAGCTTGGAGCTGGCCCCCTCCTCTACCGGTACAGCGGCATGCAGGACGAGGAATCCACCTTTGTCGCCTGCGCCTACTGGATGGTGGCTGCCCTGGCCCTGGTCGGACGCAAGGAAGAGGCACGCTCCCAGATGGACGAACTGCTACCTCTGGCGAACGACGTCGGCCTGCTGGCCGAAATGATCGACGCCGATGACCGGCACGAGTTCATGGGTAACCTGCCGCAGGGTCTGAGTCACCTGGCCTTGATCACCGCCGCGCTATCCCTGTCCGACGGCGAGTAGCGCCACCCACTCACAGCTGGTGGTGGGTAAACCGACCACCCAGCAGGGTGGCCAGAACCGGGATGTCGGCGATGTCACCGGTCGGAACCTCCAGCGGCGATGCCTCGAGGACAGCGCAGTCAGCAAGCATCCCGGCGGCCAGCCGGCCCTTGATCCCACCGAATCCGGTAGCGTCCGCGGATCCGACCGTATAGATGCGGAGGGCTTCCGCAGCGGTGAGCCGTTCGGATGCGGCACCGAAAATGGCGCCGCCGGAGGTCAGGCGGTCCACGTAGGACTGGATGGAGCGCAGCGCTGTCCCATCAGCACAAGGCCGATCGGAGCTACCTGCCATCCGGATGCCCGCGTCGAGGAAGGACTTGGCCCGGTAGGTGAATGCCGCCCGGCGCGCCCCCAAGGACAGCGCCATCGCGTCGCCTATCGGGCGGAAGAAGGAGGCTTGAGGCGCCACCGCTACCTCCAGGGCGGCGAGTGCTGACAGCTGGTCCGGTCGGACCACCGCCGCGTGCTCGATCCGATGCGGCAGGCTCCCGTTGGGTCGGTCAGGAAACTGGCGGAACGTGTCAATTGCCAGGTCCATGGCAGCGTCGCCGATCGCATGCGCGGCGATGGACCAGCCGGCACGGTGCGCGTCAACCATCTGCCGCCGCAGGGCCAACGGATCATCCAGCAGGTAACCCTTGTTCACGCTGCCGGTGGAGTAAGGCTCGGTCTGCGCAGCAGTCTCGCTGGAGAGCGCGCCATCCAGGAAGATCTTCGCCGGGCCCAACGACAGCATGTTATCGCCGAACCCGCTGTACATCCCCAGGCCCAGACCGGCTCCCGTATCTGACTGCAGCGTCTCGATGGCGGGCATCAGCTGCGCCCGGGCGTGCAGCTTCCCCGCTGTCCGGGCGTCCTGGAACGCGCCCAGTTCGTCTGGTGCATGACCAATCCAGCCGCCCCCGATGCCGGCATCGGTGAAGCTGGTGATCCCCTCACTCGCGTACCGGGCGCTCGCCCGGTCGATGGCCGCGACCAGGGTTTCACGGGCGTAGGGGCGGAGCAGGTCAAGGACCAGGGCCTGGGCGGTTTCCTGCAGCAGGCCCGTCGGTTCCCCCGAGCCGTCCCGCACAACCCTCCCGCCGACCGGATCGCTGAAGTCCTGGGCAAGAACTCCCGCCCGCCGGAGGGCCTCCGTGTTGGCGATTCCACCATGGCCTGAAGTCCGTCTGATGAACAGTGGTCGCCCTCCACTAACCCGGTCCAGGGCACCCCGGTTGGGGAACTGACCGCCGAACCGGTGGTGGTCGAACCCGCTGGCAACCAGCCAACCGCCGTCGTCGTCCGCCGGAGCCTGCGCCGCCGCATGGAGGCGGGCATACACCTGCTCCAGATCGGTGAGATGGGACAGGTCCACCTCACCGAGGGTGAGCCCGAACCAGGCGGTGTGGCAGTGCGCGTCATTCAGCCCCGGAATAAGGACCCTGCCCCGCAGGTCAATAACCTCTCTGGCGCTAAGGCCCGCCAGCTCGGTGTCGAAGCCGACGATCCGCCCGTTCAGGATGCCAACGCTCCCCGCTGCCGGACGCTGGGCGTCCATGGTGATGATACGGGCGTTGGTGAGGATGAGATCCAGCAACATGGTCAGCTCCCGAGCGACAATTTTCAGACGATAGTGGTGTTCAGCGATCCTTAGACGGTGGCAAAGTGCACCCACACGCCGATGACCCAGACGCTTCCTGCGAGCAGTGCGAGCCCAAGTTCGACCAGAATTCCGATGCCGGTTGCCTTCAACGCAGCCCCGCTGGACGATAGCGCCGGGCCGACTTGCCGCTGCCGGGCGAATTCGCTCGCGAACAGACCAGCGGCGAAGCCCACGAAGAGCCCGACCACGGGGATCAGGAACATTCCCAGCACGCCAGTGACCAACCCGATCACGACCGATCTGCCCGGAATCTGGCGCTGCTGGAGTTTCCGGCCAGTCAGGACCGCGCCGGCGAGCAGGCCAGCGACAGCCAGCGCCGCTCCGACGCCAAATGCCATCCAGCCCGCGGTGCTGGACACCACCAGCGCCCACATCAGGAGGGAACCGATGATGAGAATGCTGCCCGGGAGGATTGGCACAATGACTCCCGCGACGCCAACCACGATCAGCAGGCCGGTCAGCACGGTCATCAGGATCTGAAATTCCATAGGAAAAGTCTCTCACTGCGCTGGCTCCCATCCGGCCACTCTTGTCCCCCACCGGCAGTAATAGTAAGGTTGCTGAGGAAGCCGTACGGCACCGATAGTAGGAGGCACCATGAGCACGCAAGGAACAGGGAACGACCCGGCAGAGGGCAACTCTCCCCGGGAGAACACCCCCAAACATTCTGACGGCACTGCGGATTGGCGTGATTCCTCTTCGGCCAGCGCCAACGACGGCGACGCCACCCAGGTGCACGACTACACCGACTCGCGCCGCTCCGACCGCGACGGTGACGCCACCGAGGTGCACCGCACCACCGACTCGCGCCGCTCCGCCCGCGACAGTGACGCCACCCAGGTGCACCGCACCACCGACGGCGAGACCACCCGCGAACACCAGACACAGTCCGGCGGCTCAACAGGCGCAGTAGCTACCGGCGCCGGGGCGGGTGCCGTAGCGGCGTCGCCGTCTACCCGTACCCAGCCCGTCGCTGCGCAGCCGGTCAGTCATACCGCTGATCCGGATGACGACCGGTACCGCGACACCCACGACGACCGTCCGGCGCTACCGGCGTCGGCCGAACGGGCAGCCCTCCTGCAGCACGAGAAGGACACCTTTGGTGGCATGAAGTTTGGGTCGGCGTTCTTCGGCTGGCTCACCGCCACCGGGATGGCAGTGCTGCTCACGGCGCTCGTCGCCGCGGCTGGAGCAGTCTTCGGGCTCTCCACCAACACTGACCTGACCGATGCCGCCGACCAGGTGGCCGCAGATCCGCAGACCGTCGGCATCACGGGAGCAATTGTCCTGCTGGTGATCCTGCTCCTCTCCTACTTTGCCGGTGGTTACGTCGCCGGACGGATGGCGCGGTTCAACGGAGCGAAGCAGGGGGTTGCCGTGTGGCTTTGGGCACTCATCATCGCGGTACTGGTGGCGGTGCTCGGCTTGATCTTCGGAAGGCAGTTCGACATTTTCGCGAATCTCAACAGTTTCCCGCGGATCCCCCTCAATGAAGGGAACCTCACGACCGCGGGCATTATTGCTGTCATCGTGGCGCTGGTCGCAGCCCTCGTCGGAGCCGTCCTGGGTGGTCTCACCGGCATGCGCTACCACCGCAAGATCGACCGAGCGGACTACGACAACACGCCGACCCGATAGCCCTCAGCAACTGCGCCCCACCCGTGTCAGCTCATGGGTGGGGCGCAGTCGTGTGTGGTCAACGTCCCGGCGACCTCCGCTGCAGGCTTTCAAGATGCTGGTTGTAGGCGGTGAGTTTGGCGTCGTCGTCCCGGTCAGCGGCGCGGTCCTCGCGAACCGCTGTCCGTTCGTCGTCCTTCCGCCACGCCATGGCGACGCCTAACGCGAGGAGTACCGTCGGGATCTCCCCAATTCCCCACGCGATCGCGCCGCCTCGCTGCTGGTCAGCCAGCAGAGCTGCCTGGTCGGTGAGCTGCAGGTTAGCCCACCAGGTGGGTGCCAGGATCTCTGTGCCGCCCAGGAGCGACAGGCCGAAGAAGGCGTGGAACGCCATGGTCGCGAGCAGGATGATCAGCCTGAACGGGTACGGCGATCGGGCTGGCCCCGGATCGATCCCGATGAGCACCCAGGCGAAAAGATATCCGGTAATAAGGAAGTGCACGATCATGAACACGTGTCCCACATGGGTGGACAGGGCCAGTTCGAAAACGGGTGAATAGTAGAACCCCACCATGCTGCCCACGAAAATCAGCCCAGCAACCGGGGGGCGGGTGAGGAAGTGACTGAAGCGTGAGCGGAAGAGCCAGAGCACCCACTCGCGGAGGCCTCGGCTGCCGTCGGTGCGCGGACGTGTCGACTTGAGAAGCAACAGGATCGGCGCCCCCAGCACAAAGAGCACCGGTGCGTACATCATCAGGCCCATATGCTGGATCATGTGCCCCGAAAAACTGGTCCTCCCATAGACGGCGGGCCCGCCGCTGGTTAGCCAAATCAGCAGGGCGCACCCTGCGAGGAAGGCCAGCGAGCGGGGAATGGACCAGCGATCGCCGCGACGCCGGACCCTGATGACCGCAGCCACGTAGGCTCCGGCGGCAACCAGAACCAGGAGCCCAATCGTCCAGTCGGGGTGCCACGAAGTTAGGAAGCTGGGGACAGTGAGCGGCTCCGGGTACGGGTAGCCGAGGAGGGAACGGCGCAGGTCGACGTCGGCGATTGACCCCTGCGGAACGGGCGGCGGACTCGCGGCAAGACCGGCGGACACGCCGATGGTAACAATCATCAGCGCTGCTTCGGACACACCAAAGGTAACGAACGCCCGTCGGTCCTCCGGGTCGCGGTCCAGGCGCGGCAGAATCCTGCGGCGCTGATACCACCCAGCGAGCCCGAGCAGGGTCAGGCTACCCATCTTCACCACCACGAGCAGACCGTAGGGTGTGGCCAGGTCCGCCAGGGACCCGAGGCGGAGGCTGGCGTTGATAATCCCAGAGAAGGCCACAGCCCCGAACGCCCACGCAGCCAGTGCTGAGTAGCGGCGAAGGACCCGCCCCGTGTCCTTGCCCAGCCGGGATCCCAGCAGCAGCACCGCCGCGAGCCCGCCGACCCACACGCATACGCCGACCAGGTGGAGCGCCAGGGAGTTGACGGCGTTGCCGTGGTCATCCGACCCGGCAGCATGCCCGGCCAGGGCCAATGGCAGGATCCCCATCGCTGCGATGGCCAGCGCAATACCAGCCCCAGTGGTCGACCGGACCATTGGCAGCATCACGACCAGAACCAGGACCGCTGACAGCGCCACCAGCAGGATCTGCCCGAGCTCCAGTTCAGTGGCGAAGAACAGGAAAATCGACGCAAACCCCGGACTGTTGATCGGTTGGCCCGCAGTGTCAGCGGCAATCAGCACCAGCGAGGCGACCGAGGCGACAAACCAGACACCCGCCGAGATCCAGGCCCAATTGAGAGCCTTCCATTGGGCGAACCCAATGATCGACTTGTTCCGGTCGGACGCCGGCAGGAGACTGGCGCAGAGCACCAGGAAGCCGATTGTCATGGCAGCGCTGAGATCCTGGATTACCCGCGCGACTGGCCGAGCATGCACCACAAAGTCGCCGGGATCCGCCATGGTGGTTCGGTACGTGGTGAGCGCTTCGCTGAAGTACATCGACAGGATCGCGACCGCCAGGCTGACCGGCACTGCGATACCGAAAACTACCCGCACAATGCTGCGCTCCGGGATCCGCTCCCCCGATACTGGCCGCTCATCCCTCACGGCGGCCAGCTCAGCAGGATCCTGCAATGGGCCGCCTTTAGGCACCTCGGGCCTCAATTGCGGCTTCGACGCCGGTCACGAAATCGGCAGGCGACGCGAGTGGCTCACCATCGATGTACACGGTCGGCGTGCCTGAGATGCCCGAGGAGGATGCTGCGTTGGTGGTGAAGTCCACCCAGGGGCGGAAGGTACCTTCAGCAACGCAGGTGGAGATGTCCCCTGCGCCCGACGCTTCAGCAAGGTCGCTGAGCTCGTCATCGCTCAGTTCCCCAGTGGGGAAATTCCCGAATAGCGCTTGAGTGAATGGCAGGTATGCCTGCGGGGCCGTGTCAGCCACGCACGCTAGCGCGTTGGCTGCCCGGGAGGAGTACGCGCTGGTCGAGTTCCGGTCGAGGAAGGCAACGGTTCGGTACTCCAGGGTGACGTCGCCGTCGTCGAGCCACTGCTTAATTTGGGCTGAGTAGGTTGTTTCGAAGTCCGCGCAATGCACGCAGTTGACGTCGACCCACGCGACCACCCGGACCGGCCCGGGCCCAGCGTCGGCCTCCACCCCCGCCGGTGTTTCGCGTGTCTCCAGCGCCGCCTCGGCGTCGACCGTCCTGGCAGCGGTGGCCGCCAGGTCGGTGGGAGAGGCAAGCGTGATCCCGCCATACTCATTGCCGTGGGCTGGCGCGGGACCGGCAGCCGGAACATCCGGACGAATCGAGGACACAATCACCACAGCGATCACCGCGAGGACAGCCAGGACTCCGCCAATGATTCCCCACCTCATCAACAGGCGTGAGCGCTTTTCCCGCCGCTCGTGGTCCAGCCGAAGTTGCTGGGCTGATTCGCGGGAGGAGCCGGCGGATTTAGTGTTTGGTGCGGGCATTTTGGGGTTTCCTTTGAGTGGGAGGATGCGTGTTCGGGGTCAGATAGCGAAGAGCGAGTCTCCGATGAACCCGCCTTCGGCGCAGCCCGGCGGGATGGCGAACACTGCAGAACCGATGGGCGTGGTCCATTGGTTCAGGAGGTCCAGTTCGTCCAGTCGTTGCTGCAACGGGACGAATTGACGGTCGACGTCGGCCTGATAGCTGAGGAAGAGCAGGCCGGCGTCAGAAACAGGCCCTCCAGTTGGTGTCGTGTTGTAGTTATACGCACGACGGAATATCTTTTCGCCAGGCACGCTGGACCGGGCCCTGCGCGTGTGCGCGAACTCGGCGATGACCGGAAATCCCAAGGGGGTGGTCTTCTCGAAATCTGGCTCGTCCTTCTCATTGTGTCCGGTCAGCGGAGCGCCGTTCGTCAGGTAGCGACCGACTGACTCTTCACGGCCCGGACGGTCCAGCTCATCCCACGTGTCCAGGTCCATGGCAATTTTGCGGATCACCATCGACGTTCCGTTGAAAAGCCAGGCAGGAGAAGCGGAGCTGTCCCAGACCACCGTCTCGAGGTCGTCCGAGCCAAGTCGGGGGTTTGCTGTCCCATCGACCTGGCCAAACAGATTGCGCATCGTCACGGAGGCCTCTTCCGAACCGAACGCCCGCCGGAATCCTTCCGTCGACCAGCGGACCTGGCCGAAAGACCGGGTGTCCTTGAGGAGCATCCGCTGCGCATGCGACACCGTGACGAGATCTTCAGAGGCGACGTGAATCAGGAGATCGCCTCCGCACTGATCCTCGTCGAGATCGTCAATGGAGAAGGCGGGGAGCGGCCTAAGCCAGGAGGGTGCACTGTTGTCACCAGCGAGCCGCACAATGCGTTCCCCGAACCCGAAGGTCACTGTGAGACGGGCTGGAACGATGGCCAGCTCCGGTTCCGGATCTGCCAGGGCCGCCGCGCCCTGTGTCAGACGGGCCGCATCGTCGGTAAGGAGCCGCATCAGTCGAACCACCTGTTCCGCTGTCTGTACCTGAACCAGATCCACAGCGGTAATCACTGTGTGAGACTGGGCTGGAGTATCAATACCCGCCTGGCGCGCCCCGTAGAACGGGACGGTTAGTGCGCCGTGGATCGCCGATCTGGCGTCCTCGGCGTGGCCTGCAGCAGCAGTTGACGAGGCGTCCCTCCAGGAGGAACCGATCAGGGCGGCGGTGGCCGCACCCACACCGGTGGCGGCGCCTCCCCACAGGAAACGCCGACGATTCAGCCCCGGCAGGGCATCATTGGTATCCGATTGAGTCACTGGTCGGGTGCCCCTTCATCGGCGGACCCGGAGCGAGTATCCGAGCCCCTGTCATCAGCTGAGCCGGAGGCGGAATCCGTTTCGATATCCACGGACTCGTCGCCGTTGTAGGTTTCATTCGCCCCCGAGTAGTCCTTGACAGGTGCATCGAAGCTGAAGATCGAGCCATCCTCCATGGTCAGCTCGAAGCCAACAGTGTCACCTGCCAGCAGCGGTGCAGTGAGGCCCATCAACATCAGGTGGTCGCCTCCTGGCGCCAGGATCATTTCGACTTTGGAGACGACAAATCCCCCGTCTTTCTCCTGCATCATCATCTGACCGTCGTCCCCTGCGACTGTCTCGTGCAGCTCTATCATTGGGGACGCTGCGGTGGAGGCCGAGATGACTGTCACCTCGGCGCCGTCCGTCGACAGGATCCCGAAGGCAGCGCTCATGCCTTCTTCGGCTGATTTCACCCAGGCATCCTCGATGGACACGGAATCCGCCTGTGCTGCCACGGCAGTACTGGGAGCGGTTTCGGAAGCTGTTGCTGCGCAGCCCACGAGGGCGGTGATTGTTCCCAGGGCAACAAACCCGGTGGCGAACTTGGTGGAGAGTTTCATGGTGATTCCTTAGCTAAGTAGTGGCGGTGACGGCGCTCTTGATCAGCGGGCACGTCGGAGACGCAGAACCAGCGCGAACATGCCGAGGCCGCCGGCGGCTCCTATCAGGGCGTACTGCCAGACCGGCAGCATGGCCCAAAAGCCAGCCGATGGTTCCGGTTGTCCGGCGAGGTTGCCGGGCGCAGCATCAGGAGTTGCGGTTTCGACCGACGGCGCGCTTGCGGCGGCCGTGATGGGTTCTGCGGAGGCTGGGTCGCCGACAATGAAGTCGAAGGACCCAGCAATGGGATGTCCGTCGCCCGAGACCACGCGCCATCGCACCTGATAGGCGCCGTCGTCGAGGTCGGCGACTGTCTGAGTCAGAGTATTGCCGGCTAGTTCGGGAACTCCGATGGTGCGATCTGTGGAGGTGGAATCAACCACCAGCACCGCTGCGCCCAGATCCAGGATGTCCGCGCTGAAAGCGAGGTCAATGGATTCTGGAGCTGTCGCCAACTCGTCCCCCTGTTGGGGGTTGCTGGAAACTAGCTCATCGTGTGCACTAGCGCTGGGCAAAGAGACGAATCCACTACCTAAAGTGATTCCGCCCAGCGCTAATGTCACGAGAGCTGCACGTCGGAAAATGCGAACCAACCCGCCAGAACGCGGGGTGGGCAAAGGGTTCTCCTACCTTTGTGAGGTACGCGAAGTCAGGCGGTGATTCTCGGTGCCGCAGCTGACTGGGTCAGGCGAAGGACAGCTGCTGGACCGGGGGCCCTCGAAGGCGACGCCTTGAGTCGGCATGCAGGAGATCGTGCATACCCAGGGTTGCCGGACGGACAGGAAGGGAGCGCAGCTCCTCGGAGACCGGGCAGGAGCCAACCCAACGGATCATCGCCGTCAAGGATGCAGCCAGGGCGCCAACCAAGGCCCACCACAGCGCTTCGCCGTGACGCACCAGAGCAATCGTCAGTAGACCAGCCGCGAAGTGGGACACGATCATCAGGATGCCCGGATGCTCAGTACCGGTCAGAGCAGCCGATGGGACCGGCAAAAATAGCTCATGGCCGTGGCCGGTACTCGATCCGGTCGGTGCCGTCGAACCGCTAGTGAACAAGGCGAAGAGCGAGTGAAAAATCACCTGGCTGATCGCTACCCCAACGGTTGTTCTCGCAAGGGTCAGTCGACGCCCGGCAAGAATGACGCATACGAGCGTCCCGAAGGTCAGCGCAACGACAACCGCGATCGTTGGAACGCCACCGCCAGCGATAGCATGTGAGGCACCGGCGAGGGAGGTCGATGCGGCAGCAGCGAGTAGCCCACGGGTTAGGCGGGCGGCTGGTGTCACACTGGTCCTGCCAGACATTGTTCCTCCCTCCTGAAAATTGTAACCTCTTCTACGGAGAGTAGAAAAAGTTGCACCACGACCACCAAGGCTTCGAGAAAGTCACCATGGACACCGCTACGCCACGATTCGCGCAGGACAGGCCTTTCGGTCTGATCCTGGTCATCTCAGGGGTGGTGGGGTGGTTGGCATCTGGTCAGTTGGTCCTTGAACGGCTGGCTGTCTACGCGGACCCCAACTACGTCACCAGCTGCGACGTCAACGCCTTCGTTTCCTGCGGTGAAGTCTTCAAGACCTGGCAAGCGAGTCTCTTCGGCTTCCCCAACCCCCTGCTGGGTATTGTCGCGTTCTCCGTCGTCATCACCACGGGGGCCATGCTTCTCGCCGGGGCAAACGTAGCTCGCTGGTACTGGCGCGCATTGCAGGTGGGTGTGACTCTGGGGATGGTCTTCACCATCTGGCTATGGAGCCAGGCCCTCTTTGCGATCGGGATCCTCTGCATCTACTGCATGATCGTGTGGGCTGCGATGATCGTGCTCACCATTTTCCTCACTTCACGCAATTTTGTTTGCGGCGTGTTTCCGGCGAGCGAGCGAGTGCGCCAGTTCCTCAGCGGATGGACGGGGACCACGGCGGCACTGTTGGTGATTGCGACGGCGGCCACCGTATTCTTCCGGTTCATCGGCGTATTTGCCGGCTGACTTTCAGGCTGGCCGGCCCGTCCAGCCTGCACGGAAGGGCTCCAACCATTGATCCACGTCCCGCAGGGGCCCGGCCTCTACGGCATACAGGCGCCGGGTACCGTCCCCACGGACGCGAGCAAAACCGTTCTCGCGTAACACCCGAAGGTGCTGCGAGACGGCAGGCTGGGAGATCCCAAATTCGGTGCGAATGACCCGGGCAATATCGCCAGCCGCCCATTCCTCATCGAGGAGAAGCTCAAGAATCCGGCGGCGAACCGGGTCGCCGAGGACGTCAAAAGCATGCATAAGCAGAACCTATCAAAAAGTGCTTATATTCGTCTAGATTTATATACGCGACATCCCCTGCCACCGGGCCGAAGCGGCCCGCCAGCAGGGGACAATCAAGATCTTTCACCTCAACAACACGGGCTAGGGCGAAGGCTTTCCGCCGTTGACATTCAAGGTTTCGCCCACCACATAGCTTGACTCGGAGGACGCAAGGAAGACGTAGGCCGGGGCCAGCTCGGTGGGCTGTCCTGCGCGACCTAAGGGGGTGTCCTTGCCAAACTCCGGCAGCTTGTCCTTTGGCTGTCCATCCGAAACCTGCAATGGGGTCCAGATCGGGCCTGGAGCAACGGCGTTGACCCGAATACCCTTGGGTGCCAACTGCTCGGCGAGGCCCTTGGTGAAATTGTTGATCGCAGCCTTGGTGCTCGCATAGTCCAGCAGAGTCGACGACGGGCTGTAAGCCTGAATCGATGTCGAGTTCACGATGCTCGATCCGGGCTTCAGATGCTTCAGCGCTTCACGGGTGATCCAGAAGAACGAATAGATGTTCGTCTTGAAAGTTTCATCCAACTGCTCATCGGTGAGGTCCTCAAGACGCTCGACCGCAATCTGCTTGCCGGCATTATTCACAAGGATATCTAGGCCACCCAGCTGTTCGGCGGCATCGTTCACGAGTGAACGGCAGAAAGCCGCATCGGTCAGGTCGCCCGGAAGCTTGACAGCCTTCTGGCCGCTCTCTTCGATGAGGCGCGCCACCTCGACGGCGTCGGGCTCCTCGACGGGGAGGTAGGACAACGCGACGTCGGCACCTTCGCGGGCGAAAGCGATAGCGACGGCAGCGCCGATACCGGAGTCCGCTCCGGTGATAAGAGCCTTGCGCCCCTTGAGGCGGCCGGTGCCACGATAAGAGGTCTCGCCGCGGTCCGTTTGTGGTTCCAGATCCCGATCCAACCCGGGTTCGGGCTGGTCCTGCTTGGGGGCCGAGATGCTCGGGAAACGAGTCACCGGATCCTGGAAGGTGTACTGGTCAGTCGTTGAAGTCTTATCAGTCATGCGTTCCTCACTAGCCGTGCGTACGTACGATACGGTCTGTGCAGGCCAACCGGGAGACGGATCGAATACCGCCCTCCCCGAAAGCTAAGCCTACTGACTATCCTAGGACGTACCCACCCATCAGACAAGGCAGTGCGGGGAAGCTAGAAGATCTGAGCGAAGAATCCCGCACCAATACTCGCCACGAGAGCGATAATGAGAAGCCAGACGATGGGCACACGGTATTTGTTGATGTAGCGCATGGTCCCCCAGTCTAGGCGAGCCTGGCAGCTTGCCGCCGAGCGGAAATAATTCACCACCTCCCCACGCTGCAAAGGGGTATGGACAAGCTGATAGCAGTTACTGGATCGACCGGGGCCATCGGCGGCGCTACGGCACGCATTCTTGCTGCGTCCGGGCTCGCACTTCGCCTGCCGGTCCGAGACCTCGGCCGCGCACCGGCGCTGCCGGGCGCAACCGCCGCTGAGTGCAGCTACGCGGACCGTTCGGCAGCCGTGACAGCTCTTGAGGGTGTCCACACCCTCTTCATGGTCTCAGCAAGCGAATCCAAAGATCGCGTGGAGCAGCATCTGACCTTCGTCGACGCGGCCAGTGAAGCCGGTGTGCAGCACATCGTGTACACCTCATTTTTTGGTGCCGCCCCGGACGCCACCTTCACCCTCGGGCGCGACCATTGGGCCACCGAGGAACACATCCGCCGTTCCGGGATCGCCTACACCTTCCTCCGCAACAATCTGTATCTGGACGTCCTACAACATTTCGCCGACGACGACGGCGTCATTCGCGGCCCCGCTGGCAACGGGCGATTGGCCGCGGTGGCCCGGGCGGACGTGGTGCAGGTGGCCGCCGTTGTCCTTAGGGATGCCGCCGCCCATGCGGGCAACACCTATGAGCTGACCGGCCCCACGGCGCTAACCCTGGCGGAGGCTGCAGCGATCATTTCGCAGGAAACCGGCCGGGAGGTCACTTACCGGGCCGAATCGGTCGGTGAAGCGTACGGTTCCCGGCAGCACTTCGGCGCGCCCGACTGGCAGCTCGATGCCTGGGTCAGCACCTACACAGCAATTGCCGAAGGAGGGCTGGCCCGGACCACCACCACGGTGCAGGATCTGACGGGTCAACCAGCACTGGATCTCGCTCAAGTCCTCCACGGCGACCGCTAGGCTCAAAGGATGCGCAGAGACTTCAGCAGAGACAACACCTCGACGCGTGACTTTTACCGGCTGCTCACCTCGACGGTGGTACCCCGCCCGATCGCCTGGGTGTCGTCCCGGTCAGCGGCAGGCGAGGACAACCTGGCGCCGCACTCATTTTTCACCATTGCGTCGGTGGACCCCCCGATGGTCGCTTTCACATCGGTAGGGCGGAAGGACACCCTGCGCAACATTGAGGAAACCGGCGAGTTTGTCGTCAATCTCGCGCCAGAGCAGCTGTTCGAGCAGATCAACGCCACCGCCACGAATTTTGACCGGGAAGTCAGCGAGTTCGACGCCGCCGGTCTCACCCGGGAGCCGAGCCACACGGTGACGCCCCCACGACTGCGGGAGTCTCCGGTCGCCCTGGAGTGCAAGCTACATCTGGTGCAGCCCATCGGGGATTGCTTTGTGGTTTTCGGCGAGGTGACCCATGCAGCCATTTCCGAGGACGTCCTGGACGGGACCCACCCACTGATGGACCGCCTCAAACCACTGTCCCGGCTAGGCCGCGATGAGTGGGGTACCACCGGAGTCGTTCACACGATCAAGCGCATTCCCGTGGAGGAGTGGCCGGGGCACTTCCGCGGCTGAACGGGTACCGCGGAAGCGCCCCGGCCACTCCTCCTCCCGGGTTTCACCTTCCAAACAGTCGACCAAACCAACCTGGCTGAGCCTGCCCCTCAGACCGCGCACGCTTCGGCTCGACGGTCGGATTGCAGGAGCACTGATCCTTCTTTGGTACCGACCGCATTACCTGATCGACGTGATTTCCACAGCCGGCCCAGGTGGTTTTCCGGCAGCGCATACAGGTGGTTGTCCGGCACATGCGAACTCTCTTTCATTAGGGTCCAGGCTGGAATCGTGGACGGCGTTCACTCAAGTATGCAAATACCCCTAGGGGTATGTCAAATACAGGCCACGCCGAGACTGACCCTCCTTCGCCCACGAAAGGTCAAGGAAGCTTGACATGATGGCAGAAGTCAAGGAAGCTTGACCCCATGACAAGCTTCCTTGACCACTTTGGTTTCCAGTGAGGAACGATCTCAGTACGCTCCGCCGCGCGGCTGGCATCTCCCAACGTGAACTCGCAGAAGTCCTCGACGTTTCGCGTCAGACCATCAATTCCATTGAGACCGGCCGCTACGATCCGTCGCTCCCACTGGCCATAGCTATCGCCCGACACTTTCGCAGCACCGTAGAGGAGATCTTCCATGTCGACTAGCACCTATACCTCAAAGCAAAAGGCCGCGGTCCTCGGGCTGGTACTGGCAGGGCTGACTGGTCTCATCCTGACAGGGCTGTTGCTTCAGGAGTACGGGCCGGGAAATATGGGGGCTGGCCTTCTGGCGGGCGGCGCCGTCGGCCTGGTCGCCGCCCTGATTGGCCTGTGGCGCATCACCAAGACCCCCTCACGAGTGAGCACCTTCGAACGCGCCTGGACCCAGACGGGCGATGAACGGGACAACGCCGTCCTCACCAGATCGCTGGCAATCCTAGGACTCCTAGCGGTCCCGCTGACCGCCATCGCGGCAATAGCCGTGGGCTTTGGGGCTGCCGTGGAGATGGTTCTGGCTTTGCTGCTGCTGGCACAAGCTTTGGTGGGAGCCGTCGCGTTCGTTGCGATCAACCGTAAGAGCTGACGCCTCTTTGGGCGTCCATCCTCACAGATCACTAACTATGCCGTAGGGCGCATACTTACAGGCGGCATACATCTAACTCACATAAACTACGTATATCCGCGGGTTTAGCATCCCTTCGTCTGCTGGGGACAGAATCTAACGCAGGGACACTTATGAGTACTACAACCTCCGGCCGTAGCGTGCGCGTTGCTAAGCCGAACGACGTCGTCGCCTCCTATGCGACGCTGCTGAAGCAGGTACGCAAAGAAGGTCTGCTGAACCGTCGCCGCCGCTTTTACGTTTCCGTCTTCGCTGCACTGGCGTTGACCATGGGTGCCGCCTGGACCGGTTTCGCCCTGCTGGGCGATACCTGGTTCCAGTTATTGATCGCCGCCGTGCTCGGCGTCGTCTTCACGCAGATCGCGTTCCTGGCCCACGAGGCCTCCCACCGGCAGATTTTCAAGACCCGCGGGGCCAACGACTGGTCCGGACGGATCCTGGCCGCCGGCGTCGTCGGCATCAGCTACCAGTGGTGGATGAATAAACACACCCGCCATCACAACGACCCCAACGTGGTGGGCAAGGACCCGGACATTGAGATCGATACCATTTCCTTCATTGAGGAAGACGCAGCCAAAGCCAAGGGACTCCACGCCTGGATCACCCGCCGCCAGGGCTACCTCTTCTTCCCGCTGCTGACCTTCGAAGGTTTGAACCTGCACGCCAAGTCGATCGGCACCCTGTTCCGGCCGGGGGCTGTCCAGGGCCGCTGGATCGAACTGGCTCTCCTCGCGATCCGGTTCGGCGCCTATCTCGGCGTCCTGTTCTGGTTCCTGCCCGTCGGCATGGCGTTTGCCTTCATCGGCGTTCAGATGGCCGTGTTCGGCATCTACATGGGAGCCTCCTTCGCCCCCAACCACAAGGGCATGCCGATCATCCCCAAGAACAGCAAACTGGACTTCTTCCAGAAACAGGTCCTCACCTCACGCAACATTCGCGGCGGCAACTTCGTCAACAACGCCTTCGGCGGCCTGAACTTCCAGATCGAGCACCACCTGTTCCCGGACATGCCCCGCCCACACCTGCGCAAGGCCGCCCTGATCGTCCGCGAGCATTGCGAACGCCTCAAAGTCCCCTACACCGAGGTCGGCGTCGCAGCCTCCTACGGCGCAGTAGTGTCCTACCTCAACCGGGTAGGCCTCGCCGCACGCGACCCCTTCGACTGCCCCATGGTCAACAAATACCGGCACCAATAGCCCGACACATAAAAACTGCCCTGCGGGTCAGATCTGCCGCTAGCGGCGGACCTGACGGGCAGGGCAGTTTCTATGTCCGAGGTGGGTGTTTAGGCGTTCCACAGTCCGTAGGAATCGGCCAGTGAAGAGATTTTCTGGGCTCGGGCCAGACGGGGAAGATAGGATCCGTCACCGACGACGGCCCCAGCCTCATGCGCAACGAGAAGTTCATGCGCCCACATAATCTCGGACTCGCTCGGCGAGAGACCCTTGTTGATGGTGTCGGTGGCGTCAGGTAGCAGGCAGAGCTTGCCGGTCATGCCCATCGAGGCGGTCACCTTGCAGGCCTCCAGCAGGGTGTCCCCCAGCGCTCCAACGGTTGGACCATCGATAGGGCCGGGCAGCTGACCCACCCGCGAAGCAACCACCAGTTTGGCGCGGGCGTAGGCCAAGGCCATCGGCTCGTCGGAGGCTCCGGTATCTCGCCGGAAGTCACCGACGCCAAACGCGAGTCGGAACGTGCCCGGTGCGCTGGCAATCGATGTGGCGTTCTCAATACCCAGCGCCGACTCGATCAGGGCCAGCACCGGAGTGCCCGCCTGAAGTCGCATGGCGGTGTGGGTGACCTGCTCGGGCTTCTCCGTCATGGCCAGCATGACCCCGCGTAGTCCGGGAGCCTTGGAGAGTGCCGCGAGGTCGTCGGCCCAGAAATCGGTTTCGATGCCGTTGACTCGCACCCAGGCCGTCATCCCGGTGGAGAGTGCCTCCACCACCCGCTCCCGCGCCTCGGCTTTGCCATCGGCGGGAACGGCGTCTTCCATGTCGAACACTACGGAGTCCGCCTCGGAGGTGAGGGCAGGCGCGAAGTTGGCCTCAGACGCCGCGGAGGCAAGGAGCCAGGAACGGGAGAGCTTGGCGGGGAGCGCAGCTGCGCGGCTGTTTCTTAAGGAGGCCATATATGAACACTACTGAACGGTCGGAGCCATAATCCACCGCAGCACCGAAGCTGACCCAAACACTACGAACAAAACCAGCCCCAATCCCCGGCCTAAGCGCTCAGATGCTGGTAGACATGGTCAGCAGTTAGGTGAGTTGCCCTGAACATTGGTGGCTTGGCCTAGCGGGCGCACTGCTGGGTAAGACCAACATAAGCAGCGATCTCCTTGCCCACTTCCTCCAGCAGACTGGCAGCGTTGGCAATACACAGCTCGACGTCGGGTTCCCGGTCCGTCAGCGCGAAGGTGCGCTCAAACCCGGCCGTGGATAACTGGTCGGGCGTCAGGACGGTGCGCCCGCAGACGGCGATAGCCCTGACGTTCGCCACCGCCGCTGCGGTCGCCACTCCCATGGGGGTCTTTCCGCCCAGGCTCTGTTCATCGAGGCTGCCCTCTCCCGTGATCACCAGGTCTGCGTCGCGCAGCTTCTCGGCCAGGCCCGTCAACTCCAGGACGACGTCGATGCCCGGCCGTCGCCGCGCGTTCAACACGGCGAGCGCAGCGAACCCCACCCCACCGGCGGCACCGGCACCCGGCGCGGTGGCCGCCTCATCGATCGCGGGGCCGGCTACTGTCGCCAGAACGCTCACGAACCGTCCGAGGGCGGTATCGAGATTGTCGACATCACTGGCGGTGGCGCCCTTTTGCGGGCCGAACACTGCAGCGGCGCCGTTGGGGCCCAGGAGTGGGTTGTCGACGTCGGAGGCGAGAGTGATCGAAGCTGTCGACAGGCGTTGGTCAAGACCAGTCAGGTCGATTGATGCGAGGTGGACGAGCGCTGCACCACCGGGCGGAAGGTCACCGCCGTCGTCGTCGAGCAATCGTGCGCCCAGTCCGGCCAGCAGGCCCGCCCCGCCGTCGGTGCTGGCGCTGCCGCCCACCCCGAGCACGATGTCGGTGCAGCCGTGGTCGAGCGCGAAGCGAATGAGGTCACCGGTGCCTCGGCTGGTGGCGCCGCCCGCATCGAGCGTGCTGTTCGGCAATACGGCCAGGCCCGACGCGAGGGCCATTTCAATCACTGCCTGCGAACCGCGGATCGCAATCGGCGCTTCCAGCGGCTCACCCGTGGGGCCGGTGACCGTGGTGATCAGGAGGGAAAATCCGGCGGCGGCGGCCGCATCGAGAGTCCCTTCGCCGCCGTCGGCCGCTGGCACCTGCTCAATGTTGAGGATCGAATCGGGTCCCAGCGCGCCGCGCAGCCCCGCGGCCACTGCCTCGGCGACCTCGGGGGCGGAGAGTGAACCCTTGAACTTGTCCGGTGCAATCACTATGCGCATACCGCCATTAGATCATTGGTGGGCCGGCTGCGGCCTCGGGACAGCCCGGTGCAGCAGGTGAAACGCCACCACCGAACGGATTGCCGAGGGTGTCCAATGGTGGCCGTTGGTGTTCTACATCCTGTGAAGGAGTGTTCCTGCCAGTCGTCACGTCGACGCAAGCGGTCAACCGATGCGGCTTTCACCTGACAGCTGCCGGCCAAGCCAGGTGAACGCCTGCTCCGGGGGGCTCTTGTATTCGAGGCCGATCGGGCCCTGATATCCGAGGGTTCGACTGCGATCGATCCAGTCGGCAAGCGGAAGGTCACCGCTGCCGGGTGCGCCGCGCCCTGGTGCATCGGCGATCTGGATATGTCCAAAGTCCTCGGCGTGTGCTTCGATGACTCCGCCGACGTCGTCGCCATTCACTGACAGGTGGTAGAAATCAGCGAGCAGTTTGATGTTGGTGGCGCCGTGGGCGTGGACATTGGCGATGACGCTGAGCGCGTCCTGGGCGGTCTTGAGTGGGTAACGGTCTGCACCGCTGATTGGCTCCAGGAGGACCGTCCCGCCAATTGCTGCGACAGCGTTGGCGGCCAGGACCAGATTGTCGACGGCCAGCGTGTCCTGTTCCTGCGCGCTCACGCCCTCCACCCGGTTCCCGTACAGGGCGTTGAAGTGCTTACAACCCAGCCGCTCGCCAATACCGACGACGACCGGAACGTTGGCTCGGAATTCCTCGCTGCGGGCCGGCCATGAGACCAGACCTCGATCCCCGCCCGGCATATCACCGCCATTAAAGTTCAAGCCCGTCAGCTGGACTCCCGCATTCGTGATGGCGTCTTCGAAGTCTTGAACTTCGGCTGCGGTGGGCGTTGAAGTGGGGAATGGCCACCAAAACTCGACCGCATCGAAGCCGGCGGCCTTCGCGGCAGCTGGCCTGTCCCATAGCGGCAGCTCGGTGAAGAGGATTGAACAGTTCACGGTGTACGTCATATGGATTCTCTCATCGGTGATTCCGCATCTCGGAAGTATTCTTCGCCTTGCGAAATGCTAGGAGGATCACGGAAGTGCGTCAACCAGTTCCCCCCATCTACACCCCGGGAACAAACCCGTGGGTCCATGCGTTTGCATCTACATACCGGCGTCGAGCGCTGGATCTATCGAGGAGGAAGTTGTGACCGCACAGACCGAAGGGCTCCACCACGTCACCGCAATTGCTGGTGACCCCCAGAAGAACATCGACTTCTACATCAAGGGTCTAGGCCTGCGGCTCGTGAAGAAGACAGTGAATTTCGATGATCCCGGCACCTACCACCTCTACTACGGGGACGAAGCGGGCAATCCCGGCTCCCTCCTCACCTTCTTCCCCTGGCAGGGCATTCGCAGCGGCAAGGTCGGCAGTGGACAGTCCACCACCACTGCATTCTCTGTCCCGCAGGGCAGCCTCGGCTGGTGGCAGGACCACTTCAAAGCTATCGGGGTCGACTCGGTGATTGCTCGCGCCTCCTCCGAGGAAGAACGCCTGTCACTGCGTGACCCTGACGGCCTGCAGATTGACCTCGTGGCATCGTCGCTCTCTGACCCCCGCAACCCCTGGGACTCCGCCTCGGTGCCAGCCGAATACGCGGTCCGCGGGCAGCACTCCTCAGTGCTCACCGTCGAGGACCCCACCGCCAGCCTCGAAACGTTCACCCGCGACCTCGGCATGAACATCCTCAGCGAGACCGATGGCAGGTACCGGCTCAGCACACACAATGGCGAGCCCGGAACAGTTGTTGACATCGTCACCGACCGCCGCGGCGAGCGTGGCCTCGTAGCCGGCGGCACCGTGCACCATATCGCCTTCCGGGTGCCCGACCAGGCCACTCAGGAGCTCTGGCGCCAGGACCTGGCCGACCGCGGGTACGCCGTGACAGCCATCCTCGACCGCCAGTACTTCACCTCGATCTACTTCCGGGAGCCCGGCGGAACCCTCCTGGAAATCGCCACCGACACCCCAGGCTTCGACATCGACGAGCCGCTGCTCGAACTGGGCCGCTCCCTGAAGCTGCCACCATGGCTCGAGCCGAACCGTGACGCCATCTCCAACGCGGTCGCGAAGATCGACGTGCCAGCGGAGAACAATCCGTCAATCGCTACTTTCCTGAGTTAGGAATCGAGATGACCAACGTTGAGAACTGGCCGCACCTGTATCACGCAGGAACCCCGGCTAGCCCGGTCCTGCTGTTGCTCCACGGCACAGGTGGGACTGAGCACGACCTCCTGCCGCTCGCCGAACGCCTCGCACCCGGCGCCGGCTATCTTTCCCCTCGTGGCCCGGTGCAGGAACAGGGCATGAACCGGTGGTTCCGGCGGTTCGGCGAAGGCCAGTTCGACGTCGACGACGTCGTCCGGCGCGCGGGCGAGCTTACCGACTTCATCGGTTGGGCGCGGGAACATCACGGCCTTGGGGGCCGGAAGATCATCGCCGTCGGGTTCTCGAACGGCGCGAATATCGCGCTCGCTACGGTGCTGCTGCACCCCGAGGTGCTGACTGACGTCGTCGCCTTCTCCGGCATGTACCCGTTGGGTGACCGGACGGTCGACGGCGGCCTGGCGGGCACCGCCGTCGCCCTCTTCAACGGGGAGGCGGATGCGATGGCGCCACTAACCAGCGTGATGCAGCTGAAGTCGGTGCTCGACGCCGCCGGCGCCGACGTTCACCAGAGCGTCCGCGAGGGCGGGCACGGGGTACACGCCTCGGAGGTGGAGGGCGCGGCAGCATGGGTCAGCTCCCGAACGGCCACGACGACGAGCTGATCCCTCCGGCCAGCCTCCCACCAAGCCAGGCAGACCACGCGGCCCCACGGCCCCACTACCGAGCGCCCGCACCATCGAGCGATCGAGTCCTAGGTCGAGTTCACTTGATCCTGGGCGGGGCCAGAGGTGCGGGAGCACGTGCTGCGCCCAGTGGGATTTCACCGTTTCGACGCCGCCAGCCCCGGGCTGTCCCAGATGGCGTGGTTGAAGAATTTGACCTCCTTCATACCGGAGCTGCGCAGGGCCGGCCCTAGTTCAAGGAACCGGCGTACCTGAGTCTGACACCCACGGATCGGGATGGGGGCGGGCTGCTACGCATCCTTGACGGTGCCGCACCCTTGTCAGTGCCCAACCACCGGCATAGCATCCAGTAATGGATGCCGTTGAATACACTCCAGCCCGAGATCAGCTCGTCTACACGTTCGGCGGCGCAGCGCCAGTCATGACGATCCAGCCCGGAACGGTATTGAAGCTGTGGTCTGAGGACGCCTTCAACCACGCCCTGACCAGCGTCGATGATCTGTCCAGTGAGAAGGTGGACCTCCGGTTTGTGAACCCCCAAACCGGACCGTTTACGTAGCTGGCGCGGAACCCGGAGACACTCTAGCCATTCATATTGTGGACCTGACGCCCGCCCGTTCCTGGGGTGCATCGGCCACCATTCCCTTCTTCGGCGGACTCACCAGCACCGATCGCACTGCTCTACTGCAGGAACCGCTCCCGGATACCACCTGGATCTACCACGTTGACACTGCGCGGCAGACCGTTGGATTCCAAGCCCGGCATACCGAATTCGAGGTCGCGCTGCCTCTCGAACCAATGCTTGGCACCATTGGGGTCGCTCCGCCCGGCGGCGAAGTGCGGTCATCGCTGGTCCCGGAGCGTTTCGGCGGCAACATGGATTCCCCCGAAGTCAAAGCCGGAACCACGGTCTATTTAGGGGTGAACGTCGAGGGAGCCTTGTTCTCCATTGGAGATGGCCATTACCGGCAGGGCGAGGGCGAAGCATGCGGAACGGCCGTGGAGGGAGCGATGAATTCAACCATTATCGTCGAGCTTATAAAGGGTGGAGCTCCGGCCTGGCCTCGGCTCGAAAGCGACAGTCACTGGATGGCCGTTGGTTCTTCACGACCCATGGAAGACTCCTGGCGAATCGGTCAGGTGGAGATGGTGAGGTGGTTTGAGGAGCTCTTCGGACTGCATCAGATGGACGCTTACCAGTTACTCACCCAGACGGCGCTGGCGCCCATCGCCAACGCCGTCGATGCCAATTACAGCGTGGTGGTGAAGGCCGCAAAGAAGCTATTCCCCCGAGTGCATGCTTTTGACGGATTACACGATGACCTGCGTCACCGCAGCAAGAACCTCTAGGAGAGACCATGGACCTGCAATTGGCTGGACTGACCGCACTGGTAACCGGCGGTACTAAAGGTATTGGCCGGGCAATCGTCGAATCCTTCGCGGCAGAGGGTGCCAACGTGGGGTTCTGCGCTCGGAACCCCGCCGAGATCGAAGCTAGTGAAGCCGCACTGGTTGGCAGCCGCGGTCGCATCTCTGGTACGGCGATGGACATGGGCGACGCCGCCGCGGTGGCACGATGGGTCGGTGATTCAGCGTCGATGTTCGGCGGGATCGACATAGTGGTCAGTAACGTGAGCGCCCTCGCCATCCCCGACACTGACGAAAACTGGGAAGCATCCCTCAGGGTAGACCTCATGGGTACGGTCAGGCTGGTCAAGGCGGCGCTGCCCCACCTGCAGCAGAGCAGCGCTGCGTCAATCATTGCCATCTCCAGCGTCTCCGGACGGGAAGTGGACTTCGCCTCCGGGCCCTACGGGACCGTCAAGTCGGCTCTCATCGCCTACATGGCAGGGCTGGCTTTTCAACTGGCCGAGCAAGGCATCCGCGCCAACACGGTCTCCCCCGGCAATACCTTTCACGAGGGCGGCGTGTGGCAGAACATCGAACAAGGCGACCCCGAGCTGTTCAGCATGGCGATGGGACTGAACCCAACACACCGGATGGGCACGCCGCAAGAAGTTGCCGATACCGTGGTATTCGTTGCCAGTCCGCGGTCCAGCCGAACCACTGGAGCCAACATCCTGGTCGACGGCGGGCTGTCCCGGGGCATCCAGTTCTAGGCCAGGTGAAAAGTGCTACATCCGGCCGAACCTGGCACGGATGATGGCGAAAGCGCCGTAGAAGATCAGCCCCACAGCGATGGCGATCAGGATCCCATTCCCAAACGGGTGGTCCTGGAGCGCCTTGAGGCTCCCATCCAGACCCGTCGATTGGGACGGTTGGTTGGTGATGGCAGCAACCACAAAGAGCAATCCCATGAGGATGAGCGCCACCCCCTTCGCGACGTGGCCCAGCACCCCCAGTGCGTCGACCACGGCACCCCGCCGCAAATCAACAAAGTGCTCCAGTTCGGGTCTGAACGTTCGACGCAGCCCTTTGACGATGAAGTAGACGCCAATCCCTAGCACCGTGCCGCCCACCACGAGCACGATGAAGGATCCCAGCGGGTAGGCCATCATCGTCCTGGTGAAATCCCTGGTGAACTCACTCGAGTCCGGGCCATCGCCCAGTGCGAATCGTGCCATGGTCACCGCCATGATCCCGTAGGTGACGGCCAGGGACCCCGACGAGACGGCTTTCTCAAGCCGCTTCCCCACTGGCTTCCGCCGATACCGCAGGGTGGACTCGCTGAGCTGCCACAGGGCAAGCCCCAAACAACCAATCGCACACGCCCACATGGTCCACGGTCCAGCAGATCCTGAAGCCAACTGCTCCAGCGCCCCCGTGGGCTCCGCCTGCCCGTCCCCACCGGACGCGACCTGCAATGCGATGACCCCGATCAGGATGTGCACCACCCCGAGCACCGCAAACCCAAAACGAGCGGTGACGTCCAATGCCAACCCGTCCGAGATACTTTCAGCCGTATCCGCTATTCCGGACCTGTTGCTTCCCCCCGCGGACATCCACGCTCCCCCATTAGCCAGAGCTTCTA
The DNA here is from genome assembly GCF_003075455.1 of Arthrobacter sp. Bz4. Taxonomy (GTDB): domain Bacteria; phylum Actinomycetota; class Actinomycetes; order Actinomycetales; family Micrococcaceae; genus Arthrobacter_D. The sequence goes on from NZ_QDAE01000002.1 coordinate 126,678, forward strand.
CCCTATCCGGGCGGGGGAGCGACCCGGAAAACTTCGGAAGCGGCCCGTCGTCAGCTCCTGAAGGGACCCTCGCCCACGCTAGTGGTTGACGAAACGTCAGTAGGAGGGATGCCTTCGCAGCAGGGCGCCCTTTCGGCCACGGAAAGCGCGGTGCTACAGTTCGAACGAAACCAACGGCGGGCGTCCCGGCTGGGATAGCTATCTACCAGGTGGACCTGCACATTGATGACCCGCAGTTGCCCGGAAGCGCCCGCCGGGAGGATTCCCCGGCCAGGGCTCGACGGCGGCTGCCCACCCGGGAGACAACACCTGTGAACACTGAAGACGAAGCGCGGTTCCTCGACGAGACCGTCGCGTTGGCGGTCGCAAATGTCCACAACGACGGCGGTCCATTCGGGGCGCTAATCGTCACCAGCGATGGTCGTAGCTTCGCGGGCGTCAATCGTGTCACCGCGTCCAATGACCCGACCGCGCATGCCGAAGTGATGGCCATCCGCAACGCCTGCACCGCACTGGAAACCTTCGAACTCTCTGGAAGCACGCTCTACACGAGCTGCGAGCCCTGCCCACTTTGCGTCTCCGCCGCGCTCTGGGCGCGAGTCGAATCGGTGGTTTACGCGGCCGACCGGTTCGACGCGGAGAAAGCCGGCTTTGATGACGCGGTCTTCTACGACTACTTCAACACCCCGGATGAAGAACGGTCGATGCCGGTACGGCAGGTGGCCCCACTCGCGGAAGCGGAACTCCCAGCCTCGGCTCCGTTTGCCGCCTGGCGTACCCTGGCCGCGAGGGTCGACTACTGAGCAGTCATGAACCGCGGCAGCAGTTCGACCGCCACCAGGGCCAGCCCAGCAGTAACCGTCGTCCACAGTACAACGGCCGCCGTCGGCTGCTGCCACAGCACCAACACGACCATTGCGACGACGATGACGGCGGCTTGGGCCGCACGTTTGTGCCGCCCCAGGCTGTGCTGCCAGGGCTCTGGGTCGCTGTCGCCGCGGGCGTATCCGGCATCCGGGGTATTGCCGCGCCGCTGCCCCACAGCCACACTGGACCGTCTCACCAGGAACGCAACCAGCATGGTCAGCAACGCAACCACGAAGACGCTCCTCAAGCTGACCTGCAGTGGGGCAAGTAGACGATCGATGAGACTCTGCGCTGCCGCTGGGGTAATCCGGTCGGACGGGATCGCGTTGAGGTAATACGCCCGCCCCAGTCCCACTGCGACCGCTAGCAGTGCCATGGCAAGCGCAGTCCCAAAGCCCAGCGTCCCAATCGCTCGCAGCCTCGAGCCGGTGGGTGCCACCGCGATCGCAGCGACTGACCCTAGCGCGGCGAGCCATGTCAGGGTCACTGCACCACGGTCAAGGACATTGATCGTTCGCCCAGCCCGGACCAGCTCTGGCGACTGGAAAAGGGTGACCTCGGCGTCGATCTCTGGAATTCTTGCCGCGATCGTCACATCTTCTCGGATCAGCCGCTCCTTGACCTGCGCGATGATCTCCCCGGTGGAAATAGTTACAGCACCGCTCTCGTCGAGGCTGGCCGCACCGGTGGGTTCGCCCGTGATCAGACCAATGAGCCGCTGGTGCGCCTCGCGGTTCGCCGCGATCCACAGGACCTGAAACTCCGGGGCGGTGACCACCCGGGAAGCGACAGCCTCAATTCTGGCGTGGGTTTGTTCAACGATCACCGGCACCAGGTCCGCGATCAGGGGTTCTGCCAACGGTGCCGACCGGGTCAGCTCGGTCAATGCATCCCGGGCGCGTCCCTCAACGTCAATTGACGCAACAATTCGCTCGGTCACGTGTTCGGCCACCTCTGCCTGAATCGCTGGGTCGGCCGCCAGCGGAGCGACTGTTGCCACATATCGATCGGTGGCAAGAATGTGGGTGCGCAGGCATAGAGCCGGAACCGTGGCGAAGACCAGTCCGGCGGTGAGGACTACCAGGATCACTGACGTGACCCAACGTTTCCTGGGCATGGCCGCGCTCCGGCTAGGCCAGCAATCTGGATTTCGCGGCCGCGAATTCCGCGGCGGTCAGCACCCCGGCCGAGTGAAGGTTGGCGAGCCGGGCCAGTTGGTCAACCAACTGATCTCCGCCTGTCATCGGCGGTGGCGGGCTCGACGCCGGATGGGGGCGAACCTGTCGGTCATGCATCCGATGGTTGATAGCCGCGGCGGTCATCTGTGCTGTGCCTGAGATGACTGCTGTTCGGGCCACGGATCCAAGGAGGCCCGGTCTGCCCTGTCTGCCGAATGGCATTTCGTGTCCTTCGAACGGATTTTGGGGATGAGTCGATTAGCTTGCAGCGACACCATCGGCCTGAAAAGCGTCGACCACTGTGTCGTGCGGAATGTGGACGTGCAGCGCGGTTGTCCCGCCCGCGGCCCGCACGTCTTCAGACAAGCGCCGAGCCCACCGATGCTCCAGCGTGACGATCACCGAGGACTCGTTGTCCCCGACTGACTCCGCCACCACCTCAATGTCGGTTTCGCTGAGCAACGTCAGTGGCCGCGGATCGACAATCAATCGCGACCAGACGGCCGGCAGATCGTCCCCCAGATCCCTGACGTTGAGCGTGCCCAGCCCATCCCTGGCAACAACAACTACGTCGAGGAGGGCGACTGCCCCCGACTCAACTGCCTCGCTCAATGAGAAAGCAACACTCTGGTCAATCTCCGGGCTGGGAAACGTGCAGATGATCACTTCGACTGGGCCGACTCGCATGTGGCTCCTCTTCAACACCTACGCTCAGGTTCAAAGCTCAATTTTCCACAAACCACACGAACTGAAATCACCCGGTCCGGGTGATCTGCCAACCACGTCCCGAACGACACAGTTAGATGGTCACCACTGGCACCTCGGCACTCTTCCTGCTGACGAGTGGGGCAATCGTCGACCGGGTCAGTGAAGCCTTCGCCGGGACCAGGATGGTGCTCCTCGGACCTAACCTGGGCTGGGAAGCAGCGGATGCGCTCCGCAACACTTTTTCGGCGACCGACCACGCCTCTCGGGAAACGCTCTTGTGCTCAAAGCCAGGAACTCCCACGATTGGTATCAGCTGACGGGTTCTGCTGCAAGGATGCATGAGACCGCCCGATAGTCCATCGTGAGGACGTGTTGATCCATGGTCACATATGGAGCAGTTGCCGCGACAAAGGTCAGGCCGCCACGGCCGGACCAGTCTGCTTTGCTGCGTCCACGTCTCTTGCAGGCGGTGGACGCCGTGCTTCAGCCCTGCTCCCGACTTGCCTCGATCACCGGTGGGATGGGCTATGGCAAAACGACGCTCGCTGTTCAGTGGGTTTCCAGGCGGAAAGCTCAGGGCCGCCCCGTCGTCTGGCTCACCATCGACCCGGCCGACGACCAACCCGCACGGTTCTGGTCACTGGTGGTGAGTGCCATCGAGCTGGCAATTCCCACGCTGGGGGATGGCCGCCTGCGCAGACACCCAGCGCCGGAGACATCCGGGGACAACGCATTCATCGACAGCATCATCACGACCATCGCTGAGGTAAAGGGACAGGTTATTTTCGTCCTGGATGACTGCCACGCGCTGAGGGATCGTCGGGTCCTTCAGGACCTCGACTATTTTGTTCTGCGCTCCGCATCGAACGTGCGCTTCATTCTGATCGGTCGATCCCTACCGAGGCTCAGTGCGTTGTATCAGGTCAACCTTGACGACGCTCTCATCGAGGTCGACGGCGGATCGCTCGCCTTCACCAGGCGTGAGTTGGTTCGGCTGGTGAGGGGTTCCCCCCTGGACGTTGACCGCTTACTTGATCTGACCGAGGGGTGGCCTGCGGCGACCAGACTGGCGTCCCGCCACGCAGAGTCGGTCAGTTCCCAGAACCCACCAGATGCGACCTCAGACCCTTTGCATCGCCAGCTTATGCGGCCTCTCTTCGACTCCTACAGGCCCGAACTGCAACAACTACTGCTCTCCGTGTCGACGCTTGCCACCTGGACTGTCGAGGATCTCAACCATGTTCTGGGCCGAACCAATGGCGCGCAGGTCCTCGACCGCCTCCGCGCCGAAACGGGTCTGATCATGGACGTCAGCAGCGAGCCATTGGCGATCAGACATTTTCGATGCCACCGGTTGCTGCGGCGCTTCCTCGACGCTCACGCTGCGGCGAATCCTACAGATTCCTTGGCTGCCGCCCACGCCCGGATGGCCGCCTGGTTACCGGAGCAGGGACGACACGCGGAGGCTCTGGTTCATGCGGTGCAGTCAGGAAACCCCGATGTATTGCGAACCACCGTGGCCACCTCTGGTCTTGAACTCCTGTGGGGCGGCGAAGCCAACCTTATTCTCGAAATATCCGCCAGCCAAAAGCGTCACTCCTTCCAGGAGCTGACGCTCCTGGAAGGGGTGATCGCGTTGCGGGCGGGCGACCCGACCGTAGCCTCCGAAGGCCTCGATCGCCTCAAACGCAGCGGCGCTGGGCAGCACCTACCGGCGGCATTTGTCCTGCTGGCAACCGCTCTCCAGGCTCAGTTGGATATGTCGCGAGGCTCATTCACTGACGCTGTGGACTTGCTTGAAAAGGTCGTTGAACAACCTCCCCTCGACGACCTCGACCTGTACCTGACGAATGTCCTGGCCGCAGCGATGGTTGGGGTGGGGCGGTTTGAAGACGCGCTGGCCCTATCGCTGCAGGCATCCCGGCTTGCCCGTAACCGCGGGAACCAGACCGCTCTGGTTGATGCCCGATCGGTTGCTGCCGCTGTCCATGTCTCCCGTGAAGAATTCAGGCTGGCCCGGGCAGAAGCCTCCTGGGCTATCCGGCGCGCCGGTGAAACCGAACTACGCTACGGCCCCAGCCTGAGGCCGGCGCACCTGATCGCCGCGTGGTGCGCCTATCACGCCTTGGACGATTCGTCGGCCCGGCTCCACAACGCCTACGTCAGACGCGCCGATTCGGCCGTCCCAGTAATCGCCCGTTCGAACTCAAAGCTATCCCTGATCCTGCAATTTCAAAGCGGGAGCAACCGGCATGAGGCTGCTGCCGGGCTGTTGAACCGGGTGCGACACGACCTTATCCACGGTGCGTTCCCACCAGACCTCGCTATTTGCTCCCTCCAAACGGCGTCAATGCTGCTCCAGCTGAGACACGGCGACGCATTGGAGACGCTCAAGTCGGAACTCAGGCAGCATCAAGGGGTGAGCGGAGAACTGCACACCATCTCCGCGTGGGAGCTCCTCGCCGCCGGGCATCTGAATGCCGCCCGGAAGCTCCTGTCAGCAGTCACCGCTGGCTACGTTGAAAGCCAAAGCCGGTGCTCCATTCTGACCGCGTGGGCTCTGACCTGCCGCATAGCGCTCGAAGAGGACCGGACCTACGAGGCTCGAACCGCGTTGGGGGAAGCTCTTCAACTGGGGGCCAAAAGCGGCACGCTACGCGCGTTCGCGTTTGCCGGGGCCGAAGTCCGAGCTGCTGTGGTTCATGAACAACTCTACTTTCCCGCGTTCGGCCACATCATCGCACGCATCACCCGTTTCCGGGGTAACGGGCAAAGCTCGTTCTACCCGCCCCTCACCCATCGTGAATTGGATCTCCTCACCCTGCTGCCCACCTTCGCGACCGTCGACGAGATCGCGGAGCGGCTGTTGATCTCAACAAACACCGTAAAGACACATGTCCGGGGCATTTACCGGAAGCTGGGGGCGACTTCCCGCCGGGAAGCGATCGCCATTGCCCAGGACCTTGGGCTGTTGCCGGCAACCGCCAGCACACCAGCCAGTTCCGCCGTTGTGCTCAACGGCGCGCGTAAATCCCTTACCCCGCGCTACGACAACTAGTCGTAGCACCCGACCCTAGGAGGTGCTCTGTGAGCATCAACTTCTGGGACTTCTTTTGGGCAACGCTGGTCTTTTTCCTGCTCGTGTCCTATTTGTCGCTCCTCTTCTTTGTACTGGCCGACATCTTCCGCAGCCCGGAAATGGGTAGATGGGTCAAGTTCGTCTGGGTTCTTCTCCTCATCTTCCTTCCCTTCTTCACAGCATTGGCCTACCTCGTAGCCCACGGACAGGCGATGGCCCTGCGCAGCTACGGAATGATTGAGTCTTCTCGCACCGCAGCAGCAGCCACCGCGGGCAACGAAGAGGCGACGGCCGTGAACCAGATCAAGACCGCGAAGGCCCTGTTGGATGACAACGCAATTTCTGAAGCCGAGTTCCAACGGCTCAAGGAGAGCATCCTGGTCGATCTGCCCTTCAGCACAGGCCGCTCACCTGGAGCGGGCACCCAACCTCGATGACACCAGACAGGCGGAACAGCAAAAACCGGCCGGCGTCCTTTCTTGAACTCGATCAACGACGACGACGCCGGGTCGTTGTCGTCGCCGTGATCCGTTCGATCGTGACTCTCGCAGTGATACTTGCCGTCTACTTCCAGTTCCCCGTTTCCGGATTCGCATCAGGCACTGCGGCAGCCGCCTGGATACGGCTCATCGCGCTGTTGCTCATTTTCCTGATCGCCATGGCCCTTCAGATCCAGCTGGTCCTCACCTCCGGGGTCCCCCAGGTGCGTGCCGCCGAGGCGGTTGTCCAGAGTGTTGCCCTCTTCCTCTGCCTGTTCGCCCTGCTCTACGTGTCCATTTCTGTGACGGATCCCCAGTCATTCAGCGAGCCCCTGAGCCGGGTGGACGCGCTATACCTCACCACAGCTACATTTGCGACCGTCGGCTTCGGCGACGTCGTGCCCATCGACACTCTCGCGCGGGTCGCGGTGACCATCCAGATGATCACCGGTTTGGGGTTGTTGATCCTGATCGTAAAAGTGGTGTTCTTCGCGGCGCGTCAGGGGCTACTTCGGCGAAGTTAGCGCTGCCCGCTGCCACTCCTGACCGGGGTGGTGGACGGATCGCGCTGCTCTTGCCGTTCGAAGTCGGTTTCACCCCGGCTCGGTGGTCTGGCCGGGGACGCCCAGGTAATCCAGCTGAGCTGCCACCGACGCCTCGGCTGCCCGCCGGACTGACCCGTCGACGTCGGCGTAGACCACGTCGGTAACGTTCTGTACCGTTGCGCCAGCACCAATATCCGCGAGCGCAGCGCGGATTTGATCCAACCGTTCTCCCCGGTGCCGTAAATAGTGGCGTGAGATGGCTGTCAGATCCGGGAGGATCGGGCCGTGGGCGGGAAGGACCCTGGCCGGTCCGAGCGCGCTGAGCTTCGCCAGCGAGTCCAGGTAAGGACCCAGCCGGCCATCGGGGTAGTCGATGATGGTGGTGCCGCGGCCCAGGATTGTGTCGCCCGTCAGGATTGAACCGGTAGCGCCGTCGTCGGGCAGGAGAAAACAGACCGAGTCAGAGGTGTGCCCGGGGGTGGCTAAAACCCGGATGGTCACCCCCGCCGCGAAAATTTCTTCACCGTCGACCAGCTGAGATCCCCCGTGGCAGTGGTCCGGATCCATTGCCCGTACCGGCGCTCCGGTCAGCTGATGGAAGCGTTCGCTGGCTTCGGTGTGGTCGCGGTGCCGATGGGTAATCAGGACCAGTTCAACTTTCCCTGCGCCGGCCAGCGCCGCCAGGTGTTCCTCATCCAACGGGCCGGGATCCACGACGACAACCGGGCGTTGCCCCGTCTCCACCGCTGCGACACCGGCTGCTTCACCGGGCACTTCACCGGGCACTTCGCCCTCCGGGGCTGCAATGAGATACGAGTTGGTGCCCTCCAGGCTCATCGGCCCCGGATTTGGGGCAAGCCGATACCGGGTGAGGTCGCTGCTGGAAACCAGACCTGGCGTGTGCAATTGAACCATGCATCTACCCTAGCGATCCCGGTCCCTGCGCCGACCCCCGTATCGGATAAAGTGCGCAGCATGAGAACATCCCACAACGACGCGCCGGCGGTGGTTCCCCGCCTGGCCGTCAGCGTCCTGATGGTCCGTGGGGATGAGGTTTTCATCCAGAACCGCTCGCTCACGATGGACTTTGCTGCAGGGGTTGTCGTCTTCCCAGGGGGCCGCGTGGACGCCGTCGACCATGTTACCGCCGTCGCCCACCCCGCCCCGGCGCACCTCCTGGCCAATCATGCGCGGAGCTGGGCGGCGACCAGCATTGCCTCCGGCCGGGGGCCCGGCTCGATTGAGGTGTCCCCGGCTGAGGCATCCGGCGTGTTACTCGCCGCAGCGGTGCGCGAAGTGCAGGAGGAAACGGGGGCTGTGTTGGCGCCCGAGGATCTGACCCCGTGGGCCAACTGGATTACGCCTGCCAGTTACGGCAAGCGCTTCGACACCTTCTTCTACCTGACCGTGCTTGCTCCGACCGTGGATCCGCGGCACCAGACCACCGAGGCCGATTCGTCGCACTGGGCAACAGCCCGGTGGATTCTCGCGGGCGCCGCCGATGGGCAGCTGAACCTGATGCGCCCCACGGAGGCGCTCCTAACGGAACTGGCCGGCCTCCCGGGACGCCTGGCGGCAGCGCTGGAGCCGATCCTGCAGGCGCCCCGCTGCATTTCGCCGGTGGGCCGACCGTAGCCCACCTCAAACCCCACCCAGCACCCCGCGACCGGATCGTCCGGGGTCCTCAACCTTCCGCGATCCGCCGGAGGTAATCCCGCCGTTCCCCACCACGATTCCCTGGCGCACCCATCACGGCGTAGTCTCTGGAGCAGGTCGCCGCTGCCGCGGCGCGTCGATGGGGGAAACATTGAACTGGATCCGCACACACAGGGTATTCGCGGGAGGACTGGGCGCCGCCGTCGTCGGGCTGGCCATGATCATTACAGCAGCGATGACCAGGCCGCCCCTGGAGTTTGGCTGGTTTGCCTACGCGCCGCTGTCAAACTCCGTGCTCCTGCCCGGTCCGACCGCTGGTGAAATCTTCGGGCTGGGTCTTGCTGCGCTCGGGCTGATAATTATCGCCTGGGCACTTGGCAACTTTCGCGGGTGGCGGGCACCATGACCACTTTCACTCTAAAGCCGGTGGCCGTCTGGCTTGTCGCGCTCTCATTTGTGGTGACGCTCGGTGGGGTGTCACTCCTGTTCGGCGCCGCCCCCACCACGCTGCCCCTGCCCACCGGCGTCGGCGAGCAGAGCATCGCCTATTCCTCCGAGTTGGTCATAGCGGTCGACGACGACGCCTCCTCCTTTTCCGACCTGCTCGCCGTGTGCGGTCAAGTGCTGCTGGTCGGTGGGCTGATGGCCAGCGCCGCAGCCGCCGGCCGCCGGCTGGGGAAAGGTCAGCGGGTCATGACTGGGACAAACCCGAGGAAGCCCAGCTCACCGGTGGTGGTGCTGTGGGTGGGCGCCGGTCTACTTCTGGCCGGAGTCCTCATTGCGGTGGGATCGGGACTCGTGCCTGCCCCTCTGGCCTCGCATCCGGGTGCCGTCCACACGCCCTTCGGCAGTGGACTCCCGATCCGGCCGATCGGCACCGCCCTGTTGACCAGCGGGGTCGCCCTCGGCGCCGCGGTCGGCGGCTACCTTTTCGGTTCACGCCGCCGTTAGGTGCTTACTTTCCCCCGGCCAGACCGTTCGCTTCCCTAGCGGACAGGGGCGGGAAACTCAGATCAAACTCTCAGGAAACCGGAGTAACGTCCAAACATAACCGTTGTGGTTGCGGAACTTGTGATCAAGGGAGATGGACCATGAACCGTAAGTGGCGAAACTGGGCGCCGGCCGTAGCAGTGACAGCTGTCATGGGCGCCGGGGTCATCCTGGTCCCACTCACGGCTAACGCCGCGGTCGACCTGCCGGACCTGACCGCCGCCGAGGTACTCGAACTAGCTGCCGGCCACTCGGTGGATGCACTTTCGGGCACCGTGGAGCAGACGTCCGACCTCGGGCTGCCTGACCTCTCCCTGATCAATGGTGCGGGCGGAGGCGGTATGGGGCCCAGCACAGCCCCTGGAACTGATCCCGGCGCGACGGGGGGTCGGTTCCGACTGCCGAGGGCGCCATGCTGGAAATGCTCACTGCCCCACACACCGCACGGGTCTTCCTTGACGGCCCAACCCAGGCTCGAATCCAGATCCAGGACGAGATGGCCGAACGAAACCTCATCCTCAACGGCGATAAGCTCTGGTTCTACGACTCCGAAGAAAATTCCGCAGTACATTCGGTAATCAAGTCGGCAGACGGAGTGCCGGCTGACCTCCCCGGGGTGCAGACCCCGGACCAGCTCGCCACACTCCTCCTCGAGAAGGCCGACCCGACCACCGAAGTTTCAGTTGGCCCCGACCGGATGGTCGCCGGCCGTGCCGCCTACCAGCTGATCATGACCCCCCGCAGCAACGAAACTCTGGTGGGTTCGATCACGGTCGACGTCGACGCCGAGACGGGCCTCCCGCTCGCGGTCAGCGTCGCTGCCAGTAGCGGAACCACCCCGGCGTTCAGTGCCGCATACACCGAGATCAGTTTCGAGGCGCCCGCTCCCGAGATATTCGACTTCACGCCCCCGGCTGGTGCCACCATCACTGAGGCTCCGGAACACGGCGAATACCGCGAACACGACGACAAACGCGATCATAGCGATGGCAAGCCCGAAGCCACCGACGAGTCAACCGAACCGACTGTCACCGGCACCGGCTGGGGAACCGTGGTGGAGTTTTCCGCCGGGGACTTCCCGACCGGAGACCCCGAGTTGACCGGAATGATCGATCAGCTAAGCACACCGGTCGACGGCGGCCGCCTGATGCAGACCCGACTGCTTAACGTTCTGCTCACCGATGATGGGCGGGTTCTGGTGGGTTCCGTGCCCGCCGATCGTCTCCAGGCAGTTGCCGACGACGAGTGAGCGACGAAACGTTACCGGAGGGCCCTGCCGTTCAGACCAGGGGGCTCTCGAAGCGATTCGGTGGGCAAACAGTCCTGGACGGTATCGACCTGTCAGTACCACGGGGGTCGGTTTTCGGCTTCCTCGGCCCCAATGGGTCAGGCAAAACTACAACGATCCGTATCCTGCTAGGCCTGGCGAGCGCGACATCGGGCGACGTGGAGGTACTCGGGCGCAAGATCCCCAGGTTTCTTCCCGAGGTACTGCCCAGGGTGGGAGCCCTCGTGGAAGGACCTGGGTTTTACCCTTTCCTCTCGGGGCGGGCCAACCTGCACCGCCTCGACGCCGCAGACCGCTTCGTTGACCCGTCGACCCGCCGCGCCCGCACCGCGCAGGCACTGGAACGGGTAGGCCTTTCACAGGCGGCCGACAAAAAGGTGGGGGCCTACTCTCTGGGAATGAAGCAACGGCTAGGGATCGCCAACGCACTGCTGACACATCGGGACCTGATCGTCCTGGACGAGCCGACCAACGGCCTCGATCCCCAGGGCACCCGCGAGGTACGTCATCTGGTCCATTCCCTCACCGCAGAAGGCACCACGGTCTTCGTCTCCAGTCACCTGTTGGCCGAGGTGGAACAGATCTGCTCCCACGTGGCGGTCCTCCGAGCGGGCAAGCTGGTGGCGCAGGGCGAGCTGAGTGAGCTGCGCGCCGCCGGCCAGACCCGGGTGGAGGTACTTACCCCCGACGGCGCGGACTGCCGACAGGTGTTGACCCGGCTGGGATTGACCCCGCAAGAGCCGACACCCAGCCACCACACCCCGGGCGGTTCCGATGTTGCGGTGGGCGCCCCGCTACCCGAGCATTTCCCACCCGAGACCATCGTCGCCGCTCTCGTGGCCGCCGGGGTCCGAGTGAAGGGCTTTACCGTCGATCAGGTGGGGCTTGAGGAACTTTTTGTGTCGCTCACCGGGGAAGGGTTTGACGTTGTCCAATAACGATCCGGCGCACAGCATCGGGCGGCGGCCCGCAACGGGGCTGGTGTTTATGGCTTCGGAACTTTCAATCCTGTTCAGACGACGGCGCACCTGGGCCCTGCTTCTTGCGCTGGCGGCCATCCCGGTTCTGATTGCGGTGGCTGTCCGGCTGACCTCCGGTCCGCCTACGGGGCGCGGCCCGGCCTTCCTTGACCAGATCACCCAGAACGGGTTGTTCGTGGCCGTCGCAGCGATCACTGTCGCTATTCCGCTGTTTCTGCCGCTCACTGTCGGGGTAGTGGCTGGCGATACCATCGCCGGCGAAGCCAGCACCGGAACGCTACGCTACCTCCTGGTGGCACCCGTGGGCCGGGGCCGGCTGCTCGCCGTGAAATTCGCCGGTGCTGTGGTGTTCTGCCTGGCAGCGACACTCGCCGTCGTCCTGGCCGGAACGCTGATTGGCGCTGTCCTGTTCCCAGTGGGGCCGGTGACCCTCCTGTCCGGTGACACCGTGAGCATCGGCGAGTCTCTGCTGCGGTCGGCGTTGATCTGCGCCTACGTCACCGTGTCGCTTACCGGGCTCTGCGCCGTCGGCCTGTTCATCTCGACCCTCACGGATGTGCCGGTCGGCGCGATGGCCGCGACGGTGGTCATCTCGGTCGTCTCCCAAGTGGTGGGTCAGCTTCCCCAGCTGGAACTCTTGCACCCCTGGCTCCTGAGCCACTACTGGTTTGGCTTCGTGGATCTGCTCCGGCAGCCGATCGAGTGGTCCTCCTTCGCCGCGAATGCCCTCCTACAATCGGGTTATGTGCTGGTCTTCGGCGCGCTCGCCTACGGCCGGTTCACCACGCGCGATGTCCTCGCCTGACGGCTGCCCTCATCTTGCTGGATTCCCGATTCCACTGAGTGGAAAGTACGATAGCCTCTAGAAAGTTTCCACCTCGCGGATCAAACCTGTCAGTGGGAGCTCGAGAATTGGGAGTGTCACATGGCTGAGAAAGCAGCAGGCGGCGGGGTACAGTCCGTCGAGCGGGTCTTCGAACTGCTCGAGCTCATCACCGACGCCGGCGGGGAAGTCTCCCTCAGCGAACTTTCCTCCTCGACCGATCTTCCCTTGCCGACCATCCACCGCCTGCTGCGCACCCTGGTCGCCAAGGGTTATGCCCGCCAGCTACCAAACCGCCGTTACGCGCTGGGCCCGCGGCTAATCCGGCTGGGCGAAGGCGCCAACAAACAGCTCGGAGCTCTTGCCCGTCCCCAGCTGAAGAACCTGGTTGACAGTCTGGGCGAGACGTCCAATATGGCAGTCCTGGATTCGGACATGGTCATCTACATCGCTCAGGTGCCCTCCCCCCACTCGATGCGCATGTTCACCGAGGTGGGCCGCCGCGCCCACACCCACGACACCGGCGTGGGGAAAGCCATCCTTGCGCAGTTGAGCAACGATGCGGTGCGCAGCATCGTCGGCCGCGCGGGCATGCCCACGCCGACCGACAGGAGCCTGAAAAACATCGACGAGTTGCTGGCCGAACTGGAGCTCATCCGCGAGCGCGGTTACTCAGTCGATGAGCAGGAGCAGGAACTCGGCGTCAGGTGTTTCGCCATGGCCGTCCCCGACGCGCCGACCCCCAGCGCCATTTCAGTATCCGGGCCGGTCTCCCGCGTCGATGAACGGTTCGCCGAGAAGGCCGTCCCTCTGCTCCGCGAGGCGGTCCGATCAATCGCCGCGGAACTGAATCTGAAGGCCTGACCCGGTGTTTCGGCGACTTCAGACCGGGTTATTTGTAGGGTGAAGCATGGACGCCGTAGCTGCGCTTAATGAAATTGCCTTCTGGCTCGAACGCAAGGCAGCGCCAACCTTCAAAATCAAGGCATTCCGGAACGCCGCCGATCTTCTCGGTGAGCTGTCTTTCGACGAGCTGCTGGCCAGGACCAGAGATGGTCGACTCAAAAGGATGAAGGGCATCGGGGCGCGCACCTTCGAGGTGGTCTCCCAGTCCGTCAGCGGAGAGATCCCCGATTACCTCGCTGAACTCCGCGAACAGTCGGCCATGCCCCTGGTGGAAGGCGGACACTCGCTCAGGGCCGCCCTACGAGGCGACCTGCATAGCCATAGCAACTGGTCCGACGGCGGTAGCCCCATCGAACTGATGGTCCAGGCCGCACAAACCCTCGGCCATCAGTATCTGGCCCTCACTGATCATTCGCCCAACCTCACTATCGCCAATGGGCTCAGCGCCGAACGACTCGCTGAGCAGCTCGATATTGTGGAGCAGATCAACGCCAGCGCCGCCGGGTTCCGGCTGCTGGCCGGCATCGAGGTCGACATTCTTGAGGACGGCACCCTCGACCAGACGCCAGCGCTGCTGGACCGGCTCGACGTCGTCGTCGCCAGCGTGCACTCCAAGCTTCGCTCTGACCGTTCCACTATGACCCGGCGGATGCTCGGCGGGATCCGGAACCCACAGACCAACGTCCTGGGACACTGCACCGGCCGTCTCGTGCAGGGGGCCCGGGGGACTCGCCCGCCGTCGGAGTTCGACGCCGTCCAAGTCTTCGCGGCCTGCGCCGAAAACAACGTTGCCGTGGAGATCAACTCCCGACCGGAACGCCAGGATCCTCCCGATGAACTGATTCGCCTGGCACTGGATGCTGGCTGCCTTTTCAGCATCGACAGCGACGCGCATGCGCCCGGCCAGCTGGATTTCCTGCAGTACGGGGCGGAACGGGCCGAAGCCAATGGCGTTCCAGCTGAGCGCATCATCACTACCTGGCCGGAGGAGCAACTGCTCAGCTGGCTCAACGGCGACTAGGTGAGCCAGCATCGCGGAATGAACCAACCGACAGCACCAGAACTAGCCCAGGGGAAACAGATGGACGTAACACCCAGTACGCCCACCGCAGTCGTGACAGGCGCCGGCTCGGGCATTGGGCGTGCCGTGGCCCGAGAGTTTCTCACCGCCGGGTTCGACGTCGTCCTGGCGGGCCGGAGACAAGCTGCCCTTGAAGAGACCGCAGACGGGCATCCCCGCGCCCATGTGGTGTCCACCGATGTTACCCGGCCCGACGATGTCGACCGACTTTTTTACTACGTCCAGCAGGAGTTCGGGGCCCTGTCGGTGCTTTTCAATAATGCGGGCGTGTTCGGTCCTACGGGCGCCGTTGACGAGATTCAGCTGGCAGAGTGGGCCGACACCGTTGCGGTCAATATCACCGGCGCGTTCCTGTGTGCCGCAGCCGCTGTTCGACTGATGAAGAGCCAGCAGCCACCGGGTGGGCGGATCATCAACAACGGGTCCATTTCGGCTCATTCACCCCGCCCATTGTCGGTCGCCTATACAACCACCAAGCATGCGATTACTGGCTTGACCAAGTCGATCGAGCTGGATGGACGCCCCTTCGGCATCACCTGCGGCCAAATCGACATCGGGAACGCCCACACCCAACTCATGGACACCATCGGCGTCAACGGCGGCGCGTTACAAGCAGACGGCTCCCGCCGACCGGAGCCCACCTTCCCCGTGGCAGAGGCAGCCCGGGCGGTCCTTTTGATGGCTCAACTGCCGGCCTCTGCATCGGTCGGGTCGTTGCTCATCACCGCGAGCGGGATGCCCTTCGTCGGCCGCGGCTGACCCGGGCGCCTTTTGGCCTCTGGGCGGTGCGGCTATGCCAGGAGGTGCAGCGCCGTCAGGAGTACCAGAACCAGTTGGGCGGGTTCCAGGAGTCCGGCACCTCGTGCCCGTTAAACCTCCCGCAAACAGAGCAGGAGTAATTGACGCTCGCTGCAACCAGGTGACCGCCCCCCGCGGGACGACGCGCCGGGACGAAATCCTCATACATCAGGAACTCGTCGGTGTCGCATTCGGAGCACCAGGGCAGGCCCGGGTCACGTTCCCTGACATCGCCTGCGGGCACTCGGGTCCGCTCGGACTCGTATGGATTGAATATTGCCATGGGAATCACCACTCCAGCCAGTGAATAATTGTGCTCCGGTTAATTCCGCCCCTTATGAGTGGACCCCACCCTAGTCCTCTCACGACATTTGGGGAAGAGCCTGTCGTCACCACTGGATTAAAGACTTCTGTTGAAACTTTCACTTTTGACAGGCCTTGGCAGAATAGAGGAATGGTCATCCGCAGCCCCCACACCACCGAGGCCCTTCGCCCAGCCGATGCAGCACCGTTGAACCGTGCCCTCGCCGAAACTGCTGACGTCACCGTATTTGTTGACGGCACCGCGGTGAAACTGCCACCTGCCGCCCGGGATGCTGTCGTCGACGTCCTGCGCCGGCTTGCTGCCGGTGACGCCGTCACCACCACCTCCACTGCCGAGACCCTGACCACTTCACAGGCCGCGGCGGCAGCTGGAATTTCACACACCTATTTACGAAATCTCACTGATGCAGGGATTATTCCGGTCGAATATCGCGGCACCCATCGACGAATTAGATCCCAGGACATTACCAAGTGGCTGGCCACGCAGAAATCAGACAAACGCGGAGAGTCGCCGCGATCAATTACGGGCAGCTAACAGACTGCCAGTACGGGATTAGATCCTGGGACGCCGTGACCATTTCCGCGCCTTGAGGGCTAAATGGAGTTCCAGCCGCACGTGACCGTTCAGCGGGTCCGCGCCGATGATCGACCGGATTCGCGCCAGCCGGTTGTAGACACTACTGCGGTGTAGGTGCAGTTGCGCGGCTACATCCTGAACCGACCCGTTCTTGTCGTAAAGCAACTCCAGGACGGGCAGTAGTTCAGAGTTTTTATCCTGCTCCTCAATTTCGGCGAAGTGGACCGATTTGGCGGATGTCAGCTGCCATCCTCCGGCGGCTAGGAACTGATAGCACCCGGTGGCCCGGTATTCAGTGATCAGACCGAGCCCTCCATCGACCGCCGACGCCTGGACGGCGCGGCGTGCCTGGCTGAAAGCCTTTGGCAGCTCCCGTAGATCAAGCACCCGTTCGCTCAGCCCCAGCAGGGCGCGCCCCACAGCACCGCCTTCACGCTTGGCTTGTTCCTGATCGTATCGGCGAAGGATCTCAGCGTATTCGCCGCCGCCCACGTCACCGGTGAGGAGCAGCACAGCGATGGCCGGAGTCCCGGCGCTGAACAGCACCGACCTCACACCCACGGTGGCCTGCAGGGCGGCGGTGCGGTGGGTCAGCAGGCTCGCGTGGGGGTCGACTGGTTCGGGCAGATCGTTCTGGGCGTAGAGCACCGCTACCTGCCAGGGAGCAGTGTTGTGAAGCTCGGGCCAACCAGCCAGCTCGTCGGTACCAGCCTCGGTCCCGTCACAGGCCGCCAGAAAGATGCTTTCCCTCTTGCGACGGTGTTCGGAGGCTGCCGTGTTGCCTTCCAGTAGTAGTGATGCAAGTCGATCCATGTCAGCACGCACATCCGGGAGCTGGTCGAGAATTGCCTCGGGGGTCGTCTCGTTTGCCTCCTGCTGCACCCAGAGGTAGCCCACCCGGAACCCTCGGACCAGCAAGGGAACGCAGACTCGTCCGAGCATCCCTAGCGACGGGTTGGCTGGCAGCACCACTGGACGGACTGCCGATGAGATGCCGTGCTGCAGTTGCCATTGGCTGACGTCGGCAGGCACCTTCTTGCTCAGCAGGAAATTGACCCTGACCCGGTCAGCGGCGGATTGGTGGCTGCTGTACGCCAGCAGCACGCCGTCGAGATCTTCAAGAGACAGGCCGCGGTTCAGCCGGGCGGCTATCGATTCGACGGCCGCGTCGACCCCGTCTGGCTGCATTGCCTCATGCTACTGGGCGGCGTCACCAAGGAGACAATTGATGCGCAAAAGGTCGACACTTGTCGACGTCGTTAGCTGCTGTTCGTATGGTAGTGAACCAGGTCACATTCCGCACCGGGCCCGCATCCACAGGGATCGTTGACCCAGTCGGGCCATCATCCGTCCCCGGGCGACGATCTAACACGACCGGGGGGCTGCCCGAAGGCTCCTGGTTGTCCGTAGGCTAGGGACCTGGCTATAAGCCACCTCACCGCACCTTGAGAGTGAACGGAGAATCCCGTGATCGTCGGCGTTCCTAAAGAAGTCAAAAACAACGAGTTCCGCGTGGCCATCACCGCCTCAGGGGTGCATGAGTTCCGTACCAACGGGCATACAGTCCTGATTGAAAAAGACGCTGGAGTCGGTTCATACATTACCGACGATGAGTACTCTGCAGCCGGCGCGGAGATTGTCACCTCTGCCGACGAATTGTGGTCCCGGGCGGACCTGGTGCTCAAGGTCAAGGAGCCGATCGCCGAGGAGTATCACCGGTTCCGCGAGGGTCTGATTCTCTTCACCTACCTCCACCTCGCGGCGGAACCCGAGCTGACCCGGGCACTGCTGGACGCGGGCGTAACGGCGATTGCCTACGAAACGGTTCAGGACGGGCGCGCGCTGCCCCTGCTGGCACCGATGTCCGAGGTTGCCGGTCGACTGTCGGTACAGGTGGGAGCTCAGGTCCTGACCGCTCCTGCTGGTGGCCCCGGTCTACTCCTCGGAGGGGTCCCCGGAGTACGCCCAGCGAAGGTAGTTGTCCTCGGCGCCGGCGTAGCCGGCACAAATGCGGCAGCGATGGCGGTGGGCACTGGCGCTGAAGTCACCATTCTCGACATCAACATTGGCCGGTTGCGCGAGTTGGACGCCCTCTACGCGGGCCGGGTCAAGACCGTCGCCTCAAATGCCTTTGAAATCGAGCGAGCAGTGTTGGACGCTGATCTGGTGATTGGTTCTGTCCTGATCCCCGGTGCCCGTGCTCCGAAGCTCGTGACGAACCAAATGGTTTCCCGGATGAAACCGGGAAGCGTCCTTGTGGATATCGCTGTGGACCAGGGTGGTTGCTTCGAGGATTCACATGTGACCACGCACGAGAATCCCACCTTCACCGTGCACAACTCGCTGTTCTACTGTGTGGGGAACATGCCGGGCGCAGTGCCCAACACCTCAACCTACGCACTCACCAATGTGACGCTCCGCTATGCGGTCGCACTGGCGAACCGCGGGGTCCGGGCTGCGTTTGAGTCCGACGCTGCACTGGCGCATGGCCTGAATATTGCCGGTGGACGGGTTGCACACCATTCTGTTTCCGAAGCTCACGGCCTCGACCTTGCCGCTGACTGGCGAGAACTGGTCTGACTCAGCGGAGGTGGGTTGCCTCAATGATCCGCAGGGCAGCAATGCTGTCCTGCGGATCTACGGGCACCGGTGCACCATCGAGCACGGCTGAGGCCATCAGCTCGTAAAACCGCGGGTAAGCGCCCTTCTCCGTGCGCACCTTGGTAGCGTCGGCGTCGAACCCCAGGAGCCCCCAGGCGAGTTCATCCTCGACTCCATAAAGGGAATCTGTGGGCAGCATTCCCGCGATGATCGACGGTTCCTGCACGTCAACACCCCACTTCGAATAGGCCGACTGGGATCCAACGATACGGAACCGGGGGGCAGCCTGTGGTGCCAGGGCGTTCATCCACAGGTGGCTGATGGTCCCGCTGGTGTGCCGCAGGGCGAGGAACGCATCGTCATCCGGCCCACCGTCGCCGCGGTGCGCGGCAAGCTCGGCGTATTGCAGCTCCGCGGGCCCGAATAGCTGCAACGCCTGGTCGATCAGGTGCGGTCCCAGATCGTAGAGTATGCCGCCGCCCTCCCCGGCGACCGCCCCCTTCCACGGTTTGGACACCACAGGTTTGAAGGACTCCATGCGGGACTCGAAGCGGCGTACCGTCCCGAGGGCGCCGTCGTCGATGAGCTTCCGGGCGGTCAGGAAATCGCCATCCCACCTTCGGTTCTGAAAAACGCTCAGCACCGTCCCACGAGACCGCGCCAGTTCGATGAGCCGCAGACCATCCGCCGTGTCGACGACGAAGGGCTTGTCGACGACGACAGCGAGCCCAGCCTCCAAAGCCGCTTGAGCCAGCGGAACGTGAGTGGCCGGCGGAGTGCTGATCACGGCCAGATCGAGCTGACCAGCCAGGGCGAAGGCGTCCGCGGCAGTCGGTACTACGCGGACACCCGGATACCGCACCTCGGCTTCGGCTTTCCTGGCTGGGTCGGAAGTGACGATGATATCGAGTGAGTACCGCGGGTCAGCGTGGATGAAAGGGGCATGAAACACGCGTCCACCAAGGCCGTAGCCGAAGACTGCTGTTCGGATTGTCGTCATGGGCTCAGCCTACCGGGCGGAGTTAAACCCTTCGATCCTCGACTGTTCGATAAACCTCAGCCGCAATGAACACCGCCCGCAGTGAGAATCAGAGGCAGTCAGAACCAGAGGCAGTCAGGACCAGAGGCTGTCCGCCCAGGCGGCATCGCGCAGGTAGTCCCTGGCCGGTCCAACCTCCCACAATTCGCCACGGGAAGCGAGCACACCCTGCACCAGCATGTCCTCAAGGGTGTCCGGTGAGCACCCCAGAGCCTCACTGAGTTCCC
The DNA here is from genome assembly GCF_003075455.1 of Arthrobacter sp. Bz4. Taxonomy (GTDB): domain Bacteria; phylum Actinomycetota; class Actinomycetes; order Actinomycetales; family Micrococcaceae; genus Arthrobacter_D. Next base: position 146,824 of record NZ_QDAE01000002.1, read on the forward strand.
GCACATCGGTTGCCAGGATGACATCATTGCTAATCGCCATGGTGCTCTAATCCTTCCGTGGTGCCCTGCTGGTCGGGTCTGGGTCTGGCCTAATTCTGTCGGTAAGTGGGTGACTCGCGTTCGATGCCCCATGACCGGGCGTACAGACCGAGGACTGCCTCTTCACGGGTAGAAAAGCCCAGCCGATTCAGCGTCAGGTGCGCCTGGTAAACGGTCAGGTGCTGAGCGCTGCGGCTCACCTGGGCCTTGTCGGCGCGGTAAAGATAATTGTCGATCCCGCGGGACCATCTGCGACGCCAGTTATGCGCCGCAGATTCGGCAGCGGTGGCCGCCATCAAGCCGTGGAAGGCTGAAGCCCGGACCTCCACCTGTGCCGCCAGGGCCTCACGGACGCCCACCGCGCGGGGGCCCAGGTCAGCGGTGCAGGTTCTGAGGTGACTGTTCCAATAAAAGTCCCAGCTGATTCGCCGCCGGTCAGGCCAACCAGCAGATCGTGGGCCTTTCATCATGCTCCGTGCAGAGTCGAAAAGGATCAGCGCACCGAACGCCGATCGGTTGTGCATCTTGGGGAAACGTCGGCTGGCCCATGAGGCCAGCTCGGAGGAGAGTTCGAAGACCTCTTCAGCAAGTTGGAGACCTGCAACCCCACCGTATTTCTCGAGGTCGGCTTCCAGCTTCCTTCTGATCTCATTGCCACTGGATTTATCGGAGCCCGGGGGCAGCTGGCTGCCCGCTGGTGAGGAGAGGTACTGCCGGACGTGCAACCCAGCCACAGCGCTGGGGTTTGCGCCGCCAAGGTCCCCCGCGGTGGCCCGGGCCCGGAAGGTGGCAAGCGAGGTCTGAAGACTGGCAATTGCGGCGGGACTGGCAAGAACGTGAAGCCGCACCTGAGGCACCGTTGGTTCCTCACCCCGGGTGAAGAACCAACGGCTGGCCCCCAAAAGCTGAGCCTGCGCCGCCAGTGGGGTGACCAGATCTTCAATGATGCCGTCCGCTACATCGAAGCCACCGGTAAAGAGCGAGAGATGCCACCATTGAGTGCTGTTGGCGGTTCGTGAGGCGTTTCGAACTGCAACCAGCTGACTCATAGCTCTCTCCTTCCGGATGTTGGTCACCGCCACTGGGGCGAGTCTAAGTGCTGCCATCCCGACGGGAATCGGTCAAAACAACCTGCTATTTCGGCCACTCCCAGTTGTCTGCCATCACCGTTTTAGGCCATTCCCAGTTCGCCGCGCTGAGCTCGGGACTGGTAGAGGCAACGACACTCATGACGACTAGAAGACCGGCTACTGTGCCGACAATCTTTTTCACGAGAACCCCCCTTGAGTGGCCACATGTGGTGGTGCGTCGGCGGAAGTGATGCCGATACCCACAACCATGAGCCGCTGGCTCTATCGATGTCCAGCCAGATAACCACCCTGTTCTGGACATGGCCTAAAGATGACTAAATGGCAGATTTCTGCCGGCGCAACCAACGCTCGCAAGACCCCAATACCCGCACCCGTCCAAGGGAAATCCGCTCCTGGGGCGGAACCGCGACAGGCATCAAGCACTGTGTCATAAAGTGGACATGTCATGTTTTACAGCGCCATGATCGACCTATCAGGCGGCGCTGCACAACCGAATCGCCCCGCGAGGAAACAGGTCGGTAGGCTACAGGCAGGTGTGCCGCCATACCGGGGAGGAATGTTCATGCTCGACGGACTAGGTCTAGAGCTCTACCGCTACGCCGTCGCCCACCCCGGATGGACGCGTCAGGGTGCCTCGGAGGCCCTTGGTTACACCCTGAGGGACATTGATTCCGCGACGAACCAGCTCAGTGAGCGGAAGCTGCTCAGCTCACATGCAGCGGATTCGGACGCGTTCGTCGCGATTTCGCCCGACGTCGCGCTGGCCGATCTGGTTGACGCTGACGAGCGCCTCGTCCAGGACTTGAAGAGTCGGATCAACACCAGGCGCCTCGAGCTATCCGGCCTGGTTCCCCTCTACCTCGAAGCCCGCAGGGACGTCCTCTCCAGCGCATCGGTTGAGGTGCTCGAGGACCCGCACCTGATTCAACGGGTGTTGATCGAGTATGGTCGGGACGTTTCCGAGCACGTGTTGATGGCTGTCCCCGGCCAGGGCGCGAATGCAGATTTCCAGGAGGAGAACGTCAGGAAGGACGTCGACCTGCTGAAGCAGGGCGTGAACCGCAGGAACCTCTACGACCTCAGTACCCGCGACCACATGCCGACCCGCAAGGCGGTGAAAGCGATTGCTGCGGAGGGCGGCGAGTTCCGCACTTTGCCGTCGGTGCCATTCAGGATGCTGATTTTCGACCGGAAACTCGCTGTGGTGGCTCGGCAGCTGACGAGCGACGACAAGGCCGCGATGATGATCCGCGACCCTAACCTGGTGAACGTCTTCATTCGGTTCTTCAACTTCACCTGGGAGTTCGCCGAGCCGTTTCCAACGGAGGAGGATACGGTGTCGCCGCTCAATGGAACCCAGCAGGCAATTCTTGCGGGCCTCGCTGCCGGCTACTCGGATGAGGTTATTGCCCGGCGCCTCGATCTCAGTGTACGCACGTGCAGACGGCACATTGCCTGGATGCTCGAGGCATTGAAGGCTGACAGTCGATTCCAGGCGGGCGCGAAGGCCCGCGATGCGGGCTGGATCTGACCACAGGGAGAATACCTACAACAGGCAACACCCGTTGCTCATTAGTTAACCCCTGCCTTAGACTGCGTGAGTGAACTCACAGGCAAAACTTGACCCAACGACCATGCCGGCCGAAACCGAAGCAGCGCTGGTCCGCGCAGTTGATTCAGCTCATCGACACGAGGCTCTATTCTCCGATCGGGCTGCGAACATCAAACAGTCTGCGGTGCGCGATGTCTTCGACATTTCAATCCAACCCGGGCTGGTGTCGCTCGCCGGAGGAAGCCCCTACCTGCGTTCGCTTCCCCTGAAGGAGCTTGGCGACACTGCCCAACGGATCATCGCCGAGCACGGCCTGGAGGCGCTGCAATACGGCGGTGGCCAGGGGATGGAAAAGCTTCGCCAACAGATCTGCGAGGTCATGGCGGCCGAGGGAATTACCGACGCCGACCCGGCAGACCTCGTGGTCACAACCGGATCGCAGTCAGCGCAGGACGTCGCCGCCAAGGTTTTCTGCAACCCAGGCGATGTGATCCTGTGTGAGGACCCCACATATGTCGGAGCGCTCAACACCTTCGAGGCATACCAGGTGGATGTCCAGGCGGTGGCCATGGACGACGACGGCCTGATCCCCGAAGCCCTCGAACAGCGGATCACCGAACTACAGTCGGAGGGCCGAACCATCAAGGCCCTCTACACCATCCCCAGCTTCAACAACCCGAGCGGGATTACCCTGAAGGCCAGTCGCCGTCAGGTCATTGTCGACATCTGCAAAAAACACAACATCCTCGTGCTGGAGGACAACCCGTACGGCCTGCTGCGCTTTGATGGCAAGCCGCTGACCCCGCTGCGCGAAGGCAACCCCGACGACGTCATTTATCTGGGGTCCTTCTCCAAAATTTTCGCCCCCGGGGTGCGGCTCGGCTGGGCGTTGGTGCCCAGGCACCTGCATCGTCGGTTCTATCTGGCGTGCGAAGCTGTGGTGCTTTGTCCATCCCCGCTGACCCAGATGCTGGTTTCGGCCTATCTCAGCGATTACGACTGGCTGGGTCATCTTGAGACCACGCGAGCCTTGTACAGCGAGAGGTGTTCGACCATGCTGAGTGCCCTGGCGCAGCACCTACCAGCGTCGGTGTCGTGGACGCGTCCCGATGGGGGCTTCTTTATCTGGGTAACCCTGCCCGAAGGGATCGACACCTACCCCCTGCTGTACAAGGCAATCGACGCGGGGGTGGTGTTCATTCCCGGTGCCGCTTTCACCCCCTCCGATGCCCCGTCGAACAAGCTGCGGCTTGCCTTCAGCGCAGTCTCCAGCGAGGACATCGTCACGGGAATCGAGCGTCTTGCCCCGATCCTCCAGGAAGCGATCGCATCGAATCATGCGTAAGCGGAGGCTACCTGTTGCGGGAACGCAACCGGTCCAGGACAACCGAGACCGCCAGCAGCAGGACGGCAAGAATCAGCAACCGGACCACGAAGTTCAGTTCCGGGAAGAGCCACTGCAGCACGGTTGAGCCGATGAACGCGGCGAGCAGCATGGGCAACAGCCGCTTGAGGTAGGAACCGGTGGGCGACGGCGCCCCCGAATTTTCTCGGTCGGGGCGCTGGCTCGGACTGGGGTTATTTGGCATCGGAAACCAGCCTAGGGCACAACCTCAGTCGAGCAGCAGCGCAGGCTCCTCCAGGATGGAGGCGACGTCGGCCATGAAGCGTGCGCTGAGGTCGCCATCCACCACCCGGTGGTCGAACGATCCCCCCAATGTGGTGATCCACCGTGGGATAACTTCTCCGTCGAGCACCCACGGTTTCTGTTTGATCGTGCCGAAGGCCACGATTGCAACCTCTCCCGGGTTGATGATTGGCGTCCCTGTATCGATCCCGAGTGCGCCGATGTTCGTGACTGTGAGAGATCCGCCCTGCATCTGGGCTGGTTGCGTCTTTCCCGCACGAGCAGTGGTCGCCAGCTCATTGAGGGCGATCGCGAGTTCCTTCAACGTCAGGTCCTGCGCATCCTTGATGTTCGGAACCATCAGTCCGCGAGGAGTAGCGGCAGCGATGCCCAGGTTCATGAAGTGCTTGACGAGGATCTCGTCACCGGCCCAGGTCGCATTGACCGACGGGTTGCGGGCGGCGGCCCAGATGACTGCCTTGCACAGAATGAGCAGGGGCGACACCTTGATTCCCTCGAAGTCCCGGGAAGCCTTGAGCCGCTTCACGAACTCCATGGTGCGGGAGGCGTCCACGTCCACGAAGATGCTGACGTGCGGCGCCGAGAAGGCGCTGTCCACCATCGCCTTGGCGGTCGCCTTGCGGACACCTCTGACGGGCACGCGTTCAATCCGCTGGTCCTGAGGCTTTTGGGTCGCTTCCCAGAAGGTATTGGCGCCGTCCTGTTCGGCGTCGCGCTGCGCCTGGTAGCTCATGAGATCCCGCTTGGTCACCTCGCCCGAGCGGCCAGTCCCTTCGACATCGGACAGGTTGATTCCGAGATCGCGGGCCGCCTTCCGAACCGGCGGTTTGGCCAGCACCCGGTTGGCTGGCTGCGCCCCGTCAGCCGGCGGGGCGGACTGCGGAGTTGGAGCCTGCATTGGCGCTGCGTCAGCCCGTCGAGGCCGCCGCTTCACCGCATCAGCTTTCGGGCCGGTTCCCACCAGTGGGCCGGCCTCCGGTGGCTCCTGGGCGCCCGGAGGCTGTCCGCTGTCGGCTGCGAAGCCGCTGGTGGCTGACGCGTCCGTCGCGGCTGATGGATGAGTGGTCGCCGGCGGGGTGGATAACTCGCCGGGCATCTGGGGAGCCGGTGCGTCGTCGTCGCCGTCCGCTACAGAGATGATCGGCGAGCCGACGTCGATGGTCTCACCCTCCGTGGCTAGAAGCTCCGCGACGACGCCCGCGTACGGGGAGGACAGCTCTACCAGGGATTTGGCAGTCTCGATCTCGACGATGATGTCATTGATCGCGACGACGCTGCCTGGCTGGACCTTCCACTGAACTATCTCTGCCTCGGTGAGCCCTTCCCCGACGTCGGGGAGATTAAACGTATTGAGTGTCATGGGGTTCCTCTAGTAGGCCAGGGCCCGGTCGACGGATTCGAGGATCCGATCAATATCTGGCAGGTAGTGCTCTTCCATGCGCGCCACGGGATACGGCAGATGGAAGCCTCCTACCCGCATCACGGGGGCCTGTAGCGAAAGGAAGGCGCGTTCGGTCACGCGGGCCGCAAGCTCACCGCCGATCCCGCCGAACGTGGGCGCTTCATGGGCGACAACCAGCCGTCCCGTCTTTTGGACTGATGCCGTCACCGTGTCGAAATCCATCGGTGACACCGACCGAAGGTCGATTACTTCGATACTGTGTCCATCCTCCGCTGCAGCCGCTGCGGCGGCGAGCGCAACGGGCACCAGCGGGCCGTACGCCACCACTGTCGCGTCCGTGCCTTCACGCAGCACGTGGGCGGTGAACGGGTCCCCGGAGGGGGAGGTTAGGTCCACCTCCCCCTTGAGCCAGTAGCGTCGTTTCGGTTCGAAGACGATCACCGGGTCGTCGCACTCGATGGCCTGCTGGATCATCCAATAGGCATCCTGGGGGTTGGAGGGCGTGATGATGCGCAGTCCTGCGGTGTGCGCAAACAACGCCTCGGGTGACTCGGAGTGGTGTTCAACGCTACCGATCCCGCCCCCATAAGGGATCCGGATGACCACCGGAACTCGGAGCATTCCGTCGCTGCGGGCATGCATCTTCGCCAATTGGGTGGTGATCTGGTTAAACCCCGGGAAGACAAACCCGTCGAACTGAATCTCGCAGACGGGTCGATAGCCGCGCAAGGCCAACCCGATGGCTGTCCCGATGATGCCTGACTCGCCAAGCGGCGTATCGACTACGCGATCTGCACCAAACTCGGCTTTCAGGCCCTCGGTCACGCGGTAGACGCCCCCGAGAGCGCCGATATCTTCGCCCATCAGCAGCGTCGTCGGGGAAGCCTCCAGCGAGGCGCGGAGCCCCTCGTTGATCGCTTTGGCGATGGTCATGACCGGCATCTAGCGACCTCCATCCTTCTCTGGCGCGAATCCAGCCTCGTAGTCCTGCCAGAACCGCAGTTCCTCCTGCACCAGGGGGTGCGGCTCGGCATAAGCCGTGCCGAAACGCTGGCTAAGATCGGGTGCTTCCATGGCGAGGACCGCGCGGCGGAGCCGGCCGGCCTGCTCCGCCGCCTCCGCCTCAAGTCGTTCGAAAAACGAGTCGGCGGTGCCGTTGGCTCGGAGATAAGTTTCCAACCGGAGTAGAGGATCACGCGCCAGCCATGATTCTTCGTCAGCGGAGGCACGATACTTGGTCGGGTCGTCGGCTGTCGTGTGGGCACTCATCCGGTAGGTGAACGCCTCGATGAGCACCGGCCCCTTGCCCTGCCGGGCATGTTCCAGCGCCCAGGCGGTGACCGCACTGACTGCCAGGACATCGTTGCCGTCGACGCGGATGCCGGGGAACCCGTAGCCCGCGGCGCGCTGGGCCAGGGGTACCCGGGTCTGGACGTCCGAGGGCACCGAGATGGCCCAGTGGTTGTTCTGGCAGAAGAACACCACCGGGGCGTTGAACGAGGCGGCGAAGACCATCGCTTCGTGAACGTCACCCTCGGAGCTGGCCCCATCCCCGAAATAGGCGACCGATGCCGCCGCGGGGACGGCAGGATCGGCGGTACGGTCCCGCTGAATCCCCATCGCGTAGCCGACAGCGTGCAGGGTCTGGGCAGCCAGCACCAGGGTGTAGAGCTGGAAGTTGTGCTTCCGGGGATCCCAGCCACCGTTCGTGATCCCGCGGAACAGCTTGAGGATGTCCGGTAAGTCGACTCCCCTGGTCAGTGCCACGCCGTGCTCCCGGTAGGTGGGGAAGGCATAGTCCTGTGGCTGCATTGCGCGACCCGAGCCGATCTGCGCGGCTTCCTGGCCGGTCAGTGGCACCCAGAGGGCTAGCTGGCCCTGCCGCTGGAGCGCAGTCGACTCCTGATCGAACCGACGGATCAGGAACATGTCCCGGTACAGGCCCTGATAGGTGTCCGGATCGGGGGCATAGTCGCTGAACCGAGCATCGTCCCGCAGATCGCCGTCTGCGGTCATCAGCTGGACCATGTCCGGGGTGTCCAATCCAGCAGCGGCCGGACTCACGCCGTTTCCGTTGCTGTCCAGCCCGGCTGCGGTCGATTGCACAACGTCCATACGTGCTCCCTCCCCGTCCTTATATACCTTGAATGGAATGTATCGCTGGGACATACGCTCATGCGCATGTACCTCGTCCACACTAGTCACGAGATCGTGCTCAACCCATTTATGACGCTCTACGAAAGGCCGGGCCCATGTGGGTAAGCAGCGCAAAGGTCAAGGAAACGGGTGTTGGCTTCGGGCTCGCCAATACTCACCCGGGCCCCCTCGGTGCCGAAGGCGCGGACCGACAAGGCCCGCTGTTCAGCGAGTCCCGCGAATTCCGGCGTGTTGTCGCCAAGCGCGAGCCAGACGAAGTTTCCCTCGGCGTTGGGCACAGTCCAGCCCAGCTCCCGCAGGCCCTCGACCACCCGGGTCCGCTCATCGACAATCCCCTGGACGCGCTCCCTCACCTCGTCGAAATGCTCCAGGGAGGTCACCGCAGCCTGTTCAGCGATCTGGGAGACTGCAAACGGCACGGCGCTCACCCTGAGATGTTGAGTCAGTTCCGGCTGCGAGACGGAGTACCCCACGCGAAGCCCAGCGAGGCCATGCGCCTTGGAGAACGTGCGCAACACCACAACGTTCTGGTGCTCCCGGTACATCGCGAGCCCGTCCACTGCCTCGGCGTCCCTGACAAACTCCTGGTAAGCCTCGTCGATGACGACGACGATATGCGCCGGCACCCGCTGCAGGAACGAGGCGACCTCGGCCGCCTTAAGGATCGGTCCGGTGGGGTTGTTGGGCGTGCACAACAGGATGACGCGGGTCCTGTCAGTAATTGCCGCAAGCATTGCCTCGAGGTCGTGGGTTCCATCCTGGTTTAGTGGAATCTGCACACCGGCCGCCCCGGCCAGCCCAACGCAAATCGGGTACGCCTCGAATGAGCGCCACGGATAGATCACTTCATCGGCCGCGTCGTAGTCGTTTTGCCCCGCAAACGTGGCCAGGACCTGGTTCAACGCGCCCAGGCTTCCTGCGCCGGCAACAATGTCATCGGCGGGGACGGCGAGGAACGACGCGAGCGCCGTCCGGAGCGCGGTGGTCATCGGGTCTGGATAGCGGTTGATGTGCGTCTGCGACGCGATCGCCGCTAGCACCGACGGTAGCGGTGGGAGGGGGTTCTCATTGGAGGAAAGTTTGTAGCTCTGCAGGCCCTCGACAACGACCGGCGGCTTGCCGGCCGCATAGCGTGGCAGGCGGCCCAACACGCTGCGGGGATGGATTGAAGGTTCCTGTGCCCCGGCGTCGTCGCCCTGGCGCTCTGGTGTAGTCATAGGTCCAGCTTATCGCTGGGCATGGGTTGAGCCTTATGACAGCATTGGGTCATGCTGAAGTTCATTGTGCGTATCCTCATTAATGCGCTGGCGCTTTTCGTCGCGGCCTGGCTTCTTCCAGGCATCGAGGTGGGAGGAGCGGCGTCCAGTGGGGATACCACCGGAGTCGTGTTGTCTTACCTGTTCGTAGGGTTGGTTTTCGGTATCGTCAATGCGCTGGTCCGGCCAATCGTTGCATTGCTGTCCCTCCCGCTCACCATCCTGACGCTCGGTTTGTTCACCGTCATCATCAACGCAGGCATGCTGATGCTCACCGCGTGGCTGACCTCTTTCACCCCAATCCTGTTCTCGGTTGACGATTTCTTCTGGACCGCAGTCCTCGGCTCACTCATCATCAGCGTGGTCTCGATGGTGGCAGGGTCACTCACTGGCACTCGCAGGTAGCTGGGGTCCACCCACCGAGCGGCCCGGCTCAGGGGCCGGACCAGGCGTGAACCGATGTCCCCGTCGCCGCTGGTCAGTCGAGGAGGTACGCCCCTCAACCGATGGGCGGTGGGCTATGAACACATGCCGTTCGGCCGGGACCCGGGTACCGATCGCAGCCCTGAGTGTGGCGACGGTCGCTACCACTGAGGGGTGGCTGCTGGCCTCGACCGCTTCGGCCCCGGCCAGATAGGTGCCCAGCTTGTGCGCTGCGCCCAACCCTTTGTCGCCGTCGGGAATCCCTGCGACCGGATCCCGCAGGGTCACCGTCACCCGGTCGCGTTCGTCGGGATTCGAGGTGCCATCCACCTGATGGACCCAATCGTCGGCATGCTCCAGGTGCAGGTATTGAGCCCCACCGGAGGGTTCCCGGCCGGTGGGAGATCCCGCGGTCAACACGAGCTCAAGCTGGTAGGTTTCAGCGAAGCCCGGGTTCTGGGCAATGTTCGCTGCGTGCATTCCGCCCTGGCTGTAACCGACGACCATCACCCGGTCCCCCGGGACGGCTCCAGATTCGGCGAGCGCCGCTCCCACTGCCTCGGTGACAAACATGCTGTCGTACTGGACCGCCTCGACGATTCCGGTCGGATCGAAGGGCTGGGTGCTGGCGGTGATGGACGACCCCTGGGTGCCTGGCAGCACTACGACAAACACCGACCCCTCCGGTCCCTGCACTTTCAGCACCTCGAAGGCTCCTGGTCCGTCTGCATTGACCGCCTGGACCCGATCCAATAACGCGGGCACTGAGCCGTCGAGTGTCAGCCCGGCAACAGGCGATAGCCGTTCCACGCTCAACGCACTGGGTTCGGCCAGGTCGCCACCATTGGCGAGGCTGATGGCTCGAGCCAGGTCCCGTTCGACCTCTCCCAGAGCGGTCCTTGCTGCGGCCGAAGCCAGGCGAGCCATAGCCTCGGCCGCTTCGTAGGCCAGTCGGCACGCTTCAACCCGCTGGGCTGTGTCCCGCAGTTCGTCTTCGGCTGCCGCCAGCGCGGTCCGCGCATCGTCAAGGCCGGTGACGGCGCCGACCCCCGCGCCCCGCACGGTCGGGTCCTGCTCTTTGAGAAGCATTTGGAGCCGCCATTGGAGCTCCCCGCACTGCTGGAGGATATCGCTGATGCTGTCGGCCAGGAGCCCGAGCCGTACCGTTCCCTGCCGTAGCTCCGACCATTGGAACCTGATGCTTCCTACTCCACCGTTGACGACGATGCCGGACTCCAGCGGTTCCGGTGGTGGGTTGACTGGCAAAAGGTCGCCCGTTGCCCTCATGGCAGCTGCTGCACCAGGTACCGGTTGTACTCGAAGCTTCTGAGCGTGGCGGCGAACGATTCGACACCGATCGCGGCGTCTCGCAACAGTGCACCGCACAGGCGCACTCCTCCCGCCTGGACCAGAACGTAATCCCGATAGTTCCGGCCCGCCGGTGATTCCCACTCAAGGTCGGCAACCTCCACCATCCGGGACGCTACGTTATCCACCGCGTCAGCCTGGAGCAGGACCAGGGCGCTGAGCGCTACTGCGGTGCCACTGTCGGTCGCCCAGGGCTCGCACGGTAACCCAGCCGCACCGTTCATTGAATCTCCCTGTCTGTCCTAACCGGGGCTGTATCACTCGAACGGTACCCCCGCAGCAGGGCAGCCGTGGGCGAAAGCGTTGCTATGTGAGCTGGCGCAGTGCGTTGGCTGGAGGCGGGGGCAAGTCACACGACAGCAGGCACCCTCCAGATCGTGAAATGATCTGGGTATGGCTGATACTTCCCGAGTAAACCTCGCATCGACTTCAACCCAGTCGGGCGTTCCGCTGGCTCTCGGTCCGCTGGACGGTCGGTACAGCGGTGCCGTGGCGGCCCTGGTCGACTATCTCTCAGAGGCAGCATTGAACCGGGACCGCGTCCATGTGGAGGTGGAGTGGTTGATCCACCTCACCCGCAATGCCGTCCTGCCGGGAACCGCACCCCTGACGTCCGATCAGGAGGCGGCACTCCGGGAGATCGTGACCGGTTTCGACGGAGAATCGGTCGCCGAGCTCGCCGAACTGGAACGGGTGACAGTCCACGACGTCAAAGCGGTGGAGTACTTCATCGGACGCCGGCTCCCCGAGATCGGAATATCGGCCCTCAAACCTCTGGTCCACTTCGGCTGCACCTCGGAGGACATCAACAACCTTTCCTACGCCGTGGGAATCAAGGGTGCCGTCGAGAACGTCTGGCTACCCGCCGCCCGGGCCCTGACTGCCCAGATCTCTGGAATGGCACGCGAGTCGGCAGCCGTACCCATGCTCTCGCGCACCCACGGTCAACCAGCAACTCCGACCACGCTGGGCAAGGAGCTCGCCGTCGTCGCGCACCGGTTGGACCGCCAGCTCAAACGGATCGAACGCACTGAGTACCTTGGCAAGATCAACGGTGCGACCGGCACCTTCGCCGCCCACTACGCCTCCGTTCCCGGTGCCGATTGGCAGCGGGTGTCACGGGATTTCGTCGAGGGGCTGGGGCTGACCTGGAACCCGCTGACCACCCAGATTGAATCCCACGACTGGCAGGCTGAGCTCTACGCGGATGTGGCTCGTTTCAACAGGATCCTTCACAACTTCTGCACCGATGTGTGGAGCTACATTTCGATCGGGTATTTCGCCCAGGTTCCGGTGGAAGGCGCCACCGGGTCCTCCACGATGCCGCACAAGGTGAACCCGATCCGATTCGAGAACGCCGAAGCGAACCTCGAAATCTCCTGTTCCCTGTTGGACGTACTGGGGGCCACCCTGGTCACCTCACGGTGGCAGCGTGACCTCACCGACTCATCCTCGCAGCGGAACATTGGTGTCGCGTTCGGTCACTCGCTGTTGGCACTGTCGAATGTGGCGAAGGGCCTGGAGCGGCTCGACGTCGCTGGTCCAGTGCTGGCCGCTGATCTCGACTCCAACTGGGAAGTACTCGGTGAAGCCGTTCAGATGGTCATGCGGGCCGAGGGCATCGCCGGTGTCCCGGGTATGGATGACCCCTACGAGCGCCTGAAGGAGCTGACCCGTGGACAGCGTGTCGATGGCGCCCGGATGCAGGAGTTCGTTTCCGGCCTGGGGCTTTCAGCCGAGGCGGAGACCCGACTGATGGCATTGACTCCCGCCACCTACACGGGGATCGCTGAACAGCTCGTCGGCCACCTCAGGTAGTACCGACCGAACGACCCCCACAGCGACGGGACGGATGCACCCCGAGGCCCCGGGTCTCATCCGAACTTTCCCCATCATCAACTGCGGTCGGAGGGCCTTTGAGCGGCGTACTGGCGGGCTTCGCGATTGTCGGAGCGGTGATCCTGGCGGGCTATATTGCTGCCCGCCTGCGGATCGGTGGGCCCGAGACCGTAAAGGCTCTCACCCAGACGGCCTTTTTCATCACCAATCCGGCCCTGCTGTTCACCATTCTCGCGGACGCTGACCTTACGTCGGTCCTGTCCGCCTACCTGCCAATCGCGCTTATCACTGCCGTGGTCGCGGCGCTCCTGTATGTAGTGGTGAGCCGGATCTGGTTCCGGCGCCCAGCGGCCGAAACAGTCATCGGTGCGATGGCAGGCTCCTACGTCAACGCCAATAACATCGGCATCCCGATCGCTGTCTACGCGCTGGGCAACGCGACGGCCGTCGCCCCGGTGTTGCTGGTGCAGTTGCTTCTGTTGACTCCGCTCTATCTCACCATTCTTGACCTCTCCTCGGGACGGAAGCCCTCGGTCAAAAACGTTCTGACCCAGCCATTTCGCAACCCGATGATCGTTGCCTCATTCATTGGTTTGGCCGTCGGATGGGCTGACCTCGACGTGCCCCAACTGATCTGGGAACCGCTGGCGCTGCTGGGCGGGGCGGCGGTCCCGCTCGTACTGTTGGCGTTCGGCATGTCGCTGCGGGGGAGCCGCCCGCTGCGTGCCAGCGAGGGCCGCACCGAGGTCATCGTGGCGACCCTCATTAAAACCTTCGTCATGCCCGCGACTGCCTACCTGCTCAGCAACTTCCTGTTTCAGCTGGATGATGAGCTGGTGTTTGGCGCGGTGGTCATGGCCGCCCTGCCCGCCGCCCAGAACGTGTTCCTGTTCGCTGGCCGATACAACCGCGGAATCACTGTCGCGAGGGACGTCATCCTGATTTCGTCGATGCTGTCGGTGCCAGCCCTGATTGTGATTGCCTGGTTGTTGACCTAGCCGCTCGTCGCGTTGGTGAGATGAGCCAGTGAGGTGATGGTCTTGGCCTGGCTGTCCCAGCGCCGTGCCCCCACCACGCTGCCCTCGGGCATGGGTGCGCCGACGACGTCGAGCGCTGCTGCCAGCTGCTCTCCCGGCACCGCGTTCGCGAGCGTAATGTGCGGGATCCACCTGCCGGGCAGCGAGGTGTGCGCCGCGCCAGCCACCGCACCGGCGTCGTGCACTCCGCGATGGAGCATCAGCAGTTCGGCGGTGCAGATCACCTGCCGTGCCAGCACGTAGCCCTTCCGCCCGGCGTTGAACAGCAACATCCCACCGCAGGTGAACGCCAGGGGCAGGTTCAGACCTGCCCCCGTTTGCTCATCCCGATTGCCGGTGATGGCTGGTGCGGCTACGAGGGTGATGTGCGGACGGTTATGTGGAGAACGGTGGGAAGCCCTGCTGGGCAGTCCAGCCGCCTGAAGCGCCTCCCACTCGCGCAGGATGAATTGCTCGGATCCCTCATCGAGCAGCAGTTCAATGCTGTCCACCGCGCGGTTTAGCGCGGCCGGCGGCGGAAGTCCCCGACGCCTTCTGAGCCGTCACCCTCGGTCCTGCCGGTGCGCGGATCGAACTGCGGTCGCTGGTATGCCAGTTCCCCTCCGCTGCGACCGCCGAATGGCCGCCCATGATCGGCGTACTCCTCACGGAAATAGGCGAGGCACCACTGACCCAGTTGGATGCGCGCCCCGGTCCGGAGCACCGACGGCCCCGAGGGGTTGACGCTGCCGCTGACCGGTCCATGCGGGATGAGTACGTACTCGTCGGCGTCGTTATGCACCACTTCGGCGTGCACGGCGTCCAGGCCGGGCAATACCAGATCGACACCGTCTCCGCTGCCGATCGTGGTGGACACCGGCCCCAGGTTGAACTCCCGTGGCACCTGCCCATTCCAGGTCGCCGAATCCTGGACGAAGATCAGCCGGGCACGCCCGCTGCCGGGCGTGTGGTGGGTGGTGGTCACCCGCCGACGGATCTTCCGGTTCACCGTGGGCACCAGGGGAAACGGGGTCGACGGCGGCAGCAGGTTGGTGGCGTCGGACTTCCCTGAGGCCCGCACGCTTTTGGCCATGGGTTTGAGTGCGCTGAGGGATCCCAGCCGGATGTGGGGTGACCGGGTCAGGAGCCGCTGCGCCCGCGAGACCTTGACGGCGCCGAGGCTTACGAGGTTCCCCTTGGGGCCGGACACCGATACGGCAACGCCCTGGTCAGCGAACGCTTTGGCCAACTCCCGGACGGCGTCGAGGCTGGGAAGGGTAGACCCGCCAAAAGCCTCGGGCGTATCGAGATACACCTCGACGGTCGATCCGTCCGCCTTGACGGTCCCGTTGATCGTTGAGGGGGAGCGGTCCGGCGTTGCTGGTTCGGTCACCGAAAATTCGAGATCGATCTCCAACCGGATCTTTGCGGTCATGGCTCAGCTGCGGTGGGTGTCTGAGCCCGCTGCATCGTTGTCACTGGTTGTGACCCGCAACGTTCCGTTCAGCTTCCATGTGGCGCGAGGGGCGTCGGGACCAATATCCCGAGGTACCTCGACGGTCATGTCGATGAAGCTGTAATTTACGGCTGCGCCCTTGCCGGTGAGGTACGTCCACATTTCCTCGGCAAGATCTGCCCAGTCCCGGATGTTGTGGTGGTCCTGGCTAGCGGGGGAAATGTTTTCGGTCATGAGTGATTCCTTCGTTGGAGCGTGCACTATGACAGACGCCCTCTACCCGTCTGACGCTAACAATCCAACCTTAGTACGACACCCCGAGCGGCAACACCCCCCAAAATCCAATAGCTCACCAAGCTACTGACCACAGTCTGCACTTCCCGCGTTTCCCCTGAAATCGCGACATCACCGGTCATTCCGCTATTGAGTTTCAGCTTTGCGCCGTGCGCTCCTGTTCTTGAGAAAGATCGCTCCGAGGATCCAGCCTCCTAGCGCGGTGACAATCCACACGATCAGAGTTGCGAGCACCCAGGCGGAGACACCTCGAATCTCCAGCCCTCCCTGAAAGAAGGAGGCGACGAAAAGGGCGATCAGCGTGGTCACCAGCCCTATCCCACCCAGGATGGGCGACGCGTACTGTCGCGCGACGTTGAAAACAAATGGCCCCAGGATGCCCTGCGCGAAGGCAAATACCAGAGTGGCGACGATGAAACCCGCAAGCTGCAGAGTCACACCGGGGACAAGCCACGCGGCCAGAAGTAGACCGACGGCCGCAGTAACCAAATTGATGAGGACATGGAACAGAAACCGGATCATGAGCATTTCACTTTCTCTCAGGCTTCTTACCCGCTTCGGTGAGGCCCATCCTGCCACCAAGGTCTCCTTCAAGGCTCACCCGTATCGGGTGGTCTCGTCACGACCCGTACGCGATGCAGCCCGCAGCGGTGATGCGCCTATTTGCCCTGCAACCACCGCGCTGCCTCGTTCTGCAGGCGCACCTTCTTGTCGTCGTCGAACTTGTCATAGAGGCTCACCATCATGGAGGACCGTGGATTCCGGCTAAACATCTCGCGGTGATCACTCACGAACTGCCAGTAGAGGGCATCCCAGCTGTCCTGCCACGGGCCCGGTGGAAAATTGCTCATCTTCTTCAGGTAATTGCTGCCGCTCACGTAAGGCTTGGTCGTGATCATGTTGCCGGCCGCGAACTGGCTCATCGCGTAAACGTTAGGGACCATCACCCAGTCGTAGGCGTCGATGAACATCGCCATGAACCATTCGTAGACGTCGTCCGGGTGCATCCGCAACAGGGCCATTGCGTTGCCGAGCACCATCAGTCGCTCAATATGATGCGCGTAGCTGGTGGCGTCTACTCGCTTGATGACGACGTCGACCGGCTCCAGCCCGGTCTCCCCGGTCCACCAGCCGTCGTCGAGGCGACGCTCAAACCCGAGGGTATTGATGGTGCGCATTTCACGGCCACGCAGCAGGTAGGAGGCGCGCATGTATTCGCGCCACCCGATGACCTGACGGATGAAGCCCTCGACGCTGGCAAGTGGTGTGTCATGCCGCGCGGCATGATCCAGGGTCACGTCAACCACTTCCAAGGGGCTGAGCAGACCCAGGTTCAGGCTTGAGCTCAGCACCGAATGGAACAGGAAGGAATCAGGGGCCGAGATGGCGTCCTCATAGGGGCCGAACTTCGTAAACCGGTCATTCAGGAACGCTTCCAGGGCAGCGGCCGCTTCCTGGTGGGTAACAGGCCAGTTGAACCCGGCCGCTGCTCCTGGGTTGTCGGGGAATTCCTGAGCCACCCACTCCAGCGCACTCAGCACCTCATCCGAACGGTCAAACACGGGAAGGTCCGGCAGCGTCATCCCTTTCGGAAGCTTCTTGCGGTTCTCCGAGTCGAAGCTCCAACGCCCACCAATCGGGCTGCCATCGGGCTCGACCAGGATGCCCAGCCGGCGGCGCTGCCACTCGTAGAAGTTCTGCATGCGCCAACCGTTGTCCCTGAAGTAGCCGCTGATGTCTTCACCACTGAGCAGGAAACCGGGGCTGGTTTCGATCTGAGCAGGCAGACCAAGGTCACCGAGGGTCGTGGCGAGCCGCTGGTTCAGCCAGTCGTCGACGACTTCATAGTAGGTACACCGTGTGGCGCCAAGTTCGCCCAGAAGGGCGCCCAGCCGGTCCTGACTCGCCTGGGTTGCTGACGTTTCAAGGTAATCCACAGCGTGACCTGAATCCTTCAGGCGTTGTGCAAAAAGGCGCATGCTCGCCCGGTGCAGGACCAGTTTCTGCTGGTGGAAGCGGTACTGGCGGAAGAAGAGGTCGTCTTCAACCAGAATGAACCGGTGCGACGAGGGGGCCTCCAGGTGCTCTTCGAAGAGCTGGTGGGGGAATACCAACTGAACGTGCATTGCAACTCCTTCGTCCCGCCTGACGTGCATCTGCACCGCTGCAATGCTCGCACATCCGGGGAGTCCTGCGGCTCGGTTGCTAGGCTGAGCCATATGACTCGATTCGCCGTACATGTTGCCTGCGCCGACGGCCGGAGCATCGATACTTTCCAGCTGGACACAACCTCCGGAACGTTGACGACCGGCCAGTCCTTGCCGCTGGGCGTGAAGGTTCAATGCCTCGCGATGCACCCCTCCAGCCGAGTGCTCTACGCCGCTCTCGCCACCTCCCCGCCCTCGGTCACCGCGTTATCCATCGACTCAAGCTCAGGCAGCCTCGCCACGGCTCATAACGCCGATCTGGTTGCCGGGATGGCCTATCTGGGTGTCGACCCATCGGGCAGCCACCTGCTGGGCGCTTCCTACACTGACCACCTGGTCAGTGTGATGAAGCTCGACGGCGACGGCGGGATGGTGCCGGACACTGCCACCTCCGAGGCTCCCGGGGCCCACGCCCACGCCGTCGTCACGAGCCCCGATGGCCGGTTTGCCTACGCCACCGCCCTGGGTGATGACCTCATTGCCTGGTGGGCATTGGACTCGGCCACGGGCACGCTGACTGATCACGGCCAGATTGCCACCCCTGCCGGGAGCGGCCCGCGTCATCTCCGCTTCTCACCGTCGGGCGCGACGCTCTACGCGCTCCACGAAATGTCCGGGGAGATCGCGGCGCTCGCCCGGGACCCCGAGTCTGGCGACTTGACCGAGCAGCAGCGGATCTCCTCGATTTCCCCCTCACTGAATCTGGTGCCCGGACGGGTCCGGGACGGGTCCGGGCCCGAACCGGCAGCCAACGCCATCTGGTGCGCTGAGCTGCAGGTGTCCCCCGACGGTCGCTTCCTGTACAGCACCGAGCGCACCAGCAGCACCATCGCCGTCGTCGCCGTGGCACCCGATGGCACGCTCTCGCTGGTCGACACGACCCCCACGCAATCCCAGCCTCGCGGGATGAACATCGACCCTACCGGTGGGTTTCTGCTGGCATGCGGGGAGGCCTCGGACGGGATAACCCTGTACGCGATCGACCCGCAGAGCGGACTGCTGCACGAACGCGGGAGCCATGGCTGCTCCCCGGGGCCGCGGTGGATCGAGTTCTCACCGCTGGACTAGCTCCTTCTCGGCCCAGAAAAGTACTGGACCCGCAGCTTCGTGGTGGCGACACCACTTGGCTGCGGCCCGGCCACTTTTCTGAGTCCGTGCCGGGTGTTTTTGAGCCGTGCCGGGCCGATACTCACGATGTGCTGCCTGCTGGACCGGTCACCCGGTAACGGGACTGGACGGCACCGCCGGTCAGGACTTTGGTCTCCTCGTGGGTCAACTGGATGTCGGCGGGAACTGAGCCGAAGAGGGGCTTACCGTCACCGATCAGCACCGGCACCCGAGTGAGCGTCAAAGTGGAAATGAGGCCCTCCGCCAGGAACGTCCGCACCGTTCTGCCGCCGTCAACGTAGACATGCCGGGCGCCGCCGTCGTCGAGCCTCGCCAGTGCCTCGGTGAGGGACCGCACCACCTCGATCCGGGGATCGTCGGACTCAAGGGTGGTGCTGAGCACCAGAACCTTGGTGTCACCGTAGGGCCACTCGCCGAAGGAATTGACGATGTCATAGGTGCTGCGGCCCATCACCATGTGATCGACCAGTTGCATGAAGTCCGAGAACCCTGCCTCCTCCGGATCTGCAGCGTCGCTGGGGCTGCCGGTAAGCCAGTCGAGGTCGTCATCTGTGCGGGCGATCATCCCGTCGACGCTCATTCCGATAAAGACGTGCCCCTGCCACTTTCCTCTTTGCATCAGCTGCTCCCATCGTCAGTTGTCCGGCAGTTTAGTCCTGTCGGCGTTTCACCGTTCCACGACAAAGCGAGCAGGACCTCTTGACGCCCACGCCGGGCAGGCGGGAAATAGCTCCGCTCTAAGGACGGCTAGTGAGCACTCCCGCGAGGCTGTCCAGCGCCCCCGGCACGAGCGAATAGTAGGCCCACACACCGCGCTTCTCGCGCGTCAGGACGCCGGCATCCACAAGGATCTTCAGGTGATGCGACACGGTCGACTGCCCAAGGTTCAACGGCTCGGTAATATCGCAGACGCACGCCTCGGCGTTCTCGCTCGAGGAGATGATCGACACCATCCGTAGCCGGTTGGGATCAGCGATCGCCTTGAACTGGGCAGCCAACGACGACGCCGTCTCCTCCGACATTGCAGGCTCACCCGTGGGTGTGCAGCAGGCGGTGAGCGCCTCCGGCGTTGTGCTCATGGCTGTAGTCATCCATCTATTATGCACTGACATTGACATTCGTCGATGTCCTGGGAAATACTTCAGGCATCGAAGACCATCGATCCATGCGACCGTCATTCACCACAGTTCAACGGAGCCCCTTGAGTACTCACACCCTTCCCGCCGAAGAAACGGCCGGCAAACTGTCCACCCTAGATCGGCTGCTTCCGGTGTGGATCATTGCCGCCATGGTGGTGGGCATAGCGCTCGGCCAGTTCATCCCCGGCATGGCCGGTGCCCTTGATTCCCTGGCTGTCGGCTCAGTGTCCCTGCCCATCGCCCTCGGCCTCCTGGTGATGATGTATCCGGTGCTGGCAAAGGTTCGCTACGACCAAACCGGCGCCGTGATCAAGGACCGGAAGCTCATGATCACTTCCCTGGTGATCAACTGGGTCGCGGCCCCCGCCTTCATGTTCATCCTGGCCTGGGTCTTCGTCCCCGATCTGCCCGAGTACCGCACCGGCCTGATTATTGTCGGCCTGGCCCGCTGTATCGCCATGGTGATGATCTGGAACGACCTCGCCTGCGGTGACCGTGAGGCGGCGGCCGTTCTCGTCGCCATCAACTCGGTCTTCCAGGTCTTCGCGTTCGGAGCACTGGGCTGGTTCTACCTGCAGGGGCTGCCGAGCCTGCTTGGCCTCCCAACCACCAGCGCAGACTTTTCCTTCTGGGCCATCACCATCAGCGTCCTCATCTTCCTCGGGATACCACTTCTGGCCGGATTCCTGACCCGCACCATCGGCGAGCGCACCAAAGGCCGCGACTGGTACGAAGGGAAGTTCCTCCCCAAGCTTGGACCGTGGGCACTCTACGGTCTCCTGTTCACCATCGTGATCCTCTTCGCCCTCCAGGGCGATGAAATCCTCGCCCGGCCGCTCGACGTCGCCCGTATTGCCTTGCCCCTCCTGATCTACTTCCTGGTGGTCTTCGCAGCAGGAATGGTGATCGGCAAGCTCCTGAACCTTGGCTACGCCAAAACCACCACCCTCGCCTTCACCGCCGCTGGCAACAACTTCGAGTTGGCCATCGCCGTCGCCATTGGCACCTACGGGGTCACCAGCGGTCAGGCCCTCGCCGGCGTCGTCGGACCCTTGATTGAAGTTCCAGTTCTTGTTGCACTGGTCTATGTGGCCCTGTGGGCGCGGAAGCGCTTCTTCTCCACCGACTCCCTGACACCATCAAAGGAAACCTCTCATGTCTGATTCATCGACAAAACCCTCAGTCCTCTTCGTCTGCGTCCACAATGCCGGACGGTCACAGATGGCGGCTGCCTTCCTGACCACACTTTCCGAAGGCCGGATTGAGGTCCGATCGGCAGGCTCGCAGCCAGCCGATTCCATCAACCCGTCCGCAGTCGAGGCCATGCGTGAACTGGGCATCGACATGTCAGCCGAGATCCCCAAGGTCCTGACCGACGACGCCGTCAAGGACTCCGATGTAGTGATCACCATGGGCTGCGGCGACGAATGCCCTTATTTCCCCGGGAAACGGTATGAAGACTGGGTACTGGAAGACCCGGCGGGTAAGGGCGTCGAATCGGTTCGCCCCATCCGCGACACCATCAAGGGCCGCGTCGAAGCGCTGATCGCAGAGCTGATCCCCGCATGAGCGGACTCCCAGTCGTCATCATCGGCGCCGGACCGATCGGTCTCGCCGCTGCGGCTCACCTGTTGGAGCGCGGACTGACCCCCCTCATCTTCGAGGCCGGCACGACGCCGGGCGCAGCCATCAGCGACTGGGGCCACATCCGCTTATTCTCACCGTGGCAGTTCAACGTCGACGCCGCCGCCCGACGCCTGCTGGAGCCCACCGGCTGGACCTCGCCGCGGGGAACGGCGCTGCCCTACGGGTCCGAACTGGTCGCCGACTACGTGGCGCCGCTCGCCGCCGTCCCGGCCATCGCCGAGGCACTGCACCTGAACTCCCGCGTCGTCGCCGTGACCCGTCAGGGCATGGACAAAACCCGCACCAAGGGCCGCGACACCCAGCCGTTCCTGGTTCGCGTGCAAGGCCCTTACGGGGTCGAGGATCATCTTGCTCACGCCGTCATCGATGCGTCCGGCACCTGGGACCAACCCAACCCTCTCGGCCAGAGTGGACTCCCCGCCCATGGGGAGGCAGAGGCGGCACGGTTCATCACGCACCCCCTCCCCGACGTCACAGGGTCCGAGCGGGCACAGTTCGAAGGCAAACGGGTCATGGTGGTCGGTGCCGGTCATTCCGCAGCGAACACCCTGATCGCATTGGGACAGGTGGCCCGGGCATCCGAGTCCACCACCCTCATCTGGGCAGTCCGCGGCACCGGCTCCGCTGAACGGCTCTACGGGGGCGGCGACCTTGACGGCCTCCCAGCCCGCGGCCAGCTCGGCTCCCGGCTGCGCAAACTGGTCGACGACGGCGTAGTGGAGCTCAAAACGAACTTCACCATCAGCAGCTTCTCAACCGGTGACACCCTGACTGTCCACACCATCGATGACTCAGTCGAGGTGGACCTGCTGATTCCAGCGACCGGCTTCCGGCCAGATCTCGGCATCCTCCGCGAACTTCGTCTGGAATTGGACCCAGCGGTCGAGGCACCGCGCGCATTGGGGCCACTGATTGATCCCGAGTTCCACAGCTGCGGAACGGTCCCCGCTCACGGCGCCAAGGAGCTCGCCCACCCCGACAAGGACTTCTATCTGGTCGGGATGAAAAGCTACGGCCGTGCTCCCACTTTCCTGCTGGCCACCGGCTACGAGCAGGTGCGGTCAGTGGTCGCAGCAATCGCAGGAGATACGGCAGCCTCGGCGGATGTCCAACTGGAACTGCCGGAAACGGGAGTGTGCAGCACCGACCTGGGGGGCTCCTGTGATGCCCCCGCCCCCGCTGCTGAAGCAGCGGCAGACAGCTGCTGCAGCACACCGCAGCTCGTGACCGTAGGAGTTCCTACTGGAACGGCGCACGGCCGCTCCAACGATCCTGACTACTGACCACCAAGGAGCAATGATGTCCACCAAGCCCGACCCGATGCCCGGATTGATCAACGACGAACACGTCCTACACCGGATTAGCGGTGAACTGGCTGGCAGGTTTGATGGCGTCTTCACCCCGGAGATGGTGGATCGGTACGTCTTCGAGTCCTACACAGCTCTCGCCCGCACGGCAAAGATCAAAACCTATCTCGCCTCCATCACCAAGCACTTCGCTGAGGACCGACTCAACGCCCTCGCCCATTCCCAGGGCATTCGTCCCAGCGGAAAAGCCGAGGTGCTGTTCGTCTGTGTGCAGAATGCCGGACGCTCACAAATGGCGGCTGGGCTGCTCAGACATTACGGAGAAGGTCGGATCAATGTCCGTTCCGCGGGATCCATGCCCGCCGAACAGCTCAACGTCAACGTGGTCAATTCCATGAAGGAACTCGGTATAGATCTCGGTGCCGACTTCCCCAAGCCCCTCACCGATGACGTGGTGCGTGCAGCCGACGTCGTTATCACCATGGGCTGCGGCGATACCTGCCCTATCTACCCCGGAAAACGCTATGAGGACTGGCAGGTTGAGGATCCCGCTGATCTCGATGCGACGGGTGTTGAACGGGTACGGAACGACCTGGACGAGCGGGTCCGGAAACTCGCCGCCGAACTGTTGGACCAGTAGGCCAGGTCAGGCGCCCCGACGCTGGGGCGCCTGAAGAAGGTCAACCAGCTCCAGGAGTTGCTCCATTTCATCCGCGGATCGTTGATCCGCGCCGCTGCCCGCAAAGAAGGCCGCGTCATAGTAGAGGCCGTCACCCATCAGCTTCACTGCACGGGCCACCGGATGGCTCCCTAGTGCTAACTCAAGTGCCTTGAGCCACAAGGACTGGATCTGGGCGAAGTTTTGCTGTGCCTTCGGGTGCCCCTGCTGGGCCAGTCGCGCCATCGCCACAAGCGCGCGATCCAAAGCGCTGTCTTCATAGACAGAGGTCCGGACGTAGTAGCGTGCCGCACCGTCGGGGTCGGCGGCCATCAGCTCCCGGTCCCGTGCGGAAAGAGCGAGTAGCCGCTCCCCCAACGCATCGACCAACGCCTCCTTCGACGGAAAGTGGTATAGCAGACCGCCCTTGGACACGTCAGCTGAGGCGGCCACCGCCTCCATGGTGGCAGCCCGCTCCCCGTCGCGGATAAGGATGTTTTCGAAACTGTCGAGGATGCGCTCTTTGGAACTGGCCATGCATTCATCGTAACGGTGCTTCAAATTTTACTGTACCGGCTGGACGGTATAGCCTCGAGTGATGAGCACATCGACCTACTTCACCGAGCCGTCAACCGGAGCGGCAGCACAGCACCCCGCTCCCGGCCGGGCGGGGAGGCGCGAGTGGACCGCCCTTGTTGTTCTAATGCTGCCCGTCCTGTTGGTTGCGGTAGACAACACGGTGCTCGCTTTCGCGACCCCCGCCATCTCCCTGGCCTTCAACACCAGCGGCACCACCCTGCTGTGGATCATCGATAGCTATCCCCTGGTCCTGGCGGGGCTACTGGTCGCAATGGGCAGCTTCGGCGACCGTTTCGGCCGCCGAAAGCTCCTCATCATCGGCGCCATTGGCTTTGCCGTCTTCTCGGTCGCCGCCGCCTACTCGCCCACGGCAGAACTACTCGTCGCATCCCGGGTGGGCCTTGGCGTCTTCGGCGCCATGCTGATGCCCTCGACCCTCTCCTTGCTGCGGAACATCTTCACCGATCGCAACCAGCGCCGTCTAGCTATCGCTATCTGGGCCGCCGGGTTCTCGGCCGGCGCAGCCATGGGACCGCTAGTCGGCGGCGCACTTCTTGAACACTTCTGGTGGGGGTCGGTATTCCTACTGGCCGTCCCGGTACTGGTGCTGATGCTGGCGCTCACCCCGGCGCTGGTTCCGGAATCGAAGGACCCCAACCCGGGGCGGGTGGACTACTTGAGCATCGTTCTCTCCGTGACCACCATGCTGCCCATCGTCTTCGCGATCAAAAACTTCGCGAAGGGGGACTCGGTGACGGTCACCGTCGCCGCCGTCGTCATCGGACTTACGGCGGGCACGCTGTTCACCAGGCGCCAGCTCAGCCGATCGAACCCCATGCTCGACGTGCGGCTGTTCACGGTGCGCGCCTTCACGGGGGCGGTGCTGGTAAATCTGCTGGCGATCTTCTCCCTGGTGGGGTTCATCTACTTCGTGTCGCAGCACCTGCAGCTGGTCCTTGGGCTGAGCCCCTTGAACGCGGGCCTGGTTCTGGTTCCCGGCCTGGTAATGACGATCATTGCGGGACTCACGGTGGTTCCCATCGTCCGCCGGGTGCCGCCGCGCGTAGTTGTCCCCATCGCCTTGCTGCTATCCGCCGCAGCGTACGCCTTCGTGGCGGTCACCGGTCAGGGTGGGTCGGCCGCCATCTTGTTGTTCGCGTTCATGCTGCTTGGTGTGGGTGTCGGTGCATCCGAGACGGTGTCCAACGACCTGATCCTCGCAACGGTGCCCGCAGAAAAGGCCGGAGCGGCGTCAGCAGTATCCGAAACCGCCTACGAGGTTGGTTCGGTATTCGGCACGGCCCTGCTGGGTAGCGTGCTGCTCGCGTCCTACCAGCGCAACCTGGTCCTACCGGAGGGCTTGAGCCCGGACCAGGTGACCACCGCGACCGAAACACTGGGCGGCGCGGTGAATGTGGCCGCCGCGCTACCGGCCGACGGCGGCAGTCGGCTGCTCGATTCGGCTTTCCACGCCTTCGACAGCGGAGTGGTGCTCACCTCAAGTATTGGGGCAGCGCTCATGCTGTTCGCAGCCGCGTTGGCCCTGTGGAGCCTGCGGCGCGCTTAGGAAACCGCGGGCGTACGTGGGGAGCATGGCTTCCCACGTACGCCCGGCAGATTCGTTCCCGGCAACCCTAGGCCGAAGGGGTGATGCCACCGGAGCAGGCAGCGCCCGGCTCAAGGGTCTGCTCGCCCTGAATGTACCGCTCCAGGAAGACCGCGAGACGGTCGTCGTCGGCCGTGTCAACGCCGAGCTGTAGGCCCCAGGCACTCGCGGCAATGGGCGACTCCTGATCGGCGTAGGGGCTGAGCAGGACGTACCCACTGGACCCCACGAGGTCGGTCAGGGCATCAATTTCGTCCTGAGGCAGATCGGGCTGATAGGTGATCCATACGGCACCGTGCTCCATCGAGTGGACGGTGTTCTCGTTGGGAAGCTCCGAGGTGTAGACGCCGCAGTTGGTCCAGACGGCGTTGTGATCTCCGCCCACGGGTGGAGACTGCTCGTACTCAACAGGGGCGTCGACGTGGTTGTTCGTCAGGCCATCAAATTCCTGGAGGCCTTCGATGGGCTGGCTGGCGAGCGCTTCGATGCGTTGGTTCTCCTGCACCTGACCCACAATCACAATGGTTACCGCGACAATGATCGCCACGACCACCGCGCCGATGCCACCAAGGATCAAAGTGGTGCGCTTGCGGTCGCTGGCGCGCTGCTTGGACTGGATGGCAGCCAACCGCGCCTGGCGGTCGGCATTGTCCTGGGCTCGCTTCTTGTTCAACGCGTAAATCCTTTTTCCTTGAGTGTGTTTGAAACAAATGTACCGTCGGTGCTGCTAGAGCTTGTCCAGCATGTCTTCCATTGCAGTGATTTCGGCGACCTGGGCTACAGCCATCTTCTCGGCAGCACCTTTCACCCGGGGCTCCTGGGCAAGTTCCGCGCCTGCCTGCGCCATCTCGGCGCCTGCCTCATGGTGGGTGATCATCAGCGTCAGGAAAATCCGCTCTGCCTCGACTCCCGAAGCATCAGCAAGTTCCTGCAGCTGCTCGGCGGTAGCCATCCCAGGCATCAGGCCGTTCGGCTCCAACATGCTTCCACCGGTGTGATGATCCATTGACCCTGCCATCCAGGCCATATTGGGCGCGGAGGAACTTTGGGGCAGCCCCCACTCTTCCAGCCAGGCATACATCTGACCGATCTGGTGCTGCTGCGTCATCGCAATGTCATACGCAATGGTGCGCACCACCTCGTCATCGGTCCGGTCTCGCACCAACCGCGACATCTCGACCGCCTGGGTGTGATGAATCTGCATGTCGCGGGCAAAACCAGCATCGGCGCTGGTGCCGGACGGATGGTCGGTGCCGGTACCGATCTGGCCAGCAACAAAAGCAAGGACAAATAGCGAGACCAGCAGCGCTCCGGCCAGAACAATGAGCAGGCGCTTCTGCCAGGTCTCGAGGTGCAGGGTCATCTATCTTTTTTCCTTGTTTTCCAGGTGCTGGCGGTGGTTCCTTCTTCTCTAACGTATTGCATCAGGCTCGACGTTCCCTGAACGAACATGAAGATACCCCCCTAGGGTACTTGAAATATACCGGTAGGGGGTATATGTTCGATGAAGAACGAGGAGGACCAATGAGTGACACCACCATCGAACACGGCTATACAGCGGACAAGGACGCCTATCTTCGGCGCCTGAGGCGGATCGAGGGCCAGGTCCGCGGGATCGCCCGGATGATCGAGGAAGACAAGTACTGCATTGACGTCCTCACCCAGGTGTCGGCGATCAACAAGGCCCTCCATGCGGTCAGCATGGGGCTCCTTGAGGAGCATATTGCCCATTGCGTGGTGGGCGCCGCCAACGAGTCCCAACTCACGGGCAACCCCGAAATTGTCCAGGAAAAAGTCCAGGAAGCCTCGGCAGCGATCAGTCGCCTGCTGAGGTAGCAAACCCCCAACACCCAAGGAGTACACCCATGAGCACCACCACCGTCAGCATTTCAGGCATGACCTGCGGCCACTGCGTTGATTCGGTCAGCGAAGAAATCAGCGCCCTCGACGGCGTCCAGAGCGTCACCGTCGACCTCAACAAGGGTGGCGTCTCCACCGCCACCGTGACCTCCGACGGCGACCTCGACCCCGACCAGATCGGCGAAGCGGTAGCCGAAGCGGCTACCTCGTTGTCGCCAACGACGCCTAGGCTCAACAGCGCCTAACTCCAGCAGTTCGACTTACTAGCATCACCAAGGACCCCCATGAGCACCGATCAGCTGTCCACCTCTCCACCGACCAGGATTGTCGAACTCGATATCCAGGGCATGACCTGCGCGTCCTGTGTGGGACGGGTGGAGCGCAAACTCGGGAAGCTTGAAGGAGTCCAGGCGAGTGTGAATCTGCCGCTGGAGTCCGCCACCGTCACAGTCCCCGAGAACATATCGGATCAGGACATCGTGGACACGGTCCATGCGACCGGGTACACCGCCCAACTGAAGCGGCCGGCCCACAGCTCCCCTGGCGACCCAGCACTGGACGGCACGGACCCGGTGCACTCCGATCACGTGTCACACGGGGGGACCGCCGCGCAATTGCGGCCGCGGCTAATTGTTGCGGCGCTGCTCACGGTGCCGGTCGCCGTCATTTCCATGGTGCCCGCGGCGCAGTTCCCGCACTGGGGGTGGCTGGTTTTCGCTCTCACCCTGCCCGTGGTCACCTGGTCTGCCTGGTCATTCCACCGGGCGGCCGCCATCAACGCCCGCCATCTCTCTTCCACAATGGACACCCTGGTCTCGATCGGCGTCACGGCCGCGTTCCTCTTCTCGGCCTGGCAGCTCCTGGCCGACCCCTCGATCACCGAACACGCCGGTATGGCCATGAGTGATCACGCCCTGTACTTCGAGGTGGCGGCCGTCGTCGTCACTTTCCTGCTGCTGGGCCGCTACCTGGAAGCGAACGCCAAGCAGCGCGCAGGGGAGGCCCTCAAAGCGCTCCTCAGCCTCGGAGCCAAGGAGGCGACAGTGCTCCGCGATCAGGATGGGCGTCGCGTGGAGGTCAAAGTGCCCGCCGACTCCCTCGTGCACGGCGACCAGTTCGTTGTGCGGCCCGGAGAGAAAATCGCCACCGACGGCGTCGTGATCGATGGGGCGAGTGCTGTTGACACCTCGCTGATCACGGGCGAGTCAATGCCGGTGGATGTCGGTGTTGACGACGTCGTCACCGGCGCCACCATCAACACTTCGGGACGCCTGATTATCCGGGCCACCCGGGTAGGCAGCGAAACCACCCTCGCCCAAATGGGACGGCTGGTCAGCCAGGCGCAAAGCGGCAAGGCACCGATTGCCCGCCTGGCGGACCGGATCAGCGCCGTATTCGTGCCGATTGTGTTGGTTATTGCCGTCCTGACCTTTGTCGGGTGGATGGTCCTTACCGGCGACCTTCAATCGGCTTTCACTGCCGCGGTCGCCGTCCTTGTGATCGCCTGCCCGTGTGCGCTTGGCCTGGCCACACCGACGGCCCTGCTGACCGGTTCGGGTCGCGGCGCCCAGCTGGGCATCCTGATTCGCGGCCCTCAGGTCCTGGAAGACACCCGGACCGTCGACACCATCGTGCTGGACAAGACCGGCACCGTCACCACGGGCAAACTGGCCGTGACCGACGTCGTCGTGCTTGGGGCACTCGACCGCACGCGTGTCCTGGCCCTGGCTGGCGCCGTCGAGGCGGCCAGCGAGCACCCGATTGCCCAGGCGATCGCGGCTGTTGCCCCTGGGCATCCTTCGGTGACGGGGTTCAGCAGTTCAGCGGGCGGCGGAGTCCGGGGCACCGTCGACGACGGCGGACGGGAGGTCACGGTGGTTGCTGGGCGCTCGGGCTGGTTGGAGGAGAACGGCGTCGTCATCAGCGAGGAGCATCTGGCCGAACTGCAGAACCAGCAGGATGCAGGTTCCACCGCCATCTGGGTGGCAGTGGACGGCCGCGTCGCCGGGCTGGTGTCCCTGAAGGATACGGTCAAGGAATCGTCGGCGGCCGCCATCACACGGCTCAAGGAACTGGGTCTCCGGCCCATCCTGCTGACCGGCGACAACGCTGCAGTTGCCCGGAGGGTGGCCGAGCAGGTCGGCATTGCCCCCGACGACGTCCTCGCCGGGATACTGCCCGAGGGGAAGGTCCAGGCGATCCAGAAACTTCAGGCCGAGGGGGCCACGGTGGCCATGGCCGGCGACGGAGTCAACGACGCCGCAGCGCTGGCCCAGGCCGATCTTGGCATCGCGATGGGCTCCGGCACTGACGTGGCTATCGAGGCAGCCGACCTGACCGTGATGGGGAACAGCCTGGAGCAGGTGGCCCAGGCCATCGAGCTCTCACGGATCACCCTGCGCACCATCAAGACCAACCTGTTCTGGGCTTTCTTCTACAACACCATTGGAATCCCGGTGGCGGCCCTCGGCTTCCTCAACCCCATGGTCGCCGGCGCGGCGATGGCCGCGAGTTCGGTGCTGGTAGTGGCCAACTCGCTCCGGCTGCGCAGGTTCGGCAAGTAACGGTCGGCGGGGATGGTTCTAGGGCAGCGGAACAGGTTCGACGTCGTTCGCCCGCTCCAGGGGCTGGATCCCATCAGCTGGCGTGCGTAGCTCATCGATGCGAACCATCACCACTCCGCCGACAATCAGCAGACCGCCCAGCAGCTGGATGGGTCCCGGCAGCTCACCGAGCATCAGCCAGGACGCGAGCACCGCAAACATCACCTCGGTGAGCCCCACAAAGGAAGCCACCTTCGAGCCGAGCTGACGGGCGGCAAGGATCCCGGTGAAGTAGGACACCACGGTCGAGATCAGGACCAGGCCGAAGACGGGGACCAGCCAGCTCGTCTCCCAACCAGCCAGTGTCACATCCCGAAATTCAAAGGTGAACGGCATGATGCCCACCAGCCCCATGACCCCGATCGCCACGGCGCCCACCACCATGCCGCCCCCTGCCATCACCAGCGGCGGCAGGCCGTCGTCGGCCTTGGCTGACATGAGGAAGAAGACCGCCAGGCAGACCGCCGCCGCAAGCCCGTAAATGACTCCAATCGGGTCCAGCCGCTCGTCCGAGGTGAGATCCAGCACCAGGAGCAAACCCAGCATCGCCGTCACCGAACCAGCGGCGGTGAGGCGGCGTGGTGCCCGGCGGCTTCGCGCCCACAGCCATCCGACAATCAGTATCGGCGCCAGGTATTCCAGCAACAGGGATACGCCCACTGACATCCGCTGCACAGCGTTGAAATAGAAGAACTGGCAGAGCGCGATGGCAGTGACACCGTAGATGATGAGGGTCAGTGCACTGCCGCGAAGTGCGGTCCAGCGCCCGCGGAGCGCAAACAGGACCGGAATCAGCAAGACCAGGGCGGCACCACCAATGCGCACACCGACGGCAGCGCCGGGGCTCCAGCCGATTTCCAGCAGCGATTTGGCAAACGGCCCGGACACGCCGAATGCCGCCGCCGAGATGACCGCCCACCACAGACCCGCCGCTGCGCCGTTTTTCATGCTGAACCTCATTAGTGTCATGACCAAAAGTTGATTATGGTAGTGACAGTAGACCCCAACAATGTCAGGAGTCAATGTGACCTTTGCTAATGACACAGAGGTTGCGTTGATCTCTGCGGCAGCGCTCATCAACACGGGCAAGGAGGAAACCGACCAGCTGACAACACTGGCGGACCTCGACCGATTCCTGGCGGAACAGGACTTCTCCGGCTCGCGCGCCCATACTGCCAACGAGTTGGCTGCGGTGGTGCAGCTCAGGGCAGAGCTGGAGGAGGTATGGACGTCAACGGAGGACGACGCCGTCGCGCACGTCAACCGGATGCTGAGCGACGCCCGCGCCCTTCCCCAACTGGTACGTCATGATCACTGGGACTGGCACCTGCATGCCACCGGGCCCGAGGCTCCGCTGGAGGACCGAATGGCAACCGAAGCGGCGATGGCGCTGGTCGATGTCATCCGGACCCACGAAATGGAGCGGCTACGGATCTGCGCGGCCGACGACTGCAGCGCCGTGGTGCTGGACCTGAGCCGAAACCGCTCGAAACGGTACTGCGACACCGGAAATTGCGCGAATCGCGCCCACGTCAAGGCCTACCGGGCCCGAAAATCGGCTACGGGATAACCCCTCGGGGCCAGAAAAGTCCCGCACCCGCATACCAGTGGTTGCCCAACAGCGCACCTGCAGTGCCACCACTTTTCTAGGCTTGGGCGCCTCAGTGCAGCGCAACCGGAACGACGGGCCAGCGGGCAGGGTCAGCGAGGGCTGTCCGGGCCGCCGCGCGGCGTCCCTTTGATGTTTCCGTCCTTATCGAGGTTGCCTGCGCCGCCCTGGATTTTCGACGATGACCGATTGATGCCGGTTCCCTTGCCCAGGTGATCAGCGTTGGGCTTCTCCGTCATCAGGAGCAGCGCACAGACCACCAGCGCCGCAATGAACGCGATACCGGCAGCGGTGAGGCCGATATCAACCCTGAGTTCCCTCGTTCCACCACCGGTGGAGACAACCATCGCGACGATACCGGCCACCGCCCCGAGGACAGCAGAGAAGATGAGAGGGCCTTTGACACCCTTGACCGATTTGGACACTGTTACTCCTTGAGAAATTGCCGCCACACATTCTTCTACGAAGGGTAGAAAGACTGCCGTGTCTAGTTTACGCGGTTGACGGGGACGCCTTATCCGCGTGACGTACATCATGCCGGAAGCCGAACGACGCGATCGCCAGAACGACAGCGATGATGATCGCCCCGCCTCCCGTGACGCCGAGCAGCGCGTGCGCCCCAGCGTCCTGGAAAAGCGGAAGCAACAATCCCGAGGTCATTCCCACTGCACCGACCACGATGAGATCTTTCCCAACGACGTTGAAGCGGCGTTGGCGGATTCCCACAAACAGGTCAACAGCCCCGGAAATCACCAGAACGAGCGCAACAACCTGGGCAAACATCGCATCGGTATGAACCCACAGGTTGAGCACGCCACCCACCAGGAGGAACCCCGGCCCGATCCCGGCCACCCACCGGTCGCCGCTGGTCTTCACCCCGGCAGCCCGCTCCAACCAGGCCGCCGAAACTGCGAGCGCCAACAGGTACAGTCCACCGGCCACTGACGCGACATGAACCGATGGTTGAACCCAGAAAATCGTCAGGGCCCCGAAGGCCGCGGACACAATCGCGCGAAAGAGCAACGGCCGCCAGACCGCCGCCGCTTGATCGAGCGGAGTGCGTGGCGGTTGGACCGTCGCATCCTGGGGTGCGGCACCCATTGCGGAGACCTCCGGTAGACACAGGGCTGATCACTTCAGTCCAGAAGTCCTAGTTTATCCCCGAGTGGACCCCATAAAGTCTGTCGGGGACCCATGCCTAGTGGGCGCCGGTTACCATCCAACGGTCGTTGCGGACCCGCCAGGCCAGGGTCAGGGCACGAGCAGCCATGTACCCCACACCGAACGCCACCCACAGCCAGACGATACCGGCGGGTCCGGTCAATTCGGCGTTGAAGACCCAGATCAGCAGCGGCAGGTAGAGCAAAAGATTGACGACGCCGGCGATCGCCAGATACTTCGCGTCTCCGGCTCCGATCAGCACCCCGTCAAGCACAAACACCAGCCCACAGATGGGTTGTGACGCGGCGAGGACAAAGAGCCCCGCCGCGAGCGCCGACTGGACTGACTCGTCAGTGGTGAAGATCCACCCGACAAACGGCGCGGCCACCGCAAGGAGCGCACCGGTAATGACCCCAAATCCCAACCCCCAGCCGATCATTCTGCGGGTCAACGCGTGCGCGAGCGGCTTGTCGCCGGCACCCAGTTCCTTGCCGATCAGGGCCTGCGCAGCGATGGCGATCGCATCGAGCGCAAACGCAAGGAAGATGAAGATGGTCATCACTAGCTGATGTGCGGCGAGGGAAACCGACCCCTGCGCCGTCGCGACGTAGACCGTGGCGAGGATTGCCGCCCGCAGGCTCATGGTGCGCAACATGAGCCACGAGCCGACCCGCGCCGTCGCCCGTAGTCCAAGCCAGGACAGGCGCAGCGGGACCCGGTTCTTTCGGGACAGCCGGTAGACGATGGTCAGGTACACGGCGGCCATCCCCCACTGCGTGATGCTGGTCCCGAGCGCCGACCCGGCGACCGAGAGCCCCAGCCCGTACACCAGGAGGAAATTGAGGCCGATATTCACCGTGAAACCGATGCCCGCCACCAGCAGCGGCGTTTTGGTGTCCTGCAGGCCACGGAGCACGCCGGTTGCCGCGAGCACCACCAGCATCGCGGTCAGGCCAGGCATCGAATACCGCAGGTAGTCGACGGCGAAGTCATGCACCTGCCCCTCGGCGCCCATCAGAGAGGACAGCCCGGGCGCCAGCACCCAGCCCGCGGTGGACAACACCATGCCCAGCACCAGCGCCAGTCCAATCCCGTCCCGGCCCGCTGCCACCGCATCCTGCATCCGCCCCGCGCCCAGGAACCGTGCGACGGCGGGCGTGGTCGAGTAGGCGAGGAAGACCATCAGCCCGACCGCGGTGTGCAGCACGGTGGACGCCAGCCCAACGCCCGCAAGTTCGTCGACACCCAGGTGCCCCACAATGGCTGAATCGGCCAACAGGAACAACGGCTCCGCGATGAGCGCACCCAACGCTGGCACGGCAAGGTGAAGGATCCGGCGGCTCAGCTCGCGGGTGTCAGGCAGTGCGGTGGTCACAGTGCCACCTTAATGCCTTGCTCCGAACCGTCTCCTACCCGAGTGGAAGCGGTCAAGGGACGTTGGTCGGCTAGGCTTAATGCCGGGGCACGACGGCGCACAGGAGAGTTCAATGCAAAAACAGGTCTGGTTCTTCATCGGCGGTCTGGTGGCCTTCTTCCTGAGCACTCTCTTCATCCCGCAGGGCATCTCCGATTTCGCCAGGGCCGCTGCGCTCAATGAGGCGGTGCCCGCAGGTGCCGGGCTGAACCTCGGGATCGGTGCGCTCCTGATCGCGATAGCGATCGCCTCTCTTGCGACCGGCTATGTCGTCCGCCGCAAACACCACTCCAGCCTCGACCAGGACTAGATCCCCTTCTCCACCATTTCCAGCAGGCGCCCCGCGGCACTCAACCGCTGATCGGCGTCCAACCCGCGCAGCGGGCCGTCGATCACCAGCATGGCCAGCCCATGCACCGCCGACCAGGCAACAAATTCCGCACCCGGCCGCCGGTCAACCGGCAACACCCCGGCGTCAACGAGCGCATCCAGGGCGTCGGACAGCAGCTGGAACGGGGTCCTGCCGTGCGGCCCGGCAGAGTCTTCAATCGCGGCGTCCCGCAGGTCGATATGGTTGGCGAATGCGGTTCTGAACAACCCCGGCTCGGTTTGGGCGAAGCGCAGGTACCCGGCCCCGACCGCGCGTAGTTTCGCGCGCGCGAGCCCGACATTGCCGAGACGAGCGCCGTCGTCGTCGTCGATCGCTGACTGCTCCTCCTCCATAGCTGCCGCCAGTCTCGACTGTGCGGCAAGGGATACAGCCCACAACAGCGCGCTCTTGTCAGCAAAGTGCCGATAGGCGGCGTTCGGGGTCACACCGGCGCGGCGGGTCACCTCCCGAAGGACGACGGCGTCGGGTCCACCCTCACGCGCCAGTTCGGTTCCCGCTGCGATCAGCGCCCGCCGCAAGTCACCGTGCCGGTACGTGGTGCGCGGATTCGACTGCTGGGTCACAGGCCCTCAACCTAACTTCGGACAGATAAAAGTAAACAGTGTCAACAATTGTGGCACGAGGCATCAACCGTCCTGCAGCGAAACCCCGGAGGAAGGATCAGGACCGCAGCTCGTTCAGCAGATTGGCGCGAGCGGCTTCCAGCCACAGTCGTTGCGCCGGGACGGTGCGGAACAGTCGGTCCATGGCGAGGAGCCGCCGCACGACGTCGCTGCGGCCGACAGTGAAGTCGTGGTCCGACACATGGGCATATTCCTGGCGTACCGCCGCGACATACTGCCCGTATTGGTGCTCCGGCCTCCCCAGGACGGCCAGATCCGCGTCGCACAGCAGCTCGCCAGCGCGGTCGCCGGGTATCGGGTCGTGTGACGCGGTCAGGTGCACCAGTCTGGCCACCTCCGCCACCTCAGCTGCCGGCACAACCCCTGACAGCCAATCCTGGGCCAAGGCAGCAGACGCTCGCTCGTCCGCTCCGGCGGCGCCCTCGTAGACGGCATCGTGAAACCACGCGCCAAGCCGGACCCGGCGGCGCAGGTGCTCGTCGTCGGACGGCAGGAAAATCACATCGAGCGCCTCCAGCACCTCGAGGAGATGGGAGGGTGTGTGGTAGCGGCGATGCGCCTCGGACCATCGGCCCAGCAGGCTCTCACCCAACTGTGGAGCCTGCGGCGCCACCGCACCCCACCGCACCAGCAGGGCACGCCGTAACCTCGGCGCGCGCTGCCGGGCCGGGATGCGCAAACCACTGGAGATCAGGATCCGGGTCAGGGTTCCGCAATCCACCTCCCTCGCCCCCAAGGCCACGAGTGTGCGGTAGCGGCGGGCCGGAACATCGTAGTGATCGCCGTCGAAGGCCCGTTCGGCAATCCCGGCGACGGCAGCAAAAGCGTGAAGCTCGGCGACGGAGGTATCCGAGATCAGGTGGGAAAATTCGGTCCCGTGGGCCGGCCATAGCGGGGGGTCTATGAAGATGGCCATTGCTCCAGCTTACCGGGGGCAGCGCGGGCCACTCAGGGCCTTTTCACGATCCGCTGACCCGTAGTGGCCCTACCCTTCAGTGTGTTTGTTTTCGTCGGCACCCTCGGGGCTGGCTGCCCGGCGTGGACCCGGACGCGGGTCGGGATGCGCCTTTCTCCTACCTGCCACCGCTTCTCCCGGCAACCATCGCGGGCAGCGCCGGGACGCGGTGATCATCGCCGTCGACTACGCCTGGTCGATGGCAATCTACGAACGGAAGTCGGTGCGCTGACCCAAGCCTGCCACGTCGCCGACGACGACGCGGCGTCCGATCGGCCTATGTACAGGACACGGCGCCTATGCCATTGTTTACAGTGTTCACATCAGTTACCCACTGAACCGAGGACCCCATGACAACAACTCTCCTGGCCATCGGCACGAAGAAGGGCCTCTGGCTTGCGACCAGCACCGACCGGCTGACCTGGACGCTCTCCGACCCACACTTTTTGATGCAGGAGGTGGCGAGCGTGGGCATCGATACCCGTGAGGGCCGAACCCGGGTCATGGCGGGCGTGCTGTCCTACCACTGGGGCCCGACGGTGGTCTACTCCGACGATCTCGGCGCCACCTGGTCTGAACCCGAACACGGTGCCATCAAGTTCGCGGCGGACGACGACGCTGCCGTCGAACGGATCTGGCAGCTCCATCCCGATTCCGCCGACCGCCCGGGAGTGGTTTGGGCCGGTTGCCAGCCCATCTCGGTGTGGAAGTCGACCGACTACGGCGAGCACTTCGAACTGAATCGCGGCTTATGGGATCACCCTCACCGCCCCGAATGGGGTGCCGGTTTCGGTGGCGCCGCAGCGCACTCGGTGGCTCCGAGCCCGGTCGACGACACAGTCCACGTGGCGATGAGCACTGGCGGGGTGTATCGCTCCGACGACGGTGGAACGTCCTGGACGCCGCGGAACAAGGGCATTTCGGCATACTTCATGCCCGACCCCAACCCCGAATTCGGTCAGTGCGTGCACAAGATAGCCCGCGACGCGGTGGAGCCCACGAGACTGTATGCGCAGAACCACCACGGGGTCTATCGGTCGGACGACAGCGCCGAAACCTGGGAATCAATTGCCGAGGGCCTGCCCGCGGACTTCGGATTTGTGATGCTCGCGCATCCGCATCGTGCTGGAACGGCGTGGGTGATCCCGCTGAAGGCCGACGGCGAACGCATCCCGCCAGCTGCCAGGCTCGCAGTGCACCGCACCGACGACGCCGGATCCTCCTGGACGCGGCTGGACCAGGGGTTACCGGAGAAGGAATATAACGCGGTACTGCGGGACGCCGCCGGCGTGGACACGCTGGACCCGGTGGGCGTGTACTTCGGCACCCGGGGCGGCACCGTGTACGCGAGCGCCGACGAGGGCGCAACGTTCACCGAAGTGGTCTCCCACCTGCCCGACGTCCTGTGTGTCCGCGCCTCAGCTGTCGTCGGCTCCTAGGTGGGCGCCACCTCGGGAGGTGTGACGGTCCTGATTCCGACCCTCTTGCGGCCCTTGATCGGCGACCGGTCATCGGTGCCTGTCGCCGTTGAATCGCCGGTCCCCCTCGCTCAGCTACTCGACACCCTGCACGAGGGTTATCCGGTGTTCGCCCGGCGCATTCGTGACGAGACGGGCGCCCTGCGCCGGTACGTCAACGTGTACGTCGATGGTGAGGACGTGCGGCGCCTGGCGGGGCTTTCGACACCAGTCCCGCCAGGCGCCGAGGTGATGATCATCCAGTCCGTGGCCGGCGGCTAGCCGGATACACCGATGGATTCACTTGATGAGGCAGTGGCGGCGTTGGGTCAACCCGAGCGTGAGTGCCTGGAACGGCTTATCGCTCTCGCTCGCGCAGCGGCACCCGACGCCGTCGCCGGGGTGAGCTACGGAATACCCGTATTGAAAGTCGGGGGCAAACCGCTGATCGGTGTCACGGCCAGCGCCCGGCACCTTGCGGTCCACCCCTTCTCACCGGCAGTAGTCGACCAGGTCCGGGGAAGGCTCGGCGACTATTCACTTTCCACCGGCACGATCAGGTTCACGCCGGAACACCCCCTTCCTGCGACGGTAGTTGTTGAGATTGTGCGGGCACGGCGAGCTGAGATCACGGGTTCCGCCTAATTTGGGGTTGCTCACGGTAATCCACGGCGGCCTGGTCTACGCTTTGCAGGTACCTGTAACACCAACAAGGAGCCCTACCGCCGATGGCTATGACTTCAGGCCCAACCAGCCGGATCGGCGATAAGTTTCGCGCTGCGGGCGATGCCCTGCGCACGCAGCTCTGGCCGCTGCCGGTCTTTGCCGTACTGGTGGCAATCGGACTGGGCGTGTGGCTCCCTCTCCTGGATGCCGCGATTGGCGAGGACATGCCGTCGGCGGTTTCCTATCTCCTCATCAACGGTGGTCCCGATGCTGGCCGTGCCATCCTTGAGGCGACGGCCGGTTCGCTGATCACTGCGACGTCATTGACCTTCTCCCTGACGGTCGTAACGCTGCAACTGGCCAGCAGCCAGTTTTCTCCGCGGCTCCTGAGAACCTTCACCGGGGACCGGGTGGTGCACGCGACGTTGGCCCTGTTCCTGGGCACCTTCGCCTATGCGCTGACCGTCCTGCGGACAGTTCGTTCCGGTGAGGACGGCGAGGAAGCGTTTGTCCCACACATTGCGGTGACTTTCGCCTTCCTGCTTGCGATTGCCAGCGTCATCGGGCTGGTGTTTTTCCTGGCCCATCTGGCCCGGGAGATCAGAGTGGAAACCATTATGCGTAAGGTCCACGGCGAAACGGCGGCGACCGTTGAACGGGTATTCCCCGATCGACGGGGTTCAGCAAGCCCGGTGCTGCCGGTAGCGCCAGACTCCGCGGCCCTGATAGTCGCGGCGAAGTCCGGGTTCCTGACCGGGGTTGATGAGGAACGGATCCTTGCCGCAGCGGTGAAGCACCATGCGATCGTGAGAGTTGATTGCCGCGTCGGTTCGTCCCTTGTGAAAGGCGTACCCATGGCCGTCGGCTGGGCGCGCAGCGGGGAGCCGAGTATGGATGATGAGGCACTGAAGGCATTCCGCCACGACGTGGTAGCCGCTTTCAACTACGGATTCGAACGGACCGCGGTGCAGGATGTCGCCTTCGGGTTCCGACAGCTTATTGATGTAGCGGCCAAGGCGCTATCGCCCGGCATCAACGACCCAACAACCGCGATCCACGTACTTGGGCACACTTCAGCGTTGTTGTGTGATCTCACGCAACGGGAGCTGGGAGAGCGCGTACTGCGCGACGACGACGGGTTGGTTCGGGTCATTCTCCACCGCCCCGACTTCGCCGCGTTCCTGAACATCACCCTCGACCAGCCAGTGCTTTACGGGAGTTCCGACCCGGCGGTGGTCGATCGGGTCCTGAGTCTGCTGCAGGAGGTCGCCTGGCACGCGGCTGATGAGGACAAGTCGGCGGTCCGCGAACAGCTACAGCGAGTCGCTGCAGCTATCCGGCAGGAATCGCACCCGCCAGCAGTGCAGGAACACCTGCAGGGCCGGCTGGACGAGGTGAATCAGGCCCTTGACGGCGTCTGGTCACCACGCGGCCCGGTGGCAGGCGGCCGGGTCTGATCACCAGGGTCCGGTAATCCGGTCAGAACCCGCCGCCGCCACCGTCCACAGCCATGTTGTTGAACCGGGAATAGTGGCCCTGAAACCCGACCACTATGGTTTTGGTGGGGCCGTTACGGTGCTTGGCGACGATCACGTCCGCCTCACCGGCCCGGGGGGATTCCTTGTCGTAGACGTCATCGCGATGCAGGAGGATCACCATGTCGGCGTCCTGCTCGATCGAACCACTCTCGCGAAGGTCGGAAACCATCGGGCGCTTGTCGGTGCGCTGCTCGGAGCCACGGTTCAGCTGGGAGAGCGCCACCACCGGTACGTTCAGCTCCTTGGCAAGCAGCTTCAGCGCGCGGGAGAACTCGGAGACCTCTTGCTGACGCGACTCGACCCGCTTGCCCGATGACATCAGCTGCAGATAGTCGAGGACCACCAGTTTCAGGTCATGGCGCTGCTTCAGCCGCCGGCACTTCGCCCTGATTTCCATCAGGGACATATTGGGGCTGTCATCGATGAAGAGCGGCGCATCGTTCATCCGCCCCATGGTGGTGGCGATCTTGCCCCACTGTTCGTCCTTGATCGTGCCCTTGCGCAGGTCCTGCAGCCCGATGGTGGCTTCGGCTGACAACAGGCGCATGGCAATCTCGTTGCGCCCCATTTCCAGGGAAAAGAAGACGGTGGTCATGTTGTGCTTGATCGCTGCGGAGCGAGCCCAATCCAGGGCGAAGGTCGACTTACCCATCGCAGGCCGCGCCGCCACCACAATCATCTGTCCGCCATGGAGTCCCTGGGTTAGTTCATCCAGTTCAAAAAAGCCGGTCGGGACCCCGGTCATACCCTCACCGCGGTGTCCGGCCGATTCAATCTCGTCGACGGTGCTTTCGATGATGTCTTTCAGCGCGACATAGTCCTCGGCACTTCGCCGCTCGGCCACCGCATACACCTCGGCCTGGGCGGCGTTGACAATGTCATCCACCTCGCCGTCGTTGGAGTAACCCAGCTGCACAATTTTGGTCCCGGCATTCACGAGCCGCCGCAGCACTGCGCGTTCCCGCACAATCTCCGCGTAGAATCCGGCGTTCGCGGCCGTCGGGACTGACTGGATCAGCGTGTGAAGGTAGGCGGGTCCTCCGATGCGGGAAATTTCGCCGCGTTTTGTCAGCTCATCGGAGACGGTGACGGCGTCGGCGGGTTCCCCGCGGCCATAGAGATCAATCACGGCCTCGTAGATGCTTTCGTGGGCCGGACGATAGAAGTCCACCCCGCGCAGTACCTCGACGCAGTCGGCGATGGCGTCCTTGGACAGCATCATTCCGCCGAGAACTGACTGCTCAGCAACCAGGTCCTGAGGCGGGGTTCTGGTGAACTCCGGGGACCGGGTGTCCTCTGATGAATCAACGCGCGTGAGGGACACCGCTGCACTCTCTCTTCCAGTTACCTACCCCGGGAACCACTCCGACGGATCGTCGGGGGTGGTCGTATCCGGTCTGATAACTGAGTCTTATCACCCGGTACGGACAGTTTTAGCGTCTGGGATACTCCGCAACGGTAGTGCCGAAGCACCATCCTGCCAAGCGAGTAATCCACAGGCCCTGTGGATTGACTGTGGATTACGCGGCGTGTCTTGTGCACAGGATGGGGACAACAGTGTGGATAACTAAATACTTATCCACCCAATATGTCTCTGACAAGGCCAAACACCCTCCCGCACCTGTGGAGTAAATGTTTCAGTCACCCAACGTTCATCCCCTACTTGCGTGTTGACAGATGCGCTCACAGCGCCTACGGGGCGAGTTATTCACCAGCTATCCACAGCTTTGTGGGTTGCCAGTGTGAGTCGGACCACAGTTAAAACGACGTCCCACTGGCCTATATACCGGTCGCCGCACCCGAATGCCGCGCTCCCACCTGAGATATGACCTTTCCGGCATACTTCCACCAGCGATGTACCCCGAGCGGTGCGATACTTTGAAATGGACACCACCCCGGGGTGAAGGGAACAGGTCGATGGAACTACAGCTGATCAGCGCCGTGCTGCTCGCAGCGCTCCTCCTGACCGGCGGGTTGATCAGTTACGTGGGTCGCCGTGATCGAGGGGCGGACCCGGCCTCCGGCCCGGCGCCCGGATCGTCTGGTGAATCGCACCGCCGTCGGGCTAACATTGACTATCCCGCGCCGCGGCCGGGGACTGGGCAACGGACCGCATCACTTCCTACCGATTCGAAAACCCGCCAGGCTCACGACGCGCCAGGCTCCACCCGACGGTCGTCGCCGCCCCGCTGGGGCCCGGGCAGTCGGGGAATGAGGATGACGGCGTGCTGGCTACCCGGCAGGCTCTCGCTGCCAACCAGGCGGCCATGGGCGATCCACGCGTCAGCACCCTGGACCGGGTGCAGGCGCTGATGAGCAGCCCCGCCTTCGCCCTGCACCTGCAGGGCCTGGGGCTGGAACAGGCCGGTGGGCCGACCGAGGACGACAAAAGGGACCCCCGCGGTAAGCGGGAGCCCCTGGAGCCGTCCTGAATGATGTGCGCCGGAACTAGCTGGCGACAACGTTCAGGTCGATAACTGCTGCGACATCGTCATG
The DNA here is from genome assembly GCF_003075455.1 of Arthrobacter sp. Bz4. Lineage (GTDB taxonomy): Bacteria > Actinomycetota > Actinomycetes > Actinomycetales > Micrococcaceae > Arthrobacter_D. The sequence goes on from NZ_QDAE01000002.1 coordinate 189,409, forward strand.
CAGGCGGACGTTCGCCTGGTAGGTGCCAACCGACTTGATGTGGGCGGGCAGTTCTACCTTGCGCTTGTCGATGGTGCCAAGGCCTGCGGCCTCGACTGCCTTCGCAACGTCGTCAGCCTTGACGGTGCCGAACAGACGTCCGGACTCACCGGCCTTCACGGTCAGCTTGACCGGCTTGGCGGAGAGAGCAGCTGCCTGCTTCTGGGCGTCCTCGAGCGTGGAGTGCTCGCGAGCGAGGCGGGCAGCCTTGATCGACTCGACCTGCTTCTCGCCGCCCTTGGTCCAGGTGAGGGCGAAGCCGCGGGGCAGAAGAAAGTTACGTGCGTAACCGTTCTTTACCTCGACAATGTCGCCTGCAGCACCAAGACCGGTTACTTCATGGGTCAAAATGAGCTTTGCCATTGGGTTGGGTTCCTTTCCTTAACCGCGGCCTGCGCCGGAGTACGGCAGGAGGGCAACTTCACGGGCATTCTTGATTGCCTGCGCAATTTTGCGCTGCTCCTGAACGGTGACGCCGGTAACGCGGCGTGCACGGATCTTTCCGCGGTCGGAAATGAACTTACGCAGCAAGGCTACGTCCTTGTAGTCGATGACGGTGACGTCAGCGGCCTTCAAGGGATTGGACTTTGGTTTGGGCTTACGAAGTTCAGCCTTTGCCATCGTGGTGCTCCTTATGTCTGGTGGAGCCCGCAGAACGATTCTGCGGGATGGGAACTACTTGGCGGGTGGCCGCTGCCAACAGCGGAGCGGTCCTGCCGGTAAAGAAGGGTTAGAAGGGAGGCTCGGACGAATCCGGGCCGTTGCCCCAACCGGAGGAGTTACCTCCGGAGGAGTTGCCCCCAGCGGGTGCGCCCCATGGGTCATCAGCTGGCTGTTGCGCCTGCTGACCACCCTGCTGGCCGCCGCCCCAACCTGAGTTGGAGTTGTTTCCGCCGCCACTGTTCCCGCCGCTGTTGCCGCCGAAACCACCACCGCCACCACCGCCTGAGCGCTGGGTGCGGGTGACCTTGGCTGACGCGTAGCGCAGGGATGGACCAATCTCGTCCACCTCAAGTTCCATGACGGTGCGCTTTTCGCCTTCTTTGGTGTCGTACGAGCGTGACTTGAGGCGGCCCTGAGCGACGACGCGGGTTCCCTTGGTCAGGGTCTCCGCAACGTTCTCTGCCGCTTCACGCCATACCGACGCACGGAGGAACAGCGTTTCGCCGTCCTTCCACTCGTTGGACTGGCGGTCGAAGGTCCGCGGCGTCGACGCAATGGTGAAATTTGCCACTGCTGAGCCTGACGGGGTGAAACGAAGTTCGGGATCGCTGGTGAGATTACCGACGACCGTAATTAGTGTCTCGCCTGCCATGGTGCCTCCTACTGTCACAGCCCACTGTGGTGGGCCTGTCCTAATCTGTGAAGCTAAGCCGAAATTATTCGGCTGAAACCTTCTGCTCCTCGGGACGGATGATCTTGGTACGCATGATCGTCTCGTTGAGGCTCAGCTGGCGGTCAAGCTCGGCAGCGATTGCTGGAGTGGCGGTGAAGTTGACTACAGCGTAGAAACCCTCAGCCTTTTTCTTGATTTCGTAGGCCAGGCGACGACGTCCCCACAGGTCTACCTTGTCTACGGTGCCGCCGCCGTTGCGGACGACATTCAGGAACTTCTCGAGCGAAGGCTCAACGGTACGTTCCTCGACATCGGGGTCGATGATTACCATCAATTCATATGCACGCATTTGTGAACCCACCTCCTCTGGGCTAAACGGTCACGGTCTTTCCGTAACAGGAGGTTCTATTTGCGTTGGCCTGCCTGACACCTGATTCCCAGTTCGGGCCGGTGCCAGCGCAGACTTACCAATGTTACCGGAGATTCGCCGGCCCACCGAACCGCGTGTGGATAACCGGTCCCCGGCTTCGTCGCTACCTGATGGAGGTGAAGAACAGTTCGGTGGCTGTGGCCAGGTGGTGCGGATCTTCAACGCCGCACAGTTCCCGGGCGGAGTGCATGGACAACAGTGGGGTCCCGACGTCGATCGTCCGGATCCCGAGCCGGGTGGCGGTCAGCGGACCAATGGTTGAGCCGCAGGGCATCACGTTGTTGGAGACAAACTCCTGATACGGTACCCGCGCTTCGCGGCACAGCCGGGCCCAATATGCGGCGCCTGGGGCGTCGGTGGTGTAACGCTGGTTGGCGTTGATTTTCAGCAGCGGGCCACCACCGAGGATGGGGCGGTTCACGGGATCGTGGCGTTCGGCATAGTTGGGGTGCACCGCGTGACCGGCATCCGCTGAAACGCAGAACGAGGCGGCCAGCGCGCGCCGGCGTTCCTCGGACTCCGCTCCCAGCCCACCCGAAATGCGGTGCAGTACATCCTCAAGGAAGGGCCCACTCGCCCCGGAGCGGGAGGCGCTGCCCACCTCCTCGTGGTCAAAGGCGGCGAGAACGGCGATCGGCCCATCCGGCGCCGCTGTGGCACCCGCCGCGATCAGGGCAACCAGTCCGGCGTGCACCGAGGAAAGGTTATCCAGCCGACCGGCGGCGAAGAACGCACCGTCCGCCCCGAAGACGCTGCCTGGCTGGGTGTCCGCGACGACGACGTCGTAGCCGCCAACGTTCACCGGGGCAATCCCTGCTGAGTCGGCCAGAAGCTCGAGGAGGTCGGCGTCGCGTGGGTCGCCAACTCCCCAGACCGGATTCATATGCTGTTGCTTGTCCAGCGCGAGTCCGTCGTTGACTGCCCGATCGAGGTGGATCGCGAGTTGGGGGAACCGCAGCAGGGGGGCCGTGGACACCAGGTGCTCGACGCCGTCGTGGGTGACGAGCCTGCCCGCGAGCGCCAGCTCGCGATCCAGCCAGGAGTTGAGCAGCGGGCCACCGTAGACTTCGACGCCCGCCTGAAGCCAGCCGTGCCGACCGGTGGTGGGCTTGGGTTTCAGTTTGAAGCCCGGCGAATCGGTGTGGGCGCCCAGGATGCGGAACCCAGTGACGGGGGTGGCTTTGGCCGGGGTTACCCAGGCGATCAGGGCACCATCACGGACCACCAGGAATTTGCCCTCCCGTGCTGTCCACGCGTCGGCTTCCTGCAACCGGACAAACCCGGCGGCCTCCAGCCGGGCTGCGCCCTCAGCTGCGGCGTGGAAGCTGGAGGGTGAGGCACCAATGTAGGCGCCGAGATCGGTGATGTGCTGGAGGGCGGTCATGGAAGTGAGCCTACCAAGCTCAGTAGTCCTGTCCCTGGCTGGGGACCACCAGACCCGACTCGTAGGCGTACACAACTGCCTGCACCCGGTCCCTGAGGTGAAGCTTGGTGAAAATCCGCCGCACATGGGTTTTCACGGTGGCTTCGGAGAGAAAGAACTTGTGGGCCAGTTCCGCATTGGAGAGTCCCTCGGCGATGGCCTCCAAAACCTCCCGTTCACGGGGGGTCAGGTCCTCCAGCAATGGATCGACGGGCCGTGGAGTCGCAAGGGGTGGCAGCGATCGCACGTAGGTTTCAAGGAGGCGGCGGGTCACCCGCGGAGCGACAACCGCGTCTCCGCTGGCAACCACCCGGACGGCATTCACCAGCTCATCGGGTCCCACATCCTTCAGGAGGAAAGCAGACGCTCCAGCCTGGAGGCCTGCGAAGGCGTACTCGTCCAGGTCAAAGGTGGTCAGGATGATGATGCGTGAACACGATCCAGACTGGGTGATCAGGCGGGTTGCCTCGATCCCGTCCATGATCGGCATTCTGACGTCCATCAACACGACGTCCGGCTTCAGGGCGGCCGCCATCCGCGCTCCTTCGGCGCCGTTGGACGCTTCACCGACGATGACCACCCCGTCCTCACCCTCGAGGATGAGCCGGAACCCCATCCGCAGCAGCGGCTGGTCGTCAACCAGTAGGACCCTGATGGTCTCCCCGGCCAGCGTTTCGGGCACGGCTGTCTCGTTGAGCGCTAACCCCTCAGGCACTTCGGACACTTGGTGCTCCCCTGTTGGTGGATTGTTGCTCCTCGGGGATGACCAGTCGAGCGTCCACGACCCAGCCACCGTCCGGGCCCGGACCGCAATCAACCGTCCCCGAATAGATGGCGGCGCGCTCCTGCATTCCAGCGATCCCCTGCCCGGAACCCACCGACACCACCGGCCCCATACTGCCGCGGCCGTCGTCGGACACCCTCACCCGGACCAGGGTTCCGGTGCGCGCAATAGCTACATCAACAGTCGTGACGCTCTTGCCGTACCGCAGGACGTTGGTCAGGGATTCCTGAATAATCCGGTAGATGGTCAGCTGGAAGGCTGGGTCCTCGGGCAATCCCGGACCCGAGAGTCCCAGTCGGATGGAGAGTCCCGCCGCCCGGAAGCCGTCAAGCAGTGTGGAAAGCGAGCCGGCCGCTGGGAGGGGTTCGCGGGGTGCGGCGTCGGGGTTTTCCCGCAGGACGCCGAGCACCCGGCGCATGTCGGCCAGGGCCGTGCGTCCGCTGGTCGAGAGCTCATCGAGGACCTCTCGGGCACGGTCCTGGTCCCGCTTCATCACGACGGCGGCGCCGTCGGAGAGGGCGATCATCACCGACAGGGAGTGCGCGACGACGTCGTGCATCTCCCGGGCAATGCGGTTGCGCTCGGTGGCGGACGCCAGTTCGGCGTTGCGGATGGCCCAGTCGCGGAGGGCTGTTTCATGCTCCCGATCCTTCCGGGTGGTAACCCCAAATCCGACGGCAAGGAAATACCACATGAGGACAAAGCCGGTCACGATCCAGATGAGGTATGGCGCCTCATCGACAAACAGTGCGTCGACAAACCAGAGGGGGGTGATCGTCAGCAGTGCTGCTCCGGCGAGCGCCCAGAGGGCGCTGCGGAAGGGATGCTGGACGGCCACAGCGTACAGAGCAAACCAGACGCCAAACCCGACACTCGCCTCACCGTCGGAGGCCATGAGGCTCGCCCATTCGAGTGCCATCAAAATGCCAAGGACAATCAGTGGGCGGTCCCGGCGCCAGAAGAGGACGATCCCTGCTGCAACGACGGGGATCAAGGCCAACCATCGATCGGCCAGCACGGTTCCGACGATCGCCTGTGGCAGGCTCGCGGCGAGGTAGAGGACTACTATCAGCGCGTCGGTTACCCGCGGGTGGCTCCTGAAATAGCGCCGGAACGGGCCTAGCCGTCGTGCATTGAGCTCAGTGAAGGAGGCGGCGGCCGTTCGCTCCGCCGCCCCCTCCACCGAGGCTTTTTCACTCATTGAGTGAGCCTATCGATCCGCTGTTGACCCGCTGGGTTACACGTCCCGCTTCTTGGTGACCAGCAAGGAGGCAACCAGCAGTACGAGGGCCCAGGCGCCCAGTACCAGCGCGCCCTGCCACTGGTTCAGTGCGCCGTCGGCGATGGTAATGGCCACCATCTGCTCCCCCGCGCTGCTGGGAAGGAAACGAGCAGCGTCGGGAACCCAGTCGGCGATCCCTGCCAGCAACGTGGCTACCAGGATTGGCAGGATCAGGAGTAGGCCGATCGTGGTGACCACGCCTCCGGCCGTGTTGCGCAGTAGGGTACCAATCGACATCGCGATGATAGCCATTAGGGCGAGCACCGAACCGGTGTTGATGATGTGCATCAGCACCCCCTCGTCACCGAGTCCGAATTCGAGTTCCGACGGGGTCAGGATAGGTTGTGCGATGAGGTAGCTGACCAGGGCTGAGCCGGCGCCAACAACGAAGGCCACCACTGCGAACACGGCCTGCTTGGCGAGGAGTGCTGGAATACGTTTTGGCACTGCCACCATCGTGGAGCGGATCATCCCGGTGCCCCATTCAGACGCGATCAGGACGACTCCCAGCGACCCAATCAGCAGTTGGCCAAAGATCAGTCCCGAACCCGGGATGGTGTTGGTAATGGAGGTGGCGTCCGGGGCGCCCTGCATCTGGGCGGCCATCTCCGGGTCTCCCTGTAGATCGAGCAAAACCGTCGTTTGCCACGCAAAGAGAGCTGCCAGACCAATCATCACGATGACCGTGATCGACAGCATGATCACGGTGGAGGGCACCGTGATCAACTTGATCCATTCGGACTTCAGGATCCGCATGAAGTTCACGCCACTACCCTGGGTGGTGCCGCGCGTAGGCGCTGCGACTGCTGTGTGAGACATGGCTAGTTTCCTTCCCCGACGCCGGCGGCCTGGGTTGCCTGCGGGAGATCGGCCGAGTGGTATTCGACCGAATCGTTGGTGAGCTGCATGTACGCCTCTTCAAGGGACGCCTGCAGCGGTGTGAGCTCGTAGACCAGCACCCGGTTGTCCAGGGCGGTGCGGGCGATCCGGTGAGAGTCGGCGCCGGTGATCTCGAGCATCTCGGGCTCCAGCTGCTTCGAGGTCACACCGTCACCGGCAAGCGCCCGGATGAGTTCGCTTGGGTTGTCGGTGCGTACCCGGGTGCGCGCCTGTCCCTGATCCGAGATGATTTGCTCGATGGGGGCGTCGGCAATAATCCGTCCGCGGCCAATCACAATCAGGTGGTCGGCGGTCAATGCCATCTCCGACATCAAGTGGGAGGACAGGAAAACTGTGCGCCCTTCAGCGGCGAGCCCCTTGGCAAGGTGGCGCACCCACTGGACGCCCTCGGGGTCCAGTCCGTTGACTGGCTCATCGAGGATGACAGTGTGGGGATCACCCAGGAGCGCTGCGGCGATGCCGAGGCGCTGGCCCATGCCGAGGGAGAAGCCGCCGACCCGCTTCTTGGCAACGGGGCCCAGCCCGGTCATTTCGATGACTTCCTTGACCCTGCTATTGGGGATGCCGTGGGTCGCTGCCATGGCTCGCAGGTGGTTGTAGGCGCTGCGCTTGGTGTGGACTGCTTTCGCGTCCAGGAGGGCGCCGACCTCGCGGAGGGGCGCCCGGTGCTCGGCGTAACGCCGGCCGTTGACTGTCACGTTGCCGGAGGATGGGTTATCCAACCCGACGATCATCCGCATCGTGGTGGACTTGCCGGCGCCATTGGGGCCGAGGAAGCCGGTGACCTTACCGGGGTGGACCGTGAATGACACGTTATCCACTGCTGTCTTGGAGCCATAGCGCTTCGCCAGGCCTTGTGCCTCAATCATGGCTGCGTCCTTAAGATTGCTGTGGTGCCCACGGTGCTGGGCCTACCTCTACCCTACGGATTGTCCCTCGCCCGGTCGCCGCTCCTTGGGATGATGTTTGGCGGCCTTCGCCTACACCTTTCGGATGAGTAGGCTGCGTGCCCCCGAACCTCCTGACGCAGAAACGGCCCCCGGGGTCAGGAGTGCCGGGTGCAACCGGCGAACCTGACCCCAAGAGCCGTTTCTGGGTATCCGACGTGGGTCTACCGTGAGCTGATGGACTCAAACTTCCTGATGCAGAGCGGCACGAAGATGAGCAGCATCAGCGCGATCCCCACGAAGATCGTGATGAACGGGTTCTGAAGGGTCCACGCCGTGGGTTCCGGGAAGTCCGGATTGGTGTTGCCGAACAACTGCCGGGCCGATTCGACCAGGGCCGAAACCGGATTCCACTCGGCGATGTTCTTCAGCACCTCGGGCATGGTGTGGATTGGCACGAAAGCGTTGGAGATGAAGGTCAGCGGGAACAGGATCATGAAGGACGCGTTATTGATGACCTCCGGGCTCCTGACGCTCATACCCAGCAACGCCATCACCCAGCTGAAGGAGTAGCTGAACAGCAGCAGGATGGCCACGCCGCCCAGGAATCCCCAGACGGAGGTGGTGACGCGCCAGCCGACGATCCAGCCGGTGCCCATCATGATCAGCATCGAAATACTGTTGATGACCAGGTCCCCGTTGGTGCGACCAATCAGCACCGCCGCGGGGTTCATCGGCAGGGTGCGGAACCGGTCAATGATGCCGTCCTTGAGGTCCTGGGCCATAGCGGCGCCGGAGAAGGTCGACCCGAAGATCACCGTCTGGGCGAAGATTCCAGCCATCAGGAAGTTGGTGTAGTCGGAGACGTTCATTGCCCCGCCGTAGACCTGGCTGAACAGCAACACGAACATGATCGGCTGCAGGATAGTGAAGACCAGGATCTCCGGCACCCGTTTGATCTTGATCAGGTTCCGGCGGGTCGCGATCCATCCATCCGAGAGGAGCTGCCCCGCGGGGGTGCCGACACTCTCGTAGGTCGTCTGCTTGGTGAGGACACTCATTTGGCTTGCTCCATTTCGGATTTCTCGGTGTCCTGCTCATTTTCCGCGGTGTGGCCGGTGAGCTTGAGGAACACATCATCGAGGGTGGGGCGGCGCATACCGGCGTCGTGCAACCCGACGTTGGCCTGCCCCAGGTCCGCGAGGATGTATTGCAACGCGCGTGGTCCTTCGGTGACAGCAACCTCGACGCTGCGCCGGTCACTGGAAACCCTTGCCTCACCCTCGCCATGGCGGGCAAGGATCTCACTGGCCGCGCCGGCATCGGACTCGTCGACGAGGGCCACCACCACGCGATGCCCGCCAATTCGGGCTTTCAGTTGGTCGGAGGTGCCCTCAGCTATCACCTTGCCGCCGTCGATCACCGCGATGTCGTCGGCCAGGTGGTCTGCCTCCTCAAGATACTGGGTGGTGAGCAGCAACGTAGTGCCGTCATGGACCAGGTTCTTGATGATCTGCCACAGGGCCAGCCGGCTCCGCGGGTCAAGGCCCGTGGTGGGCTCGTCAAGGAACAGGATCTTCGGGTTGATGACGAGCGCCCCGGCAAGGTCGATCCTGCGGCGCATACCGCCGGAAAAACCCTTCACCGGGCGGTTGCCGGCCTCGGTGAGCTCGAACTGGTCGATCAGCTCCTGGGCACGACGCCTCGCCGTCTTGGCTCCGAGATGGTAAAGACGGCCCACCATTTCCAGGTTTTCAAACCCGGTCAGGTTCTCGTCAACTGCCGCATACTGTCCGGATGCCCCGATGATCCGACGGGCTGCCCGGGGGTTCGAGAGCACATCGATGCCGTCAACGAACGCCGTGCCCTCCGTGGGCTGGATCAGCGTTGTCAAGACCTTCACAACGGTGGTCTTGCCCGCACCGTTGGGACCGAGCAGCGCCTTGACGGTGCCCTGGGGCACCAGCAAGTCCAACCCGTCCAGCGCGTGAACGGGGCCACTCTTCGATTTGTAGGTCTTTTTCAGACCTCTGGCCTCAATAATTGTCATGCGTCCAATCTTAAGGTTCGGAGCAGCCCGCAGGTAATCATTGAGGACAGTTTTTGTCCGCGAGGGAAGCGGTCAGAGTGGGCCCGGTTGATCCAGTTTCTGGGGGACGGGTGTGCCCAGGGGATCGGCGTCGGTCCGGCGTTCGGCGGCAGCGGGTGCGACCAGGAATGAGGCGAGGACCGCCACCCCCACGACGAGCAGTGCGTTGCGGATGCCGACCACATCGCCGAGGAATCCAAGGAGGGGCGGTCCGGCCAGGAACGCCAGGTAGCCGATGGTGGAAACCACAGATACCCGGGCCGCCGCATGACGCGGTTCGTCGGCGGCCGCCGACATTCCCATCGGGAAGCCCAGCGCTGCGCCGGCACCCCAGAGCACCGCTCCCACCCCCGCAAGCGGCACGGTGGGCGCAAAAACGAAGATGATGAGCCCCACCAGCGACGACCCGAGGCTGATCTGCAGCACCCTGACCCGGCCATACCGGTCAATCAATCCGCCGCCCACAAACCGAAACAGGGTCATCGCAGCCACAAACACGCCGAATATGAGCGCGCCAGTCGCTTCGCTGGCCCCCAAGCCGTCGACGGTGGCCTTGGCCACCCAGTCGTTGGCCGCACCCTCGGTCAGGGCAGCGCCCAGCACCACCAACCCAATGAGCAGTGTCCTTGGCTCCAGCCAGGCAGCGAACCGGCTGGGCTGGGGAGTATCCGGGTACGCGTCGGCGTGGGAGATGTCCGGCAGGAAGTAGCGGGGCACCCAGAGGGAAACCACGAGGACGACGGCGGCAACCCCCAGCAGGTGGTAGGACAGGTCGACGTCGAGGTGTGACAGACCGGCGCCGACCATTGCACCAACGAAGGCGCCGCCGCTGAACGCCGCGTGGAACTTGGGCATGATGGTGCGGCGGAGGCGGTGCTCGACGTCGGCACCCTCAATGTTTTGGGCCACATCCCAGAGGGCAACGCCCACGCCGAAGAGAAATAGCCCGATCGCGGTGAGGGAGACCGACGTCGTCGTCAATCCGCCGGCAATGGTCACCGCCGCGAGGGCAGACACCACGCCGCCGATCCTGACCGTATTGGCGACCCCCACCCGGCCTGAGATCCCGCCCGCGAGGGGGAGGGCAATCACCGATCCGGCGGCAGCAGCCAACAACAGGGCGCCCGTCTCCCCCGAGCCGAGGCCCAGCACTGAGGACGCGGACGGGATCCGGGCAGCCCAACTCGCGAAGACCAGGCCGTTAAGGCCGAAGACGGCGAACGTCGCCCACATGGCCGACAAGACATTTGTTTGCACCAGTAAACCGTATGCGCAATTTTCGGAGCCGGTCTACTGCCTCAGCCGACCGTTTGGGTCAGCGGTCGCGCTGCACCCGGCCCTCATCCCAGACCGGCTCCTCAGTTTCGTACACCAAGCCGTCCGACCCGAAAACCATGAACCGGTCAAAACTACGCGCGAACCATCGGTCGTGGGTGACAGCCAGCACGGTACCCTCGAACGCGTCGATGGCCTTCTCCAGCGCCTCGGCCGAGTGCAGGTCGAGGTTGTCGGTGGGCTCATCGAGCAGCAGGAGCGTGGCACCCGAGAGTTCCAGCAACAGGATCTGCAGCCGCGCCTGCTGCCCACCCGAGAGGGAGTCGTACAGTTGCTCCGCCTGACCCGCCAGACCGTAACGGTCCAGAACTCCTGACGCCGCTTCGCGCGGCAATCCCGACCGGTGATCATCGCCGCGGTGCAGAATGTCGAGCAGGGTGCGTCCCAGCAGGTCGGGTCGCACGTGGGTCTGCGCGAAGAAGCCAGGTCGGATCCGCGCACCGAGCTTCACTGTTCCCTCGTGTGGGACGGGCTGGATGCTGACCTCGGAGACCGGTTCGTGTTCCTTCTCCGGATCGGTGCCGCCACTGGCAAGCAGTCGCAGGAAGTGGGACTTGCCGGAACCGTTGGAGCCCAGCACTCCCACCCGGTCGCCGAACCAGATCTCGGTGCTGAACGGCTTCATCAGCCCAGTGAGTTCGAGTTTCTGGGCGACGACTGCCCGCTTGGCCGTGCGACCACCCTTGAGCCGTATGGTGACGTTCTGCTCTATCGGGATCGCTTCCGGCGGCCCGGCCTCAAGGAACTTCGCGAGCCGGGTCTGGGCGGCGTGGTACCGGTTGGCCATGTCGGACCGGAACGCCGCCTTGTTCTTGTACATGTTGACCAGCTCTTTGAGCTTGAGGTGCTCCTCGTCCCACCGGCGCCGCAGTTCCTCGAACCTCAGGTTGCGGTCGGTGCGGGCCTGCAGGTAGGTTTCGAAGCCGCCACCGTGGATCCAGCTGGACGCGCCGAGCGCCCCAGGCTCCAGCGTGATGATGCGGGTGGCGGCGTTGGCGAGCAGTTCCCGGTCGTGGCTGACGAACAGCACCGATTTCTTGGACTCGTTCAGCTTCGCCTCCAGCCACCGCTTCCCGGGAACGTCGAGGTAGTTGTCGGGTTCGTCGAGGAGCAGCAGCTCGTCCGGTCCGGAGAACAGCGCCTCGAGGACCAGCCGTTTCTGCTCGCCGCCGGACAACGACGACGACGCCCGGTACTGTGCCCGGGCGTAAGGCACCCCGAGTGCAGCCATGGTGACTTCGTCCCACGTGGTTTCCAGTTCGTAGCCACCGGCGTCACCCCACTCGGTAATCGCGTGGGCGTAGCGCATTTGGGTGGGTTCGTCGTCGTTCTCCATCATGGCGAGCTCGGCGTCGTCGACCGCTTTCGCGGCCTTGGCGAGGGCTGGCGGCGCGGCGGAGACCAACAGGTCCCGGACCGTCGTCTCATCCCTGACCTGGCCGACGAACTGGCGCATGATTCCCATGTTGCCGGAGCGGGTGACGGCGCCTTCATCGGCGGTGACATCGCCGGCGATGATGCGCAGCAGTGTGGTTTTGCCCGTGCCATTGGGGCCGATCAGGGCCGTCTTGTGCCCGTCGCCGACCTTGAAGCTGACGGCGTTGAGCAACTGCCGCCCGTCGGAGAGGAAGTAGTCAATGTTGGAAACGTCTAGATGAGCCACACTTTAAGTTTGTCACCCGGAGGCAAACCGGCCCCCGCCTGCCACCTGGGGTGTTTGTCGCCGATGCGGGCTGCCCAGCAGCGAGAAACGGCGCTTGGGGTCAGGATTGCCGGTTGCAACCGGCGATCCTGACCCTTGGGGCCGTTTCCGTGCGGAATTGGCTACTGGGCAGCTCTGTGCGGAATTGGCTACGGGGCAGCGTCAGCCGGCTCCAGCAGCGAGTTCGCCGCGGCCACCCTCCCGAGCCAGCCGAGGCTTGGCTTGGGGTGCCGCTCGAACGTCTTGGCGTCCCAGCCGATCAGGCCGAAGGTTGGCTTGAAGCTGCCCCACTCGTAGTTGTCCAATGCGCTCCAGTGCAGGTAACCGCGGACCTCGATTCCGTCGTCGATGCACCGGGCAACGGCTTCCAGGGCGCCGCGCGTGTAGTCGATTCGACGAGTGTCATCGCCGGTAGCAATCCCGTTTTCCGTGATGTAGATCGGCACGCTATTGCGCTGCCAGGAATTTCGGATGCCGTCCTCGATGGCTGCGGGGTAGTATTCCCAACCGGTGAGCGTTCGCTCGGCGTCGTCGTCAATCGGCAGCGGACCGTCAACGCCCACCTTGGTTCGGGTGTAGGCCTGGACCCCCACCCAGTCGTCACCGACGCAGGCCTCCAAGAAGACGTGCTCCCGTGTTCGGCCGTATTCTTCCGTGACATCCTCGGCCCCCGGTTCAGCCTGGTAGGCCTGGGTTGCGACCGACCAACCGGCTTGCTTGCCCGCGGCCTGCAATATATCGACGGCACGGCGATGCGCGGCGATGAGGTTCGTAGTGACCTCGGGGTTGCCTGCGGGAAGTCCGATCGAGGGGAAACCCTGCTCTGGGTCAGCAAGAACAGCGACCATGTTCGGCTCGTTGATGGTGCAGACCAGGTCGACCCCCTCGAGCACAGGCAGAGCGTGCTGAACGTAGCGGGCAAACCGCTCCACCGACCCAGCGTCCTTCCACCCACCGGCCCGGGCGAACCAGATGGGATTCGTGAAATGGTGCAGGGTCACCATTGGGGTGAGACCGAGTTCGACGGCGGTCGCCACCATCCGACGGTAGTGATCCACGGCGGCGCGGGAGACAAAACCCTCTTCCGGTTCGATCCGCGCCCATTCGATGCTGAAGCGGTAGGACGTCAGGCCGGCGTCGGCCAGCAATGTCATGTCCTCGCGATACCGATGGTAGCTGTCAGCAGCGTCACCGCTCGGGGCCTCGACTGGAGCGCCGGGGAAATGACCGTGCTCCCGCTGCCACCAATCAGAATTGACGTTGCCGCCCTCAATCTGGTGCGCCGCCGTAGACGCACCCCACAGAAATCCGTTTGGGAAGTTCATAGTCGACTACTTTCTGCCGGCGGAAGCCAGCTATTTGATGCCTGTCAGCGCGATGCCCTGCACAAAGTACTTCTGCAGCAGGACGAAAATGAGGAGGATTGGCAGGACCACGACGACGGCGCCAGCATCATGAGGCCGTACTCCGCTGCATTCTGACCAACCGAGTACAACGCCAGGGCGACGGGCAGCGTGTAGCGGTCCTCGCTGGTGGCCACCACGAGGGGCCAGAGAAAGTTATTCCAGGACGCAAGGAACGTGAGGATGGTCAGGGTGGCGACGGCGGGCCCACACAACGGCATGATCACCCGGAGGAAGATTCGCCATTCACTGGCGCCATCAATGCGAGCCGCCTCAATGAGGTCATCCGGGAGGCCCAACATGAATTGCCGCATGAGAAAGACGCCCAGCGGTGCGATCAGGAAGGGCAGAATCAGCCCCGGATAGGAATTCACCAAACCAAGGTTGGCGGTCAGCACAAACAGTGGGACGAAGGTCACCACTCCAGGCACCATCAGCGTGCCAAGGACCAACATGAACAGGATCTTTTTCCCTGCGAAGTCCAGCTTCGCCAGGGCATATCCCACCATTGACGAGAAGATGATGTTGCCGGCTGTGACGAAAACCGCCACCACCAGGCTGTTGGTGAAGAAGGTGGCGAAGTCCAGCCGGACAAACAACTCGGTGTAGTTGTCGAGAGTTGGCTCCATGGGCCAGAAGTTCAGCGGGTACTGCCGAATCTCGGCCGTCGTCTTGAAGGATCCAAGGATCATCCACACGAATGGCAGGATCATCGCAATCATGCCGACTGCCAGCACAACGTACAGCCACAGCCTGGGGCGCTGCTGAAGGTGTGAGCGCTTACGGCTGGCGGGAACCGCAACGACCGGTGGTGCAACGGAGGTAGCCATGTCAGTCCTTCTTTCCAAGGATTCGGAACTGGATGAGGGACAGGATCACAATGGCGAGGAACAGGACGTAGCTCGCCGCTGAGGCGTAGGAATAGTTACCGAACCCAAACTGGTCATACGTGTACATGGCGGTCGAAAGGGTCGCATCGAGCGGGCCGCCACCAGTCATCACATACGGTTCCTCGAAAAACTGCAGGAACCCGATGCCGGTGATCACTGCCGCGAACAGGATCGGCGGCCGCATAGCGGGAAGGGTGACATTCCAAAACCGCTGCACGGCGGTTGCCCCGTCCATCATGGCCGCTTCGTGGTGCTCCCGTGGAACTCCCTGCAACCCGGCCAGAAAGATCACCATCAGGGTTCCGATATTGCGCCAGACCGCCATGAAAATAAGGGACGGCAGGGCCGTCAACTCATTTTCGAGCCAGTTAGGACCAGCGATGCCGAATACCCCCAGTAAGCCGTTCAGGAGTCCGTCCGGCTGCAGGATGAACCGCCAGACGATCGCGACCGCAACAATGCTGGTCACTACCGGGGCGTAGAAGCCCACCCTGAAAAGCGTGCGGAACCGGGTGATCCCGTTGTTGAGCGCCAGCGCCACCAGGAGGGCCACGGTCATGGTGAGTGGCACACCAACCAACACAAACGCTGCGGTGTTGACCAGGGAGCGGACGAACCGGGTGTCGTTGAACAGGGCGATGTAGTTCTCGAATCCCACGAAATTCACCCCGAACGGGCTTCGCAGGTCCCGGGTGGTCAGATCAGTGAAGCTCATGGCGAGGGATGCCACGATGGGCCCCGCCATGAAGATCACAAAAAGAATCAGGAACGGCGCAGCGAAACTCCAGGCGACGACAGTCTGCCGGCTCCGACGCGAGCGCGGTTTGCGCGACCGCGCCGGAGCTGGTTTTCCCGTTTGGGCGAGTGCCACTGTTACAGACCTGTCCCTATGCTTTCGGCCTGTCCCTGAATAGCGGCCAGCGCCTCATCGACTGTGGTGTCGCCGCGGGTGACCTTTTCAAGCTCCTGATCGATGACCGCCGACACCTGAGCCCAGGTCGGAATGGCGGGCGGTGCCTTGGAGTCCTCGAGCTGATCGGCAAAGACGCTCAGGTTGGGGTCCTCGGCGAAAGTGGGATCGTCGTAGGCAGCCTGGACGCTGGGCAGCGTGGTCGAAATGTCGTACCAGGCGATCTGCGTTTCGGGTTCACTGAGCCACCTCACGAATTTCCAGCTGGCGTCGCGGTTCTCGCTGTCATTGAACACAGCAAGGTTGCCGCCGCCGGTGAAACTGGTCCGCGCATCAGTGCCTGGGACCATCGCTACGTCGAACTGGTCGGCGAATCCTTCGCCGCCCTGCTCTTCAAGGAGACCAACGTGGAAGGGGCCGCTGAAGAAGGAGCCCACCTCACCGGAAATAAACTTCTGTTCAATCTCACCTGTCTCCAGCCGCACCGGATCTGAGATTCCCTCGGAGAAGAAGCTCGAGTAGTACTCGAATGCTGCCTTCCACTCAGGGGTCTCGAAGGTGAACTCGGAGCCGTCCTCGTTCATGATGTCCCCACCCTCCTGCCACACGAACGGTGCCAGGTACTGCCAGGAATCAAAGCCGCCCGGTGGCAGGGAGATGCCTGCCTCGGCGCCCTCCGCCTGGAGGCCTTCCGTGAAGGTCTTGAACTCGTCCCAGGTGGTTGGCGGTTCAACGCCGGCCGCCTCAGCCATGTCGGTCCGGTAGTAGAGGGCACGCGTGTCCACGTACCACGGGACCCCGTAGGCCACGTCGTCGACCACTGCCGTGCCCCAGGATCCTTCGAAGAAGTCGCCCTCATCGACGAGACCCTCGGGCGTCGGTTCCAGAGCCCCGGTTGCCGCAAACTCACCCACCCAGGTGGTGCCCAGCATTGAAATGTCAGGGGTCTCTCCGCCCGCGATGGAAGTGGCGATGCGGTCATGCGCGCTCTCCCAAGGGACCGGAGTGACGTTGATGGTTACGTCAGGGTTCTCAGACTCGAAGTCGGCGGCCAACTGGTCGAGAATCTCACCCTCATTGCCCATCGCCCAGATGGTGACCTCTCCGGTTGCGGGAGCGTCGTCGATGGGGCCACCGCCCTCGGGTCCGGACGCACTTCCCTCTTCGCGTCCGCAGCCTGTCAGTGCGAGTGCGCCGATGACGGCCACCGCGCTCCATGATCGCCATTGATTCATAGTCTTGCCTCCAGTAGGTGTGGTGAACACTCCGCAGGACACGGCTTTCGCCGTCGGAGTTCGTTGTCAAGCTACCACAAAAACCTTACATGCGGAAGGTTTTTATTTCCGGTCATGCGATAGGTTTTTGTCTATGACTATGCCCCCCGACCGAAAACGCGGCAGTTATGCCAAAGGCCAGGCAAAGCGCCAGGAAATTCTGGACGCTGCGCTTGTGGTCTTCGGGCGCAGCGGATTCCACAGCGGGTCCCTGCGGGAGATCGCCAAGCGGGTTGCACTCACACCGGCCGGGTTGATGCACCACTTTGCGACGAAGGAAGAACTCTTCACTGAAGTGCTGCGCCAACGTGACGAGCGCGTCAAGGATGCTGCCGGCGATGTTGCCGAAGACACCCTGCTACAACAGATGCGCCGGGTGGTCTCCTACAACCAGACCACCCCGGGGCTCACCTCGTTGTACACGGTGATTGCGGCCGAAGCCACCAACGCAGACCATCCGGCTCACGAGTATTTTGCTGCCCGGTACGCCGATCGGGCACAGCAGACGGCGAAGATCCTCGCCGACGCACAGCGCGATGGCCTGGTGCGTAGTGACCTCGACGTCCACCATGCGTCGCGGTTAATCGCTGCGGTGATGGATGGCCTGCAGCAACAGTGGCTGCTCGATGACACCGTCGACATGACCGCGGTCTTCGACGAGTTTGTCAGGGGATACTTTCTGATTCCGGCACCCGCTGGGGTGCCGGAATCAGAAGAGCGCTAGTTTTCGCCGAGGTTGGTGCCAAAGATTTGAGCCTCGACCAGCGGCCGGACAGCCTTCTCGAAGCCACGGTCTACAAAGTAGTCCTTCAGCCTGTCCTTTTTCTGCTCATTGAGGATCGCACCCATGATCATTGACTGGTCCAGGCTGAGATAGCGCTCGGCTGCGGTGCCACTGCCCACCGCGACCGAGTCATAGAATCCGCCGGGCCCGTAGGCGCCGAGATTGTTCTTGATGCCATCGAGGTTTTCCAGTACCGCCGTGCGATCGTACGGTAGGGCGAGGAATGCCGCGTGCGGCGTCACGACCCCGTCGCCAAATTCTGGCTCCGGGTTCGCGGCTTCCCGGCAGCCCTCGTACCCCTTGTCGACGTCGGTGCTCTCGACGTCGCTCGCGTAGCCGGTGCTGCTGATTCCGATCTCCTCGACCCCGTACTCGCGGTAGGAGGCGAACGGATCACTGGCGGGCGAGAAACCCCAGTACCCATAGCCGGCCTCCTCCAGGCCATGCTCAATGTGAGCCCGCACTGTCGCTGCATGGTTCGGCGCCCAGGAACGCTCGCCCCAGTCCGCCTCGGGGACGAAGAGGTCGGGCATCAGGGCTTCGAACATACTTCCGCCCCACGCCGGGACAAGTTGCATGCCGCGGTAGGAATATACCCCCTCAAAGACACTCACGCCAAGGTATTCACGGGTCTCACCGGTCGGCTTCTGCTCCTGCCAACCGAAGTCGCAGCCCCGATCCGGCATGGTGCGATAGGTCCCATAGTAGGCGGACGGCGGAATCTGGCCGTTGGCAATACCGAGATAGGTGGCTATGCGCGCCTCACTCACCGATGTGTCGTACCAGTGGCACGTGTAATAGACGTCGGGACCCTCGTCACCGTAGTTGTCGGGAACCGCACACCCGTCCCCGGGCGGCGCATCCCAAAACCCACCGCGGTTGAGGCTGACGCCCTCCCGGGCATTGAGGTCGTGATAAAAGCCGAAATCCATGCTGTCATAAAGTGCATCGGCCTGCCTGGCGAGGCGTGGTTCGGCCTCGGCCACCACCCTGAGTGCTGCGGCGAGCCAGCCGTTATCAACGGTGCTCAGGAATGGGTGAACGACGTCGCCGCTATCCGGCCAGGTCGTCAGCTTGCTGCCGTCGGTGGGTGAGTACCAGTTGTAGTACATCCCGCTAGGCTCGTGCACTTCGAGGGTTTCAAGGGTGTCGAGGGTGGTTGCCAGCCGGGCACTCGCCTCCTTCCGATCAATGATCTTGAGATCCCGGGCCGCAATGGTCGACCACAGATAGCCACCAATGTTCGTGGGGCTCGTGTACTCGCTTGGCGTGGTGAGATCGCCCTCGATATTGTCGGCGGGCAGTCCGGTCGCATCATCGGTCATCGCTGCGAGTGACAGCCAGGTGTCGGCGGCGTACTGATTCAACGGGTCGGCTTTTTTGCCCACATCGGGTCCACCTGCAGGGCCGGCGACAGCGGCCGAGGGAACAACGAGGGACAGGACCGCTGCGGTTACTCCCGCCGCGAGTGCCGCCCTACGTCTGACTTTGGGACTGGGGTCAAGCTGGTTGCGGTGGCTGGGCTGCATGGGCATTGGCATGGGAACTCCTTCGTTCATCCGATGAGGAACAGGGTTCCATAGAAACCTTACACGCGCAAGGTTTCTGCGTGGCTCTGCCGTTTTCCGGTCAGGAACGGCCGCGCGGGTCAGGTTGGCCGGTTGCAATCGGCCAACCTGACGCCGAGGGCCTTTTCTGGATCGGGTCACCGGTGATCAGCCGTGGGTCAGGTCGCTGGCGGACCGCCTCCCGGTGGGATAGGCAGTGGTCAGCCGACGGTGAAGATCCGACTGATCGGCGCAAGGTTGTTGAAGCTGTAAACGTGGAGGCCCGCGAAACCACCCGAGTCGAGGACTGACCGGACCAGCGGCGAGGGGTCGTACGACGACGGCGCCAGCACGCTGCGCACGAGCGACCCACCCCCGGTGCCGGTCAGGGACCGCCTGGCAAACTTCAGCGATGGACCTACACCGATGCGTGCGGCGAGTGAGATCAGCCTGGCACGGCCAACGGCGCCCGGCACCCCAGCCCAGAGAGGCAGGGTAATTCCAGCGGTGCGCAGCTCGGCCACATAGGCTGCGAGTACTGGTCCGGAGAAGCAAAGCTGAGTGACCGCCCAGGAACATAGCTCCTGTTTGGCCAGCAGCAAATCGGTGAGCTCCCCGGCCGATGCTCCCGGCCTGCCCTCCGGGTAGGCGGCAGCTCCCAGGACGAAGGACCCGCCGCCGATCGAGGCGATGTCCTCCATCAGGGCCCCGCTCCAGGCATAGGGGCCCGCGGCCGAGCCGCCGTCGCCCGCTATCACGAAGATGTCAGAAACGCCGGCCGCCTGCAGCCGGCTCAGGAAGCCAGTGAGCTGCCCGCGCGACGCGATGGATCGGGCCGCCAGGTGCGGGACGGCCTGATACCCGAGGCCGGCCAGGCGCACGGCAAGATCTACAGTTTCCTCGGCTCCGTGGTGCGGGAGGCAGGTGATCGTCACCACCGCGGGCGGCGGCAGGTGTTCCTTGAGCGCCTCGACGACCCCGCTACCCGGGATGATTTCCACCCGGAGCGGAAGACCCCCAGGGTGGTCAACCATGGTTCAGCACTCCACCACGTTCAGCGCCAGGCCCCCGCGGGCTGTTTCCTTGTACTTGTCCATCATGTCGGCGCCGGTGTCCCGCATCGTCTTGATCGCGACGTCGAGCGAAACGTGGTGCTTGCCATCGCCCCGGACCGCCATCCGGGCCGCAGTGATGGCCTTCATGGCGCCGACCGCATTGCGTTCAATGCACGGGATCTGCACCAGACCGCCCACCGGGTCGCAGGTCAGGCCCAGGTTGTGTTCGATGCCAATCTCGGCAGCGTTCTCCACCTGCTCAGGGGTCCCGCCGAGCGCCTCAGCCAGTGCGCCGGCAGCCATCGCGCAAGCCGACCCCACTTCGCCCTGACAGCCGACCTCGGCACCGGAAATGGAGGCGTTCCGCTTGAACAGGGCACCAACGGCTGTCGCCGCGAGCAGGAACCGGACGACGCCGTCGTCGTTGGCTCCCGGAACGAAGTCCACATAATATTTCAGGACCGCAGGGATGATCCCCGCGGCACCGTTGGTCGGTGCCGTGACCACACGGCCACCAGCCGCGTTTTCCTCATTGACGGCGAGTGCAAAGAGCGTGACCCACTCCATGGTGCTCAACTTGTCGTTGGGATCCTCGGCTTTTTGCTGCAGCCTGAGCTGGGTGGCTGCCCGACGTCGGACGTTCAACCCGCCGGGCAGGATTCCGTCGGTGGTGGATCCGCGGCGGATGGTGTCCTGCATGACGTCCCAGATTTCGAGCAGGCCGGCACGCACCTCGGCTTCGGTGCGCCAGGACAACTCGTTGGCCATCACGATCTCGGAGAACGATTTGCCGGTCGCGGCGCAGACCTCAAGGAGCTGTTCGCCGGTATCAAAGGGGTGCTGCACCGGGGCGGTCGCCTCGGCGGCGGGGTCCGCGCCGATCTGGTCCTCGTCCAGCACAAACCCGCCGCCCACCGAGAAGTAGTCCCGGACCAGCAGTTCCGACCCATCGGCTCCGTAGGCGTGGAACCGCATGCCATTGGTGTGGAAGTCCAGCCGCTTCCGGCGATGCATGATCAGGTCGACTTCCGGATCGAAGTCAATCTCACGCCGCCCAGCGAACCGCAGCCGGCGGGTCTCACCCACCTCATCCACGCGTGGACCGGCCGTGATGGGGTCAACCAGTTGCGGCTGCTCACCCTCCAGGCCCAGGATTACCGCCTTGACGGTGCCGTGCCCGTGACCGGTTACCCCCAGCGACCCGAACAGTTCCACCTCGACCCGCTGCACCGCATCCACCATACCCCGCTGCTCCACCAGCTCCGTGTAAAGGAATGCAGCCGTCATCGGCCCCCCGGTGTGGGAGCTGGAGGGGCCG
The DNA here is from genome assembly GCF_003075455.1 of Arthrobacter sp. Bz4. Lineage (GTDB taxonomy): Bacteria > Actinomycetota > Actinomycetes > Actinomycetales > Micrococcaceae > Arthrobacter_D. Next base: position 210,797 of record NZ_QDAE01000002.1, read on the forward strand.
ATTCCAATTTTGAACAAGTCAAAGGCGCTAATAGGCATGGGGTTCCTTAGCTGTGATTCTGAGTGCCCGCACCGAAAGGCACGACGTCGGCATACAGCGGGTGTTGGGCGGCCAGCGCCTGAACCCGCTGGGTGAGTGACGTGAGGTCGGCATCGGCGGGAGCGATGAGGGCCTCAGCAATGATGTTGGCCACCTCGGTGAACGCTGCGGCCTCAAATCCGCGGCTCGCGAGTGCTGGCGTGCCGATGCGCAGCCCCGACGTGACCATGGGTGGGCGGGGATCGAAGGGCACCGCATTGCGGTTCACGGTGATGTCGATCTGCGCCAACCGGTCTTCGGCCTGCTGGCCGTCGAGCTCGCAGTCACGCAGGTCCACGAGCACCAGGTGTACGTCGGTACCTCCGCTGACCACTGAGATGCCGTGCGCGGCGACGTCCGGCTGAGTGAGCCGGTCGGCAAGGATCCGGGCGCCGTCCAGGATGCGCTGCTGGCGTTCCTTGAACTCGGCTGATGCCGCGATCTTGAAGGCGACGGCCTTACCCGCGATGACATGCTCGAGGGGTCCGCCCTGCTGTCCCGGGAAGACCGCTGAGTTGATCTTCTTCGCAATATCAGCATCGTTGCTGAGGATGATTCCACCGCGCGGGCCAGCGAGGGTCTTGTGCGTGGTCGAGGTGGTGACGTGGGCGTGCTGCACGGGGCTGGGGTGGAGTCCCGCCGCGACCAGACCGGCGAAATGCGCCATGTCGACCATGAGGTAGGCGCCCACCTCGTCGGCGATGCTCCTGAACCGTTCAAAGTCGAGCTGCCGTGCGTAGGCGGACCAGCCGGCCACAATGAGCTGCGGCTTGTGCTCGCGGGCCAGGCGTTCGACGTCGTCCATGTCCACCCGGTAGTCATCGGCCCGCACCTGGTACGGGACCACGTTGTAGAGCCGGCCGGAGAAATTGATCCGCATGCCGTGGGTCAGGTGGCCGCCGTGGGCCAGGTTCAGGCCCATGATGGTGTCGCCGGGCTTGATCAGGGCGTGCATGACGGCGGCATTCGCCTGTGCTCCGGAGTGGGGCTGGACGTTGGCGAATGCCGCGCCGAAGAGGGCCTTTGCCCGGTCGATGGCAAGCTGCTCGAGCACGTCGACGTGCTCGCAGCCACCGTAATAGCGACGGCCCGGGTAGCCCTCGGCGTACTTGTTGGTCAGCACCGAGCCCTGCGCCTGCATCACCGCGACCGAGGTGTGGTTTTCGGAGGCGATCATCTCCAGTCCGTTGCGCTGCCGGGTGAGCTCAGCGTCGATGCTGCGCGCCACCTCCGGATCCAGATCGGCGAGATTCGCGTTCAGGTGGCCAATGGTGTCCAGCTCGGTCAGGGTGCTCATGCGTCTATCCCGTTCTTCGTGGCGTATTCCTCGGCGGACAGCAGGGGGCCCTCGCTGGCGACGGTGACCTTGAACAACCAGCCAGCTCCGTAGGGATCCTCGTTCAGAATGCCCGGGTTGTCGACGGCGTCCTGGTTGATCTCGGTGACCTCTCCCGTCACGGGAGCGTAAAGGTCGGAGACGGATTTGGTCGACTCAACTTCGCCGCAACTTTCGCCAGCGGTCACCGTGTCGCCCACCTCGGGGAGGCTGACATAGACAACGTCGCCGAGCGCGTCGGCGGCGATGGCTGACACGCCGACGGTGGCCGCGCCGTCTGCTGGGGTGTGGATCCATTCGTGCTCGGCTGAGTAGCGGAGACCTGATTTAATGATGCTCACGTGGGTATATACCTTTCAGGGTATGTAAAGTCTGGCTATTTTTGGCGGCGGTAGAACGGCGTGGCAACCACCGTGAACGGTTCTGGCTTCCCTCGGAGATCAACCTGTACCTCGGTGCCCGGCTCGGCCAGTTCGGTCTTCACATAAGCCATCGCCACAGGGTAGCCAAGGGTGGGGCTGGGCAGGCCCGACGTCACGGTCCCCACGACCGAGCCGTCGACGACGACGTCGTACCCGGCGCGGGCCGACCGGCGTCCGGCGCCCTGCAGACCGACCAGTTTCCGTTCCAGCGTGGCTTCTTTAAGAGGCTCCAGCACCGACCTCCCGACGAAGTCCTCGGTCTTTTTGAGGCTGACCACTCCGCCGAGTCCTGCTTCGAACGGGTTGGTGTCCAGGCCGAGCTCGTTGCCGTAGAGCGGCATGCCCGCTTCCAGGCGTAGCGAATCCCGTGAGGCGAGACCGCAGGGTGCCAGCTGATGCTGGGCTCCGGCCGCGGCGACCGCTTTCCACAGCTGTACTGCCTCGGGGTTGCCGATGAATAGTTCGAAGCCGTCTTCGCCGGTGTATCCGGTGCGGGCCAGGAGGACCTGCAGACCCGCCAGCTCCACCTCGACGGCCGCGTAATACAACAGGTCAGTGATCAGTTGACGTGACCCAGTAGCGGCGATCTCCAGCAGGATTGCTTCGGCTGCGGGACCCTGAACGGCAATCAGTGCCGTGCTCTCGGAAACGTCCTCCACTGTCACATCGAAGGTGGCGGCCCGTTCCTGCAGGGCGGCAGCGACCGTGTCGGCGTTGCTGGCGTTGGGAACCACGAGGTACCGGTCGTCTGCCCGACGGTAGACGATCAGGTCATCGATCACGCCACCATCCTCGGTGCAGATCAGCGAGTACTTGGCTTTGCCGACGGCGATGGCGGCGAAGTTGCCCACCAGCGCATAGTTCAGGAACTCGGCGGCCTGTGCTCCCGAGACCCAGATTTCGCCCATGTGGGAGAGGTCGAAAAGTCCTGCGGCGCGCCGGACCGTGTGGTGTTCCTCGAGCTCGCTGCGGTACTTCAGGGGCATCTGCCAGCCACCGAAGTCGGTGAAACTGGCTCCGAGCAATTCATGTTCGGCGTACAGGGCTGTCTGCTTGGTCATGGTGATCCTTCCAATCGAGCGTGTGGGTCAACCCGGACAGCCGGCGGCTGCGCGGGGACTAGCTTCAGTCTTCGAAGTCCTCGATGGGCGGGCAGGAGCACACCAGATTGCGGTCGCCGTGCGCGCCGTCAATGCGTCGGACCGGCGGGAAGTACTTGTTGTGCTTCAGCGCGCGGACCGGGTACGCGGCCAACTCCCGGGGGTACGCCTGGTCCCAGGTGTCGCTGATCAGGGCGAATGCCGTATGCGGTGCCTGCCGGAGCGGGCTCTGCTCCAGCGAGTACTTGCCCGCCTGCACCTGGTCGATCTCACCCTTGATCGCGATCATGGCGTCGATGAACCGGTCCAGTTCGCCAATGTCCTCGGACTCCGTGGGCTCGACCATCAGGGTTCCGGCCACGGGGAAGCTCAGGGTCGGAGCGTGGAATCCGTAGTCGATGAGCCGCTTGGCGACGTCTTCGGCGGTCACTCCGGTGGCAGCGGTCAGGGGCCGCAGGTCCAGGATGCATTCGTGCGCGACCAGACCCTTCTCGCCCGAGTAAAGCACGGGGAAGTGTTCAGTCAGGCGAGCCGCAACATAGTTGGCGGCCAGCAGCGCATGCCCGGTCGCTGAGGTGAGGCCCTCGGCTCCCATCAGAGCCACATAGGCCCAGGAAATCGGCAGCACCCCGGCGGAACCGTACCGTGAGGCGGAGATCGGAACCCCCGCATCCCCGCTCTCGGGTGCTGCGGCGTCGCCGGGCAGGAACGGTGCCAGGTGCTCGGCAACAGCCACCGGGCCCACGCCCGGTCCGCCGCCACCGTGGGGGATGCAGAAGGTCTTGTGCAGGTTCAGGTGCGACACGTCGCCGCCGAACTCACCGGGCTTCGCGAGGCCCACCAGGGCGTTGAGGTTGGCGCCGTCGATGTAGACCTGGCCGCCGGCGTCGTGCACCTGCGAGCAGACCCACCTGACGTCTTCCTCAAACACACCGTGCGTGGAGGGGTAGGTGATCATGATGGCCGAGAGCTGCTCGGCGTGCTGGGCGATCTTCGCCTTGAGGTCGTCGTGGTCGATATTGCCGTTGTTGGCTGTCTTGACCACCACAACCTTCATCCCGGACAGCACTGCCGAGGCCGCGTTGGTGCCGTGGGCGGAGGAAGGGATCAGGCAAACGTTGCGATCCTGGTCCCCGCGCGAGAGGTGGTAGCCACGGATGGCAAGCAGCCCCGCCAGTTCGCCCTGCGAGCCGGCGTTGGGTTGGATGGACACCTTGGCGTAGCCGGTGATTTCGGCGAGCTTGTCCTCAAGATCCTCGATCAGCCACCGCCAGCCTTCGGTCTGGTGCGCGGGGGCGAACGGGTGGATGGTGGCGAATTCAGGCCAGGAGATCGGCTCCATCTCCACTGTGGCGTTGAGCTTCATGGTGCATGAACCCAGTGGAATCATGGTGCGGTCCAGCGCCAGGTCCTTGTCGGAGAGGCGGCGCAGGTACCGCAGTAGCTGGGTTTCCGAGCGGTGGCTGGAGAAGACCGGGTGCGTCAGATAGGTCGAGGTGCGGACCAGGTCGGCTGGGACCCCGGCGTGCCCGTGGATCTCGGCAAGTTGTTCGACGCCGAACACGCCCGCAAGGGTTGCGAGGTGCTCGTCGGTGGTGGTCTCGTCGCAGGAGACGCCGAGGTGATCCTCGTCTACCAGGCGAAGGTTGATGCCCGCAGCCTCGGCTTTGACCTGGAACTCCTTGGCCCTGCCAGGGACGTTGATCAGGATGGTGTCGAAGAAGTCGGCGTGGACAACTGTGACGGTATCGGCGAGCGTCGCAGCCAACCGGGCGGCGTGTGAGTGCACGCGCGCGGCAATCGCCTTCAGTCCATCGGGGCCGTGATAGACCGCGTACATGCTGGCGACGATAGCCAGCAGCGCCTGAGCGGTACAGATGTTCGACGTCGCCTTCTCCCGCCTGATGTGCTGCTCACGGGTCTGCAGCGCGAGGCGGTAGGCGGGTGCGCCGTCGGCGTCCTTCGACACCCCGACCAGCCGCCCGGGAAGCATCCGCTCAAGGCCCTTACGGACCGCCATGTACGCGGCGTGGGGGCCGCCGAAGAAGAGGGGTACACCGAATCGCTGGGCCGACCCGACGGCGATGTCGGCGTCCTGCTCGCCCGGAGGTGTGATCAGGGTCAGCGCCAGCAGGTCGGCCGCCACGGTGACGAGGGCGCCGCCGTCGTGCGCTGCGGCGATCACTGACCGGTGGTCACGGAGGGCACCCGAGGCGCCGGGCTGCTGCAGGATGACGCCGTTGATATCACCGTCGGGCAGTCCCTGGCTGAGATCCGCCACCTCCACCTCGAAGCCGAGTGCTTCGGCGCGGCCGCGGACGACGGCGATCGTCTGCGGCAGGCAGTCGGCGTCGAGCACCGTCTTGCCCTTGTTTTTGCCGGACCGGCGCATCAGGAGCGCAGCTTCAGCGACGGCTGAGGCTTCGTCGAGGAGTGAAGCGTTGGCGATGGGCAGGGCGGTGAGGTCCTGCACCATGGTCTGGAAGTTCAGCAGGGCTTCCAACCGGCCCTGGGAAATCTCCGGCTGGTACGGGGTGTACGCGGTGTACCAGGCGGGGGCCTCGAGGACGTTCCGGCGGATGACCGGTGGCGTCACGGTGTCGAAGTAGCCCTGGCCGATCATCTGGACGGCAGTCGTGTTCTGACCGGCGATGTCGCGCAGCTGCGCCAGAACCTGGGACTCACTCAGCGCGGCTGGGAGGTTCAGCGGCTCGGCCGAGCGGATATTGGCGGGGACCGCAACCTCCACCAGTTTGTCGAGACTGGGGTAGCCGAGCAGGCTGAGCATCTGGGCGGCGTCGGTGGAGCGTGGGCCGATATGGCGATCGGCGAAGGTTGATTCGGTGAGGGGCTGAGCGGTCATGGGAACTCCCTTGATGAGGTCCGGGCGTCGGCGTCTGCCCGGATTATGGTGAGTTCCTCCCCGCTCTGTATGGGACCTGAGAGATTCCGCAGAACTACACGCCTGCTTGCACCGTCGGTGAGGTGGACGTGGATCCGTCCGCCTGCTTTCCAGAGTTGCCTAGCCGCAGCGGTACTGGGCCTGAGAGATTCCTGGGGAGGATTTGCTCCTACGGCGCCTGCCGGAGTGTGTGTCTACGGAAGTACTCTCCCGCTGCAGATCAAGGGCTATGAAATTATGATAATCGTGATCTAGCTTACTAGGCCGCGGACAGGAGTGCCAAAAACTCCGGTCAGGTGAATCGGTGGTCAATCTGGAGATTGGGGGTGGAAATCTTGACCCCCAATGTCCTGATTGACCCCACCGACGGTTCTAGGCGCCAAAGAGGCTACTTGTCACCCTTGAAGACGTCCTTGATGTTTTCACCGGCCTGCTTGGTGTGGGCCGACCCCTGATCGACCTGGCCGTCACGCGACAGGTCCTGGTTGTCAGTGGCATCACCGACGGCTTCCTTTGCCTTGCCGGTAAGTTCTTCGGCCTTGTTTTTCGCCTTATCAATGAAGCTCATGGACATCCTTCTCTATTGGTAGGTGATAGCTCGATAGGTCAGCTCTCACAAAGTACCTACAGGAGTAGGACGTGCCGCTCCGAGAATCCTCACGGTAAAGTTCGCCGATCCGCTTGGAGACCCACGCCGAGCGGCGGAACCGCCAGCCCGAACACCTGCTTCAGGGCCAGCCGTGCCGCATGGTAGCCGCCCATTCCGTGGACTCCCGGCCCGGGCGGTGTCGACGCCGAACACAGGAACACACCATCCAGCGGCGTCCGCCAGGGAGCGGGAGACAACACCGGCCGCGCCAGCATCTGCGAAAGGGTCACTGCTCCTCCCCCGAAGTCGCCCCCCACATAGTTGGCGTTTGACGTAGCCAGCTCGGCCGCCGTCGTCGTGAACGAGCTGACGACGACGTCGCGGAAGCCCGGTGCGAAGCGTTCGATCTGCGCGGTAATGGCATCGGCCATGTCATGGGTGGAACCACTGGGGACGTGGCAGTAGGTCCACAGGACATGTCGGCCCTTGGGGGCACGGGACGGGTCAAACAGCGACGGCTGGGAGAGCAGAACGTACGGGTTATCGGCGTGTTTACCGGCGGCCACCTGGGCTTCGGAGGCGACAATTTCGTCGCGGGTACCGCCCAGATGAACGGTTCCGGCGTGTGCAACATCCTCGTTGCTCCACGGCACTGGACCGGACAGGATGTATTCCACCTTGCAGGCGCCATCACCAAACCGGAATCGTTCGAGGGCTCGTTCGTAGCTGCGCGGAAGCCTGCCGTCCGCTAGCTCGAGCAGCCCGGGCGGGGCAACATCCAGCAGGACCAGCGGAACGCCCCTCAGTTCGGACAGGGACTGCACTGCGTGGTCGGCAACAATGTTCCCGCCGTGCGCCCGAATGTCATCGGCCATGGCGTTGGCGATTGACTGGGACCCACCCAGTGGGATTGGCCAGCCGCCGGCATGTGCCAGCGCGCCCAGAGTCAGTCCGGCTCCGGCAGCGGGGAGGGACGGCAGGGTGCCCACCGGGTGGGCCGCGACTCCGGTGAACAGTGCTGCGGCTGCGTCAGTGCTGAACCGCCGGTTCCAGAGCGGTGTCCCTTGATCGAGGGCGGCCAGGCCAAACCGCACCGCCGCAATGGGGTGGCGTGGCACCCGCAGCAGGTGATTCAGCGCTACATCGAGGGTGCCTTCGATGTTCCGTACGAGGGGCTCCATGAGCCTGCGGTAGGCGGGGCCGTCGCGCCCCAGCCCGTCGGTGGTACGCGCAAGGTCGCGGAACGCAACCCCGGCCCGACCGCCGTCGAGTGGGTGAGCGTAGGAAATATCCGGCACAGCGAAGTCGATTCGCCGCTGCAGTTCGAATTGGGAGAAGAACGGGGAGGCAAGAGCCATTGGATGCACGGCCGAACAGAGATCGTGCAGGTGGCCCGGCTCAAGTTCACCGGTGCGGGCTCCGCCGCCAATCGTCGTCGCTGCCTCGTAAACCGTGACGCTGAGGCCCGCGCGGGCAAGGACAACTGCTGCAGCAAGCCCGTTGGGGCCCGACCCGACTACTGCTGCGTCAGTCATCGCTGGGCCGCCGTCGCAACAGGGACCCGGTGCGGGTCTTGGCTGATGCGGTGAGCGATCGTACGGCTAACGGCAACGTGCGCCGCGCCTTGAGCGCTAGGGCAACCGCGCGGTAGCGAAGCGGGTCCAGGGGCACATCGTAGGTGGTCGGAACATCGACGATGTTCTTGGAGAAGTTCCGTTTAAAGGTGGTTACGTTGCTGAGCTGTGGGTAGTTCTCGCTGACGATGCCAGTCAACCCACAGCTACGATTGCCTGCCGCTTTGAGCTCCTTGAAAGCGTGCCACAGGAGGAGATAGGGGGCGAATAACTTCCGGGCCGCCTGGGTACTCGCCGCGAAGTAGTACACCGAATAGCCACGGTACTCGGTGGTGATGAGCCAGCTGATCGCCTGACCGTCGAGGTAGGCGACCATGAGGCGGAGATGATCACCGAGTTGCTCCAGGAGTTGCTCGTAATAGGCTGACTCGAAACTGGTGAAGCCATCGCGGGCGGCGGTCTCTTCCAAGATGGGGAACAGTTCGGAGCTGAAGACAGCCGACCAGTCGGCTCGCTCGATGCTGCGGATCTCGACGCCGGCCCGTTCAGCCCGACGGATGCTGTTGCGTGCATTTGGTTTGAACGCCTTGTAGATATCGGCTTCGCTGGGGGTGAGGTCAACGACGATCTCCCGCTCGTACCAGCCATGCTCGATTGGTCCAGTCGCCGGATCCTGCAGATGCTGGACCTGGAGCCGAACATAGAGGGGCTTGACGGCCGGGTCCGCCCCGAACTGCTCCCTGACGGTCTGCAGCAGGCGTGCTTCGGTGTCAGATGTGCGCTCGGTGAACCAGACTGGCCCATTCACCGCGACCAGCGACTTCCTGAACCGCCTGCTGCTCCAGAGGTAGCTGGCGACGGCGACCAGGGTGACGCCGTCGTAGTAGGCCCAGATGCCATAGGGAGTGCGCCCCCGGCTGGATTCGAATGCCGCCCACTGGGGGGTCTGTTCGAGCGGGATCAGCACTGCCGGGTGGGCCGACGACAGGGCTTCGAAGCCTTCCGTGCTGAGTTTCTCAAAGCGAAGGGCAACTGCGGTCACGGATGATCTTTCGGTTCAGGGGCGGGTCGGCTCAAGCGTACCCGAGTGCCGATTGATGCGACGTGGCGACGGCCGGATCGCCGATGGTCAGGTGCGTGATCGAAAGGGCCACCCTGGGGATCGTCAATGTCGAGGCGCCGTACGGGATCCTGACGGGGGTCGATAATGCCCTCAATCACGCGGTACATAATATATGCCGTTGCCAGCATATGTCCCATGACGGCCAGTAGGTAGTACGGCAAATCAATGTTGTTCTGCTGATCGCCGCCGCTGGCCTCCTGCGCGAGGTACATCATCAGAGCCCACCAGTGGGCCGCTTCAAAGAGTTGCCAGGTCAGAAAGGTCCGCCACTTCGGATAGGCAAGCGCCACCAGTGGTACCAGCCAGAGCGCGTACTGGGGCGAGTATTCCTTGCCGGTCAGAATCAGCGCTCCCACCAGGAGCAGCGCCAGCTGGGCCAGTCGTGGCCGCCGGGGCGCCATCAGCGCAAGCGCAGCGATACCGACCCCGAGAAGAGTGAACGCCACGGCCGCCAGCACCGTGGTTGTGGCAGCACTCATTTCCCAGCCACCCACACGGGCGATCATCGAATTGTAGGCAAACCAGACTGATGAAGGTCCGGCCTCCGCGGTCAACGCCTCCGCGACGTGGGTTGTCCACCCCCGCGGGTCGTACAAAGCAAAGGGAAGATTGGCCGCCAACCAGGTTGCAGCCAGCACGGTTCCCGTCAGTGCAGCGCCCCTGAAGAGGCGGGTGCGCCGCGCCAGCAGTGAGACTGCGGCGAAGATCAGCAACGGGTAGCCTGCAGCGGCCGTGCCGAGCCCGAGGAAGATTCCGGCCAGGACGAAGCTCCCACGCGCAAAGCCCAACATTCCCAGCGCGGCAAACATCACCGCCCAGAGATCCCAGCCGAGGAACCCGGTCAACACAATCATTGGTGCGACGGCGACCATCGCCGCATCCCACGGCCGCCGGTTGGTCATTCGCACGGTCGCGTAGACGGTGACCAGCCACGCTGCAACCGCCAGCACCGAATGCAGGTCGTAATACCTCAACGTGGTTCCTGCGGGAACGAGGTGAGCGGTCACTCCCGCAAAGGCTCCCGTCAGCGCGGAGTGACCCAGCTGCAGGAAGGATGCCCCATCACCGAGAGCCTCAAAGGCGTCGGGCCACTGCGAATGGCAGGCCATGTAATAGCGGTCCGGGCCCAACCATCCCTCGACCCGGCAGGGGTTCCTAATCAGAGCGGCAAGCACCGCCGCCGTCGTCGTCAGCAGGATCAGCACGCGTTCCACCGTGAATGTCCCGGGATCAATCGTGCCCGGGCTGGTTTTCCGGCCCAGCGGGCCACCGATCAGTTCAGTGAATTCCCGCAACAGTGCATCGGCACGCGACGGCGCCGAGATGCGCACCGGCCGCCGCCGGGACTGACCGGTTCCCATGCCTGAAGCCTACCGATCAAGTACGTCATTCACAGCGAATTTGGCCTATATATCAGGATGCTGGAATGCTTCGGGAAGATCGGGTGTTAGGAATAAGAAGTAGACTGGATTAGCTGTTCGATCTGTTACGGGAGAAATCCGGCGGGTCGGCATAAGAAGTGATTCAAGAGGAGAACAGTGGGAACTAACCCCATTAGGGTGGCAATCGTTGGTGTCGGCAACTGCGCGGCGTCACTGGTGCAGGGCGTACGTTATTACCAGGATGCGGACGCTACGGCGTCGATACCAGGACTGATGCACGTCGAATTCGGTAAGTACCACGTCAATGACGTTGAGTTCGTTGCCGCATTCGACGTCGATGGCAAGAAGGTGGGGCTGGACCTCGCCGACGCCATTGGTGCCAGCGAGAACAACACCATCAAGATCGCCGATGTACCGACAACCGGCATCAAGGTACAGCGGGGCCACACCCTCGATGGTCTGGGCAAGTACTACCGCGAGACCATCGTGGAATCCGACGCGGAGCCAGTCGACATCGTCGCCGAGCTCAAGGCCAACAAGGTCGACGTCATGGTTTGCTACCTGCCCGTCGGGTCCGAAGACGCGGCACGGTTCTACGCACAGTGCGCCATCGACGCGAAGGTGGCCTTTGTCAACGCGCTGCCCGTCTTCATTGCCGGCACCAAGGAGTGGGCTGACAAGTTCACTGCCGCCGGTGTTCCCATCGTTGGCGACGACATCAAGAGCCAGATCGGTGCAACGATCACCCACCGTGTGATGGCAAAGCTCTTCGAGGACCGGGGCGTCACCCTGGACCGCACGTACCAGCTCAATGTCGGCGGCAACATGGACTTCAAGAACATGCTGGAACGCGACCGGTTGGAGTCCAAGAAAGTTTCCAAGACACAGGCTGTCACGTCCAATGTGCAGGCTGATCTGGGCGAGCGGAACGTCCACATCGGTCCGTCCGACTACGTAGCCTGGCTGGATGACCGCAAATGGGCGTTCGTCCGTCTCGAAGGACGCAACTTTGGCGACGCGCCCGTCTCCCTGGAGTACAAGCTCGAGGTATGGGATTCGCCGAACTCTGCCGGTGTGATCATCGACGCCATCCGTGCGGCGAAGATCGCCCTCGATCGCGGGATTGGTGGTCCACTGCTTTCGGCGTCGAGCTACTTCATGAAGTCGCCACCGGAACAGTACGCCGACGATATCGCCCACGAGAAGGTTGAAGCCTTCATCCGTGGAGAGCTTGACCGCTAGGCTGCGGGTCTAGCTACCGCAGCCTTCGACCGCCTGCGTGGGCGCGGTGGACCTGTGGGGTGGTAATTTTCCGCCCCATGCCCACCGCGCCCACGGGCGTCCGGTGACTGTGCGCCGCCAGGGCACACCACAAGATGGGCGCCGCGAGGGCCCGTGACCTAGAACAGGCCGACCGCGCCGCCGTCGTCGTCGACGTCCATGCGCATCGCGGCCGGTTCCCTCGGCAGCCCCGGCATCGTCATGACCGTGCCGGTCAGCGCCACAATGAATCCGGCACCGGTCTTGGTGATCAGATCGCGGACGTGCACCGTGAATCCCTTCGGCGCTCCGAGCATCGCAGGATCATCGGAGAAGGAGTACTGGGTCTTCGCCATGCAGACCGGCAGTCCACCCCAACCGTTGGCTTCGATCTCTGCCAGCCTCCGCAGCGCCGGCACTGAGAAGTCGACGCCGTCAGCCCCATAGATTTCCTGCACGATGGTCCTGATTTTTTCCTCCACCGAAAGCTCAAGCGGGTACAGGTGACGGAAGCTCTGCGGCCCTGCCAAAGCGGTCAGCACCTTCGCCGCGAGTTCGTCCCCGCCGGATCCACCGCCGCCCTGTCCCCAGACATCGGCCACGGCGGCTTCGATTCCTTCAGCAGCGCACCACTCGAGTAGCCAGTCCAACTCTTCTTCGGGGTCGGTTGCGAACCGGTTGATTGCCACCACCGGGGTAATACCGAACTTCTCCACGTTGTGGACATGGCGGCGCAGGTTGGCGACCCCCGACTCCAGTGCGGCCGGATCAGGCTTCCGCAGATCGGTCTTGGCCACACCGCCGTGCATCTTCAGGGCACGGATGGTGGCGACGATGACGACGGCGGCCGGCGCCACGTCCGCGTACCGCGCCTTGATGTCCATGAACTTCTCGGCACCCAGATCGGCGCCAAACCCAGCCTCAGTGACCACGATGTCGGCGAGTTGGCGGGCAGCGCTCGTGGCGATGACCGAGTTGCAGCCGTGTGCGATGTTGGCGAACGGGCCACCGTGGACGAGGGCGGGCGTACCGGCAATGCTCTGGACGAGGTTCGGTTTAATCGCATCCCGCAGGAGCAGGGTCAACGCGCCCTCCACGCCGAGATCCCCCACCGTCACTGGTTTACGGTCGAAGGTGTAACCGAACGTGATTTTCGCCAGCCGGTGCTTGAGGTCCTGCAGATCAGAGGCGAGACAGAACACCGCCATAATCTCTGACGCAACCGTGATGTCGAAGCCGTCCTGTCGGGGGGTGCCCTGTGTTGGCCCACCCAACCCAATCACCACCTCGCGCAGGGCCCTGTCATTCATGTCCAGGACCCGCTTGAAGGTGATCCGTCGCGGGTCGATGTTCAGCTGGTTGCCCTGGTAAATATGGTTGTCCACCAGCGCCATCAATGCGTTGTTGGCGCTGGTGACCGCGTGGAAGTCACCCGTGAAGTGCAGGTTGATGTCCTCCATCGGTAGGACCTGCGAATAGCCGCCCCCGGTGGCGCCACCCTTCATGCCCAGGATCGGCCCGAGGGATGGTTCCCGCAAAGCGATCATGACATTACGTCCGCTTCGTGCCAAAGAGTCCGCCAGGCCAACCGTGCAGGTCGACTTTCCTTCACCGGCGGGCGTGGGGCTCATTGCGGTCACCAGAACCACTTTGCCGGCGGGCTTCCCGGGGTTTGGAAGCAGCTTTGCCGTATCGATCTTGGCCTTGTACCGACCGTAGTGTTCGAGTGCTGCGGCCGGTATGCCAGCTTTGGCAGCAATGTCGTCTATGGGTTGGATGGCTGCGTTACGGGCGACTTCCAGGTCGCTCGTTGGGGTGGGCAAAGACTTCATTGTCAACAGTCCTCTGGGCTTGTGGCGCGTCGGGAGTGAGTCCCATAAGGTGCCGCGGGTCTGGGCACAGCGTCAAATCTACCAGCGGCATCCGCGATTCAGCTGAGCCCGGACCGCCGCAACAGGTAGGCGATCATGGGTTCGTAGAGCCCTGGGGACACGTTGTCGTCAAGGGGAACCGCTACTTTGAGTTGCCCCTCTGCCTCGGAGACGAACAATCCCGGGTCATTGCAGTCGGCAAACCCCACCGCGGGGATTCCTGCGCTGGCGGCGAACCCAGCCCAGCCGTGGTCGGCCACCACCAGGTCAGGGGTTGGCTCGCCGAGTTCCGCGAGCAGTTCGAGGCTAAGCTGCATTGGTTCCGGCGAATGAGTGTGCGCCAGCCCGCCGTGCTGATGCCAGACCAGGACCCCGAAAAGTTGCCGGATGTCACCCTGCCTGAACTGTTGCCCCTCGGGTACCTCGACCACCGTTGCCCCGGCCCGGCGGGCCGCAGCGGCCAGGGCCGCATGCACCGGGAGCAGGCCTGCAGGGTGCCCGGTTGCGAAGAGGATGCGATGCCTGGCCGCCACAGCGGCTCCGAAAACGGACCCAAACCGGTCCAGCGCGGCCACGCACCGGGCCGAGTCGATGGTGTCCTGCCCCATCACGTGGTTACGGTTCGGGCTGATCCCTACCCGGTCACTCATCAGCTCGAAAACCTCATCGAAGTTCCATGGGCGGGTGGTGCGGACACCAAACTCGAGGTGTTCGCTGCCCTCGAGGAATAGCTGCATGTGCCGCAGATTGTCTTCACGCGGGGTGGCTACCGCTCCAGTGATTTGGACAGAGTCAAGGTAGGCAGCAAGTTCGGTGGAGTTCACAGAACCATCCTAGGTGAACTCGTTTGCGGGCAAATGCCGCCGGGACTATCAGCGCGCTGCGGCTTCTTCGAACCGCTCGACGGCGGTGCGGTAGCTTTGCGCTGTCAGGAGCGCGGTACGCTGCCACCCGAAAGCAAGGGCGTGAATAGCGGCGCCCCTGCCAAGTGACGCGCGGGTCGCGGCGTCGTCGTACATGGTTTCCAGTGCAGCTGACCACAGCTCAGGGGTGTGACCGTTGACCAGGGTGCCGGTCCGGCCGTCGCTGATGGCCTGCGGCAGGCCCCCCACATTGGCGGCTAGCACCGGGGTGCCGCACGCCTGCGCCTCGAGCGCCACCAGCCCGAATGATTCAGTGAAGGAGGGCATCGCCACGAGGTCCGCCGCTCGGAACCAATGGGCCAGCTGGTTCGCCTGGACTGGCGGGTAGAGTCTCACCCTGTCCTGGAGCCCGACGTCGTCAATGAGGGGCTGCAACCGCAGTGCCTCCGCGCCGCTGCCCGAGCCCAGAATGCTGAGCTGCAACGGGATGTCCGGGCGACGTGCCGCGAGGTCGGCGGCGGCCGCGACCAGCACCTGCGGTCCCTTCAGTTTCTGGATTCGTCCCGCGAATACCACGTGAAAAGCGTCAGGCGCGAAATTGAGGGATGCCCGGGATTCGGTGCGTGACTCGGGGTTGAACGTCTCAAGATCAACGCCGGGCGCCACGATGTCCACTCTTTCGGGTGCAGCACCGTACAGGGATTCCAGCTCAGCTGCCTCGGTGGAAGTGTTGGCGATCAGGCGGGAGGCGCCATCGACAATCGCCTGTTCCCCGGCAACCCGGACATCCGGCTCGGGTGTACCACCAGCGTGCAGGCGAATGTTCTTGACGCGTGCCATGGTGTGCATCGAGTGCACCAGGGGAAGGTTGAGACTGGCCCCGACGGTAAGACCGACACTTCCGGAAACCCAGTAGTGGGAGTGGATGACGTCGAAGTGGCCATCCGCCAGGAGGTCGGTCACCTCGGCGATAGCATCGGTGAACGATTCGGACAGGCCCGGCAGTTGTTCCTTGGGTACCTTACGCTGCGGTCCCGCCCGAAGGTGTCTGACGATGACCCCCGGCGCGAATTCCTCGGAGTGCGGTTGCCCTTCGGAGGCTGCACGGGTGAAGATTTCGACGTCAATTCCAACACGAGCCAATTCCAGGGCCAGGGAACGCACATAAACATTCATTCCACCGGCGTCGCCGGCCCCCGGCTGATCCAGCGGGGAGGTGTGCAGGGAGAGCATCGCCACACGCTTTACCGGAGGCATAAGATCTCCTCTCCCCTGATTGCTCTCGAACTTGTCGAGCGCTTGAATTGTCTGACGTTTTGCCGCCGCTACTGACCATATAACGTGCCGTGCAGGCTGCACATTCCGTGTCAGGCTGCAGAGAGCCGAATATTCGCGCCCGTTAAAGGCGGAAGCCCGCGCTGGGAAGCGCGGGCTTCTCGATTGGTGGGACTAATGACTTGCATCAGATCCTCCTTCGCGGGTGGTCAACAAGGTCAGAACCGGGCCATTCGCAGCGTGGATGAACCAGCTACTTGACGTACATGGTGTGCTGCGGCAGGACAAGACGGTCAACCGTGTCCCTCGCGACAGGCGGGGGTGGCTCGGGTATTCGTTTCCACAGGGACACACTGTCCCTGAGCTTCTTCAACATGATTTGCACCTCCTCTCGAGAGGCATAGTTGGGCATGACTGTGATTGGCGAATCGGGTATACCAGTTTCCGGATCCCCGGTGGCGGTGAGATTGCCAGCCATGATGAATTCGCCATGCGCCCGGATGGAGTTGCCGGGGGTAACTGGTGAGACGGCAGGGGAAGTGGAACTGGTCAGCAAAGTGGACACAGGGGTCTCCTGAATTTGATGGTGCAAAGGGAATCCTCAATCGAGGAGGGCGGGCAAACAGCGCACGCAGCAGGGCGGCGGAAACCGCCTGAGCATCAAAAGGGGTACCGAAGATGGGTCGCCTCCCGCCAGGTGGGAGGGCAACCGAATCAGCAGCTAGCTAATGCGCAGCAACGGAGGCCGGACTGGTGTACGCGGTAAACGATCGGCGTAGCTTTGTATTCACAGTTCCCACCTCCCTTTCATCTAGTGCGCCAATAGAGACAGTGCCGAAATTCATCAAGCGATCACTCGATTGAGAACTCCCAATGGCACAAATCAAAGCTACCGCACGGGACGGTGATCGCCTAGGCTTTTGACTGACAATTCTCAAATGTTTTGCCCACCCCGGAACTTCCAGGGAGCCAGCCCCGTCTTCAGCCCGGTGGGCGCGTCCCGGCTAGGCTGACAGCATCCTGCGACTGCAGGTCCTGACCAGTGAGATGGGGGCAGTCGTGGATAGGCTCCGAGAGCTCGACGGGCTGCGCGCCTTCGCGCTTTTCGGCATACTGACAGTGAATATCTGGTTCTTCGCCGACCCCTGGGCGTTCGCCGGAGACATCAGCCCCGACCATTCTTCGCCGTCGGACATTGCAGTCCGGTTCCTCGTGACGATGCTGTTCGAAGGCAAGTTCTACATACTGTTCGCGTTTCTCTTCGGGTACGGCTTCGCCCTGCAGGAGCGGGCCGCCGCCCGGGCGGGAGTGCCATTGGGGCCTCGCATGCTGCGCCGTTTGGCGGGGCTCGCGATGCTCGGGCTGGCTCATGGCTTCCTGCTGTTTTTCGGCGACATCCTGTTGACCTATGCAGTGATGGGGGTGGTGCTGTTCAGTTTGCGGACCATCCGAGCGCGGATGTCCGTCCTGATCGCGGCCGGTATTACCGTGGGCATGTCACTGCTGTTGACCCTGGTGGGAGCCTTCGTCGCTACTGTCAACAATCCAGTCGACGACGGCGTGATCCCCGCCCCGAGCGTTGCGGCCCTCACAGAAAGTCCGGGATCAGCCCTGGCAGCGAATGTGGAAAACTATCTCATCGCCCTTCCCTCAGTGATGCTTTTCCAGGGGCCCCTGTCCCTGGCGATGTTCCTTCTGGGTCTCGCCGCCGCCCGGAAAGGGATACTTGAGCGACCCCTGAGCAGTTCAACGCTGCGCCGGATTGCCATCGTCTGTCTGCCGATTGGGCTGCTCGCCGCTGGGGCCCAGTCCGCCTTGCTGTATTACGCCGACCACGACCGCTTTTCCCTTGTATCGACCGGCATCACCACGTTGACCGCGCCCCTCCAGACAACCGGGTACGTGTGTTTGTTGTTGTTGGCTTTTCGTTCCCCGCCAGGACAAAACGTCCTGGGCGCGCTGGCTCCGGCGGGACGAATGGCGTTGACCAACTATCTGGGCCAGTCGCTGGTGCTCGTGATCGTGTTCACCGGTGTTGGGCTGGGGCTGACCAATGTCTTGCCGCCCGCCTGGGTGATGATGGTCGTCGTCGTCCTGTTTGGTGCCCAGGTGGTGCTGAGCCGACTTTGGTTATCGCGGTTTGGCATCGGCCCAATGGAGGCGCTGCTAAGACGCGTTACCTATTCGCCGCAGGAACGGCACCCTCCAGCCTGACAGGTTCACCCACCGGACGGCTTGAGTCGGGTGTCAGAGATTCCAGTGCACAATGGCGGGTGTCCGCTTATCCCATCCCAGTGCGCACACCGCCGCAGTACCGAGGACGAACCGTCGGCCCTGGCCGGGATCCATCTCCAGCCACCGCGCGGCGACCACCCGCAGGAAGTGCCCGTGCGCGACAAGCAAAACGTTACGCACCGGGTGCGCGGAAGGATCCTGGTCTGCTGGGGTGCCGCAGCCGGCCTGGACCGTTGAGATGATCCGGTCAGCGCGCCCAGCAACCTGGGCGAGGGTTTCACCGTTCGGCACTCCGTCATTCCAGATCAGGTACCCGGGATTCTCCGCGCGAACCGTGGCGCTGTTGCGTCCTTCGTTGTCGCCGTAATCCCACTCGTGCGCATGCGGAAGAATCTCCGGATCAGGAAAGCCCGCCAAATGCGCGGTCCGGACCGCGCGCTGCAACGGTGAGGACAAAACAGCGTCGAACGTGATCCCTTTGAGGTGCCGTGCAGCGTCGACCGCCTGCTTTTCCCCGCTGGCGGTCAAGGGAAGGTCGGTGAGGCCCGTGTAGTTGCCGTCCCGGGACCACTCGGTTTCCCCGTGCCGCATCAGCCAGAGGTGCGGTAGTGGAGTTCCTGCTGGGGTCAGGTCTGGTGAGGCTGCGCCGGAGAGGCTCATGGTGTCGCCGACTCTGGTTGTAACGCCCACCAGGTGCGGAGCAACGCCTCGGCTTCTTCGGCCGACTGAGGTCCATGTTCCATACGTTCCTCCAACAGGAATCGGTACGCCCGGCCAACCACCGGGCCGGGTTTGATGTTCAGTAGTCCCATGATCTGCGCTCCGTCGAGGTCCGGGCGAATGGATTCCAGTTCCTCCTGTTCGGCCAGCGCCTCGATTCGCGCTTCCAGGTCGTCGTAGGCGAAGGCCAACCGCTCTGCCTTACGCTGATTCCGGGTGGTGACGTCCGAACGCGTCAGCCGGTGCAGCCGTTCCAGCAGACTCCCCGCATCGTTGACGTACCGGCGCACCGCGGAGTCGGACCAACCGGCCTCCCCGTAGCCGTAGAACCGCATGTGCAGCTCCACCAGCCGCGACACAGCCTTGATCGAGTCGTTGTCGAACCGCAGGGCTTTCATCCGTTTTGCGGTGAGCTTGGATCCCACCATGTCATGGTGCCGGAAGCTGACCGCCCCGGAGGGCTCAAATTTACGGGTGGCGGGTTTGCCGACGTCGTGCATCAACGCAGCAAACCGCAGCACGAAGTCAGGCCCGGGGACGGTCCCGTCGGCGCCCGTCTCCAGGCGGCAGGCTTGCTCGAGCACAGTCAACGAGTGCTGGTAGACATCCTTGTGACGGTGATGCTCATCGATTTCCAGACGCAACGCCGCCACCTCGGGAAGCACGTAGTCGGCCAACCCGCTTTCCACCATCAGGTCAATGCCCCGTTGAGGTGCGTCCCCCAGGACCAGTTTCACCAGTTCGTCGCGGACCCGCTCGGCGGAGATGATGGTGATGCGTTGGGCCATGGAAGCCATCGCCTCGGACACCTCAGGGGCCACCTCGACCCCCAGTTGGGAGGCGAAGCGTGCGGCCCGCATCATGCGCAGGGGGTCATCCGAGAACGACGACGACGGCGCCCCGGGGGTCCGCAGCACCCCCGCCTTCAGATCCCGGAGGCCCCCATAGGGATCCACCAGCTCCATCGATGGAAGCCGGAGCGCCATGGAGTTGATGGTGAAGTCACGGCGCAGCAGATCATCCTCCAGGGTGTCCCCGAAAGCGACAACCGGTTTACGGGACGCGGGGTCGTAAGCCTCCGCCCGATAGGTGGTCACCTCGATCATGAAGCCGCCCTTACGGAGTCCGATAGTGCCGAAATCTCTGCCGATCTCCCAGTAGGAATCGGCCCACCCGCGGATGACATTCAGGGTCTGGTCCGGTGTGGCGTTACTGGTGAAGTCGAGATCCGGGGAGGTGCGGTGCAGGAAGAGGTCGCGGACAGGCCCGCCCACCAGCGACAGTTCATGTCCGGCGGCAACGAAGAGCCGTCCCAATTCGGCAACAACCGGGGGGAGCGGAGCGGTAAGGGTTGAGTTGTCTAACAGGTGCACCATAGTGCTTAAAGGGTGCCAGATGCCACGGCAAATTCCACTATGGGGGCGGCCGTGGCCGGGGACGGCCGACACGCGGGTACCGGCCCAGCAGGACGGCGGAGCTTATGGATCGTCATCAACCGAAGCGAAAGATCGTTAGAGTGGACTGCATGGACCGTCCTGTTCCAAGCGCACCCAAGCGGACCCCGTTGACAGTGTCAATGGGCAGTGCTGGCGCGCCCCAGGTCCACCAGTCGCTGCCGACCGTCGAGGAAGTGTCAGCAGGCGGCATAGTGGTCGATACCTCCGATGACCAGCTCAACGTAGCGATCATTGCCCGGCTGAACCGTGGCGGCCGACTCGAGTGGTGCCTTCCGAAAGGTCATCCCGAAGGTAGAGAAAACAATTCCGAAGCTGCGGTGCGGGAAATCGAGGAAGAAACCGGCATCAAGGGCCGCATTCTTACTGCCTTGGGCAGTATCGATTACTGGTTCACCGTCAGTGGGCACCGCGTTCATAAAACAGTTCACCACTATCTCCTGATCTCCACTGGTGGCCGGCTCACCATCGAGAATGACCCGGACCACGAAGCAGTCGATGTGGCGTGGGTTCCCCTGGCTGAGCTGGGAAAGAAGCTCTCCTTCCCCAATGAGCGCCGCATCGCTGACCTGGCCCGGGAAGTCCTCCCGGACTACCTGTAAGTCCGCGTTATCGCCACGGGGCCAGTGGTGAGACGATAGACAACGATGTCGGACTCAAACACAGCCTCCCTCCCCGTGCAGGACGCTGGGGTACTGCCCAGCCGCCGCGCAAGTCAATCTGGCGACACTGCTGCCACCTCAGCCGACGACGGCGCGCACTCTTCCACTGAAGCCCCGGATACAACAGCGCGCTCGAGCGCCATCATGGCGGCGGGAACCCTTGTGTCCCGAGTGCTCGGACTGGTCCGGGTGGCCCTCCTTGCGACGGCGCTCGGCGCCTCCGGCGGGGTGGTGGATGCATTCTCCATAGCCAATAGCCTGCCGAATTTCATCTATCTCATGGTTGCCGGCGGGGTGTTCAACGCCGTCCTGGTGCCGCAGATTATTAAAGCTACGCAAAACCCTGATCGGGGAGCCGACTTCATCAGTCGCCTCATTACCCTCGCTGTCATAGTCCTCCTGGTCCTGACTGCTTTGGTCACTCTCGCCGCACCCCTGATCATGACCCTGGTCACCGACTTTTCGGGTGAGCGTCTGGCGCTAGCCACCATTTTTGCGTATTGGTGCCTCCCACAGATTTTTTTCTATGGCCTCTACGCGATTATCGGTCAGGTCCTCAACGCCAATGGCTCCTTTGGCCCCTATATGTGGGCGCCGGTCGCAAACAATATCGTGTCAATTGCTGCGCTGGTGTCTTTCATTGTTTTGATGGGCTCGCAACTCGACAGCTCGCACACACCGGACTCGTGGACCTCGTCCCAGACACTGCTGCTCGCGGGAGGTACCACTCTCGGGATCATCATTCAGGCATTGGTTCTCTTCTGGCCGCTGAAGAGGCTCGGGCTGGGCCTCAAGCCAACATTCGGGTGGCGGGGGGTGGGATTGGGTCGCACCGGCAAACTGGCTTCCATCACCATCATCACCATGCTGGTAGGCAACGGCTTGTACCTGGTCAACATCCGTGTTGCCTCAATTGCCGCCGAAGCACGGCCGGACTATCTCGCCAGGGTGCCGCCGCAGCAGATTGCGGGACCCTTCAACCTTGACATCGGAACAATGGTGTACGTCCTGCCCCATTCCGTGATCGCCCTCTCTATCGCCACGGTGATGTTCAATCAGCTGGCGGCGGCCCATAGTCGCAACGATTTGGCCCTAATCAAGGAGACACTGTCACGTGGCCTTCGCATTATGGGGGTAGCAACAGTTTTCGGTGCGGCAGTTCTCCTGGCGCTGGCAGTACCACTGGGGATGCTGTTCTCGGGTGGGATCCGACCGGACGGAGCACTCAACGCCGTGCTCATTTCCCTGCTGGCCATCGGGGCACCTTTCCTCAGTGCCAACTTCTTCCTGAACCGGGTCTTCTACGCGGCCGAGGACGCCGTGACTCCGCTACGCATCCAGCTCATCCTGTCTGTAATCGGGGTGGCGTTGGCACTGATATCCGGGACTTTTGCGCCGGAATACATTGTCCCACTGCTGGCTGTCAGCTACTCGCTGGGCAACATCATCGCCGTCGTCGTCAGCCACACGTTCCTGGTGCGCAAGATCGGCTCTTACGGTGCGGGCCGCGTCTACGATGTCCATGTTCGGCTTGTCCTCGCCGGGATGGCGTCCGCTGCAGTTGGTACCGGGGCGCTCTGGCTTTTCGGTGGCTACAGCATCGAAGGCTTTGTCTGGCAATCGGTCCTGGCCGCCTTCAGCGTGCTCGCCGTTTGTGGCACGCTGATGGCGCTTGTCTACCTGCTCATGCTCAAGGTTCTGCGCATTAGGGAGCTGGATGACTTCCTGGCTCCCCTCTTGTCCCGATTCACTCGCACCAAGTGAACTCGGCACCGGCATGCGAGCCGAAAACCCGCGGATCCACGGTACTGACCGGTAGCATTGGTGGGAATCATCTGCAATTGACTTCACGCGCTGAACAGGATGCTGTTCGTCGCCCGAGAATCCATTCATTCCACGGGAGGAACACGTGCCACAACCAGTAGACGTCGGATCAGTATTGGGAGGCCGCTACAAGGTCACCGCCTACGTACTGGCTTCTGCTGACCGGGACCTCGTGCTCGACGGTATGGACCAGGTATTGAATCGGCCAGTCAGCATCCTGGTCGCTTCAGCTTCCAACGCCAGCCAAATAGCCGCTACCGCCCGTGAAGTGGCCACTGGTGAACGGGCGGGGAACATCCAGGTCCTTGATCTGGGCGTCACCGACGAGAGCACCTATCTGGTCACCAACCGTGCCTCCCCAGCCGACTTGTTGGATCTCGTTGTCCCTCAGGATGCACCGTTTGTCGAACCATTTTTCACCGATACCCTTGGATCGGAAATCTTCGGCGGGCCCCGCTCCACCGAACCCGAGACTTACGATGACGACGACGATTACGACTACTACGACGACGACCAGCCCGAAAAGAAGTCCCGCCTGCCGAAGGCCCGGCTGCCGAAGTTCGGCAAGGGTGCCGCGGCTGCTGGCGCTGCGGGTGTCACTGCGGGAGCCTCCGGCGCTGACGCTGCCACCCCCGCCTCAGCCAACCCGGCGTCCGCTTCGTCAGCGGTTCCTCCGCCGCCGGCATCTGCGCCCCGTGGCAGCGACCAGCCCAAGGTGTCCCTCTGGTCAGAGAGCGACTACGACGCCGATACAAAACGGACAGACGATTCCGGCCGGGCCGCGTCACACTTTCCTGCTGCAGCCGCCTCCGGTGGCGGAGCACCTGAAGATTACGACGAATACGACACAGCTGAGGACGATGACGAGGGAAACAACCCGAAGTACACCCGGGTCCTCGTCGGAGTGGTGCTCGCGATCATCCTGGTGACCGTCGTTGCCCTGGCCGTCAACCAGCTCAGCAACTACTTTTCGCCTGATCCCCTAGCGGGCGCCGAGACCACCACCGCCCAGGTGGAAGAGGAACCGACCGACGACGTCGCAACCACCCCTGCCGAAGGCCCTGAGGAAACTCCAGAACCAACGGTGGAAGCAGTTGAGCCAGTCCCCGCGAATGTGACACGCCTCGTCCCCGATAATGCAGAGTTGAACGCCGAAACTGACGCGGACCTTCCCCTGATTATCGATGGTAATCCTGGCAGTTTCTGGGGCTCCCTCGTCTTCGCGAACGAGACTTTTGGCGGCTTGGCCCAGAACATGGCTCTTGTCGTCGAACTCGAAGAGGAGTCGACAATCAGCCAGATCCAGATCGAGCAACTCAACGGCTCCGGTGGCAGTTTCACTGTCCTCCTCAATGATGAGCCGACCCTCGACGGCGCAGATCAGATTGCGCAAAGCTCCTTCACCGGGCCGACAATCAACATCCCTGTCCCACCAGGCGCGGAGGGCGAGCCCGCCACCGCTCAGTACGTCATTGTCAACCTCACCCAGCTTCCGCGTTTGACCAACGTTCAGGCCATCTTCCCCTGGGGCGTCCGGATAGCGGAGATCAGCGTCTCCTAAACTTCACCTTTTGTTGAGCGGTGCGCTTCGCGGACGGAATAAGCTTGACCCTGACGCGGTTCTTATAAATGACCGCTCAGCCGGGCCCCAGGCTCCTGTAGTGGTGTCAACAAAGGAAGGTCTACCAAACCCGTGACTATAGAAACCGGCACAACCGGAACCAGCAGCACCGATCCACAGAAGATCCACGATGTGATCATTGTGGGCTCAGGACCGGCCGGATACACAGCCGCCGTGTACACCGCCCGGGCGAATCTGGCGCCTCTGATGATTGCCAGTTCCGTCAAAGCCGGCGGTGAACTGATGAACACCACGGATGTGGAAAACTATCCCGGCTTCCCTGAAGGTGTCATGGGACCGGATCTGATGGAGCAGTTCGAAAAGCAGGCCGTACGGTTCGGCACAGAGATACTGTTCGAAGATGTGACGTCGCTTGAGCTCTCCGGCGCGGTCAAGACGGTCACCATCGGCACAGGTGAGACTTTCAGCGCGCGATCCATCATTGTGTCTACCGGTTCCGAGTATCGTGAACTCGGGCTTGAGGATGAGAAGCGTCTTTCAGGGCACGGCGTCAGCTGGTGTGCAACCTGTGACGGGTTCTTCTTCAGGGACCAGGACATTGCAGTGATTGGCGGGGGTGACTCCGCAATGGAGGAGGCCCTTTTCCTGACGAAATTTGCTCGCTCCGTCACAGTGGTCCACAGGCGGGACTCGCTTCGTGCATCCAAGATCATGCAGGATCGGGCATTGAGCCACGAGAAGATCCGCTTCATCTGGAACTCCGAGGTTGTGGGGATCGACGGCGACTCCAAGGTAACGGGTTTGCGCCTGGCTAGCACTGTAGACGACTCAACCCAGCATCTCCCGGTCACCGGGGTTTTCGTTGCTATCGGCAACGACCCTAGGGTGGACCTGGTACGGGGAGTGCTCGAGCTCACGACAGAAGGCACCATCGCTGTCCAGGGCCGCACATCCAAGACCTCCATACCCGGGGTATTTGCCGCGGGCGACGTGATCGACCCTACCTACCGCCAAGCCATCACTGCCTCCGGTTCAGGATGTGTTGCGGCAATTGACGTAGAGCATTACCTCGCTGACCTCGGGGACTCGGTTGAGACGGCGGCGGAAGTACCAACACCGCCAGCCGAACAGGTCTCTGAAGATGCCCACGTATCCAGCACCACCCAAGGAGAGTAGCTATGACTGCAAGAGAAGTCACCGACGCGTCCTTCGACGCCGATGTATTGAAATCAACAAAGCCAGTGCTCGTCGACTTCTGGGCCGAATGGTGTGGACCGTGCCGTAAGTTGTCGCCTATTCTCGACGAAATTGCCGGAGAACATTCGGAAAAGGTTGATGTCGTCAAACTCAACGTCGATGATAATCCGGCTACCGCTGCGAAGTATGGAATCACTTCGATCCCGGCCGTCTATGTGTTCAAGGACGGCGTAGTTGCAGCACAATCCATCGGTGCTAAGCCAAAGCAGGTTTTGGAGCAGGAATTCGCTGACTTCCTGAAGTAGGAAGCGTTTCGAACCTGCACCTCTTTCCAGGGGCCATCACTTCTGTACGAAGTGGTGGCCCTTTTCACGCCTGCTGACTGTTTCACGTGAAACTGAATTGGACCCCGGAGCCATAGCCTCATCTTGGCAGGACTTTCAGCCGAGGCACGTCACGTGGTCGGACTGACATGGCCGACCCTGAAGGACGCTGCGTGATGATCAATATGGTGCAGCCCGTAGGAAATGTACTTGCAGCAGCGAAGTAGACCGGCATCCTTCCACCCCATGACTTCTCGTAGCCAAAAGATGCTATCAACGGATCCGTGCCGCGCCGCGACGCGAAATCTCACTCCGCGTCCCGTGGAGACAAACGGGTCCGCATCGACCGGTCTCTTAGACCCGCGCGTGGCACTGGAACTAAACACCTCAGGCCCCGCCTTCCGCACAACATCTCCGGCCTCGCGGGGTGACATCTCCAACCAGACTCCGTGACCTTTCAGCTGACTGCTAGCTTCACTCAGGTCACCACAGATACTAGTCACGGCTCGGGATTCTTTGGTGGCGTCCACAATGTTCCACGTGAAACGTTCGGTTCTGTGGAAGGCCTCGTGTCATGCCGCATAAGTGGATGCCTGCTGCCAGGATCCAGTCCGGTCCCGTGCATCGGAAAGGCGGGCCCACACGGGACGCCGGAAAGCGTCGTTGCTAGTGCAGCAACGACCGGATACCCGTAGATCGACCCTTATAGCTAGCGCGGCGCCCTCAAGTGGACTGAATGTTGCTGAATAACCGTCTTTTGGTGGAATACGGATGGATACTGACGCGGGGACGCTCAAGTCGAGTTCGCCGCTCTCCTAAGACTGCAAAGATCACGAAGGAACCGATGCGATCCGAGTATGTCTTCCCACGCGGGGTGGGAAGATCCGACCATGGAAACCTCGCTACCAGTCGTCCCTGAGTTGGTTCGTATTCGAAGTTGTGACCCAGCCTGCGCATCCCAGGCCGGAAGACAATTGTTCCACGTGAAACATCTTCTCTGCCAGCTACAGGCTAAATAGGAGTCAAAGGGGCGCCAGCTGCCAGAAACCGCCAGAAACCCTAGCCATGATGGAACTCCCGCTAGCGTGGCGACCCCAGGTGTCGCTGATAAGCAACTTTCGGCCTGCGCGGAACCCAGTGCACCGGGTAGGTACAACAATCCCGTCAGGTGTGGGGAGAACCGCAGGGCAATATTAGGGACCCTTACGGCAGTTGTGTTTCCCCCCTGGGGAAGGACCCTCTGGGGCTTCTCGTCTAGACCTCACTTCTCGCTAGCTGCCGTCCACGTGAAACGTCGGAGGGGACGGTCGTTTCACGTGAAACGACACCGTGCGGCGCCTTGGTACTCCAGAGCGCTCGGAGCGAAGTGACCGGGAGTCAATTCAGAAACGCTAGACGCTGCATCAGGGCGGAAGAACTGTCGGCGAATGCGAACGCGGCCAGAGATGAGGCGTGAAGTTGTCGTATGATGACCATTGCCCACTATTCGGCTGGTTGTGGATCGAATTGGACTAGGGCAGCTTCGAACACAACAAGAACACCCTCATGTTCTGTGTCTCAGTCCGGGAGAAGCTGCCGAATGTGCAGCCTATCGGTGACTAAAGGACGGCTGTTTCACGTGAAACCGAAGATTCCTGCCCCGGACCAGCAACGTTGTACAACAGCGCTCACAATAGGGGCAAAGTGCTACCGATTCAGCAAGGTTATGGACAGCACACGGCAACCATGGCTAATCTGACCTGTTTCACGTGAAACCTGCCGCCCTGCGGATCTATGTATCCAGCCCGTCCATGAGGTCCACTGCACAAAAGGGGGCCTGTCACGCCTGATATCTGAAAGTCCTGGCTACATTTTGGGGGCAAATTGGCACTGAGACACACAGAGTCTTGCCCCGCCCAGATGGAGATCTCTTGATTTTTCTAACCCAATTCCCAAGGCACTACCCGAAACATCCAACTCTGTTGGGCAACCTTTACCGCCTTGCTGACATGTTTCACGTGAAACAGCGCATATCTAGCCCGGATATCTCGGCCTAGGAGGCCCCCGAGGTACCGAGAACTCCCATAATGCGGTTGAGGTCGTCGACGCTGGCGAATTCGATGCTGACCTTCCCCTTACGGGCGCCCAGGGTGATCTTGACGCTGGTGTCAAGACGGTCTGAGAGGGAGGATGCTAGATAATCCAATCGTTCATGCCGGGCTCCGGCGCGTGGCGTGTTCGGCTTCACCGGGCGGCGCAGCCCATCGTTCATTGAGACGAGCTCTTCCGTGGTGCGCACGGACAATCCCTCAGCGACGATCTTCTGAGCCAGCTTCTCCATTTCAATCTGATCGCCTAATCCAAGCAAGGCCCGAGCATGTCCGGCCGAGATAACGCCAGCAGCAAGGCGCCTCTGGACTAGCGGTGGCAACTTCAGCAGACGGAGGGTGTTCGATATTTGCGGGCGCGAGCGACCAATGCGTTCTGCGAGTTCGTCATGAGAACAACCAAAATCGTCCAGCAATTGCTGATATGCTGCAGCTTCTTCAAGTGGATTGAGTTGACTACGGTGCAAGTTCTCCAGGAGGGCATCCCTGAGGAGATCGTCGTCGGTCGTCGATCGGATGATTGCCGGCACCACTGCAAAGCCAGCTTCTCTGGTTGCGCGCCAGCGCCGTTCACCCATGACGAGCTCGTAGGGCTGTTCCCCACCCTCCGTCGAAGGGCGGACAACAATGGGCTGGAGCACTCCGATTTCGCGAATTGAGTTAACAAGTTCGGCCATCTCGTCGTCGTCAAAGACACTTCGAGGCTGTTTCCGATTCGCGTGGATGAGGTTCACGGGGATCTCGGCAAATGTCGCGCCAGGCACCGCGACCAAATTCGGGTCTGCTGGCTGCGGTGCTGTTTCACGTGAAACGTTCTCCGGAGTGCGGTCTGAATCCGCCTCTACAGAAGGGCTAGCGTCCTCCACCTCCACCACCTGATCTTCCAGCGGGCCGGAGGGTTCACCGACAGTGGGAATGTTTTCGGTCGTGAGATTAGACGAGGTGGGAGTAGACTCGACGACCGCGGGGGGCACCTCAACCGCTGTATCTTCTCCGGATTCCTCGGCTGCGCTTTCGCTGGCAACCCTTTTGGGAACCCGCGTGGCTTTCTTCACAGGCGTTCGTTTGGAGCCCCGGGTAGAGGCCGTAAGCGCATCCTTGTTGATTCCAGAAGCGGGTCGCTGTGAACGCGCAGACCCCGAGACGGAATCCTCCGCCTCCTCCCTGGGCGGTGCTGATGGGAAAAACAGATCAGCCGGCCGCCCGCTGCGCGGCGTCACAGAGTCTATCCCCGAGGTTTCTTCGTTCGACGGGGCGCTTGGAATGAGAGCTCCCAGTCCACGTCCCAATCCGCGTCGCTTTTCGACCATGACCAGGTCCCTTCAAAAGTGCAGAGCAATCCGCATCGGGTGATTATTGATACCCACACTACTGCGGGAAGTGGTGAAACGGCTTGAGGCTAGCTATCCGCGCAGGGCGATTTCCGAAGCTGCTTCAAGGTAGGACAGAGCACCGCTCGAGGACGGGTCGTAAGTAATCACCGTCTGTTGGTAACTCGGCGCCTCAGAGATCCTGACCGAACGCGGTACGACGGCCTTCAAAACCTGTTTGGGAAAGTGCTCTCGCACCTCCGCAGCCACCTGCGCTGCAAGGTTTGTCCTACCGTCATACATTGTCAGCAGGATTGTAGATACCACTAACTCAGCATTGAGGTGCTTTTGGATCATCTCAATATTCTTCAGCAGTTGACTGAGACCCTCCAATGCATAATATTCGCACTGGATTGGTATCAGAACCTCCTTCGCGGCCACAAAGGCGTTTACCGTGAGGAGGCCCAGGCTTGGGGGACAGTCAATAAAGACATAGTCCAACCGTTCGTCACCACGGTCTTCGCGCTCCTGAGAGTAGAGGTCAATGGCCCGGCGCAGGCGCTGCTCCCTGGCCACCAGCGATACCAGTTCGATCTCCGCGCCGGCAAGATGGATGGTTGCAGGAGCACAAAGGAGCTTCGGAACATCAGGACACGGGACTACGACTTCCCCGAGGGGGAGGTCATCGATGAGCACGTCATAGATACTGTCGACTTCTGCATGGTGCGGAATCCCCAGGGCCGTGGATGCATTGCCCTGAGGGTCGATATCGATGACCAGCACATTCAGGCCCGCTGCCGCGAGTGCTGCGGCAATGTTGACAGTGGTCGTGGTTTTCCCCACGCCACCTTTTTGATTGCTCACCGTCAACGTGCGGGTAGCACTAGGTTTGGGAAGCTACGCCCGCTCAGTTTTTCCCTGCGACGGTTCTCGCTGGCCAACTCCCGTGCCAGGGGTGTGCTGTCGTCCATCGCGTCCATAACATTCCTTGGTGATGCGCTAGGGGTAATCGTTTGGGCAGGAACCGGTGCCGCCTGGGAACTGGACACCATAAAAGTGGTTTCACGTGAAACAATTCCCATATTTGCCGGATCAGCAAACACTTCTGGTTGTATTTCGCCAAGAGTGACAGCTAACTGCGACCCTGCTGATAGCAAGGATTGACTTCGCTTCGCAGCGTCTTTTGTTGTCACGCAGGATAACTCGCTTTCAGCATTCCGGGGTCGGTCCTACTTCTAGAGTACCGGTCACTGGCTCGAACGAACCTCGGGACAAGCGCTATTGGTGAAGATTCGAAGGGGCTGTAAGCAGACTACCCAACGGTGATACGGACGACCGTAGTTGGTTGGTCCAATACTCCGGCACCGACCTGTACTACAGAGGTATTCCGGCCACCAAGCTTCCGGATCAGTTTCGCGGCCTTTTTGACTTCCTCAGCAGCACTTTGTCCCTTGATCGCCAACACCTGACCGCTTCCAGCCAGAATGGGAATCGTCATTGTCGCAAGGCCCCCCAGCGCGGATACGGCCCGAGCAGTAACGACGGTTGCCGAGACCTTCCCTACAGCCTCCTCCGCGCGTCCGCGAAACACCTTGACATTGTCAAGACCTAGATCGGCGACTACCTCATTGAGCCAGGTGACACGACGCTCGAGTGGCTCGATAAGGGTGAAGGACAAGTCGGGGCGGGCGATAGCCAACGCTATGCCAGGCAATCCGGCACCGCTGCCGACATCTGCCACCACAGCCCCTGCTGGGAACAGTTCGGCAGTCACTGCACAATTCAAGACGTGGCGGCTCCATAACCGTGGAACCTCTCGCGGTCCCAGCAGACCACGTTCAATACCGGTCGTCGCCAGATGCTCTACGAAGCGCTCAGCCAAGCCGAGGCGGTCACCGAAGATTGATCGGGCAGCTGCAAGTTCTGATTCACTAATTTCCACCATCAGGTATGCCTCGACTCCCGGATTCCTAGGAATCCGCCGGTGAGACAACGATATGCCGCCCGGACCCTTCACCTTCCGACTCGCTGATCGAGCCGAGCTCCGCGACCACATCATGAACGATCTTGCGCTCATATGCAGACATAGGCTCCAGGGCGACCTCCTCGCCCGATTCCTTGGCCTTGTTCACCGCATCCACCGCAATGGTGCGTAGCTCTTTGCCCCGCACCTCACGGAACCCGTCAATATCGAGCACCAGTCGTGACCGGTTGTCCGTCGATGTGAGAACCGAGAGCCGAGCCAGTTCCTGCAGAGCCTCCAACACCTCACCATCTTTTCCAACCAAACCGCTTAGTGCGCCACCGTCTGGATCCTCGGAGACGATAGAGATGTAGGTACGCCCGTTCCGAACCTCAATGTCGATATCTCCGTCGATATCGGCGATGTCCAGTAGCTCCTCCAGGTAATCCGCTGCAACATCACCCTCATCCTCGAGCCGACTGATAGTTGCCGATGAATCACCGGCCTCGCCAGCTGAGTCGACCACTTCTTCCACGCCGTCCGCCGGTGCACTCTCAGCTGTCATTTTTTCTTCCTGTTCTTACGCTGGGGCTGTGTGCGCTGACCCTTGGTCTCAATGACCTCTTCAGACGCTGGATCGGCGTTCTTCTCGCCAAGCAGGGGGGTCATCGGAAGCCCCTTCTTCGCACGTCGCTCGGCAAGCGCCTTCGCCGCAGGCGACCCTGGAGTGGGCATTTTTCGGATCACATAGAACTGCTGAGCCATCGTCCAGATGTTGGTCGTGGTCCAGTAAATAAGCACGCCAATCGGAAAGTTGATACCGCCAATACCAAACACCAAAGGCAGGATGTACAGCATGAGCTTTTGCTGACGCATAAAGGGGCTTTGCATTGCCTCTTCAGACATGTTCTTCGCCATGATCTGTTTTTGCGTTATGAACTGTGACCCGGTCATCGCCAAAATCATGATCACCGACAGAATGATCACGCTGACGTTCGCGTTGTCCCCAAAGCTGCCCAGGAACGTGGACGAAAGAGGTGCGCCGAATATTGATGCGTCATCGAACTGCCGGACTTCTTCGGTGGTCATGGCACCGATTGTTTCCCCAGTCTCGGATGCCTTGGACACACCGTTGAGCACCGTGAAAAGTGCAAAGAAGAACGGCATCTGGATCAGGATGGGGAGACAGGCCGCGAACGGGTTGGTGCCATGCTTCTTATACAGCGCCATCTGCTCTTGGGTCATCGCCTGCCGCGACAGCTGGTCTGTTTTACCCTTGTATTTCTTCTGCAGTTTCCTCAGATCAGGCTGGAGTGCCTGCATGCCGCGCTGAGCTTTAATCTGTTTGACGAAAACTGGGATGAGGGCCGCACGGATCACCACCACGAGACCCACGATGGACAGGGTCCAGGTCCAGCCAGACGCCGCGTCCATGCCGAGGAAGGTGAAGCCGTCGTGGAAGAACGTCATGATCCACGACACCAACCACTGGAACGGGAAGAGGATCGTATTGAAGAAGTCCATAGCTATTTGCTCCTCAGGCCGCCGAGCGGCTTTCGTCATCAGCGGGAATCACAGGATGATTCAGCACAACAATTTTGGGTATTTTTCCGTCCGGGAACGATCTTCCGCCGGCAGGCACGTGATCCACCCCGCCGTCGTTCCAGGGATGGCAGCGGCAGATCCGACGAACGGCAAGACTGCCGCCCTTGACCGCTCCATGGACCGTCACTGCTTCCAGCGCGTAGGCGGAGCAGGAGGGGAAAAATCTACAGACCTGGCCATATAGCGGGGAAATAACCACCCGATAAGCCTTCAAAACAGCGATCATCGCGTTCCCGGGGAATTCACGGAACAGCGAAACGCCAGAGGCAGCCGTGGTCATGTGCTGCCTCTCTTCCTGCTGGATGCCGAATCAAGTGCCCGGTCGAAGTCACTAGCGAGCTGACTCCAGGTTGCATCAGCGGCAGGCGGCAGCGCTCGAACCACCACCGCCAATCCACTGGAATGCCGGGATAAGGCTGACGCAGCCATTTGTCTTAGTCTCCTCTTAACGAGGTTTCGTGTCACTGCGTTCCCCACGCCCTTTGAGACGATGAACCCGAACCTGCTGGGTTCATCTGCGGAGGTAGTTACCGCATATAACACCAAGTTCCGGCGCCCAGAGCGGGAGCCGGAACGTACGGTATAGGTGAAGTCGGAGGCCGTTCGGACCCTGTTGATTCGAGTCAACATGTCAAAGTGTCCGAACCGGCCGGGTTGCCGTGGCGTTATGTATCGCCTGGCGAACCCACGTCTTCAAGCTAGCTGGGGCTGCTTATGCTGACAGCTCGGTGCGGCCTTTGCCGCGGCGCGCTGAAAGGATGGCTCGGCCGGCGCGTGTGCGCATCCGAAGGCGAAAACCGTGCTTCTTAGCCCGGCGGCGGTTATTCGGCTGAAAGGTCCGCTTGCTCACTGTATTTACTCCAAGACAATCTTAGGATGCGTCCGGTCCGTTGCTACAAGGGGGAAGAACAGACTGGCGATTCGACGTTTTGATATCTGCGGCTGATGCAGAGGCCAGCGGGTTTGTTTGATCGTCGATCAATTCGCAGGCATGCAGAATGCAGACATATAGGACTACATAACGTTAGGCGACTGCACACAGGCCAGTCAAACCGAGCGGCAGGGAGAGGTCGAGGGCTAAATCCACAAATCTGTGGACAACCTTGGTTAAGGCCCCATCTCACGGGCCGGCGAGGGCCCTAAAGCACACCCGCTCAGCCCCGTAGACCAGCTATCTTCTCCAGTACCCATCCTCTAGTCTTGCCCAAGGGTCGTTTATCCACCAGCTGTGCATAACTCTGTGGATGAGGGCCGTTTTCGATGGACATGGTGGAGAGGTATTTGTGGGCCCGGACGAGATTAATGATGTAGGGAGTTCCTGGCGCAAGGTCATTCGCACCCTGGAACACGATGAGAGGGTCACGCCCAGACAGCGAGGATTCGTTGTACTGGCCCAGGCTCAAGGGTTGATCGGGACTACCCTCCTGGTCGCAGTCCCGAACGAACTGACCCGTGAGGTTCTCCAGACCCACCTGAAGGCTGCCCTGGACGAGGCGCTGCGGGAAGTGTTCCGTGAGGATTTGCAGTGCGCTTTCGTTATCGACCCCGAACTCACACCTGTCGAGGTTGACGAGAGCGAGCCAGTACAGACCGCAGAACCAGCCAGGGAAGAGGCCAAGCCCGCGCCAACCCTGCCGAGCAACTCTCACGAGTTCGGTCGTCTCAACCCGAAGTATGTCTTCGATACCTTCGTGATCGGTTCGTCCAACCGGTTTGCCCATGCAGCAGCGGTAGCTGTTGCGGAGGCGCCCGCCAAGGCCTACAACCCCTTGTTCATCTACGGCGACTCAGGGCTCGGTAAAACCCATCTCCTGCATGCCATCGGTCATTACGCCCGGCATCTCTACACAGGAATTCGGGTGCGCTACGTCAATTCGGAGGAGTTCACCAACGACTTCATCAACTCGATCCGCGATGACGAGGGCACAAGCTTCAAACAGACTTACCGGAACGTCGACATCCTCCTTATTGACGACATCCAGTTCCTCTCCGGTAAGGACCGCACCCAGGAAGAGTTCTTCCACACCTTCAATGCCCTCCACAATCACAACAAGCAAGTGGTCATCACCTCAGATCTACCCCCAAAACAGCTCTCAGGGTTCGAGGAACGGATGAGATCACGGTTTGAGTGGGGTCTGTTGACCGACATTCAGCCACCGGAGTTGGAAACCAGAATCGCCATTCTCCGAAAGAAGGCGATCAGTGAGGGAATGAGCGCTCCAGACGATGTGCTCGAGTACATCGCATCAAAAATCTCCACCAATATCCGGGAACTTGAGGGGGCGCTTATTCGCGTCACGGCCTTCGCCAGCCTGAATCGTCAACCAGTGGACGTGACACTCGCTGAGGTGGTTCTCAAAGATCTCATCACCGACGACGGCGCTCAAGAGATCACCTCCGCCGTGATCATGGCCCAAACTGCCGACTACTTTCAGATCAGCATGGAGGAGCTCTGCAGTAAATCCCGTACCCGGACTC
Organism: Arthrobacter sp. Bz4; assembly: GCF_003075455.1. Taxonomy (GTDB): domain Bacteria; phylum Actinomycetota; class Actinomycetes; order Actinomycetales; family Micrococcaceae; genus Arthrobacter_D. Next base: position 246,012 of record NZ_QDAE01000002.1, read on the forward strand.
TCGTGACCGCGCGGCAGATCGCAATGTATCTCTGCAGGGAGCTCACCGACATGTCACTCCCAAAGATTGGCCAGGAGCTGGGAGGTCGCGATCACACCACAGTGATCCACGCCGACCGGAAGATCCGTGAGCTCATGGCCGAACGCCGCGCAATCTTCAATCAGGTCACCGAACTGACCAACAGGATCAAACATCGCCGGAAAGACGCCTAACTACACCAGTGGTATTAACAGGTGTGGATAGAACTGTGGATAACTGGTCGAACAACAGCGATGTTAATGAGGACAACCCCCCAGAGCCTGTGGACCCGCTAACTTTCAAGGATTTTCCCCACAACCCCCCGCGCCTCCAAGGCTTCTCTATACACAACTTCTCAACAGGCTGTTGCCTGTACCTGCGTAGTGTGAGGCAGTTATCCACAGTTTCAACAGGTGTTACTACGACTACGAACCTTAAATCCAAGGGTTCTTCCAAATAACATTTTCCCGCTCACCCACCCACGCTCCGATCCCGGCCAAACAAACCCGGAGCTCCCGAAAACCGCCCGGCGGCAGTCAGGCTAAGCTTTCTGTGAGTAATGTAGTTCCTTGCCCTCCGGCTGAGTCCTTTCCCCCGTTGGCCAAGCAATCTTCCCGAGAATTATGTTGAGAAAGGCGGCACCCTTCAGTGAAATTCAGAGTCGAGCGGGATGTTCTAGCTGAGGCCGTAACCTGGACGGCGCGTTCCTTGTCCCCCCGTCCGCCTGTGCCGGTGCTGTCGGGTCTCTTGATTAAGGCAGCCGGTGGAACACTTAGCCTTGCCAGTTTCGACTACGAAATTTCTGCGCGGCTCGAGATCCCAGCTGATGTAGCTGAAGAGGGGACCATTCTGGTGTCCGGGCGTCTCTTGGCTGACATCTGCCGTAGCCTTCCTTCGGCCCCTGTCGAGGTGGAAACTGAAGGCACCAAGGTGACGTTGACTTGCCGCAATAGCCGATTCAACCTGGCAACAATGCCGGAGGGTGAGTATCCCGAACTTCCGACCCCGCCAGAAGTAAGCGGAGTTGTCGACGGAGACGCTTTCTCACAAGCCGTCTCCCAGGTCATCATCGCTGCAAGCCGGGATGACACACTGCCCATCCTCACGGGTGTGCGGATGGAAATTGAAGATGACCTGATTACCCTCCTTGCCACAGACCGATACCGGCTCGCGCTGCGCGAAGTGTCCTGGAAACCCAGAACGCCCGGAATCTCCACTAGCGCACTGGTAAAGGCCAAAACACTCAACGAAGTAGCGAAAACCCTTGGAAGTGCCGGCGATCTGAGCATTGCCCTTTCAAACGACCGGGAATTGATCGGCTTTGAAAGCGGGGGACGCCGAACTACATCGCTCTTGGTCGATGGCGACTACCCCAAGATTCGGGCGTTGTTCCCGGAAAGCACACCCATCCACGCGACTGTCGAGACCGGTGTGCTGGTCGAGGCAGTTCGCAGGGTCTCGCTGGTTGCCGAACGAAATACCGCTGTCCGCATGGCCTTCAGCGCAGGACAGGTGACCCTCGATGCGGGTACGGGCGAAGACGCCCAGGCCTCTGAAGCAATCGAGGCCACCTTGGATGGGGACGACATCACGGTCGCTTTCAACCCGCATTATCTCAGCGAGGGCCTGGGCGCCTTCAACAGCAAATTTGTTCGGTTCTCCTTCACCACACCCCCGAAGCCCGTGGTCATCTCCGCACAGGAAGACGCGACCGGGGAAGACCGTACGGACTACCGATACCTGCTGATGCCGGTCCGAATGGCCAATTGATAAGTTCACCAGCGACACAGAAACGTCGGGTAGGTCCCAGTCCCCGTCCTCAGGAAGCGAAGCGGAAATGCACATTGGCCTCATCGGACTCGGCAAAATGGGTTTCAACATGCGGGAAAGGCTTCGCCGAAAAGGGCTGACCGTTACCGGATTCGATAGAAACCCAGATCTTTCAGACGTCGGTTCTCTCGACGGTCTGGTATCTGCGGTCCAGACACCGCGCGTGATCTGGGTGATGGTCCCCGCTGGAGAGATCACCAAATCTGTGATCCGCGATCTCGCCGAGCTGCTGGAACCTGGGGACCTGGTGATTGATGGCGGCAACTCACGCTTCACCGATGACCAAGAGAACGCGGCGTTGCTTGCGAAAAAGAATATTGCTTTCGTCGACTGTGGTGTTTCCGGTGGCGTTTGGGGCCTCGAAAATGGCTATGGGCTGATGGTGGGCGGAGCCGACGCCGATGTGCAGCGGGCTCTCCCTGTCTTCGACGCCTTACGTCCGGATGGCCTCCGGGAAGAAAGCTTTGTGCACGTCGGTGACGTAGGCGCTGGGCACTACGCAAAAATGGTTCACAACGGGATCGAATACGGCCTGATGCAGTCTTATGCGGAGGGTTATGAACTGTTGGCAGCGAAAGACATCATCAAGGATGTTCATGGCACCTTCCAGGCCTGGCAACATGGAACGGTCGTCCGATCGTGGTTGCTTGACCTGCTGGTCAAGGCGCTCGACGAGGATCCGGAGCTGAGTAAGATCGCCGGTTATGTTGAGGACTCCGGCGAAGGACGATGGACTGTAGAGGAAGCTATCGCCAGCGAAATTCCGGTTCCCGCCATCACTGCGGCGCTGTTTGCACGATTTTCCTCCCGCCAGGATGATGCCCCCGCGATGAAGATGGTGGCTGCACTCCGAAACCAATTTGGTGGACATGCAGTACGCACCCCTAAGGAATCCGCGTGAGTGGGTCATCATGTACGTTCAGCATCTGTCCCTGACGGACTTCCGCACCTACAGCCAGGTTGAAGTGCCGCTGGAAGCGGGAGTAACAGTCTTTGTAGGTCCCAACGGCGTAGGCAAGACAAATATCGTCGAGGCCATCGGCTATCTCGCTTCTCTTTCCTCGCACCGGGTGAGCTCAGACAAACCCCTGATCGCGTTCAACGCGGAGCGTGCTCTGGTCAGGGGAAGACTGGTTCGCGGAACCCAAACCACCAGCGTCGAGGTTGAGATCAACGCTGATCGGAGTAACCGCGCACGGATAAATCGTGCGAACCCGGTCAGGGCGAGCGACGCGGCTGGCATCCTCCGTACTGTACTTTTTGCGCCAGAAGACCTTGCACTGGTGAAAGGTGATCCTTCCAACCGGCGGCGATTTCTGGATGATCTGATGGTGACTCTGCTCCCACACCGGGCGGGAATTAGCGCCGACTATGAGCGGGTGCTCAAACAGCGGAATGCATTGCTGAAATCGGCACGGGCCAGCGGAAAGTTCACTGCCTCCCATGAAGCGACGCTCGATGTATGGGATCAGCACCTCGCGGAAGCTGGCGCCAGGTTATTGCATGCCCGACTCGTCGTGCTGAGTCAGCTAAAGCCGCATCTGGAGCGGGCATATCACCAGCTCACCGACGGATCCAAGGTTGCGGTAGCGACGTACCGGTCGTCCCTGTCGGGAGCCGACGACGACGGCGGGGGTGCCAGCGAAGATGACACCTTGAGTTCATTAAGTGTGGAAGAACTGACTGAGAAATTTATCGCAGTGCTTCTGGTCCACCGGAAGAAGGAGCTTGACCGCGGGATATCGCTCGTTGGACCCCATCGGGATGATGTCGACCTCGTGCTCGGTGGGACCGTTGCCAAGGGGTATGCCTCACATGGTGAAACCTGGTCGCTGGCTCTCGCCCTCAGACTGGGGTCGTATTATCTCTTGATTGAGGATGACCACACCCCCGGAGCAACCCCCGTACTCATTCTCGACGATGTGTTCGCTGAGTTGGACGCCAGTAGGCGGAAGAAACTTGCGGCAATCGTCGGTGGAGCTGAACAGGTCCTGGTTACTGCTGCTGTCAGCGATGATATTCCCGAATCCCTAGTTGGACACCAGTTCCAGGTGGTGCCGGGAGGCCTGGTCAGTAGTGGAACCTAGGAACCCTCGTCCGGAGGGAACCGTGCCGGAAGACTCGCCCGAAGACGATCAGGCTGGGGGCGGGGAACCCTATCTGGATGCTCCGCAATCATTGTTGAACAGAGTCCGCGATGCCTCACGAAGCCGCGGAAACACCCGGTTACCCGCCGGACGGCGTGGTGTGGCAAGCCCCAAACGGCGGGCGCCAGGGTCCATCACCTATACGGGCCGTGATCCCGAGGGGTTGGGAAATGTCTTTAGTCGGCTGCTTAGTGAACGCGGGTGGAAATCCCCAGTGGCGGTGGGCTCGGTGCTTGCCCGGTGGGATGAACTCGTCGGACCGGAGATTGCATTGCACTGCAGGCCCGAAAGTTTTGACGGGAGTACCGTGCTCGTTCGCTGTGACTCTACTGCCTGGGCTACACAGCTCAGATTGATCAGCCCGATGCTAATTCAAAGGTTTGATGCCGAGATGGGCAGCGGCGTCGTCACCCGCATCTCGGTACTCGGGCCGGCTTCCCCCAACTGGAGGAAAGGTGGCCGGTCCGTCAAGGGAAGAGGGCCACGCGACACCTATGGATAAGGCCCTGTAGGACTCCGAGGGATGGGTCTATTGCCAGTTCGGTAAACGCCGTGTAGGGCCCTGAACTCCCCGCTGGAGGTATCCGGCCTTAGCTGCCGCCCTCCCGACGGCTTATATGCGGCTTTATTCGCCATTAGAGGCCTGTTCAGTGAGGTATTGTCCACGACGGCAAGGTAGAATGATGGGAAATGGCATTCCTGAGGGGATGCCTTCGATCTGTTACCTGCTCCGCAGGTGTCAACAGCGAAGCTTTTTTGACCCAGATTCCTACCTTTGAGGAGCCGACAGCGCCTGTGGCTAATGACAACGAGCTGGACGCCAAAACCCAGGGCAATCCGCAGTCCGCTGCAGGAGCCCAAAATGGGACCACCGGATACGACGCAAGCGATATCAGCGTCCTCGAGGGTCTTGAAGCGGTTCGTAAACGACCCGGCATGTATATCGGTTCGACCGGCCCCCGAGGCCTCCATCATCTGGTGAATGAGGTGGTCGACAACTCTGTCGATGAGGCTCTTGCCGGGTATTGCGACACCATCAGGGTGACGCTACAGGCTGATGGCGGTGTCCGGGTGGTTGATAACGGTCGTGGCATCCCTGTTGATATGCACCCCACTGAGGGACGCCCCACCGTCGAGGTCGTCATGACCATCCTGCATGCCGGCGGAAAGTTCGGTGGTGGTGGGTATGCCGTGTCTGGCGGTCTCCATGGGGTAGGCATCTCCGTAGTCAATGCTTTGTCCTCCCGGGTGGAAACCGAGGTGAAGCGTCAGGGGTATGTCTGGAACCAGTCCTTCGCTGATGGCGGAAAGCCGGTAGGAGAGCTCCGCCGTGGAGCTGAAACCACCGAAACGGGAACCACCCAGACGTTCTACCCGGACGCCTCCATTTTTGAGACGGTGGAGTTCGACTTCGAAACACTAAGGGCCCGCTTCCAGCAAATGGCGTTCCTCAACAAGGGGCTTCGGATCATGCTGGTCGACGAACGGGTTGACGAGGTGGAAACCGAGGAGATCGCTGAAACGTCGGATGCAGGGACCTCCGGCGAGGATACGCCGAAGCACCGCCAGGTTGACTACATGTACGAGAACGGGCTGCTTGATTACGTCAATCACCTGAACTCGGCAAAGCGTGTGGACGTCATCCATGAGGACGTCATCGGATTCGAGACCGAAGACACCGACCGCAAGATCGCAGTCGAAGTAGCAATGCAGTGGACCAGCGCCTATTCGGAAAGTGTCCACACCTACGCGAACACGATCAATACGCACGAGGGTGGCACCCACGAAGAGGGTTTCCGCGCGGCCATGACTTCATTGATCAACCGGTACGCGCGAGACAAGAACATCATCAAGGAAAAAGACGAAAACCTGACCGGTGATGATATTCGAGAAGGACTGACCGCGGTCATCTCGGTGAAGCTCTCCGAACCACAGTTCGAAGGACAGACGAAGACCAAGCTGGGGAATTCCGAAGCCAAAGGCTTTGTCCAGCGCGTAGTCACCGATCAGCTGGGCGACTGGTTGGAACGGAACCCCGGCCCTGCCAGAGACGTCATCCGCAAATCGATTCAAGCGGCGCAGGCACGGCTCGCAGCGCGCAAGGCTCGTGAATCCACCCGACGCAAAGGTCTGCTCGAATCCGGTGGGATGCCCGGAAAGCTCAAGGACTGCCAATCGAAGGACCCATCGAAGTCTGAAATCTACATCGTCGAGGGCGACTCTGCAGGCGGTTCGGCCGTCCGTGGACGTAACCCCGATACCCAGGCCATCCTGCCGCTGCGCGGCAAGATCCTCAACGTTGAACGAGCCAGGCTTGATCGTGCGCTAGGGAACAGTGAAGTCCAGGCCATGATCACAGCCTTTGGTGCCGGGATCGGTGAGGATTTCGACGTCGCCAAGGCGCGTTATCACAAGATCGTTCTCATGGCCGACGCCGACGTTGATGGGCAGCACATCACCACGCTGCTGTTGACCTTGTTGTTCCGCTATATGCGCCCCCTGATCGAGAACGGCTACGTCTATCTGGCGCAGCCACCGCTCTACAGGATCAAATGGTCCAACGCGACCCACTCCTACGTGTTCAGCGACCGTGAGAGGGATGAAGTCATCAAAATGGGCTTGGCCAACAACCAGCGATTGCCCAAGGACAACGGTGTACAGCGGTACAAGGGGCTCGGGGAGATGAACTACACCGAGCTTTGGGAAACCACCATGGACCCCGACAATCGCACCCTGCTTCAGGTGACGGTCGACGATGCGGCCGCAGCGGATCAGATTTTCTCGGTCCTGATGGGTGAAGACGTTGAATCACGACGGAACTTCATCCAGCAGAACGCGAAGGACGTTAGATTCCTCGACATTTAGGGAGTTTCGGCGATCGACGGTAATCGCCATCTCCAACGCCTTGGCACTTAGAACTGAACGGAACTGACGTATGAGCGACGAAGAAACACCCGATCTCCCCCTCGAAGGACGGGTCCTCTCCGATCGAATAGAGCAAGTCGACCTGCAGACGGAAATGCAGCGGTCGTACCTGGATTATGCGATGGCAGTGATTGTTGGGCGGGCGCTTCCCGACGTCCGTGACGGGCTGAAGCCCGTCCACCGGCGGGTTCTCTACGCGATGTTCGACGGCGGCTACCGACCGGACCGATCCTTCAACAAGTGTGCGCGCGTGGTGGGCGAGGTCATGGGGCAGTACCACCCGCATGGTGATACGGCCATCTACGATGCGTTGGTCCGGCTCATCCAGGACTGGACCATGCGGTACCCGCTCGCCCTGGGTCAGGGAAACTTTGGTTCGCCGGGTAATGATGGTGCTGCTGCGCCTCGTTACACCGAAACCAAGATGGCACCGCTCGCCATGGAAATGGTCCGGGATATTGACGAGGAGACCGTCGATTTCCAGGACAACTATGACGGCAAGAACCAGGAACCGACCATCCTTCCGGCACGGTTCCCCAACCTGCTGGTCAACGGATCGTCGGGTATCGCCGTCGGCATGGCAACCAACATCCCACCGCATAACCTTCGCGAAGTCGCCTCAGGCGTCCAGTGGTACCTCGAAAACCCAGAGGCAACCAAGGAAGAACTCCTTGAAGAACTTCTGCTGCGAATAAAAGGACCGGATTTCCCCACCGGAGCGCAAATCCTGGGCCATAAGGGCATCGAGGATGCCTACCGCACGGGCCGTGGGTCGATCACCATGCGGGCTGTCGTCAACGTCGAGGAAATTCAGGGTCGCACCTGTTTGGTTGTCACCGAATTGCCCTACCAGGCAAACCCCGACAATCTGGCGATCAAGATTGCCGACCTGGTCAAGGACGGGAAGGTCAACGGTATCGCCGACCTTCGTGACGAGACATCGGGCCGCACCGGCCAGCGGTTGGTGGTTGTGCTCAAGCGGGACGCCGTCGCGAAGGTGGTCCTGAATAACCTGTACAAACACACCCAGCTGCAGGACAACTTCAGCGCGAACATGCTGGCTATTGTCGACGATGTGCCACGCACGCTGAGCCTGGATGCCTTCATTCGTCACTGGGTGACCCACCAGCTTGAGGTTATTGTCCGGCGCACCCAGTACCGGTTGCGGAAGGCCGAAGAGGCGGCCCATATTCTGCGGGGTCTGCTGAAGGCTCTCGACGCACTTGATGAGGTAATCGCCCTGATCCGACGATCCTCGACGGTCGAAGATGCCCGCAACGGGCTCATGGGCTTGCTCGAGATCGATGAAATCCAGGCTCAGGCAATTCTGGATATGCAACTGCGTCGCCTGGCGGCCCTGGAACGTCAGAAGATCCAGGACCAGCATGCCAAACTCGAAGCCGAGATAACCGAGTACCAGAAGATTCTCGCGTCGAAGCAACTGCAACGGGATATTGTCTCCACTGAGCTCCGCGAAATAGTCGACAAGCATGGCGATGACCGGCGCACTGAGATCCTCATGGGTTTCGACTCGGATATGAGCATGGAAGATCTGATCCCTGAAGAGGAGATGGTCGTCACCATCACCCGCGGCGGCTATGTGAAGCGGACCCGTAGTGACAACTACCGCCAGCAAGCCCGCGGCGGGAAGGGCATCAAGGGAGCACAACTACGCGGCGACGACGTAGTCGAGCACTTCTTCGTCACTACCACCCACCACTGGCTACTTTTCTTCACCAACCTGGGACGGGTGTATCGGGCGAAGGCTTACGAGTTGGTTGAGGCTGGGCGCGACGCGAAGGGTCAGCATGTCGCGAATCTGCTGGCGTTCCAACCCGACGAATCGATTGCACAGGTGCTCGATCTCCGGGATTACCAGCAGTCCCCTTATCTGGTGTTGGCAACCAAGCGCGGACTCGCGAAGAAGACCAGACTTGAGGATTACGACACCAACCGGACGGCCGGAGTGATCGCGATCAACCTGCGCGACGGCGACGAACTGGTCTCCGCGCAGCTGGTCTCCGAGAGCGACGATATGATGCTCGTTTCCAGGAAGGGTCAGTCCCTCCGGTTTACCGCGACGAACGACGCTTTGCGGCCCATGGGTCGGGCAACTTCGGGTGTCACCGGAATGAAGTTCCGCGAAGAAGATGAACTACTGGCCGCCAACGTGGTCACTGACGAATCCTTCGTTTTCATTGTGACCGAGGGTGGGTTCGCGAAGCGCACCAAGGTTGAGGAGTATCGGGTACAGGGTCGTGGCGGCCTGGGGATCAAGGTTGCCAAGCTCGCGGAGGAACGCGGAGACCTTGTGGGTGCCCTGATTGTCCAGGAAGAAGACGAAGTCCTGGTCGTGATGGGTGGTGGCAAGGTGGTGCGCTCAGCGGTGACTGGGGTGCCAGCCAAGGGCCGGGACACGATGGGTGTCATCTTCGCAAAGCCTGACAAAAAGGATCGAATCATAGCCGTCGCCCGCAACAGTGAACGGGGACTCACGGTCGACGACGGGGGTGTTGACGTGACGGGGGAGAGCATCGAATCCGCAGGGGCAACAACCGATGAAGTACCGTTGACCTCACAAGAGACGGCTGAGCTGGAAGCACAGTCACCAGATAATGGAGGTACCGAGTGAGTTCGCCTAACTCAAACCCACGGGCAGCCGGAGGATCGGTCAAACAGACCGGCACCGGGCCCCGCGTGAATGCTCCCGCACGGCCACCCCAGCGTCCAGCGGGTGCCACTTCAGGATCCAAACCGGCTGGCGCCCGGCCAGGTCTGGTGAAACCAGCGCCCAAGGCCAAGGCCCGCAAGGCGAGACTCCTGGTCAGTAAGGTTGACCCTTGGTCTGTGCTGAAGATGTCATTCCTCCTGTCCGTAGCCCTGGGTATTGTCACGGTTGTCGCGGCCATTGTCATTTGGACGGTTTTGGATCTCACCGGAATTTTCGATGGCGTGAATGATCTGCTTCGCGAAATAGCCGGCACCGAAAGTGGCGGTTTTGACCTTCGCCAGTTCGCCTCCCTGGGCCAAGTGGTCTCTTTCGCAACAATCATCGCGGTGGTGAACGTGGTGCTTTTGACCGCTCTGGCGATGCTTTCGGCGGTCCTTTACAACATTTCATCAACCCTGGTTGGCGGAATTGGTGTTACCCTCACCGACGATTAACCCTGCCGGGGGACGCCTGTTTCCGGACGATTTGATGATTGCCGAGATACTCCTGTAAAGTCGTATTTCGGCCCGAACAGGCTTCGGGGCGTATAGCTCAGGCGGTTAGAGCGCTTCGCTGATAACGAAGAGGTCCCAGGTTCAAGTCCTGGTACGCCCACGGACCTATCACCCGCAGGTAACTGCGATAGGAGAAGCACTGTGAAGAAGTTGTTGGTAATTGCAGCAGCTGTAGCAAGTGCGTTCGCCTATAAAAGGTGGCAGGAATCCGAAAGGGACAGAGCGGTATGGAGTAAGGCAACCGACACGGTTGACTAGGCTATACTGGTGAGGTTGCCGTCAAGGCAACCGATCGGGGGCATGGCGCAATTGGTAGCGCACCTGCTTTGCAAGCAGGGGGTTCGGGGTTCGAGTCCCCGTGCCTCCACCGAGGGAAAGGGTTCCGGCCAGTGGCCGGAACCCTTTCTTTTTAACTGAACTGCACCGGGTGGATTAGTGTTACTGGGTGATTATCTTCCTCTCCATTCTGGGTGTGTTGGGCGTTGCGGCGTCCGGACCTATTATGGCGGCGACGGTGGCCCCGGCACTGGCGATAGCCTTCTGGCGCAACGCGATCGGTGCGCTGGTGATGGGCGGACCCGCGGCACTTTCCAAGCGGCATGAGTTCAAGGCCCTGCGACGATCCGACTTCGTGCGGCTCGCGATCGCCGCCACCGCTTTGGCCCTCCACTTTGCCTGCTTTATTACCGCGTTGAAACTGACCTCCGTAGCGGCTGCCACCGCGCTGGTCTGCCTTCAAGTGGCCTGGATCGCGCTCTTTAACGCGATCCAGGGTTCGAAGCCGGCTACCAAGGTGGTTGTGGGTCTGAGTGTGGCGCTGCTCGGCGTCGTCGTCATCACTGGTTTTGATCTGACCCTCTCCCAGGATGCGATCATCGGTGACCTTTTGGCCCTGGCTGGCGGGGCCCTGGCTGGTATTTATCAGATGGCCGGGGCGAGCGCCCGGAAGACCATGTCCACGGGCACCTACACCACCCTGTGTTACGGAGGGTGCGCACTCATCCTGCTCGTTATGTGCCTGATCTTCAGGCAGCCACTAGTGGGATTCTCACCGGCAGCATGGGTGGGGATCCTCGCCGTCACGCTGGTCGCCCAACTGATGGGTCACACGGTATTCAATCATTTGCTGGCGGTAATGAGCCCGCTGGTGGTTTCGATGATCATCCTGCTTGAAATCCCTGGGGCAGCCTTGCTTGCGGCAATCTTTCTGGGGGAGCAACTGCCGGCCGGTACCTATGGCGGGTTACTGCTGATCCTGGTGGGCCTGGCTATCGTAGTCCGCGGGCAAATGAATCCGCGGCAGAGAACTACATTGGAAACCGCGGCCTCTCCACCGCCCGCGCTGGGTGGCACCTAGCCCCTCTGCGGGCCCTCACCAGCGGCCTGGGGAGCTCCACCCCGGTGGAGGCTGGGGCCGCGCACAGAGTGAACAGCACGGATCATTTTCGCTGGATAGTAGATAGACATGAAAATCAGCGGGGGTACCTTGAGGATTCGTTTGTTGATGCGGTGAGCCTTGTACGTGCGATCGAATCGGGTCACGTAGTAGCGGTAATCCTTCGGCGAATCCTCAAGTCGACGCGCCGACATGCCGCTGACCATGGTCGGCAGGTAGCGAATTACCAGATCGTGTTCGGCCAGGTGGAGCGAAAGGTCGATATCCTCGTGCATTTCGTCCGCCTCGTCCCGGCAGGTGGACTCACGAATCTGTTCCCAGGCTGTCCGGCGGATAGCCATGTTGGAGCCGAAGAGGAAGTGGTATTGATTACGGGCCAACTTGAGGATTAGTTGGCGGATCTTGTCATCGGCAAGCAAACCCCAGCGCCGCATCGGCATGTCGTAATAGACCACTGGGCCAGTCGCGGCGGCAACATCGGACTCAGCGAAGCCCGCAAGGACCTTCTCCACCCAGTCGGGCTCCAGCACGGAGTCAGCGTCAATTCGCCCGATGATGTTGCCTGACGCGCTATCAAATCCGAAATTGCGGGTTGGTATCAACCCCTGTTCGGCTGAATGCTGAAGAAGCTTGATCGGGCTTTCGGGATACTCCAACTGCATCTGCCGCACAATTCGACAGGTGCCATCGGTGGAGCGGTTGTCGATCACTAGGATTTCGTCGGCTGGTACCGATTGGTAGATGGCCGCGATCAAACACTGCCTGATGACACTTTCCTCGTTATACGCCGGAATGACGATAGAGACGGCGTTCTGGAGAGGGTGCACGGCCGTCAATCTACCACCGTGGGTCCCGGTTACGGCATGAATGAAAAAAAGAAAGGCGGCTCCGAAGAACCGCCTTTCCTTTCAAGCTAGGCCAAATGACTATTTGGTCGCATCCTTCGCGTCTTCTGCTACATCAGCGACCTTGCCGGTCGTTGCTGTACCAGCGGACTTCGCTGCATCTGACGTCTCGTCGGCAGCGTTGCCGGCCTTGGCTGCCGCCCGATCGACGGCCTCCTTGATGTCAGCGACAACCTTCTTCGCCTCCTCAGCGCGCTCAGCCTCACCTGCGGGCTTGGTATCCACCTTGACGGGGGATTTCCAGGGGTCCTCGACCGGCTTGGAAGCCCGCCAGACGGCAACGCCAGCGGTAATCGCTGCGGCGATGATACCGAAGATCAGCCAGCCCTTGCTGCCGCTCTTCTGCCGCTTCTTAAGATCGCGCGAGGCTTTCATGGCGGCGGCTGCTGCAGCCTTCTGGGCCTTTTTCACCGTCTTCTTGTCTCCGGTGACCTTGGTAACCGCCCGATTCACCGGTTCAGGGATCGTTGCGCCGGACAGGGAACGGGACACGCTGTCAGCGGCGTCTCCCAGTTTGTGGGACAGGGTCGGCAAATAATCGCCAACTACCTTGTCACGAGCGCCGGTGATCGCTGGAGCTGCGCGGTCGAGGGTCTTCTGGATGTGCGGGGTGGTGGTGTCAACCACCTGTGAAATACGCGGAGCAACCTTATCCAGGCCGTCCTGAATACGTGGGGTGACGGTGGAGATACCGTCGGAAATGCCGTGTGCGGCACGCTGTACTCCGTGCTGGATCATCGGCGACGCAGATCCGTAACCCTTTTCGATCCGTGGTGCAACCCAGTTGTAGGCGGCATCCACGCGTGGAGCTGCCCAGTCCCGTGCGGCTTCGGCACTCGTTACGACGCTCTTCTCGAGGTCGCGGGTCATACGTTTGTTCTTCTTCACATCTGCCTCCCGGGAATAGTGACTGTTGACTGTCAGCCTACGGGGTATCGCAATGACGTGCTATTCGTTCGCGGTGTCCCCGACGATTTTTCACTGTGCGCGGAACAGCTCAATCTCAGTGGTTTACCAGAGGGCGCATGAAAGAATGGAGGTATGACAGCTATTGCAACAGCACAAGCAACTATCCACACCAACCTCGGCGACATCAAGGTGAACCTCTTTGGGAACCACGCGCCGAAAACCGTGCAGAACTTCACGGGCCTCGCCACGGGTGAAAAGGCCTGGACCCACCCGCAGAGCGGCGAGGAATCCACCAAGCCGTTGTACGACGGGACGATTTTTCATCGGGTCATCAAGGATTTCATGATTCAGGGTGGAGACCCACTAGGTCAGGGTATCGGCGGACCGGGTTACCAGTTCGATGATGAGATCAACCCAGATCTGGATTTCACTGCGCCCTACAAGCTGGCCATGGCGAACGCAGGAATCCAGGGTGGCCGCGGTACCAACGGTTCACAGTTCTTCATCACCTCGGTCCCAACAACCTGGCTCCAGGGTAAGCACACCATCTTCGGTGACGTCACCGACGAAGCTTCGCGCACCATCGTCGAGCAGCTGAACGCTATTCCCACCGATGCACGGGACAAGCCACTGGAAGATGTTGTCATCAACTCGATCACGGTAGAACAGCTCTAAAACACCAATGACATACGGAATCCCGGCGGACCAGCCGCAGCAGGAAGTCCCCGTGTGCGCCCGACACACAGACCGTGTCAGCTACGTCCGCTGCCAGCGATGTGGCAGACCTGCGTGCCCGGAGTGCCACCGACCGGCTGCCGTCGGGATTCAGTGTGTTGACTGTGTGAGGGAAAGTGCGCGGAACGTTCCCACCCAGCGAACCATATTCGGCGGTGTGGCCAGGCAAGGGAAGCCTATTCTCACCTTTTCAATCATCGGCATCTGCGCGGTGCTCTTCCTGCTGCAAATGGTCATCCCCGGGCTGACCGGAGCACTGGCCTATGCCCCCCTCTATACCTCCGAATACCTGTCACCTGAACCTTGGCGAATGCTGACGGCCGCGTTCCTGCACTCCACCGGGTTCCTGCTCCACATCGCTTTCAACATGTACGCGCTCTGGATCATGGGGCAAGCACTGGAACCGTTGCTGGGGCGTACCCGTTTCCTGGCTCTCTACCTGTTGTCCGCGTTTGGCGGATCCGTGGCAGTACTCCTGCTCTCCAACCCCCTGCAATCCGTGGTGGGAGCATCAGGCGCCGTCTTCGGCTTGTTTGGTGCGATGTTGATAGTCCAGCGCCGCAGAGGTGGCGACGTGCGTCAACTCGTGGTCCTGATCGCCATCAACGGCGTATTGGGCTTCGTGGTTCCAGGGATCTCCTGGCAGGCGCATCTTGGTGGGCTACTCACCGGAACCGCAGCCGCCGCAATCATCGCCTACGCCCCCAAAGGGAAGAACCGGTCCCTGATCCATTGGGGAGGTCTGGCGGGTCTGGCTGTGCTGCTCGTAGCCTTGACGATTCTCGGCTCGGCACTCGTACAACTACCGCTGGGTTAGAAGTTGTCCACAAGGTTTATCAACAGCGGGGATAACTTACACACATGTAATTCCACAGCTGTGGATAAGCATGGGGCCGAAAACGTCCACCTTCAGACCTGATCCCAGCAAAGTTACCCACAGCTGTGGATAACTTAGTGCACAACGTGTGTACGAGTCCGCCTTAACGGCAAACGCGTCCGCAGTAACTATGGGACAGGGACCGAAATTGGCTCTGTCCCACTACCAGTGCGGACGCGTCAGGGAAGTGGTTGTGGGGAAGCGTGGGTCAGTGCCACTTCGTCGTCATCAGAAACCCGATGATCGCCAGGCCGAATCCGATCATGATATTCCACGAGTCGATTGAGGGAATAGGGAAGCGTGCCTCGGATACGTAGTAGACGATGATCCACAGCAACCCCAGAATCATCAACCCGAACATGACGGGTTTGTACCAGACCGGATTGGGCTTCCGCTCGGCGGAGGCAGCGGTGCTGGACTGACTCGGTTTCCTGTTCTTGCGGGACTTCGACTCGGGCACTGGTCCTCCTAGAGAGGCGAAGCCACAGTGGCAACGCCTTAGTGTTTACCCTCACAAGGGCTCGGCAGTCGGCGATGACGCACGCTATCCTGAAAAAAGGATCAATGTCATCAGCACGGTTCCGCACAATTCTAACCACTGAACCGGTGCTGGGGTGCAGTACCCCACCCAGGTGGGGTACTGGTAGCCTGCGCGCAGTGCGGGACAAACCAGCGGAGCACGTTGCTGGTGATCAAGGTACAACAGGCCGCAAGAGTTCAACGACGGGCATTTCACGAGCGCTATGAGCAAAACCACCCGCATTCTGGTCATCGACAACTACGACAGCTTTGTTTACACCCTGGTCGGCTACCTGCAGGAGTTGGGCGCCGAAACCACTGTGGTGAGGAACGACGACGTCACCCTGGCTGAGGCGATCGCTCTCGCGGAGGTGCGTGACGGTGTGCTGATTTCACCGGGCCCAGGGACGCCCGCCGATGCCGGGATATGCGTCGAGATGATCAAGTGGTGCGGTGCCAGTTCGACACCGATGCTCGGGGTCTGTCTGGGGCATCAGGCGTTGGCGGAGGCCTTCGGTGGCAGCGTTACCCATGCACCAGAGCTGATGCACGGCAAGACATCCCTGGTGGAACACGAGGCAGGGAGCATCTTTACGGGGCTGCCGTCGCCGTTTACCGCGACCCGCTACCACTCGCTTGCCGCGGTCAGCGATGTGGTTCCACCAGATCTGGTGGTCACAGCGCGCACGGCAAGCGGCATCATCATGGGGTTGGAGCACCGAACTGCTCCGCTGTGTGGGGTGCAGTTTCACCCAGAGTCCGTGTTGACCGAGGGCGGGTATCGCATGCTCGGCAACTGGCTTGAGTCACTGGGTCTGGTCGGGGCCGCTGAGAAGTCGTCAACCCTGAGCCCGCTGATTTCCAAATAGGTCCAGCGACCCGGAAAGCTAGGCTTTGCAGTCCAGAGCCAAGGTTGACAGTCCTGAGCTAGGGCTCTGCAGTCTCTTCCGGCGGCGTCGGGGCAGGAGTCGGCTCAGGGTCTACTGACGGGTCGTCCTCGGGTTCGGGAGCAACGGCTACGGTAATCACTATTTGCGTGCCCGGCGCGACCACCGAACCGGGTTCTGCACTCTGCTTGGTGACAGTGTCGGGGTCCACAACGGCGTTTTCTACTTCTTCAATGCGGTAGGTCAAACCCTTCGCCGGGTCCTCCAACTGCGCTATCGCTTCTTCCGTAGTCAATTCGATCAAACGCGGCACTTCGACCAACCCGGTAGATAACACCAGGTCGATATCGGATCCGATCGGCACTGACTCTCCTGCCCCGGGGCTGGTGGAGATCACACGGTCGGCCGGAACCGTTGCGCTGTTCTCCTGGGTCACCGCGCCGCCGCTGAGGCCGGCTGAGGATAACGCATCCCTGGCTGACGACTCGGTCATGCCAATGATGTTCTCGGGAATGATCGCCTCGGAGGGGCCCTCGGAAATGGTGACGTTAACTGTTGAGCCGGGTTCCACCTCTTCCCCCGCCCCCGGGTCCGAATCGATTACCAACCCGGGATCGACGGAGTCGCTGAAATCCTCGTCAAACTGTGGGCGCAGGTCGGCAGCGAAGATGGCATTGGCTGCCTCATCCTGAGTCATGCCCTCGACGGTCGGTACCGCCTGCAGCACCGGACCCTCTGGCTCGGAGTTAAGGAGGTTCAACAACACAAACGTCCCACCGGCGAGAACCAGTGCCACGATGATAAAAAATGTTGTGGTCCACGCCCGCCGGGCCGCACGACGGCGGTCTTCGTCGGCATCGCGGTCGGCGTTAAACGTCCGAGAAATCGACAGTGGAGGCTGATCTTCCGTGAGGGGACCCGAACTCATCGACCCGCCGGCCAGCACCTTCGCCATGGCGCGGGTCTGCGGGCCCTCAGCCCCGGCGGCCGAAACGGCAGCCGCGGGTAGGGTCGATAGTGCCTCGGTGGCGCGTTCCTGGGGCTGGGTAGTAGGAACAACACCCTTGCGGGCCTGCTGCAATGCAACCCGGAAGGCCACAGCGTCCTGGTAACGGTCCTGACGGTCTTTTTCAAGGGCCCGGTGCAATACCGCATCGAGTGCCGGTGAGACTTCGGGGTTGAACTGACTGGCCGGTTTGGGTACTTCCCGGACGTGCTGGTACGCCACTGAAACCGGGCTGTCGCCGACGAACGGCGGACGAGCGGTGAACAGTTCGTACATCAGGCATCCAGCCGAGTACAGGTCACTGCGCGCGTCAACGGTCTCGCCCCTGGCCTGTTCAGGCGAGAGATACTGGGCGGTGCCGATGACGGCCTGGGTTTGGGTCATGGTGGCAGCGGAGTCGGCGATGGCCCGGGCAATACCGAAGTCCATCACCTTGACGTTTCCCTCCGGCGTGATCATCACGTTCGCGGGTTTGATATCGCGATGCACAATACCCGCCTTGTGGCTGTACTCCAGTGCCGACAGCACGCCCACCATGTGCTCGGCTGACTGGTCGAGGGTCAGCTCCCCCGCGCGAATGAGATCGCGAAGTGTCCGTCCCGCAACGTACTCCATCACGATGAACGGGACCTTCACGTCGTCTACTGAACGCCCGGCGATTTCTTCTTCGCCGGTGTCATAGACGGACACGATGGTGGGGTGGTTCAATGCGGCGACTGCCTGTGCTTCCCGACGGAAACGGGACTGGAACAGAGGGTCCCGGGCCAGGTCCTGACGCAACAGTTTGATTGCCACGGACCGGCCCAGCCGGATGTCACGACCGAGGTGCACATCGGCCATCCCTCCACGGCCAATGAGCTCACCTACTTCGTAACGCCCGTTCAGGACCCTGTCAGTGGTCACTTGTCCGCCTTCCGCCTGCATCTGAATAGTGAGGGAAGCGCGTTAGGGCGCTTCGGTGGTGGGTGGGGGGCTGGTGGTTTCTTCGGGTGGCGGGGTGGTCTGCGGAGGTCCGGAAGACACCACGTAGTTGACGGCGCTGCCGGGTTCAACTTCCGAACCTTCGCTGGGGTCCACTCTCAGCACAGTTCCGGCAGGCTCCTCGGATTCCTCTTGTCCAGCATTGGCTGGTTGCAGGCCCGCATTGAGCAGGGCTTGCTGGACTTCCTGTTCAGTGGAGCCCACCAGACCTGATGGCACCTCAACCGGCGCCGGTCCCGAGGAGGAGGTGACCGTCACTGCTGCACCACGCGCAAGGGTTCCCACCGGGCTGACACTGAGGACGAGGCCTTCTGCTATGTCGGATTCTTCCTGCTCGGTCGAGACCGCCAGGCCGAGGGCACCGAGTTCGGCAACCACTTCATCGACCGGGCGGCCTTCGAACTGAGCGGCACTAATGACAATTTCAGGCTCTGCGGTCTCAACGGGTTCAGTCGTGGGCGGTTCGGAGGGGGTTTCCGATTCCGTCTCGGACGGTGTCGCGCTAGGCGAGGTTGTGGTCGTAGTGGTGGCCGGGGGGGTACTGGGGTCGTCGTCAGCCCCGGTCAGAACGGGCCAGAGGAAAAACAACCCGACGCCAAGTCCTACCAACAAAAACAGGAGAATCAACGGAATCAGCCAGGGGCTCCTGCCGCGAGACTCTGGTACCGGCTCGCCCCGGTCGATCTCCTCTTCGTGCCATTCGCGGGACGCTGCAACGTCGTCGTTCCCCGCAGCAGCGGCGCCGACCATCGGCATCGACGACGTCGACGTCGGCACTACCGTCGTAGCCGAAGTTTCCGGAGCCGGGACTGGTGCGGTGATCGGTCCGGTGCTGTTGCCGAATAGGAGCATGCCTGGGACCGCGGCTTCAGCAGCACGGATGTCATCCTGCGGATGGCGGCTACCGCCTGTGCCAGCAACTCGGCATCGGCGGGGCGATCGGCCGGGTCCTTGGCGAGCATCGAGGCTATGAGCGCGCGGACCGGGGTAGGGATGGTTTCGGGGAGTGGCGGTGGGGCGTCATTGACCTGGGCCAGTGCAATAGCGA
The DNA here is from genome assembly GCF_003075455.1 of Arthrobacter sp. Bz4. Taxonomy (GTDB): domain Bacteria; phylum Actinomycetota; class Actinomycetes; order Actinomycetales; family Micrococcaceae; genus Arthrobacter_D. The sequence continues at coordinate 265,420 of NZ_QDAE01000002.1, forward strand.
TCTGGGATTCCCCGGAGAACGGACGGCGGCCAGCGAGTAGCTCGTAACCAATCACGCCCAGGGCATAGATGTCGCTGGAGCCGGTGGCAGCCTGGCCTGTGGCCTGTTCAGGGGCAAGGTATTGGGCGGTGCCCATGACCTGTCCGGTGGCGGTCAGTGGAACCTGATCAGCGAGACGGGCGATACCAAAGTCGGTGATTTTGACCCGACCGTCAGGGAGGATCAGCAGGTTGCCGGGCTTTACGTCGCGGTGAACCAAACCCTGACGGTGTGCCACCGACAGCGCCGTGGCAGTCTGGCCAACGATGGACAGCGCCCGGTCCGGTGAGAGGACCTGTTCGCGTTCGATGATGGTGGACAAGGGCTGGCCGGGGACCAACTCCATGACCAGATAGGCCGAGCCGCCTTCCTCGCCGTAGTCGAAGACATTGGCAATGCCATCGTGGTTCAGTAGCGCAGTGTGTCGAGCCTCAGCGCGGAAACGGTCCAGGAAATTAGGGTCACCCGTGTATTCCTCTTTGAGGATCTTGATCGCAACTTCCCGGCCCAGGACCTGGTCCATTGCCTTCCAGACCTCGCCCATTCCGCCAATGGCAATCCGGTCGGTGAGCTTAAACCGTCCGCCTAAGGTGATACCTGATGTAGGTCTCACTTATTCAACACCGCCTCTATCAATTGCCTAGCGCTTGGACTTGTTAGTTGTGCACCCGTCGCTATGTCGACGTTCTGCATCACGATCGATACCACCACCTGCGGGTCGTCCGCTGGTGCGAAACCAGTGAACCAGGCGTTGTCGCCCTGGCCTGAAACCTCGGCCGTGCCGGTTTTGCCCGCCACTTCCACCCCTGGAATAGCCGCTGCCCGCGCCGTGCCGTTGTTGACGACGTTCACCATCCATTCGGTGAGCTGGTTCGCGGAGTCAGCGCTCATTGATTCCCTCAGTACTTCGGGTTCGGATGCGCTGATCCGCTCAAGATCGGGGGCGCGCAGGGCCTTCACCAAATTGGGCTTCATGAGGACCCCGTCATTGGCAATGGCGGCGTTCACCATGGCCATTTGCAGCGGAGTGACCCTCACATCGAACTGGCCGATTGCTGACTGGGCGAGTGCTGGCTGGCTGAGCTCTGCAGGGAACTGGCTTGCGGCAACCTCAACCGGGACGAAGAACTTCTCCCCGAAGCCGAAGTCCTGCGCCTGCTCCAGGACTGTTTCTTCGCCCAATTCCCAGGCAATCTGCGCGAACGGCGTATTACAGGATTGCTCAAGCGCGAATTCCAGGTCAGCAGTTGCCCGGGCAGCGCAGCCTCCGTTGATGAAGTTGGGAAGGCCAGCGTCCGTGCCGGGCAGGTCGAGGACCGCCGGGTTGGGTATTTCTGAATCTGCGTCAAAGTCGCCTGACTCAAGTGCCGCGGCTGCTACCACAAGCTTGAAGACCGAACCGGGCGCAACCAGTGACTGCGTGGCTGGGTTGAAATACGGCGACAGTCCGGGAACCGACGAGAGTTCCTCGAGGTTTTCCATCACCACACCCGTGTCATGGCCTGCAAGCAGGTTCGGGTCGTAGGACGGCTTGGAGACCATGGCAAGGACGTTGCCGGTGCCGGGTTCCATGACAACGATCGACCCTTGCTGACCGTCGGGAATCAAATCCCAGGCGAGCTGCTGGATCTCTGGATCGATAGTCAACTCGACCGACGCGCCCTTAACCTGGGCACCGGAGAACAACTGAACAATACGGTCATAGAACAAGTCGTCACTTGCGCCGGAAAGCTCATCGGCCATCACGCTTTCCAACTGGGTGGCACCGTTGGCCAGAGAGTAGAACCCGGTCAGGTGGGCGTAAAGGTTCGGTTCGTTGTAGACCCGCTGATAGTTGAACTCGTCATCGGACGGGACCGACTCCGCTATCGCCCGCCCGTCCACAAGGATAGATCCACGATTCTTTCCAAAATCCTGGAGGAGTGACCGGTTGTTCCAGTCGTTGTCCGCCAAGGCCTCAGCCTCGAAGAACTGGACGAACGTCAGAGCCCCCAGAACCAAGGTGAACATGGCGAGGGCTACCAGCCATGAGCTTCGTATTGCCTGGTTCACGCGCTGACCTCCTTCGATCCGCTAGTCAAGTTCCCGGCGCGGAAGTCCTGTCGGTCAGGAAAGGAATCCTTCATGGGCCCTGTGACAGCTGGGCGGCGCGCGGACTCAGAAATGAGTAGAAGGATCGCGACGATAATCCAGTTTGCAAGCAGCGATGATCCACCAGCCGACATGAACGGTGTCGTCAGACCGGTAAGTGGGATAAGCCGGGTGACTCCACCCATGACAACGAAGCACTGAAGAGCGATCGTGAAGGACAAACCACAGGCCAGGAGCTTGCCGAATCCGTCCCGGGTGCCCAGAGCCGTGCGGATGCCTCGAGATACCAGCAGCACGAAGAGCATGATGATGCCGAAAAGGCCGATCAGTCCGAGCTCCTCGCCAAGTGCGGCGATGATCATGTCGCTGTTGGCATAGATCACCAGATCGGGACGGCCCTCACCGAGACCTGTCCCAAAGAGTCCACCGTTGGCGAGCCCAAACAGACCTTGGACAACCTGGAAGCTACTCCCCGCCTGGCGGTTGAATACGTCTGGATCAAACGCATTGATCCAGCTATCAATGCGCAGCGAGACGTGGCTGAACAACTGGATTGCAGCGAACCCGCCGGCTGCAATCATCAGCAGGCCGATCAGGACCCAGCTGATTCGACTGGTGGCAACGTAAATCATGACCATGAACAGGCCGAAGAACAGGACGGAGGAGCCGAGATCACGCTGGAAGATCAGGACCCCGATGCTGACCAGCCAGGCCACCACCATGGGGGCGAGGTCTTTGAAGCGGGGAAGCTGCAGCGGCCCCACCTTTTTCCCTGCCAGAAGAATCAGGTCACGGTTGGTGGAAAGATACCCAGCGAAGAAGATGGCGAGCGTAATCTTGGCGATCTCTCCGGGTTGGAAGGTTCCAAACCCAACGTTGATCCAGATCCGCGCACCATTGATTTCAAGTCCGAGCGGTGACAGGGGCAGCAGCAGAAGGACCGCACTCGCGATCAACGAGATGTAGGTGAAGCGCCGAAGCATCCGGTGGTCTTTGAACACCAATAACACGGCGATAGATGCGGCCATGGCGACTGAAGTCCATAAAAACTGGCTCTCAGCGACGGTGGTGTCATTGGCAAGGTCAATCCGGTAGATCATGGCCAGACCGATGCCGTTCAAGGCAATCACGATAGGAAGTATTACCGGATCGGCATATTTAGCCCTGAAGCGCAGAACAATGTGAAAGGCGAGGGCCAGTGCCGCGAGGATGCCGCTCTGGGTCCAGAAGGCGGAGTCCAGCGGGTTTTCTTTATCGAGGCCGACAATAAGGTTGGCGCTGATTGCCACCCCGAGGGCGATCACGAGTAGCAGCGCTTCCACGTTACGGCGTGACTTTGAAACGGTAAGGACGTCGCTCATGATGACTCGTCTCGGCAACCCTGGGCATCACCGGGGGCGGCTTGGGCGCTGCTCTCGGGACTGGGGCTGCTGGTTGGTTCTGCTGCGGGGTCGGCGGAACCCGAGGGTGAGGCGGACGGCGATGGGGACGGCGACGGGGTCTCATTCCCTGGCGGGCAGGCGACGGCACGCAGGTCGCCGCGCAGATCCTCGACAATACGCTGGGCATGTTCAAGGTCGGTGGCAGGTAGCGAACTTTCTACCCGGGCGCGCTGGTATTCGGGAAGGTTGGACACCGGAATGTCAGTGGTTTGATCGAGGTGACTTAGTGTCACCGGCCCGATCGTCTGGGAGACACCGTTGAAGATTGCCACGTTGTCCTCGTACTCGGCGACGTAGTAGCGAGTCTGGGTCCAGGCGTATCCGAACCACAGCACCGCAACGAGAATGAGTGCCATCAGCCCCAGAAACGCGGGGATCAACCATCGTTTCCGGGCACTGGCAGGTTCCTCGGCGTCGGCGTCGTTGTCGTACAACTCGGCATCGAGTGCAGCTTTATGGGTAAGCATCATCGCGGCCCGGCGTTCGGTGGTCCGCTGCGTAACGATCGGGATTTGACCGGTCTCGGTTGCTAGCGCCGCAGAGCCGACCAGCATGTGCGGTCGGGAAGAAAGGTCCTGTCGGATAACGTCGGCGCGGATAGCGCTCCCCGGCAGCTGATCGCCGGTTGGCTTGTCGTCGCCTTTTTCGCCGGCCGCCTCTTTGGCAGGCGGCAGGGTTGTCAGGGCGGCCGTCCGTAGGTCCTCGGGGGTCGCCTCGGCTATTTCGACGACCGCAATGGTCACGTTGTCCGGGGACCCACCGGCCAGTGTCAGATCGACGAGGGTGTCGACGGTGGCCCGTAGGTCTGGGGTTTCACGCACGATGCGCTCGATAAGCTCATCGCCGAGGACGGCGTTCAGTCCATCGGAGCAGAGGAGCCAGCGTTCTCCAGCGGCGACTTCGAAGGAATCAAGATCGAGTTCAGGGCTGGCGTCGACGTCGCCGAGGACCCGCATCAGCACGTTTTTGTGCGGGTGGACATCGGCTTCTTCTGGCTTCAACCGGCCTTCATCAATGAGCCGTTGCACGAACGTGTGATCGACGCTGATCTGCTCAAAGACGTCGTTCTTGAGCCGGTAGGCCCGGGAGTCGCCAATGTGCGCGAATTCGAGTCTATTTCCATTCAATAGGAGGGCAGTAACGGTGGTGCCCATCCCTGCCAGCTGTGGGTTGGCGTTCACCAGTTCGGACAGCAGGGTGTTTGCGGTCTGAATCTCATCGGCTAGCTGGTTGGCGGCATCACCGTCGTCGTAATCTTTTCGGTCCAGATGAACCAGATCCAGCACTGTTGAGGCGGAAGCAACGTTCCCACCAGCGTGGCCGCCCATACCGTCGGCGACAACGGCCAGATAGCGACCCACGTAGGCAGAATCATCATTCTTGACGCGGACCATCCCTACGTCTGAACGGGCCGCGAAACGCATGATGTAGGCCAACGCTATGACCTCAATTCGATGACCGTCTTACCGATCCGGACGGGAACACCCAGATCAACCGGCAACGCGCGGGTCAGCTGACTGCCTGCAAGGAACGTGCCGTTGGTGGACCCGAGGTCCTCAATGAACCAGCGGCTTCCCTGGGGAAAGAGACGCGCGTGTCGGCCAGAGGCGTAATCGTCCTCAAGCACGAGGGTTGCTTCCTGGGCCCGGCCCAGCAGGATGGGGCTGGACGCGAGATCCAGTGTGGTGCCCTTCAGAGGCCCTTCGGTGACCACGAGGGTGCGTGCGGTAACGCGCGCTGGTGCCTCCTCGACGAGTTCGGGGTGCTTTCGCGCTTGACGGGCAGAAGGGGTCCCCAGCCGGTTTTTGCTACCGACCACCAGGTCTCGGCGCAGGGCGCTCACTACACTAATTACCAGGATCCAGATCAGGATCAGGAAGCCATACCGCAGCACGGTGAGAGTCAGTTCGCTCAGGTCACTCATTCCTAGCGGCCGCCGTTCGGTAGCGAGATGAGTCGAAAGGTCATGCGGGTGCGGCCCATGGTGATGATCGACCCGTCAGTGAGGTCGATCTGGCCCTGGACGCGTTGACCGTTCACGTAGCTGCCGTTGGTGGATCCGAGGTCCACTGCCTGGGTGGTGCCACCCTGTGTGCGAATTTCGAGGTGTTTCCGTGACACTCCGGTGTCATCGACGAGGATGTCAGCCTCGGATGAGCGACCGAGAATGATTGACCCTGCATTGAGTGAATAGCGCTGACCGTCCAGGTCCAGCACAGGTTGCACCCGGGTTGGTTGGCGGCTGGGCGCGTTGGGGGTTGCGGACCGTTTGGGACCCGCTTGTTTCTCGGTTGAGGAATCAATCTCGAAGACCCCAGCCTTGAGCTCTTCATCCCTGGTGAATGAGACTTTGACGGGACCTCGAAGTGTGTAGCTCTGGCTGTTGACGTGTTTGATCACCACGTCGCATAGCTCTTCAGCAAGCGTTGATCCCCATTCCTGGGCCAAGACGAAGTCCGAGTCTGACAGCCGCGCTGTGAAGACATTCGGGGCCAGGGTCCTGCCCTCGGCGAGGGTGATGGACTTGTTGTCCAATTCGCGACGCAGGGCGCTAGCAATTTCGACGGGCTGAACCTGGGACCGGGATCCGGTTGAGAAGGCGCCGCGGACAATCTTCTCCAATCCGCGTTCCACGTTGTCCAAAATACCCACTTGTTGCCTCCTCACCCTTCGATTGAATAGTTTGTCGGTACAGCGATCCACGGCCTTTGTCGGGTGCGAAGGCATGGTCAACGTACGACGCGATCAGTTCGATACTACTGGGGACCTCTCTAAAAGGCCTTAATCACGTGCCCGGATAGACCACTAAGTGATAACGATTCCTCGGGCCGTAGTGGCGTAGTTGCTTGATGTATCGGCTCTGGGCAGAGGGATCAGGCGGGGCGTTTAGGTGATTTCAGTGATGCTCCGTTATGCTTGTTTCTGCTGTTCTCGAAGGTCTTCGACTGGTTTGTTGAAGTGTTTTGGAGTGGTTGCGCGCGAGTGGCGGAACGGCAGACGCGCTGGCTTCAGGTGCCAGTATCCGAAAGGGTGTGGGGGTTCAAATCCCCCCTCGCGCACGGTTTAGACCCCCGGTTATCCGGGGGTCTTTCTCGTTAACGAGAAGTTGTGGGAGTAGTTCCGGGTTCTCGGGGACGGCAGCTACTGAAAGTCTCGCGACTTTGTGGTCGCCTTCATTGTCAACACCTCAAACTTGTCAGCCACAATATTGACTATTCCTTCCGTGGAGCGCTCCAGCATGCCCCGGACCAGGACACCGCTTGCTTCCCGGGCAATGCGCCGGTATCGCTGCCACACCCCCACAGAGCAGATGACGTTCACCAGCCCTGTTTCATCTTCCAGATTCATGAAGGTGATTCCGCTTGCCGTGGCGGGTCGCTGCCGGTGAGTAACCACACCACCAACCTCCACCCTGCGTCCTGGCTCAGCCTGCAGCAGGTCAGCTGCAGTCAAAACACCGCGTTTGACCAGAGTTGCTCTGATGTGACGAACCGGGTGATCGTCGGGTGTGATGCCAGTTGACCAGAGGTCTGAGGCTACCCGGTCTGCAGCAGTGAGGTCGGGGAATAGCGGTGGCTGGATGTAGACAGTGGTGCCTTTCAATTGGCCCGCTCGCTCAGTGGCTGCCGGGCCGGCATTCCAAAGAGCCTCCCGCTCTGTAAGCCCCATAGATTCGAAGGCTCCAGCAGCTGCCAGGGACTCAAGTTGGCTGGAGTTGAGTTCAGTGCGCCGTGCCAGATCTGCCATATCCGCATAGCCGCCATTGGCGATGCGCTCGGAAACAATTTGTTCTGCAACACGAGTCCCAATTGTCTGGACGCTGTCCAGACCCAGCCGGACTGCGAAGTGGGCATCCCTTCGGTGCAGTGTCGAATCAAAGGGGATGGACCTGTCAAAAGGACCTACGGGGGGCTGATTCTGGTGGCAGCAGGAATCCATGCCTGTAGCTTGTCCGGTGGAGGAGTTCGCAGGTCCAGTGAGAGGCTCAAGATCCGCGTGGATTCCTGAAAGCAGCAGGTCCGGCCGGTGTACCTTCACCCCGTGACGGCGGGCATCGGCAACAAGGGTCTGCGGTGAGTAGAAGCCCATAGGCTGGGCCCGCAACAGTGAGGCAAGGAATGCCCCGGGATAGTGAAGTCTCAGCCAGGCACTGACGTAGACCAGTAAGGCGAAGCTGATGGAGTGGCTCTCAGCGAAACCGAAATTAGCGAAGGCCTGGATCTTGAGGTAAATCGAATCGGCTGTCTCTCCGGTGATGCCGTTTGATGCCATCCCCGCGTACAGCTTGTCCCGCAACGTATCAATGCGTTCAAGACCACGTTTGGACCCCATCGCCCGGCGCAACTGATCAGCATCTGCTCCGGAGCAATTCCCCACCACCATTGCCATCTGCATGAGCTGTTCCTGAAACAGGGGTACCCCAAGGGTCCTTTCCAACACCGGTTCCAGTTTGGGGTGGAGGTAGGTGACCGGCTCTTCCCCCAGTTTGCGTTTAATGAAGGGGTGTACAGCGCCACCCTGAATGGGGCCGGGCCGGACCAGGGCTACTTCTATCACCAGGTCATAAAACCTTCGGGGTTGCAGACGGGGGAGCATCCCCATTTGAGCTCGGCTTTCCACCTGGAACACCCCAATGGAATCGGCGAAGCAAAGCATGTCGTAGACGCCCTGCTCCTCCTTTGGAATGGTGTGCAGATCCCAGGACTCACCAAAGTGTTTCTCCGCGAGGTCGAAGTTGTATTGGATGGCTGCAAGGATGCCCAGCCCCAACAAGTCGAACTTCACCAATCCCATCCAGGCGCAATCGTCCTTGTCCCACTGCAGGACAGTGCGGTCTTCCATTCGTCCATGTTCAATGGGACAGACTTCGCCTACCGGCCGATCGGTAAGCACCATCCCGCCGGAATGAATCCCAAGATGTCGAGGAAACTTGAGGACACTTTGGGCAAGGTGAACGACTGCTTCCGGGATGTCATGATCGTCACTGGACACGAGGCCACCCCAACGTTCAATCTGCTTGGACCAGGCATCCTGCTGTCCGGGGCTGTGGCCGAGGGCCTTGGCCATGTCACGAACAGCAAATTTTGGCCGGTAGGTGATCACATTGGCCACCTGGGCGGCATTGAATCGTCCGTATTTGTTGTACACATACTGGATGACTTCCTCCCGGCGATCGGAATCGAAGTCGACGTCAATGTCCGGTTCCTCGTCCCGCATGCTGGAGAGAAAACGTTCAAATGGCAGGTTGTACAGAATCGAATCAACTGCTGTGATCTCCAGCAGGTAGCAGACTGCGGAGTTCGCTGCCGAACCGCGGCCCTGACAGAGGATGCCCTCGCTCCGCGCAAAGTGAACCAGGTCGTGAACAATCAGGAAGTAGCCCGGGAAATTCTTGCTCTCAATAACCTCCAGTTCCTTTTCGATCCGCTCCACCACGTCACGCCGGCCTGGATAAAACTTGTCTGCACCTTGCCACACCAGTTTCCGCAAATAGCTCATCTGGGTGTGACCGTCGGGGAGGGCAAGATTAGGCAAACCCGGTTTGACGCTCCGCAACCTGAACGCCAGATCGTCGGCGAGGTCCACAGTCCGTTCGATAGCACCGGGATAGGCAGCGAACCTGGCAGCCATTTCAGCCCCACTACGAAGATGAGCTGAACCTGCCGCGGGTAACCAACCATCCATTTCATCAAGGCTTCTCCTGGCGCGCACCGCAGCCAGAGCCGTAGCTAGCCGATGCTGTTCAGGTGAGGCATAGTGCACGTTGTTGGTGGCAATGACTGGGAGTTTCAACCCTGATGCCACTGACGCCAACGCATCGTTGATCGAACTATCCAGTGGGTTTCCCTGATCCGAGAGTTCAACGACAACGTTGTCCTTGCCAAACAGTTCAACCAACTGCCCGACGGCGTCTCGGGCCCCTCGCTCTCCATTGCGCACCAATGCTTGACGGACTGACCCTTTACGGCAGCCGGTGAGAATCAGCCAATTTCCTGACGCCTGTTCGGCCAGCCTTTCAAGGTTGTAGCGGGGCTTGCCTTTCTCGGCTCCTTCAGCCAATTGCGCTGCAGTGATGGCACCAGCCAACGTCCGGTATCCCTCGGTTCCGCGGGCCAGAATCAACAGATGGCTACCCTCGGGATCCGGTTCGCCATTTTGTGGTTTGGAAAGGTCCAGGGAGAGTTCAGTGCCATAGACAGTGCTCAATTGCGGGAACTTTTCTGCAGCTTCAGCGAGACGCACCACCCCGTACAATCCATCGTGATCGGTCAGTGCCAGTCCGTTCAGGCGCAACCGGTTGGCTTCCTCGACCAGTTGTTCCGGGCTGGAGGCACCATCCAGAAAACTGAAGTTCGAGTGGACATGCAGTTCCGCGTAGGGAACCAGCGGACCACCTGGTTCGGGGGGCGTCGTGGTAGGCAAACGATATGGCTGCCGTTTCGGTGACCATGCGGGACTATCACCACCATCAGCTCCAGCAGGTGGTGCACCGGGCCTGCTTCGATCGGAGAGGGTCCGCTCAAATTCTGACCACGAGATCGGGGGGTTACTCCACCCCACAGTGGCCTCCCGTTTCCCATAAGGTGATGGCTGCTCTAGTCATAGCTGGCTTCTGCCCACCACTGGTGGTCTTCCAGGAGTAATAGCCAGGCAGCACCCGTCTCATCCACCAGTTGAAAACGGTTGAGAGCCCGCCCTGAGGAGTCCCACCACCGTTCGTTGATGGGCCATGGTCCGGCCCAGTGATGTACCAGGCGCTGCTTGGCGGGTGAACCTGGTGGTGTGAATTGCGCTGGCGCACGGGTGAGCATTCCTCGAGTGTCAACGTCAACGCTGTGACCACTATCGTCGATCACACGCACTTCACGAGGGGAGTCAAAGACTGTAGCTGGTGCTGGTCCGGGCAACTTGCCGGGCCAGGGCAACTGCCGGGCAGCCCTCACCGCTATTGGATTGCTGCCTGAAGAATCCCCCCACGGAATGAGCACTCTGCGATCTTTGAGCATCCGGCCACCAGCAATCATCGCTGTCAGTACGGCTCCATGACCCAACATGCCTTGGACGCGGGCCAACCCGTTGTGGACGCCTTCGTCAGGTCCGGTACCCCACAGGCCATCAGCATGGTCGCCTAGATCCTCGACAGTGTCAGGAATGGTTTGCACTCGGGTGATACCTGATTGAAGACCATGCTCAATCAGTCCGCCACCCTGCAGCTGCCACCTAACCCGATCAAGAATGTCATCGGCATCGAACCATCGTGGATGACGCCACAACCGGTCTGAAACTTCACCGGATTCAGAGTGCAACACCACCCTGACCACTGTGCAAACCAGGCCGGAATCACTCAACCGGTCCACGAATCGGTCCGCGGAGGTGCGGAAAGCAAACGCCAACTGATCAATTCGTACCAAGGCTGGTTCGAAGTCAACAAGGACGTCCAATTCCGGTGGTGGCTTACGCACCACCACTGAGTGATGATCAAGTCCGCTGGCCTTCCGATGGGCGATTGCACCTTCAACGCCGAACCGGTTCCTAACGTCTCCAGCAGCAAGCGCTGAAAAGTCACCGAGTGTCTTGATTCCCAATCGTCGCAACAAAACTGCGAGTTTTGGTTCGGCCAACACTTCCAGCGGAAAAGAGCTCAAAAACTGGGCTGATTCGCCAGGTGGAACAACCCAGATGGCGTCCTGTTCAGCGCCCTCCAACACCTCAGTGGCACGGGCTGCATGCTCTGCAGCGAACGGTGAATCAGCAACACCGATCCTGGCGTTGGTTAGTCCAAGGGTCGAGAGAGTGGAGAGCAGAACCGATGCCGCTGCGGTTTCACCGCCGTAATACCGGCTCGGCCCCTGTGCAGGGATGGCGCATAAACCAGGGCGTAACAGTTGAACTCCGGGCATAATCTTTTCAATTGCTGAGACCACAGGTTCAAAAACCCGTTCATCGAGGGCAGGGTCATATTGCTCAACGAGGAGGTCAGCACACCGTGCCTGAGCCTCACGGACCCTGAGCCTGCGTTTTACACCTTCAGACCGCGCCGCTGGCGAACAGGCATAGACCTCACCTTTATCGACCAGGGCTAGTGATGCATCGATAGGGAGGTTCAGCTCGCGCAGGGCAGCAGCGATGGGCCAGTCGGGACACCAGAGCATCATGATCCTGGTGGCACCCTGCCTGAGTGTTTGAGAGGGTGTTTGCAGCTTCATCAAGCGCCAACCACCTGGGGGACGAAGCGCTGATCAATAGTCCTGCTGTCAGCAGTATTGAGTTGAGGCCAGGTGCGTTGCTGAAGTTCAGTGAGTGAAAGTTCAGAGCTCCGTGACCGACCGTTGTTCCCTTTGGCAGTGACTTTCAACCTGCGGGTTTGCAAATGACCTGATCCGGTTCCCAACCCGCCCCACTGATTGTCGGAGACACTGAGTACCGCCTCACTCTGTGGCCAGGCTCCGATGGTAATGAGCGCTGCTCCCCGTTGCCTTAACCGTGCCCGCAGCCGAGCAGCATCGGTGCTGGTAATAGTTGCCGGCGCGGTGGTCAAAATGATTGACACCACATCCACCATTGCCGCAGTCACAGTGAGCCACTGGCCGTCGAGGTGGGGGATAAGAATAAGACGGTCTAGATCAATGCCCAGATTTGCTGCAGCTTCTACATTGAAATCAGGGATACCTATCACGCTGCACCACGCGCCTGAACCCGAGGGGCCAGCAAGCAATGCCATTGCCAGCGTGGTGGAGTTCTCAACCGAGTAAGCCGCTCCCGCCATCAATCCTCCACCGGGAAGGATCCGTCCCAGAGCGGGAATGGTGGGTAAACGCCGTGAGCCCAACCGGCTTCCCTGCATCTGATTGATCTTTTCCTGCAACCCCGACTCGCTGCGCAGCTGACCAGCAAGTTCAGGTACCAGCAGGTCCTGATCCAGGGTGGTGCCCGGGGACATCCGGGGGCTTATTGCTAGTGCAGTCACCCCTTAATATTCGAAGATATGTTCGATTAAGTCAATCGGTTGGTTTGGTCCTCAGGCACCCCGGGAATGAGGTTTGAAGCTACCCCGGAGTACCCTATCCTCATGTGCGGACGTTTTGTGGTGGCGGGATCTGACCGGGACCTGATAGACCTATTTGACGTTGATTTCGTGGATAAGGATCTACCTGAGCCTTCCTACAATGTGGCGCCCACTGACACCGTGAGACTTCTCATGGAACGACTCGACGACACAGGTGAAACACCCACTAGACGGCTCACCACAGCACGGTGGGGGCTGGTACCTTCCTGGATGAAAGACCCCAAAAAAGGTCCCCCCTTGATCAATGCCCGGGCCGAGACCATCCTTGAGAAACCATCCTTCCGCACCGCTGCCTCCCGGCGCAGGGGCATCGTGATGGCCAACGGGTATTACGAGTGGGAGAAGGGTCCCGAGGGTAAAATTCCCATCTACCTCCACGGCCAAACCAGCGACATGCTAGCTTTCGCCGCCTTATACGAATACTGGCCGGATCCAACCCTTCCCGAGGACCATCAGGACAAGTGGTTGCGCAGTTGCACCATTATCACCACGACCGCCAGCGACACCCTCGGTCATATTCATGACCGGACACCACTCATCCTTCCGGCAGACCTGTATTCAGACTGGCTTAACCCAAAAATGACCGGTAGTTCCGACGTGCAGGCACTGATTGACGCCATTCCGGAACCGAAACTTGTCCCCCGGGTAGTTGGCAACGCCGTCGGATCGGTCCGCAACAATGGGCCCCAACTAATCGAACCAGTTGCCTCTTGAGAACTACATCTACCCGGGACTTTTCGGTCCTCGTGATCAGCGCCAACCGCGATAAACATCTCGCGAACCTTGTGATTGGGTTGAATCGTTCAACCCGTACGCCTGCAGAGCTGGTCGTTGTGTATATGGGTCAGCCCAACCCCACTCCACTGGACACCGCAATCCCATTACGTCTGGTTCATCTTCCGGCATCCGGGTCTGGGACTTTGAACCTTGCGGCTGCACGGAATGCCGCCGCTGCAGCGGCTTCCACTGATACTTTGGTTTTTCTGGATGTTGACTGCATACCTGCCACCAGGCTCTGTGAAACCTTGATGCGGGACCTCGATAGTTTGGGTGGTCTGGTGATGGCCCAACCCCGCTATCTAAGCGAGGCCGGGTTTCCGATGGATGATTGCGACGCCGGACTAATGCGTGCCTCGATCCCGCACCATGCCCGCACCATGTTGGCACCCGCTGATGGCGAGCCCCCCGCCGCAACTGAGAAGTATGAGCTGTTTTGGTCTCTGGGTTTCGCGGTAGCGGCCGACGATTTCACCCTGATAGGCGGGTTTGATGAATCCTTCACTGGGTACGGCGGGGAAGACACCGACTTTTCCTTCACTGCCCGTGAGAGGGGGGTCATCCTTTCCTTCTCAGCCGCCACCATGTTCCACCAGCATCATGGGGTCACCAGCCCACCCCTGCAGCACTTCACTGACATAGTTGCCAATAGCCTGGTGTTTCACCACAAATGGGGACTGTGGCCAATGACCGGATGGCTGTCGGCGTTTGCGGCCGCTGGGTACATCGGCTGGAACGCCGATGCTGAGGGAATCGATGTACTGAAGCACCCCACTGACGACGACGTTGCTGCCGCTCGCGTGAATGCGCCCTACTAGATACCATCCGATCCAGAACCTGCCGAGTCTGACCCAGTCAACTAAGAGCCAGCTCCCGACGCTTTCGACACCAGATCCAACAACCCCACCTTGAAACTCTCCTGGCTGACGAACAAGGCCTTCCGCAGGGCGTTCGCATCCGATGCCGCCGCCTGGCGGAGGAGATCCGGCCAGCTGACATCCGACCAGCTCTCAGCCATTGGAATCCCCGCTGTGATGGCCAACGCCCGCGCAAAGGCGGCCTGCTCACCGAACGGTCTTTCCTCCGGCACCAGGATGGTGGGGCGACCAGCTGCGGCCGCCGCTGCAACGGCGTGGTATCCCGCGGAGGTGATGATGATGTCTGCGGCGGCGAGTTCCTGGGCGGGATCCTTCAGAACGCCAAGCAGGCGAACATTGGGCGGCAGCTCAATGCTCCCGGTGCTCAGCCCTGCCACGTTCCATTGCCAGGAGGGGCAGGATCGAGCGGCCTGGACAAGATCACCGAGATTTACACCGTTGCCACCCAGGCTGGTCTGCACAGTGATGATCCTGCCGCCTGGCTTTGCCGAATCTGTCTCAGCGCCGCCGGTAGGTGAAAGCATCCCCAGATACTGGGTCCGATGCCCAAATGCCTCGAGATAGGAGGATTCCTCAAGGCGTCGGGGGTAGTAGGCAACCAGCTCAGAAGCTGACGCATAGGCCAGCTCATGCACCGCATCGGAGCGATCCCCGGGCATGCGCCGGTAGATGACGGGATACCCACAGAGCCGGGCGAAGATTGCCGCCTCGGCCGAAACATCAATAATGATTACCTGCGGATCAAAGTCTCGCCATGCAGCATGCAGCTCAGCGAATCGGTTCCTGATCGCTGAATTGATGGGCGTGTAATGCAGAAATGGTTCCTCGGGTGTCGGGTATGGCTCGCCGTCGGGCCCGGTGTCAGTCGTGAGCTGGGCAAACCGGGTATGCGGAACTGTCCTGAGTCCGGCGGGTTCGGTGGATCCAGTGACCAACAGATCGACAACCTGCAAGCGCGCGATGTTCAGGGCGTGGCGCAGGTGTCCCGAACCGTGGTGGTGGGTGTAGTAGGCCACGCGGGGGAGAGTCGTCATGGGGACGACACGGGGGACGACACGGGGGACAACACGGGAATCAACACTGGCCTAGGATGCCAGCATCTCGGAGTCGGAGAGTATGTCCTGATTCACCAGTTCACCGAGGTGCTGCTCATAGTTGGCAATCATCACGCCGGCTGCAAACCGTGCCGCAGAAGCCCGAACCGCGGTGCTGTCCGCTCTGCGCGCCTGTTCAATTGCCAAGGCAAGGTCTGCAGCAGAGAACCCGCCTGCCACTACTCCGCCGCGCTGGTCAATAATCTCAGCCATCGCACCGCAGGGAAGCGCCGCCACTGGGGTGCCGCATGCCATGGCTTCGACTGTGGTTAGCCCGAACGGTTCCGCCCACAACGGTGAAGCAATAAAGACGGTCCCGGAGCTGAGGAAAGACGCCAGCTGGCCATGGTTCAGGTGACCTACGTGCTGAACTGATTCGCTCAGTAACGGCGCAATGGTTCGGGTGAAGTAGTCCTGATCACTAATGGGTCCGGCAAAGCGGATCCGCATTCCGGCGAGGGATGCGGCCTCGATCGCAACGTGCAACCCTTTTTCGGGGGTAATCCTGCCGGCCCAGACTGCGGTGTTGGAGCGCCGGCGGGTCAGTACTCCTGCATGCCATTCATCGAGCCGGATCCCGTTGTGAACAATGCTGATGTCGTCGAGGTGGTTCCGCCACTGCCGTGCATTGGCCGCTGAAACGCTGACAAACCGTTGCCGAGGCGAGGGACGGTAGCCGGATGCCTCGAAGACGGCAGTCACCCGCGGTAGCAGAGGGGTATGGAGAATGGTCAACATGGGGGCTGTGGGCGGATCAGCATGCGGTAGCGGGCTGAGAGAGTTGTTGATGACGACGTCGAAATTGCCTTCGTCAATCAGGTTCAGGGTGGTGTTGTGAGCATCATCCAGGTGGCGTGTCTGCGCGTCACGGGCTGGGCCCTCGGGATGCTTGGCGAAGTGGAACCTGGCGTCAAGCACGGGCACCACGGTGCCTGTGGTGTGGCTGCCACCCTTGGCGAAAAGAGTGACCGAGTGTCCACGAGCCGTGAGTTCTTCAGTCAACAGCGCAGTATGCATTTCCAGTCCACCCGGAAATGGGCTGGCAATGGGGTGGTGCAGGTGGGCCATCACGGCAATGTTGAGCGGTTGTGCATGAAGCATAATAGTAAGTATGCTTCATTCCCGCGAAAAGTCGACACGGCCAAGCTGGTTTGGCCTACTGGTCGGCCTTCTCGGCATGCAGATTCTTGGTGATCAGATCCTGTTTGCGGACTGCCGCATGGGTCGAGCGTTCAGCTACCAACCAGGCCGGGGGCTCCTGTAGCAGCGCGGTGATGTCCGGCGTCGTAAGCGGTTCGGTGACCCCGCCACGAGCCAGACCGCTGATGGAAATGCCCAATTTCTGAGCTACCACTGGGCGGGGGTGCGGTCCGTTGCGGCGGAGCTCCGCGAGCCATTCCGGCGGATTCTGCTGCAGTTCGTTGAACTCCGCACGGGTAACGTCGTTGTCCTGGAACTCTTGAGGAGAGGCTGGCAGGTAGATTCCCAGTTTCTTGGCCGCTGTGGCGGGTTTCATGGTCTGGGGGCTTTTTGCGGGGGTCATTCCTTAACCCTAGCTGCCCCCGCCGACCGTCAACCGCGTCTGGTGCGCATTTTTGCAAAGAACCCGGCAAGCTCTGCAGTCGCGGTCAGTGGCAGCACCTGAGCTACATACTGATCCGGGCGAACGACGACGACGACGCCGTCCCGGCTTACGCCCCGCAGGTCGAAGATATCCTCGGCCGGGTTAACGCCGAAGACCTTTTCCAGATAGTTGAGCTTGAAGGGTCCAACCTGCGGTTTGAACACCGCAGGAACGGCGGTGATGTCCAGGCTTTGGTGATCTTGCTGGTAGATCACCCTGACATCGAACCACGCGTCCTGGTCAGCACCCACGGGAGTTGCAGCGAGGGGTGACTCTGGTGAATTGGCGAGCCATTCCGCGAAGGTGGCCACCTTCGATGGTGCACCTGGCAGCGGTTCATCAGCGAAAACGTAGACGCGCCAACGTCCGTCGGCCGTCGCCTGGTGGCCCAGGTGAAGCAGATTGGTGTCGCAAACACGGGCGACCTGCGCGGACTTGAACCGTTTGCCGATGGGGAACCCGGTGGCGAGTTCCTGATGGGTGGCCTGGCCGACGATGATGGATGGCTGGTACTCGGTCATGAATCCGGCGGGAAATTCCATGGTGCTGGTGTAAAAGTTTTCGAGTTCCGTGGGGTCCTCAAAGTCTTCTGGTTTTTTGGCCATCAACGAAGACCACTGCTTGTCGAAGTCAATCAGGTTCTTGGCTACTACCTGGCGTTCGGCGGAATAGGTGGAGAGCAGGTTATCAGCACTGCGGCCCTCCAGGACATGTCCGAGTTTCCAGGCGATATTGAATCCGTCCTGCATCGAGACGTTCATTCCCTGGCCCGCCTTGGCGCTGTGGGTGTGGCAGGCGTCCCCGGTGATGAAGACCCGGGGTGTTCGGGTGCCGACCTCCTCGGGGAGGACGTCGTCGAAGCGGTCCGTCAGGCGGTGGCCGACTTCATAGACGCTATGCCAGGCGACGTTGCGGACGTCGAGGGTGTAGGGGTGGAGGATCGCGTTGGCCTTATCGATTATTTCAGCAATCGTGGTGCTGCGGATTTCCCCTTTGGTGTGCGCATCGACATCACCCAGATCCACATACATGCGGAAGAGGTGACCACCCTCGCGGGGAATGAGGAGGATACTCCCGCCAGTACCGGACTGAATGGCGCACTTCAGCCGAATGTCTGGGAAGTCGGTGACGGCAAGAACGTCCATGACCCCCCACGCGTGATTCGCCGCGTCGCCGGCGAGCGTGCAGCCGATGGCGCTGCGGACGTTGCTCCGGGCGCCATCGGCGCCAATCACGTACTTGGCCCTGACCGACCGCTGCGTTCCTTCGAGCGGCCCAGCGGTATGGGCGAGGGTGACAGCAACGGGATATTCGCCCTCGTTGGCAACATCGAGCCCGATGAAGTCCAGGCCGTAGTCAGGCTTCATCCGGGTAGGGGAGTTTGCCATGAACTCGGCAAAATAATCGAGGACGCGCGCCTGATTGACGATCAGGTGCGGAAATTCGCTGACCCCTGCCGGGTCATCGAGAGGGCGGGCGGTCCGGACAATACGGGCGGGATCTGCGGGGTCCGGTTTCCAGAATGCCATCTCGGTGATCCGGTATGCCTCGGCGGTAATACGCTCGGCGAAACCAAACGCCTGGAACGTCTCAACACTTCGGGCCTGGATGCCATCTGCCTGACCAATCGCTAGCCGTCCGGGACGGCGCTCCACAATGCGCGTAGTGATCTCCGGGAACTGGGAGAGCTGGGCGGCCGCGAGCATTCCGGCTGGGCCGCTGCCGACAATCAGGACGTCAACCTCGTCGGGCAGTTCGTCCGGCCGATCGATACCGACGCCGGACGCTACCTGGACGCGGGGGTCACCTGATACGTAGCCGTGATGGTGAAAATGCACGGTCTTCCTCGCTCACTTCGTTGTGAAAGTTCTTTATTTGAACACGTAATCCGATAATCGAATGACGCTGCTCACACTGTACGACGGGTATGACCAGCGACACAACGGGTGCCATGATCATGGACTCTTGACGTGGTGCCGGTCACAGTGGATAGTATATCGTATACGATTTCGTACATTGGGAATCGGAGAGAGAGTTCGACGACGACGAGGAGCGCGATATGACGATGGAGTCCACGACCGAGGCCGTGAGTGCCGAACTGCTGGCCCGCACCCGGAAGGTGATTGCGGTTCACATCAACTACCCCAGCCGTGCCGCGCAGCGAGGACGTATTCCGCTGCAGCCTTCCTACTTCCTGAAACCCTCCTCGTCCCTCTCGCTCGGATCGCTTGAGACGCCCGGTGTCGTTGTTCGTCCGCTGGGCTGTGAGCTGCTCGGCTACGAGGGCGAAATCGCTCTCATTATTGGCACAGCCGCCCGCAGGGTTAGCCCTGCTCAGGCGTGGGGCCACGTCCAATGGGTGACCGCCAGCAACGACCTGGGTGTTTACGACCTCCGCTACGCAGATAAGGGTTCAAACGTTCGCTCCAAAGGTGGCGACGGATTCACCCCGGTTGGGCCACGTTTGATTCCAGCGAATGACATCGATCCCACTGCACTGCGGGTGCGCACCTGGCACAACGAGGAACTCGTCCAGGACGACACCACTGAGGACCTGCTGTTTCCCTTCGCCCAGCTGGTCGCCGATCTGTCACAGCTCCTCACCCTGGAGGTAGGGGACATTATTTTGACCGGCACCCCGGCCGGTGCGTCGGTGGCGAATCCGGACGACATGGTAGACATCGAGGTCACCGCCGGTGCCTACAGCAGCGGGCGACTCAGGACCTGCGTGGCGGAGGGAACGACGCCGTTCGCTGACTTCGGCGCTCAACCCAAAGCCGATGACACTCAGCGGGAAGAAGCCTATGGGTCACGCGAGGCAGCCGGGCTGGAACCGGTAAGCCACGCGCTGGCACCTGAATTGAAGAAGAAGCTGGAGGGCATCGCCACCGCAACGCTGTCCTCACAGCTGCGCAAGCGTGGGTTGAACAATGTGAGCATTGATGGGTTGCAGGCAACCCGCCCTGACCGCCGAGTGGTGGGGCTGGCCCGCACCCTCCGGTTCGTCCCCAACCGGGAGGATCTCTTCACCACCCACGGTGGTGGGTTCAACGCCCAGAAACGCGCCATTGACTCGGTGAACGACGGCGAAATTCTCGTCATGGAGGCGCGGGGCGAAAAGGGTACCGGCACGGTGGGGGACATTCTGGCCATGCGAGCCCAGGTCCGGGGAGCGGCCGCCATCATTACTGATGGCGGTGTTCGTGACTATTCGGCTGTTGCTGATCTCGACATGCCGACCTACTTCGCCAACCCCCACCCGGCTGTCCTGGGTCGACGCCACATCCCATGGGACACCGATATCACCATCGCGTGCGGCGGAACGACCGTCCAGCCAGGGGACATCATCGTGGCCGACTCGGACGGCATTCTCGTCATCCCGCCGGCACTTGCTGAGGAACTCGTTGAGGACTGCATCCTGCAAGAGCAGGAAGAGAGGTTCATCCTCGAAATGGTCAAGCAGGGAAGCGGTGTGGACGGGCTTTACCCAATGAATGCCGACTGGAGGGCGAAATACGTGCAGTGGGTCGCCGACGGAGCAACACGTGGCTGACGCCGTCGTCGCTCCGTCACTCGAGACCAGTGGCGGGGCCAGGCGCGGTGATGTCGAACCGGGAAGTAAGTCCGAGCGGGCCTACACCTCGATCAAATCCCGCATCATCGAAGGCTCCTTTTCACCCGGATACCGGCTGGTGCTAGCGAAAATCGCTGAGGATCTTGGCTTCAGCGTGGTCCCGGTCCGGGAGGCAATCAGGCGGTTGGAGGCTGAAGGTCTTGTGACGTTTGAACGCAACGTCGGTGCCACCGTCTCCGGGATCGACCCCACCGAGTACTTGTATACGATGCAGACTCTGAGCATCATCGAGGGGGCAGCGACGGCCCTGTCCGCACCGCTGATCGATTCGGTGGCGGTAGCCCGGGCGCGCGCGGTCAACGCCCAGATGCGAGAGTGCCTTGACCATTTCGACCCGGTCCGTTTCACGGCACTGAACCAGGACTTTCACAGCATCTTGTTTGAGCATTGCCCCAATCCGCACATCCTTGATCTGGTGCACCGCGGCTGGAACCGGCTGGCGGCGCTCCGGTCGTCCACGTTCAGGTTCGTTCCCGGGCGCGCCAAGGAATCTGTCCTGGAACACGAGGCGCTGCTGCAGCTCATCGAATCGGCGGCCAACGCCGACACCATCGAGCACGCCGCCCGCCGTCACCGCTCCGCAACCCTGGACGCCTACCTTGCGCAGGCCTCTGCTCCCATCGAATAAGCTCCACCAAATAGTCAGGAAGAAAACCATGACGTCCACCGTCCCTGAAACCACCCACTATGTACCGCAGGACCTGCCCACCCACATCCAGCACTACATCAACGGAAAGTTTGTCGATTCCGTCAGTGGGAAGACCTTCGACGTGCAGGATCCGGTGTCCAACACCAACTACGCCACCGCTGCCGCTGGGCAGAAGGAAGACATTGACCTCGCGGTCGCCGCTGCACGCGAGGCATTCGTCAACGGCCCGTGGCCGCGGATGAAACCCCGCGAGCGAGCCCGGGTTCTCAACAAAATCGCCGACGCCGTTGAGGCGCAGGAGTCCCGCCTGGCCGACCTGGAGAGCTTCGACACCGGGTTGCCCATCACCCAGGCGAAGGGCCAGGCCCTGCGTGCAGCCGAGAACTTCCGTTTTTTCGCTGACCTCATCGTGGCTCAGTTCGACGACGCCATGAAAGTCCCGGGTTCCCAGATCAACTACGTGAACCGGAAGCCGATCGGCGTCGCCGGACTGATCACCCCCTGGAACACTCCGTTCATGCTCGAATCCTGGAAACTCGCACCGGCACTGGCCACCGGCAACACCGTGGTCCTCAAGCCCGCCGAATTCACGCCGCTCTCCGCCTCCCTGTGGGCCCAGATATTCAAAGACGCCGGCCTCCCCGACGGGGTGTTCAACCTGGTCAACGGCCTCGGCGAAGAAGCGGGTGATGCGCTGGTCAAGCACCCACAAGTCCCCCTGATTTCCTTCACCGGTGAGACGACCACCGGGCAGACCATCTTCCGTAATGCAGCCGAGAACCTTAAGGGGCTGTCCATGGAACTCGGCGGGAAGTCACCCTGCGTGGTCTTCGCCGATGCGGACCTGGACGCGGCGATCGATTCGGCGCTCTTCGGTGTTTTCTCCTTGAATGGTGAGCGTTGCACCGCCGGATCCCGCATTCTGGTGGAACGCGGCATCTACGACGAGTTCTGCGACAAGTACGCGGCCCGAGCCAAGTCCATCGTGGTCGGCGATCCCCACGATCCCAAGACCGAGGTCGGCGCGCTGGTCCACCCAGAGCATTTTGAGAAAGTCGCCTCCTATGTAGAGATTGGGAAGTCGGAGGGGCGGCTGCTGGCTGGCGGAGGCCGGCCGGACCACCTGCCCGAGGGCAACTACATCGCACCGACCGTGTTCGCCGACGTCGCTCCTGAAGCACGCATTTTCCAGGAGGAGATCTTCGGCCCGGTCGTCGCCATCACCCCGTTTGAAGACGACGACGAAGCGCTGGCACTCGCGAACAACACCAAATACGGGCTCGCCGCCTACATTTGGACGCAGAACCTGACCCGCGCCCACAACTTCTCCCAAGACATTGAAGCTGGCATGGTCTGGCTCAACAGCCACAACGTTCGCGACCTTCGCACTCCATTTGGCGGCGTGAAAGCGTCGGGTCTGGGACATGAGGGCGGCTACCGGTCAATCGACTTCTACACCGACCAGCAGGCAGTTCATATCAGCCTCGGCGCTGTCCACACTCCGAAGTTCGGCAGCATCGACGACGCACCCAAGGGCTGACCCCCTTCCCCAGGCACCTCCCCCGCGCCCTGCTCAAAGAAGAGAGACCATCATGACAAACTTCGTCCCCACCCCCACTGCTCCGGCCCCCGACATTGTCCGTTGCGCCTACATGGAAATCGTCGTAACTGACCTCGTGAAGTCGCGTGAGTTCTACGTCGACGTCCTCGGTCTGCACGTCACCGAAGAAGACGACAACAACATCTACCTGCGCTCCCTTGAGGAGTTCATCCACCACAACCTGGTGTTGCGGAAGGGGCCGGTGGCCGCCGTCGCCGCCTTCGCCTACCGGGTCAAGTCGCCGGCGGAAGTGGACGCCGCCGAGGCGTATTACACGGAACTTGGTTGCCGGGTGGAGCGCCGAAAGGAGGGGTTCACCAAGGGCATTGGCGATTCCGTCCGCGTCGAGGACCCACTTGGCTTCCCCTACGAATTCTTCTACGACGTCGAACATGTGGAGCGCCTCACCCAGCGCTACGACCTCTACTCTGCCGGCGAGCTGGTGCGCCTGGATCATTTCAACCAGGTCACCCCTGACGTACCGCGGGGACGCAAGTACCTCGAGGACCTCGGCTTCCGGGTCTCTGAGGACATCCAGGATTCCGATGGCGTGAGCTATGCGGTCTGGATGCACCGTAAACAGACGGTGCATGACACCGCACTGACCGGGGGTAACGGCCCACGGATGCACCACGTCGCCTTCGCCACCCATGAGAAGCACAACATCATCCAGATCTGCGACAAGATGGGCGCCCTGCGCATCTCGGACCGGATTGAACGCGGCCCCGGCCGGCACGGCGTGTCCAACGCTTTCTACCTCTACATCCTTGACCCGGACGGGCACCGCATCGAGATCTACACCCAGGATTACTACACCGGCGACCCGGACAACCCTACGGTCACGTGGGACGTCCACGACAACCAGCGCCGCGATTGGTGGGGCAACGCCGTCGTCCCCTCCTGGTACAGCGAAGCCTCGCTGGTCCTGGATCTCGATGGGAATCCCCAGCCCGTGATTGTGCGTGAGGAAAAGAGCGAAATGGCGGTGACGGTCGGTGCCGACGGGTTCTCCTACACCCGCAAAGACGATGATGGTGCCGAGCAGGGGTTCAAGTTGGGGGCGCAGCTGTAGCCATGCTGGATGCCACAACAATTGAAGCCATTGCCGATGAGCTGGTCGAAGCCGGGCGCAGCCGCACCCCGGTTCCGCGGCTGACGGCCCGCTATCCGGACATGACCGTTGAGGACGCCTACGCGGTGCAGCAGCTGTGGCGTCAACGCAACGAGGCTGCCGGGCGAACGCTGGTGGGGCGCAAGATCGGCCTCACCTCGAAGGCCATGCAGGCGGCCACCGGCATCACCGAACCCGATTACGGAGCCATCTTCGACGATATGGTGTTGGACACCGGCTGCTCGGTGGACTGGGATCGGTACACCCATCCGCGGGTCGAAGTGGAACTGGCGTTTGTGTTGAAGCAGGATCTGTCGGGACCAGGGTGCACCATCTTCGACGTACTGAATGCCACCGACTACGTGGTCCCCGCCCTTGAAATCCTGGATTCCCGGATCGAGATGGAGGGTAGGACCATCGTTGACACCATTTCGGACAACGCGGCGATGGGCGCCATGGTGGTGGGTGGTCGTCCGGTGAGACCGGACGCCGTCGACCTCCGTTGGGTAGCGGCAATCCTTTACAAGAACCAGACGGTCGAGGAAACCGGCGTCGCAGC
Source organism: Arthrobacter sp. Bz4 (assembly GCF_003075455.1). GTDB lineage: Bacteria > Actinomycetota > Actinomycetes > Actinomycetales > Micrococcaceae > Arthrobacter_D. The sequence goes on from NZ_QDAE01000002.1 coordinate 289,985, forward strand.
TGGAGTGCTCGACCACCCGGCGGCCGGTGTTCACTGGCTGGCCAACAAGATTGCCGCCCACGGTGACAGTATGAAGGCCGGTGACATCATCCTCGCCGGGTCCTTCACCCGCCCACTGTGGGTCAATAAGGGTGACACTATCCACGCCGACTACGGACCGCTGGGAGTAGTGACATGCCACTTCCACTAAATGACACGTTTCGTGTAGCGCTCGCCGGGGCCGATCGGCCGCTAACTGGCATGTGGGTGTGCTCGGGAAGCCCCTTGATCGCCGAGCTCTGCGCAGGAGCTGGCCTGGACTGGCTCCTCATCGACGCTGAGCACAGCCCAAATGGGCTGGAATCCATTCTTGCCCAGCTCCAGGCCGTTCACGGCTACCCGGTGCACGCAATGGTTCGTCCCCCGGTGAATGACACAGTGCTCATCAAGCAGTATCTGGACCTGGGGGTGCAAAATCTGCTGATCCCGATGGTCCACTCGGTGGCTGACGCTGAAGCAGCAGTTGCGGCTACCCGGTACCCGCCGGGTGGTGTGCGGGGTGTTGGATCGGCGCTGGCGCGGGCTGCCCGCTGGAACCGGGTTCCCGATTATCTGGCCGTGGCTGATGAGACCATCAGCGTGACGGTACAGATCGAATCTACCGCCGCCGTCGCCGCCGTCGAGGCGATCCTTGCCGTTGACGGTGTTGACGCAATCTTCGTTGGCCCCTCGGACCTCGCTGCGTCCATGGGCGTGCTGGGCCAGCAGGAGCACCCCGAGGTGCGAGCCGCCGTCGAACACTGTCTCGCAGCGGCACAGAAGGCCGGAAAACCGGCCGGAGTGAACGCCTTCAACCCCGCTACCGCACGCCACTATCTGGATGTCGGAGCCAGTTTCATCCTGGTGGGTGCCGACGTCGCCCTGCTGGCTCGCGGGTCGGAGGCCCTGGCTGCCCAGTTCATTCCGGCGCCCGACGACGATTCGCCCGCAAGCTACTGACCTCCCGTGGGTTAGTGTGATCAGATGTCCGAGCCCCAGCCCAGCGTCCTCACCGTCGGCTTTGTCCCCGGTGTGACACCCGGGAAATGGGTCAGCCGGTGGCGCGACAGGTTTCCAGCAAAACCACTGGAAACGCGTGAGTATGAAGCCGCCAGCCAAGAGGAGGCTCTGCGCGCAGGCACGGTTGATCTCGGTTTCGTCCGTCTCCCGGTGGACCGCGAAGGCCTCAGCGTGATTCCCCTCTATGAGGAGCAGCCGGTGGTGGTGGCGGGCAAGGACCACGAATTGTCACTGTTCGACGAGGTTCCCCTCGCCGAACTGGCCGCCGAGAACCACCTTGATGTGATTGCCAATGGTGGCGAGAAGGCCACCATTGAACTCGCGGCAACGGGTGCCGGTGTGGTGATTGTGCCCATGTCGATTGCACGCCTCTACGCCCGCAAAGACGCGGTCCACCGGCCCGTTCTCGATGTTCCGGCCACCACAATTGCCGTGGCCTGGCTTTCAGAGAACACCGCCGAGGACATCGAAGAGTTCATCGGCATCGTCAGGGGGCGCACTGAACGAAGCTCGCGGCAGCCCTCGGCCAAGGAACCTGAGAAAAAGGAAAAGAAGGCGCAAAAGGCGGCAAGCAAAAAGCAACCGTCCGCGCGTTCCTCAAAGCCCACGCAGAAAGCCGGTGGGCCCAAGAAGCCGGCAGCTGGGGGTAAGAAGCAGAACCCGCGCGGCCGGAAGCCCGGTGCCGGTGGGCGTGGCCGCCGCTAGACGTCAACACGCCCTAGCCAGCCTCCCCGCTGCCCTTTCCATCCCTTACCCCTTCCTTCGCCGAGACGGTAGATCTGGTGAGCTAAAGGGCGAACAGGTCGCCACATCTCACGGTTTGGCGGGTGGTAGCGGGCGGTCCGGGACTGGGTCTGCGGTGCCTGAATTCCGGTGCTGAAAAATAGTTGAAAAAAGTTTTCCTGGGGGCCCTAAATGGGGCCCTATTTTGTCATTACTGTCAGTGCTCGATGATGGAATAGAGGTATGAAAAGCAGTAAAGCCTCTGCTACCGGATCGGCATTCTTCCCCGATTCC
>NZ_QDAE01000003.1 GCF_003075455.1 Arthrobacter sp. Bz4
AAAGTGAATCGCCGAGGGGGCGGTGGTGAGTGCCTGTCAGATAGAGGGACTCTGATGAGGAAACTAGTTGGCTCCAATCCCAGCGTCGCTGGCCTTGGAAAAAGGCCCCGATCTTTTTGTAAAAAGGGAAATCGGGGCTTTCTGGTCCCCACCGCCGGGGGCACGCAGTAACGCAGCCGTAGCAAGAATTTCGCACCTGACCGTCAGACGCGTCAATGACGAACCCCGTTCAGAAACTCATCTCAGTCCCCGCCGCTTTCCCGAAAGGGCGCACCACCACTGGACTTTTGGAGGTCAAGTTGTATGCCGGCGGAGCAGACTCTGCTCCTATAGGCGCATTAGGAACCACCTGAACCTGGGCAGACGGCCCACTATCTGCCATGTGAGATGAGCGCTGATAGACCGTGGTGCCGAAGCGCAGGTCAGGTCCTATGGTGTCGGCGATAATTCGGCGGGCTTCGCGGCGCTCACCGTCCTTCTCGTACGAGCGGAATTCCAGCTCCCCCGCAACAGTAACCGCGTCTCCCTTCTTCAGCGAGGTCGCCGCGTTTTCTGCTAACCCGCGGAAAGCGGCGACATTGTGAAAGACAGGTTCTCCGTCGTGCCAGGCTCCGTCTGCCCCCTGAATTCTCTGGTTGACGGCGACACGAAGCTTAGCGTGGGCCACGCCGCTTTCGCCAATGCTCAGTTCGGGATCGGCGACGAGATTGCCTGCGATGGTAACCGGGATCTTGGTGCTCATTGAACTTGTCCTTTCTGATGCCGATGGGACTCTCCCATCGGACAAATTTGGTACTGGCGTCGTTACGGCCCTGCCATTACTGTCCTGTCCACAGATCGGACGGGCCCTTCCCCACCCATGTAGGACGCCGCGGGCTTCACACTAGGCTTCGAGGCAGCGGAGATCTTGCCGCCGAATCCCGGCGGATGGGCAATATCGTGATTCCCTTGCTGTCGGCGGTGACGCGGCCAAACACTGACCTGGCAATGTCCGCACGGGACCCCGTAGTTTGGTGCCGACATCGTGGGCTGCCGCTTCTCCGCTTCAATGACGGCGTCGGCCCATCCGGCTAGGTAGGCGGCGGATTCCGGGCCGCGGTCGATCCCGTGGGCCCTAAGTATTGTGTAGGCGACGGATTCAGCCTCAACTTCGGCCGGCCCTTGCTGGTCCGCGCTTCTGCCGTAGCGCCTGCCGATCTCGTCGCCCAGTCCGTGGAGGAGCACATGCCCAAGCTCGTGGGCTAGAACCGCCGTGCGCTCCTCCATGCTCAGCCAAGCGCCAATCTGGACCCGGTGTCCGGCGAAGTCCGTAAAGCCGCTTGTCTGCCCATACTGGGCGCTCGTCACATCCACGCTGAATCCGTGTCTGCCAGCGACAGTCGCAAGGGCTCGCCACAACTCATCTGCTTCCACGCCAGCGACGGCACCCCCGCGAGGCACTAACAGCGGTGTCCCCTGCGTCTGTGAGACGTCAAAGACCGCCTGCCCGCGCCATCCGGTGATGGCGATCTTCTTTTCTCCGTCGCCAGTGCCGGGCGGCAACTTCTCGCCCACGGGGATGCGCTGTCGGGTCCCGTCAGGAAGTGCCGACTGCTGGACGCGGGCAGTGTGGGGAGCGATCACCCAGAGTGCATGCTCACCCCGCGACACGGTCCAGCCGAGGCGAGCCCATTCCTTGTAGCCAGCCAGCGTGGGTTCTTCGGTACCGCGCTGGGCCATCTGCATCATGAGCAGGGCAACGTTGCCGCCCGAGTATCGCCATAACTTGGCTGGCGCATCCAGCAGCGTCTGCCAATGCGATGGAGATTCAACAGCCTTCTCCAGGATCTTGTGGAGACCATCTGTCAGAGCAGCGATGCGTGCTCCCGTTGTTATGCGCGCCTTGCCGCCGTCGCCAGCACTGAACGCGGCGGCTGGCGACACACTGATGGATTCGTCTTCAGCTTCAGTGGCCACGACAGCTGCCCTCCATACTTCTAGAGTTTCCGCCGAGACCACCCTGCGGATACCTATTCATGTCTAGGAAGGTGGGAACAACATGACTTCAGAAGTCGTCGCGACCTAGTGAAAAGCGGCCGGCCAGTCGAGGAAGAAGCCGAGCACGTCTAACCGCAAGACCGGACCACCCGTGACACGAAAGCCACGGGACACCATACGTTCAGTCTGTCCACAGATCGGCGGCTAGGCTTATGGCGGCGAGAAGAATTTGGGTTTATGCCCTGACTCTTTCCACTACATAATGGGGGAATTGTGTCCACGGAGAAACAAACTGCCAAGCTGCGGTTCAATTGCTATTTGCTGCGCGACGGGCTCAAGGACGTGGAGACTGCTTTGCGCTCCAAGTATCGATCATCCGGCAAGTCTGCCCTGCAAAAGATCGACGGTTCAGCCGGCGCACCAGCGGGGTCCATCGCCTACCTCGGCACACCGTCGGAGCGAACCCCTAAGTGGGCCGAGGAGTTGGATGCTCTATTCCCTGGCGTCGCCCAAATCACCAATAAATCGAACCGACTGGTCATATTCCTACCGGTCGGCACAAGGTGGTTCGCGATCTGCTTCGGTTACGGATCTGGCGCTCTGGAATGGGAAGCGGTTGAAGGCAACTTTGGGCTCCGCCTCGCCGCTCGGCGATTCCAGCCTGATGACGTCACCGAACTTCGAAGTCGACGCATTGACGCCTCAGCTCGTACCCAATCCGTTCAGGTTCCAGTTGGTACGGATCTTAAGGACATGGGAATCGAGTTGGAAGGTGAATTCGTTCGAAAACTGTCGGGCCGGCTCGAGGCTCAGGGTGTGGATGACCTGAGCGGGGCTGTTGTGGCAGGCGATTCCATTGCGTTCAAAGCAGGAACTGATCTGCACGCCGTCCAAACCACACTCAAACAAATGGTAGCAACCGTTACCGACTCCGCGGCACGTGAAGAATTTCAGTTTGTGGATTCACTGGAGCCGCTTCGTACCAGTGAGAAGATCAGTAAGGATCTCGACATCCGCTTGGCAAACGAGGTGCTTAACCAGGATCTGAACGATGGAGTCGCCAGCTCATTCGGCACGCATGTTCTGGAATTTGCGCCCCCAGACGACTTGCGAATCGACGAGGTTGAAGACATCATCGTCAGCTTTGGTAACAAGTCGGCGGCGATGAGCGAGTTCACCCTAAGTGCCCTGCGTTTGGCATTGGCCGAGGTGGGAGTTCGCCGCGGAATTAGCTTCCTCAGAGGTGTCCGCTTGATTGCTCGAGGCGCCGACGGCGACGAGCGAAGCCAGCTCTTGCCCCTGCGAAATTGGTTGATCTTCGAAGCCGGGAACGCGTCCATCCGGTACGTACTTACTCTCGGCCGCTGGTTTCGTCTCCAAGAGGCGTACACCGGCAAACTGAACGCAGACCTGAAACAAATCGCAGATGTCAGTGGCGACATCAACCTCCCAGACACAATCGCGAAAGAACACGAAGGCGCTTACAATGCACGGGCGGCAAACGGAAGATCTGACCTTCTACTAATGGACACGGTGCCCGTAAAGACGGATGACGGCACGAGGGTAGAAGCATGCGACCTCCTCCACTTCAAGGGCCATCTGATTCATGTGAAGCGCTACAACGGCAGCCAGACCCTCAGCCACCTCTTCTCCCAAGGGGCAGTATCGGCGGAACTCCTAAACGGAGACTCGGTCATGAAGTCTGACTTCATCCGCCAAGTCGCCCTTCGCGACCAAATTTTTGAGGCGACGGCCAATAGCGCACCCGAGATCGTTACTTACGCGATCGCGATCAAGGATAGCTATGACCTGCCGCTAGACCTGCCGACGTTCAGCAAGGTAAACCTCCGCGACTTCGCCAAGCGACTTCGCCGGATGAAGGTCCGCCCCACGCTCGCTCGGATCCGAGTCCAATAGTCAAACGTGAGTTCTTGTCCACACGGTAGGACTTCAGAAGTCGTCACCAACCTGGTGGGAAGCCGCCTGCCACTCAACGAAGCCCAGCGCATCCAACCGCAGCATCCTCAATGCGGGCTCCTTGTGCGATTGCAGGCCAACACAACCGGCCGTCCGGGTATGGTTGCGCAGACGCTCGACGGCGTGGGGCAGCCGCTCGTGAAAGGCGAGCGGTCCGAACCCGGGATCATCGCTAACATAGGAGACCAGTTCCGCCCGGTGCAGGGCATAGAGTTCGGCAACAATCTCGGTGTGGCGCCACCAGCAATCCGGAACCACCGACGTCGTCAGCTGGTACGTGGCGACTAACCATCGGACCCACACTGCCAAATCGGTCCACACAATCCCGGCCTGCACCGCCGTCAGTTCCCGCCACCGGTAAGTCACGCCGTTCACCTTCTCGGGCGGCCGGAACGCAGGTCTGAAAAGCTCGGCCGTCAGGTCTTCGTCCTCTCCTCCTGCTGAAGGGATCTCAAAGCGTTCGGTGTCATCCTCGCTCACAATCGCTCACCTCCACGGGTGTTTGTTGCCGCAGGCGGTGCCCGTCAGCCAGGGCTTGCTCGAGCTTTAGCTTCGACCGGCCAAGTTCGGCCGCGTCCTTACGCTTGTGCCATTCACGCAGGTCCAGCAGGATGGGGCGGGTTCGCCGTCCGAGCATGAGTGCTGTGCCGGTGGGCAAGCGCCGGATCTCATGCAATGCCAGGACCGGGCTCTCCCTGATCTGTTCGCCGTCCTGGCGGCCCTGCGCGGACCAGGAACGGGTGTTTAGGGTCAGGCTCCTCTCCCCCAGCAGGCCGGCGAGCGAGCGGAGGTCGCGCTCGTCAGAGCCGCCGCCGAAGATGACCTTGATGATGGCCGAGTCCCATATGGTTGCGGCCTCATCGATGGACCATCCCGTCCGGGCTTGGGACAGCGACTGCAAAACCACGAGAGTGGAAATGCCGATGCCGCCGCCGTCAGAGAGGGTGATGGGCAAGCCCGGCCACGGTGCTAGGTTCGCAATCTCGTCCAGGATGAGTGACAGCGGCGGATCCAGCCGGCCCCCAGCGGCGATAAAGGCCATCTCGCGGGCGGCATTGTCGATGTCGTCGATTAGCGCTGATAGGTAGGGCCCTGCTGCGGCAGCTCCGGCGCGTGTGCCGATCAGATACAGCGTGCCTCGATCGCGAATAAATTCCTTGGGGTCGAACTCCTGGGACTCATCTTGGGGGTCCAGAGCGGCGAGCACCTTCGGCGATGACAGGGGCGCCACGGCGGCCGAGACACCGATCCAGGAGTTGGATGTGTTCCGTGGATCATCCTCCAAGATCCCCATCAGATCGGCCTGCCACCCCAAAGCAGCTTCTGGCCTGCTGAGTACCTCCAAGCCCTCACGCGCCAGGACAGGGCTTGAGGACCAACGGCGAAACGCTCTGATGCCTTCGCCCGAAAGCGCGGCAGCATGAAGGAGGCATTGCAGGATGATCAGCGAGCGCTTTTGCCAAGCGGCGTTCTCGCCCTTCATCTCCGTGTCGGCGGTGATGACGAGGGCACGGCGGGTGGCGATGTCCGGGTCCTCGCAGCCTCGCACCGGAGACCAGCGAAGCGTTGAGGGGAGCCCGGACATTCCTTGCGGGTCAAACACAGTCACCGGTCTGTCGTCACTGGCACGCGCCCCCATAGTGACCACCAGGTTGTCTGCTCGGGTGGAGGTAGTGACTACCGCGCCCGGCGCGTCGAGGATCGCATTGATGACTACATAGAGGCCCTTACCGGACCGCGGGGCGCCCTGAATGACCATCGATTCCTCGGTGGAAACATGGACAGTGACTCCACGGGAACGACCCAAGGTCCACGCCACGTCCTGAATTCGGGGCTTGTCCAAGCCGGGACGGGTGAACTTGCCCCGTCTCCGGACAGCTCTGGCTCCGAAGTCATTGATGATTTCGGAGCGCTGGGCGATCCCCTCCCGTTTCAAGATGTCCTGCCGCAGCCACGCACCTGATTGCCTCCATCCCCTCCAAATCGTGTAGCAGCCGACGGCGACCACTGCGGCCAGAAGCAACACCGGACCGACCACCCACCAGACACTTCCGGTCCCGACGTCGCATCCCTGTGGTTGTGGGACGATCCAGTCGATCCTGCCAATGAGGAGTCCGGCGGCAGCTGCCGGGTTGAACTGCGCCGGCGGAACGCTGCCGCAGTGCCAGAGCATCACGAGATATGCCGCGCCCTGGACGAGGAAGCTCAGGCAAACATAGCCGGTCGTGGCGATCAGCCCGGCCGTAACCAGTGGATTGTCGTCCCCGGCTCGCCGGATCATGACGGCGCTCAGATCATCCGGTCGTCAGTGCCGAATACTTCCAACTCATCGGTGGTGACCCTGTTCGCCACGATAAAGGAACGGTTTCCCACCTTCCAGAGCCCGACCCCCTTGGGGAGGTTCTCCACGTGTTCGCATTCAGCCTCTGACAGGCCCAGTGCCTCTTTAGTCAGGCGCATGGCATCGTGCTTTTGCCGGTAGATGATCCTGGTGTCTGCTTCGGTGAGTAGGCCGAGTGCTTTCTGGCGGTGTCCGCTTGTGCTGTCACCGATTTCGTTGAGGTCGGCGACTTTGTGCATGATCAGCAGATTCGCGATGCCGTAGGTGCGTGCCAGCCGCCATTGCTCGCTCATCTTGGCCAGCATGTAAGGGTCGGCCAACATGCGCCATCCTTCGTCGTAGACCACCACCCGTTTGCCGCCGTCAGGATTGGTGACCGCCGCTTCCAGCCAGGTCGCACCACACGCGGCGGCGAGGGACAGCGCCTGTTCCGAGGCACCTATCAATGCGGACGTATCCATCACCATCATGGGCGCATCAGCGTCGAAGGAGACGGTCGAGGGGGCATCAAACATGCCCTCTAGATCACCGGAAACGGTGCGCCGCAGGGAGTGGCTGACGGACTGTCCTCCGTCTTTGCCGACCAACCCGATGGTTTCCCTCGACGGTTTCAATAGATGATCCAGGACCATCGGCAGCGTGGGGTTCGAGTTCTGGGCCACGGTTTCCATGAGCGCCATGTCCAGGGCGGTGTGCTCGACCGGATGAAGCGGCATCCCCTGCCGCATGAGCGACACCAGAGCCACCAAAAGATAGCGGCGCCGTTGACGGACCACTGCTTGCCACTGAGCCTCGCTCAGTGCGCTGGACCGCGGACCGGCGTCGAGCGGATTGACTCGGGCCACGCGGCCGGGCCCAACGGAAATAACCTTCCCGCCGACGGCCTTCGCGACCGCGACCCACTCACCCTTGGGGTCAGAGGCGACTGCGGCCTTCCGACCCAGGGTGATCGACCGGGCCACCAAGGATTTCCCACACATGGACTTTCCTGTCCCCACGGTACCGATAACGACGATTGAAGGGCCGCTGATCACGCCCTTGTCATAGAGAATCCACGGATCATAGGAGAACGCTCCTGAGCCAAAGACGTCCGTGCCAATGTACGTTCCCTCGTGGCCCAGGCCCGACTCAGTGATAAACGGGTATGCGGCGGCGAAGGTCATGGTGGACGCCCGGTGCGGAGCCGGGCGCAGACGATGCGGCCCACGCAGAGCGTTGGCTTCACGGCTCCCCCAGTCGCTGCCGTACTCTCTTCCGTCGAGCCCGGCACCGACCGTCTTCCCCAAACTGCGAAGCGCGGACTCCCACGTTAGGCTGTGGTCGCGCGCTTCCTGCTTCCGTCGTTCCTTCCGCTCCTGGCGGTTCCCGCCTGCCGGTACATATTGAACGGATTGCCGTGCCCCATTCATCGCAGTCCCCGCCCGAACGGGAGGCGCCGGCGACGAAGGCCGCCCATTGCTGACCAGCCAGTAGCCGCAATTCGACGAAGGCTCCCGCCGCCGCCGACTCGAGCTCTTGCCTATGGCGGGCCAATTCTTGAAGGGTGCCAGCTGTGATTGTCACGTAAGCGGCCGGCCGCACGTCTCCGTGACCGGCGACGATCTCTTCCTCGCGCTGGGTCACCTCCTCTTCCTCTGCCCGTTGCTCGCGGGTGAGCGGCCTATCGAAGCGGGTGTTGATCCGCCGCCGAGTCTCGTGGGCTTCCTGGGCGGAACGAATATCCCGCAGCGCCTCGGTCGTGGGTACGGCCCGGATCACCTCGGTCACCGTATGGCGGAACTCGCCGACGTAGATCAAGGGGTGCAGGAAGCCTGGAAACACCTTCTGCCGCGGCCATTCTGCAATCCAGAACGTTTGATGAAAACCAGAGTCAGTCCGCACATAGGTCCAATGCTCATCAACCGCCATCGGACCGGAAGCGACGCCGGGCGCCCTTGGTTCTGTATCGTTCTGCGGCCCCGGCCCCGGCGGCGTCGTGCTGACAGCGGGCTGCCGGACCAGGGTTGTCGGGGCGGCCGGATCAAAGGCGCCGCGGACGACGTCGAGGACGCCCGTCTCTGGGAGCCATTCCTCTACCCTGACATTGTGCGTGCCCAGCGCGGTGGTCATGGCTTCAACCTCAAGCCGCAACACCTGTTCGACGCCGACCAGTCCCCCGCCGGACTCCTTGATTCGGCGTCGCGCTTTGCCTGTGTCCACGACGAGGGCGAGCAAGAGGTCGTGGCTCATGGCCGATCCGGCCGCAGCGATCAGGTCCTCGTAAGCGCGCTGACCCCAGGTCAGTTCTCTTGGGGTGCTTGAGGGCTGTGGGACGGTGCGTTCGTAGAAGTTACGCAGGGCCGACGAAAGATAGGGGACGGTGTAGTCCTGGACGGCGATTCTTGCGACGCTGCTGCGCTGGGACATGCCTGCCTGTACTCGGGACCAGGCTTGAACCGCCCATGCCTTGTCGTCAGAGTCCAGAAGCGCGAATGATTTAGCGCTGCAGCGCAGCACGGCGATCGCTTCCTTGGCCCGGGCATCCACGATGAATGACTCACCGGTTGAGGCGCGACGCAATTCCAGGTTCCCCAATCCGCCCGGCAGCGCCAGGTGCCCCGCTAAGGCCGGGCGCTCCGGCCTGACGAGGAAACGGGTCTGCCGGGTGGCCAATCGGGAGAGGAACAGGGCTGCATGACCTGCCCATACCGGGTAGGGAATCCGTGAATACTGGAGCAACCCGAGCAGGATGAGTGACAGCCACATTGGTCCGGATGCGAAGAAGCCAACAGGTCCGCGAAGGGCCGACGCCGTGCTGGCGACCAGGACGCCGGCCGCCAGCAGCAGCAACTGATACCACTTCAAGCCCATAAAAATGCCGCGACGCTCGTACCGGGGGAATTTGACGGCCTCGAGAGCTCGTGAATTTTCAGACATGGGAATCACCGTCATTCTGGTGCTGGACAACTGCTTGCTGTCGGATGGGCGGGCGGCCCGGCGTTGCCATCGGAGCCCCCGGCCGGGAGGCGGGCGGCTGTGAGGTTAGCTTCGGAGCCGTTTGCTGCGGTGCCGTTTGAGAGATCGCCTGATCAGCCGACTTCCGCGGCTGCGGGGGCTGCTCGCCGATTTCACGCGTATCCGGGCCCGCTACCGGTGTGTCCGGATACGAATTCGGCCCGCGGTGGCCTCCATGAGCCCGGGGTGAGGGTCGCTCGGTAGCCATGGCACCGGCGTCGATCATCAACGGTGAGACAGCGCCCTCGGCAGTCCCAGGCGAAGTCGCCCCGGTCTGCGTTGGGGGCACCGGTGCACGGGGTGGCAGCACGCGAGTGGGAAACTCCGGTCGGCTCGACTGGATTGGACGGGTCGCGGTTGAATGCGATGCCAAACCCGCGAGCGTGAAGCGGCCGCCGGTCTGTCGGCTGATTTGCCGGGCGGCAAAGCCAGAGCTTCGAGAAAGTACGTGACCGCCTCCCGCAGTTTGCGCGGCTGCTGCAAGCTCACCACCGGCGAAACTAACCAGGCGTAACGCCATCAGCGGAGCACCGCAGGCCAAGGCCATTCCGACTACGCCGGCTGCCAGTCCGGCGAATGACTTCGACTCAGCAAAGAGTTTGATGGCCACGGCCAGTACGGTCGCGGCCAACGGTTTGGCGAGAAGCAACGCGACGACGATCTCGCACCACCGCCGTGCCCACGTTTGCGTCTTTTCCCAGGGCATGAGCATGAGAGCGACTGGGGCGACTGCGGCGAGCACGATGAGCGCAAAGGATCGAAAGATCATCGAGCACATCAGGATGAATGCCAGAACCCAAACAATGATGACTGCCATGGCGGTAACGACAATCGCCCCGGCCGCACCGCCGCCGGACCCAGGAGCCAAGGAAATGACATTCCAGTCTCTGCCGGTGCCGGCCGGAGCCTTTTCGAAGCCAAAGAGCCTCATGAACAGCACGTACGGATCTGTCCCGAGGGAGCGAAGAAGCGCCGACGATGCCGAATCACTGACTTTGGTGAGCTGACGGACCAAAAACACCGCACCCGCCACCATGGGGACAGCGGCAGCCCCGCCTACCAGTGCACGCACGAGACGACGGGGTTGTTGGCTGATCAAACCTGACAGCAGCTGGAGGATTATGGCAACGACAAGGGGCGTCATCATGACGACGACCCACCAACTCGTGAGCTCTTCGACGGCGATCCATTGTGAATCATCCACGTCTGAGAGGCTGAACGCGCCTGTAATGAAGGACCAGATCCAGGAGGCGATGTTCTGAAGAATATTCGCGAAAAGGGATGTGATTGAACCCTGGATGCCGTCGTTCGCTTGGGAAACAAGGCCGCACCCCGGTGGCCACCATCCGTTGAGATCACATTCAACCGGCATGATGACTCGTACCTAGAATCCGAGATTGAACGCCGACTGCGACCAAAGGATGTAACCATTAATGGCACCAAGTATTGCGGCCACCGGGCCAGTCCAAAGCAGGATCATGCCCCCACCGGAGGCAAGGCGCGAAGATTGGCTCAACTTGCCTGCCAACAGCATCGCGGCGCCGATGATCGCGACAATGGCAATCACTATGAAGGCACCGACGAGGATGCCGCCACCAATCTGTTTCAGCGATTCGAGAAAGGGAAAGTCGGCGTTAGGGGTAATTCCAGGATCCACAGCTGCCAGCAACATCGGGCGCTCCGTCTGTCGTGTTCGATTGGAATGAGGGGTTTGGGCTCACGACTTCATAGACGCTGTGGGGCGGGACAACATGACTGCTGTTGATGCCCGGCACGCATTCTCAGCTGCTGGGTCAGCCCGCGTTGGATGCAACATGGTGAAAAACCTCGATGTCAGCACCTGGGGTTACGGTTATCGAGTTCTGTGGTGTCACGACGAGACGGCAAGACACCTCCTACCCTCCGCTTGCGCGGCCATGCCGATGCATACCGCGGACCTGCTGATCACTCGAACCACCCAGTCGCTCGGGCCTTCAATCAAGGCCATGTCGCGGGATATTCCAGCGAGTAGCTCTCTTGTTCGTCTACTGGGGCCGAGCCGAATTCTCTGAGCCTGTGGAAGGGAAGAGGTCTCGGGGGCCACGATACAACAAACGAATACCCCGAGAGTCAGGCACACGTCGCGCGCGAAGAATCCCGAGTCGATCGGGGTTTATCTGAACACTGGCTTCGCCGAGGAGGTCAAAGCCTGGCGTCCAGATTTGGACAGTGTTTGCGTCACGGACGGTGACTCGAAGCCATGTATGCTGGGCGGGCCCATCTCCATGCCACCGAACATCTTCAATGTCTTTATTGCTTCGCGTCCACCGGCGGAGGCGTGGGCGGCGGACGTGTGACGCAAACTCCTCCCAAGCGGACCGAGATTCACGGCTTGGCCACATTTCATCCGATGCGTACCCGGGGTCGAGATCGTCAATCCATTGGCGCATGTCTGTTGCTGAGTTGAAGTCGCCACCAGTGCTGACGACTGCGTTCAAAGCGGCTAGGCGATGGTCGAATCCGGAGCGGATGAGAACCGATGCCGACCGGTTAAAAGTTCCGGTCTCAATAGCGGTCGCGGCTGCTCCATTCAACATCTCGGCAAGGGCATTGCCTTGGGCTGTCTCAAAGACCCGGGCAGCCTCCATACCCCATACCAATCGATAGGCCAGCCCTGATTCGACGAATTGGGCGATTGCAACACGATCCCCGGGAAGGTCCGCCAAGCTCCGTCCTTGAACCCAATGACGAAGCACATTGCTCCTGTCATCGACCGAGGTTTCAGGGGAAAATGTGTCCAGGCTAAAGATTGCATCAGCGATCTCGACGACCCGATCGGAAGCGTCGACGTGATCATTATTGACGAGGTCCACTTCGACTTGGTTCATTAGATCAATCACATGCCCTGAGATCGCCGACAAACCTGTCCCGGCGTCGGCTCCCAGACCAGCAAGATACCAGCCGCGGCGCTGAGAAGCTGTGGATGAGCGCCATAGATGTCGGACCCTACCCGTCACCAATCGGCGAACAGCCGTGGCGATGTCGTTTGCTCGGCGGTTTAACTGGCGCTCCCATAGCGAGTCAACGAGAGCATCAGAAAGTACCTGAATCGCAGAGTCCGAGTCGGCGTCGTAAGCCCCGTCTCCAATAATGCTGAGAATGCCTATATCCAGTAAAGAGAGGTCGGATTTCCACTTGGCCGCGGCGGTCGCCTGGTCTGCAGCCGACTCCTGCTGCAGGACTGGGAGGTTCCAATCCGGCCCACCACTCAGGTAGTTCAGGAAGGGCTCGATAGGTCCGGCCCCGCGGGAAAGGTGCATGCGCGCGAGCAATGAAAGGCCGACTTGGATGAGTCCTGAGTCGAGCGCCTTGCTTCCCTCGCCTTGTGTGAGCTGCAGCCATGCCCGTCGTAACTGCTCACGCTGGTACGACCGTGGCTCGAAAATCGGGTAAAGCACCAGCCCTTCGGTGTCGACGAACGCGCGCCCGGCACGACCGATCACGTTGGAAAAATCGGATCCCTTCAGTAGTTCACGGCCTCGTTTGAGACCGTGAAACAGCACCGCTGACGCCGACAAGTTGAGTCCTTGGGCAAGGGTCGGCGAGGCAATTGTGATCTTCAACTTGCCATCGTGAAGGAGCTTCTCCACTTCCCTGCGGAACGGTCCCGGGAGAGCTCCATGATGGATGGCCACGCCGAGCTTGAGGCATTCTAGAATCGGATGATCGGCACCGAACCACTCGGCACCCACCACGAGCGCCCCGCTCAGATCGACGCGATCAGGTAAAACGGTTGAGATGAGGCCCTGCCGGTGTAACCCGATGATTTTGCGCGCATACGGCTCAACCGAGTTGCGCTGCGGACAAAACACGAGAACGGTTTGGCCCTCCTCGACCAGGCGCCAGGCTGTAGCGATCACCAACTCTCGCTGGTCCGCGGGAAACTGATTTCTGCGCCTTCCCGTCGGCCGGGTTGCCTCGAGGTAGCGGGGGATAAATGGCTGCTCAGACCCGAGGGTCATTGCCAGTCGTGCGTGGTCACCTATCCATTCGACGAGACCGAACCGCTGCAGGGTTGGACGCCAAGTCTCTTGATGCAGGCCCTGGGGGTCGTCGTCTGTGATCCACGCAACGAAGTCCTCCAAATCTTTGCCGGAAGGAAACACCGCGGACAGACAGACGATTCGACGGGCTGAAGCATCGGGACGGCGTAAGAGCCTTTGAATTTGGGCCTCATAACGCACCTCACGCTCGGACGCGCCGATCATGTGCCCCTCGTCGAGAACAACCAGCCCCACGTCGTCTAACACAGAAGGATCGGACCGAAGCGCAAAGTCAAGCTTTTCCGGGGTGGCGATGACGATGTCGCTCGAGCGCAACGTGTCGTCGTCTACATCGCTGATTCCGGCGCTACCGTACAGGGACGACACTCGTATTCCGAGAGGGCTGAACGTTCTGGTCAAGACCTGCTCGGTTTGGGCAGAGAGAGCCCGAAGCGGGGTGACGTACACTACTCGCCGTCGCTGTGCCAAGCACGCCAGTATGGCGAGTTCAGCAATGCGAGTTTTACCAGCGCTGGTTGGAAGGGCAACGACTAGGTCGCGCGCGTCGGCAAAAACTCTCTCCACAACATGGAGCTGTGACGGCCACAGGTCGATCTCGGATCGCCCTCGTGAAAGGAGATTTTCGATGAAAGTTCGGCGCAGGTAACGCCAACGGGTGACTTCACCCTCACCGCCGATTGGCAGGTCGACCGGGATGTTTGAACCGATGCTGGTATCGAACAAGTCACCGAGCATTCGACGGGTGAGCCTGTAGACCCACCAAGGTCCGGGAGCACTCATGTCCATTGAGGCACGCTCTCCTAGGACAAGATTCTCCATCGCGTTAGCTAGTAGTCCGCGGTCACCGACCTCAATTGCAAAGAGACCTGAGGACACGGACGAAAGGTAGTTCTCGCTGAGCAGTAGGGCGATGGGTCCGAGTGCATCATCCTCATGTGGATCGTCATCGGAGAGGGAAGTTAGCAGGGACCCGTCCGAGACTTTTGCAGAAGACCGCAGTAGCCGTGTGCGTTCCTCGATAGCATCGAGATTTCGCATTATCAGGTCAGCTAGGGTGAGCTCCATTGGCGTCATCTGGCCAGATTCTCGGCTCCCTTCCACGAGCGAGAAGGCACGGGCGGCGTAGCCACCCAGATGGCTGGCGGCTCCCGCGAGGAGTCGATGAAACATCTTGTCGGGAGCATCCGCGGCGTTGCGAGTAGCCGCTTCTAAGGCGTATGAGCTCTGAACGAACGCAAGCCGGGCGGCACCGCCTTGGGAGGTCGTTTCGTCGTTGCCGTCTGCTTCTAAATGCTCAAGTAGGTCCAGTCCGTCGCCGAGTAGCGCGTATCCGTAGTTGAGGAGGTCGGCGTCGAGAAAGGGGCTGAATTCCGGCGATCCGTGCGGAAGCACGCCGCCCCGGCGAATCATCGATTGGGCCTGCCCGCGGGCCAGGAGGCGACTACGAAAGCCCGCGTCTGTGGCGGCGCTGAGGTCATTTAGTAGAGCTTGTGCGTCACGGGACATTGGCAACTGCCTCGTCGTAGGAGTCGTTAATGAACTTCTGGTGATGCTGGACGCGGAAGGTGATGGTCAGCTGGGGGATCGTGCCAGCGTACGCCTGGAGATCCGCGCTGACGTGAGTGCTTGGGTCGCTACCCGTCAACAGAAACATCAAATGACTTATGTGATCCGATCTCACCCCCGTGGCCAACTGCATGTGGAGCACAGCCTCGCCAACCCCGCTGTCAGATGTCTTGAGAAGCCGGTAAGCAAACTGTGACAGGGAGTGTGGGGACGGCATTTCGTCGTTTCGAGAGAGCCCCTCTCTGGCTTCCCTGACTGTTGCCCCATCGACGGTGACGCGACTCTTGGCTTCGCCTTTGACTAAATGCAATTCTGATCCGCCACTAATCCTTGCGCCGAGCACGTCGTCGCCCCTCATTGCCCACTCTTGGTGGTCACGGTCAATGAGCCGACTAGGTCCGACAACATAACCAAGCTCATCAGCGAGATATGCCGTCGCCAGAATCTCACCCATATCGCCGGATCGGGCGCTTCTCTTTGTTGGCAACCGGTCGCGGAGAAAAGCCGCCACCCCAGGCTTTCCATACCGGTCAGCTATCAACGAAAGAGCCGTCGTGTCGGCGTACGCGACGCGAAGCTTGGCAGCAAGGAGATCAACTCCTGCTGCGTCATCGAGAGAGTCGATGTTTCCAACTACTTTGGCAACTGCGTGGCCGGCAATCGAAGACAGCGCGCTGCTCGAGCACCAACTATCAAACATCGTCACGACGCGTATCCCCCAAACGGCGCAGGATCGAAGCCCGCACTCAACATCCTTTTCACTGATATCAGACCCGTCTCGGCGCGAGCGCCCATATTGGTCCCCTCAACCTATAGGTCTCCTCGTCCAAAACCGGCAGCGAGTCTCATACCTGATGCGTGTCAGCGACGTAGTTCGGATGCCGATTACCGGATTACGAGGAAATTTCAGGCTTGGTTGCACCTGACCGCATCTGGCGGAGACAGAACGTTATTGTGAAAGCATGCGCTAGACGCTTCGGATCCGAGCATCAGGGACACGGATCAATTGCTGGAAACCAAGTAGCGCTGCTCGAGAAGACCGCAAGTTGATTGCTCCATGCCTGTTTTAGCCGTCGTCACTCATTCTCTCGGCTTCAGAGTCATTGCGGCGAGCTTCGTGCTGGTAACTGTCTGCGATACCGCGCAGCACACGTGCGGTGCGCGGCCATTGAGCGGAAATCTTAGTCGCCATCTCCCGGTACTTCTTCTCCAGTTCACGCTCCTGATCACCCCCATCAAAGACTCCGCGACTGGTAACCCCGCGTTTGTTGGTCTTGCCGATGTGCAGTCCAGTGTCGAGTCGTGCGTTGCCGATGTTCTCGATGATCTCTCGGACTGGTTCCGCGGGCCACACGCCGTCAGTGCCGACGGGACTTGACGCGAGGACTTGGCCGATCTGTTCATCGCCGATTGCAGTCCGCTTGCTGTCGGAGAAGGCGAGACGGGCGCCTCGCACCCAATCAGTCAGGTGAGGGCCGTCGATGGTACCGTCTTCGGCGAGGCCCGGGAGGGTATGCCAGTTGTGAAGAACGCTGAAGGACAGGTGAGCGAACGCTTTCTCCTGGGCTGTGTGCGACCGCTTGGGTTCGTCATCGCCACGGTAGAGGGATTTGATCATCTTTACGAAGTCGCTTGGATCCGTTCCCAGCGCGCGGTAGAGCGCCCCAGAGGGTTGGTGATCATGCAACAGTTCAAAGAACATGAACTCATAACCCGGAAGGTCCTCGTCGTCGAAAAAGTGCTGCTCCATGTATTCCAAAACACTGCCGATGTAGTAGCTACTCATGGTCGTGTCGTGGATGGGGCCGACCCCACTACGGAGAGCGCTCAGAACCAACTTGACGAGGCTCAAGCCCGGCTCCTGATTTTCATGAAGCATGGCACTAAGGAGCCCAACGGCCTCCCACGGGCGGTCGTGCTCCACGAGCAGACCAACGGCTTCTGCTCGCTCATCAACGGCCGCGTAATTATGCTGAGCTCGCTCCCAATACGCGGCTTCGAGATCCTTTCCAAGGGTGGCAATCTTGGCCCAGTATTGCTTCGCAAACGGCACGGCCGCCATCAGTGCCTCCTGTGATGACGCTTCCCTAAGCGCAGGGCTGGCAAGCGCCGCGCTGATCCAGGTAAATCCCTCAATATCAACTTTGTCGCTAGCGAAGGTCAAAGCGGCATGCCGCAAGTTCTGTTCCTCAGAACTAAGCCAACCGAGGATCGCCTGCTCCGGGGCGTCATTCCTTGTCGAAAGCAGACGACCAATAACGTGCGGAGTCTTTACCTCTACTGTTAGAGCGGCCAACGCGCCCACACCAATCGCGAGAACCTCGTCGAGGGCCTGGTGTTGCAAACGAGTAAGTTCGACTTCGTACCCTTTTTCTCCCCACTTGCGGTTGGGAATGTGAACTCGCCAGTCAAAAAGATTTGAGAATCGGCGGGAGTCCTGCGCAGGTGTTAGGTCATCGGCAACAGAGCGAAGCAGCGCCACATCGTCGGCTGGGATGGCCCACTCTGCGTCGGCATACTCTTCGTGTTTGTCTGCCTTGGCGGTCAACGCCTGCCACATCGCATACTGTTCATCGTCCGTCCAACTGTGGGCGTTGACGGCTTCACGAAGCTTCTCGATAACAACCCGCCGCTCGTCGGTGGGAATCTTATGGATCTTCGGAAGTAGTTCCAGCCACCGTTCCGCGCTTGTGCCGACAGCACTCATCGCGGTGGCAACTAGGGTGTCGACGAAGCGACCCCAGTCTGCGTAGGTGACTGATTGCTTGACTGGAGTCCAGTCTCTATACGTGGCTGAGTGTGGGGGGAATGTGGTCGAGTGATTGTCGGGCCACAGTCCCAAGATAAGCTTCCATCCAACGTCGGGTTCGCGCTTGAGCAGCCGCTCGATGACCGCAAGCTTGTCGTCGATGGTGGCCCCGCTTTGAGTGAGCCATCCTGCAGTGACGTTCTGAAGGCTCTCGATCGGACGGTTGCTGAGCCGACCGCCGGGGTCGAGCGAGGACAGCTGACCGAGCAGAATCGCTGCGCGCCCAAAATAGTTAGGCGACCAACAAAGCGTTTCGATCGCCCACAAGAGACTCGGGTGAGGTGACGACGGACCGAACATCACGTCCTGCCCCTGATCTTTGAACATCGTGCGAAGGATAGGGGGCGATTGCTCGAGGTCTTGCTCGACTGCGTCCAGAAAAACTTCAGGAGAAGCTTCCGCCAAGGCTGGGAGAGAGCTCGCGAGCTGCGACCAGGTTGCGCCGGATTCGTCGGCATTTGCGGCAGTAAGCAATGCGCGGACGATGTTATTGACGTGATCCTGCATGTGAAGGTCCACTGGCAATTCAACATCGCTCGCAGCCGCGAGTGCCAAACCGTTCGCGAATCCCTTCTTCAGCGTTTCGGAGTAGGGCTCGGTCGTGCCTTGCGCACTCGCAGTCAATCGAGCGACTGTGTCCATCCCCAGGTAGGGGTCGGGTTCGAGTAGCACTTCTGATGCCACTTCAGCCCAATGAGTCAGGGCGCTATCGGTGAGAGTAGGCAGAAGCAGCAGTGCCGCCTCTGCCGGAGATGTAAGCCTCCATGTGCCGCCCGAGCGAACAAAAGGGGCATCGCTGCGGCTGGTGAGGCTTTTAAGGAGGCGTTCTATGTCTTCCCGTGGTCGCCCCGTCAACTTCTCCAGAGCGGTGAGGTCACCCTCATGGTTTGACCATGACCCGGCCAGCACAAGCGGTGCGAGGATGGCAGCATGGTCAGGCTTGGCGACCCAGTCTGGCTTACGGAATCGCGGCTCGAGTGCGATTGAACGGATGAGCGCAGCAACGCTGCGACGCGCGAGGGCTATCATTCTTTCCGCCTTGTTCGAGTCGGAGACCGTAGCCTTCAAAGCCTCCCGGGCGGCAACTCGGTCTATCTTTTGAAGCTCAATCCTCTTTCCACCGCGAACGATGTCCTCCGGCTCGGCGAGCAGAACGACACGGTGTCCGCCGTTTACAGCCACCGAGAGGTCGGGCTCGCCCTCGAACTGCGGCAAGAGGATGAGAGGCACAGGTGACTCGACCAGTCGTTGCCACGCTCCTCTGTCGGTAACCACGATGGTGCGGTAGAGAAGCTCCTCATGCGCCTCCAATGCGGAGAAAACGAAGGCTAAGGCGTCGTCCTGCCACTGAGCAATCAGGGTCACGATCGCATCGGTCTGCGCTGCGCCCGTCAGGGCGGTACGCAGCTCATCGCGCGCTCCTGAACGCCCGGCGGCGAAGAAGGCGGGCGGAAGTGTAATCGTGGTGCGCCGCTGGAACGAGTTCCACCAACGTTCAATTGTCTGCGCATCGCGAGGCCGGTATCCGAGGCGCTCGGAGATCCAATAGTGCACGGAAGGAGAGGCCTGAAGCCAACCTTCCAGGACGTGCGCATCGATGGCCTTAACGTCGGCGAACTTAGTTTCGGCCGAACGCTCAGATGCCCATACCTTCGCTCTTCCCCAGTTGCGGGGGGTCGCGAACACGAAAACCGACCCAGCGTTAGTAGGGAGTGACGCCACGCGATTGTCGTAGTCGCTCTGCGCCTTGCCCTTTGAGTTTGCCTCGGTTCCGAACTCGAAGCGCAGCTCACCGGACGGGAGATATGTGCTTCCCGTGGACGTGGCCGAGCCATCCCACCAGGGCGCCGCCCCACCTTCGTGGGCACGCACATCGAGATTGGTGATGCCGGGCGTCACTGTCAGAAGGCGACGGATCAGCTCTGGGAAGGCACCCTTGGCATCGTCACGCTGTGCCCAATTGTCAAGCTCATTAGCACCGATCAGCTCAGGTCCATCGGCCCGAAGGGCGGGAGCTACCGATGATGTGCTTTCGCCGCGCTTCTTGAGTAGGCGTTCCACTTCTTCGCGGGCGAAACGATGCTGGGACGAGCCGGGTAGGCGCGCTGAAGCTAGCGTGCCCCCTCTCACCCAGTTCCTGACGGTGTTCTCATGCACATCGAGCAACCTGGCGGTCTCACGCACGTTCAGAAACGGCTTAGGCCCCAATTCATAATCCATACCAATACACTAACGTATTGTGGACTTTGTGGACTTCGATTAGTTCCCTCGTCCTCTTCAGCGCCCTGAACGGTCGAGCGGTTCAATAGGCGTGTACTCGAGCTCCGGAGTCAGTGAAGATCGTGGGATCTAAATTCGGCCTGTTGGGACACGTCCCCGAGCGCCTTGCCAAAGGTGTTGGTTAGACAGTTGAGGGCTGTACTGGGCGTCCGTAGTGTGTTTTTGAACGTCGCCAAAGCAGTGAGTCTGATCTGTCGGGAAATGAAGTGTAATGTCGACCCGGAGACCGGTACTTCGGCAACACTTTCGGTTCTGCGGGATGGTGTGGCTTCGTCCGCGGCGTCGATTCTCGTAACTATGTCTCAAAACCGTTTGATGGAATCGGCGTATCCTCTGTTGGCTACGAGACACGTCGGAACAGCCAATGACGTACCCGTTGCTTCCGCGCGCTTTTCGGATTGTGGCCATGACAGCGAGCTATCTCTCGTTTTGCGTCCTATCAACCTTCTCGGAGACTGCAAGCGCAACCGGCGGCTCCGTCGCGCACCCCATCCGTTGCAAGCGCTGCATGCGGTCACCCGGTCACCCGGTCACGGACATCTCCGCAGAACCCTTATGAGAATTATGCCGTTCCTATCCCGCCCGCGAGATCCAATCTAGGGTTTCTAAGTTCGGCGTAACGACAGGTCACGGCAATAGATCAAAATACGCCGTATCCGTATTCCAAGCTATTGGGTGCAGCAACGTGCCCACCGCGGGATTTAGCGCGCTGTACACCATGCCGTCTCCCGCATAAATGCCAACGTGCCCCCAGTTGTTTGGCCCTTGTGCATTCTGCACTACGAGGTCCCCTGGCTGGGGAGCCTCAGTCCGCGTACCGACTCTCCATTGCTCGACTCGTGGAAGGTCGACTCCAGCCTGCCGGTAGATCCATTGCACGTAGCCAGAGCAGTCCCACGCTTTGAAGGCCGTCCCACCCCACACATACGTTCCGCCGACACCCTGTCGGGTGAAACGGAGAATGTCCTTGCGTAGCTGGCTCAGATTCGCTGGCTCGCTTGTCGCTGCCGCCGCCTTAGTCGGGCTGGTACACGCGGAGGCGGCGGTTCCGCCCTCGAGCGCCTCAACAATTGCCGTCGCTTCAGCCTCCCAGCGCGCGTATAACTCTGGAAACGCCGATACCTGAACGGCTTGCGCAGCTTGGCCTTTGTCCATAGATTGCCAGCCACGAATATCCAACAACCCCGGCGGGCTTCCTCGGTTGGGGCCAGCCGGCCCTCCGTAAAAGGCTCGCACGTTGTACTTGGGATCCATCAGCTGTTCAACGGTCCCCCAGCCGGCCGCGGGACGTTGCTGGGCGGTGCCGAGGGAATCGTGATCGCTGCCGAGGCCGTCATGCGGGTACTTGAGCGAGGCGGGTACGTTCACATTGGCAAGGACCCGGAGGCTGGATTCCTGCAGGGCCATCATGATTGCGATGATCTGACCCTCTCGGGGTACCCCGAGTTGCTGGCCAATGGAGACGTAGTCCCCCGCGACCGCCACTTGCCTGTCGGTCACACTGACCTCAGCCTGGGCGCTTGGGCGGATACGCAAAGCGCGGGATCCGCTGGCGGCTCGCTCGCTGGCGGCTGGCTCGCTGGCCCCGCCACTTTCCGAGCAGACATCGGAGGTGTCAGCCGAGGTATCAGCCGCGCTCGCGCCGAGCACCGCCACGGCCGCACTAAACGCGAAGGCGCCCGCGAGGATCAGGATTGAGGCCGCGGCCAGGAACACCCGCAGAAGGGCCCGCCGCTTAACCAACCCAGCTAAAAGCACTGCGGCGGGCATCAATAGACGATTCTGCTCGGTGCGGCGTAGAAGCCGACCATGACGCAGTGATCCGGCGGAGCTGTCACAGCGGGCGGGCAATTCACCATGACGCTAACGGGTGCCGTGTAGGCGTTGGTGGTCGAGGCCGATTGATCCAGAACACTCAGCGAGACCGTGCACACATGCAAGCCCTCCCATGGCGTCGGCCGCTCCCGAACCTTGGCCAGTTCGCTATCGCAGCGCAGGGATTCGACAGCGGCCGAACGGTATGCCTGCTGATCAGCCAGAGTCGTATAGCTTCCTGCGTTGATCCCGGTCGCTTCGAACTCCTGGACCAGCACTGCCAGTGGATTGGATCCGTCCGGCAGCACATTCCACCAGTCACGGAGGCGTGAGTAGACCTCCGAGTATGACGATGTTCGCGTGTCCCAGGTGTAGATCGCCGTCGCTGCCGCGGCGGCGAACTCGCGGAAGTCAGCAGTACGAGGTGCGCCGTCTGCCTCGGGGTTCACAACGTCAGGAACCACCGTTGGAGTTTGTGCTGGCGTCCCGGGGGAAGCAGTCGCCGGCCTCTGCGTGATGGGCATCGTCGACGACGGTGGAACTGGAGCCGATGCGGGCGTGGCCGCCGGCCGCATGAAAGCGATGAGCGCCGTAAACACGCTCAGGAGCACAATTGCAGCGATCCACCAGAAACGCCGGCTGTTCGAGCCAGGCTGCGAGTTTCTCCGCAGTAAGGACATCTGGGCCTCCTTCTCGCCTGTTCATAGCGGAAGTCCGGGTCCACCACATGACTCAGCAGGAAGTCCGCCTCCCGGCTTGGAGGATTCTCCATGCCGTTTGATACAGTCGGCGCGCGAAGCCGATCTGAACAGCCACATATCGCTCGGTGACGCCCAGCTGGTTGGCCAACGCCTCCAGAGCCCTCTTTCGTTCGGGTCCTCGGAGGCCCGGGCGAACGATAGTCTCGGCAGTTCTGCGGAGCACCGGTGTGGGCAGACAGTCTGCTGCGTGCCGAGACACGTCTCCGATGTTGCGGATGGCCGCCTGCTCAACGTTCAATGCATTTTGAACGGTTTTCGCCGTCTGGCGCACTACGGTCACCGCCCGCCAGCGACGGCGGTCCTGCGGCGACGGCGGACCGTACTGCCGGGGCCCGGTGAGGCTCTCGACGGCAAGATTCCAGACTCCCGCTGGCACGCTGGCCCCGGTCAGTTCAATGATCATTCGTGCCCACTGCTGGTCAATGACCTTCTCGGCACTATGACCTCCGTTCCGGTCCATGCCCAACACCGCGAGTGCATCGAACGACGCCGGCCCGTCAGTCCCGGGATCCGTAAGCAGCGGCAGCGTCTGATGGCGCAGCTCTCGACGGACATGCGCGGCGCACACGTTCGCACACACCCCCTGAACCCAGGCGCCGAAGGGAATGCCGGGGAGCTGACGGTAATGACCCCTTGTCACCCCATCCCACACCGCAACCCGGATGTCCTGCATGACGTCGTCCACGTCGCAGGACCTGCCGATACGCGCGAGATGCGAAACCACGTATCGCTGTACACCGTCGACGGCGATCATAATTTGATCCACCGGGACTGAAACCGCGGCCTGCTCCGGCGCCCGACGGAATGAGACATCGACGGTTCCTGCACTTGCTTGATCTTGTTGGGCTTGGTTTGCGCTGGATTCGACGCGCATGGTCTTCACCGCTTTGACTAAACGACTCCAATAAGGCCGGCGTCGTCATAGCCGGCGCCTCAGGTGTGGCTAGGACAATCAGCGTCAACCACGACTACACTAAAACTATAAAAACTATTGTCAAGGGTACTTAAAGTATTGTCAAGACTGCGAGTCTTACTTTTTCGGGTTCGTTCGGTAAGAATGGTTCCATGCCCAGGATCACGCAGCCGCACGACGAAGCCTGGTCGAACGACGTCGAAGCCGCCGTCGCGACCTTTGGCAACAGGTCACGCAACGAGATCCTCCGCTACCTTTCCGCGCACGGCCCGGCGACCCGTGGTGACATCGTGGCGGCAGTGAGCGCCGGTGAGCCGAGCGTGGCCAAGCACCTGCTTGCCCTTGAGGAGACTGGCGCCATCGCGGTGGACCTTGATCCTGGCCGACGGCACGGACGCTCGCCGCGCTATTCCGCCAACCCTGAACGGATCAAGAAGTTACTGGCGGCTCATCTGCAGTATTTGTTGGAGGATTAGTTGCAGCCTCTTCGGCTCCAGGATGGCGATCGATGTCCCTGTTGAGGTATTCAGAGATGACCCTTAGCGTTTCCGGCGACACGTCGCCGAGCGTCCGCGCCGCGAAGGACTTTACCCTTGCCGCACGTAGGGACTTCACAAACTCGAGTTGCGAATCGATCCGTTCGGGCAATTCGGCATCATCGCCGGTCAGGTATGACGGGTCGACGTTGAAGATGTTGCATAACCCCGCCAACAGCACCGGGTCGCTGACCAGACGCCCAGTCCCCTCTTTCATATAAAACCAGCGCGCGCGGGACAACTTGATGCCTCTACCCTCGAGTTCGGCCTGAACCTCTCGGAACGTCACGGGCTTCCCACGTTCAGCAACCACGACGTCGAGCAACAGGTTCAGACGACGAGCCAGCTGGGCCTGGGAAGACAACGCATCACTTGGCCCCGTCTCGTCCATCCTCGCTGCCCACCCTTTCATCAGATCGGGGACGGCAGTCCGGTCAGGCGCTACGAATCCCCTTCGCCCCAGTATTGCCCGAGTCATCCCGCACGGCAATCAACTGCTCGATCCGATGATCCAAATAGGACATCAGGACAAGGTACGCCGACTGACGCAGTAGCAGGTTCCGGATTAGTGGTGGTTCCACGTTATTTCCGAAGTAAGCCTCTTCCAACATGACCTTAGCCGGGAGTACCCTGCTTGTGTAGACCCGTCTACACAAGCACTCCTTATCACTCCTCGGGTTGTGGCCTCTATGACGAGCATCTTGATGAACCGAACGCGAAGCCGAATTATCCGCTTCCTGCTGAGAAACGGCCCCTCAACCTGCAGCGCAATCGGATCCTCACTCGGAGTGTCTCCATCGGCCATCCATCGGCAGATAGCACTGCTACGTTGCGCTGGTCTGGTGGAACCCACGGCAGGAGCCAGATTCACTGCAAGCCCGGATCAAATAATGCGAGAAATCGAAGCCATCGCCGCCACCTTCACTATCGAGGTCAAGCGTTGATTGGCACTCCCCACGAAGTAGAGACGCTTGCATCGACGCAAGGCGGCCCAATCATTGCCGCGAAGTCATGCCGCCGAGTCTGCTGGCGCCCATGGACTAGGAACACCGCCGGCAGCACGTACCGGCAGCAATACCGACACGCAGGAGAATCTCCAATGACCACCACGCCGGAACGCAGTGAAGGGCCGGGTGCGGACCAGCAACAGTGGCTCACTCCAAAAGAGATCTGCGCTCAACTCCAGATCCCTGAACAGACGTTCTACCAATGGAGGGTGAAACACATCGGACCGAGAGCTCATCGGATCGGTAAGCATCTGCGCATCAGCCGCCGAGACTTTGAGTCTTGGTTGTCGGCAAGACTGGAGCCATAGAAGGCTGGCAGATCCGCCCCAATCACTGGAACGACGCGCCACCCCGGCTCCGCTTCCCCACTGCGAAGAGCCCGTTACATATCTTCCCGCTCCTGTCATGCCGCACACAACGTTGCCGCCAATGAATTAGAACTATCGCCAGCGAGGCGCCATTTACCGTTCAGAAACCAGGAGAGGGTTCGGCGAGGAACATGAAGCTAAAATTCTTTGAACCAGCGGAGGCGGCCGCAGTCCTAAAGTGTTCAGAAGCGTGGCTCCGGGCCGGTGTGGTGAAGGGCGAGTTCCCCCACACCGTCTGGGGGAAGGGGAAGGTGGTCTTCACATCATCACACTTGAGGCAGATAGCTGAGCTGCGCGAAGTCCGTTCCGCAGGGCAGCCCCGCCAACCTATCCGAGTCATCGGGACGAGGGCCCGTCAAAAGACCTCATAATTCAAGCAGAGCCGACTCGCCATTCGCGCCATATAACGGCGGACCGCTCCACAGCATCGGCAGAATCCTGCAGCGCCTGAGGCATTAAATGACCGTATACCTGCTCTGTCGTCCGGGTAGAGGCATGGCCTAGTCGTCTCGAAACAATAAAGAGTGATACACCATCCTGTATTAGCCATGACGCGTGTGTATGGCGTAGATCGTGGACGCGAGGCGTCTTCTTCAGCCCCTGTGATTGAGCTGCTTTCACTGCGGGCAGCCAATAATGGCGCCAAAACAGTCCATGCATAATTCGCTCGCCCTTTGGGGTCGAGAAGAGAAGTTCGCTTCCCTGACGGCTCGCTACCAACGGTATTAGTACATCGACGAGTTGAGGATTCAACGAAACGGTCCTCTTTCCGGCTCCGGTCTTTGTCGCACCGATGTAATACTGCGACCCGGCGCCGCGCTTCCACGCCTTATTGATTCTTATGGTGGCGGGCTTTGACATGAGATCAACGTCAGCCACTGACGCTGCGGTGGCTTCACCAAAACGAGTTCCAGTCATCACAAGGAATTCGGTGAAGGCTTTGTACCTCTCCCCCATGCACTCAAGGATCAGTCCAAACTCGGAGTGAGTCAGAAACCGTGCTTCATCCTCTGCCTTCTCACCCGTCGGCAGTTGGACTCCCCGGCAAGGATTATCAGTCCGATATCCCAACATAATCGCTGTTTCCATAGCTGCAAAAATCAGCCCGTGATTGTTCCTGATCGTCTTGGGAGATCGGCCCTTCTTCTGCATCGCTTTAATCCAGTAGGTGAGATGCCGATAATCCAGCTTGTCGACTGGTATATGTCCAATGACATTCGCAATATGTAGGTCCAACATCGTTTGGTAGGTATGTACCGTGCCAACGGACGGCCTAACGAGCAGGTCAATATGTTCCTGAATGACAGCCGATACAGAAGGCGCCTTCGTCTGGTTCTTTACCATTGCGTGCTGAGCGATAGCGAAAGACTGGTCGTTCGCATCCAGCAGGCGCTTAAGAGTCTCGGCTTCCGTCGAAGTAGCGAAGCTGATCGCCTCTTGTTTTCGGGTCTGAGGGTTCCGCCAGCGAACCGTGAACGATTGGGATCCGTCCGATTTTCTACGCGCCCAGATGCTCGCCATGCACCTAATTTTAGGCTTCGTGTGCACAGATTACGAGATTTTGTGCACACCTGCCCACCCAATACCCCTCTGACAAGGGGAAACACTGTGCCCGAAGTGGGACTTGAACCCACACATCTTTCGATACTGCATTTTGAGTGCAGCGCGTCTGCCAATTCCGCCATTCGGGCCAACATGCGCCCTGACTGATATGAAATGACCTACTCAAGTCTTCGTCAGTGCGCGAAACTACTCTACATGCCGATAGGCTGTTTTAGTGAACCGGCAAGGCACTGCCCTGCCGGGCAAATCTGATTGATTGAACAAGGAGCCTCCTGTGTCTGAATCCAACGAGTCGACCGTCTCGGGTGTTGCGCGGCGCGTGATTGTTGCCGAAGATGAAACTCTCATCCGTCTGGACATCGTGGAGATCCTCCGTGGCGAAGGATACGACGTCGTCGCCGAAGCTGACAACGGCGAAAAGGCCGTCCAACTGGCCAAGGAGCACAAGCCCGATCTGGTGCTGATGGACGTGAAGATGCCTGTCATGGATGGCATCACTGCAGCCGAACAGATCGTCAAGGCGCGCATCGCGCCCGTCGTTCTCCTGACCGCCTTCAGCCAAAAGGAATTGGTTGAGCGGGCACGCGACGCCGGTGCCATGGCCTACGTGGTCAAGCCGTTCACGCCAGCCGATCTGATCCCGGCCATCGAGATTGCCCTCTCCCGCCACGAAGAGATCAAGGCACTGGAAAATGAGGTCTCGGACCTGCAGGAACAGTTTGCCACCCGCAAGCTCGTGGAGCGCGCCAAGAGCCTACTCACCACCAAGATGGGCCTCACCGAGCCCGAGGCTTTCCGCTGGATCCAGAAGACCTCGATGGACCGTCGCCTCAGTATGCGCGAGGTCGCCGAAACCATCATCAACCAGGTCAACTAAACACCTAGCAGCGCCCCCGGCAGCACAAAGCTGCGTAGACACAAAAAACCGGCTGCCGCAGCACGTATCTGTGCCGCGGCAGCCGGTTTGTGCCTGCTGACTTACCTACAAGCCTATTTGAGCTTGTTCTTGACCGGCCACGGACCGACCTTCTCCTTGTTCGGAGTGTAACCGTTAGGGAGCTGTCCGGCGTCCGCAATGTCGCCGACCTTATGCACCTTGATGGAGTTGGTCGAGCCTGCCTGCCCCGGAGGCGACCCGGCAGCAATGACCACCAGGTCATCCGGCTCCACGAGACCCTGCTCCAACAGCACCCGATCCACCTGGGCGGTCATCTGGTCGGTGTGCTCAACGAACTCCACGAGCATCGGCTGGATACCCCAGATCATCGCCATCGAGTTCAGCGTTGACTGAACCGGGGTGAAAGCGAATACCGGCTTGGTAGGCCGCAGGCGCGACAAGCGACGTGCCGAGTCACCCGATTGGGTAAAGGTACAGATGTACTTCGCGTCCAGCTGGTCGGCGATCTCCACCGCCGCACGGGTAATCGCACCGCCACGGGTTTTGGGCTTGCTACCCAGTGGAGGTACCCGGTCCAGACCGTGCTTCTCGGTCGACTCGATGATGTTCGCCATCGTCTGGACGGTCTCCATGGGGTACTTGCCCACACTGGTTTCGCCCGAGAGCATGACGGCGTCGGCTCCGTCGAGTACTGCGTTGGCACAGTCAG
This sequence comes from Arthrobacter sp. Bz4, assembly GCF_003075455.1. Taxonomy (GTDB): domain Bacteria; phylum Actinomycetota; class Actinomycetes; order Actinomycetales; family Micrococcaceae; genus Arthrobacter_D. The sequence goes on from NZ_QDAE01000003.1 coordinate 28,558, forward strand.
ACGCCTCAGCGCGCGTGGGCCGCGGGTTGTCAATCATTGACTCGAGCACCTGGGTCGCCACGATTACCGGTTTGGCCCAACGACGGGCGAGCTCGATGGCCCGCTTCTGCACAATCGGTACCTCTTCGAGGGGCAGCTCCACGCCCAAATCGCCGCGCGCCACCATGATGGCGTCAAACGCGTCGATGATCTCCTCGATAGCGTCCACCGCCTGGGGCTTTTCGATCTTCGCAATGACCGGAACCCGGCGTCCCTCTTCGTCCATAATTTCGTGAACGCGGACGACGTCGGACGCGTTCCGCACGAATGACAGTGCCACCATGTCGACGCCACGCTGGATGGCCCACCGCAGGTCGGCCTCATCCTTGTCGCTCATCGCAGGCACACTCACCGCGACACCGGGAAGGTTGATGCCCTTGTTGTTTGATACAGCGCCGCCGACGGTGACGACAGCAACAACCTTCGTGCCGTCGACCTGAGTTGCGCGCATGGCAACCTTGCCGTCGTCGATGAGCAGGGTGTCGCCCACATTGACGTCGTTGGGCAGGCCGAGGTGGGTAGTGGAGCAAATGTCCTGCGTGCCCTCGACGTCCTCGGTGGTGATGGTGAAGGTGTCGCCGGGAGCGAGTACATGCGGGCCATCAACAAATCGACCAAGGCGGATCTTCGGCCCCTGGAGGTCGGCGAAGATCGCCACCGGACGGCCCAGCTCTTCCGAAGCCTGCCGCACATACTCGTAGGTCTGGTTATGCACCGTGTGATCGCCGTGGCTCATGTTCATCCGGGCAACGTCAACACCGGCTTTCAACACCGCCACCGTGTTCTCATAGCTCGCGATTGCGGGGCCGAATGTTGCAACAATTTTTGCGCGTCTCATGAAACCTAGCCTAGTCGTCTTGTAGTAGATGATGTTGGGTGCGCGGCGGCCTGCTCGCGACTTCGTGCACTCAGAGCACTGCCATGGCTCGGTCGGTGGGAGCCACCGGTGCCGGCAGTTTGGTCTTCCCCATCAGCCACTGATCCACTGCCGCGGCGCAAGCGCGCCCCTCCGCGATGGCCCAGACGATCAATGACTGTCCGCGGCCGGCATCGCCTGCCGCGAAGATCCCGGGAGTGTTGGTCATGTAGTAACCGTCCCGGCCAATATTGCCGTGTTCGTCGAACTCGGCCTGCACCTGCTCGGTGATACCGGCCGGTTCGGGTCCGGTGAATCCGAGTGACAGGAACACCAGGTCCGCCGGGATGTTTCGTTCGGTGCCAGCCTTCGGCACCCGGCGTCCCTCCACGAACTCCGTCTCGGCAACGCGAATAGCCGTCAGCTTGCCGTTCTCGCCGACAAATTCGACGGTGGACGCGAGGTAGGTCCGCTCGCCACCTTCTTCATGCGCGCTGGCAACCTCGAACAGGGTCGGGAACGTTGGCCACGGCTGGTGCGCGGCGCGGTCCGCCGGAGGCTGTTGACCGATTGCCAGCGTCGTCACCGATGCTGCGCGCTGACGGTGCGCGGTACCCAGGCAATCCGCACCGGTGTCACCGCCACCGAGGATGACCACGTGCTTGCCTTCGGCGTCGATCTGCTGTTCGACGACGCCGCCGGCGCTCACCCGATTGGCCTGCACCAGGTAGTCCATCGCGAAGTGGACGCCCTCAAGTTCCCGGCCAGGGATGGGCAGGTCACGCGGGATGGTGGCACCGGTGGCCACCACGACGGCGTCGTAGCGGCGCCGCAGCTGGTCCCAACTGATGTCCCGGCCCACCTCGACACCGGTCCTGAACCGGGTGCCCTCGGCGCGCATCTGCTCAAGGCGCCGTTCCAGATGGTGCTTTTCCATTTTGAAGTCGGGGATCCCGTAGCGCAGGAGCCCACCGATCTTGTCGTCACGCTCGTAGACCGCGACCGTGTGACCGGTCCGGGTCAGCTGCTGCGCCACGGCAAGGCCGGCCGGGCCTGAGCCGACGACGGCGATGGTCCGGTCGGTGAGCCGCTCCGGTGGGTGTGCCTCGACCCAGCCCTCGGCGAAGGCCTCATCGATGATTGACACCTCCACCTGCTTGATCGTCACAGGCGGCTGGTTGATTCCGAGCACGCAGGACGCCTCACACGGGGCCGGACACAGCCGGCCGGTGAACTCGGGGAAGTTGTTGGTGGCGTGCAGCCGCTCAATCGCTTCCCTGCCTTTGTCACGGTACGTGAGGTCATTCCATTCCGGGATCAGGTTGCCCAGCGGGCAGCCCTGGTGGCAGAACGGGATACCGCAGTCCATGCACCGTCCGGCCTGGGCTTTGAGGACACCCTTTTCCTGCGCCTCATAAACCTCTTTCCAGTCCATAATCCGCACTGGCACAGGCCTGCGGGGTTGGGTCTGGCGTTCGCGTACCTTCATGAATCCGCGTGGATCACCCACCGGTTACCTCCAAGATTCGGGTCCAAGCTTCTTCACCGTCGGGATCGAGCCCATCTTCGATGGCCGCCGCCCGCGCGTCAAGGACCGCTGCGTAGTCACGCGGCAGCACCTTGGTCAGTCGGGCGATCGTGTCATCGAAATTCTCCAGCAGGTGCGTTGCGAGGTTCGATTCGGTCTCTTCCACATGCTTGATCATCAGCTGACGCACTATTTCGATATCCTCGGCGTCGAGATCAACGAGTTGAAGTTCGCCGTTCTCAAGGCTCTGGATGTTCATGCGCCGCCGGTTCAGGTCCAGCACGTAGGCGGTACCACCGGACATCCCCGCCCCGAAGTTGCGGCCGGTCCGACCGAGGATCAGGGTCTGCCCGCCGGTCATGTACTCGCACCCGTGGTCGCCGATTCCTTCGACAACCGCCGTGGCACCCGAGTTGCGCACCAGGAAGCGCTCCCCTACCTGCCCTCTGAGGAAGATTTCGCCGCTGGTTGCCCCGTAGCCGATCACGTTGCCGGCGATCACGTTGCGGTCGGCTGCGAACACGTTGGAGCGGTCGGGCCGAACAATCACCCGGCCGCCGGAGAGGCCCTTACCCACGTAGTCATTCGAGTCGCCGAACAACCGCAGCGTGATCCCCGCTGGCAGGAATGCTCCCAGCGATTGGCCGGCCTGCCCGGTGAGCGTCACGTCGATGGTGTCGGTGGCCAGCGTCTCGATACCGAACCGTCGGGTCACCTCGTGTCCCAGCATGGTGCCCACCGACCGGTCGGTGTTGACCACGTCAACCGAGATCTTCACCGGCGCACGGTTCTCCAGTGCGTCCGCGCTCATCTCGATGAGCTTCCGGTCGAAGTGCTGATCCAGCTCGTGGTTCTGGGTGGTCATATTGCGCATCGGAGCGTCGTCGCCGAACTCGTTGCCGCGCAGGATCGGATCCAGATCCAGCCCATCGGCTTTCCAATGGTTGATGGCCTTGCGGGCATCGAGTGATTCGCTGTGGCCGATCGCCTCTTCAATGCTCCTGTAGCCCAGGCTGGCGAGGATTTCCCTGACCTCCTCGGCGAGGAACTCGAAGAAGTTGACCACAAACTCCGGCTTGCCGGTGAACCGGGACCGCAGTTCGGGGTTCTGGGTGGCTACGCCCACAGGACACGTGTCCAGGTGGCAGACGCGCATCATGATGCAGCCGGAGACAACCAGCGGGGCGGTGGCGAAACCGAACTCCTCGCCCCCCAACAGGGCTGCGATGACGACGTCGCGCCCGGTCTTCAGCTGACCGTCCACCTGGACCACCACGCGGTCGCGGAGCCCGTTGAGCATCAGGGTCTGCTGCGTTTCCGCGAGGCCCAACTCCCACGGAACCCCGGCGTGCTTGAGGGAGTTCAGTGGGCTGGCACCGGTGCCGCCGTCGTGCCCGGAGATGAGGACGACGTCGGCCTTGGCCTTGGTCACGCCCGCCGCGACGGTGCCGATCCCCACTTCGGAGACCAGCTTGACGTGCACCCGGGCCGATGGATTGGACCGCTTGAGGTCGTAGATCAGCTGGGCAAGATCCTCGATCGAGTAGATGTCGTGGTGCGGCGGTGGCGAAATCAACGCCACCCCCGGGGTTGAGTGCCGGGTCCGGGCTACCCAGGGGTAGACCTTCTGGCTCATCAGCTGACCGCCCTCGCCGGGCTTGGCACCCTGCGCCATTTTGATCTGGATGTCCTGGGCGTTGGTCAGGTAGAGGCTGGTGACACCGAACCGGCCCGAGGCAACCTGCTTGATGGCAGAACGACGCTCCGGATCGAGCAACCGGTCAACATCTTCGCCGCCTTCACCGGTGTTGGACTTGCCGCCCAACCGGTTCATGGCGATGGCCAGCGTCTCGTGGGCTTCCTGGGAGATGGACCCGTAGCTCATGGCACCGGTGGAGAATCGTTTGACGATGCAGGAGACCGGTTCCACCTCGTCGATGGAGATCGGTTCGCGCACCCCCTCCTTGAACTGGAGGAGCCCACGCAGGGTCATCAGTTCCTTGGACTGGTCATCGACGCCGCGGGTGTACGCCTTGAAGATGTCGTAGCGCCGCTCCCGGGTGGCATGCTGCAGCCGGAACACTGTTTCGGGATTGAACAGATGCGGTGGGCCGTCGCGGCGCCACTGGTATTCGCCGCCATTGTCCAGGCTCTGGTGCGGATCGTCGATGCCATCCTCGGGGTACGCGCTGGCATGCCGGGCAGCCGTTTCGGCCGCCAGCACGTCCAGGCCGACGCCGCCGAGTTGCGTCTGGGTGCCGTGGAAGTATTCGTCGACCAGTTCCTGACCGAGGCCCAGCGCTTCGAACGTCTGCGCGCCGCAGTAGGAACCCACGGTGGAGATGCCCATCTTGGACATGATCTTCAGGACGCCCTTGCCGAGCCCCTTGATCAGGTTCGCGACGGCCTGCTCGGCGGTGACACCGGTGACGTCACCGTTGCGAACCAGCTCCTCACAGCTCTCCATCGCCAGGTAAGGGTTGATCGCTGAAGACCCGTAGCCGATCAGCGCTGCTACGTGATGTACTTCGCGCACATCGCCGGCTTCGACCACGAGGGAGGTCTTGGTCCGGTTTGCGCTCTTCAGGAGGTGATGGTGGACAGCGCTGGTGAGCAGCAGCGACGGGATCGGCGCCCACTGCGCGTTCGAGTCACGGTCCGAGAGCACCACGTACTGGATGCCCCGGTTGATGGCGCTGGAGACCTGCTCACAGATCTCGGTGAGCCGCGCCCGCAGGGAGGCTTCCCCGCCGTCGGGCCGGTACAGGCCGCGCACCTTCATGGCGATGCGTTCGCCGTCGTCGTTGGAGAGATTGGCGATCTTCGCCAGCTCGTCGTTGTTGATGACCGGGAAGCTGAGCCCCACCTGGCGGGAGTGCACCTGTTTGGTGGAGAGCAGGTTGCCGTTCGGGCCGATGGAGGCCCGCAGTGAGGTCACCAGTTCCTCACGGATGGAGTCCAGCGGCGGGTTCGTGACCTGAGCGAAGGACTGCACAAAGTAGTCGAAGAGCAGCCGGGGGCGCTTGGACAGCACTGCCACCGGGGTGTCGGATCCCATCGCGCCCAGCGGTTCCGCGCCGGCCTTCGCCATCGGGCCGATCAGGATGCGTAGTTCTTCCTGCGTATAGCCGAAGGTGCGCTGGCGCCGGTTGATGGACGCCTTGGTGTGCAGGACGTGCTCCCGTTCGGGGAGGTCCTTCAGGTGCAGCAGGTTGTCTTTGACCCATTCACCCCAGGGGTTGGCGGAGGCGATTTCGGCCTTGATCTCCTGGTCCTCGATGACGCGGCCTTCCTCGGTGTCAACGAGGAACATCTTGCCCGGGGACACCCTGCCCTTGTGCACCACCTTGGACGGTTCGATGTCGATGACACCCACCTCTGAGGCGAGCACCACCAACCCGTCCTCCATCACCCAGTAGCGGGCGGGGCGTAGTCCGTTGCGGTCCAGGACCGCGCCGACGAGAGTGCCGTCTGTGAAGGACACTGCGGCTGGGCCGTCCCACGGCTCCATCAGCATCGAGTGGTACTGGTAGAACGCACGGCGGGCCGGATCCATGGTGGAGTGGTTTTCCCACGCCTCCGGGATCATCATCATGATGGCGTGGGTGATGGGCCGGCCGGAGAGCATCAGCAGTTCGGCGACCTCATCGAACGACGCCGAATCCGACGCCCCGGGCGTGCAGATGGGGAACAGCTCTTCCGGATCATCGCCGAGCAGGCTGTGGGAGAGCTGCGACTGGCGGGCGCGCATCCAGTTCCGGTTGCCCTTGACCGTGTTGATCTCGCCGTTGTGGGCGATGGTCCTGAACGGCTGGGCCAGCGGCCAGGACGGGAAGGTGTTGGTGGAGAACCGGGAGTGGACAATGCCCAGCTTGGTCTTGAACCGCGGGTCGGACAGGTCGGGGTAGAACGGTTCCAACTGCGCGGTGGTCAGCATGCCCTTGTAGACCATGGTCTTCGAGGACAGCGAGGGGAAGTAGACGCCGAGCTTGTTCTGGGCGCGCTTACGGACCCGGAACGCCAGGGCATCAATATCGACGGCGTCTGCAGTGTCACCGGCTGGTGACAGGAAGAGCTGCACAAAATGGGGCATGCAGGCGCGGGCCATGGCGCCGACCAGATCGGCCTGGATCGGCACGTCCCGCCAGCCGAGGACGGTGAGTCCCTCGGACTCGGCAATCGCTTCCAGCCCGGCACGGGCGGTTTCTTCCTCACGGCCTGCGGCGGGGAGGAAAGCGGTCCCGACGGCGTACTGCCCGGCGGGTGGGAGGTCGAAGTCGACGACGGCCCTGAAGAACTCGTCGGGCACCTGGGTGAGGAGGCCTGCGCCGTCGCCCGTTCCCTCGTCGGCGCCTACCGCACCCCGGTGTTCCAGGTTGCGGAGCGCGGTCAACGCATGGTCGACGATGTCGTGGCCGGGTTCGCCGCGGAGGGTAGCGATCACGGCAAGGCCGCAGGCGTCCTTCTCGTTCTCCGGGTTATACAGACCCTTGGCCTCGGGGATGTTGGCGAACCTCTCGAAGGGAGATTCGACGCCAGGGCTGGTGACGTCGGGGCCGGTTGCCTCCGGGGCAACCTCGTCGACAATTGACGGGTGCTGCTGGTGCTCGGCCGATACATTTGCCGCCGAGTTCTCAGCTGTGGAGTTGCCGGCTGCGGAGTTGCCGGAAATGGGAGCATTCATAGGTAGAGTCCTTCCCCCAGAATGGAGCGTCGGGAGGGGACGGCCTTGGCCCCAGGTCTGCAGCTTCGTGAGCTGCGCACTACACGAACTTATTCAAGATTCTATGGCTTGGCTGACGTTTTCCGGAGGTTTCTGGGACAACGATTGCAGAACAAACGGGCACTGGTGTGCCCGACCATAACCGGCACTCCGCCCGAGGGGTGGTCTGCGGCGCGCCGGGGCCACGTCTCTGTGGCGGTGTCCATGGTGGGCGGTGGCCCTGGACGCTAGGGGCGGGAATCGTTCTCCCTTGGCGTGTCAGGAGTGACTTCCGTCTCGGGAAGGTTTTCCTTGCTGCCGTTTGTTTCGACGAGATTACCACGGGTAGTGGAATTCGTTTCCTCTGTGTCCGCATGGTGGGAGTGGATCCCACCGTCGGCGTCTGTTTCGTCGGTGACCGCTGGTTCCCGCCCGGGAAGGTACAGCGACTGGGTGCCGGTGCTTTTACGCTTGACCCCAAGATAGATCAGGACAGCGATCGCGCCGATCAGGACCAGGATGCTGGTCCACACATTGAGGCGCTGGGTGACACCGAAGAAGGTGACCAGCTCGGCGTCGTCAATCCTGAGGGCCTCGATCCAGACCCGACCGGCGGTGTAGTAGGCGGCGTAGGCCCAGAACATCATGCCACCGCGAAGGCCGAAGCGCTTGTCAAGAAGCAGCAGGAGGGCGACGCCGGCGAGATTCCACAGCATTTCGTACAGGAAGGTGGGGTGGAACAGCGTGTCGGCTGCCATGCCGTCCGGGAAGTTGGCGTTCTCGGGGTCGATTTCCAGGCCCCAGGGCAGCGTGGTGGGCGCGCCGAAGAGCTCCTGGTTGAACCAGTTCCCCAACCGTCCGACCGCCTGCGCCAGCAGGATTCCCGGTGCGGCGGCGTCCGCGAACGCACTGAGCCGGACCCCCGACCTGCGGCATCCGATCCAGGCACCGACGGCGCCCAGGGCGATGGCGCCCCAGATGCCCAGCCCGCCCTCCCAGATCCGTGGGATGCGGGAGAGGTCACCATCCGGTCCGAAGTAGGCGTCCGGTGAGGAGAACACGTGATAAAGCCGTCCACCAAGGATGCCGAAGGGGATGGCCCAGATGGCCACGTCCCAGATGACGTCAGGGTTCCCGCCATACCGCTTCCAGCGGGAAACGGTCAGCATCAGTGCCAGAACAATACCGGCCAGGATGCATAGGGCGTAGGTGTAGAGCGTCAGCGGCCCAAGGCTGAAGGATGCCCACTCGGCTGGCGGGCTCGGAATACTGAGGGGAAGCGCCCCGATGGTGCTCACGATACCCATGGGTTAGCTCTTTCCCGTTCCGCTACTGAGATCCTTGGTCAATTCCGAGAGTGCCTCGACGCCACCGTCGCGCAGGGCAGCAACGAGGGCGGTGCCCACGATCACCCCGTCCGCATAGGCGGCGATTTCCTTGACCTGTGCGGCCGTTGATACTCCCAGGCCCACGCAGGCGCGTTCGGCACCCGCGCCGTGGGCGGCGTCGACGACGGCGCGCGCCGCCGAGCTGACTGCGGTCCGTGCGCCGGTGATGCCCATGATCGACACGGCGTAGACGAACCCGCGGCTCGCCTTGACCGTGCGCTCCATGCGTTCGGGACTGGTTGAGGGTGCCACGAGGAAGATCCGGTCCAGGCCGAACTCGTCGGAGGCTGCAATCCACGCTCCGGCCTCATCAGGGATGAGGTCGGGGGTGATCAGTCCCGCCCCACCGGCTTCGTGCAGGCGCCGGGCAAATTCGCGGACACCCAGCTGCATCACTGGGTTCCAGTAGGTCATGACCAGCACGGCCGCGTCAGTCTGGGAGGTGATGCCCTCGACAATGTCGAAGATCCGCTCGACGGTGAACCCGTTCTTGAGGGCCTGCACTGTCGCGTCCTGGATGACCTGGCCGTCCATGACGGGGTCGGAGTAGGGGATGCCGATCTCGATCAGGTCCACGCCGTTGTTGGCCATTGCCAGCGCCGCATCAATGGTGGTCTGGACGTCGGGGAAGCCCGCAGGCAGGTAGCCGATCAGGGCCGCGCGTCCGGCGTCGCGTGCCCGGTCGATCGCTGCGGCGGCTTTGCTCGTGGTCTGGGTGGTCACAACTGTTCTCCGTCTTTCCCGATTTCGGCTTCGGCGCTGTCATCTGGTAGCAGGTCGAAGTATTCGGCAGCGGTAGCCACGTCCTTGTCACCCCGGCCTGAAAGGTTGATCAGCACAATCTTCTCGGACGGATCCCCGCCCTCCGCGGCAAGCCGCTGGCCCACCTTGATGGCACCCGCCAGAGCGTGGGCCGTCTCGATGGCTGGGATGATTCCTTCGCTGCGGCACAGCACGCGGAAAGCGTCCATGGCCTCGGCGTCGGTGATCGGTTCGTAGCTGACCCGGCCAATGTCGGCGAGGTACGCGTGCTCGGGGCCCACCCCAGGGTAATCGAGTCCGGCTGAGATGGAGTGGGACTCGATGGTCTGGCCGTCGTCGTCCTGCATCAGGTAGGAGCGGGCGCCGTGCAGCACTCCCGGGCGTCCGAGGGTGATGGTCGCGGCGTGCCGGCCGGTTTCGACGCCCTCACCGCCGGCCTCGAAGCCGTACAGGGCCACCCCTGGGTCGTCCAGGAACCCGTGGAACATGCCGATGGCGTTGGACCCGCCCCCGATGCAGGCGCAGACGGCGTCGGGCAGCTTGCCGGTTTCCGCCAGCATCTGCTCTCGGGCTTCTTCACCGATGACTTCGTGGAAGAACCTCACCATTGATGGGAACGGGTGCGCTCCGGCAGCGGTGCCGAGGAGGTAATGGGTGGTGTCGACGTTGGCCACCCAGTCGCGCAACGCCTCGTTAATAGCGTCCTTGAGCGTCTGGGACCCGCTGGTCACAGGGATCACCGTGGCGCCAAGCAGCTCCATCCGGGCAACGTTCAGCGCCTGACGGCGGCAGTCTTCGGCACCCATGTAGACGACGCACTCGAGACCCATCAAAGCCGCCGCGGTGGCGCTGGCCACGCCGTGCTGACCGGCACCTGTTTCGGCGATGACCCGGGTTTTACCCATCCGCTTGGCGAGGAGAGCCTGACCCAGCACGTTGTTGATCTTGTGGGATCCGGTGTGGTTGAGGTCTTCACGCTTGAGGAAGATCCGGACTCCCCCGGCATACTCGGCGAAGCGCTTGGCCTCGGTGAGCAGCGACGGCCGGCCGGCATAGGTGCGATTCAGTTCGGCCACCTGGGCGGTGAACTCGGGATCGGCCTTCGCCTTGTCAAAGGTGTCGGTCAGCTCATCCAGGGCAGCGATCAGGGACTCGGGCATCCATCGGCCGCCGTACTCACCGAAGTACGGTCCTGGGGCGTGGCGGAGGCTTGCCGTCGGATCGAGGAACGCGTCGGCGGTATCGGTGGTGACCCCGGTGGATGCGTTGGCTGCCTGTGGCGAATCGGTCATGAGCTTGCCTGTCCTGTTGTGGTGGTGTGCTGCGTACCGGTGGTTAGGCGGTCGGCTGGTCCTGGTCGGCCAGTCGGGCGCTGCGGCCGGCGTCGAGGAACGCGGCGATGGTGTCTTCGGGGTTGTCGTGGCGAACCAGCGCCTCGCCAACCAAGATGGCGTCTGCCCCATCCGAGGCGAACCGGTCGACGTCGGCCACGTCCCGCACGCCAGACTCGGCGACGATCAGTGTGCCCGCCGGGATTCCTCCGGCCAGTGGCCCGAAGACTGACCGGTCAATGTCAAGCGTCTTGAGGTTGCGCACGTTGATCCCGATGATCTTGGCCCCCACCGCAACGGCCCGTTCAACCTCGACGTCCGTATGGGTTTCGACCAGCGCGTTCATCCCCAGCTCGTGGGTGAGCGCGAGGAAGCGTGCAAGTTCCTCGTCAGTGAGGGCCGCGACGATCAGCAGGATCAGGTCGGCTCCGTGGGCACGAGCCTCCCAGATTTGGTACTCGTCAACGGTGAAGTCCTTGCGCAACAGGGGGAGGTCGACGGCGGCGCGCACCGAGTCGAGATCCGCGAGGGACCCCCCAAAACGGCGTTGTTCGGTGAGGACGCTGACGACGGCGGCCCCGCCGGTTTCGTAGCGGACCGCCAGTCCTGCCGGGTCCGCAATGTCCGCCAGCGCACCCTTCGAGGGGCTGCGCCGTTTCACCTCCGCGATCAGGGTGATCCCCGAGCCGTCACCGCTCAGGGCCGCGTAGGCGTCCCGGGGTGCCGGGGCGGCCGCGGCGTCGTCGCGCAGGTGCTCTAGCGGACGCGCCGCAACCCGCGGCGCGAGGTCCTCACGGACGCCCGCAATGATGTCGTCGAGAACGCTCACCTAGTCGTCTTTGCCCTTCAGCTTCGAACCGCCGACGCCGTAGCCTGCACGCTTCATGACGAAACCGGCAGCGAGACCGATCACCATGACTGCAATGCCAATCCAAAACAGGACCGTGCCGGCGTCGAAGTTTCCTTCAGTGCTGGCGAAAACATAGGCGAACGACGAGACGGCGGCGCCTGCCAACATGATCAGGACGCAGGTCCATGCGGCGGGGCTATTGCCATGCCCGATGGTCTCGTCATGCATCGAGGCGTGGCTCTGCTTGGAGTTCTCCGGGTGCTCTGTCGAAGCGGTCCGGGTGGATGCGTTAGCTGTGGCGTCTTTGGCCATGGTGACTCTCCTTGAAACTGGTCTACTGTCCATTCTGCCATTAGTTCAGGGCGACCGCGGTCTGCCCTCACCCGTTTAGCTGGTGGGATCTTTTCCCTTGGTCAGCTGGTCCCAGCTGTCGATCTCGTCCGAGTGGGCGGTCGTCTTCCGGGCTGGCGAATCAGCGTCGGCTACTTTCTCGTACCGCATGGAGCGGTTCCAGCTGCGGCCGGCGAGGAGCATCCAGACGGCGGCGCCGATCAGGCCCAGCCCGGCGAATGCCGCCAACCACGGGAAAAGGGTCAGCACGAGTCCGGCGTCGCTGTCGGTGCTGACGCCGATTGCTTCCCCAATGGCGGGGGCCGCCGCACCGGTGGGATCCGCCACCACGAGCAGGCTGTTCCAGACAATGCCGACACCGGCGATAAACAGGATCGCCACCACCAGAATCCGGGCGACGCGGCCGGCGATGGAAACGGCCAGCGCTGCGGCCAGGGCGACAAGCGCGAATGCGGTGACTGCGGTGGCCGCGTCGCTGCCGGGGATCTGCAGGTCAGGGGTCTGGACGGCGTCCTGCGGCAGGATCACCGTCAGCCAGGTCTGGGTGGTGCTGGCGAAGGCGATAAGCGAAAAGAGCACCGTGGCAAGAATTACGGTGCCCTTGCGCTGCCAGCCCCGCGGGGCTGCCGGCGTGCTGCCATGGTTCGGGCCGGTGGTGTGGGGTGTTCCTGAACTGGTGCTCATGCGGGGGGCACCTCCTGAAGGTCAGTTGCGGAGACAGTCCTGAGGCTTGAGGCGATCAGGGCGGCCCGCAGCGGGGCTGCCGCCTTGTTGACCGTCTCCTGCGCCTCGTCCTCGAGAACCGAGTCGGCAACGATTCCGCCGCCGGCTTGCACATAGGCGCGGCCCTCACGGAGCAGTGCGGACCGGATGGCGATCGCCAGGTCCATGTCGCCAGCGAAGTCGAGGTAGCCCACCACCCCTCCGTAGATGCCCCGGCGGTGGGGCTCAACCTCGTCGATCAGACGCAGCGCCCGGGGTTTGGGCGCACCCGAGAGCGTTCCGGCGGGGAAGGTGGCGGCGAGGACGTCGTAGGCGGTTTTGCTGGGTGCCAGTGATCCGACGACGGTCGACACCAGGTGCATGATGTGACTGAACCGTTCCACCTCCATGAACTGGGTGACGTCCACTGACCCGGGGACACAGACCTTGGAGATGTCGTTGCGTGCCAAGTCCACCAGCATCAGGTGTTCGGCGCGTTCCTTTTCGTCCGCCAAGAGTTCATCGGCCAGGGCGCGGTCCTCCTCGAGGGTCTGGCCGCGCGGACGGGATCCCGCGATGGGGTGGGTGATGACATCGTTGCCGGTGACTGTGACCAGTGCCTCCGGGGAGGATCCGACAATCGAGTATTCCCTGCCATCGGCGTCAGCCAGGCTGAACAGATACATGTAGGGGCTGGGATTGGTGTTGCGCAGCACCCGGTAGACATCGAGGGGTGATGCCTGGCAGTCAAGTTCGAAGCGGCGTGAAATGACCACCTGGAAGACGTCGCCGTCGACAATGGCCCGCTTGCCCCGCTCGATTGCGGCGAGATACTTGGGCTTGTCCCATCGCTCGTCGACCCGGGACAACAGCTCGGCGGTGTCCACCGACCCGTCCTGCAATACCGAAACCGGCTGTTCGGCAGCTTCACCCAGCTTGGTGAGCATTGCACGGATCCGCCGGACGGCGTCGTGCCATGCCTCGTCCACCCGGTCGCTGGTTCCGTCGAAGTTGATTGCATTGGCTACCAGGGTGAGGGCGCCCTCCGAGTTGTCGTGCACCGCCATGTCGGTCACCAGGCACATGGCTAGCTCGGGGAGGAAAAGGTCGTCCTCGGGAGGGCTGGTCAGCCGCTCCCAGTGCCGGACCGATTCCCAGCCGATAAACCCCACCAGCCCCGAGGTGAACGGCGGCAGGTTGTCGAACCGCCGGGTACGCAATGCCTCGATGGTCTGGCGGAGGGCTTCAACCGGGCTACCTGAGGTGGGAACACCCGCGGGCGGCTCCCCCAGCCAGTGTGCCTCCCCGTCAAGACTGGTCAGCGTCGCCCGGGAGTGGGCGCCGATGAAGGAGTACCTCGACCACACGCCCCCAACAGCTGCCGATTCCATCAGGAACGTCCCGGGCTCGCCGTTGGCAAGCTTGCGGTAGATGGCAATCGGGGTGTGGGCGTCCGCCAGCACCTTCAGATGCACGGGTACTACCCGACGCTCTTTGGCGAGCTCGCGGAACTCGGCAAGGCTGGGGCTGATGACTCCAAGTTCCTGCATGAATGTGTGTGCTCTTTCAGCTGGCGGTGGGAAAGTTTTGGGGGGAACTGCCCGAGCCGACGACGACGTCGAGGTCCCGGCCATCGAAACAGGTCCGGGTGCCGGTGTGGCAGGCGGCGCCGACCTGGTCGACCCTGATGAGGAGGGCGTCGCCGTCGCAGTCTATGGCCGCGGACTGGACCCACTGGATGTGCCCGGAGGTGTCGCCCTTGCGCCAGTAGGTGTTGCGGGACCGGGAAAAGAAGGTGACCCGCCCCGTGGTGAGGGTGCGATGGACCGCTTCGTCGTCCATCCAGCCGAGCATCAGCACTTCGCCCGAATCATACTGTTGGATCACTGCGGCGACCAGCCCGGCGGGGTCGCGCTTGAGGGCCGCGGCGATCCCCGGATCGAGGGTCTTCCCCTTGGAAGAATCAGGCGTTGGCGTGGTGTTGGTGTGTGTTGGCATCGTCGTCAATTCTATCGCGCCGGTTGGCGGCCAGGAGACGGTGGCTGGATGCCCATTGGAACGTCTAATCCGGCGGTGCTTCGTGCCAAAAAGCAGCGGATCGTGCTAGTTTCAGCAGTGATGCAATATGTAGAACCTTCCCGCGAAGTTTTGGCCGAAACGCTTCTCGCAGCAGGGCCCCATTCGCCCACGTTGTGTGCTGGCTGGCAGACCAAAGAGTTGGCAGCCCACTTATATCTGCGGGAACACCGACCTGCTGTCGGCCTTGCCATGGTCATCAAGCCCCTGGCCGCCGTATCCGAGAAATCAGTGCGAAAGATGTCCGCCAAAGCCGAGTCGGCTGCCGGGTATCAGAAGCTGGTCGCGGATTTCCGTGCCGGGCACCCTTTTTACTCGCCCATGAAGCGCTCAAAGTCGCTTGATGCCAGCGCCAACCTGATCGAATACTTTGTGCATACCGAGGATGTCCGCCGCGCGCGGAGCCGGTGGGCGCCCCGTGCCCTCGATGAGGATTACTCAGACGCCCTCTGGGACGAACTCATCAAACGTGCTGCCATCCTGTACCGGGGCGTGGATCTGGGTATCGTGCTGGTTCGGTCCGATGGTTTACGCCATGTGGCCAAGCGCGCACCGGTATCGGTCGCCATCAAGGGCGATCCCGGGGAGCTGCTCATGCACGCCCATGGTCGAACCCGCCACGCCCTCGTGACGTTCGAGGGACAGCCCGACGCCGTCGCGCTGCTCGATAGCGCCGAAGTAGGGCTCTGAACCCTCCCTCTGGCGAAACCCTCCCTCTAGCGGACCGGGAAGCCCGCGTCGCTGATGGCTTTCTTCACCTGGGCAATGGCGTCCAGGGGCCCGAAGTGGAACACCGACGCCGCGAGCACCGCATCGGCCCCGGCCTGCACTGCTGGCGGGAAGTGCTCAGGCAAGCCGGCCCCACCGGAGGCGATCAGCGGAACCTTGACGGCGGCACGCACCGCGCGGATCATCTCCAGGTCGAACCCGGCTTTGGTGCCGTCGGCGTCGATCGAGTTGAGCAGAATCTCGCCCACCCCACGGTCGGCTGCTTCCCTGGCCCACTGCACGGCGTCGATCCCGGTGCCCTGACGGCCCCCATGCGTGGTCACTTCGAAGCCCGACGGCGTCCCGCCACCAGGCACGCGCCGCGCGTCGAGCGAGAGCACCAGAACCTGCGACCCGAAGTGGCTGGAGATTTCGTCGATAACGTCCGGCCGGCTGACAGCTGCCGTGTTGATCGATGCCTTGTCGGCCCCGAACCGCAGCAGCTTGTCGACGTCCGCAATCCCGCGGACTCCCCCGCCGACTGTCAGCGGGATGAAGACTTCCTCCGCGGTGCGGGCGACGACGTCGAACGTGGTGTCCCGGTTGCCCGAGGACGCGGTAACGTCCAGGAAGGTCAGTTCGTCGGCGCCGGCGCGGTCGTACCGGTGAGCGAGCTCCACCGGGTCACCGGCGTCACGCAGATCGGCGAAGTTGATGCCCTTGACAACGCGACCGGCGTCGACGTCGAGGCACGGAATGACGCGAATGGCTACACCCATGGCTGCCTCCCTAGACCCTGCAGGCGTGGATGGTGCTAACGAGGATGGCGCGGGCGCCGAGCTCGTACAGCTCGTCCATGATGCGGTTGGTCTGGTTGCGCAGCACCATTGACCGGACGGCTACCCAGTCCGAGTCGCGAAGCGGCGACACGGTCGGCGACTCAAGGCCGGGTGTGAGGGCTGCCGCTGCGTCGACCAGGTCCTTGCGGATGTCGTAATCCATCAGCACGTACTGCCGTGCCACCAGGACACACTGCAGCCGCCGGATCAGCACGTCCAGCCCAGCCGGGGTGTCCCCGCTGCGCCCAATCAGTACGGCTTCGCTACGCAGGATCGGGTCGCCGAAGATTTCCATCCCAGCGGCCTTGAGCGTGTTGCCGGTTTCGACGACGTCGGCGATGGCGTCGGCGACACCGAGGCGCACCGAGGATTCGACGGCGCCGTCGAGCCGTACCACCGTGGCGTTGACGCCATGGTCGGCGAGATAACGGCGCAGCAGTCCGTCATAGCTGGTGGCGAGCCGCTTGCCGTCGAGCTGCCCGACGTCGGTGAAGTCGCCCACCGGGCCGGCGAACCGGAAGGTCGAGGCACCGAAGCCGAGCGTCAGACGCTCTTCGGCGTCGACGTCGGCATCAAGGAACAGATCGCGGCCGGTGATCCCGACGTCGAGCGTCCCGGAACCCACGTAAACCGCGATGTCGCGGGGACGGAGGAAGAAAAATTCGACGCCGTTGTCCGGGTCTTCAAGGACCAGTTCACGGGTGTCGCGGCGCTGGCGGTAACCAGCCTCCGCGAGCATGGCGGAAGCGGATTCGGACAGGGCGCCCTTGTTGGGGACTGCTACACGAAGCATAGGGGTTCTTTCGCTGAAGTTTTCGAGGAGGTTCTGCTGGTTACTCACAGCTGGGCACTCACAGCTGTGGTGGGACGGTGGCTATAGATGCTTGTACACGTCGTCCAGGGTCAGACCCTTGGCGATCATCAGGACCTGTAGGTGGTAGAGCAGCTGGGAGATTTCCTCGGCGGCTGCCTCATCCGACTCGTATTCGGCGGCCATCCACACCTCGGCGGCTTCCTCAACCACCTTCTTGCCGATGCCATGAACACCGGAATCGAGTTCGGCGATGGTGCGCGACCCGTCCGGACGTGCTACGGCCTTGGCGCTAAGTTCAGCAAAGAGTGTTTCGAAGCTTTTCACAACGCCAACGTTACTGGGTTGGCGGCGTTGAGCCTCATTCGGCAAGGTCCGTGTGACAAAGCTCTACCCCTGCCAGGGATCGAGCACTGCTGCGGTGGTCAGCGCGGCAGCGACCGATTCGTAGCCCTTGTCCTCGCTGGACCCGGGCAGCCCCGCCCGGTCCAGCCCCTGCTCCTCGGTGTCGCAGGTCAGGACGCCGAACCCAACGGGCTTTCCGGTCCGGACGCTGACATCGGTGAGACCTGAGGTGGCGGCCTGGCAGACATAGTCGAAGTGCGGGGTGCCGCCGCGGATGACGACGCCCAGCGCCACCACCGCGTCAAAGTGCGGTGCCAACCGGGCGGCGGCAACGGGCAACTCGAAGCTGCCCGGGACGCGGACCACGGTGGGCTGGATTCCGGCATCCGTGGCGGCCCGGAGCGCGCCGGCAAGCAATCCGTCCATAATCTCCGTGTGCCAGCTGGCGGCGACGACGACGAGGCGAAGCTGCCCCTGTCCGGACAGGTGGCTGAGGTCGATGGTTGGTGCGCCGTGGCCGCTCATGAGGGTCTCTTTTCGGTGGGTTGAGGCTGGTGGGGCTGGTGGGTCTGGTGATCGGGGTCGGTCAGCTCTGCTGGATCCCGTGGTCTTCCAGCAGGGTCAGCTGGTGGTTCAGCCGGTCCCGTTTGGTCTGCAGGTACCGCTGGTTCTCGGCGCGCGCGGGCACCTCCGAGGGAACCATCGCGGTGACGTCGATGCCGTGCAGGACGAGTTTGTCCCGCTTTTCGGGGTTGTTGCTGAGCAGCCGGATGGAGCGCAGACCAAGCTGGCCCAGGATTGCCGCGGCGGCCTGGTAGTCCCGCGAGTCGACCGGCAGCCCGAGCTGTTCGTTGGCTTCGACAGTGTCCGCCCCGGTGTCCTGCAGGGCGTAGGCGCGCATTTTGTTGGCCAGGCCAATTCCCCTGCCCTCCTGGCCGCGCAGATACAGCACCGTGCCGCCCTGCTCGGCGATCAGTTGGAGGGCCTGCTCAAGCTGTTCGCCGCAATCGCAGCGATACGAGGAGAAGACGTCCCCGGTCAGGCACTCCGAGTGCATCCGCACCAGGGGTGCCTCCCCTTCGGGGGCGGAGTCGCTGCTTGCCCCGGGTGGGTTGGCCCCGGCGGAGGACAGGCTCAGGTGTTCAACCCCGGTCACCCCGTCGGTCCAGGCCTGGGTGGTGAACTGACCGAAGGCCGTGGGAAGGGCAACCTCCGGCCCGCCGGTGACGCTGGTGGTGTTCATCGGAGGCCCTTCTCGTCTCTGGTGGGGTCACTGAGGTGGTTCAGCAGGTCTTTGATGGAGATCAGGGGCACACCGTGGCTGTCGGCGAAGTCCCTGAGGGCGGGTAGCCGCATCATGTGACCCTCGTCGTGGACCACCTCAGCGATGACCGCCGCGGGTTCCAGGCCGGCGAGGGCGCACAACTCCAGCCCCGCCTCGGTGTGGCCTGGACGTTCACCGACGCCGCCCGGGGCACCGCGCAACGGGAACATGTGGCCGGGCCGGGTGAGGTCGGCCGCCGTCGTCGTCGGATCGGCGAGGAGGCGTGCGGTGACCGCCCGGTCGGCGGCGCTGATCCCGGTGGAAATGCCCACCGCCGCGTCACAGGACACGGTGTAGGCGGTGCCCTTGGCGTCCTCGTTGACGGCTGTCATGGGCGGCAGCAGCAGCCGGTCCGCGGCGGCGCCGGAAATCGGAACGCACAGCACGCCCGAGGTGTACCTGACGGTCCAGCCCACCAGCGCGGGGGTGGCGAACTGGGCGGCGAAGATGATGTCGCCTTCGTTTTCGCGCCGCTCATCGTCGACGACGACGACGGCCCGACCGGCTGCCATCGCCGCCACCGCCGCTGGTACCGAGTCCAGGCGGACGGCTTGGCCCTGGAGCGCCGTGTGGTGGGCGATCATGGCTGCGGCCCCGCGACCGCCGGAGGGACCGACGGTTTCAGAATTGCCGGTTTCTGGATCGGGATGGTCTGGGTGTTCGGCGTCTGCCAGGCGGGCACCATGAAGCTCATGAGCCGCTCAGCGTATTTGGCCATCACATCCATTTCCAGGTTCACTGAATCCCCGACCTGTTTCAGTCCCAGACTGGTTTCCTGCAGGGTGGTGGGAATCAGCCCGACCTCAAACCAGGGGTCGGGAGCGGACACGGCGGACACGGCGCTGACCGTAAGTGAGACGCCGTCGACGGTGATAGACCCCTTTTCGGCCGCGTAGCGGGCCAGTCGGGTTGGTAGCCCGAAGCGCAGACGGTGCCAGGCGCCCTGGTTTTCTCGCTCAAGCAGGGTACCGATCCCATCGACGTGGCCCTGCACCACATGGCCATCCAGCCTCCCACTCGCGGGGACGCAACGCTCAAGGTTCACGGTGCTGCCGGCGGCCAGCGACCCGGTGGTGGTTCGCAGCAGGGTCTCCCCCATCACATCGACGGCGATCCGGCCGCCCTCAACACTGGTTGCGGTCAGGCAAACCCCGTTGACGGCGATTGAACCGCCCAGGCCCAGGTCCTCGCCGGTGGTTGGCGCGTCGAAGACCAGGATGGCGCTGGTCTGGTCCGCCGAGACGTCAAGTGAGACAACGCTGCCCTTTTCGGCGACTATTCCTGTGAACATGTACTGGGTCCTTTGCTGCTGGTCTGATGAGAAGCTGCTGGGTCGGCGGGTGCCGGGCTGAGGTGGAAGCGGACGTCGTTTCCGCACTGGGTGATCGCCGCGCCCCCATGCGGGTCGAGCATCCAGCTGCTGGCGTCCCCCAGTGAAGAGATCCCCAGGGCCTGGACCGCTGGCGTGCCGGCACCCAGGAACATCGGCGCCTGGTAGACGATGAGTTCATCGACCAGGCCAGCGGTCAGAAACGCGGTGGCTATGGTGGGTCCGCCCTCGATCATCAGGTGGCCAACGCCGTCGTCGTACAGCTGACGCGCTGCCTCCCCCGGGTCGCGGGTGGTGAGGTGGACGAAGCGCCCCCTGCGGATTGCCGCACCCGCAGGGATGGGGCGACGTCCCATGGCGACCCGGAGGGGCTGCCTTTCCGCGTCGGTCCCGTCGGGGTTGCGGGCAGAGAGTCGAGGATTGTCGGCCAGTACGGTACCAGTGCCCACCAGGACCGCATCGGCGCGCTGCCTGATGGAGTGGCCGTCGCTGCGGGACTCGGTGCCGGTGATCCACTGGCTGGTGCCGTCTACCGCGGCAACCTTACCGTCGAGGGTCTGGGCGATTTTGAGGGTGATGAAGGGGCGGCGGGAGCTGGTGGCTTCCCGCCACCGGTGGTTCAGCTGGTGCGACTCATCGGCCAGCAACCCGCCAACCGCCTCGACGCCGTGGGCGGTGAGCCAGCCAGCGCCACCAGCGGCAGGGCCGTGGACGTCGTCGGCGGCGTAGACCACGCGGGTGATCCCTGCCGTCGCGATGGCTTCGGTGCAGGGGCCCGTACGTCCGGCATGGTTGCAGGGTTCAAGGGTGCAGATCAGCGTGCACCCGGTCAGGTCCGCCCGCTGCGTCAGGGCGTTGGTGAGGGCATCGACTTCGGCGTGCGGAGTGCCCGCCCCCCGGTGGTAGCCGGAGCCGATCACCGTGCCGCGCTCGTCGAGTACCACTGCTCCCACCAGTGGGTTGGCGCCACGCACACCGCACCCGGCCAGTCCGATGGCGGATCGCATCGCGTCGCATTCAGCGGCGGAGAAGACAGGGGTCAGGGAGGTCGTGTCCACGGCGTTTACCGGACCGTCGGATCGGGGAGCAGGACATCGATGCGGGGCTTGCTGCGCTCACGGGCGCGCATCCAGACGAAGAACCCGATCAGGGTGAACACCCCATAGAACAGGTACATGAAGGCTGACGCGTAGTAGCCGGCGCTGAAGAGCAGTGGCACCCCGACGACGTCGACCGCCACCCAGATGAGCCAGAACTCGACCCAGCCCTTGGCCATGCCGACGGTTGCCAGCAGCGAGCCGACAAACGTCCAGGCGTCCGCCCACACAGGTTCGTAGGAGCCGAGCATCCGGAAGAGGGGTGTCAGCGCTACCGTGCCGACGATCATGGCGACCACCAGGCCGATCCGCGCGCGGCGGGGCGCCCAGCGTGGAGTGACGGCGTGGCCGTCGGCCTGGCTGCTGGCACTCCACTGGCGCCAGCCGTAGACGGCGACGGCGATGAACATGATCTGGCGGCCAGCCTGGCCGAGGAGGTTGGCGGCGTCGGCTCCGCCGAAAAAGGAACCTAGGAAGACGGTAAGGAGCAGGACGTTGCCGATGATACCGACGGGCCAGGCCCAGAGTTTCCGGCGCATCCCGCCGAGCGCGCTGAGGAGCCCGAAGACGTTGCCGATCACCTCGCGGAGCAGCAGCGAGCTTCCGGCGACGGGGATCTGAGCGTCGAACAGCCACCTCAGAAAATCCATGTCGACCCCTTGTCTCGAGCGGTGCGCTCCGGGGTAACGACAGGAACGGCCGGTGCTGTCGGCGGCGCACGAAGGCACCACCAAACCAGCACAGCCAAAGCTGTACGCGCTTCTCCCATCCAGACTTTAACTGTCGGTACCGGAATTTCACCAGTTCAACCGGCCACGCCAGCGCGGTAGCACTGGCAGCGGACGGGTCGCGGACTATCACCGCCGGTTCGGAATTACACCGACCCCGGAGCACGTTTGTGTGTATCAGTATTTCATAACCGGATTGGGCGTGTGTCCATTCCCGTCACAAAGCAGCAGAACCCGCCAGATCCCCCGCCATTCAACCCAAGCGGGGGCGGAGGAGCTGCGCCCTAGTTCTTTTTCTCCGGCTTGAAGTCCACTCCGGCTTCCTTACGCTGCTGCGCGGTGATCGGAGCGGGAGCAGCCGTCAGCGGGTCGAAGCCGCCGCCGGACTTCGGGAACGCGATGACGTCGCGGATCGACTCGGTGCCCGCCATCAGCGCGACGACGCGGTCCCAGCCGAACGCGATGCCGCCGTGAGGGGGCGCACCGAACTTGAATCCTTCGAGGAGGAAACCGAACTTTTCCTGCGCGTCCTCCTGGCTGATGCCCATCACCGAGAACACACGTTCCTGCACATCCCGCTGGTGGATACGGATCGAGCCGCCGCCGATTTCGTTGCCGTTGCAGACAATGTCGTAGGCGTACGCCAGTGCGGTCTCTGGATCCTTGTCGAAGGTGTCCAGGTATTCAGGCTTCGGTGAGGTGAACGCGTGGTGCACCGCCGTCCAGGCTCCCCCGCCGACCGCCACGTCGCCGGCTGCGACAGCCGCCGACGCCGGTTCGAACATCGGTGCGTCAACCACCCAGACGAAGGCCCAGGCCAACGGGTCGATGAGACCGGTGCGGTGGCCGATTTCAACGCGTGCTGCGCCGAGCAGCGCGCGGGAGGGAGTCTTCTCGCCGGCGGCGAAGAAAATGCAGTCGCCGGGGTTGGCGCCGACCGCGGCGGGCAGGCCGTCACGCTCGGCCTCGGTGAGGTTCTTGGCGACGGGCCCGCGGAGGCTGCCGTCGTCGTCGACCAGAACATAGGCGAGGCCCTTGGCGCCGCGCTGTTTGGCCCATTCCTGCCAGGCGTCGAGCTGGCGGCGCGGCTGGGACGCCCCGCCGGGCATGACGACGGCGCCGACGTAGGGCGCCTTGAACACGCCGAAATCGGTGTCCTTGAAGAACTCGGTGAGCTCGGTCAGTTCCAGGCCGAAGCGCAGATCGGGCTTGTCTGAGCCGAACCGGGCCATCGCATCGGCGTAGGTCATCCGCTGGATCGGCGTGGGGATTTCGACGTCGATCAGCTGCCAGAGCGCCTTGACCAGGCTCTCGCCTAGGGCAATGACGTCATCCTGCTCCACGAAGCTGGCTTCGATGTCGAGCTGGGTGAACTCCGGCTGACGGTCCGCGCGGAAGTCCTCGTCGCGGTAACAGCGGGCAATCTGGTAGTACTTCTCAAAGCCGCCCACCTGCAGGAGCTGCTTGAACAGCTGCGGAGACTGCGGCAGGGCGTACCAGGAGCCGGGCGACAGACGGGCTGGCACCACGAAGTCGCGGGCACCCTCAGGGGTGGACCTGGTCAGGGTGGGTGTCTCAATTTCGACGTAACCATCCTGGTGCAGCAGCTCGCGTGCCACCCGGTTGGCCTCGGAACGCAGCCGGAGGTTGGCGTTGGGCGCTGGCCGGCGGAGGTCGAGGTAGCGGTGCTTCAGGCGTGCTTCCTCGCCAACCTCCACGTGCTCGTCGATCTGGAAGGGCAGCGGGTCGGAGGTGTTGAGGATGGTCACGGTCTCGGCGATGACTTCGATGCCGCCAGTGGCCAGGGCCGGGTTCTCGTTACCCTCGGGGCGCTTCTCGACGGTGCCCGTGATCTGCAGGACGTATTCGTTGCGCAGTCCGTGGAACACTTCCTCTTCCCGGACCACCACCTGGGCGAAACCCGAGGCGTCGCGCAGGTCAAGGAATGCGACCCCGCCGTGATCTCGGCGGCGGGCAACCCAGCCTGCCAGGGTGACGGTGTGTCCAATGTGCTCAGTCCGTAGCGAACCGAGGTCATGTGTGCGCAGCACAGCATTCCTTCCGGGTGGAGGTGCGGGGCAGAAAAGGGCTACCCGCGTATGAAAAGATCGTCTCGTCCGAGTTTACCGGTGATACCGGGACCCACCCGCCACGGCAGGGATCACACATGGCAATGGCTCATCCACCAGGGACCAATCCGCCAGGCCTTCGACGGCAGCTGGGCGGCTTTGACGCCACGACCGTGGGGATCGGCTCCATGATCGGCGCCGGCGTGTTTGTGGTCTTCGCGCCAGCTGCGGCCTCAGCGGGAAGCTGGCTGCCCCTCGCCGTGGCCATCGCCGGTTTCGTGGCCTACTGCAACGCGGCGGCGTCCGCGCAACTGGCGGCAGTGCACCCGCACAGCGGCGGCACGTATATCTACGGCCGACGCCAGCTCGGCCCCTGGCCCGGGTTCATCGCCGGCTGGAGTTTCGTTACCGGCAAGATCGCCTCCTGCGCAGCGATGGCGCTGACTTTTGGGTTGTACGCCGCCCCGGGTTTGAGACCGCCGCAGCCGTCGCGGCGGTGGTCGCCCTGACCGTCGTGAACCTGTTGGGTGTCAGTCGTACCGCCCTGATGACCCGGATCATCGTGTCCCTGGTGGTCCCGGTACTCGCTTTCGTGGTGGTCGCCGCCTTCGCCGCCCCCGCACCGTCAGACGCTGTCCAGCTGCCCACCAGCTGGCTTGGAGTGCTGCAGGCCGCAGGACTGCTGTTCTTCGCGTTTGCCGGGTACGCCCGGGTCGCCACCATGGGCGAGGAAGTGCGCGAGCCGCAACGCAACATCCCGGCAGCGATCTTCGGATCCCTTGGCTTCACCCTGGGGCTGTATCTGCTGCTTGCGTGGGGTCTGCTGGCAGCACTGGGCCCGACGGCGCTTGCCGCCTCCGCCGCACCGTTGCGTGAGGTGTTCACTGCCTCGACCTCAGCAATCCCGGCAACTGCTGTCACCATCGCGGCAGCACTCGCCAGCCTCGGAGCCCTGCTGGCCCTCATCGCCGGGGTGGGCAGGACCACGCTGGCCATGGCCCGTGAAGGAGATCTGCCCCGGGCCCTGACCGGGATCTGGCAGCGCTTCGGTGTTCCCTACGCCGCCGATCTGGCAACCGCCGTCGTCGTCATCGGCCTGCTCCTGACCACTGACGTCCTGACAGTGGTCGGATTCTCCAGCTTTGGGGTGTTGATCTACTACGCGATCGCCAACCTGTCGGCGTTTACCCTCACCCACCGGCCGTGGCATTCGCCGCGGGGGCTGAACGTGGTGGGTTTTATCGGCTGCGTGCTGCTGGCCCTCACCCTGCCCACGACGTCGGTGCTCACCATGGTGGCGGTCCTGGCCGCTGGCGTGCTGGGCCGCGTCGTCGTCGCGGGAGTACGACGACGACGCTCCTGACCTTGTGGTGCGGTGCCCGGGTCAGGCGTCGGCTGGCTCGGCGCGGAGCACCGACGGCACGAGATCAACTGCCGGGGGCGTCCAGGTGCCGGGATCGGCAGGTTCCTGGGCGCCGGTGCGGATGTCCTTGACCTCGTGGGTGCCGTCCTCAGCGGTGAACCAGACGAAGGGGATCCCACGACGGTCGGCGAACTTGATCTGCTTGCCGAACTTCTCGGCAGTGGCAGCCACCTCAGCGGAAATGCCGCGGGCTCGCAGGGCCGCGGCGATGTCCTGGGCCGCCGACCAGGAGCTGTCGTCGGTCAGCGAGATCAGGACTGCGGTGGGCACCTGCCGCGACACGGCGGTGAAGCCCTGGCTGAGGATCCGCGACACCAGCCGGGTTACGCCGATCGACAGGCCGACTCCGGGGAACGTCCGGTTGCCTTTGGCTGCCAGGCTGTCATACCGGCCGCCGGAGCAGATCGATCCCAGTGACTCGTGCCCGTTCAGCACGGTTTCGTAGACCGTTCCGGTGTAGTAATCCAGGCCGCGGGCAATGCTGAGGTCGGCAACCACCCGGCCGGGCGCGCGCTTGGACGCTTCGGCGATCACCTGCTCCAGCTCCCCGAGCCCCTCTTCCAGCAGGGGGTCGGTGACCCCGAGGGTGCGGACCTGGTCGACGAATGACACGTCAGCGGTCCGGATCGAGGCGAGCCGGAGGGCGAGGGCTGCCTGGTCGGCGGTGGCACCAAGTTCGGTCTGCAGCAGGGCGGTAACCTTCTCTGCCCCAATCTTTTCCAGTTTGTCGATGCTGCGCAGCACCCCGGCGGTGTCCTCGAGGCCGATGCCCCGATAGAAACCCTCGGCGAGTTTCCGGTTATTGACGCGCACGGTGAACTCGGGAATGGGCAGGGCCGAGAGGGCATCGACCACCACGAGGGCCAGTTCGACGTCGTACCGGAACGGGAGCACGCCGTCGCCCACGACGTCGATGTCGGCCTGGGTGAACTCGCGGAACCGGCCGTCCTGCGGGCGTTCACCGCGCCAGCACTTCTGGATCTGGTAGCGCCGGAAGGGGAACGCCAGGTGGCCGGAGTTTTCGACCACGTAGCGGGCGAAGGGAACAGTCAGGTCGTAGTGGAGGGCAAGGCCGTCGTCGGAGCTGGTCGCCCGGCCGCCGTCGTCGTCGGCCTGAAGGCGCGACACAGCGTAGACCTCTTTGTCGATGTCCCCTTTGCGGAGCAGGTGGGACACCGTCTCGACCGCCCGGGTTTCGATGTTGGAGAAGCCATGCAGCTCGAAGGTTTTCCGCAACGTGTCCAGTACATGCAACTCCACCAGGCGTTCCTCCGGCAGCCATTCGGGAAAACCGGACAGTGAGGCCTTGCGTGCCATACGGCTGAGCTCCTTGCAGGATGTGACATCGGGTTGACGGTCTCCGATTTTACCCGGCTTTGGCGGGGAACCCGGACATCGGTGGGCCCCATTTCCGCCTCCGATGTCTAGGCTGACCCCCGCCGTCCGGGTACCGCACCGAAACAGAGGTCGCCGCACAGTCCCCGTGGGTGGGTGCACCGAGATTCCGCTGGCGAACCCTTATGCGTAAAGTAGCCTCTGAGGCTGCGCGGTGCGGGGACGCCGTGGCGATAGACTCGATAGCCCTGAACCATTTGCCGCGAGGTAGCAGGCAAACCAACGAGTGAAAGACTTCTAGCGGTGACACAAAGTCAGCAATCCGACGAAACACCCCGTACCGACGAAACGTCAGGCGACGAGGAAACAACAACTGGTCTTGAGCAGGCGGTTGAGCCCGAGCAGGCTGAATCAGCCGCGCCTGAACCCGAGGCACCCGCACCCGAGGCTGCGGCTCCCGAAACTGAAGCTGAGGCACCCGAGGCTGAGTCAGCCACGCCTGCAGCTGCCCGCCCAATGTCTTCCCCCGGCGCCGCTCCCAGCCCCGCAGCGATGGCTCCGCGACCCGGCGCGAAACCTGGTGGCAAACCTGGCGCGAAACCAGGCGCAGCAGTCGCCGCTCCCCCGGCGCACAGCACCCCGCTAAGCGAAGCAGCCAAGTTCGCCCGGGTCGAGGACGACGGTCACGTCTTCCTCATCGTCAACGGCGAGGAGCACGCCGTCGGGCAGTACCCGGATGCCTCCAAGGATGAGGCGCTGGCATATTTCGTGCGCAAGTACGACGACGTCGCCAGCCAGATTGTGCTCCTGGAACAGCGCGTCCAGGCGAAGGCACCATCCGCCGACATGCAGAAGACCGCCGGTCATCTGCGGGAGCAGGTCGCAGAGAAGAAGATCGTCGGCGACGTGCTTGCCCTTGAAACGCGGCTGGACGCCCTGAACGGCCAGATCGCGGAGCTTGTTGCCGCCGAAAAGGCCGAACAGGATGCGCTGAAGTCGGCCGAGCTCGCAGCCCGCGAAGCGATCGTCGCGGAAGCCGAAGAAATCGCTGGCCGCGACCCATCCACGGTGCAGTGGAAAGCCAGCAGCACCCGGATGAACGAGCTGTTCGAGACCTGGAAAGCGGCGCAGAAGAACGGCATCCGGCTTGGCCGCGGCACCGAAGACGGCCTGTGGAAGAGGTTCCGCGCGGCGCGCACCATCTTCGACCGGCATCGTCGCGCGTACTTCTCCCAGCTGGATACCGACAACGCCTCGGCCAAGCAGGCCAAGGAGTCCCTCATCCAGCAGGCCGAGGCGCTTTCCACCTCAACCGACTGGGGCCACACCGCTGGCGAATACCGCCGGCTGATGGATGAGTGGAAGGCCTCCAAACGGGCCAGCCGCAAGGACGACGACGCCCTGTGGGCTCGTTTTCGGGCCGCCCAGGACAAGTTCTTCACCGCCAGGAAAGCAACCAACGAGGCAATCGACGAAGAATACGGGGCAAACCTTGTGGTCAAGGAAGCCCTGCTGGTCGAGGCACGCCAGTTGCTGCCCATCAGGAACCTCGCGGCCGCGAAGAAGTCGCTGCAGTCGATTCGTGACCGCTGGGAGGAAGCCGGCAAGGTGCCACGCGCGGACATGGGTCGGATCGAAGCCGGTATTCGCGAAGTTGAGGACGCGGTGAAGGCTGCCGACGACGCCCATTGGGAGCGGACCAACCCTGAGACCCAGGCCCGCACCAACAGTGCTCTGAGTCAGCTGGAAGCCACTATCGCTGCGCTGCAGGAAGATCTGAACGCTGCCGAGAAGGCTGGCGACGCGAAGCGGATCGCTACCGCCAAGGAAGCCCTGTCCGCACGCCAACAATGGATGGATATGCTGCAGAAGTCGGCGCAGGACTTCTCCTAGCGGCACCCGAACACTCAGCCCCGGTGTGGGGTTGTGGATGAGTAGTCTGGTACGTCACCAGTCCGGTTATCCACAACTCGACGCCGGGGCTTTCGCTTTGGGGCCAAACTCGGAATGCTTGGGCCATGTCCCACCTTCGGCTGGGAGCCGCTACCGGAGAAACCCCAGCAGAGCCGATCACCTCAACCGGCGGAGTGCTCTTCCGAGCCCATGACATCTTCAGCAGCGTCGAGTTGCAGGCCATGCGCATCGACGGACTGCTGCGCCGTGTCTGCGGGAACTCCTATGCCCGCGCGGACCACCATCTTGACCCCGCCTCCCGCGCCCAGTCTGCGATCCTGTGCGTCCCGGCGTCGTTGCGGGCCAAGGTTGCGCTTGCCCGCCAAAGCGCGGCCTGGGTCTATGGCTGCGCGCCACTACCCGAAACAGTGAACCTCGTGACAGATCACCGACGCCGCACCACCGCCCTGCCACCGTTCAGTGAAGCCCTGATGCATCAGGTCGCTTTGGGACCCTGCGATGTCCGGGCGGTCGGCGGGGTGGGCGTCACAGCACCTTTGCGGACCGCACTCGATGTTGCAGTGCATGGACATGACGACTGGGCAGTGCCAACCCTCGTCCGACTGGCAGCTCACCCCGATCTACGGTGTGACCTGGTCCTGGTGGTCAGGGCGTTGGAAGCAACCCGACGCGTTCCTGGCAAGAACCGCGCTCTGGCCCGCCTCCAGAGCGCCATGCACTCGGGCTAGACCCACCCCATTCGGCACCGGCGGTCGACGGCGAGCTAGAGCCTCCGTTGCGCCCCGGTGGTGCGGTAGACGTCAAACACGCCGTCTATCCGGCGGACCGCGTTGAGGATGTGGGTCAGGTACTTGGGATCCCCCATCTCAAAAGCAAACCGCGACAGTGCCACCCGGTCCGTCGAGGTATTCACGCTTGCCGCGAGAATGTTGACGTGGTTCTCGGAGAGGACCCGGGTGACGTCGGAGAGGAGGCTCTTGCGATCGAGCGCTTCAACCTGGATCTCGACCAGGAACACGCTGGACTGGGTGGGAGCCCAGTCGACGTCCACAATCCGATCGGGCTGATCCCTCAGTTCCTCGACGTTGCGGCAGTCGTTCCGGTGGACTGACACCCCCGAACCGCGGGTAACGAACCCGATGATGGGATCCGGCGGAACTGGAGTACAACAGCGCGCAATTTTGACCCAGACGTCGCCAACGCCGCGCACCGTCACGCCGGAATCGGAGAACTTGGGGCGGCGCGGAGTGGTGGCGACCGCCGTCTCGGCGAGGCTATCTTCGGCACCCTCGTTCCCACCCATCAGGGCGACCAGGCGTTCGATCACGTTCTGGGCGGAGGAATGGCCGTCACCGACCGCCGCATAAAGAGCAGCGATGTCCGCGTGCCTCAACTCCTGGGCCACCGCTATCAGTGCGTCATGGGTCATCATGCGCTGAAGTGGCAGGTTCTGCTTGCGCATTGCGCGGGTGAGCAGTTCCTTACCCTTTTCAATCGCCTCTTCGCGGCGTTCCTTGGTGAACCATTGGCGGATCTTGTTGCGAGCCCGCGGGCTCTTCACGAACCCCTGCCAGTCCTGGCTCGGGCCGGCACCCTCGGCCTTGGAGGTGAAGATCTCCACCCAGTCGCCGTGGTTCAGCTCGCTGTTCAGCGGGATCAGCTTCCCGTTGACCCGGGCTCCGATCGTCCGGTGCCCCACCTCGGTGTGCACTGCATAGGCGAAGTCCACCGGAGTGGACCCGGCAGGCAACGCCATAACCTCGCCCTTGGGAGTGAACACGAACACTTCGCGGGCGTTGATTTCGAAGCGCAGCGAGTCAAGGAACTCGTCCGGGTCGGCTGTCTCCTGCTGCCAGTCGACCAGACTTCGCAGCCACCCCATGTCGCTGTTGTCGGGTCCTTCTCCGGTTTTGCCGCCAGCGCCCTTGTATTTCCAGTGCGCTGCAACGCCGTATTCGGCTCTGCGGTGCATGTCGTGGGTCCGGATCTGAATCTCCACCGGACGTCCGCCGGGTCCGATCACCGTGGTGTGGAGCGACTGGTACATATTGAATTTGGGCATCGCTATGTAGTCTTTGAACCGGCCGGGCAGCGGGTTCCAGCGGGCATGCAGCTGGCCCAACGTTGCGTAGCAGTCCCTCACACTGTCCACCAGCACCCGGATCCCCATCAGGTCATGGATGTCATCGAAGTCCTTGCCGCGGACGATCATCTTTTGGTAGATGGAGTAGTAATGCTTCGGGCGTCCGGTGATTGTCGCCTTGATCTTCACCGACCGAAGGTCTTCGCCGATCTGGGTGCGCACCACTGCCAGGTGCTTTTCCCGTTCAGGCGTACGATCCCCCACCATCCGGACGATCTCTTCGTACACCTTCGGGTGCAGCGCCGCAAAGGACAGGTCCTCGAGCTCCCACTTGATGGTGTTCATGCCGAGCCGGTGCGCGAGCGGAGCGAAGATTTCGAGTGTCTCGCGGGCTTTTCTGGCCGACGACTCGGGAGAGACAAAGCGCCAGGTCCGGGCATTATGGAGCCGGTCCGCGAGCTTGATCACCAGGACACGAATGTCCTTGGCCATGGCGACCACCATTTTGCGAACGGTCTCGGACTGGGCAGCGTCGCCGAAGGACACCTTGTCCAACTTGGTGACCCCGTCCACCAGCATTGCCACTTCGGCGCCGAAGTCACGCTTGATGTCGTCGAGGGTGCATGCGGTGTCCTCGACGGTGTCATGCAGCAGGGCGGCAGCCAGCGTGGTGCCGGTCATGCCCAGTTCGGCAAGGATCGTTGCCACCGCCACCGGGTGGGTGATGTACGGATCGCCGCTTTTTCGCTTCTGGCCCTCGTGGCTGCGCTCGGCCACCAGGTACGCCCGCTGGATCAGGTCGAGGTCTTCCTTGGGGTTGTTGGCCCGGACCGTCCTCAGCAGGGGCTCAAGCACCGGTGAATACCCGTTGGAGGCTCTGCCCGTCAGGCGGGCCAGCCGTGACCGGGTCCGGATTTTCCGATCCGGCAGCGCGCTATGGTCGGCGCTGGCCGCCGAAGGGGCTGATCCCGATGAGGTCACTGCGACGTCGCGGCTGCGGACGGGCGGTATGGTCGCAGGGGGCGCCGGAACTTGGTCAAGCTGGGCGGTCGAAGGGCGCGAAAAGGTGCCAGGGCGCTCCTCACGGTGTTCCGTGTCTGGCCGCTCTGCTGGACCACTGGCATCTGCCACGTACTACCCCGATTCCTCAGCCGTCAGACGGCTGAAAAAGAATTACACCATGCCTCTTCTCCGGCACGCATATTTAAGTTTAGTCCGACGGACCAAACCCTGCTGCACCGATCCCCGGCTGCCGCCAAACTGGGAACAAAAAAACCGTGTCCCGGCCCCCTCAGGGGACCAGGACACGGCCGTCAGGTCGTCGATTGCTCCTGCGACAGTCAGGGCGCAGGGACGGCTTCTGCTGCTTCGACCGACCGGCGATGCAGCACGCGCTTCTCCTGCCGCTTCATGCCCGGCTCGCGCATCCGCAGCCACGCGTAAACGGGTGCGGCGACGAAGAGAGTGCCGATGGTCCCGATGATAATGCCGATGAACAAGGCGAGAGACAGATCCCGGAGGGTACCCGCACCGAGGAGCATCGCACCGATGAAAAGAATCGATGCGACCGGCAACACGGCGACAACCGAGGTGTTGATGGAGCGCACCAGCGTCTGGTTGACCGCAAGGTTTACCTGCTCGCCAAAGGTTCGCTTGGTAGAAACATCGAGGTCGGCGGTGTTCTCCTTGATCTTGTCGAAAACCACCACCGTGTCATACAACGCATAGCTCAGCACCGTGAGGAAACCGATCATCGCCGAGGGTGTCACCTCGAAGTTGCTCAGCGAGTACAGACCGGCTGTCACCGTCATGACCACGAACAATCCGCTGAGTGCGGCCACCGACATTTTCCAGGTCCGGAAATACAGGGCCATCAGCACTGCGGCCAGCAGGATGAACACCACCAAGCCAATCAAGGCCTGCCGGCTGACGTCCTCGCCCCAGGTGGGCCCGACGAAGTTGGTAGTGACTTCTTCTTCGGTAACCTCATACGCGCTGATCAGAGCGTCCCGGACGCTGAGGGTCTCATCATCGGAGAGCCGCTCAGTCTGGATACGCATCGTCTGCGGCGCGATGTTCGTGACGCTCGGTACCGCATTTGGTACCACTCCCGTAACAGCCTGCTCACCGAGGGCGATGTCAGTGTTCTCAACACTCGACACCGTGAACTCGGAGCCACCCCGGAAATCGATACCGAGGTTGAAGCCACCCTTGACGATGGGGATGATGATCGACACGAGGACGGCCAACGCTGCAATGGTGAACCACAGCTTGCGCTTGCCGACGAACGGGTAGGACAGCTTGCCCGAGTAGAGGTCGTTGCCAAATTTGGCGAAACTATTGCCCCGCATTTAGTTTTCCTCCTGGTCTGTGCCATTGCTTCGCGCGGCCAGGGCTTTTTGTTCGGCCAGCCGACGTTCGGCGATGGTGGTGCGTCGGGCGATTTCACCTGGGACTGCCTTGTTCTTGGTGCGGGGGGCTGCCGTCTGCGGTGTTGCCGACGGCATCCGGATACGACCGGCACCACGATAGAGCGGCATAATGCCAAGCTTCTTCGGATCGACACCGGAGAACCGGTGTCCCTCGCCGAAGAACTTGGTCCTTGCCAGCAGGCGCATCACCGGATGAGTGAACAGGAAGACGACGATCAGGTCGGCTACAGCTGTCAATCCGAGGGTGAACGCGAACCCACGAACGTTGCCGACAGCGACGAAGTACAGCACGACGGCGGCCAGCAGGCTGACGGCCTTGGACGCGAGGACGGTGCTCTTGGCCCGGCGCCAGCCGTTCTCTACGGCTGAGACGAGCCCCCTGCCATCTCGGAGCTCATCGCGGATTCGTTCGAAGTAAACGATGAAGGAGTCGGCTGTCTGCCCAATTGCGACAATCAGGCCGGCCACACCTGCGAGGGAGAGCCGGTAGTTTTCGGTCCAGCCCAGGATGCAGATGGCGAGGTAGGTGAGGAAACCTGCCACCACAAGGGACGCAATCGTCACCAGTCCCAGCATCCGGTACTGGAAGATCGAGTAAACGGCGACCAAAATCAAGCCGATGATGCCTGCAATCATGCCGAGCCGGAGCTGGTCGGCTCCGAGAGTGGCCGAGATCTGCTGCTCGCTCTGGATCTCGAAGCTGATCGGCAGTGCGCCGTACTTCAGTTGTTCGGCCAACGCCCCGGCCGACTCCTCCGTGAAGCTACCGCTGATCGAGGGCCGCCCATCGGGGATGACGGCCTGGGTGGTCGGAGCCGAAATGATCGTCCCATCGAGCACGATGGCGAACTGGTTCCGTGGATCGCCCTGACCGAAGGCGAAGAGGCGTTCGGTGACTTCCCGGAAGGTCTCGCTGCCCTCGGAGTTGAACTGGATGTTGACCGCCCAGGTGTTCAGTGACTGACCCTGCGCGCCGCGCTGCATGCCGAAGTCGGCGGAGTCGATGTCGGTGCCCGGCACTTCCACCGGCCCGAGAATGTATTTGCCCTGGGTGCCCGGCTCGCAAGCGACCATTGGCTCATCGGCGGGCGCTGCTTCTTCGGCGGGTTCGAGTGCTTCGGGCGATGTGCAGTCGAGGGCCTCGAACTCGGAGAACAGTTCTGCCGTGATCCAGTTGGGATCGCTGGCATTGGTGGGTTCGTCGGTAGGAGCGGGCAGTTCTTCTTCGGGGGTGGGCGTTTCCGCGGCGGGCGCCTGGCCCGGACCGCCAAAGAGTACTGGTCGGAATTCCATCTGTGCCGACGCCTGAATCAGTTCGCGGGTTTCGGCGTCGGGAATACCGGGGAGTGACACAATCACGTTGCGGCCGGACTGGGTGTTGATCTCGGCCTCTGCCACGCCACTGCCGTCGACCCGCTGCCTGATGATTTCCACAGCCTGGTCGAGCTGCTCTTCGGTAATCTCATCGCTGCCGCCCTGCACCTGGGGCGCCAGGATCATCTGGGTTCCACCCTCAAGGTCGAGTGCCAGCTTGGGGCTCCAGCTCGCGGTGCCCCAGATGGACCCGCTGCCCAGGAGAACTGCTAGTAATGCAAACATAACGCCGAGCCAAACGAGTGTCCGTTTGGCTGCCGTGCCTGGGCCGGTACGAGGCATGTGGAATTTCCTTTTATCGAGAGAGCGCGCGTCGGTGGTTCTAGGGGTGGTGGGGCATCACACTCGAGGGTGTTGCCCCACCCGCGGCGCTAGATGTCCTTGTTGTCCCGCTTGTTGTCGTAGTCCAGACGGATGTCCTCGTCTGAGCGGGCGTCAAGACGCTCTGGTCCGGATTCGGGGAGCACCGTGTCATGGGTCGGCTGATCCTGGCCGTCAACAGCAGTGGTCCGGGTGTCGGTGGCCGAGTTGTCGGCGACGGGGCTGGTCAGCGAGGATGCGTCGTCGGGGACGGCCGGCGTTTCTTCGTCATCGGCGGCCGGCTCAGGCTGCACCACCTTGGTGAGGGTCTGCATGTGTACCGTGGCCCTGGCACCGGGACCAAGCTCGAGCACTGCCTTGTTGTTCTCTTCGTCGAGAGAAATCACTGTACCGAACAGGCCGAAGTTGGTCATCACTTCGGTGCCGGGAACCATCTGGGTGCGCTGCTCCTTGATGGTCTTCTGGGTCTTCTTCTGCCTCCGGAACATCATGAAGATCAATGCTCCGAGTGCCAGCGGCAAAAGCAGGCTGAAAATATCGAAGCCTTGCTCTGGGGCGGCAGTCTGGGCTAATAAGGTTGAGAACACAGAGTAGTTCCGTTTCTATATCTTGGGATCCGCACGCACCTGACGTGCCGCACGTCATATCAGTGTAAAGGGAAACGGGATTGTCCGCGTCCTTTCGGCGCCCCTATCCCTCGGTGTTGGCCCATTCCGTTACCCCACTGTTGTCTTCGGCACGGTTGCCTTCCGGGCCGTTTTCCTCGGAGAGGACGGTGAAGAGGTCCTCCGGCATGGCAGCCGCAACATTCGCCGGCATGACGAGTCCCAGGTGGTCCCAGGCCGCTCGCGTGGCGATTCGTCCCCGGGGGGTCCGCCCCAGCATCCCCTCCCGCACCAGGTATGGTTCGGCGACGGTTTCGACTGTCTCGGGTTCCTCGCCGACGGCGATCGCGAGGGTCGAAAGTCCCACCGGACCGCCGTTGAACTTGGTGATCAGGGCGGTGAGCACGGCGCGGTCGAGCCGGTCGAGGCCTTTGGCGTCCACTTCATACATGTCCAGCGCCGCCCCGGCGCACCTGGCGTCGATCAGGTCGACGCCGTGC
The DNA here is from genome assembly GCF_003075455.1 of Arthrobacter sp. Bz4. GTDB lineage: Bacteria > Actinomycetota > Actinomycetes > Actinomycetales > Micrococcaceae > Arthrobacter_D. The sequence goes on from NZ_QDAE01000003.1 coordinate 64,381, forward strand.
ACCAACGCCCAGTCACGCACCCGGCGGAGGAGCCGGTTGGCAATCCTGGGCGTACCGCGGGACCGGCCTGCCACCTCCGAGAACGCGGCCGAGTTGACCTTCATGTCCATCAGCATCGCCGAGCGACGCAATACCAGTTCCAGTTCTTCGGTGGAGTAGAACTCGAGGTGGCCGGTGAACCCGAAGCGGTCCCGCAGGGGCCCTGGAAGTAGCCCGGCCCGGGTGGTGGCGCCGACCAGGGTGAATGGCGGCAGGTCCAACGGGATGGCTGTTGCGCCCGGCCCTTTGCCGACGATGATGTCGACCCGGAAATCTTCCATCGCCATGTACAGCATTTCCTCGGCCGGCCGGGACATGCGGTGAATTTCGTCGAGGAAGAGTACCTCGCCGTCGGTCAGCGAGGAGAGAATGGCCGCGAGGTCGCCGGCGTGCTGGATAGCCGGACCGGAGCTGATGCGCAGGGGCGCGTTCATCTCGGCGGCGATGATCATGGCCAGGGTGGTCTTGCCAAGGCCCGGCGGACCGGAGAGCAGGACGTGGTCGGCAGTTCGGCCGCGCAGCCGCGAGGCTTCCAGGACCAGGGAGAGCTGCCGGCGGACCCGTTGCTGCCCGACAAAGTCATCGAGATTTTTGGGGCGCAGCGCTGCTTCCACCGCCCGGTCCTCTGGATCCCCGGTGGGTGAAACAACCGGGGCCTCCTCCCCCGCCGCGTCGTCGCGGGCCATCAGCTGACCCGGCTCCGCGCCGAGGCCCGGGCGCCGTCCTGGCCGAGTCTGCGCAGGGTGAGTTTCAGGATGTCACCCACGTTGCCGGACGCGGCCACCTCTGGTGCTTCGGCCGTCGCCGCGTCTATCGCGGTGGTTGCGTCCTTCTCCGACCAGCCGAGCCCCATCATTGCCGTCAGGACCTGTCCCTGCCAGGCGTTCTTCGGCGGGGCCCCGGCGGTGCCGAGCGGAACGAGTTTGTCTGCCAGTTCCAGGACAATCCGGCGGGCGCCCTTCGGGCCGATTCCCGGGACTTTACTGAAGGCCTTGTCGTCACCCGAAGAGGCAGCAACCCGGATGGCTTCCGGTGCGTGGACGGCCAGCACGGCCAGTGCCAACCGTGGCCCAACTCCGCTGACGCCGAGCAGCGTCTCGAACACCTCACGCTGGTCTGCCTCCTCGAACCCGAACAGTGTCATGGAGTCCTCACGGACAATCATCGCGGTGAAGACTTGCGCTTCCTGTCCGGTGCGCAGGGTGGCGAGGGTCTGCGGGGTGGCCAGGATCTGCATGCCAAACCCATTGACGTCCAGCACGGCCGAGTTGAGGCCAACGTGGCTGACGGTGCCGCGGAGGGAACTGATCATGCGCGCTACTCCAAAATTTCTATCCGAACATATCTACGAACAGCGTACTGGTTCCGGCCGGCTTTTCCGGATGCGCCACACCGTCGGGCTACCTGCGCCGTCGGGCTTTCGCCTCGGCTTCAGCCCAGATCCGCTGCGCGGCCGTGGCGTTGCCGCCGCCGGCCGACGCCCGGTTGGCGGCAACACCTTGCCGCCAGGCGTGGGTGATGGCCAGGGCCAGAGCGTCAGCGGCATCGGCTGGTTTGGGCGCCGTATCGAGCCGAAGGATTTTGGTGACCATCTTGGTGACCGCTACCTTGTCTGACTGCCCGTTACCGGTGACGGCCGCCTTCACCTCGGTGGGGGTATGAAGCGCCACCGGGATGCCACGCCGGGCGGCCGCGACCATGACGACGCCGGAGGCCTGGGCGGTGCCCATGACGGTACTCACGTTCAGCTGGCTGAACACACGTTCGACGGCGAGCACGTCGGGTGCGTGGGTATCCAGCCAATCGTCGACGGCGTCGGAAATCACGAGCAGCCGACGGTCCAGTAACTGGTCGGCGGGGGTGCCGACCACTCCGACGGCGACGAGCGTTGACCGGCGGTTGGGTTCAATGTCGACAACTGCCAGCCCGCAGCGGGTCAGCCCCGGGTCCACTCCCATCACGCGCAGGGTCATGCGGCAGCCCGGCGATGATGCGACTGGGCGGGAAGGTTTGCCACTGGGTTTAGTCGTCGCCGTCCAGCTCGGCGAGCACCTCGTCGGAGAGGTCGGCGTTTGAGTAGACGTTCTGGACGTCGTCGAGGTCCTCGAGTGCGTCAACCAGGCGGATGAACTTGCGGGCGCCGTCGGCGTCGAGCTCCACCTGCATTGAGGGTACGAACTCGGCCTCGTCGGTGTCGTAGTCGATCCCGGCTTCCTCAAGACCCGCCACCACGGCGCGGAGATCCTGCGGTTCTGAGATGACCTCAAAGCGGCCGGCTGTTTCCTTGACCTCTTCGGCGCCGGCGTCCAGCACGGCGAGGAGAAGATCATCCTCGGTGAGTTCGCCGCTTGGCAGTGTAACCACGCCCTTGCGGGTGAAGAGGTAGGACACCGACCCCGGGTCGGCCATTGAGCCGCCGTTGCGGGTGACCCCTAACCGGACCTCCGAAGCGGCGCGGTTCTTGTTGTCGGTCAAACATTCGATAAGCAGGGCCGAGCCCTGCGGCCCGCGGGCCTCATACATGATGGTCTGGTATTCGACGGCGTCGCCCAGCAGACCGGCGCCGCGTTTGACGGCACGGTTGATGTTGTCGATCGGCACGGACGTCTTCTTCGCCTTCTGCACCGCCAGTTCAAGACCAGGGTTGCCGGCCATATCGGCACCGCCCGCACGGGCGGCGACCTCAATATTCTTGATCAGTTTGGCAAAGGATTTGGCGCGCTTCGCATCAATCGCGGCCTTCTTGTGTTTGGTTGTTGCCCATTTAGAGTGCCCCGACATGATCTACCGTTCTCCTTACGATCATCTGCATAAACAATTCGTGAATCCGCCGCTCCCCGGTTACCTCGGGATGAAAGCTCGTGGCGAGTAGGTTCCCCGACCGCACCGCAACAATCCTAGCGACCCGGTTCGAATCGGGATGCTGCCCCGTGAGACCGGCTGGCTGCGCTGGTACCTGCGCGAGGACCTCGACCGAGGGACCCACCCGCTCGACCCAGGGCGCCCTGATGAATACCGCGTGGACCGGCTGGACCTTCCCGGAGCGCTCCGGAGCCAACCCCGAGAACTCGAGCTCCGTTTCGAAGGAGTCCCGTTGCCGCCCAAAAGCGTTGCGGCGCACCACGATGTCCAGCCCGCCGAGGGTTTGCTGCGGGCGGCCCTGCAGGTCGGTCGCCGGGTCGGCGATGGCATCGGCGAGCATGATCATCCCCGCGCAGGACCCGTAGACGGGCAGCCCCGCACTGATGAGCTCACGAAGTGGCTCTGCCAGGTCGAAGGCGCGGGTCAGCTTGTCGATGGCAGTCGATTCGCCGCCAGGAATGATGAGGCCGTCAAGTCCGGCCAGCTCGCCGGGCCGGCGAATAGCGCTCGCCCGTCCGCCGAGGGACTCGACGGTGCGGATATGTTCCCGCACGTCACCCTGGACGGCCAACACGCCGATATGCACGCCGGATGTGTCCGGTGCGGGGAATGTGGTCATCTGACCATTCTAGGTTGGGGTGCACGTCAGAGGATAAACCGCCGCCCTGACTGCGATAAGTTAGGTTCCATGTTTCCCTTTAGTGTGCTGGTCGGTAAGGCCGTGCGCCGCATCTCGCGGTTGCGTGGCGGAGGCTCGGCGCTGCCGGGCCTCGTGGTCGAGAAAATCGATCCGGGGTTCATGGGTCGCGCCTTGACCGGTCTGCCCCATGGGGTGGTGGTGATCAGCGGAACCAATGGGAAGACGACCACCACAAAGATGGTGGTGGAACTCCTGCAGGGCCAGGGCCTGACGGTGTTCACCAACCGGACCGGCAGCAATTTTACCCGCGGGGTTGCCGCCGCGCTGTTGGGCGACGTGAACTGGCGGGGCAGGCTCAAGGCGGACATCGCCGTGCTGGAACTGGATGAGGCGCATGCAGTCCACTTCGTGAAACTGGTACCTCCTACTCATTGCCTTCTGTTGAACGTGCTCCGCGACCAGCTCGACCGTTTTGGTGAGATTGACCAGACCACACGGTTGTTGGAACAGATCGCCGCGAAGACCACTGGCACAGTCGTCTTGAACCGTGAGGATCCCCGGGTGGCCGGAATCGCCTCCACCGTGCCGAACGCAAAGATCGCCTACTTCGGTCTCGATTCCTCGTTGCGCAACACCTTCCCCAACGACGACGAGCTGCGCGGCGACATTGGCGTCGCTCCCCCCTCAAGCCTTCCCGCTGACGTCATCCTGGAACACGTCGACGGTAACTCGGCGTCCTTCCTGGTCGACGGCGAACTGACCAGCGTGGACCTGCGGCTTCGTGGCGTCTACAACATCTTCAATGCCGCAGCCGCCCTGGCCACCGCGCGGACCGTCCTGGGTGACGCCATCAACCGGGCGGCCCTGTTCGCCTCCCTGGCCACCGTTGAGCCGGCCTTCGGGCGCGGCGAATCGCTCGTGGTGGACGGCAAGCCGTTGGAACTGGTGCTGGTGAAGAATCCCAGCGGGTTCCGGCTGGGGCTGAAATCGTTCGATGCCACCGGCTACGCCACCATGATCGCGATCAACGACAATTACGCCGACGGTCGGGACATGTCCTGGTTGTGGGACGTCGACTTTGATTCGCTTGGTCTGGCTGGGGTGGAAATGGTCAGCGGCGTCCGTGCGTATGACATGGCTTTGCGGTTGAAGTACGACGACGTCGAGGTGCGGGCTGTGGAGCCCGACACAACGGCTGCGCTCCGGGCGTTCATCAGCTCAACCTCTGACCAGCCGAAACGGATTTTCTGCACCTACACGGCCATGCTCGCGGTCCGGCGCGACCTCTCCAAGATCACGACAGTCGAGGTGGTTTCCTGATGACCAAAGGCACCCTTAACATCCTTCAGCTCTACCCGAAGGAAATGAACATCTATGGCGACTGGGGCAACGTCCTGGTCCTGAAGCAGCGGCTGACCTGGCACGGGTATACCGCGAACATCCTCGAGCACAGCGCCGGCGACGAGTTCCCCGACGACGTCGACCTGATCATCGGCGGCGGTGGACAGGACAGTGGACAACTGGTCATCCAGCAGGACCTGCAGGCCATCGCGCCGAGGCTCAGGGAGCTCGCCGAGGATGGTCTGCCCATGCTGGTGATCTGCGGGCTGTATCAACTGTTTGGAAAGTTCTTCAAGACCCACGACGGGACGATCATCCCGGGCATCGGAATCCTTGACCTCGAAACTCATGGGACCAACGAACGCCTGATCGGCAATGTGGTGGCGGACAGCGAGGAGTTCGGCGAGATCCACGGGTATGAGAACCACAGTGGCCAAACCCACCTGGGTGCTGGCGTCAGGCCGCTGGGAACTGTCACCAAGGGTGCTGGCAACAATTCGCAGGACGGGCACGAGGGTGCACGCCACCTGAACGTTGTTGCGAGCTATCTGCACGGATCCTTGCTCCCAAAGAATCCGGCGATCGCCGACTTCCTGCTGCGGAAGGCTGCCGAACGGAAGTTCGGGTCATTCGAGCCGGCTGATCTGGACGACAGTCTCGCCGATTTGGCCCGCCGGCATGCAGGGGCGCGACCCCGCTAGAGTCGCCCGCCGGGATCATCTGTCGTTGGCGAGGTCCCAGGGGTGGGCGCCGTCGGCCACCGCACCGAAGGTGTCGACAACCGCGCCGATTCGGTCGCTGACCTCCGCTTCCCGTTCCGGGGAGGTGCAGGTGCCGGGCGCCTGGTTCGGCCCCAGCGCGCACCAGCGATACGGGTCGCTGACAATGATCGACGGCAGCCAGGCCAGGTCGCTAACGCTCCAGTCGCCGTCGGTTTCGGCGAATTGGGCCCTGATCATCAGCCCCTCATTATTGACGGCGTGAAAGGGAGACAATTCACTGACACCGTTGCCGAGCCCGTAAACAATCCAGGTGTCGTTGTATTTTTCGATCGGCAGCACCGAGTGTGTGTGGTGGCCGTAGATGAAGTCGACCTCACCGCTATCGGCCAGGGCGTGGGCTACCTCCACCTGTTGCGCGTTGGGCAGCGTCGCATACTCGTCGCCGGCGTGGATGGCGGCGATGACGACGTCGGCCCCCTCCGCCCTGGCCTGCCGGGCCTTGGCGGTCATCACGTCGGCGTCGATCAGGTCCACCTGCCAGGGCTGTTCAGGGATCAGCCCGTTGAGACCGTAGGTCGCCTGAATGACAGCCACCCGTGCCGCGGGAGTTTCGAGGATCAGGACCTCCCCGGCGGCCGCCTCATCGGCGTAGGACCCGGTGTGTTCAAGCCCAACTCCGTCCAGCACGTCGAGCGTGCGGTTCAGACCCTCAGTGCCGGCGTCGATGGTGTGGTTGCTAGCCGTAGTGCAGGCGTCGTAGCCGACCGCCTTCGCAGCCTCAAGGATCTGGGGTGGCACGTTGAACTGCGGGTAGCCGCTGAACGGCCCCTCGGGGACCGCCACCGGGGTTTCCAGATGACAGATTCCAAGGTCGGCGTAATCGAGGTATTCGCGCTGCCCGGACAGCAGCGGCTCAAAATCAAACGGTACCGCTGCGCCCCCGGAGGCCTTGCCGCCGACGGCATCAGCCGCCGCCTGGTCCCAAAGGCCAGGGTGGAGCAGCAGGTCGCCAGTGGCCGCCACGCTGAAGCACCGGTCCGCGTCGCAGGGCGGACCCTTCCCGGGAGTGCTCTCGGGGGTTGGTTCGGCGACCGGCGAAGACGTTGCGGGGCTGCCGGACGTCGGAGCGGCAGCCGTCGTCGTCGGACCCTGGCCCGCTGTACCGCCCTGCCCATCCGGGGCCTGCCCATCCGGGGTACCGCCATCCACTCCGGAGCAGCCACTGAGGAGCCCGACACCAAGCGCCAGTGCGGCGATCCTGCGTGGCACAGCTCTCATTTGCGACTCCTTTGACGACTATCCCCATGATAGGCGCCGCGACCCAACCCGGCGCAGGGTCGCCTCGGGTGGTTTCGGGGGCCGGGGTGCTGCAGAGCTGACCACCCATGTGTAAGGGTTAGTTGTTATGAGCAACCCCTTCTTCGCACCCAGTACCCTGCCGTATCAGCTTCCACCGTTTGGGTTGATCCAGGATGACCACTACCTGCCGGCCTTTGAGACGGGTTTCGCCGAGCATCTCGCCGAAATCGATGCGATCGTCTCCGCGCAGGAACCAGCGGACTTCGAGAACACCATCGTGGCCCTTGAGCGGCTGGGAAACCCTGCGCCGGGTGGCACTGGTGTTCTACAACAGCTCATCCTCCCACTCGACTCCCGCGATTCAGGAGCTCGAAACCGAGGTGGCGCCACGTTATGCCGCTCATCAAGACAACATCTTCCTGAATCGCGGACTGTTTGAACGGGTCAGCGCAGTGTCCACTGATGGGCTGGATGCCGAGGCGGCACGCCTGGTCCAGGAATACGTGAAACGGTTTATCAGCGCAGGCGCCCAACTCGACGACGAAGCGCAGGACAGGCTCCGGGCGTTGAACACCGAACTGTCCCAACTCAGCACCGACTTCCAGCAGCGGCTGTTGAAGGACACCAACCGCTCAGCACTGCTGATTGACACGGCTGAAGAACTGGACGGCCTCTCAGCGGATGACATTGGCTCAGCTGCCGCAGCAGCCGAATCGGCCGGCCACCCGGGAAAGTACCTGCTGACCCTGATTCTGCCAACGGCCCAGCCTGCGCTCGAGACTCTCACCAACCGCGCGACGCGTCAGCGCCTGCATGAGGCGTCAGTGAACCGGGGCTTCGCAGACAACGAATACGGCACACTAACCATCGCCGCACGGATGGCAGAGCTGCGCGCCGAACGGGCCGCGCTGTTGGGCTTCGACAGCCACGCCGCGGCTGCCACGGACGACCAGACAGCCCCGTCGCTCGACGCCATTCACCGGATGCTGGGGCAACTGGCCCCGGCGGCGGTTCGTAACGCACGGGAAGAGGTGGTGGAGCTGGAGGCCGCCGCCGGTCACCCGATCGAGGCGTGGGACTGGGCGTATTACTCCGAGAAGGTACGTGCCGCCAAGTTTGACGTGGACCTCGCTTCGCTGCGTCAGTACTTCGAGTTGGAGCGAGTCCTGCAGGACGGGATATTCTTCGCCGCCAACCGATTGTACGGACTGACCTTCACCGAGCGGGACGATCTGGAGGGTTACCACCCAGAGGTACGGGTCTGGGAAGTCAAGGACGCCGACGGCGAAGGGCTGGGCCTGTTCCTCGGCGACTATTACACCCGGGACACCAAGAATGGCGGGGCCTGGATGAACTCCTTCGTGGAGCAGTCGGCACTGAACGGCACCCATGCCGTAGTCATCAACAACCTCAACGTTCCCAAGCCGCCCGCCGGCGAGCCGACCCTGCTGACTTTCGATCAGGTGGTGACCACGTTCCACGAGTTCGGGCACGCACTGCACGGATTGTTCTCCTCGGTCACCTACCCCACGTTCTCGGGGACCAGTGTGCCGCGGGACTTCGTCGAGTATCCGTCGCAGGTTAACGAAATGTGGATTCTGTGGCCCGAGGTGGTCGCCAATTACGCCAAGCATTACCAGACCGGTGAAGCGCTGCCGGCGGAGACCGTTGATAAGCTGCTCGCCGCGCAGACCTGGGGCGAAGGCTTCGCGACCACGGAATACCTGGGCGCGGCGTTGCTCGACCTGGCGTGGCACGCGATTCCGGCGGGGACCACGGTTGCTGATCCGGTCGCCTTTGAGCGGGAAGCGCTCACCTCAGCAGGACTCGACTTTTCCCCGGTCCCGCCTCGGTACCGCACCGGCTATTTCAAGCACATCTTCGCGGGTGGGTATTCGGCTGCCTATTACGCCTACATCTGGAGCGAAGTGCTGGACGCTGACACGGTTGAATGGTTCAAATCCTCAGGCGGCATGACCCGCGAAAACGGTGACCATTTCCGGACCGAGCTGCTCTCCCGTGGCAACAGCATCGACCCGTTGCAGGCGTTCCGCAACTTCCGCGGCCGCGACGCCCTGCTTGAGCCGCTGCTGACTCGCCGAGGGCTGGTCTAAGTCACCATGGTCACCATCGCGGCGTGCCAGCGCCTGCAACGTTCCTGGTTTGCCGCGTTGTCCTCGGCGACGGGGGGACGCACCTTCACGACCCACGGGTCCGACTGGGTGTGGCTGCCAGCGCGCCGCGAACTGATCCTGCTCTTTCCGCAGGAAATCTCTCCGGCAGGGATTCGGCCCGCGTTGGCCGAGGGTGTCCGCCTGGGGGCCCACACGGTGGGCGCCTGGCTGGGCGGCGGTGTCAAGGGCGCGCCACTGACCGGGCTGGGATTCAGCCCAGGCTGGCAGCCCTGGTGGATGGCTGCGCCAGTTGAGGAGCCAGCCGGGTACGACGACGACGCCGCGGTCCTTTCCACCGAGGTCCCCGAATATGGGGGGCCACTGGCGCAAGAACTCAGGGTGGTGCGGTCCCAGCCCCGGCAGGCGTGGCACGCCGTGGCGCGGGTGGATGGCACGGTTGCCGGGGCCGGGTATTCGTTTTACCCATCGGGGGTTCCCGGGCTCCGAGGATTGGGCGGCATCTTCAACATGGAGGTGCTTCAGGAGTATCAGCGGCACGGTCTGGGCACCGCGCTGCTGAGCAGGCTCGCCAAAGCTGCTGCCGCCTCAGGCGCCGAGCATCTCGCGCTGAACGCGACCCCACAGGGTTATGAACTGTACTCACAGCGGGGTTTTGAACTGATCGGCAGAGGCCAGACCTACTGGCTGCAGCTGTAGCAACCAAAAGAGCGGACCACCAGAATCTGGTGATCCGCTCTATTGTTCTCTGGAACCTGGGTGTTTACCAGCCGCGCTCAGCGAGGCGGTGAGGCTCAGGGATTTCGTCCACGTTGATGCCGACCATTGCTTCGCCGAGGCCACGGGAGACCTTGGCGATCATCTCGGGATCGTCGTGGAAGGTGGTGGCCTTCACGATGGCCGCGGCGCGTTCCGCCGGATTACCTGACTTGAAGATACCCGAGCCGACGAACACGCCGTCAGCGCCAAGCTGCATCATCATTGCTGCATCGGACGGTGTGGCGATGCCACCCGCGGTGAAGAGCACAACGGGGAGCTTACCGGTCCGGGCAACTTCCTTGACCAGATCAAACGGAGCCTGAAGTTCCTTGGCGGCGACATACAATTCGTCCTCGGCCATCGAGGACAGGCGGGAAATCTCCGACCGGATTTTCCGCATGTGCATCGTGGCGTTGGAGACGTCGCCGGTGCCGGCCTCGCCCTTGGACCTGATCATTGCGGCACCTTCATTGAGGCGGCGCAGCGCCTCGCCGAGGTTGGTGGCACCGCAGACGAAGGGCGCGGTGAACTTCCATTTGTCGATGTGGTTGGCGTAGTCAGCCGGGGTCAGGACCTCGGACTCGTCAATGTAATCGACGCCAAGGGACTGCAGCACCTGCGCCTCAACAAAGTGGCCGATTCTCGCCTTTGCCATCACCGGAATGGAGACAGCCGCAATGATGCTGTCGATCATGTCCGGATCGCTCATTCGGGACACGCCACCCTGCGCACGGATGTCGGCGGGTACCCGCTCGAGCGCCATGACGGCGACGGCGCCCGCATCTTCGGCGATGCGCGCCTGCTCTGCGGTGACCACGTCCATGATGACGCCGCCCTTGAGCATTTCTGCCATGCCGCGCTTGACCCGGCTACTGCCGGTCACGGGCGCGGTTGTCGAATTTTCTTCAACGGTGGACACAATTCGCCCCTAAGTTAGGTAAAAGATAACAATTAATAATACGCCCGCGGATGGGCCGGATCTGCCGTTAGCGGGTCTCGTTGGCTGCCATCGCCTGTTTGTGCACAGCCACCACGCGCTGGATCACCGTTGCAACGCTTGCGAGAGCCAGCAGGATCAGGACGGTGAGCAGGAAACCATGCGGCAGCCCGAGACCGGTCAGGCCGGTTACTACCAGGACCGACACCAGCCGTTCAGCTCGCTCGGCGATCCCCACGTTGGCCGTGAAGCCCAGAGATTCGGCCTTCGCCCGGGCATAGGAGACCAGCATGCCGAGGACCAGACAGGCCAAGGCTGCAATGGCGATGGGGGTGTTGTTGCCGTCTCCAAAGAACCAGATGGCGACCCCGACGAACAGGGCGCCGTCGGCAATCCGGTCAAGGGTTGAGTCGAGGAAGTTCCCCCAGGTCCCCCCGGTGCCTTTGATGCGGGCCATGATGCCATCGACCAGGTCCGAGAAGACGAAGAGAGTGATGAAGACGGTGCCCCAGAACAGTTCACCCATCGGGTAGAAGACGAGAGCGCCGATCACCACGCCGAGCGTGCCAACGATGGTCACCGTGTCGGGCGAGACTCCCCATTTGAGCAGGAGCCTGGCGAGTGGACTGAACAGGGTGGTGAAGAACCTGCGTGCATATTTATTCAGCACCGGTGCCACCAGCGTTCTCGGCCCGCGGCCAACCTGCGGCCATCTGCGTTCTGACTTCGTCCAGCGTCTGGGTGATGGCCTTGGTTTGCGCGATGATTGGCAGGAAGTTGCCGTCCCCACCCCACCGTGGGACCACGTGCTGGTGCAGGTGGGCTGCGATGCCTGCACCGCCGGTCACCCCCTGATTCATCCCGAGATTGAATCCGGTGGGTTTGGCTACGTCGCGCAGCACCCGCATGGCCGTCTGGGTAAGTTCGGCGATCTCGACGGTTTCGTTGCTGTCGACGTCGGTGTAGTCCGGGACATGGCGGTAGGGGCAGACCAGGAGGTGGCCCGGGTTGTAGGGGAACAGGTTCAGGATCACGTAGGCATAGGTGCCCCGGTGCACGATGAGTGACTCCTCGTCGGTGCGGGACGGAGCGACGCAGAACGGGCAGTCGTCCTTGTCTTTGAACTGTGACTGCCCGCCCTTGATGTAGGCCAACCGATGCGGAGTCCAGAGGCGCTGAAAAGCGTCAGGTACGCCACCAATCTCGAAATCGTCGGTCACACCGTCATCGCCGGGATAACGCCCGTCGGCGTTTTGCCCGTCAGCCCCCGTAGCACTCTCCATACGTTTTACTTGTCCCGATTCCGGACAGCTTCGACAATGCGTCGGACTGCCTCGTCGACCGGCACCTGGTTGTCCTGGCTGCCGTCCCTGAACCTGAAGGATACGGCCCCGGCGTCCTGGTCGTCACCGCCGGCGATCAGCACAAACGGAACCTTTTCCTTGCTCGCGGTGCGGATCTTCTTGGGGAACCGATCAGTGCCAATGTCCACTTGTGCGCGGATGCCTTCGGCTTTGAGCTTGTCAACGACGTCGAACAGGTACTCGTTGAAGGCTTCAGCGACCGGGATCGCGAGTACCTGGACCGGGGCAAGCCAGGCCGGGAACGCGCCGGCGTAGTGCTCGGTAAGGACACCCATGAACCGTTCGATGGAGCCGAACAGTGCACGGTGGATCATCACTGGTCGCTGGCGGGTGCCATCCGCGGCCTGGTATTCGAGCTCGAACCGCTCCGGCAGGTTGAAGTCCAGCTGGATGGTGGACATCTGCCAGGTGCGACCGATGGCGTCCCGGGCCTGGACAGAAATCTTGGGACCGTAGAACGCCGCTCCGCCGGGATCAGGCCGCAGTTCCAGACCCGAGGCTTCGCCCACCTCGGCGAGGGTCCGGGTAGCTTCCTCCCAGATATCGTCGGAACCTACCGACTTTTCAGGGTTCTTGGTGGAAAGTTCCAGGTAAAAATCATCCAGCCCGTAGTCCTTGAGCAGTCCGAGAACAAAGTTGAGCGTCTCGGTGAGCTCGTCCTTCATCTGTTCGCGGGTGCAGTAGATGTGGGCGTCGTCCTGGGTCATGCCACGGACGCGGGTCAGGCCGTGCACCACACCCGATTTTTCATACCGGTAGACGGAGCCGAACTCGAACATCCGCAGCGGCAGTTCGCGGTAGGACCGACCGCGGGACTTGAAGATCAGGTTGTGCATGGGGCAGTTCATCGGCTTGAGGTAGTAGTCCTGGCCCGGCTTGCGCACCGTGCCGTCCTCATTGAGTTCCTCGTCGACGTGCATTGCCGGGAACATACCGTCGCGATACCAGTCCAGGTGGCCCGACACCTCGTAGAGGTGTCCCTTGGTGATATGCGGGGTGTAGACGAACTCGTAGCCCGCGTCGACGTGACGCTGACGCGAGTAATCTTCCATCGCCTTGCGGATGATTCCGCCCTTGGGGTGGAACACCGGCAGGCCGGAACCGAGCTCATCTGGGAACGAGAACAGGTCCAGCTCGGTGCCGAGTTTGCGGTGGTCGCGGCGCTCGGCTTCGGCGATACGTTCCTGGTAGGCCTTCAGCTCGTCTTTGGTGGGCCAGGCGGTGCCGTAGATGCGTTGCAGCTGCTGGTTCTTTTCGCTTCCACGCCAGTAGGCTGCGGCGGACCGGGTCAGGGCGTACGCGTTCGAAATGAGTTTGGTGTTCGGCAGGTGCGGACCGCGGCAGAGGTCCTTCCAGACGACGTCGCCGCTTTTGCGATCGATGTTGTCGTAAATGGTCAGTTCGCCGGCACCGACCTCGACTGACGCGCCGTCGTCGTCGGTGATATCGCCCGAACCGCCCTTGAGGCCGATCAGTTCCAGCTTGTACGGCTCGTCGGCCATCGCTTCGCGGGCTTCAGCCTCGGTTGCGACCCTGCGAACAAACAGCTGGTTGCTGTTCACGATTTTCAGCATCATCTTCTCAAGCTGCTTCAGATCGTCGGGAGTAAAGGGAGCCTCAACGTCGAAGTCGAAATAGAACCCGTCGGTGATGTACGGGCCGATACCCAGTTTGGCGCCTGGGCGCAGCTGCTGAACGGCCTGTGCCATAACGTGTGCGGCCGAGTGGCGCAGCACTTCCAGACCCTCGGGCGAACCGATCGTGATGGGCTCCACCTGGGCGTCGGCGGGGATTGGCTGATCGAGATCCACCAGTTCCCCATTCACCCGGACGACGACGACGTCGCGGCGTTCGGCGAACAGGTCAACGCCGGAAGTGCCCGTGGTCACCTGGTGCTCTTCGCCGTCGACGATGAGGGTGATATGGGAGGGCGCTGACACAGTGGTCTCCTAGCAAAGGTGGGACGGCGGGTTAACTCTCTGATGGTATCCGCTGTGCTGGACGCGACCAACAACCTTGCAAGCGCGCGCCGGTGCTGAACCGCGAAAGTGTCAGTAGGATCAACTCATGAAACCTCAGGTCTCAGTCATCACGCTGGGCGTCCGCAACCTTGAAACGGCTTACAACTTCTACGCAAAGGCCCTGGGTTGGGACCCTCTGGTTTACGTTCCTGATGAGGTTGCGTTCTTCCAGGTGGGCAATGGTCTGGTGCTGTCTCTCTTCAGGGGTGACCATCTGGCCGCCGAAGCCGGGAATATTGGGCACGGTCCAGTTGCGCCTCCGCTCACCCTGGGTCACAACGTGGATTCCCCCGAAGAGGTGGATACCGTCCTCAATGCCGCTGTTGCCGCAGGAGCAGAACTGATTGCCGAAGGAACCGCGATGAGCTGGGGCGGTTACTCAGGGTATTTCGCGGATCCTGATGGCTTCCACTGGGAGGTCTGCCACAATCCGGGGCTATCAATCGCCGACGACGGCACCGTGTCACTCCGCGAAATCGTCTGACCTGCAGCGACCTGAAATCAGTGTTCTGAGAACACTGTTCGTCCTGCGGAATCTAAATGATTCCGTGCGTGTTGCACACTGTGCAGGGCAAAATCGACCCTGCACCCAACAACTTCAGTTTTCCGTCTGAAGGTTTCGACAACTTACGAAGGAGCACCGTGGACTACACTCCCGATGCCGGCACGATCACCATGTTCTCAACCAGCTGGTGCGGCTACTGCCGTCGACTGAAGAAGCAGCTCGATGCCAAGGGAATCGGCTACACCGAGATCAATATCGAAGAGGTAGAAGGCACCGCAGCACTGGTGGAATCCCTCAACGGGGGCAACCAGACAGTCCCGACGGTGCTTTTCCCCGATGGATCTGCTGCCACCAACCCCTCGGTATCGGACGTTGTGGCTCGTATCGGCGCGTAGCCCGTTCGCATTGCCACCACCCCTGCGTGTCTCCATTCCTCCCAGGACGCCGTCCTGCTCCCTCGGCCTTTCTTAGCGACCGCGCCTGTCTCTCTGCGGCACCTGGCCGCTCTTTTTAGAAGGGTGGTGGATCGGGGAGCGTGGTGTAGGTTTTGCCGGTCAGTGAGGTGGCGGTGAGGATGCCGGGGTCAGGCTGGTGGTAGTGCCAGTAGCCGTCGGTTTTGAGTTTGTGGTGTTTGCGGCAGAGCGCTGCGAGGTTGTCGTAGCTGGTGGTGCCGCCCTGGTGCCAGGGGATCGTGTGGTCGAGATCGCAGGCCGGGGCTGGCCGGTTGCAGCCGGGGTGTCGGCACGTTTTATCCCTGACGAGTATGGTCCGTCGGAGACTTTCCGGGACCGTATACCGTTCCCGGCCGACGCTCAGGACGGTGCCGGTTTCGGGGTGGGTGAGGATCCGGGTGAATCCCTTGGCGTGGGCGGCAAGTTTCCGGGCGGTGTCCGGGTCGATCGGCCCGTACCCGGCGAGGTCGGCTGGTGTGTTACCACCGAGCAGGGTCATCACGGGTACGGTCACGAACACCACCGGGTGCACCCCCAGAACCGCCGCCAAATCCATCCCACCCGCACCGCTGTCTCCCGCACTGCCGTCTCCAGTACCGCCGTCTCCGGTGGTGCTGCCGTCGTGTTCAACGGGGTGGGCGCGGTTGGTTGGACTGGTTGCTGCCGCGCCGGGTTCGCAGTGGTGGGTGAGGAGGTCTCCGAGGAGGTCGGCTTTGAGTTGGGTGAGGGTGCGGTCTTCTTGCGGGTGTTGCAGGGCACGGGCCATGAAGGTGAGCCGGTGTTCGATGCCGCAGGCCTGTTCGGCGGGAAGATAGGCCGAGAACCAGGCCATGCCGTCGTGGGCGGGGGTGAGTTCCACGTGCCGGTCCTCAACGGCCGCGGCCTTGCGGGTGGTGATGGAATCGGGGTGGAGCTTTTCCCGGATCCGGTGGCAGAGGCTTTTCAACCGGGGTGGGGTCAGGTGCGCTCCGCGTTGGAGGACTTGATCCTCGAACCCGGCCAGCACCTCGGCCGGTAGGAACAGGGCTTCGTCGGCGATGATCTGGGCTTGCCGGATAGCGATCACACCCGCGCCCAGGGACTGGAGGGTTTTCGGGAGGTCCAGGGCCAGGGTCAGGCTGTGATCCAGTAACCGGTGGGCGGCCCGCCCGGAAATGTTCAGTAACGGCGCTAGTTCCTCGACGGTGAGGGTGAACCCAAGCCCTGTGCCGATGCCCTGCCGGGACGAGGCCCGGGACGCAGCGAGGCTTTGCACTTCGCGGTGCAGATCAGCGATCAGTTCGGCCTGCCGGGCTGTGGCCCAGGACAGCAACCGATCCGCGGCCAGTAACAGGTCCGAGATCCCCGCCACCGGATCCGACGCTTCGTCAGATGGTCCGTCAGCCGGTCCGTCAGCGGCTTTTCCGGCGGGTTTCTTCGCGGGGACGCGGTTGGCTTCCCAGGGCAGCAACATGGAGACCAGCGATTCGGGGCCGGCCAGTTCCACCTTGGTGGCCGCCGTGTTGGCCGCATACCGGTGGGCCCGGCTGGCCTTCCCGAGTCGCCGCAACACACCGGCCACCTCGCCGGTGCTCCACGACGGATCCATCCCAGCCAACGAAACCGAGTCAACAGAACCCGGGCTAGCCGCACCCAGGCTGGCCGTAAAAACCTCAGCGATGCTGCGGTTCCCGCCGGTATTCTCCTGCTGCTTCATACCTCCATCACATCATCTGCCACTGACATTCTTCGGCGTCAGGCAGGCCGGCAGGACCAACCCGGATTAAGCTCACAGCGAACAGCGTGAACGGTCTCTTCAGGACCCGGCAGGCGAACGCCACGGGGTGCGTACGCCGTCGTTCTCGCAGAATGGCGTGGTCGCAGCCTCCCCGGCCAGACAACCTCCATCGACTAATTTCCGAGCGCCAACCGGTTCTGCCAATTCAACGGTCGTCGCGACCATGTCGTTGCCGGGACAGTCATATCCCGCCTCAGGCAATGCCTCAACATCCCTTCTGATCACTACCTGATCTTCTTCGTAGCTGATCTTTGGCTCCAGCACAGGCCCGGTCACGCCGCCCGAGCAACCTATCCGGGTCACGTCCACCCTAAAACTCGCTGAACTTGCCCAAAGTGGGGGAAAGATCACGTGATTGAGCCACTGTCCGACTCCGTGCCTATGCTTGGGATACCGCCCGGTACCCAACCGAAAGGACCGTGTTGAAATGGCTCATAGAGTCCAAGCCGTAGTTGTCAGGGAAAAGAACGCACCAGCCAGCATCGAGACCATCCTCGTCCCAGATCCGGGACCTGGTGAAGCACTGGTCGATATCCTCACCTGCGGCGTTTGCCATACCGATCTGCACTACAAGCAGGGTGGGATCAGTGACGATTACCCCTTCCTCCTCGGCCACGAAGCCACCGGTGTGGTCAGCGCCGTCGGACCCGACGTTACCCAGGTAGCACCCGGCGACCGCGTCATCCTGAACTGGCGTGCGGTCTGCGGCGAATGTCGTGCCTGCCGTCGCGGTGAAGCGCAGTACTGCTTCAACACCCACAACGCCACCCAGAAAATGACGCTTGAAGACGGCACCGAGCTCTCCCCTGCCCTGGGTATTGGCGCTTTCGCCGAGAAGACTCTCGTCGCTGCCGGCCAGTGCACCAAGGTGGATCCCGAAGCGGATGCGGCCGCCGTCGGCCTCCTGGGCTGCGGCGTCATGGCAGGCATCGGCGCCGCCATCAACACCGGCAACGTGCGCCGGGGCGACTCGGTAGCCGTCATCGGTTGCGGCGGCGTGGGCAGTGCAGCCATCGCTGGCGCCAAGCTCGCGGGTGCGACGACGATTATCGCCGTAGACATCGATGACCGAAAGCTTGAAGCAACCAGGAAACTGGGAGCAACCCACACGGTCAACTCCAAGAACCAGGACGCTGTCGAGGCCATTCAGGCCCTCACCGGCGGCAACGGCGCCAACGTGGTGATCGACGCCGTCGGCCGCCCCGAAACCTACAAACAGGCGTTCTACGCACGCGATCTCGCCGGCACAGTGGTGCTGGTGGGCGTCCCCACCCCTGACATGATGCTGGAACTGCCGCTGCTCGATGTCTTCGGTCGCGGCGGCTCGCTCAAGTCGTCCTGGTACGGCGACTGCCTCCCCTCCAGGGACTTCCCAATGCTGGTCAGCCACTACCAGCAGGGCAACCTGGACCTCGATGCCTTCGTCACCGAACGGATCAAGCTCGACCAGGTTGAAGCCGCGTTCGACAAGATGCACGACGGCTCGGTGCTGCGCTCGGTGGTGGAACTCTGATGGCTGCACGCATTGAACACCTGCTGACCAGCGGAACCTTCTCCCTCGATGGCGGAACCTGGGACGTTGACAACAATGTCTGGATCATCGGCGATGACACCGAATGCATCGTCATCGACCCTGCGCACAACGCTGCAGCGGTGGTGGAACAGATCAATGGGCGACAGGTCCGAGCCATCCTGCTCACCCACGGCCATGATGATCACATCCGCGCCGTCGGCGACGTCTACGACGCTGTCCGGGCGCCCATCCACCTGCATCCGGCCGACCGGATGCTGTGGGACCAGGTCTATCCTGACCCGGCGCCGGACCAGGACATCAACGACGGCGATGAATTCACGGTCGCTGGCGTCACCCTGAAGGCGCTGCACACCCCCGGGCATTCCCCCGGGTCCGTGAGCTTCTACCTCGGAGAGGCCGGCACCGTCTTTACCGGCGACACCCTGTTCCAGGGCGGTCCCGGCGCGACTGGCCGATCCTTCAGCGACTTCCCCACCATCATCGAATCCATCCGTGACCGCCTGCTCAGCCTCCCGGCTGACACGGTGGTTCGCCCCGGGCACGGCGATTCAACGACGGTGGGCGCCGAGGCGCCATCACTTGATGAATGGATTGCGCGCGGCCACTAGATCCTGCGTGCCGCCTAGAGCACAACCAGTACGACGACGACCGCCCCGTGGCCAGCTGGCCGCGGGGCGGTCGCTGGTTAAGACCCCCACCCGAGAGCCGGTGGAAACCGGTGCGATCAGCTCGCAACGGTCGTTCTGGCTGTCAGGATACGCTGGGCTGGACCGCTGTGGAAGTCTCCGACGGCTCAAACCCATATCCCGCGCGGCGATAGGCGGCGAGGACGGCGTCTTCGACGTCGCCGACGGTCAGGCCACTCACCAGGTCATTCGCGGCGCCGGCCGTGGCCGGGTCCCAGTCCAGTCCCATCGCCGCGTACGACGAGGTCAACACTTCCCGGATCGGGGCCGAGTCTTCCACCACAATTACCGAGGAAAAGAGCCAGGCCCCGGCGACCACCCGCTGGGCTGTCCCCACCAGCTTCACGCGCCGACCGTCATCGCCAATACCGTGCACACTGTATTCGCCGGGACAGTACTCGCCGGGAATTTCCCCCACCGCCGCGGTCACTCCCACCGAGCGCAGCGCTGACGCGAGTAGTTCACCGAATCCGGAGAAGCGGTTCCGCGACCCGGCGACGGCGTCAGTCTGCGGCTCGACATGATCGATCACCAGGCAGCCACGATGATAGGCCGCGGCCCTGCCTCCCGCCCGGCGCACGAGCGGCTCAAACCCCAGTGCCCGTGCAGCCTCTTCGGCGGCAGGGAAACCCGGCAACCGGGTGTCGCGTTGCCCGAACGCCACGGTGGGCTCCGGCCGATAGAGTCGCAGCGTAGCGGGACGATCCCCCGCCGCCACAGCGCGCAGCAAGGTGATGCCCTCCGCCAGGTCAGCGGCGGCGCCGGCCGAGGCGGTACGGCGCACCACGAACAGGTCGGCACCGGTCATCTGGGTTAGGCTCCTGTCCATGATCTTCCTGCAGTTTCTGGTTGCCGCAGCGACATTCCTGCTGCTGGACGCCGTGTGGCTCAAATCGATGAGCAAATTTTATCGTCGGCATCTCGGCGACCAGCTTGCCGACAAACCCAATTTTCTCTATGCGGCAGCGTTCTACCTAATCTATGTAGCGGGCATCGTGCTCTTCGCTGTTCAGCCCGCATTGGCCGCCGAGTCATGGTTGGCAGCGTTGGGCTACGGTGGGGCGCTGGGCTTTTTCGCCTATGCGACCTATGACCTCACCAATGCCTCGACACTGAAACGGTGGCCAGCGGTCCTGATCGCCGTGGACCTCGCCTGGGGTGCCGCACTGACCGGCCTGATCACCGTCGTGACGTACCTGGTTTTCGTGTGATTCGGTTTGTGACCGACGACGGCGTGTAGCCGCCACGAGTCCCGATTCCGGATGGGACACTTATCTGGTGACGCCGCATACCCCCCAACTTTCCCGCCGGTCAGCGGCCCCGCAGCCGCGCACCCTGATTGATATCCTCACCGCCACTGCTGACACGTTTCCCGACGCCTCAGCGCTCGACGACGGCACCACCAGCCTCAGTTACGCCGAGTTGCTCTCGAGTGTCAGGGCGATGGGGAAAAAGCTTCACCTGGCCGGGCTGGGTGCTGGCGACCGGATCGGCGTTCGTATTCCGTCCGGAACCGCCGAGCTCTACATCGCCATCCTCGCGATCCTCATGATCGGGGCAGCCTACGTCCCGGTGGACGCCGACGACCCCGACGAACGCGCCAAACTTGTGTTCTCCGAAGCGAAGGTCGCAGGCATCCTGCGCGCGGGGCGCAAACCGGTGGTTCAAAAGGGGCGGAAAGCTCCTTTCCCTGCACCGAGGATGCCGACCCCCGACGACGACGCCTGGATCATTTTCACCTCCGGCTCCACCGGAACACCCAAGGGTGTTGCAGTGTCGCACCGCTCGGCGGCGGCGTTTGTCGACGCCGAGGCCCGTTTGTTCCTGCAGGCCGAGCCGGCGGGCCCCACCGACCGGGTCCTCGCCGGACTCTCCGTCGCCTTCGACGCCTCCTGCGAGGAGATGTGGCTGGCCTGGCGCAACGGCGCCTGCCTGGTGCCGGCCCCGCGTGCCCTGGTGCGTTCGGGCATGGATCTCGGTCCGTGGCTGATCACCCACGGCATCACCATGGTTTCGACGGTTCCTACCCTTGCCGCCCTGTGGCCGGTCGAATCTCTCGAAGCCGTCAGACTGCTGATCTTCGGCGGAGAGGCCTGCCCACCCGAGCTCGCAGCAAGGCTGGCGACCGAGGACCGGGAGCTGTGGAACACCTACGGCCCCACGGAGGCGACCGTCGTCGCCTGTGCCGCTCTGCTCGGCGGTCCAGGACCGGTGCGCATTGGGCTCCCCCTGGACGGCTGGGATCTCGCCGTCGTCGACAGTTCAGGTATTCCGGTGGCCGCCGGCGAGGTCGGTGAGCTGATTATCGGCGGGGTTGGGCTGGCCCGCTACCTCGATCCGCAGAAGGACAAGGAAAAATACGCTCCCATGCCGTCGCTGGGTTGGGACCGCGCCTATCGCAGCGGGGACCTGGTCAGGTTTGACCCGGTGGGGCTCGAATTTATGGGACGCGCCGATGAACAGGTGAAGCTCGGCGGCCGACGGATCGAACTCGGCGAAGTCGACGCCGCCCTGCAGTCCTTGCCCGGCGTCGCAGGTGCCGCAGCCGCAGTGCAGACCACCGCCGCCGGCAACCAGATACTGGTGGGCTATCTCGTCGCCGCCGGAGCACCGCTGGACCTGCCGGAGCTGCGCTCCGAGCTTGCTGGTTCGCTGCCCGCGGCGCTGATTCCGATGCTGAGCGAAACCGATTCCCTGCCGACCAAAACCAGCGGAAAGGTGGACCGGTCGGCGCTCCCCTGGCCCCTCGCCCAGCACAACGACGACGACGCCCCGGCCCTCGACGACGAAGCCCAGTGGGTGGTGGACCAGTGGACGGCAGTACTCGGCGTCCCGGCGTCGGGATTGGATGCGGACTTCTTCGCCCACGGTGGCGGCAGCCTGTCTGCGGCGCAGCTGGTGTCCGCCCTGCGGCAGCAGTATCCGACGGTCACGGTTGCCGACATTTACGCCCACCCGCGGGTGGGCGCGTTGATTGACATGGTGAAAGGATCGGAACCGGTCGGCGGCACGATCAGGATTGAGCGGAACGTCGCCCGCACCACCCGCAAAGCCCAGATCTTCCAGACGCTGATGGGCATTCCCCTCTTCATGCTGGTGGGGATGCGCTGGCTGACCTACCTGATGATCATCAATCAGGTTCTCGTGATCTCCGGGATCGCAGCGACAACCACGCTGTCCTGGGGGTGGATCCTTGCCAGCTGGATCGTGTTCGTCAGCCCGCTGGGGCGGATGGGGATTTCGGTTATCGCCGCGAGGATCCTGCTACGCGGGGTCCAGCCGGGAAGCTACCCCCGCAGCGGCAGGGTGCACCTGAAACTCTGGCTTGCCGAACAAATCGCGGACATGGCAGCCGCAGTCAGTCTTGCCAGCGCACCGTGGGTCACCTACTACGCCCGGGCGCTGGGGGCAAAGATTGGGCGCGACGTCGACCTCCACTCGGTCCCCCCGGTCACCGGAATGCTTCATCTGGGCAGCGGCAGCTCCGTCGAACCTGAGGTGGACCTTTCGGGCTGGTGGATTGATGGCGACCTGGTCCACATCGGCAGGATCAGCGTCGGGGAGCGAGCCCTCATCGGCACCAGGAGCACGCTGATGCCCGGCACCCGGGTGGGCGCCGACTCACAGGTTGCCCCGGGTTCGGCGGTCCTGGGCAAGGTACGTCCCGGCCAGCAGTACGCTGGGTCCCCTGCCACCCGGATCGGCAAAGCCAAGCCCATCTGGCCCGATGCTCCGGCGTCGTCGCCGTCGGTCACCCTCAGCTTCCCGGCATTCGCCGCCGCCTCGGGCATCCTCTCGGGCATTCCCTATCTGGCCGCCGCCATTGCTGCCCTGCCGATCCTCGCCGCCCTGCGCGGCACCGCAGGACTGTCCGACGCCCTGCCACAACTCGCCTGGTCGGTGCCCATCGCTGGCCTGCTCTGGTTTGTGGCAACGATGATCCTGATCCTGGCAGCCGTCAGACTGCTCGGGATCGGGCTGCGGGAGGGGTATCATCGGGTCCGGAGCCGTGTGGGCTGGCAGGTCTGGGCCACCGAACGAGTCCTTGACCTGGCCCGCGATCTGCTCTTCCCCGTGTACGCGAGCCTGTTCACGCCGGTGTGGCTGCGACTTCTTGGCGCTACGGTCGGCAAGAACGTCGAGATTTCGACTGTGCTGTTGGTTCCGAAAATGACCACCATTGGCGACGGCGCTTTCCTCGCCGATGACACGATGGTCGCATCCTACGAACTCGGTGGGGGCTGGATGAAGGTGGCGCCGGCGAAAATCGGTAAGCGAGCGTTCCTCGGCAATTCGGGGATGACCGCCGCGGGCCGCCGGGTACCCAAAAATTCGCTGGTGGCGGTGCTGTCCGCCACCCCCGCCAAGGCCAAAGCCGGTACGTCCTGGTTGGGAAGCCCGCCGGTCCGGTTGCGCCGCACCCAGATGGAAGCCGATCAGACCCGAACCTTCGACCCACCACGACGGTTGAAGGTGGCAAGGGGAGCATGGGAGGTGTGCCGGCTCGCCGCAACGCTGCTGACCGTGGTGATCGCCGTGCTGGTGCTCGTGGGGCTCGACGCCATTGCCGGGCAGTGGGGCTACCTGGTTGCTGCACTCCTCGGCGGGCTGGTCATGATGACGGCCGGGACGGTGGCGGCCGTCAGCGCGGTCGCCGTCAAATGGTTGCTGGTCGGCCGAATCAGTGCGGGTGAACACCCCCTCTGGAGTTCGTTCATCTGGCGGAACGAGGTTGTCGACGCCTTCATCGAAACGGTTACCGCCCCCTGGTTTGCCCGGGCGGCCAGCGGCACTCCCGCACTCGTCTGGTGGTTAAGGGCCCTGGGAGCCAGGATCGGCCACGGCGTGTGGTGCGAAAGCTATTGGCTGCCGGAAGCCGACCTGGTAACCCTTGGTGACAGCAGCACAGTCAATCGCGGGTGCGTCATCCAGACCCATCTCTTCCATGACCGGGTGATGTCCATGGACACCGTAACCTTGAAGGATGGCGCAACCATGGGACCCCACGGAGTGATACTTCCTGCCGCCTGCCTGGCTAGCGGATCGACGGTTGGACCGGCGTCGCTGGTAATGCGCGGCGAGACAGTGC
Organism: Arthrobacter sp. Bz4; assembly: GCF_003075455.1. GTDB lineage: Bacteria > Actinomycetota > Actinomycetes > Actinomycetales > Micrococcaceae > Arthrobacter_D. The sequence continues at coordinate 88,540 of NZ_QDAE01000003.1, forward strand.
CAGCGGGAAGCTACTGGATCGGCAACCCGGTCAGCCCGTGGAAAAGCCCGGCGGTAGCCCCATGAGGGAAGCCATCAAAAGCGTCGTCGCGCGCGTAGGTGACACGCTCGACCCCTACACCCCCGGGCACGGGTCCGCCGACTGGGCCGCCCTGCACTACGACCTTGACCTTGACTACCGGCTGGCGAGCAACCGACTGACCGCCCGCGCCGTCATCACCGGCCGCGCCGCCGGTCCCTCGTCCCAGTCATTGGAGCGGATTGAGCTGGACCTGGCGGGTTTGAAAGTCACCAAGGTGACCCTGAGCGGCGGCCAGGTCCAGCGCTTCAGCACGCGAGGATCCCGGCTGATCGTCACCCCGGGTGAACCCATCGGCGGGGGTCAGGAATTCACCCTCGACATCAAGTACGGCGGAAACCCCAAACCCACCAGAAGCACCTGGGGCGAGGTGGGCTGGGAGGAGCTCACTGACGGCGTCCTCGTTGCCGGGCAGCCCACCGGCAGCCCGTCCTGGTTCCCGTGCAATGACCATCCCAGCCACAAAGCCACCTACCGGATGGCTGTCACCACCGACGCGAACTACCGCGCCATCTGCAATGGCCGGCTGGTATCCCATACGCCAAAAGCGAGTCGCGGCACCTGGGTGTATGACCAGCCAGAGCCGATGGCCACGTATCTGGCCACAGTCCAGATTGGCCGCTACCAGTTGGAGCGGTCCAGCACCACCCCCGTGCCGCAGTTCACTGCCGCACCCGTGGGCCTGCGGGACGCGGCACGCCGCGCACTCTCGCGTCAGCACGAGATGATCAGCGCCTTCACCGAACTCTTCGGCCCTTATCCGTTTGATGCGTACACCGTGGTGGTAGCTGACGATGTACTGGAGATTCCGTTGGAAGCGCAGTCGTTGTCGATTCTGGGCAGTAACCATCTCACCACCGAGTGGGAATCTCAGCGGCTCATCGCCCACGAACTGTCCCACCAGTGGTTCGGTAACTCCCTGACGGTGAGTGCCTGGCAGGATATCTGGCTGCACGAGGGCTTCGCCTGCTACGCCGAATGGCTGTGGTCAGAAAGGTCGGGGTCCCTTTCCACTTCGCAGCGGGCCACCGAGGCGTGGCGTGCGCTCGCCACAGAACCGGAGGATCTGATCATTGGTGATCCCGGCGGCTCGGACATGTTCGACGACCGGGTTTACAAACGCGGCGCCCTGGCGCTCCACGCCTTGAGGACCGCCGCCGGCGACGAGCTCTTTTTCGGAATGCTTCGCGACTGGACCGCCCGGTTCAGGCACCAGCACGTCAGTACTGCCGACCTCATCGAGCTGGCCGATGAGAGCTGCTCCACGGTCCCCGGCTTCGACGCGGCAGCCCTCCTCCAGCCGTGGCTGTACCAGCCGGAGCTGCCAAACCTGCCCTGAAGCCCGCCCTGCCGGTTGACCATCCCGGCAGGGCGGGCTTCGTCGGGTGGTTAGCGCCCGCCGTCAATCTTGCGGCTGCGCTGCTCCTGGCCCGGCACACCGTAGGGGTAGTCGGAGACCTCCGGTGCGCTGACCGTTGAAAGCCTGTCGACCTCGGCGGCGCTCAGGGTCACCGAGTCGGCGCCCAGGTTGTCGGTGAGCTGATCGGTGTTCCGTGCCCCCAGGATGACCGAGGTGACAGCTGGCTGCTGGGCCACCCAGGCGAGGGCCACCTGCGATGCCGTGACCTCCCGCTCAGCTGCAATCTCTACGACGCTGTCAATAATGCGCCAGGTGCGCTCCTTGGCGTTGCGTTCCTTCCAGGCTTCCATGCCGCGCTCGGGGTTCTCGCCCAGCCGCGTCTCGCCGGTGGGAGAGGTATCCCGCTGGTACTTTCCGGTAAGCCAGCCACCGCCCAGCGGCGACCAGGGCAGGAGGCCGATATCGGCGTCGAGCGCTGCCGGAACAATTTCCGACTCGATCTCGCGGACCAACAGACTGTACTGGGGCTGCAGGGTGACCGGTGCGTTCCAGCCGTGGGCCTTGGCCAGCCAGACGGCCTTGGTCATTTGCCAGCCGGAATAGTTGGAGAATCCGTAGTAGCCGATCTTGCCGTTGCGGATCGAATCCTCGAGGAAACCCAGGGTCTCCTCCAGCGGGGTGAGTGGATCCCACGAATGCACCTGGTACAGGTCAATGTGGTCGACGCCCAGCCGGGCCAGTGAGTCGTCCAGCGCCCGGCGCAGGTGACGGCGGGACAGGCCAATATCGTTGACGCCATCTCCCATCGGGAAACGTCCCTTTGACGCGAGGACCATCTGGTCGCGCTCCGTGGGGTTCTTGGCCAGCCAGGAACCGATGATCCTCTCGGACGCGCCAGCTGTGTACACGTCGGCGGTGTCGATGAAGTTGCCGCCAGCCGCCGCGTAGGCGCTGAGGACCTGGTGGGAAGTCGCTTCGTCGGCCTCCGCGCCGAAGGTCATCGTGCCCAGGGCGTACGCCGACACTGCAGTGCCGCTGTTGCCAAGCTTGCGGTATTCCATCGTGCTGCTCCTTTGAATCGACAGGTATAACTCGTATCAACCCTAGTTGCAGTGCGGCCGTTGACAGGGCGTCGTTACAGCTTCCGGATGGTGAGGATCTGCTCAGCCCGGCCGAAGGGACCCGTGGTGTCATGCAACACCGCGGAGGTCAGCCCAATCCCGTCAGCACCGAAACTGACGCTCGTCTCCAGGCCCAGCCACTCCCCCGCCGGTTCGCGGTACAGGTGGACCTGCAGGTCAAGGTTGGGGAACATCCAGCTGCCCGGTCCGGGAGGAACCCGTGCCGACACCCCGTTCGCTGTATCAATCAGGCCGATCAGCCGCACCAGATCAGCTGTCGGAGTGCCTTCAACCATCTGATGTGGGGTACGCAACCAGACCCGGCCCCGGCCCGGGCGATGACCCTCGACGACCCGAAACTCCAGGGACTCGATAAATCCCCCGGGCCAGGCGGTCATGTCCGCAAAGGGGCCCGCCTGGTCAGGGCCGGGCATAGGTGCGTCCTCGATTGCCGCAACCGCCGCACTGTCGGCCTTCGCCAGGCGCCAGGCTTTGGCACGGATCACCGTCCGTCCGCCGGAGACCATCTCCGCTTCCAGCAGTTCGATGGTCTTGCCCGGTCTGATGACCTTGACCAGCACATCGAACGTGCCCCCGGGGATCATGCCAAGGATGTCGAAGCTGAGTCGCGCCATCCGCAGGTCAGGTCGAGGACTGCACTGCTCGAGGCAGTGAGCCAGCAACCCGGCCGCTGGCGCCATGTGTTGTTCTTCGGGGTTCCAGGCACCCTGCGCGTGGATGGTGGATTCGAAACTGCCTTCGCCCAGCGGGCGATAGTAGGAAGCTGGCATGAAGGAGCACCTTTGCTGGACTGCGGTGGGTGGCTGGCCCCAACCCGGGGCCGCCGCAGCACCAGTCTATGACGCGTTCCGCGGCTGTTGCGGTGGGCGCGCTACACCGGTGGCACGGCCAGTTCCGGGCGGGCTGTGGCCAGTTCCCTGGCGATCAGCTCGATTGCCTCGCCGACGACGTCGCGCCCGGCCCCCTCACGGTTTGCTGCTCTCGCGGCTTTGACCCGCCGCACCAGGCCGTCCCAGTCGCCACCGCCGGTACGCAAGGGGCGGAGCGACGAGAGGAGCGCCGCCCGGCCGAGCCGGGGGTCGACGTCGGTCGCCCACCGGTCCAATATCACTGCTGCACGGTCCCCGTCCCGTTGGTTCAGCCGGTCGGTCAACGGACCCACCACGTCGATGGCCAGCGGATCGACCAACTCCGGCCTGCCCCCCTGCCGCAGAAATCCCTCCACCCGGGTCAGGTCTGTCACCTGAAGGAGTGCCAGTCTCGACTGCAGCACCACGATGGCCGCCAACCGGCGTTCAAACACCGCTACCGCCCACAGCTCCGAACTGAGCGCCAGCACGGCGTCGTGCTCCATCCCGCGGTAGCGGCGGAGGGCATCCCGGACGGCGCCCCGGACCGCGCCTACCGACGCCCCATAAATCCGCAGGCCCCCGCTACCCCGATCGTCGGCCCGCTCCCACGACGCCTCGCGCTGCAGCGCGGTGTCGATGAACTGCCCCGCCTCACTCACAGTCCTATTCTTCCCTGCTCCGGCGGAAGGCCGAACGCGGTCGCCGTGTGGCAGGCTACTGATCGTCGCAGGACTCTCGGTATAGTGGGTCATGTCAATATTTCCAAGACTGCTAAAGGTGCTGGTCTAACTGCGTACGCAACCGGGGTCCTCTGATGACCCCAGTCATTGTTGTTCTTTCAATCTGAATCCTGAATCAAGTCTCGGCCGTGGGTTCACGCCGGCCGACTGCGGGGGATCAACTAAATGACGATCACCCTGCTCACCCTCTTACTGGGCATCATCATCATCCTCGCCATCATTGCCGCCAACGGCTATTTCGTGGCCCAGGAATTTGCCTACATGTCGGTCGACCGGACCAAGCTTGCGGTCCTGGCCGAAGCCGGCGACGTCTCCGCCCAACGGGCCCTGAAGGTCACCAAGCGAACGTCCTTCATGCTGTCGGGCGCCCAACTGGGCATCACCGTCACCGGTCTGCTGATTGGTTACGTGGCAGAACCGCTGGTCGGTGAGTCACTGGGTGTCCTGCTCGGCGGGGCCGGAGTGCCGGCCGCCCTGGGTATCTCAATCGGCACGGTACTGGCCCTCGTTGTTGCGGCAGTTGTCCAGATGATCTTCGGTGAGCTGTATCCGAAAAACCTGGCCATCGCCAATGCTGAGCCGCTGGCCCGCGGACTGGCTCGCTCAACCACGATCTACCTTGCCGCGTTCGGCTGGCTGATCACGATCTTCGACCACTCGGCCAACGCCCTGCTGCGGCTCGTCCGGGTTGAACCAGTCCACGACGTCGATACCACCGCAACTGCGAAGGATCTGGACCGCATTGTGGCCGATTCCCGCCAGAGTGGTGACCTGCCCGAAGAACTGTCGATGCTGATCGACCGTATCCTCGACTTCCCCGACCGGGATATTGAGCACGCGATGATTCCGCGGTCACAGGTTGGCACCGTCGGGCCCGAGGCAACGGTGGGCTATGTGCGCACCCTGATGGCCGATGCCCACACCCGCTATCCCGTGGTGTCCGAAACCGAGGAACCCCTCGGCGTCGTCCAACTCGCGGATATTCTGCCGGCAAGCATCAGCGACGACACCCTGGTGACGGCGGTCATGCACCCGCCGCTGGTGCTGCCGACCCTGATGTCCCTGCCCAATGCGCTGGAGCAGCTGATGAACTCCCGCAACGAGCTTGCCTGCGTGATCGATGAGTATGGCGGCTTCACCGGCGTCATCACCGTCGAGGATCTCGCAGAGGAACTCGTCGGTGAACTCACCGACGAGCACGACGACGAAGCACCACCCACGATCGAGTCCGAAGAGGACTTCATCTGGCGGATGAGTGGTGACGTGCACGTCGATGAGGTGGAGCGCGCTATCGGGCACGAACTGCCCGAAGGCGACTACGAGACGATCTCGGGTGTGCTGATCGCCGTTCGCGGCGAACTGCCGGCCGTCGGCGAAACAGTCACTGTGGTTCTCCCCGACGATCCCCGCGACCTGGTCGAGGATGAGCCCGTCCGCCGTGTGCTCGACGTCGAAGTCCTCGAAGTAACCCGGCATGTACCGAGCGAGTTGCTGGTGCGGCTGATCGAGCTCACCCCAGAGAACGCCGACGCCGGTGAGCGCGCTGAGCGCCGCACCGACGCAGCTGATGAAACCAGTGAGGAAACCCGATGATCGTAACCCTGGTAACGGTGCTACTCATCGTCCTTAGTGCATTCTTCGTCGTGATCGAATTCGCCCTGTTGGGTGCACGCCGCTATCGGCTTGAGGCCGAGGCGGCCAACAACCGTTCAGCGCGTGCCGCGCTGCGGGGTATCAACGAACTCACCATCATGCTTGCGGGTGCCCAGCTGGGCATTACCGCCTGCACGTTTGCTCTCGGCGCGATCACCAAACCGGCTGTTGATGCCTGGCTGGGTCCGGTACTCGCATCCTGGGGCATCCCGGAGGCAATAGCCGGCGGTACAGCGTTTGGGCTGTCCCTCCTGTTTGTGACCTTCCTTCACCTCGTCGTAGGAGAAATGGCGCCCAAGTCGTGGGCCATTGCCCACCCCGAGCGGTCTGCCAAGCTCATCGGACTGCCGTCACGCGGCTTCATTTGGCTCGTCCGGCCTCTGCTGGTCTGGGTCAATGCCATCGCGAACCGCCTCGTCGCTGCCAGCGGTGTCACACCTGTGAACCGGGCTGCGGCCGGCGGGTTGGACGCCGGGTCGATTCGTCACCTGGTCGAGCATTCCGCTGCAACTGGGGCACTCGAGGCGTCCTACCAGACGCAACTGTCGGGTGCGCTGGAACTGGAAAGCCTCACGGTTCGCTCACTCATCGCTCCCGGCGGCGCACCCACGGTGGTGCCGGACACTGCCACGATGGCCGATGTCCAGGAAGCGGCGGCGCGGTCGAAGCACCTCCGCATCCTGGTGCAGGGCGACGCCGGTACTCCTCCCGGGGTGATCCACGTTCGGGACACGCTCCTCGAGCCAGCGGATCGCCAGGTCCGTGAGCTGGCCGGTGCAGCCTTCCTGCTGGAGGCCGATGTTCCGGTCTATGAGGCGTTGGCTCAGATCCGGAGCGCGAGTGTTCAGCTTGCCGCCGTGATGGACGATGGCAAGTTCATCGGCGTCATTACGCTGTCTGATGTCATGCGGCGGGTTCTGCCCATGTCGATGACTCCCGCGAAGTAGCCCGGACAGGCTGTTGGCCGCTGGAGTCCTAGGACCGATTCATCTCCATCTGGTTCTGGGCTTCGGCGGCCAACTGCTTTAAGGCCAGCTCATCGGCCGCCGAGAAGTCTCGCGGACGGTCATCGATGATGCACAGCGTGCCGACCGGCCAACCACCGGGGCCACGCAGCGCATATCCTGCATAAAACCTGATGTGCGGTTTCAGTTGCACCAGTGGATTGTTCCGGAATTTGCTGTCCGCCAGCGCATCACGCACCACCATCACCCGTTCGCTGCGAATGGTCTGGTCACAGAAGGAAATCCGGCGCGGGACATTCTCACCGATGGGACCCGTCACCGATTTGATGAACTGGCGGTGCTGGCCGATCAGGGCAATCGAGGCAGAGCTGACACCAAACTGCTCTTGTGCCCGTCGGGTGATCCGGTCGAATCGCTCCTCGGGAGCCGACCCCATCAGCCCGGTCCGATGCAACGACTGTAGCCGCAGCGATTCGGCCTGGTTGACTGGGAACAGGGCAGCCGCCGTCGTCGTCAGGCGTCGCAGCGCTGGATCGGTCAGGCTTTCGAAGCTGCTTTCGGTGGGGACACCTGTGGCGAGGGAAACGTCGTCGGTTGTGTACGCCGCACGGCGCACTGGTGAATCCTTGTCATCGAGCATCTCGTTAATTGCGTGGGAGACCATGTCCCGCTGGAATTGCTCGAGCTGCATCAGGCCGTGAATGTACGCCTTGAACTCGACGATGTCGCAGGTGCCACCGATTTCTGTGTAGTTGTCCCAGACCGAGTTGAGGTCAAGCCCGGACGTCATGACGGCCAGGCGCGTGAACCACTGTTGAAGGTATGGGTCCATAAGGTTGTCTTTCTTCCTGCTCACCGGGAGAGGGCGTCGTAGCCGTCGGCTTCCATGGCGTCCCGCAGGCGGGTCAGCCCTGCCTGAATCCGCGATTTGGCGGTGGGAAGCTTGATCTGTAGCGTCTCAGCGACTTCGACATAGGTCATTCCGCCGTAGTAGGCCAGGCTGATGGCCTCTGCCTGCCGGTCGGTGAGGGATCCAAGACACTTTCTGACGCTCTCTGACATCAGGGTGTGGTGCACCGTTTCTTCAACGCTGTCCGGTCGGACTGCCGCTGACCGCAGGCTGTACGCCGCGTCACGTCCGGCAGAACTTTGCTCGCTACGCACCCGGTCGACGGCGCGCCGGTGAGCGAGGGTCAAAATCCAGCTTTGGGGAGAGCCTCGATCGGCGTCGAACTGGCCCGACGACGCCCACAGCATCAGATACACCTCCTGCACCACTTCCGCCGCAATTGCTGCATTTTGGATCACCCGCAGCACCAGCCCGTAGACCCGTTTGCAGGTCTGCCTGTACAGGGCAGCGAAAGCCTCCTGATCTCCATCAGCGGTGCGGCCGAGAAGGTCTACCAGGGAGGGACTCTGGACGGCATCCTGCTGGACGGAATCCTTAACGCGAGGATCGACCGGACCGAGCCTATTGCTGTGGGACATGAAACCTCACCGTTGAGTCAGTGTGGGGGTCGAGACCGGGCAGCGCGAGAGCTCTGCGGCGCCCCGCACGGACCGAACTATGCCATCCAAACCGCCCGCCCGCAATAGCGGACGGCCCCCGGGGCGCCGTGTGACGTTCAGGGCCGGTTAGGCGAGGGACAGGAACAACTTTTCGAGATCTTTTTTGTCCATGGTGGCGTCGTCGCTGGTAAGACATTGCTCCAGCCCGGTGGCAATGATCGCGAACCCTGCACGGTCCAAAGCCTTCGACACGGCAGCCAACTGGGTGATGACGTCCTTGCAGTCTTTACCCTCCTCAAGCATGCGGGTCACAGCAGCCAATTGGCCCTGCGCGCGCTTGAGGCGGTTGATGACTGGGGTCAGCTCTGAGGTGTCGAGTTGCATGGTCGTCTCCAGATTGTGGGTGTCGATTCAGCGTACCCCACCGGGTGTTTCCCACCGCACTTGAGAAGCGTACCCAGGCGTCCCTGCTAACCCGTCGGAGCAGTCAATCGGGGCCCCAGATCGCGATACTTGGCGGTCCGCCGGGTCAGGAGGGTGTCAATGGATTCCCCTGCCAGAGACGACAGCTCGTACTCGATAGCTGCTCCCATCCGGAGGCAAAACGCCTTGGCTTCCTCGGCGGCGTCATCGCGCTCGTCCACCAGGTGGTCGACCAGCCCGTTGGCATGCAACGACGCTGCATTGACCCCTTGCGCTTCGGACAGCGCCGGCGCGAACTCGGTGCTCCGGTGCATGATCGCGCTGGCCCCCTCGGGTGGCAGCGGTGACAGCCAGGCGTGGTGGGCGGCGATGGTGCGGTCCGCAGGGAGGAGCGCCAGCGCTCCCCCGCCGGCGCCCTGTCCGAGCAGCACCGAAACCGTTGGTGACTGCAAGCCGATGAGGTCGTAAAGCGATCGGGCGATTTCGCCCGCAAGACCACCCTCCTCCGCCTCTCTGGACAGTGCGGCGCCAGCGGTATCAATCACGGTCAGCAAGGGCAGGCCAAGTTCTTCGGCCAGTTTCATGCCTCGTCGCGCCTCGCGCAGCGACGCAGGACCCATTGAGCTTTCCGGTGCCACCCGGGACCTGTTATGGCCCAACACCACGCACGATTGGTGGCCGAAACGGGCAAGCGCCAACTGGAGACCGGGGTCCTTTTCGCCCTGGCCAGTGCCGTTGAGCGGCAGTACATCCTGGGCGGCCCAGCTGAGCAGTCTTCGCAGATCGGGGCGACGCCGGTTGCGGGAAATCTCGATGGAGGTCCAGGCGTCCACCGGGGAGGGTACGACGTCGAGGGTCGCCGGAGGTGGCACCGGTGCTGTTGCTTGCTGCGTCAGAACGTTCAGCGCGCGGTCAACGATTTCGGGGAGCAGCTCCGGAGGGACGACCGCATCAATGAGCCCCTTGTCGTACAGGTTCTCGGAGATCTGCACGTTCTCGGGGAACGGGGTGCCATACAGCGCCTCGTAGACCCGCGGGCCAAGGAAGCCGAGCAACGCGCCAGGTTCAGCGACGGTCACGTGGCCGAGGGAGCCCCAGGACGCCATGACGCCGCCGGTGGTCGGGTGCCGCAGATACACCAGGTACGGCAACCGCGCCCGCCGGTGGGTGCGCACGGCAGCCGAAATCTTCACCATCGACAGGAACGCGAGGGTGCCCTCCTGCATCCTGGTGCCGCCGGATGCGGGCCCGGCGAGCAACGGAAGTTCCTCCCGGGTGGCCCGTTCGACTGCCTCGACAATCCGATTGGCGGCCGCCAGCCCGATGGAACCGGCAAGGAACCGGAACTCGGAGACGATCACTGCCACGCGGCGGCCGCGGATCAGGCCCTCGCCGGTGATGACCGACTCGTCCACGCCGCTCTTCTCCCGGGCGGCCTGCAGCTCCCGCTCGTACCCCGCGTCCGGGTGCGGGCCGGGCACAGGTTTATCCCAGGCGGTGAAGGTACCCGGATCAAGAACCACGTCAATCAGTTCCGCTGCCGTGAGATGGCGCACCGGCTGGGTCGTCGTCATGCTAGGAGTCCTTCGCCAGCGCGTCGTCCAGCCAGCGCCGGATGTCGGCACCATCCTGGTCCAGCAGCGGAGGCGCGGTGTGGCTTGAGTTGGTGGTCTCCTGCTCGGAGCCATCGAAGAACCGCAACGGGGGGCCGGGGAGGCTGACCTTGCCCAGCAACTGGTGCTCGACGTCGATCAGCAGGCCCTGCGACTTCACCTGCTCCCACTCGTACACCTCATCGAGGGACCGGACCTTGCCCGCCGGAATGCCGGCTTCGTTGAGCTTTGCCAGCAGGGGCTCCGACTCGTACGCGGCGAAAGCCTGTTCGATCTCGCCGATCAGCAGGTCGCGGTTACGCACACGATCACCGTTGCTGGCGAACTCGGCGCGGTCGGCGTCGAGCCCGAAGGTTGTGGCGAACTTTTGCCACAGCTTCTCGCTGCCGACGCTGATCTGGACCTTCCCGGCGTCGCAGTTGAAGAGGCCGTAGGGTGCGATGGACGGGTGGTGGTTGCCCTGCGCCTTCGGCACCTCGCCGGCGACAGTGGTCCTGGTGCCCTGGAACGCGTGGACACCGACCAGCGCGGCAAGCAGCGAGGTCCGAACCACCTGGCCCTTGCCGGTTTTTTCCCTTTCCAGCAGTGCCGCCAGGGCGCCGTACGCCCCGTACATCCCGGAGAGGAGGTCAGCGATCGGCACACCGACGCGTTGCGGGTCATCCGGGCTGGGCCCGGTGAGTGACATCAGGCCTGCCTCGCCCTGCAGGATTTGGTCGTACCCGCTCCGGCTGGATTCTGGTCCGTCGTGCCCGAACCCGGTGATGGAGAGGACGACCAGGCGGGGGTTGAGCTGGTGCATTGCTTCGGTCGAGAATCCCAGGCGGTCCAGGACACCCGGCCGGAAGTTTTCGACGACGACGTCGGCCCGTTCCAGCAGGGCGGTCAGGACCTTCTTCCCGTCGTCGCTCTTCAGATCCAGGGCGATCGATTCCTTGTTCCGGTTACAGGACAGGAAATATGTGGCCTGCGGGTTGTCCTCGGGCCCCACGAAGGGTGGGCCCCAGCCGCGGGTGTCATCGCCGGAACCGGGGTTCTCCACTTTGATCACGCGGGCACCAAGGTCGGCCAGCATCATTGCAGCGTGGGGTCCGGCCAGGGCGCGGCTAAGGTCCACCACGAGGGTGCCGGCGAGTGGGCCGGACCGCTCTGCGGGGCTGGTAATAACGTCGGTCATGGTGATCTTTTTCCTTTCAGTGGGGTGTCCGGTTCCGGCGTTCAGGGCCTAGAGCCAGCCCGGCACCACGAGGACCAGCCAGGCGACCAGCGGTCCGACGACGACGATGATGCCGCCGTAGGCGAGGATCTGCTTGTAGAAGCGGTCCCTGTCAGTGCCCTCGGGGGCGTTGGCAAGTACCAACGCACCGTTGGTGGAGAACGGGGAAACGTCAACCACGGTGGAGGCGATGGACAGGGCGGCGATGACGCCGATCGCTCCGATTTCACCGGATTCCAGGAACGGGATGGCTAGCGGAATCAGCGCGGCGAGGATCGCCGTGGAGGAGGCGAACGCGGAGACGACTGCACCGATGTAGCAGATCAGCAGGGCAGCGAGCAACGGCATGCCGAGGCTGGCGACACCGTCGGACACGTATTCGATGGTTCCGGCTTCCTGCAGGACACCCACAAAGGTGAGCATGCCGCAGATCAGGAGCACCGTTGACCAGCTGATTTTTTCGACCGCACCCTTTTGGGACCGTGGAGAGATCAAGGCGAGGGCGACGGCGATGGTGATGGCAACGAAGCCGACGTCGACCTTGAAGCCCAGCGCCACGACGGCGAGGACGATCAGACCGGCGATGGTGGCGAACTGCGCGAGAGTCTGCTTGTTCTCGGTGCCGACGGCGCCGTCGCTGGCTGGCTTGGCTTTGCCCTTGAGCGAGTCGGTGCCCGACCCGGTACCGCGGAAGTCGACGTCGGCACCCGAGGCGCGAGCGCCCACGCTGGCGTGCATCCGGGCATCGGCTGCGTTTTCGACGAACTGCTCGACCCGGGCGGAGAACAGTTTCCGGCCACCGAGAACCAGGAACAGGACGACGGCGATGAGGAAGTTGAAGATGAGGCTGGAGAGGAAGAGTGCCATGGGGCTGTAGTCGAAGCCGGTGTCGGCGACAATGCCGTTGACGATGACGCCGTAGACGGCGATGGGCGAGAAGCCGCCGGCCTGTGCGCCGTGCACCACCATCATGCCCATCAGCAGCGGGCTGATCTTGTGCTTGGCCGCGAAACCGAGCGCGACGGGTGCCATGATTGCTACGGCTGCGGGGCCGAGCGCGCCGACGGCGGTGATGACGCCCGTGATGACGAACATGATCCACGGGATCAGGGCCACCCGGCTGCGGACAAGTTTGACCGCTCCGCTGACCAGGAGGTCGATCGTGCCGTTGTTTTGGGCGATCGCAAAGAGATAGGTGACGCCAACCAGGGTGAGGAACAGGCCGCCGGGGAAGTTGGCAATGATGTCATCGGTTTCCATGCCGAGGAAGACTGCACCCAGCAGGAAAGCGCCAACAAAGGCGAGGGCACCCATATTGACGGGCAGCAAGGTAGCGATGAGGAACATCGCTGCCAGGATGATGATTGAGAGGAGTGGGACGGACATAGGTCTTCTTTCGCCAGTGAAAGTGTGATGTGACGCACGTTACCGGCGCACTGGACTAGACTGTTAGACACTGATCCATTTGTCAATTGTGACCTGCTCGCCCCCTAAACTGGCATGACATCTCCCCACTGACGTTGAGGACCGCTGATGAACGCACTGCCCGACCCACGGCAGCTTGGCCGCGCACCCCGGCCACGACTCTATGAGCAGCTGGTCGAGCAGATCCTCGTCTACATCGAGGACGCCCAACTGGGGCCCGGTGATCTCCTGCCCGCTGAGCGAATCCTTGCCGAACAACTAGGAGTTTCGCGGGCGACACTGGCTCAGGCGCTGGTGGCCCTCGAAGTGCTGGGCGTAATCGATGTGCAGCACGGCACGGGGGCGGTGCTGGTGTATCGGCCGAGCTTGGCAACGGTGATCAGGAAGCTACGTGAGCATCAGACCAGGCTGCCCGAGATCACCGAAGCACGCAGCACCCTCGAGGTGAAACTGGCCGCCCTTGCCGCTTCCCGGCGGACCGCAGCAGACCTGGCGGCTATTGACGCTGCCCTTGAAGCAATGGCCACCGAGGTGACGGCGGGCGGTCGGGGCACCCAGGGTGATGAGTCGTTCCATCAGGCGGTCACCTCCGCCGCCCACTCCCCCGTGCTGGCCCAACTGATGGCGTTCATCGCGGAGATGGTATTGGAGACCCGGATTGAGTCACTGAGTCAGCCGGGGCGGCCCGAACAGTCACTGAAGTCGCATCGGATCATCGCCGAGGCGATCCGTTCCGGGAACCCGACGGCGGCCGCGGCGGCGATGCAGTCACACATCGATCTGGTCTCTGATGTGGCTTTGCTGAAGTAGTGCTCCCAGCTGCCCCTTCGGATCACGGTACTCGTGACTTTGGGCCCTATCGGGTTGTGGTGCGGTGCAGGACAGTAGGTCTCCTAACCATCGCGCTGGGAGGCCACCATGGAATCGTCAAAACCGATAGCCGTTGCAACCACTGATAATGCTCGTGGTCAGGCGGCGGTGACCTGGGCAGCCGCTCGCGCCGATCGTTATGGAGTGCCGCTGATTATTCTGCACGTCGTTGACGACCGCTGGGTCACCGAGGCGATTCCCTGGACGGAGAGCCTGATGGACAACGGGCAGAAGCTGCTGGAAACCGCGGCACAACGTGTCCGCGGGAGCACCGGCGTCGACATCACCACCAAGCTGCTGGAGGGCAGTGTCGCTGGGGCGCTCGGCGAATTCTCGGCCAACGCGTCAATGCTGGTGGTTGGCTCCGGCAGCGCCCACCTGGGTGGCACGCTCACGGATAGGGCTCTGCAGATCGCGGCAACCGCCACCTGCCCAGTCGCAGTCATTGGGGATCATGCGGGAAACGGGAAGGGAGTTGTTGTTGGCGTCGACGGTTCGGAGGAATCCACCCAGGCGGTCGCCTTTGCCGCAGCCGAAGCCGACCGGAATGGCCAGGAATTAATTGTGGTGTATTCCCTGAACACGCCGAACCATCTCCTCGACAAGGGCCTCCTTTCGCCCAGCCTCGACAAAGCCCTCGAAGAGGAGGAACAGGTCGTGTTGTCTGAAACCGTTTCGGGCGTCCGGGAGGACTACCCGGGGCTTCTCGTGCGAAAGGTGATGGTGACCGACGCCAAACCCGCGGCGGCCCTGGTTCAGACAGCAGCCGGCGCCCACCTACTTGTGATCGGGAGTCGCGGTCGGGGAGGCTTCAGGCGGCTACTGCTGGGCTCGACTGCCCACGGGGTGCTTGGTCATCTGCCCTGTCCCACGGTGATTACCCCGATTCATAAAGTTAAGCATGACGACTAGGCGGCTGGCAGCGGCCAACTCACTCGTTGAAGGGTCTTTGGGCCCTAGGAGTTGGCCGCAGATCGATCTAGGCTCGGGGTCATGACTACCGGCGCTGAAATACCCAGGACCACTACCCTTTCCCCTGAAGAATGCTGGGAACTCTTCCGACGAGGTTCGATCGGCCGGCTAGCAGTCTGGGCCAACGAGCAGCCCGAGATTTTCCCCATCAACTACAGAATCGACGGCGGGGATTTCATCTTTCGGACAGGCCACGGTTCCAAGTTGGCCGCCGCTTTGGGCCAGCGGGTTGCACTGGAGGCGGACGGAGTAGACAAGGAGGGGGTTATCGCCTGGAGTGTCGTTGTTAAAGGTCCCGCGTACAGGCTGGACCGCACTCCGGAGGTGCTCAACTCTGTGGGCCGTCTGCTCGTTCCCTGGGAGGCCGGCAAGAAGGATCATTTTGTTCGAATCGTTCCCGAAAGCATCAGCGGGCGACGGTTCCGAATCGCTGCGCCGCTCGCCTGGGGCGGTCGGTTGGATGACGCTATGCGTGCTGGGCTGGAATAAGCGCCCCTAGGCTGGAATAAGCGCCCATAAGCCCGCGCTGCCCTACTGCCCTGTCTGGCGGTTCTGACCTGTCTGGCGTTTCGAAGCTACTCGTGACTTCTCTGCCTCGGCGATGACCTGGACTGTGCGGAGAAAAGTATCGGGGTTCAGCGAGATTGAGTCGATCCCCTGCTCGACCAGGAACGCCGCGAAATCCTCGTGGTCGCTTGGTCCCTGTCCACAAATGCCGATCTTTATTCCCGCCGCGTGAGCTTTGTCGATGGCACGCGAGATCATCCACTTGACGGCCTCGTCTCGTTCGTCAAACAGTTGTGCCAAATGCTCCGAATCGCGGTCGACGCCAAGGACCAGTTGTGTCAGATCATTGGAACCGATCGAAAACCCGTCAAAGTGCCGGGCGAACTCCGAGGCAAGAATAACGTTTGACGGTATTTCGCACATCATGTAGATCTGCAGTCCTTCGTCCCCCCGGACCAGACCGTTCTCCGCCATTACCTCGATGACCAGCTCTGCTTCGCGGAGCGTGCGGCAGAACGGCACCATCACCAGGACGTTCGCAAAGCCAAGCTGCTCGCGGACCCGCTTGATTGCGCGGCATTCAAGCGCAAATCCTTCCCGGTAACGCTCGTCATAGTAGCGCGAGGACCCGCGGAACCCCAGCATCGGATTCTCTTCTGCGGTCTCAAAATAGCTTCCACCAATCAGATGGGCGTACTCGTTGCTTTTGAAGTCGCTGAGCCTGACGATGACCGGGCCCGGGTAATAAGGTGCTGCGATTTTTGCGATGCCCCGTGAGAGAACGTCAACGAAGTATTCAAGCAAAGTGTCATGACCGCGGGTGAGCTGTCTGATCTGCGCCATCTCGTCGGGATCAGTCACCAATTCCGGGTGAACAAGTGCCATCGGATGGATACGAATGAGGTTGTTGATAATGAATTCCATCCGTGCCAGGCCAACGCCTGCCGCCGGGAGCCGCCACCATTGGAAGGCAGCGGCGGGGCTGGCGATATTGACCATGACCGCGGTGTTGGTCTCCGGCAGGGCGCCGAGGTCAACTTCCTCCACCTCAAAGGCGAGCGTTCCCTCGTACACTCCCCCATCCTCACCGCCAGCACACGAGATGGTAATCGCCGATCCATCCTCAAGCAGCGAGGTTCCGTTCCCGGTACCCACCACGGCTGGTACGCCCAATTCCCGGCTGACAATCGCCGCATGGCTGGTGGGACCGCCATGATCGGTCACGATCCCCGCCGCCCGTTTCATCACCGGTACCCAATCCGGATCGGTCATCCTGGTGACCAGAATGGCGCCGTCCCGAAACTTGTCGATGTCCTGCGCATCAAGCACAACACAGGCGTCGCCGTGTGCGATTGCCTCGCCAATGGCCGCGCCTGAGAGGAGACGCCGCCCCGACTCCCGCAGGTGATACACGTTGAACGTGGTTTCGCTGCGTTGCGCCTGAACGGTCTCCGGGCGGGCCTGGACCATGAAGAGCTCCCCGGTTGATCCGTCCTTGGCCCACTCCATATCCATCGGCCGCTCGTAATGCTCTTCCACCGAGACAGCCCAGCGGGCCAGCGTCAGGATCTCGTGGTCGGAAAGTACAATTGACTCCCGCTCCAGATCGGTCGTTTCTATCGTCCGCGTGCGTGCGTGCCCACCGCGGCTGTACACCATTTTTCGTTCCTTGGAGCCCACCGTCTTCTCGATGATCGGAACAAAGTGGGGTGTGGCAAGCAACGGCTTGAAGACCTGGTATTTATCCGGGTTGATACTTCCCTGAACGACAGTCTCTCCCAGGCCCCAGGCTGCGCTGATCACCACGCTGCGCGGAAAACCTGACTCCGTGTCGATGGAAAACATCACCCCCGACGCACCAAGATCCGAACGCACCATCAGCTGCACGCCGATCGACAGGGCGACGCTCACATGGTCGAATCCCTTCATCTCCCGGTAGCTGATCGCCCGATCGGTGAACAACGAGGCGAAACACCGTCTGCAGGCTTCAAGGAGTTCGCGTTCTCCCGAAATGTTCAAAAACGTCTCCTGCTGACCTGCGAAGCTTGCGTCGGGGAGGTCCTCTGCCGTCGCACTGCTACGCACTGCCACCGAGGCTGACGGCCTGCCGGTCCGGGAAGACAGCGCCCGATAGTGCCCAGTGATCTCGGCGGCGATGTCTGCAGGAAATTCGCCTTCCAGTATCAATGCCCGAATGGTCTCTCCTGCTTCCCGCAACGTCGACTCGCCAGCATGATACCGGTTGACCGTGTCACGAATGCCGGGTTCAATGCCGTTGACGGCGATGAAGGCCCGGTAGGCCGACGCAGTAGTGGCGAAACCGTCGGGGACCCGCACACCCGACCCGAGGAGGGAACGCGTGAGCTCGCCGAGTGACGCGTTCTTACCTCCGACCGAAGGCACGTCAGCTATTCCCACGTCTTGCAGCCACACCACGTACACGTCTGCACTCGCTGTTGAAGTCATGGCTCCATCTTGGCGAGCCAGACCCGGCAGAAGCAGAGTCTAAAGTCCCGCCAGCAACCCTGCCTGAATAGGGTCGTAAGGCCCTGTCACCGCTAACTCCCGGCCGACACCCTATTGGAATGAGTGACAATGCACCCCAACCCACAAAAGTTCATACCCTGGAACAACCTGTTGCAGTGGTTCGCGAGCGTGTTCCGATGGACTCGCTCACTGACTTCTTCGGTCGTGCATTCCATCGGGTAATGGCCGCGACCCAGACGCAGGGCACCAACCCTGCCGGTCCACCCTTCGCTCTTTACCATGGGATGCCGAGCGAGACCATCGACGTGGAGGCTGGGTTCCCGATCGCAGGACACTTCGCAGAAGCCGACGGAGTGTCGCAGTCGGTGTTACCCGAGACCGATGCCTTTGAGGCCATCCATGTTGGTCCGTTCGACACCCTTGGCCAAACCTACGAGCTCCTTCAGGCCGCAATTGAGTCGGCGGGCCTCACCCCCGCGGATATCGCCTGGGAGTCCTATTTAACTGATCCGGAGGCGGAGCCCGACCCGTCAAAGTGGATCACCAAAGTTGTCTGGCCAGTGGCCTAAGTGGTTCCCTCCCCACCCGAGGCTCACCTCATGAACGTTCTTGTTGCCTACGCGACCTGGCACGGCTCAGTAATTTTGGGCAGTGCAGCCCATCTGACCCGCCGGCTGACATCGGCCAACGATCCCGTGGAACCGTCATGACGGCCGCCAGCCAGCTTCAGAGCGCTCCAATCCTGGGAGTGAACTCCCTGGTGAAGCGCTATGACAACCACACCGTTGTCAACGACGTCTCCTTCCACATTGAAGCCGGCGAAACGTATGGGCTCTTGGGCCCCAACGGCGCAGGTAAAACGACAATCATTTCAATGGTGGCGGGACTGATCCCTGCCGACTCCGGATCGGTCGAACTCATGGGTGCGGTCATGACGCCGACCAGCACCCGGGTAAAAGGGCACATTGGGCTCGTCCCTCAGGAACTTGCCATTTACCCGGATCTGACGGCCAAAGAGAATCTGATGTTCTTTGGCCGGTTGCAAGGGCTTGGGGGGAAGGAACTGAGGCAGCGGACGGACCTGGTCCTGAACCTTATTGGCCTCGGCGACCGTGCGCGAGAGCAGACCAAGAAATTCTCCGGCGGGATGAAACGCAGGTTGAACATTGGCATCGGCCTGCTCCACCGACCCACCCTGCTGATTTTGGATGAGCCAACCGTGGGGGTAGACCCACAGTCGCGCAATTCCATCCTGGAATCCGTTGAGACTCTTGCCTCGGAGGGAATGGCTGTCCTGTACACCACCCACTATATGGAGGAAGCCGAACGGCTCTGCGACCGGATCGCGATCATCGATCAGGGCCGGATTCAGGCGGAGGGCACCCGGAATCAGTTGGTCGAACTGACCGGCGGGGTGGACCGCATCGATCTGCGCGGCACCGGCAGCACCAGTAACGCAGCCACGGCGCTGCGGCAGCTCCCGGGCGTACAACAGGTCGATAGTGGTCCCTCAAACCTGCTGTTGACCGTCCACAACGGGCCAGGTCTTTTGGCACCCATTGTGGCCGAGGCCGGCGGTGCGGGAATGGCGCTGACTTCGGTGGAGATCGTCAGGCCCGATCTGGAATCGGTCTTCCTGCACCTCACCGGCAAAGCCCTGCGGGATTGATGTGCGCGGGCTCAGGACCATGGTCTCCAATGACCTCAGGCTGCGGATCCGGGACCGGTCGGTGTTCATCTTCTCCCTCCTCGTTCCGTTGGCCTTGATGGGGGTTCTGAACCTCTCCTTTGGAGGTGGCGGAACGGACAGCGTCGACTTGCAGCCCGCCGTCGTCGTCGCAAGTTCTGAAAACAGCGGCCAGCTCGGGGAAGCGCTCCTCGAGGCCCTCGATACCCTCCCCATGATGGACGTCACCGTCACCAGGGTGGCTGCCGACGAGGTCAGCGGCGAAACAAGGGATACCGGGGCTGAGCTGGGGCTCATCCTGCCGGAAGGGTTCACGACTGCGGTAACTTCCGGGGAGGCCTCTACCGTCCAGGTCATCGAAGGTGATGTTGCAAGCATCGAAACCAATGTGCTGATCTCGGTGGTGGACGGGGTGCTTCAGCAGTTCGCTGCGGGCACCGTGACTGCCACGGCAGGCGGTATGGCCGGGCTTCCGGAGGACGAGCTAACCGGCCTGGCGCAACGGACAGCCGCTGGCCCGGCCGCCTTGACCCTTTCGGAAGGCCAGGCATCCGCCGAGCAACTGTCACTCAGCGGCTCACTAGTGGCTGGTCAGACCGGTTTGTTCCTGTTGTTCACCGTCGGGTTTGGTGTTCTGGGACTGCTGGCGGAGCGGGAAGGTGGCACCCTGACCAGGCTACGGTCAGCTCCCGTCGCTCCCGGTACCATCATCTGGGCGAAGGCCCTGGTCGGGTTCATTCTGGGGGTGGTTGCCTCGTCCATCCTGCTGACGGTCGGTAGCCTGTTGTTTGACGTCTCGTTTGGGTCCCCGGCTGTGGTGGGGCTCCTGATCCTGGCGGTTGCGGCGGCGGCAACGAGCCTGACCTTTGTCGTCGCGAAACTCGTGCGAAGCGCCGAACAGGCGAATGTCGCCCAATCGATCCTGGCCATGGTGCTGGGAGTCGCAGGCGGAGCCTTTTTTCCTTTGCAGACCTCAGGGATTGTCGCGACACTGATGGACTTTAACCCTATTTCAGCGTTCATTCGCGGACTCGGCATCACCTCCGGAGGCGGTGGGGTGGCGGACGTCGCTGTCCCCCTGGCGATCATGCTGGGATTTGCAGTCCTTGCCACCGTGATATCGCGCCTGCTGCCGGACCGGGGTGCCCGCTTGTGAAACACATCATGGGAATTGCCCTGGTAGAGTTTCAACGTTTCCTCCGGGACAGGTCGAACATCTTTTTTGTCTTCATTTTTCCTTTGCTCCTCATTCTGTTGCTCGGCTCCCAATTCGGGGCCAATAGCGGACGGTCCCAGGTGGCGCTGTCGGGCGGGTCCGGTACTGCCCTGGAAAGTGCTTTGAAGGTTCAGCTGGAAGAAGATGGCCTCCAGGTGTCGTTTGCCGGTGAGGAAACGGTGAAACAGCAGCTGGGCCGTGCCCGAATCGACGTCGGCATTTTCATCAGCGATGACGACGCCGCGGACTACTCCGCGGGTCAGGAGGCCGACCTCGAGGTGATATCAGCGTCGCAGGCCTCGGCACAGGCCGTACTGCAGGAGGTGCGGACGTCAGTCCAGACGGTCAGCACAGCACAGCTACAGCGATCGCTCCTCCAGGAAGCGGGCGTCAGCGCGGCCGAGGCGACCACCGCCCTGGAGCGGGCGGAAACTTCTGTGGTACCCCCCGGACTGGAAATCGTGGACACCGACGACGTATCGCAGGAATTTTTGGGCTTGGGACGGTTCGATCTGGGCGCCACCCAGCAACTTCTGCTTTTCGTCTTCCTGAGCTCCCTCACCGGGGCTGCGACCCTCATCAACGCGCGGCGTCTCGGGGTGATCTCCCGCGTGATGGCCGCCCCGGTGACAAGCTGGCAGGCTGTGGCGGGGCAGGCACTGGGACGGTTCGGCATTGCCGTTGTCCAGGGGGCGTACATCATGGTTGGCACTGCTGTGCTGTTTGGCGTGCAGTGGGGCGATCCGTGGTTGGCAGGACTCGTTTTGGCGTTCTTCTGTGCGGTCTCCGCTGCTGCAGCGATGGTGATCGGCTCGGTCATGGATAACGACAGCGCCGCCTCGGGAGTGGGCGTGGGCCTCGGTCTCGTGTTGGCCGGTCTGGGCGGCTCGATGGTGCCCCCGGAGTTCTTCTCCGACACCCTTCAGACAGTGTCCCGGGTGACCCCGCACCGGTGGGCTTACGACGCGTTCGCTGAGATCCAACGACATGAAGGCACGTTGACTGACATTCTTCCGCAGCTTGCGGTGCTCGCAGGGATGGCTGTGGCTTTGCTGACCCTCGGCTCCATCCTGCTACGGCGCAGCCTCAGCAGGGCGCTCTAGACCAGACGCGCGCGTGCAATATTCCGGGCGTGGGTCCAGACAGCAAAAAAGATCAGCGGCACATGGATTGCGGGCAGGTTGTGGGCGAACCACCTGGGTAGGTAGATATCGGTCACCGAACCGGTGGAATCGCCGAGGCGTTGGGCCAGTGGGGTGAGCGGACAATGAAACCCGTTGCCGGCAAAAACAACAAGCTCGCTGCCGACAACGGCTGCAGCGACTCCCGCCCGCTGGTCTGTCCTTCCCCGTAACCCGGAGTAAAGCAGGTAAACCATGCATGCTTCGATGGAGAACCAGGCGGCGGTATGGAAGGACTTGACCGCCCGTAAGGCCCGCTGGTGTTCAGCCATGGGTGGCTCCTTTCGCCCTCGTTGGCCTCCAGAGTGCACCCATCTGCGGCCAAGTGGCAGAGTCCAAGGGCCTGTCCGCACAGCTGCCCTATGCTTGGACCATGGACTTCCTTCGCCTTCTGCTCGTCTTTCTCCACATTCTCGGTACGGCCGCCATCGTGGGCGGCTGGTTGGCCACATTCAAGCACCCCACCGTCACGCAGTGGCAGTGGATCGGCGCCCTCACCCAACTGGTCACGGGCCTGCTGCTGGTGGGTCTCGCTGAGATGGGCGACGGCGACGGCCCGAACCACGCCAAAATAGCCGTCAAGCTGGTCCTGACCATCGGCGTGGTTGTCGCCGCGTTCATCGGCCGCCGTAAGGCCAAGTCCGGACACGACGTCGCTAAGGGACTGGCGCACGGCGTCGGCGGTCTTGCACTGATCAACGTCGCGGTAGCAGTCTTCTGGAGCTAGCCCGAGTCAGTGCCGGGCGAGGGGACGCGCTGGGCCATCAGTTCCGCTTCGAGACGCGCTATGTCGTTTCGATGACAGAGTTCTGTGCCGGGTGTCATCGCTGCAGCGCTTCCGGCAGCTAGGGCTGTCAGGAAGGCGCTATCAACGGGTGAGCCCTGCGCAAGTCGGAGAACAAATGCCCCGAGAAAACTGTCGCCTGCTCCCACCGTGCTGACGACCTGCACTGACGGGGCCGGTAGCCGGATGGTGCCGGCCTCGGATGCAAGCACTGCCCCGGCATGGCCTAGGGTCAGTGCGACATATTCCGCTGCCCGGTCGGCGACCAGGCCCGACGCCGCCTCAATCTGAGCCTGCTCAGTGTCAAGCGCCCGGCCGAGATGAGTCGCCAGCTCCCGCCGGCTGGGCTTGACCAGAAACACCCCTTCTGCCAGCGCCTCGGACAGTGCTGCACCCGAGGCATCCACGACACAGCGGGCGCCGACCTTCCTGGCCAGGCGCGCCACCCGGGCATAAAAATCGTCCGGCACCCCGGGAGGGAGGCTTCCGCTGGCTATGACATACCCTTCCGGCAGAATCGCCTCCGAAACGAGCGCGAGACAGGCTCGCCACTCGGATTTGCTGAGCTCTGGGCCTTCGAGCACAAACCGGAATTGGGCGCCCGTCCCCGTCTCGTCGACGGTGAAACTTTCGCGGGTACTTCCTTCGATGGGTGCAACGAGGACCGGGATCCGCTCGGCTTCGATGAGGCGACGATACGCCTCCCCGGTTGGACCGCCGGCCGTGCATACGGCGAGCACCTGTCCGCCGAGTCGCTGGATAACCCTTGCCGCGTTCATTCCTCCGCCGCCCGGTTCCAGTCGGCTCGCGGAGCACCGAAGTTTATGACCACCGATGACCTGGTCAGTGGACGTGTAAACGTCCAACGCAGGGTTCACCGTCAAACTAAGAATCGGTTTGGGATGCCGCGGCGTGGGCGCCCGTTGAGAGTCTCCAGAGTCGGAGCTGGCCGCTTTGCCATTCATTGAGTACTACCCCCTGCGGTGGGTTTACGCCCAACTTACTCCCTGGTCAGTGCTACGTCACGAGGTGCCATTTTGCCGGTTTTTGGTTCGAATATTTGTTTGAGAGAGTTGTCCACATAGGCCCCATAATTCTCCGCAGTGTCGGAGCGGTTTGGGACAATGGAGGTATGGACGGCAGCAGGGCTCCATCAGTGACTGAGAAGGAACTTCCCTTCCCGGGAACGGCTCCGCGCGGCCCGTCAAGCCTGGGCAATACCGCTGATGGCAATACCGCTGATGACAGTACCGCTGATGGCAGCGCTGGCCCGGATGCTGGCACGCGTGCCTTACTCGACGCCCTCACGGCACTGAGGCCAGCCACGAACCCGGCCGGGATGATCGACCAGCTCCGCGGCCTGGAGGACCTCAAATCCGCCATCGCCGGAGTACAGGCCCGGATCGCGGTTGCCTTCGACCGCTCTGAACGCCACCACCAGGCCCAGACCGGGGTGCCAACCGCGGAGCAGGGCAAAAGTATCGGCGCGCAGGTCGCGTTGGCCCGGCGGGAATCCCCCTCCCGCGGCAACCGGCTCCTGGGCCTCGCCCAGGCCCTGGTCACCGAGATGCCCCACACTCTGGCTGCCCTGCACACCGGCCAGCTCAACGAATGGCGAGCCACCCTGTTAGTGAAAGAAACAGCATGCCTCTCCAGCTCCGACCGGACCGCCGTCGATGAAGAACTCAGCCCCGACACCGGGACCTTCACCGGGTGCGGGGACAAAACCATCATCGCCGCGGCCAAGGCTGCCGCCTACCGTCGGGACCCCCGCTCCGTGGTCAACCGCGCAGCCCACGCAGCCAACGAACGATTCGTCAGCATCCGCCCAGCACCGGACACCATGGCCTACCTCACCGCCCTGCTCCCAGTGAAGGAAGCCGTCACCGCCTACACGGCACTATCCCGGCACGCCGATACCGCCAGGGCGACCGGGGACACCCGATCCCGAGGCCAACTCATGGCCGACACCCTCGTCGAACGCACCACCGGGGTACCCGGGGGTGTCTCCCGCGTCGAACTGCAAGTGATCATCACCGACCGCGCCCTCCTCCAAGGTGACAGCGAACCGGCCAGAATCCCCGGCTACGGCATCGTCCCCTCGTCCTGGGCCCGGGACCTCATCCACCCCACTGACATCCACCCCGACATCAACCCCGCTGGCAGTGACCCTGCTGACGCTGAGCGGCATGCCTTCGACGTCTGGGTCCGGCGCCTTTACACCACACCAACAAGCGGTGATCTGGTCGCCCTGGACTCCAAAGCGCGGCTCTTCACCCCGGCGCAACGCCGGTTCATCACCGCAAGGGACCACACCTGCCGCACCCCGTACTGCGACGCGCCAATCCGACACTACGACCACATCATTCCCTGGCACCAAAGCGGCCGGACGTCGATCACCAACGGCGCCGGACTCTGCGAAGCCTGCAACCACACCAAAGAACAACCCGGCTGGGGAGCCCACCCACGCCCAGGACCCAGACACACCCTCCGAATCACCACTCCGACCGGACACAGGTACACATCCACCGCCCCACCCCTCCCCGCGCCCGGTACCGGATCTGACCCTGCGGGGTCTTTGTCTTCCCAGTAGTCTTGGCAGTCACACGATGCAATGGGTCATGAGGAAGAGGAACCCGTGATGACGGAGACGACAACAGACGAGGTACTTGCCGAGCTGGCCTCCCTCGAGGATCCCGGAATCAGAGTGGTGAATGCGAGGCACGGGGACGATCACGGAGTAAATCTGGGGAAGCTGCGCGCCGTAGCCAAGCGTTTGAAGACTCAACACGACCTTGCAGTGAGCCTCTGGGCAACCGGTGATACAGCTGCAAGGTTGGTCGCGCTTCTGATCTGCCGCCCGAAGGCTTTCGAACGTGACGAGCTGGACTCGATGCTCAGGGAAGCTCGTGCACCCAAAGTGCATGACTGGCTCGTCAACTATGTGGTGAAGAAGAGCCCGTTCGCCGAAGATTTACGGATCGTTTGGTTTGCCGACCTGAATCCCGTCGTGGCGGCTGCCGGTTGGGCACTGACTTCGGAACGAGTGATCAAGAGTCCCGATGGCCTGGACCTTCAGGCCCTGCTCGATGTTATTGAAGCAGAGATGAAGGACGCCCCGGATCGGCTTCAGTGGGCGATGAACCACTGTCTGGCGATGATTGGGATTGAACACGTCGAGCATCGTGCTCGAGCGCTTGATATCGGTGAGCGCCTTGAGGTCCTCAAGGACTACCCGACTCCCCCAAACTGCACCTCACCGTTCGCGCCGAGCTGGATCAACGAGATGGTGAGCCGGCAGGGGACCCAGGAAACTGGGTAAGCATGCGGATCGTCTCCTGGAACTGCGCGATGGGTTCCTCAAAGAAGGCCCACCTCCCGGCACGCCGCGCACACATGGTGGGAGCATTGCATTCACGGCGACCCAGCGTCGCGTAGGTGTCTCAGTACACCTAGGAGACCGGTCGAGGACACCCAGCAAACTCGATGACCACGCTTCAGTCGGTGCATAAACGCTCTCAGGCGTGAACACCATGAAACAGGCGGGGCAGACGTGGGGAGGTATCCCGGATAGGCTGTGAATACGGCCTTAATCGTGGTCTCTATATTAGGAGTAACGATGCGCGCACTTGTGGTCTACGAGTCTCTGTGGGGCAATACCGAGAAGGTAGCGCGAGCCATCGGCGCCAGACTTGCCGTCAATGCCGACGTTGAGGTGCGTGACTCGGATGCAGCACCAACGTTAGTTGATGGATACGACTTGTTGGTGGTTGGTGGCCCGACGCACGCTTTCTCTATGACACGCGCATCCACCCGAGCTGACGCCGTCAAGTCCCACTCGGCCCCGCATGAGCCGGCCCGTGGCATCCGGGATTGGCTCAACCAAGTCGAACGGCCCAGCACTGAGATCCCCGCCTTCGCGTTCGATACCCGGGTCGACAAACCGAGACTCCCCGGTTCCGCGGCAAAGGCGGCGAGACACGAGTTGCGCTCACTTGGATTCGACACACAAGTCAAGCAGCAAACCTTCCGCGTCCATGGCTACGAAGGGCCCCTCCTGGACGGTGAGATCGAACGCGCAACGGAGTGGGCAGGCGATCTGCTTGCGCGGCTTGGCGCTCCATAAGGCACACGGAGTACCTCCTGTAGACCGGATGAACAATCTTCGAAGCCCCCTCCGTCCGGCTGGACCCCTGAGGTTAGTAGGCTCCATCAACCGGACGGTCTGCGGGTTTCGGGGGCCGAGTTCGGTCTGCAACCACTGAGGAGGTCACCGTGTCAGTTCTCCTTTTCGCACCGGTCACGTTCAATCTGGCTGAAACAACCCGCATGATCGAGGTTGCAAAAGCACTTCGCGATCGTCATGAGTGCGTCTTCCTGGGGTACGAACCGGACTTCTCTCATTTCATCATCGACGCTGGGTTTACCTTCCATCAATTGCAACCGGTGTGGAATGAGCTAGAAAAAGCTCGGGCGCTGGCGCTGGATCAAGGCCGAGGGGTGCGCAACCCGTTCACCGTTGATTTGGTGCGCCGCCGGGTGGCGGCGGAACGCCGCCTGATTCGTGAGACCGCAGCTGTAGCCGTGGTGCACGGCACCAACGTCACCTCTCTGATCTCTGCACGCGCCGAAGGGATTCCACTCTTCTACCCGGTACCGTTTGCACTGACACGTCCTCATGTTGAGCAGACCAAACACGGCCTCTTCGCTATCCCAGGGTGGGTAGAGCCGGTGGTAATGCCTGCCTTCAGGGCTCTTTACAACACTGCTCCCCTGGTCCCACGCGCCTTCAAAATCGCGGCCCGGGAAAACTCAAAGCGCCCGCTTCGCAGCATGGCGTCGATGTTCGAGGCAGACTACAACCTGCTCACCGTTATGCCATGGGAACTGGAGGGCTATTCGTTGCCATCCAACTATGAGAGGGTAGGGCCAATCTTCGCGCACCTGCCAGGGGAGTTGCCCGACGTCGTTCACGATCTTGCGTCCTCTCCCCGGCCGCTGGTCTACCTTGCGCTCGGGTCTTCAGCAAGCAGACGTCTGGCTCTGGGTACCCTTCGATCCTTGGGTAAACTACCCATCAACGTCGTCGCACCTGTGGCCCATTACCTTACTGATGGCGACCGCAAGGAGGTACCCGCCAATGTGACAGTGACCGGTCTGCTGCCGGCTCACCGGCTAGGGGGGCTGGTGGATGCGGCAGTCCTTCATGGTGGTCAAGGGACTGTGCAGACGGCATGCGCCACGGGAGTCCCCTTCGTGGGGATGGGATTGCAGCCGGAGCAGAGGTGGAATGTTGCCGTATGTGAACGCCGTGGCAACGCGACAGCTTTACGACCCCGCCAGGTCGGCACTCCTACCTTCGCGCGGTCGGTTCGAACTGCCATCGAAGATTCGGGTATGCGCGATGCCGCGACCCGCACCAAACTGGCCTACGCGTGTGAAAACGGTGCGATCGCCGCGGCGTCCGCGATCGCACGCGTTCTGGCCTCTCCCAATCCCCGGGACTTCGAAGCTCCTTGAGTCTTCACCTGCCCTCCCATCCGTCATCAGTCCCGACGGAAACTATCGGATTGGTTCTGCATCCTGCCCCACACAACTTGTGCTTCCTGGTGCTGGAAGGATTGGCATCAGGTGTGGCACTGCGATCTAAGGGAGCGAGCCCAGGCACCATATCCAGGCACCAGCGTAGCGGACGTCTTCGCCATCTCTTGATCGATCCCGAAGGCTAACCCGACGGACCAAAGGGACCATGCGTAGCCTCAGTCTTCGTCAAGCGCTTTCGGTCAGCATGCCTTGAGGGTGACGATCCCCCGGATGTCGTTCGAGCCATCCCTCGAGTCCGTCGAGGAGAAGGTCGAGGCCGAGCGGAAACTCGTCGCCATAGGAGTAGCCCGGTTGAAGCACATGCTCCGCCGTCAGCTCGGCGAGGTACGGGTAATCGTTGACGGGAAGTTGGGCGAGCATGGCGTGCGCCATGGCAGCCGTCTCTTCCTGAGTGTGAAACGGCAGGTTCTTCTCCTGCATCGCGAAGCCGTAGATGTAGCTGTCCAATGCCGAGAACGCGTGAGCTGCCATGGCAATGGAAAATCCCGCGTTCCGCAACGTGCCGATCACCCGGTCGTGATGCCGCAGCGTGGCTGGCCCGGGATTGGTCCCTGAGTCCTTCAAACCGGTGGCCCATGGGTGGCGTGAGAGCGTGTCGCGGAATGAGACCGATCGCTTGCGGATCGCCGTCTTCCAATCGTCGCTGTGCAAGGGCAGTTCGATCTCGTTGAACACGGCGTCGACCATAGCATTGAGCAGGTCTTCTTTGTTCGCGACGTGGTTGTAAAGCGACATCGCTTCCACCCCGAGTTCTTCCCCGAGCCTGCGCATCGTCAGTGATTCGATGCCCGAGTCATCGGCAAGCGCAATTGCTGCGCCCAGCACCAGCTCGCGGTTCAGGCGGCCGCGTGATGCCGCCTCGGTCTTGGTCGAGAGTCTCGCCATAATTTCTCCGTTCTGGTCTATTGACAACCTTACCATGTAGGCGTACTTTACTTACACCATCAGCTTACAACGTAAGGATATCAAAATGAACCGCACCTCGCTCGACTCGAGCAAGACCGACGTCGCGCAACGCCCGATGAACTTCACCACCTGGTCGCCACGAACTGCGGCCTTTGTGGCCGGACTCGGACTCGCGATCATGGCGGTGCTGGCTGGTTTCGCCAACTTCGGCGCGATTGTTCCCCTGATCGCTCGCGGTGATGCCGAACAGACCGCACAGAACGTCTCCGGCGCCCCGCTCCTGTTCTTCGCGGGTGTCGTCGGCTTTTTCATCGTGGCCCTGCTCGACATCATCGTGGCGGGGGCGTTCTACACACTGTTCCGGCCGGTGAGCCGTCGGGTCTCGGCGGCGGCCGCCTGGATGAGATCGGTGTACGCGGTCTTGTTGGTGGTTGCGCTCAGTCAACTCGTGATCGGGTTCTCGCTCCTCGGCGATCCCGAAGCCGCCCTCCCGGTGCTGGAGTCGTTCAACACCATCTGGGTCATCAGCCAGGGCCTGTTCGGCATTTCCCTTCTGCTGGTCGGCTATCTGGCCTTCCGATCGGGTTTCGTGCCAAAGGTCTTCGGCATTCTGCTCGCCATCGCAGGCATCGGATACCTGGCCGATGCTGTCGGTGTGGCCGTTATCCCCGACTTCTCTGCCGTATTCGCCCAGTTCATGTTCGTGGGCGAGGTAGCGATTATCTTCTGGCTACTCATCGCTGGCCGCCGGCTGCCCGCCAACTGAACCGTCGACTGCCAAGGAGAAGACCATGGACAATCCCGGCACCGGAAACTTCCCCAGGTCCTAGCCACACCCCTAACTCAGGAGAACCGCATGCAGGCAATCACAAGCCGCTCCTACGGCACGCCAGAAGTCGTCCACGTTGAAGAGATTGATACACCGGTCCCCAGAAAAGGGGAGGTATTGATCCGCAACTATGCAACCGTCGTCTCACAGGCGGAATCTACCGCACGCAACGGCAAGGACCCCCTTGCTAGGCTCTACTTCGGTTTAGCACGGCCGCGCTTTCCGGTCCTGGGAACTGGCTTTGCCGGTGAAATTCAGTCAATAGGAAGCGCTGTGACCAAGTTTCGTGTTGGTGATCAGGTCACAGGATCAGCGGGACCGACCTTCGGTGCCCATGCCGAGTACGTCACGGTCCCCGAAAACGGGATCATCGCGTTGAAGCCTGCCGGCCTGGTACCGACGGACGCCGTGGCAGTCCTGGATGGTGCACTCACCGCCTTGCCCTTTCTAAGAGACGCCGCCAGCCTGAAGTCCGGTCAGTCGATATTGATCAACGGCGCCTCCGGCGCGGTGGGTACGGCGGCCGTTCAGCTCGCCAAGCATTTCGGGGCAGTTGTCACCGGGGTCTGCAGCACGGCAAACCTTGACCTGGTGAAATCCCTAGGTGCCGACACAGTGATCGATTACACCGCACAGGACTTCACAGAGCTGGGCCAGGTCTATGACGTTGTCTTTGATGCGGTAGGCAAGAGCTCATACATCCGCAGCCGGAAGCTTCTGAAGCCCGGCGGCATCTACCTGACGACCGTGCCCTCCTTACCGATTTTGATGTGGATGCTGGTGACTCGCATCTTCGGCAAAACCCGGGCAAAAATCGCGTTCACCGGGCTTCGAAGAGCCAAAGCGATGGCTCTGGATGTGAAGTTCATCAGCCATCTGGCGGCATCGGGACACTATGTCCCGGTTATCGACCGAACCTACAACCTGAAGGAAGCCGCCTCCGCGCATGCCCGTGTGCAATCAGGGCGCAAGAAAGGCAGCGTCGTCCTCACCCTGCATGACCCCGGTGAATAGCGGCCTCCGCGGCAGCGGCACTGTTCTTTCCCTGACACCCGGAAACCCTGACCCGGAACATCGCGTCCCCGTCGTTTATCGAACGCATCATCTGAGTCCCGGTAACCATCTTGCTGGTGATAACACGCTGGCCTCTTCTGTCTTCTCGAAGAGGGCAGGAAAAAGGCCCGAACCCGCGAGTTTTCGCAGATCCGGGCCTCTGACCAGACTTTCAGCAGGGACTTCGAAAATAAACTCCTAGAAGTCCCAGTCATCGTCCTCGGTGTTGACTGCCTTGCCGATGACGTAGGACGAACCCGAACCCGAGAAGAAGTCGTGGTTCTCGTCGGCATTCGGCGACAGCGCAGACAGGATCGCAGGGTTCACGTCAGTGACCGACGCCGGGAACATCGCCTCGTAGCCGAGGTTCATCAGCGCCTTGTTGGCGTTGTAGTGCAGGAACTTCTTGACGTCCTCCGCCAGCCCGACGGAGTCGTACAGATCGTGGGTGTACTGGACCTCGTTCTCGTACAGCTCGAACAACAGCTCAAACGTGTAGTCCTTGATCTCCTGCTTCCGCTCAGCCGACTCTTTCTCAAGACCCTTCTGGAACTTGTAGCCGATGTAGTAGCCGTGAACGGCTTCATCGCGGATGATCAGACGGATCAGGTCAGCCGTGTTGGTCAGCTTCGCCCGTGACGACCAGTACATCGGCAGGTAGAAACCTGAGTAGAAGAGGAAGCTCTCGAGCAGCGTCGACGCCACCTTACGCTTCAGGGGATCGTCACCACGGTAGTAGTTCATGACAATCTCAGCCTTGCGCTGCAAATTCTCATTCTCAGTCGACCAACGGAACGCCTCGTCGATTTCCTTGGTGGAAGCCAGCGTCGAGAAGATCGACGAATAGCTCTTGGCGTGCACCGACTCCATGAACGCGATGTTCGTGTACACGGCCTCCTCATGAGGAGTGATCGCATCGGGAATCAGGCTGACAGCGCCAACCGTGCCCTGGATCGTATCCAGCAGGGTCAAACCGGTGAACACCCGCATGGTGAGCTGCTGCTCGTCAGGAGTCAGCGTCGCCCACGACTGAACATCGTTGGACAACGGCACCTTCTCGGGCAGCCAAAAGTTGTTGACCAGACGGTTCCAGACATCCACGTCCTTGTCGTCCTGGATGCGGTTCCAGTTGATTGCCTCAACGTGGCTGAGCAGCTTGACCTTCTCGGTCATGTCATCCCCTAAATGGTGGGTTAGTTCTTAGTTAAAGCGTACGACGCGGGCGGGCACCCGCCGTCGTACTGGTAGTCAGCAGCGGCTGCCTACAACATGCAGCTGACGCAGCCCTCTACCTCGGTCCCTTCCAGCGCAAGCTGGCGGAGACGGATGTAGTAAATGGTCTTGATGCCCTTCTTCCAGGCGTAAATCTGGGCCTTGTTGATGTCCCGCGTGGTGGCGGTGTCCTTGAAGAACAACGTCAACGACAGGCCCTGATCCACGTGCTGCGTGGCAGCGGCGTAGGTGTCAATGACCTTTTCGAAACCCAACTCATACGCATCCTCGTAGTACTCGAGGTTGTCGTTCGTCAGGTATGGCGCCGGGTAGTACACGCGGCCCAGCTTGCCTTCCTTGCGGATCTCGATCTTCGACGCCACCGGGTGGATCGACGAGGTGGAGTTGTTGATGTAGCTGATCGAACCGGTGGGTGGAACGGCCTGCAGGTTCTGGTTGTAGATGCCGTGCTCCATGACCGAAGCCTTCAGAGCACTCCAGTCCTCCTGGGTAGGAATGTGGATGTTCTTGAACAGCTCGGCAACCTTCTCTGTCTGCGGAACCCAGGCCTGGTTAGTGTACTTGTCGAAGAACTCGCCGCTGGCGTACTTGGACTTCTCAAAGCCACCGAATGTGGTGCCGGTCTGGATGGCCAGCAGGTTCGATGCCCGCACCGCGTGGTAGACCACCGAGTAGAAGTAAATATTGGTGAAGTCCAGGCCCTCTTCGGATCCGTAGTGCACCCGCTCGCGTGCCAGATAACCGTGCAGGTTCATCTGGCCGAGGCCAATCGCGTGGCTCTGGTCATTGCCGCGGGCAATCGACGGAACCGAGACGATATTGGACATGTCAGACACAGCCGACAGCGACCGGATGGCCGTTTCGATGGTCAGACCGAAGTCCGGCGAATCCATGGTCTTCGCAATGTTCAGCGAACCCAGGTTGCAAGAGATGTCCTTGCCGGTCTCGTCGTAGGACAGGTCATCGTGGTACGTGGTGGGCTGTGAGACCTGAAGGATCTCGGAGCACAGGTTGGACATGATGATCTTGCCGTCGATCGGGTTGGCCCGGTTCACCGTGTCCTCGAACATGATGTAGGGGTAGCCGGACTCGAACTGGATCTCCGCGAGCGTCTGGAAGAAGTCGCGAGCCTTGATCTTGGTCTTCTTGATCCGGGCGTCGTCCACCATTTCGTAGTACTTCTCGGTGACCGAAACGTCGGAGAACGGCATGCCGTACACCTTTTCGACGTCGTAGGGCGAGAACAGGTACATGTCCTCATCCTTCTTGGCCAGCTCGAAGGTGATGTCAGGGATCACGACGCCGAGCGACAGGGTCTTGATCCGGATCTTCTCGTCAGCGTTCTCACGCTTGGTGTCGAGGAAGCGGTAGATGTCAGGGTGGTGGGCGTGCAGGTACACGGCCCCGGCACCCTGGCGGGCACCCAGTTGGTTGGCATAGGAGAAGCTGTCCTCAAGAAGCTTCATCACTGGGATGACGCCCGATGACTGGTTTTCGATCTGCTTGATTGGTGCACCAACCTCGCGGATGTTGGTCAGCGCGAACGCCACACCGCCGCCACGCTTGGACAGCTGCAGTGCCGAGTTGATGGACCGGCCGATCGACTCCATGTTGTCTTCGATGCGGAGCAGGAAGCAGGAGACCAGCTCACCGCGCTGGCGCTTGCCAGCGTTCAGGAAGGTGGGGGTGGCCGGCTGGAAACGGCCCTCGATGATCTCGTCAACCATCTGCAGCGCCAACTGCTGGTCGCCGCGGGCCAGGTGGAGTGCCACCATGCAGACGCGGTCTTCGTAGCGCTCCAGGAATCGCTTGCCGTCGAACGTCTTGAGCGTGTACGAGGTATAGAACTTGAAGGCGCCGAGGAAGGTCTCGAAGCGGAACTTCTTGCTGTACGCGCGCTTGTAGAGGTCGCGGATGAAGTTCATTGAGTACTGGTCAAGGGTTTCCCGCTCGTAGTACTCGTTCTTCACGAGGTAGTCGAGCTTTTCCTCAAGATCGTGGAAGAACACGGTGTTGTTGTTGACGTGCTGCAGGAAATACTGGTGTGCGGCCTCGCGATCGGCCTCAAACTGGATCTCTCCGTTGGGGCCGTAGAGGTTCAGCATTGCATTGAGCTCGTGATAGCCCATGCCGTGGAACCGCTCTAGCGCAGGTGCGGCGGTGCCGCCTGCTCCCTTTGTCTCTGTCTCTGCAACAGTCATATCCAAAACGCTTCCAATCCTTGGGCTACGCGGTCAACGTCCTCAGACGTTCCCATCAATTCAAATCTGTATAGAACAGGTACTCCACATTTGGCTGCGATGATGTCCGCCGCCAGGCAGTAGGTCTCCCCGAAGTTCGTGTTTCCGGCGCCGATAACGCCTCGGATCAAGGATCGATTTCCCTCGTCGTTGAGGAACTTGATCACCTGCTTGGGCACTGCGCCCCGCCCGGAAATTCCCCCATAGGTGGGAAGGACCAGTACATACGGCTGCAGTGCCCTAAGAGTCGGATCTCGCGTCAGTAGCGGCATTCGTGCTGAGACCGTGCCCATTGCCGCGTCCAACTTCTGGACGAAACGGTGGGTGTTGTCCGAAGACGACGAGAAATAAATCAGTCGGGCATTGGTCACCCCGCCCGGCTCGCTGGGAGCCGCTGCGGCGGGTGTAGTGTCCATTGCTGCGAGGGTCATGAGGTGAATGCTTCCCGACGACGGCGCGCTGGCCACCCGTTCCACGGAAGATCCGTTTCCTGTCAGATCAGGCGACCGAGCTGACCGATGCCTGGCCGAGTTCTGCCAGTTCGTTGATCTTGTCTGGCCGGAAACCCGACCAGTGATCCTGCTCAGTGATGACTACTGGAGCCTGCATGTAGCCCAATGCGCGGACACGCTCCAAAGCGGCTGGATCCTGTGAGATATCCACGCTCTGGTAGGTGATGCCCTTCTTATCCAATGCCCGGTACGTGGCGTTGCACTGTACGCATGCTGGCTTGGTGTAAACCGTGACGGTCATAGTCCCTCTCCCCTTGTAATTCTTAGCTTGTTATCGACGCATATTCAGGAATTGGAGGGCTTCAAAAGTGGGCTTCCCGATGGTGTTCCGGGCTGCTCCGCCTATGCCTACCTTGCCAGCGGTTCGATATATAAATACTACATCTAGTGCAAACCGATGGATGCGACCCCAAGATGATGTATTACAAGTATGTCATTCATCGGCTGGTTCGTCCACAGACAATCCACAAGTGAACCCCTGGGAAATGTGCGGAAACCGGCCAATCCCAGAGCGTCGTCCACACCCCTGTGGAGTACTTGCACACAGGCAAAATACTTCTGTGTCGTGAGTTGTCGGCGTGTCGCGGTTGCCCAGGTACTACGACGCCGCACCCGCCACTGCTGTGCAAAGGGTCTAGC
Source organism: Arthrobacter sp. Bz4 (assembly GCF_003075455.1). Taxonomy (GTDB): domain Bacteria; phylum Actinomycetota; class Actinomycetes; order Actinomycetales; family Micrococcaceae; genus Arthrobacter_D. Next base: position 124,235 of record NZ_QDAE01000003.1, read on the forward strand.
TGCGCAAAGGGGATAGTTGCGCAAGGGTTCCAGCCACGTAGAGTTTCCAGCCGCGTGAAGTTGACAGCCGCGCAACAGTGTCGGCAGCCGAACAGAAAACCTAGCCGAGAGGCTTCTGGGACAGGATCTGATCCACTCCCATCCGCCCATCACGGAAGGTCATCATCGCGCCCACGAGATAGACCCGCCAGACCCGGGCCACTTCCTCGCCCATCATCTCAACGGCCTGATCCCAGTTGGCGTCAAACCGGTCATGCCAGGCGTCAATGGTCCTGACATAGTGTTCCCGCATGGCCTCGACCCCGAGGATCTCGAATCCGGCGTTCTCGATCAGGTTGACCGTGTCGCCGACAGCCCGCATATGCATATCGGGAGCAATGAAGGATTCGATGAACGGTCCACCACCCGGGTGTTTGCCGTGACGCGACATCTGCTGGATCAGTACCTTGCCGCCGGGCCGCACGTTGCGGAACAGGGTGGAGGTGTAGGTGCCGTAGTTTTCTTCACCGACATGCTCGCCCATCTCCAACGATGCCACCGCGTCGTAGGGTCCGTCGCGAACATCGCGGTAGTCCTGCAACCGGATCTCTACCCGGTCCTGCAGGCCACGTTCCTTGATGCGCTGATCGATAAAAGCCTTCTGTTCCCTGGAAATGGTCACACCGGTGACTTTGGCACCGAAGTGCTCGGCGGCGAAGAGACTCAGCGAACCCCATCCGCAGCCGACATCGAGGAAACGCTGCCCGGGCATGGTATCCAGTCCGATCTTGCGGCAAACCTGGTCCAGCTTGTCCCGTTGGGCGTCCTCCAGCGTGTAATCCTGATCATCGGAGCGCCAATAGCCGCAGGAGTAGGCCATGTGATCATCAAGGATCAGTTCGTAGAAGGCATTCGACAGGTCGTAATGGTGGCTGATTGCCTCGCGATCACGGAGCAGGCTATGCAGACGGCCCTTGATCTTCGCCTGCGACGCCGGTGCCGGGAGCGGCGGTCCGAAGACCCCCAGCTCGCGGGCCAGCTTGGTCAACTGCAACACCAGCGCGGGAGTGAGCTTCGGCATCGACAGATCACGCGACGCCACCACCTTCCACAGATGGGTCAGCGCTGCTTCGAGGGAGCCTGGCACATCGATCTCTCCGGTCACATAGGCCTGGGCCGCACCCAACTCCCCCGGGCTCCAGAGCAACCGCCGCAGCGCATTGGCGCTGTTGATCTGCACCTCTGGCTGGTCCTCCGGCCCGGCAGTACTGCCGTCCCAGGCCCGCAAATGGACGGGCAACTCGCCGCCGACAATGGGTTCGAGGATCCGCGCGAGCTTTCCGGCAATGTCCTTATCGATGCTGGCGGCCTGCAATGTGGCGTCTGGCTGAGTCAAGGGAATGCTCCTGATGGTTATGGCCGGCGGTCGAAGATGAGCTGTTGCACATCGAGGTAACCGGACTGAAAACCGGCCCTCGAATAGCACAGGTAGAACTGCCACATCCGCTGGAAGACCTGGTCAAAGCCCAGCTCCGAGACGTCATCGGTGTGGGCAAGGAACCGCTCTTCCCACAGCCGAAGGGTCTGCGCGTAGTGGTCGCCCATGGAGAGCCGCTCCCGTACCCGAAGGCTGGTGTAGCGGTCGGTGATGTCCTCGATCGCCCGCACCGATGGGATGAAGCCTCCGGGGAAGATGTACTTGTGGATCCAGGTGTAGGACCGGCGGGTCACCATCATCCGCTCGTGCGGCATGGTGATCGCCTGAATAGCCACCCGGCCGTCCGGGGCCAGCAGCCGGTCAATGGTCTGGAAGTACACGCCCCAGTACTCGTAGCCCACAGCCTCGATCATTTCTACCGACACGATCGCATCGAACTGGCCTTCGACGGCGCGGTAATCCTTCAGCTCCACGGTCACCTGATCGGAGAGGCCGGCGTCGGCAATGCGACGTTCGGCCAGTTCCTTCTGCTCACTCGACAGGGTTACCGAGACTACGGTGGCGCCGCGGCGTGCCGCACGGATGGCCAGCTCACCCCAGCCGGTGCCGATTTCCAACACGCGGGTGCCTTCCCTGACGTCGGCCTGGTCCAGCAGGCGGTCGACCTTGCGTTGCTGGGCTTCAGGAAGGTCATCCCACCGGGCGTCCAGCAGCTGCGGACCGTTGGCGTCAAACAGTGCACTGGAATAGGACATGGTGTCGTCCAGGAACAACTTGAACAGGTCATTGGACAGGTCATAGTGCCGGGAAATGTTTGACCGGGTGTTGACCTTGGTGTTGCGCTCCTTGCGGGGCGGCTTCGGCAGGTACAGTCCGCGGAGCTTCTGCAGCGGCACCGGGACCAGGTGCGCCGCCTGCGCGGCGAACACCTGCATCACCTCGGTGAGATCCGACGCCGTCCAGTCCTGCGCCATGTAGGCCTCACCCAGACCGATCAGACCGTTGTCGCCCAGGCGGGCAAAAAAGTCGGCGGGCCGGTGGATGCGCATCTCGGGACGTGGACCGCCGCCTGGAGCGCCGAGCACCGTACCGTCGTCGTACACCACCCTCAGTTGCAGGCGGTTCACTGCGGCAGCGAAGATTTTCTCGGCGAGGGCTGCAGCAACCTTGTTCCTCGGACCCGATGGAACGTTGGCGATACCGGGCCAATACTCCGGGTCAGCGTTAGCCTCGGAACGAACAAGGGTACTCATCGAACTGCCTCCTGTGATTCATGGTGTGGTCGGGTGCGCACCGGCAAACGACGCATCCAGAGTTTAACTCCCTGCCACCGGATCTGCGCAGCTGCGCGCAGGGGTGCAACAGGGATGGCCGTGATCATCCGAACAACATTTCGGGTGGTGGCCGGCAACCGGTGCCCTGCCATTGTGGCGATGAAAGGGGCCTGGCCGTCCCTGTGCAGGGTGATTGCAACCTTGAGACGTTCCGCCGGCTCCGGAACCCGCATTTCATAATTTCCTGAAACGTCGTTAAACGGCGACACATAGAACGCTTTCCCGGTTGTTGCCCGGCCGGACTCATCGGGGTTCAGCAGGTAGCAGTGACGCTCCCCATAGGTGTTGTGCACCTCGGCGATGACCGCGGCCAGCGACCCGTCGGTGCGATGGCACCAGAACAGGCTCAACGGGTTGAAAACGTGACCGAGCACCCGTCCGCTGGCCAGCATGGTCACCCGGCCGCCGTCGTCGTCGATACCCTGGGTCGCCAGGTAGGTCGCCACGTTGGACCGGATGGACTGCTCCGGGTCCCCCAGATGGTCGGCTGCCGAGAATACTGCGAATGGCCTGAGCACGCGCGGGAGCACCGGCAGATCAGCCAGATCCACGAACCAGCTGTAGCTGCGGTACGTGAACTCGTTCTGTAACGGCGTCCGGCGGATGTGTCGGATCGTCGTCGGGTACAGGGCGGCGGTCATGACGGAGCGTCCTCCAGCGCCGCGTCGAGTCGCTCGGCGTCCCAGGATCCCCCCAGGCGTTCTGCCGCGCGCAGCCCGGACAGGGCGCCATCCTCATGGAACCCCCAGCCGTGGTAGGCCCCGGCGAAGGCGATGCGGTCGTCGCTGAGCTCGGTCAACCGGCGCTGGGCGGCCAACGACGACGGCGTGTACTGGGGGTGTTCGTAGGTCATGGAACGCAGCACTGAGGCCGGGGCTATCTCGTCACCCTCACCTAGGCTGACCAGGAACCGGTGGTCGGTCCGGCCTTCGAGCCGCTGCAGCCGGGTGAGGTCGTACGTCACCAGCACACGGTCGGGGCTGGCGTCGCAGGACGGCAACCGATAGTTCCACGACGACCGCGCGGCGTCGGTGCGCGGCAGCACCGATTCATCGGTGTGGAACAGGGTGTGATTGGTGGAGTAGGGCATGTCGCCAAGCACTTCGGCCGCCAGCGGATCGGGGTCCCCCAACATGGCGAGCGCCTGATGCGGGTGGGTGGCAATGACCACGGCATCGTAGGTTTCGGTGGCCTGGTGCGCAGCATCGCCTAGCACCGTGACGACGACGCCGTCCCCCACCTTGCTCACATCGGTCACCGGCGAACCGAGCCGCACGTCCTCGATGTGTTCCAGCACCCGGGTCACGTATTCCCCCGACCCGCCAGTGACCGTGCGCCACTGGGGTGATCCTTTGATGGTGAGCATCCCGTGGTGGGACATGAAGGAGAACAGGTACCGCGCGGGGTAGGCGAGCGCCGTCGCCGGGTCGCAGGACCACACGGCCGAGACGACCGGGGTCATGAAGTGGGACGTGAAGTACTCGCTGAACTGTCCCTTGGCGAGAAACTCCCCGAGGGTCATGCCGTCGTCGACGGTTGGGCTGTCGGTGTGTCCCTCATACCCGCCGGTGTCCTTCAGCAGGGTGCGGGCGTCGCGCTGGAAGCGCAGTACTTCGAGCAGCATTTTGAGGTATTTCCCGCGGCGGAGCACTCCCTGCTGGGCGAACACCCCGCGGCGGCCCTTCGCTCCGGCGTATTCGAGGCCGCAGCCATCACACCGCACCGACATGGTCATGTCTGAGTCCTGCGTGGGAACCCCCAGCTCCCCGAAGAGTCGCAGCAAGGTGGGATAGGTCCTGTCGTTGTGGACGATAAACCCGGTGTCCACCCCCGAGGTGGTGCCATCGGACATCGGCATCTGGTGGGTGTGGGCGTGCCCGCCCGCACGGTGGTCGGCCTCGTACAGCGTGACCGAATGGTGACGGCTCAGCACGTAGGCCGCGGTCAGCCCGGCGACACCACTGCCGACGACGGCGATCCTGCGCCGTGCGCGGAACCCGCTACGGTCGGCCCCGAGGGGGTCAGGGTCATGCTGATAGTCGGTCATCTGCGCTCCTCCGCGTGGGTCGTGGGACTTCGCCGCCGGCCGGTTGGGCCGGTCAACTCGCCACTACAGGCCTCCTAGAAGGAAAACGCCTGTTGTAAATATAGTTTGGTAAGTGTTCGGAGACGGACGATTTCCGGATTGGTGCAATGGATCAGGCCAGACGGCAGGGATAAAGCGTCAGCTGACGAAAGGATTGCCGTGGTTAACCCAGTGCATTTGCGCACTCTTCTGGAGGTCATTCGCCTCGGATCCTTTACTGCTGCTGCGTCCCGGTTGGGGTATACGGCGTCGGCCGTGTCGCAGCAAATGTCAGCCCTGGAGCGGGACACCGGTGCCACCCTGTTCGAACGGTCGGCGCGGAGCGCGATACCCACCGAGGCGGCGGTGGTCATGGCACGTCACGCCGCGAAGGTTCTCACCGATATTGACGCCCTGCTGGCGTCCACCGCGCGTGCCGAGGCGGAGTCCACCCAGGAGCTTCGGTTGGGGATCTTTCCGAGCCTGGCGACCTATGCCCTGCCGCGGCTACTGGGAACCCCTGAGTGGCGACGCCTGGGGATCAGTCTGAAGGTGTACGTGGCCGAACCCGGCCAGACCATCCAGGGTTTGCGGGCCGGCGGCGAGCTCGATTTGGCGTTGGTGTTCCAGGTGGGCCAGGGTGGGCTGGCATGGCCGTCATCGGTCAGCCGGCAGTGGATCGGGGACGACAATTTCCGGGTCGTGCTACCCGCGGCCTGGGGCATTCAGCCGGGGGCGGCGGTGAGCGCCGACCAGCTGTCCGACATGCCCTGGATCATGCACCACCCGGGAACCGCTGATGCCACGGTGATTGAGCGGCTCTTTGCCAGCTGCAACCTGCACCCCCGGGTGGTGGCGTATTGCGACGATTTCAATGCCAGCCTCGAGCTGGCAGCGGCCGGGCTCGGCGCCGCGCTGGTTCCTGAACTAGCGATGACGCACGGCCCGGCCGGTGTGGTGGCTCTTGATGTCCCGGAGATTCGTCTCGCGCGGAGCATTTTCGCGCTGCAGATCGGTGACAAGCAGACCACCAGGGTGAGGCTTTTCATGGACCAGCTGGCAGGCATCCTCAAGGCACAGAGCATCGAGCCGATCCGCCGCTAGAGCTGGGCCCGCACCCGGGCCGCAGCGTTGACCAGATTCCGCAGCGACTCAATGGTCTCGGCGTATCCCCGGGTTTTCAGCCCACAGTCCGGGTTCACCCAGATCTGGCGGGCTGGCAGCTGCCGAACCGCCTTCTCGACGAGTGCTACCACCTCCTCCTCGTCGGGGATCCGGGGCGAATGAATGTCGTAGACACCCGGGCCCACTCCCCGGGCGAACTGCTGCTCCTGCAGGTCGTGGACCACTTCCATCCGTGAGCGGGCGGCCTCGATGGAGGTGACATCGGCATCCAGCCCATCGATTGCGTCGATGATGGCGCCGAACTCCGAATAGCAGAGGTGGGTGTGGATCTGCGTAGCCGGTGTTGCCCCCGCCGTCGCCAGCCGGAACGACGCCACCGACCAGGCAAGGTAGTCCGGCTGCAGCGCCTTCCTCAGTGGCAGCAGCTCCCGCAGCGCTGGTTCATCGACCTGGATGACACGGATACCGGCGCGCTCCAGGTCGCTTACCTCGTCCCTGAGGGCGAGTGCCACCTGGTTGGCGGTCTCCCGCAGCGGCTGGTCATCCCGCACAAACGACCACGCCAGGATGGTGACCGGTCCGGTGAGCATCCCTTTCACCGGCTTCTCAGTGAGTGACTGGGCGTACTCCGCCCATCGCACGGTGATGGCCTCCGGACGGCTCACATCGCCCCAGAGGATGGACGGCCGGGTGCACCGTGAACCGTAGGACTGCACCCACCCGTTCACTGTGACATCGAACCCGTCCAGGTTTTCGGCGAAGTACTGCACCATGTCGTTCCGCTCCGGTTCGCCGTGGACGAGGACGTCGAACCCCAGGTCCTCCTGCAACGTGACCACCCGGGAAATTTCTTCCTTCATCAGGGTGGTGTACTGCTCGGCGGTGAGGTCGCCCCGGAGGAACCGGGCCCGGGCCGAGCGCACCTCGGCTGTCTGCGGAAACGATCCGATCGTGGTGGTCGGTAGCACCGGCAGTTGCAGGGCTGTTTCCTGCGCGGCCGTCCGCTCCTGATAGGCGACGCGGGTGAAGTCCGACGGCGTGAGCGACCCGAGGCGGTCCCTCACCTCGCTGCGGATCACGCCTTCGGCAGCAGCGCGAGAGGCACGCACAGCCGACGCTTCAGTTATTGCCGCGTCAATGGATCCCGCCGGTGAGTTATCGACCAGCCGGGACAGGGTGACGACCTCCTCCACCTTCTGATCAGCGAAGGCCAGCCACGTCCGCAGCTCGCGATTCAGCTGCGGTTCGTCCTCGACACTGTGCGGCACATGCTGCAGCGACGTCGACGTGGCGACGCTCACTCGGGTTACCGTCGCAGTGAGGGTGGACAGTGTTGTGGCCGCTCGCGCCAGATCGGCCTTCCAGATGTTGTGGCCGTCCACCACTCCGGCGACCAGGGTGGTATCCCCCAGGGCGGCAAGGTCGGCTGCAGCGGGCAGCTCGCCTTTGACCAGGTCGAGGTGGAGCGCGTCGATCCCAGCACCCCCGAGGATGGGCAGTAGACCGCCCAGCGAGCCGTACTGGGTGGTGACGAGCACCGCGGGTCGTACCTTCGCAGCGGTGAGGAAACGGTAGGCCCGTTCGACGGCGCCAGCCACCTCGGAGGCGGGAACCGCCTGGTCTGCCACCAGGGCAGGCTCTTCCAGTTGCACCCACTGCGCGCCCGCTTCGGCCAGCTGTTCGAGCAACTGAATGTACAGCGGCAGTAGGTCATCTAGACGACTGAGCGGGTCGAACCCTGCCGGCGCTTCGTCGGCTGCCTTGCTCAGCAGCAGGAACGTGACCGGACCGATTATGGTCGGGCGGACGGTCAGACCCTGTTCGGCCGCCTCCGCGACGTTGCGGAGTATCCAGTTGTTGGCGAGCGTGAAGCGGGTGTCTGGCCCGATTTCGGGAACCAGGTAGTGGTAGTTGGTGTCGAACCACTTGGTCATTTCCAGAGGCTGCCGGCCGGCGTCGCCACGCGCCAGGGTGAAGTAGGCGTCCAGGCCGAGCTGGCCGCCGTCGTCGTAGAGGTCCTGGAACCGGTCGGGAACGGCGCCGAAGGTCGCGGCCGTGTCGAGCACCTGGTCGTAGAGGGAGAATGACGCCGGGATCGCCGACGTGGATTCCCCCAGGCCGAGGCCGGAGAGGTGCCTGTAACCGTTCAGCCGGAGGTGCCGCGTGGTGTCCTCCAACTGGGGGGCCGTACTCGTTCCCGCCCAGTAGGCTTCGACTGCCTTTTTGAGTTCGCGGCGGGGACCAATACGGGGGTAGCCGACGATGGTGGCTGCGGGGAATGCTTTGCTCATGAGTTGGGTCCTTCGGGAGTGGGAGGGATCAGGCGGATCGGCTGAGACCTGGTGCTGGGGGGCGGCTGAGCTCGAGCCGGTCCAGGACGTCAAGTGCCGCGCCATGTTCGTTGAAGGTGTAGATGTGGAGGCCCGGGGCGCCGTCGTCGAGCGCCGCATGGGCGAGGTCCACGGTGGCCTGAACGCCGATGCGGCGCCGCGCGGCGTCGTCGTCGGCGTTCATCAGCCGGTCCCTGAGCGTGACGTCAACCTCGATTCCCGCGAGCTCGCTGAGACGCTCCAGCCGCTGCACGCTGGTGAAGGGGATGACACCGGGAATGATGGGAATCTCCACCCCGGCTCTGCGGGCGGTACGCAGGAGCCGACGGTAGTGATCGGGAGCGAAATACACCTGGGTGATCGCGAAGTCGGCGCCAGCGGACTGTTTGGCCAGCAGCACCTCGATGTCATGTTCGAGACTGGGCGATTCAGGGTGTTTGGTGGAGTAGGCGGCGACCCCGACGGCGACCTTCCCCGCACACAGGTGGGCTGTCAGCTGACGCTCCACCCGCCGGATCAGCTCCACCAGCTCGCTGGCATAGTGCAGCTCGCCTGCTGACAGTGACATGTCCTGGGGCCGGTCACCCCGCAATGCGAGGATGCCGCGCACCCCACGGGAGATCAGTTCATCGATCAGCTCCATGAGGTAGTCGCGTGAATTACCCACGCAGGTCAGGTGCGCCAGGGGCTTCAGGGTGGTCTCATCAAGCAGCCGCATGAGCAGACCGATGGCCGTGTCACGGTTGGAGCCGGACGCCCCGTAGGTGACGGACACGAAGTCGGGGCGGGTATCCTCAAGGGCTCTGATCGTCCGCCAAAGAGCCTCTTCGGCGCTGGCGGACCGGGGCGGGAAAAGTTCGTAGGACAGAGCGGGGTAGCTCTGCGGGGGCGAATGCGCGAAAGACATTTGTGTCCTTGTCGATAGGTCACTGCTGAAACGGTAGGCATCAGTTGAGTGAATAACCAGGAGGGACGCAGAGCTGAGTTCAGGCGTGGCGCGGCCGCGCACCACTTGAACTTCTGCGAACAAATGTCAGGCCCACATGGGGGCACCCACACTCTCCATCGGAGAGTCGCTGACCCGTTACTGAAGTAACTTGGGGGCTACGCTACGCCGTCGACCCGGCGGCATCAAGTATCGGCCGCGTAATACTGCGTCATTGGATGTATTCGGCATTGCTGGGAGAATAGCAAGCATGCTGAAAAAACCATCCGGTGCACGCCTGTTAACCCAAATGGGTGGGCTGGTCCGACACAAGCGGCTACTGCTGGCCGTCAAAGCTGCGCTTGCCGCGTCCATCGCCTGGCTGATCGCTCTGCAGGTTCCGGGAGTCGCTGCGGAGTATCCGTACTACGCGCCGCTCGGCGCCGTGGCCTGCATGTACCCAACCATCTCGGGTTCAGCCAAACAGGGATTCCAGATCCTTATCGGGCTGGCCATCGGGTTTGCCCTGGCGTTCCCTATCATTTTCCTGGGCGACCGCTCAGTGTTCTCCATCGCGCTGGTGGTTGGTTTTGGGGTGCTGGCCGGTGGTCTGCCGCGCATCGGTGCGGGCCGGGACTGGATTCCCATCGCCGCCCTGTTTGTGCTCCTACTGGGCGGCGACGATCCCGATGGGTACTCGTTCGGGTATCTGGTGCAGATGCTGGTGGGCGTGACCGTTGGGCTAATCGTGAACATCGTCATTGTCCCGCCCCTGCATCTCACTGGTGTGATCACTGGACTCGACAGCCTCAGGTCGGCGCTGTCCCTGCAGCTCAAGGACATGGGTGAGGCGTTGCGGGAACAATGGCCCCCCGAGCACGAGGAATGGGCCGACCGGCAGACCAAACTCACCACGTTCAGCCAGGAGGTGCGTACAGCGGTTCAACTGGCTGATTCGAGCCGCCACGGGAACATCCGTCAGTACCGTCACAAGAGAGACCTCGCTGCAGATTTCCACTCCCTGCAGTCGATGGAGCGAATCACTTTTTATGTGGAGGACATGACCGAGTTGCTCGCCGACGTCATCTGGCGATCACCGGAGACCACCCCGCTGCCCAAGCCCCTGGGACCGCCGCTCGCCCACGCACTGAACCTGACCGCCGCCGCTGTTGAAGAGTGGGACACCACAGCCGATTCGATGACCGATGCAGAAGCGGCGGTGGAAGACCTGATGGGGCACGTCAAACACGTCTCGCCGGATGATCGCATCGAAGCCACGGCTTCGATGGGCATGTCCCTAAGGCGCATCCTGCTGACCATCCACGCTGACGCTGGCCCCCAGGACCAGGAGGGAATTACTCTGCCGGCTCCTGAAACGAATGATCAATGATGCCAAGATCAGCGAGCTGCGCCGACATTCCAGCGCCATCCGGTGCATACACCCACGGAATATTCGGCGTCCGCGATGACGGTTTCGCGTTCGATCGGCCACCGGCCAGGACCGCCTCACCCATGGTGAGCTGGCGGATGGCGACCGCGCGCACATTCTGCGGGTAGTGGTCCGCGAAGTCGGCGTAAATTTCTTCATCATGCTGCCCGTTGTCACCGATGAGGAGCCACTTGATGTCGGGGAATTCGCCTGCGAGCCGTTTCAGAGAGCTGCGTTTATGCTCGGGTCCGCTGCGGAACCACCGGTCCCGGGTCGGACCCCAATCGGTGAGCAGTTTCGGACCCGCCGGGTAGAGGTTCCGGGAGAGGAACCGGGTCAGCGCGGGAGCAACATTCCATGCTCCGGTGGACAGGTAGAGCACGGGAGCACCGGGAGTCTCCTGGGTGATCCGTTCGAGCAGGACTGCCATGCCGGGCGTCGCCGCCCTGGCGTGCTCGTCCAGAACGAACGTGTTCCAGGCCGCCAGGAAGGGCCTGGGCAGGGCTGTGACCATCACCGTGTCATCAATGTCAGACACCACCCCGAAGGTGGTGCCGGACTCGATAATCCGCACCGGCGACTCAACCAGGATGTCATCGGCGGACCGCAACTTGATGGTGTGCCACCCGGGGGCAAGCTGCGCATCTATGCGCGCATCGACGATGCCGCCACGGTCGGCGGTCACCTCATGGATTTCCCCGTCAATCTCAACTGTGACCTTCGCGTAGCGCACCGGCGCGCTGGTGAAGTTGCGCCAGCCACGGATGCCCTCCTTGATGGTCTTCAGCACTTCGCCGCCCTTGATGGGCGCCATCTCCACTGGATCGGCAAGTACCACACGGGCGAGCACCCGAATCCAGGTTGCTGAGCCATAGCCGGTGTAGGGAATGATGGTCTCCACATGCCCACGCTTGATGGCGACATTGGTCTGGACCGAGTGCCAGGCGTCGTCGATCCGTAATCCGAGGTGGGTACGTTCCTTGACGCCGTCGCGCTGCGGGTCGGGCTGACTTGATGGGGTGCTCGATGACATGCCACTAGTCTTTCACGCCGGCGTACCCATTTTCGTTCAGTAGGGTGGTGCAATGATCGAGACGTGGTGGTACCAACTCCTGGGCGGATTCGCCCGGGCCGCGCCTCCGGAGATCACCGGTGTTGAGCTGCTCATCATGGTGATCGCTGCCGCGCTTCTCTCACTCCCCCGGGCAACCTGGCGGTATTTCGGCTTGTTCACCACCATCGTGCATGAACTCGGCCATGCGTTCGCCGCCCTCATGACGGGTCGTGTCCTCAAAGGAATCACCCTCACCATGGACCATGCGGGCACGACGACGACGATCGGCCGGCCGGGGTGGCGGTCCGCCTGGTCCGGCTTCTGGGGGTATCCGACGCCGGCTGCACTCGGGGCGGCCCTGACCTGGGCCGGGGTGAACGGCTGGGGTCCGGCGGCCCTGTCGACCGGCGCATTGATCCTCCTGGCGGCCCTGGCGTTCATCCGCAATGCTGGCGGTGTACTGATTCTTCTGGTGACAGTCAGTCTTTCGATGGTGCTGGTCCTGGCAGTGCCTGAGGAACTGACCGGGCACGTGGTGGTTGCCCTTGGTCTGGCCTTGCTGGTTGGTTCGGTCCGTGATCTTGGCAAGGTGCTCGCGGTCCATCTGCGACGGCGTCGGGAGCTCCAGTCCTCCGATGCTTACCTGCTCTATCGCAGCACCGGCGTCCCATCGCCGGTTTGGCTGCTGTTGTTCGCGGCTGTCATTGCCGGATCGCTCGTCGCTGCATGGATTTCACTCTCGGGGGAGATGGGTCCAGGAATCGCCTAGCATCATCAGCTTGTTCGCGGCCCGGCTGGCTGCTTCTCCGCAATTTTTCCGCTGTATCGGGTGGGATATACGTAAGATGACCGAATTGGGGCTACCGTAGGGATGCCACACTGATCGTGGCGCGGGCGCGTGGTGCGCTCCTCAACAGATTCGGGAGCATCTCGGTGATATTTCGGTGGGGGAAGTCTGTTCTCGCTGCATTTCCGCGTGGTTCGCGACTCCCTGATCCCGCATGGAACTCCCGACACCGGTTAATCGTCCTTTTCGCGCTGGTGGCATCCGGGATGGTCACCGTATTCGCCCTCGGTCTGGGGACCTCCCCGTGGATGGCTTTATCGCTCGGGGTTCCGCCGGTGGCTGTGGCCCTGGTGGCGTGGAAGGCTCCCATCGGTCGGAGGTTCAGTGCGTCGCTGAGCTCCGCCTCCCTAATGCTGATCGCCGCCCTCGTGGTGCATATCAGTGGCACCATCGAAGCCCATTTTCTGTTTTTCATTCTGGTCCCGGTGGTCGCCCTCTACGAGGATTGGGCCCCGCTGGCGACAGCATCTCTTCTGGTTCTCGGTTATCACGCCTTCATGGGTCTGCATTCCCCTACCGCGGTTTACAACCACCAGGCTGCCACCGACAGCCCGGTGGCATGGTCCCTGATTCACAGCGCGTTATTTCTGGCCATGTGCGTCACCAGCATTGTGCACTGGACCATCCATGAGCGCGCCAGACGCGAAGAGAATACTCTCCTGGATCGCCTCGCCGACCAGGCCCTCCATGACCCCCTGACGGGCCTTGCCAACCGAACTCTCCTTCACGATCGACTCAACCAGGCTCTCAGCCTGAGCCAGCGGACCGGGGCGTCGGTCATGGTGATCGCAGTCGACATAGACGGTTTCAAACCAGTCAACGATTCCTATGGGCATGCCACCGGAGATGCTCTCCTGGTCGAGCTCGCGCAGCGATTGGGGTCCTGCATCAGGGCCGGCGACACTGCAGCGCGCAACGGTGGCGACGAATTCACCCTGCTCCTCCCTGGCACTACCAGGGAGGAGGCCCCGGGTATGGCCGGGCGCATCCTCGCCGCCGTCAGTCCACCCTTCAGCCTGCCCGGCGTCGAGCTGGAAATGAGCGTCAGCGTTGGCCTTGCTGTCAGCTCAACGGGCACGGAGGGCGAAGCGCTCCTGCAGGAGGCGGACCAGGCGATGTATTCGGCGAAGCACAATGGGCGGGGTGGCTACGTCATCTTTGACAGGTCCCTCGTGCCGGGAACGCTCGGCACGATGACTGTCCACCCTGACCAGGCCCGCGGCTGGGTGGCATACACCCAGTCGCTCCGCGCCGAAATTGCTTCAGCCAAAGACCTTGGGCGGATTCCCGAGCAATCCCGCGGCCCGGAGACGGTCCGCCGTACCCTGGAATCGATCATTGCCGCAATCGACCAGTTGCCGCATGGTCCGCAGACAGCGAAGTTGCCGTTACCCGAACGAAACGCTCTCGAGGAGTTTGTCTTCCACCATGACCTGGTGCAGCACTGGGCCGACACCCTGCTGGCTGACTCAATCATTCAGGTTGAGCGGTCGGCGGAGGCCAACCTTTTCTGGCTTGCGCTACGGAGGTCAGCGATGAAGGACCACGGGGACCCCGGGAACAGCCCGGAGTCCGACGGGGACAACGTCCCCGTGGCAGCTACTTAGCGCTGACCGTGACTACCGGCTTGACCGGCGGCTTGGGTGCGTTCACTTGCAGACCGACCGTTGCCGTCTGACCCTTTCGCAGGGTTTTGGTCCAGTCCGAGCCGACACAGGTCACCGATTTCCTGGTCACCGACGTGCACTTCATCCCCCAGGAGTTGGCAACACTGATGACGTTGGGGTCGGTGAACGTCACCGACCACGAGTTCACGGCTCTGGAAGCACTGACCGATATCTGGGCGACATATCCCCCGTTCCACGAACTCTGCAACGACCACTTGGCGGCAACCGCGCTCGATCCTGTTCCCGGAACCGGGGTAGCCGTCTTGCTGGGTGTAGGGGCAGGGGCCGGCTTCGACGTTGGCGCAGGCGCGGCCGACTGGGTAGGTGTGGGCACCGCCACGGGCCGAAGGATGGGCTTCAGCGCGGCAAGTTTGGCGGTTTCCGGGGTACGCCAATCCGACTTTAGTAGTCCGCCAGTGTCGGAACTGTTGGGATTGAACGACCAGTAGGCGAAGCTTGTTCCGTTCGCTGCCAAATAGCTCACGAGCTTACCCATCCACTGCTTGTCAGAGGTGGTTTCCAATTTTGAACCGAATTCTCCGACCAGGACAGGCGCTATCCCGTTCTTGGAAATATAGCCCCAGTTGGCGTCCCAAATTCCCGGCAGATTCGCGGGGTAATTGGATGCCGAGAACCATTTTTGCGGATATACCGATGCCGGGTAATCGTGCGGTGAATAGACCACCTGGTTGGGTACCGTCAGCTTTACGGGTTTCTTGGCCACATCTGCGAGGCCGCCGCCCCACCAGGTCCAGGAGCCGTTGCCCTGGGCCTCGACGCCTTCAACGATGATCAGGAGCTTGGAGTTCACTGTTTGAACTGCCTTGCCAGCGCGGGTCGCGGCAGCGTGCCAGTCATGTGCGGGGTTCGAGCCGCCCCAACGTGCTACGCCGTGGGGCTCGTTGTGAAGGTCGAAGCCGATCACTGTGGGTTCGTTTTTGTACCGGGTGGCGAGCTTCTTCCAGTCGGCGATCCACTGCGCCTCGCTGTACTGGGGGGTGTACCAAAGCTCTGACTGAGCGGCCGAGGACGGGCGGTGTCGGTCAAGAATGACGTTTAGTCCCAAAGCCTTGGACTTGGCGATGAAAAGGTCCATCACCTGCTGTGGGGTCTTTTTCGCCAACTCCGGGTTGGCGTAGAAGTTGGTGTCAGAGCTGACTTTGCCGGTGGTGATGCACTGGTTGGAGTACGGCAGTCGAATGGTGTTGAAGCCCATCGACTTTATCTGCCGGAGCCCGTCATTGAGATTGATGGTCCACAGTCCGTGGGGGACGCAGTCGGGCGTCTCCAGGCCAAACCAATTGGCCGCCCTGATGACATAGGGCTTGTTTGCCGCGTCGCGAATTGTTCCGCCGTCAGTGTGCAGCCACCCCGCGCCCTTAGTGGACACATTTGCCGCGTGAACAACGTTCAAAGCTTCGGGAGCCGAAGCAGGCGGGACACCCCCGCAGCCTGCCAACGCAAGCATCACTGCCGCCATCGTTGCCGTAGCCGCCAGGAAACGCCCACGGAATCCCGCCCGAGGGCCGGAATGTTCAGCCATAAAATTCAGTTCCTTCTAAATGAGACCAGCTATTCCGGCAATAATCTCTCTGAGAATACGCTAGAAACGCTTCCGCCTGCCCGCAGGTTCGGGCACCCTGCGGAGACGTTGCCGTGGGTCACAGGGTATTCTTGATGCTGACGAAAGGGGCGGGGCACAGATGTCCAAAAGTAAGCGGAACGACTCGTCGACCGTCGACCTCCACCCGTGGCCGGTGCCGGTGAATAGCCGAGCCCTGCACATCGCGAAAATGGTCTTGGGTGCGGGGATGATTGTCCTGCTTCTCACCCAGGTGATGCCAGTGAACTTGCTGGGCGGAATGATGAATAACTTCTTCACCATTATTCTTTTACTTTCCTGGGCGGGCCCGGCACGGCGGATGATGCGCCGTTACTCATCGGGCGGGCGGAATAATCCCCCCGCTGAAGAACAGTAATTCGCAACGTTACACACGGACTGCGAGCTTCCCACTCACCGCCCCCTCTTCCAACCGACGCATAGCCTGCGGAGTCTGGTCCAGCGGATAGGTACCGCCAAGCTGCGGAGTGATGACGCCTGCCTCGACCAGGCCTCCCAGCAACTCCAGATCAGCGGAGCGCTCCTTGGCGACAAACATCCTGAGGTTTTGGCTGATAAAGGGAGACATCAGGACTGCCCGTAGCTGGCGCCCGATACCAATCCAGTCGCCAGCGCCTTCACCTCCGATAATGACAGCTGTTCCTTTGGATCTCAGCGCCCCTCGAAGGCGGTGCAGTGAGGAGTTGCCTCCTATGTCCAGGATCAAATCGTAATTCCGTCCCGCATGTGAGTAGTCTTCAGTGGTGTAGTCGACGACCTGGTCTGCCCCCAGGGACCTGACAAAATCCAGCTTCTGAGTGCTACACACCCCGGTGGTCTTGGCCCCGAAATGCTTCGCCAACTGGACGGCATAGCTGCCCACCCCACCTGAGGCGCCGATTACCAGAACTGACTGTCCGGCTTTGACCCGGCCCATCTCCCGCAGGGCCTGCAGCGCTGTCACAGCTGACACGGGAACTATCGAGGCACTCTCGGAGGACACGCCTGGCGGCTTATGCGCGAGCTTGTCCTCCCGGGCCACAGCGTATTCGGCGAACGCACCCGCGCCGATCCCGAACACTTCGTCCCCGATCCGAAACCCCCGGACGCCTGTACCGACGTCGACGACGGTGCCCGCCAACTCCTGACCGGAAACTGGCTGACGGGGTGTGCGCAGTCCGAAGACGAGGCGGAGCAGGTAAGGCTTGCCGGTCATGATGTGCCACGCTCCCCTGTCGAGACCGGCGGAACGCACCTGGACAAGCACCTGGTGAGGTGCCGGTGCAGGGCGCGGAATTTGTTCGAGGGTCAGCACAGAGGCAGCCCCGTACCCCCGCTGCACCATCGCGCGCATCATCGCGCCCTGCGGCAGGTTAACGCTGGTTTGCCTTTTTCTGGTCACCATAGCTGGCTCCATTCAGCAGTTTTCGCGCTTTTCCGATGAAGTACCATCTTGGTCCTCCGCACATAGTACTGAGGACGTGGGGACCATGGAGGAAATTTTCGCCGGCATTCTTGACCTTGTCTTTGAGCCCTCTCGTGAGAGGATCACGGTGTGGCTAACCGACTGATGCTCCTTGACACCGCGTCCCTCTACTTCCGCGCGTTTTACGGATTGCCCGATTCCCTGAGGGCTCCCGACGGAACTCCGGTCAACGCCGTGCGCGGCCTGCTGGATATGATCGCTCGGCTTGTCGCTGACTATGAGCCGACCCACCTGGTCGCTTGCTGGGACGACGATTGGCGCCCCGCCTGGCGGGTCGATCTCATCCCGAGCTACAAGGCCCACCGGATGGTCACCGCGGTGGCCGTCGGCGTCGACATCGAGGAAGTACCGGAAGGGCTGGTGGCCCAGGTGCCAATGATTCGTGACGCCCTGGCCGCCTTCGGAATTACGCTGGTTGGAGCTGCCGAGCACGAGGCCGACGACGTCATCGGCAGTCTGGCAGCCCAGGCCGAGTTCCCCGTGGACATCGTCACCGGTGACCGGGACCTCTTTCAGTTGGTCGACGATAGCCACGACGTTCGGGTGATCTACACCGCCCGTGGCATGAGCAAACTGGAAGTCCTGACTGACGCCACGGTTGTCAGCAAATATAAGGTGCTGCCGGGTCAGTACGCGGATTTCGCTGCATTGCGGGGGGATACTTCCGATGGCCTGCCCGGGGTGCCGGGAATTGGCGATAAGACTGCCGCCAGCCTGCTGCAGGAGTTCGTAGACCTGGACGGAATTGTTGCAGCTGCCAACGACCCTGGTTCCTCCATGTCCGCCTCCATGCGGGCCAAAATTGTCAAGGCAGCCGATTA
Source organism: Arthrobacter sp. Bz4 (assembly GCF_003075455.1). Classification (GTDB taxonomy): domain Bacteria; phylum Actinomycetota; class Actinomycetes; order Actinomycetales; family Micrococcaceae; genus Arthrobacter_D. Next base: position 142,335 of record NZ_QDAE01000003.1, read on the forward strand.
CCTGTCGGTGGCCCCCACAGTGGTCAACGTAGTCCGCGACCTCGACCTCGGGGAATTGAATGCGAGAATCCAGCCCCTCGATGCAGGTCATCTGGACCGGATCGAGCAGTTGACCACTGACTGGAATTTGGGCGGCTCCTCGGGGCGTGCCCTGAAGTCGTTGGGGAACAGCTGACCGGCTCCGCTGCTAGGCCGGCGAGGCGGTAAGCACCACGTTCTTGAACATTGTGAATCCGTTCACCCACCGGGCTTGCCTCTTCAATTTGGCCAGGTGCGGCAGTAAGCTTCCGGCATGGCCATCGCTCGCTATCCCAGTGTCGTCATTGACTGCCCCGATGCGGCGTCCCTCGCAACCTTCTACGGGGCACTGCTCGGGTGGAAAGTGGATGCCGACGACGGTTGGGCGGATATCCGCCCCGACGACGGGAGTAACTGCATCTCATTTCAGCAGGTGGCAGATTACCGACCTCCTGCCTGGCCGGACCAGGGCAGCCCACAGCAGATGCACTTCGACCTGATGGTTGAAAACCTGGACGAAGGCGAGGCTGTGGTCCTCGGCCTCGGCGGCACCAAGGCCGCAGTCCAGCCCGGTGAAACCTTCCGGGTCTTCCTTGATCCGGCGAGCCACCCCTTCTGCCTGTGTGTCGCGTAGACAGCGCCATGCAGATAGGATCCCTGGCTGATATCGAGCTGAACATTCCTGAGCAACTGATCCGCAACGGGTAGGAGCACACCACGAGGCACCAGGACGTTGTATAACGGTTGGCTCACGTAACCAAGTCGTGCTGTCGGTTGGCGCGCCGCATCGGTAGTGTCCAAGCTATCTACCGACCAATCCTTACGAAAGCACAGCCCGTGAAGAAGTTCTCGCCCCTTCTTGCCCTCCCCATCGCAGCCCTGCTCCTTGCCGGCTGCGTTTCCAACACTGAGCCCTCGGCGGAGGTGACCAGTTCAGAGTCGAGCGCCTCCCCCGCCACCACGTCGTCGGCCACCCCCACGCCGACCGCTGAGGGTTCGTCGTCGCCTGCGGAAACTCCTGACGCTCCCGAATCGGCTGGTCCCGTACCGGGCGCCGAACCGTCAACAGCACCGGCGCCCGAACCGACCGAGGACGCTACCAATGTCACAGCGCCGACAGAAGCGCCAATCACCGAAACGTCCGAACCTCCGATTCCCGGGTTGTCGGGTTCTTACGATGACCTCGAACTGGTCTCCACCTGGGATGGGCTACGGGTGGTCCGCCATGTCGGAACCACCTGGAACGTCGTCGGCTCCGGCTATGCACCCGGTGCGGAAATCCAGATGAACTTCGGACCCGCCCAAACCGATTCGTCGCTGATCGGATACCCCCTTGTGTATGCCGACGCCAACGGCAATTACACCTTCCAGATCAGCCTGGCACCAGATCTCGCGCCCGGCGATTACGGCCTCATGGCCATTCCTACGGGTCTTGGTTTCGAGGAGTCGGAGGCAGCCAAGCGGTTTGCCCTCATTGAGGTTGTCTCCACCTGGGCGCCGTAAACCGCCCAGGTGGAGACACCGCCGGCTCCCCTCGGGATGCTACTGCTCCAGCTTGATTGCTTTCCGTAAGCTCAGCGCCCCACCACCCTGCATGACTGCACGTCGGTAGATCTTCTCGCCGACGTGCAGCAAGGCAACGGCTGCCGCCAAGGCGATCACCAGTGATAGGAGTGGCTCCCAGAGAGCCACCGGCGAGTTCAGTACCCGGATCGGCATCGCCACCGATGACACCACGGGGAGGTAGGAAGCCACCACCAGGAGTTGGCCGGAGGCGAACAATCCGACAAAGAGAGCCGCAAAGATCAGGGCCATCACCGGCGTCGAATTATTGTTCAGATCCTCCGGCCTGCTCGCCAGCGACCCGAGAACAGCCCAGATCGCGGCGAGGATCAGAAATCCGAAGAGGAAGAACACCAGGAACCAGCCCGAAGCCGGAATGATACTTCCCACCAGATCGGCTGTGTCAGTCAGGTTCAGGGCCAGCAGGGCAGCACCGCCGTAGAGGGCTAGCTGGACCATGGCCAGGATGGTGTTGCCCAACACCTTGCCGTAGAGCAGTTGGCGGATCGGGATTGCGGTAGCCAGGATTTCCACCACCCGGTTCTGTTTTTCCTCGACCACCGAGTTGGCAATGGCCATGCGAAGATGATTGATGCCATATAGAACAGGAAGCTGAAGACGAATCCGGCGATCGTAGCGAGCAACTGGTTTTCTTCGCTGCCTTCCAGTAGGGATTGTTCCAGGTCGGCCCCCGATAGCAGCTGCTCCGCCGTGGTTCCTGCCGCAGCGGCGTTCTGGCCCAACACATACTCGTTGAGCGACTCGTCAATCTGCTGGCTGATCCCCGAATCGACCTCGGTCTTTCCCGTGAGCTGCCAGCTACCGTCGGTTTCCCGCAGCAACGCAGCGTCAGCTTCCTCGGCACGTACCAGTTCCACGGCAGCATCCGCGGACGCTGCGACGACGGCGGTGAAGGTGACGTTCCCGTCGTCGGCCTGGCCCGCCTGATCGGCGAGCTCGACGACGGCAGCGGCCGCTGAATCGGACTGCACGGCAACCGTGAAGTCGTCGCCGCGGTTCATCATGAAGGCGTTGAACACAACGCCAGCGACGATCAGCACCAGCGTGACGACCGTGCTGATCGCATAGCTGCGATCCTTCGCCTTGATCATGACCTCACGCAGCGTCACGATCAGCCAGGGCGGTTGGGTTCCTGGTGGCTGCGGTCTGGGCCCCGATGCTGGCGACGGCGCGCCGCCGTCGCGCTCTTTGACTGGCGTTTCGGTGCTCATTGGGAGACCTCCCGGTAGATTTCGCTCAGGCTGGGCCTGATCCGGCTGAATTCGTGCACACTGCCGCGGGTCATCGCTGAGGCGAGCACGCGCTGCGCGGCGTCGTCGTCGTCGAATTCCACCACCGCGTCCTGTCCTGCGACGTCGATGACCCGCACCTCGGCTTCCTCACGCACCCAGCCGGCATCGGGGGTGACCGTCATCCGGTGGCGCCGGGGTGCTTTTGCCCGGAGGTCGTCGCCGGAGCCGGACGCTACGAGGCGCCCTTGCCGCAGGACCACCAGGTTGTCGCACAACCGGTCCACCAGGTCCAACTGGTGGCTGGAGAACAGCACCGGCACTCCGTCGGCTGTCCGGTCGCGCAACAGTTCGACCATCGAGTCGACTGCTACCGGGTCCAGCCCGGAAAACGGCTCATCGAGGATCAGAACCGTGGGCCGGTGAAGCAGCGACGCGGCAATCTGGACGCGCTGCTGGTTCCCGAGGGACAACGATTCGAGTTTGTCCTTGCCGCGGCCGCCGAGCTGAAACCGATCCAGCAGGTCCTGCGCTTGTGCCCGCGCGTCGGAGGCCGTCATCCGATGCAGTTGGCCGAGGTAGACCAGCTGATCGAGAATGGGCTGCTTCGGGTACAGTCCCCGCTCTTCGGGCATGTAACCAAAGGTTGACCGGTCGTCGGCTGTAATGGGTCGGCCGTCCATCAGCACCTGCCCACCATGCGATGTGAGCACCCCCATGATCATCCGCATAGTGGTGGTTTTACCGGCACCGTTGGCGCCAACAAATCCGGTCATCTGACCGGACGGGATGGTGAAGCTGACGTCGTCGACAGCGGTATTCTCACCGAATCGTCGCGTGAGGTTCTGGACCTGCAGCATGTGGTGTCCTCCTGTAGATTTCCCTGGAATCAACCCTAGGCAACGCCCCCGCCCGGGGGATGAGTCAAAAGGCTGAACCTGCTACTCCCCCGGACGGATGAGACCACTTTCGTAGGCGAAGACCACGGCCTGCACCCGGTCCCGAACCTGCACCTTCGCCAGCAACGATGACACATGCGACTTGACGGTGGCCTCCGCCAGAAAGAACCTACCGGCCAGTTCGGCATTGCTGAGACCGGTCGCCAGGCTGGAGAGAATTTCCTTCTCCCGCTGGGTCAGCGAGTCAAGCCGTTTGCGGAGTTCAGCGCTGGGCTGGGCACCGGGGGTGGTCTCCCCCGCAACCTCGAGGGACCTGGCGAAGCGTTCGATCACACGAACGGTCACCTCGGGTGCGAGCAGTGCGTACCCGCCGGCAACCGCCTGCACCGCGGCGATCAAATCGTCAGGATCGGCGTTCTTCAGGAGAAACCCGCTGGCACCACTGCGGATAGCGTCAAAGAGATAGTCATCGCGTTCGAAGGTAGTCAGGATGATGACTTTCCCGCGGCCGGCCCGGGTGATCAGCTCGGTAGCCTGGATGCCATCCATGAGTGGCATCTGCACGTCCATCAGGATCACATCGACCTCGTGCCGGTGGGCGAAATCAACCGCCTCCTGACCGTTGGTGACCTGACCGACCACCTCAATGTCCTCCTCGATGGAGAGCATGGTGGCGAAGCCTGCCCGAACCAGGGCCTGGTCATCGGCAAGCAGAACGCGGATCGAATCCATGGAATGTCTTTCTGGGTTAGTGAACGAGGAACCTGGCACGGACACGCCAGCCGCCTTCGGAGCGTGGTCCAATTTCGGCAGTGCCCCGGTGCAGTGCCACCCGTTCTCGGATGCCCTGCAGACCAAACCCGGACCCTGGCTCGGATTTGGGACGCGGCATCCCATTGTCCACTGTTTCGAGCTCGACCCACCGCTGGTCGCCGACGAGTCCGGTCCGCAGCGTCATCACCGCGGAACCGGCGGTCGAATGGCGCCGCACGTTGGTGAGCGATTCCTGGGCCGTCCGGAATAGCGAAAGGGCCAGTGGTGCCGAAACTCTGGCCAGTGCGCCGGGGATGTCTTCCACCATGCCAAACTTGACGGTCAGCCCAAGCTCCCGATGCTGGCGGGCCAGTGCTTCCAGATCGTCCAGGCCGGGTTCGGGGCGCCGCCCGCCGTCGTCGGTGTCGCCGAGATCGGTGCTCTCGGATCGGAGCACGCCAAGGAGGTTCCGCATATCCGTCACTGCTTGCCGGCTCGCTTGCTCGATGGTGCGCAGTGATTCGACGGCGACCTCCGGCCGCTTCTCGATAACCCGGCGTGCCGCACCCGCCTGAACGCCGATCACCGAGACGTGGTGCGCGACGACGTCGTGCAGTTCACGCGCGATTCGCAGCCGTTCCTCCACCACCGCACGCCTCGCCAGCTCGTCGGCCTGACGGGTGATCTCCGCGGCCTGTTCGGCGAGCTGGGTTCGCTGCAAGGCGTTGCGCCACGAGGTCATTCCGGCCAGGATGGCGCCGCCAAAGTAAGCGAAGTTCACCAGAAAGTTGTAAAGCGCCACCGATGCCAACGGATCGAGGATCCCGCCAACGAAATCAGGGTTGTCTTCACTCTGCGCCAGGACACCGTCGAAGGTGTTGGCCACCGTCAGGGCGAGGATGAGCCACAGGGCCATCGCCGCCACCACCACCGCGATGCCCAGCCACAACATCCGACGGTCCTTGGCCCACGCAATAGCCGAATACAGGGAGGCGAAATACGCCACCTGGTACGAGAGCTGAAGCGACACCAGGGGTGACAGCAGGCTCAGCCCGATGAAGAGGGCTGACATCGCCAGCATCACCAGGACCGGGTATTTGCGCCGGAGCACCAGGGGAACGATCATCAGTGCCAGCACTCCGTGCTGGACCCATACCGGGTGGTTGTCCTCCTCCACCATCCCAAAGCCGCGGGTCAGTTCCAGGGCGAACGCGCTGACCAGCGCGAAGATGACGACGCCGATGACGTCCCTGCGGAGCTCATCCTTTGTGGGACCGGGGCGTTCCCAGTTGTTGTCGTGGTCCCCGACCGTCTGGGATTTCAGCCGGGCGAGGAGGTTCACCGGTCCGGCCTTCCGGGAGCAGGGCGCGCGGGATCCATCATGAGTGCCAGTTTAGTCAGCGGGTGGTGCGCCCCGACTCCCCCGCACGGCCTAGTCCGATCGGATGACCTCCCCCCTCCTCGCTTTGGATCGAGTCAACACATATGGCAGGTTTGGTGCCGGAATGTGGCTATTTGTGTTGACTCGATCCGGGTTGGGGTGGGGCTGGGAAGTGGAACGCTGACCGGTTGTATGATTCCGGTGGGGGATGTCATGGTGGTCCCTTGACCTCGCTCTCAAGGAACTTGTTATGACGTTTGGCCCCAGTCCCCGGCATCCGAAAAGTTCCTGGCTGACTCGATCAATCGCTTCCGCTGCTGCTGCAGCCCTGCTGGCCGGGTCGATCACGGCGCTGCCCGCCTTCGCTGGGCAACAGTCCGACAAAACCGCTGGGGTTGCCGAGGCGCTGACTACGGACACCAATCCCGCAGACCATCCTGCTGACCGCTTCATTGTGAAGTTCGACGGCAACGGCGACGGCACCAGCGAACGGGGTAGGACCTACCAGAACACCGTCAACAGTCTCGGGATACCGGTCACCGAGGTAGGCGTCACCGTCGATGGTGCAACGGTGGTGGAAGCGACAGAGGACCTGACTGCCGAACAATCGGACGGCGTCGTCGCCGCTCTGGAATCGCGCGGGGATGTCGAATACGCCGAGGTCGATGTTTTCATGCAGCCGACGGCGATCGCCCCGGACGATGACCTGTACGACTCCCAGTGGAACCTGTTCGAGGCGGAGGCGGGGATGCGCGTCGATTCGGCCTGGGAGCGGTCAACTGGTGCGGGGGTGACGGTGGCTGTCATTGACACCGGGATTACGGAACATAGCGATTTGGCTGGGAACATCATTCCCGGCTACGACTTCATCACCAGCCCACAGATCGCCGGTGATAATGACGGCCGTGATTCAGACCCGACCGATGAAGGCGACCAGTGCAATTCCGATCCGTCGTCCTGGCACGGAACCCACGTAGCCGGAACGATTGGCGCCGTAGCGAACAACTCCCAGGGCATTGCCGGCGTCGCCTACGACTCACAGATTCAGCCAATCCGCGCTCTTGGAGCCTGCGGTGGGTACACCAGCGATGTTGCTGCCGCCACCCTCTGGGCCGCCGGCGGCAGCGTGCCAGGCCTCCCCCTGAACCCCACCCCGGCGAAGGTCATCAATCTCAGCCTCGGCGGCGCCGGCACTTGCGGGACAACCTTCCAGACCGCCATCAACTACGCAAACAGCCAGAACGCCGTCGTGATAACCGCCGCGGGCAATGAAAACACCTTCGCAAAATACACGACGCCAGCGAACTGCAACAACGTAGTTGTGGTCGGGGCCACCGGTCGTGAGGGAAACAAGGCCAACTACTCGAACCACGGGCCCGAAGTCGATGTAAGCGCTCCCGGCGGCGATGCGTCGACCGGCCGCTCCAGCGCAATCCTGTCCACCCTGAACAGCGGAGCCGCCGGCCCGGAGACCGAGAGCTACGGCTATCTACAGGGGACCTCGATGGCGACGCCCCATGTGGCGGGCGCCGCGGCGCTGATGCTGTCGGTTGATCCGTCGCTTACCCCGGCGCAGGTCGAGGCACAGCTCAAGGCGACCTCCCGCCCATTCCCTGGAGTTTGCTACACCGGAGGTTGCGGAACAGGGCTGGTTGATGCCGCGGCGGCAGTGAAAGCGGTAGCACCGGCCGTTAATCCGCAGCCATTCAGTGACGTTCCGGTGGGCATGAAGTTCCAGCGGGAAATGTCGTGGATGGCGGCCAGCGGAATAAGCACTGGGTGGACCGAATTTGACGGGGCCCGAGCATACCGGCCTCTGACAGCAGTGAACCGTGACGCGATGGCCGCGTTCATGTACCGCATGGCGGGCAGCCCGGCGTTCACTCCCCCAACAAGATCACCGTTTGCCGATGTGGATACCAGCCAGAAGTTCTATCTGGAGATGGCCTGGCTGGCATCCACCGGCATCAGCACCGGCTGGGCTGGACCCAATGGCACGAAAACCTACCGTGCCCTCACCCCAGTGAACCGTGACGCGATGGCCGCGTTCATGTACCGGTTCTCCGAGGACTACTGAAGTGACTGACCCTGACAGGACCGGTTCCACGACTAGGCGCTCAGCGCCTTCTGCTTGATCAGGGTGTACTCCTCATCGGTGATGGTCCCCGCATCGAGGAGTGCCCTCGCCTTATTGATTTCGTCACTGAGACTGACACCGGACACCGACCGGATATACGCGGACTGGGCGTCATGCCGGGCGACTGCCTGCTGTTCGTTCCGAGCCGTCATGCCGTCGCCGCGGGCGATGAGATACACGAGGATCGACAGGAAAGGCAAGAAAATGAGGCCGACCAGCCAGGCTGCCTTATGCCATCCTTTGAGGGTCTTGTCCCGGAAAAGATCAGCGATGACTGAGAACAGAATTGTGACAAAAGCCAGCACCGCGTAGATCCAGAAAAGGAACCAGAAGATGCTCCAAAAACTGTTCCAGAAATCCATAACTACTCCCTAGAGAAGGTGACGCCCGTTGAGCGTCGCATGTTGACTGGCACCGCGAGTGCGTTACCGGGCTAGCGTCCGCTGTTTGATGAGCTCGTATTCCTCGGCGCTGATGGTTCCCGCATCGAGGAGAGCGTGGGCCTTGGAAATCTCGTCGCTGATGCTGGAACCGGCGGCCGACCGGATGTACTCGGCTTGCGCCTCCCTGCGTTCGGTGACCAGTCGCTGGCCCCGGTCCGCCATCCCGTCTCCCCGTGTGATCAGGTAGACGAGGATCGAAATGAACGGGACAAACACCAGGAAAACAAGCCATACCGCTTTGAGCCAACCGGACAGGGTCTCGTCGCGGAACAGATCTGCCACAACCGAGAACAACAGGGTCAGGAAGGCGATTACGGCATAGATCCAGATCAGTAGCCAAAAGAAGTCCCAGATTGTTGAAAGGATTTCCACTTTTACTCCTTCAGCGACGTGCGCGGGTTTTCAGGACCTGCGGTGGGGTCCCGATGCTTGTACCTCAGCACTGTGCCCCTGCGCAGAGGTAACCACATCACCCGCATTGGATGAACCAACGTTTTCTTCTGCTGTAGGTTGGCCATAAGCGCCCTTGCTGCTCTGAGCGGTTCGCCAGCAGATGGGCTACTGAACAGCAAGGTCTCAGCCATGTACACACCCCCACGCACCAACTCTCCTGCTGCTTTCGCGAGCCTCCTGAACTGGTTGCGCCGAACACGGCCCTTCCCCTACCCGAGGGAGGTGGCTGTCTCCGCCATGGCCCTGTTCTATCTGGTGGGTGGCGTGGCGATGCTCCTCGTCCTGGTTTTCCCCCACCCGAGCACGTTGAATGATCGCCTTCTGATCGGACTGGGAGTGTTCCTCATCGTGATCGGTCTACCCGTCTACAAGCTGCGGCACCGGACTCCGCTGGCGCTTCTGCCGTGGCTGTTGGCTGCTGGCACAGCGGTCATCACCGCGCTGACCGCTACCGGCGGCAGTACTTCGGTGACAGTGTCATTCAGCTTTTTTTACCTCTGGGTGATCATCTTTGCGCTGCTGTTCCTGAATCCGCTGGTGGCCGCCGTGGAGATCGGATTCGCCGCCGTCGCCTACCTCAGCGTCGCAGTGCTCCCCCAGGAGCAATCCACCCACCAGTTGACCGCCTTTGAACCGATCGCACTTTTCACCGTCGTTACCACCACCGGTGGTGTCATCATGTGGCTATCCCAGGCCCGTGAACACAGCGAGATTGACCCGCTGACCCTTGTTATGAACCGTCGAGGCCTGGACCGGATCCTTCAAGCGGCTCTGAGCGGGGACGATCCAACTGGCAAGAGGCTGGTCGCGGGACTGATCGACGTCGATCATTTCAAGAGCGTGAACGATCGTCAGGGTCACGCGGCAGGCGACCGGCTATTGGAGGAACTTGCGGGCGCCTGGCAGAGGGTACTGAGGTCCGGTGACACCCTGGGGAGGATCGGCGGCGACGAGTTTGTCGTTCTATTACCCGGTTGTTCCGCGAGCGAGGCAGACGACATCCTTGAACGTCTCCGGGCAGCAGCGCTTGATCTGCAGGTGACCCGCTCGGTGGGGGCGGCCCTGTCCGAGGATCAGGACAGCGCGTCGCTGCTCCTCGGCCGGGCCGATACCGCGCTGTATCAGGCGAAGAACCTTGGGCGCAACAGGGTTGCGTGGGCTGTCGCCTGAACCAGGAGCCGGGTGAGCGCCACCATCCCTGCCGAATCTCCATCCGGACCATATACTTGAAGCATGCTGATCACTCGCCTCAACCGAGGCCCACGCACCCGGTTCTCCGCTCTCAAACAGTTTGGACTTGAACTGTGAGCGGCGGTCTCGTCGCCCTGCTGGACGATGTCGCAGCCCTCGCCCGCATAGCGGCTGCCTCGGTGGATGATGTTGCTGCTGGCGCCGCCAAGGCTGGCGCCAAAGCGGCAGGCGTGGTGATCGACGACGCCGCCGTCACCCCGCAGTACATGTCCGGGGCGGACCCGTCCCGCGAACTGCCGATGATCAAGCGAATCTTCTGGGGCTCGCTCCGTAACAAGCTGCTGATCATTCTGCCGGCATTGCTGCTCATCAGTGCCTTCATCCCGTGGATCATCCCATTCATCCTCATGCTGGGCGGCACCTATCTGTGCTTTGAGGGTGCCGAGAAGGTCTGGCACAAGCTCCGCGGGCATCACGATGCGGAGAAGGCGCCGGCGGTGGACCGGGGACCCGAGGCGGAGGCTAAAGTCACCAAGGGTGCCATCACCACCGATTTCATCCTGTCCTGCGAGATTATGGTCATCTCGATGAACGAGGTGGCTGACGAGTCGATATGGGCCAGGGCGATTATCCTCGTCGTCGTGGCAATTGCGATCACTGTGATCGTCTACGGAGCCGTTGCTCTGATCGTCAAGATGGACGACATCGGCCTGCATCTGACCACCAAAGACTCCGCTAGCTCCAAGCGATTCGGCGAGGCGCTCGTGAAGGGGATGCCCGCCGTCCTCGCCGCCATCACCTTCATCGGCACAATCGCCATGCTGTGGGTCGGCGGGCACATCATGCTGCAGGGTGTGTATGACCTTGGCTGGCACCTACCGTACGACCTGGTCCATGCCCTTGAGGCCCCGTTCGTCGGGATCGCAGTGGTCGGCGGTTTCCTGGCCTGGCTCGTGAACACCCTATGCTCAACCGTCCTGGGACTCGCCTGGGGTCTAATTGTGATGGCAGTGCTGCACCCACTGCTCAAGGTATTGCCGTTCGGCAAAAAAGAGGGCGGACACGAAGAGGGAGACCTCCGCGCCGCAATCGCCGGACATCGGCCAGCCAAACGCGACTCCGAGCCTGCCTCCTAGCGACGACGACGGCCCTGCCGGCACGAGGGTGCCGGAGGCCTTCATTCAGCGCCCTCGCCGGGGACCAGCTAGCAGCCACCCGACGATGCCCCCGAGCACAGTAAGACCAGGAACGAGATTCCACGACAGGCCCTGCAACTCACGGATTAATCCGGGGCTGGCTTCCAGCACCGGTGTGATCAGCGTGTAGCCGACGTATGCCAAGACAAAACCCAGGCTGGCTCCGCCCAGCGCTCCCCAAAGCCGCCGACGGTATTCACCCCTGCCCGGTGCCGGTGGATCCTTCATGGCTCTCCTAGGGTCGCTTGTGTCTACGAGTATCGCAGGCTGCGCAACCAAACCGTTAGCATCTTCCGCAACAGGCGCTTCCCTGGGCTCATGCGGACTAATCAGACAGCTGACCCGGACTGAACAGATACTTGCGGGCAAAAAAAATCCGCTGGAACAACTGGTGCTTCCAGTTGTTCTAGCGGATCATTGGTGGAGCTAAGGGGATTCGAACCCCTGACCCCCTGCATGCCATGCAGGTGCGCTACCAGCTGCGCCATAGCCCCAATTCCTTGGTGTCACCCCCGCCGAACTGGCCGAAGCAACTTGTTTAGTTTAGTCAACAATCCGCCCCCTGCAAAATCGGCGGCATCCACGCCACTTTCAGCCCGCTATTAGCCTTCCAATGGGGTGGAAGGCATCGAGGACAGGCCCACATTGTGCTCGGTCAACTGCCACCGGCTGATGCCCGTGGGACCCTGATCGAGTTCCTCCAGCATCGACCAGTGGCAGTTCGAAACGCCCGAGAGCGAAGACCACAATTCGGGAGGCAGACCCATTAGCGCGGCGAGACCGGCCCGGATCGAACCCCCGTGGCTCGCAACCACCAGCGTCTGCCCGGCGGTGAGGCTGGAGACGGCGTCGAGCGTACCTGCGGCCATCCGCCGCCCGACGTCGACCCGGCTCTCTCCGCCACCGGCACGCACCGCAGGTTCACCGGATCGCCAAGCCGTCTGGTCGGCAGGAAACCGCGACGCGATCTCGGCAAACGCCAACCCCTGCCACTGACCGGCGAAGGTTTCGCGAACCCGCGGGTCCAGTTCAACTGACAGCCCGGTGAGGGAGGCCAGCTCAGCCGCGGTATCGGCGGCCCGACCCAGGTCTGAGGACACCAGACGCGTGGGCGCCAGATGAGCCAGCTCGGCGGCAGCCTCACGGGCCTGCTGCTTGCCCAACTCGTCGAGCGGAATGTCCTCCTGACCTTGAAACAGGCCCCTTGCATTCCAATCAGTCCGCCCGTGCCGCCAAAAAATGATCCTCCGAGCGCCAGCCGATTCAGTGGCGGCGAACCTCACTCGGCAGCGGAAGCGGCGTCAGCCGAAGCCGGCGGCGTGGTGTCGAGCTGCAGATCGATGACCGGGCAGTCTCCCCACAGGCGCTCGAGTGCGTAGAAGACACGGTCCTCCTCATGCTGGACGTGGATGACGACGTCGAGGTAATCCAGCAGTACCCATCGGCCCTCGCTGCGCCCTTCACGGCGAACAGGCTTCAGCCCCTGCTTGGACAGCTCTTCCTCGATACCATCGACGATCGAGTTGACCTGCCGTTCGCTGGATGCCGAGGCAACCAGAAAGACGTCGGTAATTGCCAGCCGTTCGCTGACATCAATAGCAACAATGTCCTGACCGATTTTCTCCGACGCTGCATGTGCAGCAGCCCGGGCAATCGCGATGGACGTTTCGTTAGCGCTCACTTATCTCCTTGGGTGTGGTCAGCCGTCTTGTTCAATTGAAGACACCTGAAATCATCATGATTCCGGTGACCAGCGCCAAAGCGCCCAGACTGACAATGGAATATTGCAATAGCTGCAGGCGCTTGACGCGCGCCAGCCCCGCCGTCATGGCATCGAGTGGTTCAAGCCCGTGAGCGGTGCGCGCCCCAATGGGAACGACCGCGTCCGAGGCGGGGGCCGTTGGCCCCGCTGCGGAAACCTCACGGGGCACCCCGGGAACCCGGATGAATTCCTTGGGCGACACGATCGAGAGGTTGTGCGCCGTGGTGGGGTCGTTGGCGCTCGGCTTCCGCTGCTCGTTCGCCTGCGCGAGTTGCTGCATCTTCTGGGCGCGGCTGTTGAGTACGGCGGCACGTTCGGCAAGGGCTTTCTGCTGCGCAAGGATTTCCAGGTCGACAGTGAACGGATCATCGTCGCGGGCAGCCACCATCTGCGCAACCTGCTCCTGGGCCTGCTGCACGATGGTTTCCCGCGCGGTCAGCGCCTGCTGAACACTCATCTGGTGAACTGGCACAGCGTTCGGCTTATCCACTGGCTTGGCTGTCTGCCCGGTCGGCTTGGCAGCAGTACCCTCGGGCTGGTCGGCCGGTCCATCCATCCGACGACGACGGTCCCGCCTGCCGCCCTCGCGCACCGGCCCCAGACCGGCCGCCGGGCGGTCCACCTCGGGCGCTGGCTCGGCAGCCGCTGGCGGCAGTGTTTGCGCGCCCGGGGTGGAGGTGCCAAGCTGCTGGACGCGGCGCTGGCGCCGTGACGGCTCGGGCGCAGCCTCAGCCTGGGGGCGCTGCTCCGCCAGGGCGCGATAGGCCCTCAGCGCTTCCCGGTCACGTGCGCGGGTCTGCGAAACCCGCTCACCCGGGTGGGTTGGCGTCGCATCGACGGGAGCGTCAGCGGCGCGACGACTGCGCCGCTCAGAAATGACCGGTTCGGAGTGGGGCAGTTCAGGAGTAGCCCGGTCAGGGGGGCGCTGTCCGGTGGCTTGCGGTTCGGTGGACGACTGCGAACCAGTTTCCAGTTCGGCTGTCTGCCCGTCGGCGTTAGTCCCGCGGGTATGCCGAAGTGACTTCCGGCTCTGTGCGGATTCGTTGCCGTTACTCATTGCTTTCTCACCCAGTAGTAGATCTTATGTCGTCGTGTGAAACGTGTGGTTCAAGTGGTTCAACAGGCCTTGAGGCGTCGCGGTACAGTCCGTGCTTGGCGATGTACTGCACCACGCCGTCCGGCACCAGGTACCAGACTGGATCGCCGGCGGCGACTCGCCGTCGACAATCGGTGGAGGAAATGGCCATCGCGGGCACCTCCAGTAGACTCACATCCCTGCCCTTGCCATCGAGTTCGTGGCCGGGCCGGGTGACACCGACGAAATGGGCCAACGACCACAGTTCATCAGCGTTCTTCCAGGACAGAATCTGCGCCATCGCGTCGGCCCCGGTGATGAAGAACAGCTCCGCCTCCGGCCGTTCGGCCTTCAGATCCCGGAGGGTGTCGATCGTGTAGGTGGGACCGGGGCGGTCGATATCCACCCTGCTCACCGTGAAGCTGGGATTGGAAGCTGTCGCGACCACGGTCATCAGGTACCGGTGCTCGGCGGCGCTGACCTCACGTTCGGCCTTCTGCCACGGCTGCCCGGTCGGTACAAACACCACCTCGTCGAGGTTGAAGACGGCTGCGACTTCACTCGCAGCCACCAGGTGTCCGTGGTGAATAGGGTCGAAGGTTCCGCCCATGACGCCTAGGCGCCACGGACTTCCGTCCGGGTGTGCTCTGTCAGCTGGATTCACTTGGCGCGACTTAGCTACCTTCCCCGCCCCGCTACTAGCGGTGTGAGGCTTCGCCGTGGTCGTGCTTGTTGGGGTGCTGCTTGTGGGGATCGGCGTGCTCTTCAACTGCCTCGTGGCGGTTGCCGAGGCTCGAGAAGGCGAGAGTGACAAACATCAAGGCAACCAGCGCGCCCATGATGATGACGCCGTACAACACCGGGTCCATCGGCAGTTCGACGTGTCCCCCGTGGCCCCCGCCAGTCTCGCTGGCGACGAGTGTGGCGTTGAGAAGCTGAGAAAGCATAAATTCTCCCCTAGAAATCAAAGTAATGGCGTACCGGTCAGCACCAACCGGTGGATAGGTTCCCTACCATGTTACGCGCTTCGCGACGTGGTCCTAGGACCGGACCTGACCATCACCCTGCAGGATCCACTTGGTGGTCGTCAGTTCCCGCAGCCCCATCGGACCACGCGCATGCATTTTCTGGGTGGAGATGCCCACCTCGGCACCCAAACCCAGTTCGGCGCCGTCGGTGAAACGGGTTGACGCATTGACGATCACTGCGGCCGAGTCGATGCCGGCGATGAACCGCTCTGAGTTGCCCAGGTCATTCGTGATGATGGCCTCGGTGTGTCCTGAAGTCCACTGGCGAATGTGTGCCATGGCCTCCTCCATCGAGTCCACTGTCGCGACCGCAAGATCAAGGTCCATGTATTCGCGGGCCCAGTCGTCGTCTGTGGCGAGGTCGGCGGTGACGCCGTCGGGCAGGCTGTCCAGGGTGCGCTGGTCTGCATGTAGCCGCACCCCGGCAGAGGCCAAGGCCTTCAGGACGTCCGTGGTTGCGCCCGCATCGCGGTGTACGAGGAGGGTCTCCACGGTATTGCAGACACTGGGTCGCTGGGTTTTGGCGTTCAACAGGATGTCCACGGCCATCGCGGGGTCGGCACTCCGGTCGACGTAAATGTGGACGTTGCCCTCGCCAGTCTCGATCACCGGCACAGCAGAGTTGGTGACGACCGTCTGGATCAGCTCGCGGCCGCCCCGCGGAATCAGAACATCCACCCGACCGCGTGCCTTCATCAGCACATTGGCGCCTTCGCGTCCGTAGTCATCAACACTTTGCACGGCATCGGCGGGCAGTCCCGAGCTGACCAGTGCGTCACGGATGATGCCGAGCAGCGCTGCGTTGGTGTGTGCCGCGGCGCTTCCGCCGCGCAGGATAACCGCGTTACCACTCTTGAGAGCAAGCCCGGCAATGTCGACGGTCACGTTGGGTCGGGCCTCGTAGATGGCGGCGACGACGCCGAGCGGCACGTGAATCTGGCGCATCCGCACCCCATTGGGGAGGGTCTGGCCCCGCTCCACCGACCCCACGGGGTCTGGGAGACCAGCCAGGTTCTGCAACGCCGTCGCAAGCCCCTCGATCCGCTCCCCGGTGAGGCTGAGCCGGTCCAGGAGCGCCGTGGAGGTGCCGTTGGCCTGTCCCGCTTCAACATCCAACGCGTTGGCTGCAAGGACCGCTGAACTGTTGGCGACGAGGGCAGCACCCACCGCGAGCAGGGCCCTGTCCTTGGTGGCCCTGTTTGCGGCCGCCACCTGACGGGCTGCTTCGCGCGCGCGATCAGCGATCGCGTGCACTGCGGCTGTCACATCTGTCTGCTGTTCGGTCACTGAAGTCATTGCCCCAGTCTAACGAAGGACCACCAGATCGTTGACGTGGACGACCGACCGCTCATACTCCCGCCCGAGTTCCTTGGACAGCTCCCGGGTGGTCCGGCCCAGCATCCTCGGAAGTTCGAACGAGCTGTAGTTGACCAGCCCGTGGGCCACCACCGCACCGCTGGTGTCCGTCATCGCCACCGGATCACCGGCTTCGAAGTCCCCGCCAACTGACACAATTCCCGCCGGTAGCAGCGAACGACGGCGCTCCCCGACGGCTTTCGCCGCACCATCATCGAGGGTGAGTGTGCCCCGAATGTCCGCCAGGTGGGCGAGCCACAACAGCCTGATGGGCTTCCGGCGGCCGTTGGTGCTGAACCAGGTACCGACGTCGTCCCCTGCCAACGCGGCGGCGGCATTCTCGGCCGAGGTGACGAGGGCAGGAATACCCGAGCTCGCCGCAATCGTTGCCGCTTCAACCTTGGTGACCATGCCGCCGGTTCCGACGCCGGCCTTGCCGGTGCGGCCGATTTCGACGCCCTCAAGGTCAACGGGTCCGCGCACCTCGGGAATCCGTTGCGCACCATCTTTCGGCGGACCGTCGTAGAGGGAGTCGACGTCGGACAGCAGCACCAGAGCGTCGGCTTTCACCAGGTGAGCCACCAGGGCGGCCAGCCGGTCATTGTCACCGAACCGGATTTCGTGACTTGCAACGGTGTCGTTCTCGTTCACGATCGGGACGACGCCGAAGTTCAGTAGCCGCTCCATCGCCCGGTGGGCGTTGGCGTAGTGGCCGCGTCGGATCAGATCCTCAGCGGTCAGCAGCACCTGACTGACTGTCACGCCGTGAGCCCCGAACGCCGCGGTGTATCGCGCCATCAGCAGGCCCTGCCCCACACTGGCCGCAGCCTGCTGGGAAGACAACTGGTTGGGGCGGCGGTTCAACCCGAGGGGCGCCAGACCCGCAGCGATGGCACCACTGGAGACCAGGATGACTTCGGTGCCCTCGTTCCTCCGGGCGGCCAGCACGTTGGAGAGCGACACGAGGGCCTCCTCCGACAGGCCGCCGGTGATGGAAGTCAGAGACGACGACCCCACCTTCACGACGATCCGCTTGGCCTTCGCCAGACCGGACCGGGTTTTCAGGGGCCGTTTTATACTCGTCGTCACCTTAGCGTCCGGCTTCTTCGCTATCTGAGGCTGGCGCAGGGTTAATCCCCGGTGCGTCGTCGTCTCCGGCCTTGTCCGGGACAGCCTGGGATGTCTCGATAGTGGTACCCGGGGAGGTTCGGGTCTTGTAGTTGACCGATTCCGTCCAGATCCCGGCTTTACGCTCAGTCTCAAGGTCGAGCCGTGCCGCCGCGCGGGCGTCCTTGCGGTCCTGGTAGTCCTCGCGCTTCTCGTCGCGGGTAGGCCGGACGAACTCCGCGAGACGGATGTCGGTGCCGCGTGGCGACGCCAGTAGCTCGGCCCCGCCCATCATGGTCGGCTCCCAGTCGAAGACGACGCCGTCATCCTCACCGATGACCACCGTGTCGCCGGGCTTGGCGCCGCTCTTGAAGAGCTGCTCTTCCACGCCGAGCTTCGCGAGCCGGTCGGCCAGGTAGCCAACCGCTTCGTCGTTGTTGAAGTCGGTCTGCTTGACCCAACGCTCCGGCTTCTCGCCGAGAATCCGGAACAACGGCAGCAGGTTCTTCTCCTCGTTGCGGATGATGAAGCCGCGCGAGTTGACGGCACGGGGGCGCAGTACTGGGGGCACAATTTTGGGTGGGGTGGCCTTCAGCTCGGCGCGGGCTGCGGACACAATCTCGCCCATCGCGAACCCGAGTTGCCGCAGGCCTTCGTGGCTGGACGCGGACACCTCAAACACGCGGTAGCCGCGGGCCTCCAGCTCGGGCCTGACGAAGGAGGCCATGTCCTTTCCGTCCGGCACATCGACCTTGTTCAGGGCAATCAGTTTGGGGCGCTGGTTCAGGGGCACGACGTCCCCATCCGGGCCGGCGAAGCTCATGTCCACCGCGTATTTCTCCAGCTCGCGCTCGATAATGTCGAGGTCGTTCAGGGGGTTGCGGTCCGATTCCAGGGTGGCGCAGTCGAGGACATGGACCAGGGCGGCGCAACGTTCGACGTGGCGCAGGAAGTTGTGGCCCAGGCCCTTGCCTTCGCTGGCCCCTTCGATGAGACCGGGCACGTCGGCGATGGTGTACCGGACGTCGCCCGATTCGACGACTCCGAGGTTCGGCACCAGCGTGGTGAATGGGTAGTCGGCAATCTTGGGGCGAGCCGCGGACATCGCTGCGACGAGGCTTGACTTGCCAGCGGAGGGGAACCCCACCAAAGCGATATCAGCAATGGATTTCAGCTCCAGCACGATGTCCCGGGCGTCGCCGGGGATGCCGAGCAGGGCGAAGCCTGGCGCCTTGCGCTTCTGGGAGGAGAGCGAGGAGTTCCCGAGCCCACCCTGGCCACCGGAGGCAGCGATGAACTCGGCGCCTTCGCCGACCAGGTCGGCGAGTACTTCGCCATCCTTGGTCTTGATGACTGTGCCGTCTGGCATCGGCAGGATCAGGGTTTCGCCCTGCTTACCGCCACGCCAGTCGCCCATGCCGTTGCCGCCGTTGGTGGCGTGCCGGTGTGGTGCGTGGTGGTAGTCCAGAAGGGTGGTGGTCTGTGAGTCGACGCGGAGAATCACGCTGCCGCCGTCGCCACCGTTACCGCCGTCGGGGCCACCCAATGGCTTGAACTTTTCCCGCTTGACGGAAACGCAGCCGTGACCGCCGGTACCGCCCGACACATGCAGAACCACTCGGTCAACGAAGCTTGCCACGTTGAACTCCTTAGTAAATTGTGAATTGATGCCGAGTCTATCCCGGCTTAAAAAGAAAGTGGGGCGAGCCGGATCGGCTCACCCCACCTCACTGCCTTATGCTTAGTGCGCAGGTACTACTCTGCGACTGCGCCGACGATGTTGACAACGCGGCGTCCACGACGGCTGCCGAACTCAACCGAGCCAGCCTCCAGCGCGAACAGCGTGTCGTCTCCGCCGCGGCCAACGCCAGCGCCGGGGTGGAAGTGGGTGCCACGCTGGCGGACGATGATTTCGCCGGCCTTGACAACCTGTCCACCGAACCGCTTGACGCCAAGGTACTGGGCGTTTGAATCGCGACCGTTGCGAGTGGAACTCGCACCCTTCTTATGTGCCATCTGCTTTGCCTACCTTTTGATAAAGAACGAAGAGGTTACTTGATGCCTGTGATCTTGACGCGGGTCAGCTCTGAACGGTGACCCTGGCGCTTCTTGTAGCCGGTCTTGTTCTTGAACTTCTGGATGACAATCTTCGGTCCACGAAGATTCTCAATGATCTCGGCAGTCACGGCGACCTTTGCCAGGTCGTCTGCTGCTGAGGTTACCTTGTCGCCGTCGACCAGAAGGAGGGCGGGCAGCTGAAAGCTGCTGCCGGCCTTACCGGTGACGCGGTCAAGGGTTACGAGGTCTCCCACGGAAACCTTTTCTTGGCGGCCGCCTGCGCGGACAATCGCGTACACCACTTGGGAACTCACTTCTCTCGACAACTATGCTTGGAAAACTACTGTGTGCGTACTTACACCGGCAAACCGAACTACTTTGGTCCTACCGCTGACGCTGTGCATCGACGCCCCGGATAACCGGTTAGAAGGCGAACGCACCGAAGATCAAGATTACGCCAGTTTGGCGGTTTCCTGCAAATCCCCCGGTGTGTGGGCGCGTCGCGTGCCCGGCTTGCGGCTACAACTCGGACGCTGGAACCCCTACACCGAGGATCATCGGCTCATCCTTGGCAGGCGTCGCCGTTGCGTCCCGGCGAGGTGCCGCCGGGACGCTGGCGACGAACTGCGCCGCCGGCTGCCCCGCTGACTCCTCCTGGCCCGGTTGCTGCCGCTCGATAGCCGACGTCGCAGCGGTCCCCTGGGGGCTGCTGGCAGCCCTCCGGCGGTTGCGCCGTGGACTTTGGGGAGCCGGCTCGGGGCTGACGGCCGGTTCCGCAGCGGACCCGGCAACTGGATCGCTTCCGGAGTCGGCTGACGCGGGCTTGCGGTCGAAGGCCTGGGTGAGGCTATCGAGCGTGAGCCGGCGGGCTTCCTGCACTTCGGCGTCGCTGGCCTCGGCGCGGGGCAGGCTCACCGTCTCACCGTTGATGGTCAGTACCACCTCGGCGGCATCGTTGGTCGCTGGATGACCCTCGGCCTCGTGTGCTGCGTGGGTGGCTGCGGCGATACTGGCGAGGGCCACCCGGGCCGCTTCAGCCCGGGCCTGACGCTCGGCGTCGTCCTGCGGCGCCTCGGGTGTCTGCTGGTCCTCGTCGGCGGGCGAGTTGGACCGGCTCCGGTTACGCTTGCGTTCGCTGCGGGACACCTTCTCCTGCCGCAGGTGCTGCTGGTGGTTCTCGGGGGCGACGGCGTGCCGCTTGTGCTCCACCGGCTCGTCATGGGTGACGACCCCGCGCCCGGCACAGTGCTCACAGTTCTCGCCGAAGACTTCCAGCAGTCCGGTGCCCATCCGCTTCCGCGTCATCTGGACCAGCCCCAGGGAGGTGACCTCCGCAACCTGATGCTTGGTGCGGTCGCGGCCCAGGCATTCCACCATCCGACGCAACACCAGG
The DNA here is from genome assembly GCF_003075455.1 of Arthrobacter sp. Bz4. Classification (GTDB taxonomy): domain Bacteria; phylum Actinomycetota; class Actinomycetes; order Actinomycetales; family Micrococcaceae; genus Arthrobacter_D. Next base: position 163,398 of record NZ_QDAE01000003.1, read on the forward strand.
TCACGGTTGGCTTCCAGGACCATGTCGATGAAGTCGATGACGATGATGCCGCCGATATCGCGGAGACGCAGTTGACGGACAACTTCCTCTGCGGCCTCCAGGTTGTTCTTGGTGACTGTTTCTTCCAGGTTGCCACCGCTGCCGGTGAACTTGCCGGTGTTGACGTCCACCACGGTCATGGCTTCGGTGCGGTCGATCACCAGTGACCCGCCAGAGGGCAGGTAGACCTTCCGGTCGAGTGCCTTGTGGATCTGTTCATCGATCCGGCTCGCGAGGAAAATGTCCTCGTTGCCGGTCCACTTCTCGAGGCGTCCCACCAGGTCGGGGGCCACATACATCACGTAGGCCTCAATGGTGTCCCAGGCTTCCTCGCCGGACACGATCAGTTTGGAGAAGTCCTCGTTGAAGACATCCCGGACCACCTTGATGGTCAAATCCGGCTCGCCATACAGCAGTTCGGGGGCGAGCGACTTGGTGGAGCCCGACTTTGCCTCGATCGTTTCCCACTGTGACCGCAGCCGGTTGATGTCGTGGGTCAGCTCTTCCTCGCTGGCCCCCTCCGCGGCCGTGCGCACAATGACACCGGCGTTCTCGGGGAGGCGGTCCTTCAGGATGCGCTTGAGCCGGTTGCGTTCCACATCGGGGAGCTTGCGGGAAATTCCGGTCATTGAACCGCCCGGCACGTACACCAGGTAGCGGCCGGGGAGGGAAATCTGGCTGGTCAGGCGTGCGCCCTTGTGGCCGACCGGGTCCTTGGTGACCTGCACCAGGACGGTGTCACCGGACTTCAACGCCAGTTCGATACGGCGCGGCTGCCCGTCGAGACGTGACGCGTCCCAGTTGACTTCACCCGCATACAGGACGGCGTTGCGGCCGCGGCCAATGTCAACGAATGCTGCTTCCATGCTGGGCAGCACGTTCTGGACCTTGCCCAGGTACACGTTGCCGATCAGGGAATCCTGCTGGGTTTTGGACACGAAATGCTCGGCGAGCAATCCGTCCTCCAGCACAGCAATCTGGATCCTGTCATCGCGCTGGCGGACGATCATCTGACGGTCCACCGACTCTCGGCGGGCGAGGAATTCGGCTTCGGTGATGACCTGGCGGCGGCGGCCCGTGTCGCGGGATTCACGACGACGCTGCTTCTTGGCCTCGAGCCGGGTGGAACCCTTGACGCTGGTGACCTTGTTGGATGGGGCCGTTTCCTGGGCCTGCCGCGGCGCGCGCACCCGGGTCACGGTGTTGGGCGGATCGTCATCCTGGCCACCGGTCAGTTCGAGATCCTGGTCTCCACGACGGCGCCTGCGACGGCGGCGGGAGGTCACGCCGTCTTCGGCGTCCCCGTCCGGGCCGGCGTCGAGGTTTGAGCCGTTCTCGTCCGTGGTGGCATCCTGGTCGCCGCGGCCCTTGCCACGGCTGCGGCGGTTCCGACGACGCCGGCGCCCACCGGATTCGCTATCGCCGTCCTCGTCTTCATCCGCGTCAGCAGCGGCGGGAACCTCAGCCTTCCTTGCCGCAGCTACTGCAACACTCAGGTCTGGTGCATGGAACAGCGACGCGGGGATGCTGAAAGGATCGGACGCCGTTGACACGGAGATGGGTTCCTGGACGGGGGTGGTCTCCTCGGCCTGCGCGGCGGGAGTTTCCTGCTGAACCGGCGGGGTCCGGCCGGCATCACCCTCCTGCTCGGCAGGCGCAGTCGCTGCTGCCTCTTCGGCCGCGGGAGCTTTCTGCTGCGCGGCAGTCGAACGGCGCCGGGTGGTCTTTTTCACCGGCGTCAGCACGGCGTCGGCTGGTGGTACAGCAGCGGCATCAACCGTCTCGACGGCGGCGGCCTTCTCTGGCGCGGTGGCCGCGGGCTCGACGGCGGTTGGCGCCCCGCTGGGGCTACCTGCCTTGCGGGTGGTCCGGCGCCGGGCGGGTGCCTTCGCTGGCTCCGCTGCAGCAGCTTCTGCGTCAGATCCGGAATCGGCCCCGGTGGGGGGCGTGGTGGGCGCATCGGGGAGCACGATATCGCTGGTGGCGGCCTTACGGCTCCGAGTGGCACGACGCTTCGGCGCAGCGGCCGGTTCGGCCGGTTCTGCCGGTTCTGCGGTAGCCGAGGCGGCGTCGTCGGCTACTGGATCCGCTTTTTTGCGTCGGGTCCTCGTGGCCTTCTTCACTGGAACATCGGGGTGCTCCTGCGCAGCATCCTGGACCTGGCCGGTCGAATCCTGGCCGGTGGGATTCTGCTCTGTGGGATTCTGCTCTGTCGGGTTCTGCTGAGTATCCATATGGTGTTTTGCTCCAGCCCCTGCGGCGTCGGCCACATTCCGACGCCCCCGGGGGCAGTATGTCGGTTGTTCGCGGACCTTGGCGCCTCGCGTCTACCGGAAGTCGTCTAAGTGAGCTTCGAGGTCGCACCATCCGTGGGGTGCGGCATCACTCGAAGACCAGTGGCGCTTTTCCTTATCCGCTGCTTTCCCAACGGTTGGCCTGCACAGCGGATTCTCGGCATCCCATCCGTACGGATGTTTTCACGATGCGCTCAGAAGCGTCGCCGGCGAAGCCGGAAGCCTGTCACTGGACCGGCCGGGGAATGTGGTTCCCCTGCCAGCCACGTTCATTGTCTCACAGACTATTTCAGGCGCCCGGCTTTTGGTATCCGACTTTCTGGGCTGACTCGATCAGAGCTTGGGCAGCTGCCCGGTGACTGGTGCGTCCTGTCCCTGGAGGGGACGGGCGACCGGCACCCTGGTACCCAGTACCTGCTCGACGACATCCTGGGCCACCTTGCGCGCGGTCAGCCCAACCCGTTCCAGCACTTCGCTGCGTGTACCGTGGTCGAGGAACTCGACGGGCAACCCCACCTCGTTCAACGCAGTATCCACACCGACGGCGCGCATTTCCTGCCGGATCCGTGACCCAACCCCGCCAGCCCGCACGCCATCCTCAATCACAATGACGATCCGGTGTTCGGCGGCCATCCTGATCACTGATTGGCGCACCGGGAGCACCCAGCGTGGATCAATCACGGTCGAGCTGATCCCCTGGGCACCCAACCGGTTGGACACGTCGAGGGCCAGTTCGCTCATCGCGCCGACGCTGACAATCAGGACATCGTTGTTGTTGGACCCCGCTGGGCGGCGGGACAGCACCTCGACGCCGTCGTCGAGCCGTTCAATCGCGTGCACCTCGGCGCCCACAGCGCCCTTCGAGTAGCGCACCACGCTCGGCGCGTCACCAATAGCGACGGCCTCCCTGAGTTCCTCACGCAGCCTGGTGGCATCCCGTGGAGCGGCCAGGTGCAATCCGGGGATGATCTGCAGCATCGCCATATCCCACATCCCGTGATGGCTGGCGCCGTCGGGGCCGGTGACGCCCGAGCGGTCCAAAACTACTGTCACCCCGGCTTTGTGCAGGGCAACATCCATGAGCAATTGATCGAATCCGCGCCCCAGGAACGTCGCGTACAGCGCCACGACCGGATGCAACCCACCAAAAGCCATGCCCGCGGCGCTGGTGAGGGCGTGCTGCTCGGCGATCCCGACGTCGAACACGCGTTCGGGGTACTTCTCAGCGAACTTGTGGAGCCCAACGGGAATGAGCATGGCGCCGGTGATACCGACAATGTCCGTGCGCTCGTCGGCCAGGGCCGCGATTTCGTCGGCGAACACACTGGTCCAGGACTGTGGTCCAGCTGCCCCGACGGGCTGGCCGGTCTCTGGGTCAATGACGCCTACCGCATGGAACTGGTCAGCTTCGTGGGCCCGGGCCGGCGCGTAGCCATACCCTTTTTCGGTGATCGCGTGCACGATCACCGGACCCTCGTAGTTGCGTGCCTGATGGAGCGCATGCTCGACGGCTGACATATCGTGGCCGTCGATGGGCCCGATGTATTTCATTCCGAGGTCTTCAAACAACCCCTGGGGCGCCCACCAGTCCTTGATGCCCTTCTTGGTGGCGTGCAGGCTCTTGTAGGTGAACCGGCCGAGCGGCCCGCCGTTCTGGAGGCGACGCTTGGACCAGTCGAGAGTGCCCTCATAGACGCGGTGGGTACGGACCGTGTCCAGGGTGGGACGCAGGGACGCCAGATAGTCGGCCACTCCCCCGATGGTCGGTGCGTAGGACCTGCCGTTGTCGTTGACGACGATCACTACGCGGCGCCGCTTGTCGGCGGCGATGTTGTTGATGGCTTCCCAAGCCATACCGCCGGTCAGGGCGCCGTCACCGACCATGACCACCGTGTAGCGGTCGCCCTCGCCAGCGAGGACCCGGGCGCGGGAAATTCCGTCAGCCCAGGACAGGGAGGATGAGGCGTGGGAGCTTTCGACGACGTCGTGCTCGGATTCGGCCCGCGAGGGGTATCCGGAGAGTCCGCCCTGTTGGCGCAGCGTGCTGAAATCCTGGCGCCCGGTGAGCAGTTTATGCACATAGGACTGGTGACCGGTGTCGAAGATCATCGAGTCACGCGGGGAATCAAAGACCCGGTGCATGCCAAGGGTCAATTCAACGACCCCCAGGTTAGGGCCGAGGTGCCCTCCCGTCCGGGAGACGTTCGTGATGAGGAAGTCACGAATTTCACCTGCCAGTCGCTCCAACTGGTCGCTGGTGAGCCGGCTGAGATCCTGAGGGTGGCGGATGGTTTCCAAGAGTCCCATCGGTGCCTCCTTGTATTTGTCATTCCCGCTGGACCTACGCCTGCGGGTCATTAACTCTAACGCGGGTTGGCTGTGAGCTGTCGCAACACATAGTGAAGGATTCCACCGTTGCGGTAGTAGTCGGCTTCCCCCGGAGTGTCGATACGCAGCACCGCGTCGAACGTGATCGTGTCGCCATCCTCCTCCGGCACGGCACTGACTCGGACCGTTTCCGGGGTCCTGCCCTCGTTGAGCGCCGTCACCCCTGCGACGGCGAAGGTCTCGGTGCCGGTAAGGCCCAGGGTTGCTGCACTCTGCCCCGCCGGGAATTGCAGCGGGAGCACCCCCATGCCGATCAGGTTGGACCGGTGGATCCGCTCGAAGCTCTCGGCAATTACCGCACGGACGCCCAACAGTGCGGTGCCTTTCGCCGCCCAGTCACGGGATGAGCCGGAACCGTATTCTTTTCCGGCCAGAACCACCAGGGGGATATTGGCTGCCTGATAGTTCACGGCTGCGTCGTAGATGTAGGTCTGGGGGCCGCCGGTCTGGGTGAAGTCCCGCGTGAATCCCCCCTGGACCCCCTGCAACAGGGTGTTGCGCAGCCTGATGTTGGCGAAGGTGCCGCGAATCATCACCTCGTGGTTGCCTCGGCGGGACCCATAGGAATTGAAGTCCTTCCGGTTCACCCCGTGTTCGAGCAGGTAGCGTCCGGCGGGGCTATCCGCCCTGAAGGATCCGGCCGGGCTGATGTGGTCGGTGGTCACCGAATCACCGAGCGCGGCGAGCACTCGTGCGCCCGTAACGTCGGCGACCGGGTCCGGCGTCGCCTGCATCCCCTCGAAGTACGGGGGCTTCCGGACGTAGGTGGAGTCTGCATTCCAGGCGAAAGTGCTTCCGTGGGGGGTGTCGAGTGCTTTCCACCGGTGGTCGCCGTCGAACACTCCCTCGTAGCCTCTGTCGAACATTTCCCGGTCGATTGAGGAGTCAATGGTTTGCTGGATTTCCGCCGGGGCGGGCCAGATGTCCCGCAGGAAGATGTTGGTGCCCTCCCGGTCCTGTCCCAGGGGGTCGGACTCGAAGTCGAAGTCCATGGTGCCGGCGAGGGCGTAGGCAATCACCAGCGGCGGTGAAGCGAGGTAATTCATCACCACGTCAGGATTGATCCGGCCCTCAAAGTTGCGGTTCCCCGAGAGCACCGCTGTTACCGCCAGGCCATTGGCCTGAATCGCCGCAGCAATCTCTTCGTCAAGGGGACCCGAGTTTCCAATGCACGTGGCACAGCCGTATCCCACCACGTAGAATCCCAGCTTTTCGAGGTAGGGGGTCAACCCTGATTTGTCGTAGTAGTCGGTGACCACTCTGGAGCCGGGAGCAAGCGAGGTCTTCACCCAGGGTTTCGCGGTGAGTCCGCGGTCCACCGCGTTGCGTGCCAGCAGCGCAGCGGCCAGCATCACGGATGGGTTGGACGTGTTGGTGCAGGAGGTGATCGACGCTATAGTGACGGCGCCGTGGTCCAGCTCGAACGCCCGGCCATCCGGCATGGTGACCTGGACTGCGTTTGATGGCCGGCCCATTACGCGTGAGCGCCCTGCATGCCTCACCGTGGAGGTCATCGCGGGGACGTCCGAGGCGGGGAAGGATTCCTCGAGCGCCTCGTCGAGCGCTGCGTCGTCCACCGAGTTGACGTAATGGTGGATGTCCTTCCGGAACTGGTCTTTGGCGCGCGTCAGGTCGATCCGGTCCTGGGGGCGCTTCGGGCCGGCGAGTGAGGGCACCACGGTTGAGAGGTCGAGTTCCAGGTATTCGGAGAACCGGGTGACCCGCGATGGGTCGTGCCAGAGGCCCTGTTCCCTGGCGTAGGCCTCAACCAGTGCCAGGTTCTCCTCCGAGCGGCCGGTCAGCCGCAGGTAGTCCATGGTGACCTCGTCGATCGGGAACATGGCAGCGGTGGAGCCGAACTCCGGGCTCATGTTGCCGATGGTGGCGCGGTTGGCCAGGGGCACAGCGCTGACACCTTCGCCGTAGAACTCAACGAACTTGCCAACGACGCCGTGCTGACGCAGCTTCTCGGTGATGGTGAGCACGACGTCGGTCGCGGTGGCACCGGCGGGGATCTCACCGGTGAGCTTGAAGCCCACCACCCGGGGGATCAGCATGGAGACGGGCTGGCCCAGCATGGCAGCCTCGGCTTCGATGCCGCCGACCCCCCAGCCGAGCACGCCGAGCCCGTTGACCATGGTGGTGTGCGAGTCGGTGCCGACGCAGGTATCGGGGTAGGCCTGCAGGGCGGTGGTGCCGTCGGTGGTGACCTCACGGGTCATCACCGTGCGGGCCAGGTACTCGAGGTTGACCTGGTGGACAATGCCCATGCCGGGCGGGACCACCAGGAAGTCGTCGAACGCGGTCTGACCCCAGCGCAGGAACTGGTACCGCTCGCCATTGCGCTGGTACTCGATGTCCATGTTGCGCTCGAGTGCGTTGGCGTTCCCGAAAACGTCGATCTGCACCGAGTGGTCAATGACCAGTTCGGCCGGCGCCAGCGGGTTGACCCGCTTGGGGTCTCCACCGAGTTCGACAACTGCCTCGCGCATGGTCGCGAGATCCACGATGCAGGGCACACCGGTGAAGTCCTGCATGATCACGCGGGCCGGGGTGAACTGGATCTCGGTGTGCGGCTGGTCGTCGGCGTCCCAGTTGGCCAGGGCACGCACCTGCCCGGCGGTGATGTTCACTCCGTCCTCGGTGCGGAGCAGGTTCTCCAGGAGCACCTTGAGACTGAACGGAAGACTGTCGGCGCCTGCTACCGCGCTCAGTCGGTAGATCTCGTACTGGGCGCCAGCAACATCAAGCGTTCCCTTGGCACCAAAGCTGTCCATGCTGCTCATTGCTGGGCTCCTCTCGCCTGCACCCGGGAACATCATCCTAGTCCGTTTGCGGTCCGCTATCCCTGGCTGGGGCGGAGTACCGCGAAGGACTCCATGTGGTGGGTGTGGGGGTACAGATCAAACACCCGGAGGGTGTCCAGTTCCCAGCCTGCCTGCTGAAAGTAGCCGACGTCGCGCGCAAACGACGCCGGGTCGCAGGAAACGTACCCGACAGCGCGGGGGCCCGCCGCAATTACCTCGGTGATGGCCGCCTGCCCTGCACCGGCGCGGGGCGGATCGAGGACCACTACGTCAAGCGAGGGTTTGCGGTCACGGAGTACCCGGTCAACCTTGCCCTGCACAATGTCCACCTGACCCCGGCCATGGAGATTCCGTTTAGCGTCGCGGGACGCGCCCGGGGATCCCTCGACGGCGAGGACGCTGCCGGTTTCCCCGACCGCGTCGGCGATGGGGGCCGTGAAAAGCCCTGCCCCGGAGTAAAGGTCGGCGGCGCGTTCCCCTGGCTGGATGGCCAGCCCGCCGAGGACGGCGTCCATCAACAGTCCGGGCGCGCCCCGGTGAATCTGCCAGAAACCGTCCCCGGTGATCCGGTAGGTCTGGGATCCGACAGTTTCAGCCAGCCAGGTCTTGCCTTTCACCCGCTCGACGGTGCCCTTTTCCGGGTCCCAGAGGGCCACCGATGGTCCGTCGATCTGGTGGACGACGGCGGCGGTCTGTTTCCGCCGGGCGCCGGCGGCCGGCACCAGGAGCACCAGTGGCGGGTCTCCGGCGGAGCCCACAGCGACCTCGACCCGCTGGATTCCGCTGAAGTTGACGGTCCACAGCTGTAGTTCGTTGATGGCATCGATGGCCAGCGGCATCTCGGCGACGGGGATCAGTTCATTGGAACGGTGGGCGTGCATGGCCAGATGCCCGTCCGGTGCGACCGCGAAGCTGGCCCTGGTGCGCCACCGCAGGCCGTCAGGGGATTCGCCGGGGACCGGCTCCACCTCAATTTCCCGGTCCACTCCGGCGAGGCGGTGAAGCTGCTCGCTGAAAACCGTTGCCTTCAACTTTCGTTGGGCGGCGAGAGCGATATGCCCGAACTCGGCGCCGCCCACCGGGGAAGCTCCGCGCTGGGCTGACAACAGGGCGTCAGCGAGCGGCCACGGGTGGTTGACCCGATCCGGGGAGGCCTGGACCACCTCGACCACGTCCGCACGCCAGAAGCTGGCGCCGTCGTCGTGCTCGGTTAACCGGGCACGCACCGTCTCCCCCGGCAGGGCGTGCCGAACGAAAATGACCCTGCCCTCATGTCGGGCGACGCAGTGGCCGCCATGGGCTACCGGGCCGATAGTGAGTTCTAGGGTGCCTGCCGGGTCATCTGTCACTGAAGATCCTGAAACTTTCGTGCGGCGTCAGAAGACGCGAGCTGCCAAGGGACACTTGCCACCATAACCCCCGGCTCGAAGTGCAGCCGGGTTTTGATTCGGAGTGCTGTCTGGTTGTGGACCAGCCGCTCCCACCAGCGTCCCACCACGTACTCCGGGATGTAGACCACGATCAGGTCTCTCGGCGAGTCGCTGCGGATGCTTCGGATGTACTCCATGATGGGCGTGATCGTGTCACGGTAGGGCGACGCCAGGACGGTGATCGGCACGGGAATCTCGTATCGTTCCCAGTCCTGCAGCGTCCGTTCGGTTTCCTCCGGGTCAACGTCGACCACGATGGCATCCAGCTTGGACGGACGGGACGCGCGGGCGAAGGCCAGGGCCCGCAGCACTGGTTTACGAACGAGGGACACCAGAATTACCGCGTGCACCCGTGAAGGCAACGCCCGGGAAAAGGTGTTGTCGTCGAGCGCCAGTTCGCGGGCCACCTGGTCGTAGTGCCGTTTGATGCCGTGCATGACGGCGAACAGCACCACCATCGCCAGCACCGCCACCCACGCCCCGTACTCGAACTTGGTCACCAGCACCACCACCAGCACGGCTGCGGTCAGCACGAAGCCGACGGTATTGATGGCCCGCGACTTTTTCATCCGCCAGCGGCGTTTTTTGTCGGCGGTGCTCCGCAGCTCACGGGTCCAGTGCTTGATCAGTGCGGCCTGACTCGCGGTGAAGGAGACAAACACGCCGACAATGTAGAGCTGAACCAACTGGGTCACATCGGCACTGAACACCAGGATCAGCAGGATCGCTCCGGCGCCCAGCGCGAGGATGCCGTTGCTGAAGGTCAGCCTGTCGCCGCGGGTCCTGAGCTGGCGTGGCAGGTACCCGTCCTTGGCCAGGATCGAGGCCAGCACCGGAAAGCCGTTAAAAGCGGCGTGTCCTGCCAGCACGAGGATCAGGGCAGTGGCGCCGACGACCAGAACGAACGGCACAGCTGCTTCACTGAAAATGGTGCGGGCGAGCTGGCTCACCACCGGGTTCTGAATGTAATCCTCTGGCACCGGATTGCCGTCCAGCAGCAACTGTTCCTGCGGGTTCTGCACCACATGGACCTTCACCGCGTTCGCGAGGTAAATGACGCCCGCAGTCATCGCCCCTGCCGCCACCCCCAGCATCAACAGGGTGGAGGCGGCATTGCGGCTGCGCGGGGATTGGAAGCTTGGCACGTTGGCGCTGGGCACTTCCACCCCGGTCAGCGCGGCCGCGCCAGCGGAGAAGGCCCGCAGGATCAGGAGCGCCCCAGCCAGACCCACGAGACCGGCGTCGAGGGCTGGGTCGGGGATGATTTCGAACCGGGCGCTGGGGGCCTCGCCCAAAGTCCCGTTGAGCCGTTGGATGATACCGACGGCGCACATGCCCAGAATCGCAGCAAGGAAAACGTAGGTCGGGATGGCCAGGGCCAGCGCGTTACGCGTGACGCCGCGCAGGTTCAACAAGACCAGGACGACGACGCCTGCCACCGCCATGACCGTCTGTCCCCCGGCCAACCCGGGAGCCAGGGCTATGACATAGTGGGCGGCGGCCGACACCGATACGGCGACCGTCAGGACGTAGTCGACCATCAGCGCCGAAGCGACGGTGAGGCCAGCAGAGTTGCCCAGGTTGCGACGGGCAATCCCATAGTCGCCGCCGCCAGTGGGATAGGCGTGGACGGCCTGCCGGTAGGAAGCGATCACCACCAGCAGCACCACGAGCACCGCAAGACCCACCCATGGGGAAACCGACACGGCGGCCAGCCCCGCCAGGGCAAGGGTCAGCAGGATCTCATCGGGTGCGTATGCCACCGAGGAGAGGGCGTTGGCGGAGAACACCGGCATCGCGATCCGCTTGGGCAGGGTCTGATGCCGTAGCCGGTCGTTGCGGAACGGCTTGCCCACCACGACCCGCTTGGCGGCTTCAAAGAAAGTCAGCACAGCCCACAGACTAGCGCGTTTCCGCCCGCGCAACTCCATTAGGCTGGGTGCAGCGGACGCAGTGCCCCATCAGGGGGGCGGCGCCGACAAGCAGGCTGGCAATCGGTTGGAACGGCAGGTAGTACGGGTGGCGCATTTTGTAATCATGGGGTGTGGCCGAGTGGGCGTCAGCCTCGCTCACACGTTGGATGAGTCGGGACATACCGTCGCAATCATCGACCAGGATGACCGCGCGTTCCGGAGGCTCAGGGGCTCCTTTGGCGGCCGCAAGGTTACCGGTGTTGGTTTTGACCGGGAGACGCTGAAGAACGCCGACATCGAGAACGCCTACGCCTTCGCCGCCGTGTCCAGCGGTGACAACTCCAATATCCTCGCCACCCGGGTGGCACGCGAGACATTCCATGTGCCCCACGTGGTGGCTCGAATCTATGATCCAGGACGCGCGGAAATCTACCAGCGGCTGGGAATCCCCACGGTGGCGGCCGTACGCTGGAGCGCCGATCAGGTGCTCCGCCGAATCCTGCCGGAACAAAGCATCAACGGTGACTTCAGGGAAACCTCGGGCCGCCTGATCCTGGGCGAGCTCTCGTTGCACGATGGCTGGCTAGGCCGATCCCTCGCCGATATCGAAGCGGCCTCGGGGATCCGAGTCGCCTACCTCACCCGGTTTGGGGAGGGCATGCTGCCCACCTCGGAGACCAGCTACCAGGAAGGTGACATTGTGCATGCAATGATGCAGACCGCCGCTACCGACGAAATAGGGCGCATTCTCGCCAAGAAACCAGTGGAGGAGTCCGAGTGAGGGTTGTCATTGCGGGCGCGGGAAGCGTGGGATCTTCGATCGCAAAGGAGCTGCTCTCCAACAACCACGAGATCTTGTTGATTGACGAGAAACCCGAGGTGATTGGCCGCAGCGGGCTCAAGGGCGCCAAATGGCTGATCGGCGATGCCTGCGAGTTGACCACCCTGAAGGATGCCCGACTGGATGAAGCCGACGTGGTGGTTTCTGCCACTGGCGACGACAAGGTGAACCTGGTGGTGTCGTTGCTCGCGAAAAGCGAGTTCGGGGTGGGCCGGACGGTGGGCCGGGTCAATAACCCGAAAAACGACTGGATGTTCGACGACTCCTGGGGCGTAGACGTCGCGGTCAATACTCCCCGTCTGATGACTGCGCTGGTTGAGGAAGCAGTCGAAATCGGCGACCTGGTCCGGCTACTGACCCTGCAGAGCGGTGTCACCTCGATCGTCGAGTTTACTGTCCCCCAGGAATCCCCGATCGTGGGTCGGACGCTGGGCTCGCTGATCCTGCCCGAGGACTGCACGGTGGTGGCAATTTTGCGCGACGATGCATCGATTACACCGAGCCCGGACGACGTCGTCGAACCCGGAGATGAGCTGTTCCTGATTGCCGCGATCGCCGCGGAGGATGCGCTCCGGAGTGTCCTGTTGGCGGTTCCTGGGGAATCCGGGGATCCCGACGACGGCGGGCAGATCGACGCCCCCGGCCTGCCTTAGCTGCGTTCGCGGGGTTCGCTGGACTCCTGCGGTTGGGCCGTCGGGCGGGATACGAGCCAGGCGAGCCATAACCCCAGTGCGTAGAGCGGAAGCCCCATGATCAGCCGGGTAGTTCCGAGCGCCACGAAATTCTCCGCGAAGTAGAGGGGCATCTGCACGGCGAGCCGGAGGCCGAGGACGGTCACGATAATCCAGGTGGCGATGGTGTAGGCCCTGACCCGTTTGGGGTCTTTCCGCCATTCGACGCCTTCGCCGCGGATGAAGCCGAACAGGAGGCCGGCAATCGGCCAGCGGACCGCTATGGAGATGACCATTGCGATGATGTAGCCACCATTGGTGAAGAAACCGGGAACGAAGAAGTCCTCGGCATTCCCGGTGCGGCCGGCAACGAAGGCGCAGATCGCCACGCCGATCAGACCGGACAGCGCCTGCGTCAGGGGTGTCCGTGAAACCAACCGAATGATCGAGAAGATGGCTGCTACGCCGATGGCCGCGATCAGGGAGACCTGCAGGTCCTGGTTGATCGTGAACATGACGGTGAAGATCAGGCCCGGCAGGATGCTCTCAGCCAGCCCACGGACGCCGCCAATCGACTGCAGCACGTCGATCTGCCCGTCGTCGCTGCGCTGCACCCCGGATCGTGCGGCGTACTGACCGGCCAACTCGGCGGCGGTAGGACCCTGACGCGGGGCCGGGTTATCCCCAGACGGGGTGCTGGGGGGTTGGGTGGTACTCACTGCTGTGCCTCCGGACGGCCGATGATTTCATAGCGTGGGTTGTAGATCGTGGGCATCCCGTCCACCGGGCTGACCATTCCTTCGAAGGCAATCTGGGTTCCGGCTTCAATGCCCGGAACCCGGCGTTGCCCGATCCAGACCAGCCGCACCTGGGCGGACCGACGTCGTGAGGCGTGTACCCGACGCTCGAATCCGGCCGCCCCCGGCGGCGTGTCGTCGGAGACCACCGCAGCGAACTGGGGCGCCGCGCCCCGCGGAAGAATGGTGATCCGGGAAATGAAACCCCGTGCCCGGGCACGCCCCCGGCTGGGAAGCCCCGCCACCGTGGCCGAATGCGGGGTCCCGCCGATCCCATCGAAGCCCGGGCGGTCAGCCAATGTGAGTGATCTCGGGTCCGCGCTTCAGCGGATCGGTGAGATCGGGCTTCGGCGCCGCAGCGGCAGCCGGTGATGCGGTGGCAGTCTCCTTGGGAAGACGAAGCTGCAGCAACTCACGTGGCGGCAACGGGTGATCTCCCCGGACCACTACAACGTTGCGGAAAAGTTCTTCCATCGGTGCGGCAGCCTCGCGGTTGATCGCCGCCGGTCCACCAATCACTCCGCGCAGGAACCATCGGGGGCCGTCCACTCCAATGAACCGGGCAACCCGGTACCCAGGCTGGCCATCGGGGGTTTGAGCCGGAAGTTTGGCCACCAACTCGGTGCCGAAGGAACCGACCCGGTCCTGGACCGTTCCGCCCTGCGCGCCGACCGAGACGCCGATCTGGGACCGAATCTCGTCCCAGAGGCCGTCGGTGCGTGGTGCGGCGAACACCTGCAACTGCAGGTTGGAACCGTTGAGGTCCAGGGTGACAGCGATTACCCGTTTGGTCTTCTCTTCCACCTCGAGCCGAAGCTGGAGACCCTCGGCTGCGCCGATACGCAGCGCTCCCAGGTCAATATATCCGGCGTCGGAGTCCTTCTCCGACACGTCAAACGGGCCGTTGCTCCGCGAGACGACTACGCCGGCAGCCGGCTCCGCGTCGGCTGCCGCAGGCGTCCCGACAGGCTCAGTGTCCGTCGGCTCGGCCGTGTCCGTGGTGGCTGCGGGGCCCGTTGGCTCGGCGTCCGTCGGCTCGGCCGTGTCCGTGGTGGCTGCGGGGCCCGTTGGCTCAGCGGCCTCGGCAGTTTCGGTTAACTCGACCGGCGCGTCAGCGGGTGTCGTGTCTTCAGCCGGGAGATTCTGTTGCTTCTTCTTCAGGCGCCCAAAAACCATGATTGGGTTCCTTTCCTTGGGTGTGTGGATCCTCCGGGAGGGGGTTCCTGGTCTGGATATCCTTGAGGTTATGCGTGAGTCGGAGCGGCAGCAGCATCAACGCTGTAGCCTCCGGTGGAGCCGAAGCCCCCGCTGCCGCGCACTGATCCGGGGAGTTCTTCAACCACGGTAAATTCGGCGTGCTCGACCTGCTGGATGAGGAGTTGGGCAATCCGGTCCCCTCGTTGAAACGCCAGCGATTCGGTTTTGTCAGTGTTCAGCAGGGTGACAGCAATCTCGCCCCGGTAACCAGCGTCAATGGTGCCAGGTGCGTTCACCACCGTCACCCCGTGCTTCGTGGCCAAACCTGACCGGGGATGGACCAGCCCAACGTACCCGTCCGGTAGCGCGATGGCCAGACCGGTAGGCACCAGCAAACGCTCACCCGGCGCCAACCGGAAGTCGATGCGGCTCCGTAGATCAGCGCCGGCGTCACCCGGCTGCGCATATTCGGGTGGGGCCATCCCGGCGTCGAGCAGTTTGATTTGCACGGGAAGTCTCCGCTGTGGGTCCAGCACGTTCATACTCCAGCTGCCTTGAAAGTGATCGGGGTTAGGCCTTCACTCTAGCGCGAAAACCTGAACGATCACCGGGTACCGGCAGGCCAACGGGCGAGGATGAACTACCCAGGAAAATCTGGGAAGGTAGGGGTATGTCAACACCCGCGCCAGGATCATCAGTCAGCACTGTCCTCTATGAGGAGCGGCTGTGGCCCGCCCTCTGGATCTGGCTGGTCGCGGCGGGAGCGGCAGGTGCGTCAGTGGTCACGTTTGCTCCGATCAATCTCACCACCGGGTTTATTGCTGCGACTGTGGTTGCAGTGGTCCTCGGCACCCTGTTGGTCCTGTCAACCCCCCGGATCGTGGTGACCACAACACATTTGACGGTGGGGCGGGCCACGATCGAGCGCCGCTTCCTGGGCGGCGCTGCCGCCTACACCGGTGAAGACGCCACCGCGCAGCGAGGGCCGCAGCTCAATGGGATTGCCTACCTGTGTATTCGCGGCTGGATCTCACCGGTTGTCCGGGTGGAGATCACCGACCCGGATGACCCCACTCCCTACTGGCTGACGTCCACCCGGCGACCGGACCGCCTGGTGGCAGCCCTCGCCGGCTGAGGCTTCCTCCCTCGCCGGGCCGATCAGCCTTCGCAGTCGCTGCAGTAGGCAAGCCCGTCTACGTGTTTGGCGATCTGGGAACGGTGCCGGACGAGGAAGCATGACGCACAGGTGAATTCGTCGGCCTGCGCGGGAAGAATCAGCACCTGGATCTCTTCGCTGGAAAGGTCAGCTCCCGGGAGTTCGAAGGAATCCGCTGCCTCGATCTCGTCTTCGTCAACCACAGGTGACTGGTGGCCAGCGCGGTGGGCCTTCAACTCTTCAATTGAGGCGTCCCCGGCGTCCCCGGCGTCTTCGGGGGTGGTACGCGGCGTGTCGTAATCGGTCGCCATAATTGGGGGTTCACTCTCCGGTGTGCTGTGAGATTGGTTAGTCGGGACTGTCCAACGTCGAGTCCAACGCTGACAGCCGGTATTTTGTGCCCGTACGCCAAAGATTGTCGCTGAACAACCCACTCTGATCCCAATCGGCGTCGAAACTTCCGCGCCACACCACGGGTGTAGTAGGCATGTCGGCCTTCAGGTGGCAGAGTTTCAGGGTAAGGAAGCATTGTCGGCTCGGAGGATTTTCATGCAGGAACTACGGCTGGTGGGTGTTCACGAGGACGGCGGACACCTGCACTTGAACGGTGAGGACGGCTCCAACTTCAGCCTGCCGATCAACGAAGCGCTGCGCATGGCGGTCACCCGCCCAATGGAACAGCACAAGATCAGCACTCCACCTCCCCCCGCAGGCAAACCAATTGTTCCGCTCTCACCCCGCGATATCCAGTCCCGCATCCGCAGCGGTGCCACTGCCCAGGATATCGTCGACGAGTCCGGCCAGGACCTTGCGCAGGTGCTCCGATATGAAGGGCCAGTGCGAGCCGAACGCGATTATATGGCCATTCTGGCCCAGCGGGTGGAGGTTTCCTCTGCCGTGCCTTCGAACGACGGCTACCGGTCAGCCTTCGGGGAAAACCCCGCCCAACTCGGCGACATGGTCGCATACCGGTTGCAGGCGTATGGGGTCGATGCCAACGCTGTTGAGTGGGACGCCTGGCGACGCCAGGATGGACTCTGGAACGTGGTGGCACGTTTTGATCTGGCACCAGACACCAGGGTCACCGTCGGGGAGGAACCTCCCGCTCAGTGGACGTTCAACCCCAGCCGGAAAACCGTCCTGAACACCAACCGGTGGGCCCAGTTGCTCAGCGAACTGGAACCGCTCGACGGCCCCCTGCCCACACGGCGGCTCAGCGCCGTTGCTGATCATGTCTTCGACTTTGAAGCGCAGAAAACCCCTGAGGCTGCACCCGAAGAGGAAGAAGCCTCAGACAACCTGCTCGACGTCCTCCGGTCCCGCCGTGGCCAGCGTCTCGGCGTGGACGAGGACGGCGATGACGCCCTGGCTCATCTGCTGGCCAAGGGGGCGATTCCGGCAGCCCATCCCCGCCCCACGGAGGACGATGGGACGGAAACCCCCGCCTCAACTGATGACGACGACGTCGAGCCACGCAAGTTCGCTGGCCTGAGTCTGGCCCCGTCAGTTGCCGACGACGTCGAGTCCGGCATTGAGGGCAAAGCGACCTACAGCGACGGCACACCAAGACTCTTCGAATCGGTCAGCACCGAAACCCGGGAAATCAGCATTTTTGCCCGCCCGAATCGGCCAGCACAGCCCGGGCCGGAAGCCACCGAACCACGCGAGGATCGCGGTCCCGCTCCCGAGCACGCCTCAGCGTCCGATCGATCAGCATCCGATCGATCAGCGTCCGATCGATCAGCGAAACCGGTTGAGGAAGCATCGGATCGCAAGATCCGGCCGAAGCGTTCCAGCGTCCCCAGCTGGGACGAAATCGTCTTCGGCACCAAAAGCGACTAGTCGCAGTGAACGAGTAGGTCGCCGGGGATTTCCTGGTTGCCGCTTGCTCTTAGGCGAACGGCAGCAACATCTCGTTGCTTTTCATCGCCGTAGCGGTCCTCAGGGTGACCCTCCGCGTGTGATGGCGCCGGCAGAGTGTTTCATAGCCTGTCACTGGTGCGTGCGGGGACTCGGCAACCGAGCCGCCGGTGAGCGGTAGTTCCGGCTGGAGCGGATCCCGCGGCTCCGAGGCCAGCTCAACGTCGCCGACCACCATCTGGTCGCCCTCAACTACCATGACGCCGTCGACGGTCCTCGCGTTATGGGTTGCCCGGCGCCCGCACCAGCAAAGCGCCTCCACCTGAAGGACCTGGATCCGGTCGGCGAGTTCGATGAGCCGCTGCGAACCGGGAAAGAGCCTGGTGCGGAAATCGGAGGTGATACCGAACGCGAACACGTCCACGTCCATCTCGTCGACGATACGGGCCAGCTGATCGATCTGCTCGCCCAGATAAAACTGGGCCTCGTCGCAGATGAGGTAGTCCACCCGTTCAGCTGACGTCCGGCGCCTGACAATTTCGGCCCAGAAGTCGGTGGTGTCGGTGACTTCCACCGCTGGGGTCTGTAACCCGAGCCGGCTGGAAATCATTGCCTCCCCCGCCCGGTCATGGGAGCTGAAGAGCAGACCGGCCCGGCCGCGGGCGCGGTGGTTGTGGTCCATCTGCAGCGCCAGGGTGGACTTCCCGCAGTCCATGGTGCCGGAGAAAAAGATCAGCTCAGCCACGGGTGCCCTTCCCTCCCGGGCGGTTCAGGGTCAGGAGTGGGACTTCCCGCTCGGCCCGGGTGAGCGAGCCATGCTGGCCGACCACTTCCATGGCCGACGCGGAGGTCCGACGGCGATCGTATAACGCGATGGGCTCCCGCGCCGCGATCATGAGGTCTCCGATGCGGGGCAGCACTCGCTGATCGACCTCGCCAAACAGGCCCGCGTCAACGGCCTGGTCGCGGGTGAAGATCCATGCGAGCCGGCCGTAGGCGTCCCGCCACGCCGCCAGGAGTCGTTCCTGCCCTCGGGGGGACAGGTCCGGTTCAAAGTACAAGTGGAGCATCCGCGGCTCGCCAGCGGTGTGGGCCACCCCGTCGATGAGTTGCGGTTGGGTGGAGAAATCGTGGCGGTGGTCGACGTCGACGTCGACCATCCCGTGATCGGCGGTGAGCAGCAACAGCGTATCGGACGGTACGCGTGCCGCGAGGGTCCTGATCGCTGAGTCAACATCCTCCAACTGGTTGCCCCATTCGGCCGAGCCGCAGCCGTAGCGGTGGCCGGCCTTATCCATCTCGTTGAGATACAGGTAGACCAGCGCCCGGTCGGAGGCAGAGAGTTGCTCATGGGCGCCGCGCACCCGGGCCTGGAGTGTTCCCGCCGCCACATAACTGCCGCCCCGCAACGCCGCCCTGGTCATTGCAGAGTCGGCGAATTTGGGGAGGGACACGCTGACCACCGGGAGCTGCCCGGCCGCCTGTTCAAAGACTGAGGGATACGGTTGCCACTGCAGCGGATCGACTCCCGGGTCCCACCCGCCCAACATGTTGACGACTTTCCCCTGCTCCGGGTCCAGTACATCGTAGCCAACCAGCCCGTGCTTGCCCGGCGGCAGGCCGGTGCCCAGGCTCCCGAGGGATGCGGCTGTTGTTGAGGGGAAAGCCGAGTTGAGGGTTCGTGCGCCGTCCAGATGACGGCGCAGGAACGGTGCGTGACCGCCGCGTTTCTTCAGCAATGAGGAGCCGAGCCCGTCGACCACCACCACACACACTCGTGAGGCCGTGGGCAAGCCCAGGGCGTTGAGGAAGGGGCCGGACGCTGAGTCCAGTCCCAGGGCCGCCGCCGCGCTGGTGAAGACCTCGGCGACGGTGCTGCGCCCATAGGGCGGCGCCGCCGGAAGAGGCTCCCGGTGTTCGGTCAGAGATTCCACCAGCGGCTAGCCCTGGTGGTGGGTTCGGCTGAAGCGGGCGCCGAGGCCGGGCTGCCTGCGCGGCGTCGGGCTGACGGTGCTGCCGGCACCCGGCATCACCGGGTTGGCTGTGTTTACCTTCCGCAGGGCCCTGGCGAATGATTTCGCGTTCTGGACCGCCTGCATACCGTCGGCCTCAGCGCTGACGCGCAGCACGATGTCTTCCTGGGAAATGGTGCCGGTGTACCCGTGGTCGGCGTCGCACTGGGGGTCGCTGCACCCGGCCGGACCCATGTCCAGGCGCTGCCCGCCGGACCAGGCAATGGCGAGGGTCAGCTCCCGAGCCTGGTCGGAAGGCTTGTAGTCCTGGGGCTGGGCGTAGAGGTAGCTGAGGACCACTGAGCGGATCTGGCTGACCGGGACGGACTCGGTGGAAACCTGGGCCATCATCTGCTGCCCGTCCTCGTCCAGCTGCTGGTCGTCGACGTGGGTGATCACCAGCATGTCCTCGGTGAGAACCAGCACGGTGATATGGCGGTGAACCTCGTTGCGTTCGAAGTGGGTTTCGAGGTGCACCACATGGGAGAGCGGTTCCCGACCGTCAAGGGCGTCGTGCACCGTGTCTGCCACCAGGCGCGGATAAAATCCTGCCCGTTCCAGGGAGGCGTCGAGGCTGCGGCGTTCAGCGGAAAGCGATGTCATACCTCCAGTTTCCCCCACCCGGGCACCCGCCACCTAACCCGGCGACCGGTAGGGCGCGCCGTTCACCCAGGACGGCGGCCGGCGTCGTCGTTAGTCCCGCATGGCCCGTCGTGCACTGTCGGTGCGACGCTGCGGGTTGCCGACCATAATGTCGGTGCTGAGGATGACCAGTCCGGTGGCCGAGACCAGCACCGGGTTGAACTCAAGCAAAGCGATCTCCGGGTGGTGGTCCTTGAGGACAGCCACCCGGCTGATCAGGTTTTCGATCGCGGCGATGTCGGTCGCCGGCAGGCCCTGGTAGCCAAACAGTTTGCGGGATGCGCGCGGGCCGCGGACCAGATCGGAAACGTCGACGGCGGATAGCGGCGGGATGCTGTGCGCCCAGTCATCGAGAAGGTCGACGGCGTCGCCTGCCAGTCCGAAGGACAGCACCGGCCCCAGCAGGGGATCTTCAATTGCGCGGAGCGTACAGGCCTGTCCGGAGGGCGCCATGGACTGCACCTCCATTCCGCTGACTCCGAAGGGTGCTAGGACCTTCTCCATCTGCGAAATGTTCTGGCGGAGGGATTCTGCGTCCTCGATGTTCAACCGGACGCCCCCAAGGTCGAGGCGGTGCCGTAGATGTTCGTCGACGGTTTTGATGACCACCGGCCACCCGAGCCGGTCAGCGGCTTCGACAGCCTCATCGGCTGTCGCGAAGCGGACGGCGGGTAGCAGGGAGATGCCGTAGTGGCCGAGCAGGGTGGCCGACTCGGCGCCGTCCAGCCGGGTCAGGCCATCGCCGTCGACCCGGAGCAGCGCCTGCTGCAACACCGCAGACGCGGCATCGGAGTCGATGTCAGCCGGTTCGTGGAAGCCGCCGCTGTCCCGGGAGCGCCATCGGGCATAGGTCACCACTGCGCCGAGGGCGGCGACGGCGGCCCCCGGTCCCGCGTAGCAGGGCACCCCACGCTGGCTTGGCACCGCGGCGTCCCCGTCGGCTGCCGCCAGCGGGTTTCGGGGTGAAGCCAATAACCCATCTGATTGCACAGCCGGGTCCAGGATGCCCGCAAAGGAGGCGACAAGAGGCTTGTTGGCTGTCTCGGCGCAGTCCCGCAGGCAGTCGGCAATGGCCTCGACTGTCAGCCCGGGCGCCGGGAGCAGGGCGACAACGGCCGAGTGCACTTCGTCGTCGGACAGCGCGTCGAGAACTGCCGCGCGCAGGACTGGCAGCGCAATGGACTGCCCGGTGTCCAGATCAATGTCCGTCACCAGCCGCCGCACGTCGAGGGACTGGGCAGCGGCGGCGTCGGCGACCACCTTGCCGAGAGCCAGCGAATTGCTGAAAACGGCGAGCGCTGGACCGGCCGGGAGGGGTTGGCTGACGAGAATCTGGGCAATGTCCACCAACTGGGCAGTCGTTTCCACCCGGATGACCCCCGATTGCCTCAGCATTGCGTCGAGCGCCCCCGAGGGCGCTTGGGTGGTGCGGACGGCGTGGCCGGGCGGTAGTTGCAGGCCCATCACATCGGACTTCGCGACGATGACCGGTTTGGTCTTCGCCAGCCGGCGGGCAATCCGGGAAAACTTGCGTGGGTTGCCCACCGACTCCAGGTAGAGCCCCACAGCGCGGGTGGACGGGTCATCCTCCCAGTACTGCATTGCGTCATTGCCCGAGATATCGGCCCGGTTGCCGGCAGACACGAAGGAGCTCAGGCCCAGTCCGCGGCGTCCTGCCGCCGCATACAACAGCACTCCGATCGCCGCTGACTGGCTGAACAAACCCAGTGCACCGGCGGCCGGCAGCGCGGGGGCCATCGAGGCATTGAGCCTGACCTCCGGGTGCGTGTTGACCAGGCCCAGAGATGCCGGGCCGACCACCCGCATGCCGTAGGCCCTCGCACGATGCACCAGGGCCCGCTGCCGGGCCAGCCCTTCGGCGCCGTCGTCGGCGAACCCGGCGGTCGCCACGAGGAGGCCCTTCACCCCGGCCACGCCGCACTGATCCACGACCGACGCCACCTGGTCATAGGGGACGGCGATCACGGCTAGTTCGACCGGCCCCGGGACTTCGCCGATGGAGGCGAACGAAATCATGCCCGCCAGTTCGAAAGCCTCGGGATTCACCGCATACACGTCACCGGTGTAGCCGCCATCGATGATGTGTTCCAGGAAGGAATACCCGACGGTCCCCCACTCGCGGCTGGCACCGATTACAGCGACCGACGACGGCGAGAGCAGTCCGGCGACACTGCGTGCCTCGGCGCGGTGTTCCCGGGACTCCATCACGGCGCGTGACTTCTCGGTGGGGTCGATGTTGAACTCCAGCATCACCACGCCGTCGTCGAAGCGCCGTTGCACCTCGTAGCCGGCCTCAGCGAAGACGGTGATCATCTTGCGGTTTTCCGGCAGGACCTCTGCGGAGAACCGGCTGATGCCGTTCTCCCGGGCAGCCGCGGCGAGGTGTTCGAGCAGGATCGACCCCAACCCCCTGCCCTGGTGGGCATCAGAGACGTTGAAGGCGACCTCGGCTTCGGTGGGGTCATCGAGCCGGTCGTACCGCCCAATACCCAGAATGTCCGTACCGCGGGTGACGACGAACGCCACGCGGTCCCGGTGGTCCACCTCAGTGAATCGTTTGAGCTCTTTGTTGCTCAGCGAGGACTTGTAGGTGAAGAACCTCAGGTAGATCGAGTTCTCGGACTGTTGCATGTGGAAGTGCTGCATTGCTGGCGCATCATCGGGCGAAATCGGCCGCAAATGTGCAGTGGCGCCGTCCCGCAACACGACGTCGGCCTCCCAATATTCCGGGTAATGTCCGTCAGCCGCCATAGACTCACCCTAGTGGGCGTTCGGCGTTCACGTCATTACCCTTGGCAGCACCTACCCTTTTTCACAACCCGAGGACCATCCGATCATGGCCAGGCGCCAAAGCACAGCAGCCCCGGTGGATTACACCGAGAACATCATCGACATTGACGTCACTTCCGAAATGGAAGGCTCTTTCCTTGAGTATGCGTACTCGGTGATTTACTCCAGGGCCCTACCCGATGCCAGGGACGGGCTGAAACCCGTGCAGCGGCGCATCCTGTACATGATGACCGATATGGGGCTGCGCCCGGACCGTGGCCATGTGAAGTCCGCCCGGGTCGTGGGCGAAGTGATGGGTAAGCTCCACCCGCACGGCGACGCCGCGATTTACGACGCAATGGTCCGCATGGCACAGGACTTTTCGCTGCGCCTGCCCCTGATCGATGGGCACGGCAACTTCGGGTCACTCGATGACGGCCCGGCCGCCCCCCGCTACACTGAGGCCCGCCTCGCCGCGGCGGCCCTCACCATGACCGACCACCTCGACGAAGACGTGGTGGACTTCGTCCCGAACTACGACAACCAGCTCATGCAGCCGGAGGTGCTCCCCGCCGCCTTCCCCAACCTGCTGGTTAATGGGGCGACCGGCATCGCCGTCGGTATGGCGACGAACATGGCCCCCCACAACCTGGGCGAGGTAATCGCGGCAGCCCGGCACCTGATCGCCAACCCTGACGCCGGGCTCGATGACCTGATGCGTTTCATCCCCGGACCGGACCTTCCCAGTGGCGGTAAAATCGTGGGGCTTGAGGGTGTGCGGGACGCCTATGCGACCGGCCGGGGGTCCTTCAAAACCAGGGCCACCGTGGGAATCGAGCAGCTTTCCGCCCGGCGCACCGGCCTCGTGGTGACTGAGCTGCCCTACACGGTGGGCCCCGAAAAGATCATCGAGAAGATCAAAGACGCCGTCACATCGAAGAAGCTCCAGGGCATCTCCGACATTGTGGACCTGACCGACCGGCGTCACGGGCTGCGCCTGGTGATCGAGCTGAAGAACGGCTTCAACCCCAACGCCGTGCTGGCCCAGCTGTACCGGTACACGCCGATGGAGGACTCGTTCGGCATCAACAATGTGACCCTTGTTGACGGTCAGCCCCGGACACTCGGCCTGGTGGAGTTGCTGCAGGTCTACATCAAGCACCGACTGTCGGTGGTCCGCCGCCGCACCGCCTACCGGCTGGGACGCAAGAAGGACAGGCTTCACCTGGTCGAGGGTCTGCTGATCGCGATCGTCGATATTGACGAGGTCATCCAGATCATTCGCTCTTCGGATGAGTCGGCCCAGGCCCGGGAACGGCTGATGTCGATCTATGATCTGACCGAGCTGCAGGCGAACTACATTCTTGAGCTTCGGCTGCGTCAGCTGACCAAGTACTCACGCATCGAGTTGGAGAAGGAGCAGGACGAACTGCGCCGGGAGATTGCCCTGCTGGAGGAACTACTCGGCTCGGAAGTGAAGCTGCGGGCCCTCCTGTCGGAGGAACTTGCAGAGGTGGCGGCGAAGTTCGCCACCTCCCGTCGCACGGTGTTGCTGGAGTCCGAGTCCAGTGCACCACTGAAGGGCACGGTGATGCCCGCGGCAATATCGCCCGGCGGGAAAACGACGCCGTTACCCCTGGAAATTGCTGACGATCCCTGCTGGGTGATCCTGTCGACGTCGGGACAGCTGGCACGCACCGCCGACCAGGAACCGTTCGGTGAGGGCGGGCAACGGGTCAAGCACGACGTGTTCAGTTCGGTGATTCGTTCAACGGCGAGGGCGGAGGTTGGAGCGGTCACCTCGGCCGGGCGAATGCTGCGCCTTCAGGTGATGGATATGCCTGCTCTCGCACCAACCGCCGGGATTCCCAATCTGGCGGGCGGCGTACCGGCGCAGGAGTTCATGACCCTGCTGCCCGGGGAATCCCTGGTGGGGTTGGCACCGCTCGACGCGGTAATCGCCCTGGGCAGTGCGCAGGGCGTGGTGAAACGGGTTGCCCCCGAGTATCCTCTGAACCGCGACGAATGGGAGATCATTTCCCTCAAGCCCAAAGACAAGGTGGTGGGCCTGGCCGCGGCCAGTGACCAGGACCTGCTGGTCTTCATCACGGCCCAGGCGCAGCTGCTGCGTTTCCCCGCATCGACCGTCCGTCCGCAGGGCCGCACCGCCGGTGGTATGGCAGGCATCAAACTGGGATCCGGTGACTCGGTCATCCACTTCGGCGCTGTGGGTGCCGAGGATTCGGCCGCCGTCGTCGTGACGATTGCCGCCGCGAGCGGAGCGCTGCCGGGCACCTCGGCTGGATCGGTCAAGGTGACCGATTTCGCGGAGTATCCGACCAAGGGTAGGGCTACAGCGGGGGTCCGGGCCCACCGGTTCCTCAAGGATGAGGACATCCTGCTGCTCGCCTGGGCCGGACACGGTCCGGCAAAAGCCGCGTCAGCTTCCGGTGTATCCAGGGCCCTCCCCACCGAACACGGGCGCCGTGACGGTTCTGGTGTCACCCTGAGCCAGTCAGTCGACTCGATCGGACCCAGCCTCGTCTAGGGTTGGCCCCGGTCTAGGGTTGGCCCCGGCTAGGGTTGGCCCCGGCTAGGGTTGGCCGGGGCCAACCGCGTCCATGGTTTAGATGCGCAGTTCGTACACCCTGACCCGGTGGGTGGCTTCGTAACCCAGACGTTCGTACAGGCCAAGGGCACCCGACGGGTTCTCGGTATCGACGCCCAGGCCAGCGTGCTCGATGCCGTCAGCTTTGAAGCGGCGCATCGCCTCGACCAGCAGGGCCGGGGCGAGCCGCAGGCCCCGCCATTTCCGCCGCACTCCCAGCAGGTCGGTGTAGCCCTCGGTGTGGCCCAGCAGTTCCCCGGACGCGGGATCGTAACTGGCCAGCTGGTAGGCAGCCACTTCGCCGGACGCCTCGTCCACCACCGCGAGGCTCCATTCGGGTTTAAACTCGGGGTGCGTCACGGTGAACCGCCAGGACTCCTCGTCGCGTGGTTCACTCCCCCAGTGGTCCTGGAACGCCTCGTTGTGGGCGAGCCGTACCGCCTCGGACAGATCGTCCGAGAACGTGACAATCTGCAGTCCGGCTGCAATATCGACTTCGGGGATCTCCGTCTGCAGCGGACGGGTCATCTCCGTGAAATACCTGACGACGGCGTTGCCGGTAGCTTCCATCAGCGCCAGCTGGGATGGCACCCGTTCCTCCGCGTAGGTACGCAGCACTCCTGCCCCGGCGCCGTCGTCGTCCAACCGGCGACGCGCGCGCCCCGCCTGCCAGGAGTAGAGTGCGGTACCGATCCCCTGCCGGCGCCTGGCGGGGTCCACCCCACCCATACTGTGAACCACAGTGGACCCGGGATTCCGCTGGATTACCCCAACGGCGCGGGGCACACCCGCATCGTCGAGACCCAGGATGGTGTCCTTTGCCGGGTCGGTTTTCGATGAGCCCAGTATCTGCTCCAGGTCGGCCCGCTCCTCCACCCAGTCCGGCTGGTCTTCCTTGGCCATCCGGTGCAGCAGCTCATGCCAACTACCCAGATCCTTAGGCGTGATGGCACGCCAATGCAGCGGCGTGCCGGAGGGAAAGAAGTCCGATTCTGGCTTTGTCATGGCAAAAGCCTAAATCACCGGGACGGTCAACCATCGGCTGAGCAACCGACATCTTGTTCTACCGCATGTAGAACCTTGGCGAAAAAGAGAGTAGATTTGAAGTACTCATCCACAATTTTAGCGAAGGACTTGCATGGCCACCCTCGGAGAACTCGAACGCACAGTGATGGATTTGCTGTGGGGCACCCCCGGGGCACTGACCGCGAACGCACTGCGCGACATGCTGGCGTTGGCGACGAAGGAAGCCGTGGGCAAGGAGCTCGCCGTCACGACAGTCCTGACTGTCCTCTCACGGCTGGAGAAGAAGGGGCTCGTGGAACGGGAGCGGGAAACCCGCCCGCACCGCTACCGTGCGATCACCAGCCGGGAGGAACACACCGCCGAGTTGATGCACGAAGTCCTCGTCACCGCCCCAGACCGGGAAGCAGTCCTGGCACGGTTCATCGGAAGCGTTTCCGACAGCGAGGCACAGGCTCTGCGCAAACTGCTCGGCAGCTGAACGGATGTTTTGGGCCGCCCATTTTTTGGCCGGGCTCGCCGTCGTCCTCGCCTGGCCTGCGCCGGTAGCCCTGTCTCGGGCAAAGTGGCCCACCCGTTCACCGTTTACGGCGATGATTCTGTGGCAGGCGATCGCCCTCGCGGGCGGACTGTCAATGATTGGCGCGATGCTGGTCTGGGGTCTCGACCCGCTCGGCGACAACCTGGTGGAAGCCCTTGGCCGCTTCGGCGACATGGCGTTTGCCAACCAGCCGGTCGACACGCTCGGCCTGGTCCACGTCTTCGCCCTGAGCGCCGCTGGGCTGCTCAGCGCCCACCTGATCTTTACCCTGCTGCTGACCTACGCCAAGATTCGTGGGCAGCGTAAGCGACACCGGGACATGCTGAACCTGCTCAGCTCCCCGGCAGCAAACCGGCCGGCAACGCTGGTGATCAACCATCCCACCCCTGTGGCCTATTGCCTTCCGGGTGGTGCCAGATCAGTGACCGTGCTCTCCGACGGGCTCCTCGACCTGCTGACCCCCGCCGAACTCGACGCCGTACTTGTGCACGAGCTGGCACACCTGCACCAGCGACATCACCTACTCCTGTGGGCGTTTGCGGCCTGGCGCGCGGCCCTCCCGTGGCTGCCCACGTCACAACTGGCGCAGCGGGCCGTCAACGAGTTGATCGAGATGCTCGCCGACGACGAGGCTCTGAAGCAGGTCCGGGAGCCAGTCCTGGCCCGGGCGATCGCTATCGTCGCCTCCGGGTCGCTGCCCGACCAGCAGGGCGGCTTCGCCCACGGTGACTCGTTTGCGGTGACGGCGCTTGCTCCCGGCGCGACCCCTGACCAGGATGCTGGTGCCACCCTTAACCGGATTCACCGGCTACTCACTCCGCAGCCGCCCTTGTCGCTGCCCCAGCAGGCGGCCGCCCTCGGTGCCTCGGGACTGCTACTGGGGGCGCCGACGCTAC
The DNA here is from genome assembly GCF_003075455.1 of Arthrobacter sp. Bz4. Taxonomy (GTDB): domain Bacteria; phylum Actinomycetota; class Actinomycetes; order Actinomycetales; family Micrococcaceae; genus Arthrobacter_D. The sequence continues at coordinate 191,303 of NZ_QDAE01000003.1, forward strand.
TGCTGATTGCCCCCTGGGTGCTGGGTTAGCGCTGCCTGGCGCTGGTTTTATGAGCAATGCTCCCACTGATCGGGCACGGTCACTGGGATTGTCTAGATACTCTCAGTGACCGTCGGTGATCGTTGGGACACTTAGTCGCGGCATCCGGCGCGGCTGGTACAGGAAACTGTGGAAATAATCCGCGCCCCAAACCGGGAGTGTTAGCTCGGCGAGCTAATGAGTTGGCTCGTGGCAGGTGCCATGACGAGCAGTCATGGGAGCGGATCGTGTGGCACTATCTGCTTTCCGGAGATACGAAAGTGGCAGGTGCCCTCCGTCCAGGACACCCGCCACTTTCAATTCAGTTCACAAAGAAACTCCGTGAGTCAGGGTATTAGCCGTTGACTCGTACGAAGTATGAACCGCCGAGGTCGGACAGTGGGTGCTCGATGGTGAGGTTTGATCCGTTCATGCCGCTGCTGATGACCTTGCCGTTGCCGACGTAGATGGCAATGTGGCCGGGGCGGACGACGAGATCGCCGGGCGCGGGGCTGGAGACCCGGGTTCCGTACTGGTCGAACTGCAGGGGTCCAAGGTCGCCGACGTTCAGGCCGATGGAGCGCAGAGCGCGTTCGACGAGGATGGTGCAGTCCTGGATGGAACCGAGCTGCCCATAGGCCGAGGCGACCAGTGCTGCGCCAACTCCGCTGGCCGGAGCTGCCTTGGCTGCGGGTGCGATCGGGGTGATGGCACCGGAGGCCAGTGTCATCATTGCTGGTGCCGCATCGGCAGCGGGTGCGGCCGGTGCTGGAACTACTGCCGGTGCGGCGGGTGCTGGTGCAGGTGTTGAGTAGAACGCCTGGCTTGCAGTTGCTGCTGGAACGGCGGCTGCACTGACGGCTGCACTGACGGCTGCGCCGCCGGTGAGCTGGATCTGCTGACCTGGGTAGATGATTGAAGCGTAGGATAGGCCGTTTTGCGCCAACAGGGTGTCGAGGTTAATACCGTGCAATGCGGCGATCGCTCCCAGCGTGTCTCCGGCTGCGACAGTGTGGACTCCTGTTGCGGGTGCTGAGACTGCCGGAGCGGTGGTTGCTGCGCCCTGGGTGTAGGTTCCTGCGTGGGCGGTCGCTCCGACGGAGAAGACGAGGCTGCCGGTCGCGACGGCGATGATGGCTGGCTTGCCCAGTGCTACGGCCTTGGTCCTGGCCGACTGGGTCAGACCCTCGAGGGCGATGGAGTGGGTGGTGGCGGCGCGGTGGCGTGCCGAAATGGACTGACGTGACATGATTGTTTGCCTCTCCCATGCCTGCGGGGTGAGCTGTCGGGTTCGGATGGGAGTCACCCGGCCGTCCTCTACCTATGGGCTACGCCTGCCATCGCGAACGATGCTGCAGGTCTAGCACTGGATAGTCAGATCGACTTAACCCCGAGGGTCACCGCGTGCGGTGGCCCGGTGGAAACGTGGTTCCCCCGTCCCTGCCATCTGGATTGTGCGAACGGGTCCCGGTGCAGCGGCAGGGCTCGGCATTCTGCGCGGGAATGTGATCTCGGCGGGGTGCCGGGATCACTCGAATGAGAATACCCCACCGTGGTATCGAAGTCACGTTAAGGTAACGGGATTTTCAAGGATCACCGCACCCGCGGGCCGCCGACCCTCCAGGGAACCTATTTCATCTATCGAGCGTTCACGGCGGGGTGGATCGTCGATGATACTTATAAAGGCCGCGCAGAGCGCATGGTCGAGGACGTACCAACGGCCTCATCTGGGTCCGACCAGAACAGGTCGGAGCATTGAAAGGATAGCGCCGTGAACGCCGGAGCCGGACCTCGGAACAGTACCGATGACACCCCTGGGGCAGCTGCCACGGAAGTCCCCGCGCCGGAGTCCACCGTCGCGGATCAGCCGGTTACCGCCGGTGCGGTGCACGGTTATTCCCCGGACAAGGCGGCCTATTTGCGGCGTCTGAAGCGCATTGAAGGACAGGTCCGTGGGATAGCACGGATGGTCGACGAAGATCAGTACTGCATCGACATTCTCACCCAGGTCGCGGCGGTCAACAGTGCCATGCACGCCGTGAGTTTGGGCCTGCTGCAAAACCACTTGCAACACTGCGTCGTCACCGCAGCCCAAGAAGCCAAAACCACTGGGTCCTCCGAAGCCGTCGACGCGAAGGTCAAGGAAGCAACACAGGCAATCAGCAGACTACTGCGCTGAGCCTTCCGTCGGCGCATATGCGCTCCCAGGCTTCATCAGGTTGGCGTGAGTGGCTTCAATTGGTTAGCCCGGCCGGATGAGCTTCGGGAACGGCCACGAAGACGGTTTCGATTCCCGCGTCGGTGACTTTATCTGCCTCATCGGGCAGAAGCACACCCGAGGGTGTTCATCCGTACCCAGAATCGGTGAGATCCACCTCGCGCCCGGGAAATCCGGCCGGACCAGGGAAAAAGTCAGGCACTCAAAAGCTGGTACCCGGCCTGCTCGACCGCCGAGCGTACTGCTGCTGAGGGAACCGCCTCGTTACTGTAAACGGTGACCGTGGAGGTCCCGCCGGACACGAAATCAATCTGGACGTCGGTGACGTCATCAATCCCGCCGACTGCAGAGCTAACCCGGGACGCGCACGACCCACAGGTCAGGCCAGCGACACCGAAACTGGCGCTGATGCTGCCAGCTTGGGGAACCGTTTTGGCTTTGCTGTCCTGGGGGGCGCAGCAGGCACATCCGGAAGATGATGTGTCGGTCAGGGTCAGTTCGGAAGAAGTGCCGCACATGAGGGTCTCCAAAAAGTGAGGAATGGTTGTTCGAGAATCAGCGGGTGTAGCCATCCGGGTCATTCACGTTGGCTACAGCTGCTTGAGGGACCTTCTGGGAGTAAGCGGCCCATTTAGGGCCGGACTTCCCACTTGGGTACTCATAAGGTATACCCCCTAGGGGTATATGTCAAGGGTTGATCCGGGTACCCGGATCCCGCAGCGACTGAAGTCACCCTGGGACCGATTGGGACCTAAGACTCTACTTTTGGGCCGACGCTAGGCGGAGACTGGAAATCATCTCGAGGTGAAAGGTATCCGGCATGATGTGGGGTTATGGGCAGGGATCAGCGTGGATGTGGCTTTGGGGCGTCCTCCTGATCATCGGGATTGTGCTGTTGGTACTGCTCGCAGTCAGGGTCCTTGGCAACGGAGGCCGTGTCGGATACGCGTCACGGGATGCCTCAGGGGTGGGCGGCCCGCCCCACGGCCGGAGCACCGCCCACCAGATCCTGGACGAGCGCTTCGCGAAGGGAGAACTCACCGCCGACGAGTACCGCGAACAGCTCGAAGTTCTCGGTGAGGGCCCGTAGCAAACCCCCCATCAGCCGCCGCCAAGCGCTGCTACTGGGGGGACTCGGCATCGCGGGGACGGCGACTGGAGGTGCAGGCCTGATCTGGACGCTAACAACGCGGGAGCCACCCGTCACGGGAAGCGAACTAATCCAACCTCCAGAGTTACGAAGCAACAACGGTCAGCTACAGGTACGGCTGGAAGCCGCACCGGGACAAATATTGCTGGCCGGCCGACAGGCCGCAGCCCTCGGTTACAACGGGGGTATCCCCGGCCCGACACTCCGCGTACAAGCTGGCGATGTCCTCAAGATCAGACTCGTCAACAACCTGGACCAGCCCACCAACCTGCACGTTCACGGGCTTCACGTTTCTCCCGAAGACAATGGGGACAATGTCTTCATCTCAGTCGACCCCGGCAACACCTTCGACTACGAATACAAACTCCCAGAGGATCATCCACCTGGCGTGTACTGGTACCACCCACACCACCACGGCATGGTCGCCGATCAGATCTTCGCCGGGCTCTTTGGAGCAATCATCGTTGAGAATGTGGAACCCATCGAGGTGAGTACGGAACGGGTACTGGTCATTTCGGACACCACCCTGGACGGACTGGGAAACATCGTCGCAGTCCCGGCGATGGAACGGATGATGGGCCGGGAAGGTGAACTGATCCTGGTCAACGGGCAAAGCAACCCGCAATTCAGTGCCCGCCCCAGGCAACGGGAACGGTGGCGCATCATCAACACGTGCGTGTCCCGTTACCTCCGCCTACAGGTCGACGAGGGGCAACTGCAGCTTCTCGGCATTGACTCCGGGCGCCTACCAACACCCGAGAACGTGGATCGACTTCTCCTGCTGCCCGGAAACCGGGCCGATCTTCTCATCTCCATCCCGGCCGGTGATTCCGTGCTCCGAGCGTTCTACCAGCGCCGGGGAAGGGCGCCGGGAATGACGGGACGGGAATCCGGAGCACGCAACAACCCGGCCGACCGCCCCGACGGCTTCGCGCTGGCCACCCTCCACGTGTCCGGCGAACCGGTCGCATCCCTGACAGCCCCGACCACGCAAAAGGGACTGGGAGACCTGAGGTCAGCCCCCATCGCGGCACGCCGGGAAATCGTCATGGCCGGCGGGGGCATGGGCATGATGCGTTTCACCATTAACGGCAACGAATTTAACCGGGACAGAACAGACACAACGGTAGCGGCCGGGAATGTGGAGGAATGGACGCTGACCAACACGAGCCCCATGGACCACCCGTTCCACCTGCACGTCTGGCCGATGCAAATTATTGAAGAAAACGGCCAGGTAGCGAACACAACGATATGGCGGGACGTGGTGAACGTGCCCGCCAACGGAAGTGTCAAAGTTCGGGTGGCTTTCAACGATTTCCGCGGACGCTCCGTCTACCACTGCCACATCCTGGATCACGAAGACCTCGGCATGATGGGGACCATCGAAGTCCGCTGACAAATCCGTAGCAAGACTTATCCGACTGACCTTGTGCCCTTGGCGGGACTTGACCCCACGAGGGGTCAGGCGTCAATCCGCTCCCGGTCCAGGGAGGCGGCGCCAGCCACGATGAAATCCTTGCGCGGGGCGACGTCGCTGCCCATCAACAGATCGAACACCCGCTCAGCCGATTCGGCTTCCTGGATCCGCACCCGCCGAAGAGTCCGGTGCCTCGGGTCCATGGTGGTTTCCGCCAGCTGCTCGGCGTCCATCTCACCGAGCCCCTTGTACCGCTGGATGGGTTCCTTGTAACGCTTGCCCTGCTTTTCCAACTCTGCCAGCAGCCGGGAGAGTTCCTGCTCGGAGTAGGTGTAGATGGTGTCGTTCGTTTTTGACCCGTGGTTGACCACCTCGACCCGGTGCAGCGGCGGGACCGCCGCATACACCCGGCCGGCGTCTACGAGCGGCCGCATGTACCGGAAGAAAAGGGTGAGGAGCAGGGTGCGGATGTGGGCGCCGTCAACGTCGGCGTCGGTCATCAGGATCACTTTCCCATACCGCGCTGCGTCCAGCTGGAAGCTGCGGCCCGATCCGGCGCCCACCACCTGGATCAGCGCCCCACACTCGGCGTTGGCGAGCATGTCCCCCACCGATGCCTTCTGTACGTTCAGGATCTTGCCCCGGATGGGTAGCAACGCCTGATAGTCGGAGGAGCGGGCGAGCTTGGCGGTGCCCAGCGCACTGTCACCCTCGACGATGAACAGTTCGGACCGTTCGACGTCGTCAATCCGACAGTCGGCCAGCTTCGATGGCATTGAGGACGTTTCCAGGGCGTTTTTTCGCCGCTGGGTTTCCTTGTGTACCCGCGCGGAGATCCGGGATTTCATCTCGGCAACAACTTTTTCCAGCAGGAGCGCGCTCTGGGCCTTGTCGCCCCGGGCCGTGGAGTTGAGCTTGGCCAGAATCTCCTTTTCGACCACTTTCGCGACGATTGCCCGCACCGCGGAAGTGCCCAGGATTTCCTTGGTCTGGCCTTCAAATTGGGGCTCTGCCAGGCGCACGGTCAGGACCGCTGTCAGTCCGGCGAAGACGTCATCCTTCTCGATCTTGTCGTTGCCGGCTTTGAGCTTTCGAGAGTTGGCCTCGATCACTTTGCGGAAGGACTTCAGGAGGGACTGTTCGAAACCGCTCTGGTGGGTGCCGCCCTTGGGAGTGGCAATGATGTTCACGAAGCTCTTCACCGTGGTGTCGTAGCCGATCCCCCAGCGCAACGCGATGTCCACCTCGCAATCGCGTTCCACCTCGGCGATCTCGCTATGCCCGTTCTCGCCCAGCACCGGCACCGACTCCTTGAACCGGCCTGAGCCGTGCAGGCGCCACACATCGGTCACCGCGCTGTCCGCTGCGAGGAAGGTGGTGAACTCCGAGATTCCGCCGTCGTGCTGGAAGACTTCCTCCAACGCTCCCGCCTCGGCTGCGGTGCCAGGGAGGCGCCGCTCGTCACGGAGGGTGATCCTCAGCCCTGGGACCAGGAAGGAGGTTTGGCGGGCCCGTGCCTGGAGTTCCTCGTAGGAGAATTTTGCGTCCGGGGTGAAGATTTGCCGGTCAGCCCAGTACCGGATCCGGGTACCTGTCACACCCCGTTTGGTGGTGCCGACCACCTCGAGCCGGGAGCTTTCGAGGAACGGTTCGAACTTGGCGGTCGGTGACGGTGACTTCGCGTCCAGGAAACGGCCAGGTTCGCCACGCCTGAACGACATCTGGTAGGTCTTGCTGCCGCGGTCAACCTGGACATCCAGCCGGGCTGACAGGGCGTTGACCACGCTGGCGCCGACACCGTGGAGGCCGCCGGAGGCCGTGTACGAACCGCCACCGAATTTTCCGCCGGCATGCAGTTTTGTGAAGACCACCTCGACGCCGCTCAGACCGGTCTTGGGTTCCGCGTCCACCGGAATGCCCCGCCCGTCGTCGTGAATCTCGACCGAACCGTCCGGGTGGAGTATCACCTTGATGCTTTGGCCGTGTCCGGCGAGTGCCTCATCCACCGAGTTGTCGATGATCTCCCAGAGACAGTGCATCAATCCGCGGGAATCAGTTGACCCGATATACATGCCGGGCCGTTTACGGACGGCTTCAAGGCCTTCCAGGACGGATAGGTGCCGGGCGTTGTATTCGGTGCTTGGTGGCGCCACGTTGGGTGAGACTCCTTGGCAGGGGGTACAGGTGAGAGGCGACACCGGTCTTCGGGCGCCGCGCCGGGGGCCTCCGGACGCATGGCTTAAGCATATTCCCCCACCCGGGTCGTTCGGCTTAGGCGGGCCGCAGATCAAGCGGCAAAGGTGTGACGACGTCGGTCTATGCTACGCGCTCAGCGAAAGACCACCCAGCCTGCAATAGAACGGCAACGAATAGTGGTTATATGAACTACAGGAACCACTAAGGAGGCAATCATGACAACAGCAGTAGCAACCCGCGAGATGTCCGCGCTGGACCGCTGTGACCGCTGCGGAGCCCAGGCCTATGTGCGCGCAGTTCTTCAGTCCTCCGGTGGTGAGCTGCTTTTCTGTGGCCACCACGCACGTTCCGTCGAGTCGAATCTGCGTCCGCTGACGTCCGAGTGGCAGGATGAGACCAACCGTCTGAATGCAGCACCCGGACCGGTAAGCGAAGACTAAGAGCACCACCGACGGGCCGGCAATCCGGACCCGTTAAATCGAAAGTACCCCCACACTGATGTGTGGGGGTACTTTTTGCTATGGGGCTGGTTTCCCAACCCCATAGCGAGTCCTAGTCCAGGTAGTCGCGCAGCACCTGGGACCGCGATGGGTGGCGCAGCTTCGACATGGTCTTCGATTCGATCTGGCGGATCCGCTCCCGCGTCACCCCGTAGACCTTCCCGATTTCGTCTAACGTCTTCGGCTGACCATCAGTCAGGCCGAAGCGCATCGCCACGACCCCTGCTTCGCGTTCTGACAGGGTGTCAAGAACCGAGTGCAACTGTTCCTGCAACAGGGTGAAGCTGACCGCATCCGCGGGCACCACTGCCTCGGAGTCCTCAATGAGGTCACCGAATTCAGAATCACCGTCTTCGCCCAGCGGCGTGTGCAACGAAATGGGTTCGCGGCCATACTTCTGGACCTCGACAACCTTCTCGGGAGTCATATCCAGTTCAAGGGCCAGCTCTTCAGGCGTCGGTTCGCGGCCGAGATCCTGGAGCATCTGGCGCTGCACACGGGCCAGCTTGTTGATGACCTCGACCATGTGAACCGGAATACGAATGGTCCGCGCCTGGTCGGCCATGGCGCGGGTGATCGCCTGACGGATCCACCAGGTGGCGTAGGTGGAGAACTTGAAGCCCTTGGTGTAGTCGAATTTCTCGACGGCACGGATCAGACCGAGGTTACCCTCCTGAATGAGGTCGAGGAACAGCATGCCGCGGCCGGTGTAACGCTTGGCCAGGGAGACAACCAGACGAAGGTTGGCTTCCAGCAGGTGGTTTTTCGCCCGCTTGCCGTCATGGATGACCCATTCGAGTTCGCGGCGTAGTTTCGGATCGAGCGGCTTGGCCGCATCCTTATCGGCCGCCAGCTTCTCCTCGGCGAAGAGGCCAGCCTCGATGCGCAAAGCAAGATCAACTTCCTGCTCCGCATTCAGGAGGGCCACCTTGCCGATCTGCTTCAGGTAGTCCTTGACGGGGTCAGCGGTGGCACCCGCTGAGATGACCTGCTGGGCAGGGGCGTCGTCGTCGTCGGCGTCTGAATAGACGAAGCCAGATCCGGCCTTGGTCTCAGCCTCGGCTGCGGCCCGTTCGGTGGTTTCGGCAGGCTCGACCGGGTTACCGGCGGCGTCAAGCTCGGGGCTATCGTCTTCGACCTCGGCGGCCGCGGCGTTCTGGGCGGCAGCGGCTTTGGCTGCCCGCGCTGATAGCGGCTTGGCAGCAGCGGTCTTCGGTGCCGCCTTCTTGGGGGCGGCCCGGCGTTTGGTGGTCGTTGCTCCGGGTTCTGTTACATCCGGTGCAGTTGTCTTCTTGGCCGACACAGAGAACCTTTCATACGGCGTCTGTGATGTTACCAAGGGGGCAACACCACTATGACCCTGTCAAGTCCGTGAATGAATTCAAGCGGCTAAACGGGGCGTTCCTCATTGAAGTGGAACCGTCCCGCCCTCTGCCCTATTCCCAACCATCCTGCGAAGAATGGCCGATCTGACAGAGTAAAACACTACTTGATACACGAACCCGACCGGGTCTCGGTTCCTATTGTCGCACGATTCATGGGCTTCGATAAATCAGCGACCCACCCAAATCGGCTCCTTCGCAACCGGTTACGCAGCGTGTGGCGCACCATTGCGCCACGCCAGATCCCTGTCGCGTGACCATTCGGCGAGCATGCCGCGAGCCACCACCTCCTCGAGAAGTTCAGCAAGTGAATACCCCGGTATTTCCGCCATGGCTTCACCCAGATAGACATGCGCCCGGGACCCCCGACCCCTGGCCCACTCGATCCAGCCCAGCATGGTGAGCAGTGCGGCGCGTGGTTCGCCCACCGCAACAGCTGACAGCCGACTGAACAGGGTGTGGGCAGCATCAACCTGCCCCCACTGCAGTTGCCCTCTGTATTGCCCGATCAGAACATCGCAGAAGTCCCGCGCGTGAGCCTGTGCGGACTCCATTGGCTCGACGGGCAGCTGCTGGTCCGGGTCGAGGCCGAGCAGCGTCCGCGCCGATGCCGGCAGGTGGGCGGGGCCGGTGCCGGTAGGGCGCACGGTGTTGCCTTCCAGACCGTTCGCTGCGGCCTCCCAGCCCAGCGCTGCAAGGACCAGAACGGCGTCACGGATGGGACGGGAAACCAGTGAGGCGAGGAGATGGGCGGCTACCCCGACCTCGGTGATCGGCACCGTGGATGCGGTGCGGGCCAGCAGGCAGTCCCATAGCCGGAGGGTGGCGGCGGCCTGGTTTGGAGTTGTCCAACGATGCCCAAGTTTCGCCTGCTCGCCTCGACAGAGCTTTGCCAGGTCCGCTGGATCAGTCCACGCCGCGGGAAGGTCCGATTCAACTGCGGCGCCCAGAGAGTCAGCAAAGCTGCTGCCGCGGAAAGTCAGCTCAGCGTTCAACGGGCTCGTCAGGACGCTCTCGATCGAATGCCCCGACGGTGGACAGCAACTCGGGTCAGCGCAGAAGTAGTCCCGCCACATGGTGTCGGTGACCAACCAACCGTCGCGCAATTGCAGCCCCACGCCGTCGAGGCATCGGGTGAGGCTTCGCACCAGGTCCCTGCGGGGTGGCGCTCCGGTGCGGGTCAACGGTTCCCTGGTATAGACGGCCAGCAGTGAACCGTCAGCGGTGGTATCCGAGGCGAGGATTGAACAGACACCTGCGGCGTAGCCGTCCGGATCCAGATTATTCGCCGGAAGGTCCACGCGCAGCGTTGCCCCGACCCGCTTCCCACACATGGTCAGGAGCACGAGGCTTTCTTCCGGCTGAAAACCCAAGGTGTGGAGGATGTAGCTGAGAATGTCAGCAGCAGACGTGACCTTGAAGGGCTGCTCCGGCGGTGGGGATGTTGAAGTCATGGCATGAGCATGGCTGTTGTCACCCCGCTACGGGTCCGGTCTCACCGCCATGTGAATAACTGCACCTGATCCGGCGCTGTCGAGGACTAGTCGGTGCCGATGCGGGCTCACCGTGACGGGTTGTCGTCACCCTCGGTGTCGCCGCCGGCGGGGTCAGCGAGGTCCCCGGCTTTGCGGTCCTCTTCGAGTAGCTGCTCCGACTCGTCTGCGGCCTGTGGACTCGCCAGGTATGCCTCGACCGCCGCACCAATCTCGTCAGCGTCAGCGAGCTCGCTATTGTCCTTCACCAGCAGCGACCGGCGCTCGGCGCTTCCGGCGCGCTCGTCGAAGCGCTTCTCCAGCGTGCTGACTACTCCACTGACCTCGGCAGACCCGTCAACCTGACGGGCGATCTGCCGTTCAACATCCCGGCCTGCCTCACGCAACCGGTCGGTGGGAAGCACCAGGGACGCCGAAGCACCCAGGTATTCCAGGGCCGTGACAGCTGCAGGAGGGTACTCAGCCTCGGCAAGGTAGTGGGGGACGTGTACGACGTAACCCACGACGTCGTGTCCCGATTCGATCAGACGCAACTCCAGCAGATGCCCCACCGATGCCTGTAGCTCTGCTGTGGGACGCCACGTGTTCATCCCCTCGATCAGGTCCGGACGGTTGCCGTGAACCGTCACTCCGAGGGGACGGGTATGCGGTACCGGCATGGGAATCGAATTGATCCAGGACACCAGGGGAACCTCGAACCGGTCCACAAGACCGGTGACCGCACTAATAAACCGCTCCCACTGCAGATCCGGCTCAAATCCGGCGAGCAGCAGGAACGGAACGCCCATCCCGTCATAGACCCGGTGGAGTTCAAGCCGGGGAGGGTGATAGTCCGCGAGGTGATCCTCGGCGAAGGTGATGCGAGGCCGCCTGCTGCGGTAATCGATCAACTGGTCGGCGTCGAAGACCGCCACCAGCTCGTGATCCAGGGTGGTGAGCATTTCCTCGATGACCTGGGACACCACGTGGCCCGCGTCGACAAATCCGGTGAATCCAGCAAGAAGAGGAAGTCCTCGCAGCTGCTGCCCGTCGATCAGGTCAGCGTTTGCGTTGAACAGAGTCTCTGGATTAAGCATTTCCCCTCCTAACAAGGTTCTCGGCTTTCAGTACCCGTTACAACGTCAGGGGGACGTACATTCATTCCGCCCGACACCAGGTTCCTTTACAGACTACGATCGATGGAGGAAAGGCGCGGTATGACGCGCTCACCTACCTATCTGTCCAGCACATGGAAGTGAGGAACACACCCAGTGAATATCGCCAGCGAACTCAAGCTGACAGCTGTCACCAAGGACTCCAAGAAGACCGCCGGTGACGCCCTGGTAATCGGCGTCGGCCAACAGTCCGGCGGACCAGTCCTGCTCGACTCCCCGCTCTCGGCGAAGGACGCGGCTGCCCTTGCCGACTCCCTCCCAATGCTCGGCATTACCGGCGGCGCTGACGAGGTTCGCAGGCTGCCCGGCCTGGAGGGCAGCGCTGCGGAGATTCTGGTGCTGACCGGCGTCGGCCGTCTCCCAGCTGACGGAGCGATCACCCCCGAGGCACTGCGCCGTGCCGCAGGCGCTGCAATCCGTCAGCTCATCGGACTTGATTCGGTGACCATCGCGCTGCCCGCACCGACAGTCGCCGACGCCGCAGCAGTGGCCGAGGGCGCAGCAATGGGTGCCTACTCCTACACTGAACACCGCTCCGCCCAGGCAGCAAAGAACGGATCGCCCGCCAAGGAACCGGTCAGCAGCGTCACCATCGTGACTCCCGCCGCGCAAGACAAGTCCTTGAAGGCCGCCCTCAACCGTGCAGCCATCCTGGGCCGCGGCGTCAACATCACCCGCTCGCTGGTCAACCAGCCACCCAGCCACCTGTACCCGGAAACTTTCGCGCAGGCCGCCAAGGATCTGACCAAGGGTCTGCCGATCAAGGTCACGGTGCTGGATGAGAAGCGCCTGGAAAAAGAAGGCTATGGCGGAATTCTCGGCGTCGGGAAGGGCTCGTCCCGCCAGCCCCGGTTGGTCAAGATTGAGTACTCCCCCAGCTCGGCCAGCAAAAGCCTTGCCTTTGTTGGCAAGGGCATCACCTTCGACTCGGGCGGACTGTCCCTGAAGCCTGCTGCTGGCATGCAGACCATGAAGCTCGACATGGCGGGCGCCGCCGTCGTGCTGAGCGCTGTCCTCGCCATTGCCGAGTTGGGCCTGCCCATCAAGGTGACCGGCTGGCTGTGCCTCGCCGAGAACATGCCATCGGGAAGCGCGCAGCGCCCCTCAGATGTGATGACCACCTACGGTGGCCGCACCGTCGAGGTCCTCAACACCGATGCCGAAGGCCGGCTGGTAATGGCCGACGCGCTGGCCGCTGCCAGCGAAGAGGCACCGGATGCCCTCATCGATATTGCCACCCTCACCGGCGCCCAGATGATCGCTTTGGGGCGCCGCGTCTCGGGTGTCATGGGCGACGATGACGTGGTTGATGCAGTCAAGGGTGCGGCGGACCGGTCCGGCGAGCTGTTCTGGCCGATGCCCCTGCCTGAGGAGCTCCGCCCGAGCCTCGACTCCCAGGTGGCTGACATTGCCAACATTGGCGAGAAATTCGGCGGCATGATGACCGCGGCGGTCTTCCTGCGCGAGTTTGTCGGCGAAGTCAACGGTCGGAAGATCCCCTGGGCGCACCTGGACATTGCCGGGCCTGCGTTCAACGAAGGCGCCGCACACGGCTACACGCCGAAGGAAGCCACCGGAGTCGGTGTCCGCACCCTGCTGGCATACGCCGAAGACATGGCCACCACCGCCAAGTAAGCCTGCTGGGCAGTTTCATCCCCGCAACAGGGGTGAGACTGCCCACATCAGGGCGGAGATCGCCCTTCATCAAGTAGATGCTGGCCGGATCTGGGGATAGGGTAAGTCCTGATCACACCAAGTATTCCGCCAAAATCATCAACCGACGGGCGCACTAGCCCGTCACAGATTACGCGAGGGAGCGTCCAAGTGGCCGATACGGCAGCTGCGCAAGAATTCGACATCCTGATTCTGGGCGGAGGCAGCGGTGGCTATGCCGCCGCACTCCGAGCCGTCCAGCTGGGATTCACCGTGGGACTCATCGAGAAGGGCAAACTCGGTGGCACCTGCCTACACAACGGGTGTATCCCTACCAAGGCACTGCTGCACTCGGCCGAGGTCGCCGATACGGCGCGCTCCTCCGAGAAATACGGTATCAAGGCGACATTCGAGTCGATCGACATGCCTGCGGTCAACGCCTACAAGGACGGCATCATTGCCGGTAAGTACAAGGGCCTGCAGGGATTGATCAAGTCCAAGGGCATCACGGTCATCGAGGGCGCAGGCAAGCTCACCGCCACCAACACGGTTGAAGTGGATGGCACTTCCTACACCGGCAAGAACATCATCCTGGCTACCGGTTCCTACTCCCGCACCCTCCCGGGTCTCGAAATTGGCGGGAAGGTCATCAATTCTGATCATGCCCTGAAAATGGAAACGCTCCCCAAGAAGGCCATCGTGCTCGGCGGCGGCGTCATCGGTTGCGAATTCGCTTCCGTGTGGAAGTCCTTCGGCGTCGACGTCACCATCATCGAGGGCCTCCCGTCACTGGTTGCCAATGAGGACGCCACCATCGTCAAGGCGTTCGAACGGGCCTTCAAGAAGCGCGGCATCAACTTCAACACCGGAACCTTCTTCGAAAAGGTCGAGCAGAACGACGACGGCGTCGTCGTCACGCTGGCCGACGGGAAGACCTTCGAAGCAGACCTGATGCTGGTCGCCGTCGGCCGTGGTCCCGTCACTGAAGGACTCGGCTACGAAGAGGCCGGCGTCACCATTGATCGCGGCTTCGTGATCACCGATGAGCGTCTGCACACCGGCGTCGAGAACATCTACGCCGTTGGCGACATCGTTCCCGGCCTTCAACTCGCGCACCGTGGGTTCCAGCAGGGCATTTTCGTCGCCGAGGAGATCGCCGGCCTGAAACCGGTCATCGTCGAAGACGTCAACATCCCCAAGGTCACGTACAGCGAACCCGAAATCGCGTCGGTGGGTCTCACCGAGAAGGCCGCCAAAGAAAAGCTCGGCGAGGACAAGGTCCTCACCCAGGAATACAACCTTGCTGGCAACGGCAAGACCTCCATCCTGGGGTCGGCTGGCCTGGTGAAACTCGTCAGCGAGAAGGACGGGCCAGTAGTCGGGGTGCACATGATCGGCACCCGGATGGGCGAACAGATCGGTGAAGCACAGCTCATCGTGAACTGGGAAGCTACCCAGAGGACGTGGCGCAGCTGATCCACGCCCACCCCACCCAGAACGAAGCGCTGGGCGAAGCACACCTCGCCCTTGCAGGTAAGGCGCTGCACGGATAACCGTGCACTAAGCTCGCAACTAAGCGTTCCACCAGCATTACTCGCAACCTTGGCGCTGCGGTGCCGGCCCCCTCCACGGGGCCAGCACCGCAGGGCAAAAACTATTCAGGAGAAACGGGGACACTATGTCTGAATCCGTCAACTTACCCGCCCTCGGCGAAAGCGTTACCGAAGGCACCGTTACACGCTGGCTCAAGGCGGTCGGCGACCGCGTGGAGGTTGACGAACCCCTACTCGAGGTGTCCACCGACAAGGTCGACACTGAGATCCCGTCGCCAATTGCCGGGGTCATCGAGGAAATCCTTGTAGCCGAGGACGAGACCGCTGAAGTCGGAGCGCCGCTGGTGCGCATCGGCGACGGGTCGGGCGGCTCGGACGACTCCGCTGCGTCGGGGGACGCGGCCGAGGAGCCTGCCGCAGAGGCCGAAGAGCCCGCAGCTGAAGAACCAGCCGCCGAGCCCGAGCCCGAGGAGAAAGCCCCCGAGCCCGCCGCTGCCGAGTCCTCCGCTGACTCCGCTGACTCCGCTGACGACTCGTCAGGCGGCGAGAGCACCGAGGTGACCCTTCCCGCCCTCGGCGAAAGCGTCACCGAAGGAACCGTCACCCGGTGGCTCAAGGAAGTTGGCGACGACGTCGAGGTGGACGAGCCCCTGCTTGAAGTCTCCACCGACAAGGTCGATACCGAAATTCCGTCGCCAGTCGCAGGGAAGCTGCAGGAAATCCGGGTTGGTGAGGACGAGACCGTCGAGGTTGGCGCAGTGCTCGCCGTCATCGGCTCCGGCGGATCTGCTCCGGCCAAGGCAGAAGCTGGCGCTGAGCCGGTCGCTGCTGCGTCGTCGGAAGAGCGTGAAGAGCCAGTAGCAGAGCCTGCCAAGACGGAGGACGCCCCGAAGGAAGAGGCTCCCGCACCGAAGGAAGAGGCCAAGCCGGCTGCACCCAAGGCGGCCGAAGTGAAGCCCGCCGAGAAGAAGCCCGCGGCGGACAAATCCTCCGAGGACAAGTCGGGCGGTTCCGATGCAGCCTACGTGACTCCCCTGGTGCGTAAGCTCGCGAACCAGCAGAACGTCGATCTGCAGTCCGTGAAGGGCACTGGAGTGGGCGGTCGCATCCGCAAGCAGGACGTGCTGGAAGCCGCTGAGGCAGCCAAGAAAGCACCCGAGCCAGCTGCAGCTCCCGCTGCACCAGCAGCTCCAGCACCGGCAGCGCCGTCGCCTGAGGCCTCGAAGCTGCGTGGCACCGTCGAGAAGGCGCCACGCATCCGCCAGACCATTGCCCGGCGGATGCGTGAATCGCTTGAGGTGTCCGCCCAGCTGACCCAGGTCATCGAAGTGGATATGAGCAGGGTGGCGCGACTGCGTACCTCAGCGAAGGACAGTTTCCAGGCCCAGAACGGCGCGAAGCTGACCTTCCTCCCGTTCATCTCCAAGGCCGTCACCGAGGCGCTCAAGCAGCACCCAAAGCTGAACGCATCCTTCGATGAAGAAGCCAAGGAAATCACGTACCACGACGCCGAGCACCTGGCGATCGCCGTGGACACGGAAAAGGGTCTGCTGGTTCCCGTCATCAACGATGCCGGTAACCTCAACCTGGCTGGCCTGGCGAAGAAGATTGCCGACGTCGGCTCCCGGACCAAGAGCGGGAAGATCGGTCCGGATGAGCTGTCGGGCGGTACCTTCACGATCACGAACATCGGGTCGGTCGGCGCACTGTTCGACACCCCGATCATCAACCAGCCTCAGGTGGGAATCCTGGGCACCGGTGCGATCGTCAAGCGTCCCGTGGTGGTGACCGCCGACGGCGAGGACACCATCGCCATCCGGTCCATGATGTACCTCAGCTTGACCTACGACCACCGCCTGGTCGATGGTGCCGACGCTGGCCGCTTCCTGCAGTCATTGAAGGCACGCCTTGAAGCCGGCGCATTCGAATCGGATCTCGGCCTGTAACACGCACCATCCCCGAGGTCAGTAATCAACCATGAAGGAGAACAGTTATGGCTACAGTACGTAACGCCCACACCGTCTGGAGCGGCAACCTGCAGGCCGGAAGCGGCCAGGTCAGCCTCGACAGTTCGGGACTTGGCACCTACGACGTCACCTGGAAAGCCCGTTCGGAGGAAGCAGGCGGCAAGACCAGCCCTGAAGAGCTGATTGCTGCCGCCCACTCCTCATGCTTCTCCATGGCGTTCAGCCTGGCGCTCAGCGAGGAAGGCAAGACGGCCGACCGGATTGAGACCAAAGCCGAGGTTGATTTTGTGCCCGGTGAAGGAATCACCGCCATCCGGCTGATCCTGAACGCTGCGATCCCGGACATTGAGGACGCTGATTTCCAGCGGATCGCCGAGTCCGCCAAGACCGGCTGCCCTGTGTCCCAGGCCTTGGCCGGGGTCAAAAGCATCACTGTTGAGGCAACCCTGCAGTCCTAGTTCCACG
The DNA here is from genome assembly GCF_003075455.1 of Arthrobacter sp. Bz4. Classification (GTDB taxonomy): domain Bacteria; phylum Actinomycetota; class Actinomycetes; order Actinomycetales; family Micrococcaceae; genus Arthrobacter_D. The sequence continues at coordinate 208,469 of NZ_QDAE01000003.1, forward strand.
CAAAAGAGGCGGCCAACCGGATATCCGGTTGACCGCCTCTTTTGTTTTCCCCGGAGGGTTAGCTCTTCGTCGGCCGTGGCGGTAACGGGCCCGGGTTGAGCTGGGGGTGGTTGGTCCGCACTGGCGGTACATCGGTGGGTAGCTCGGAGATCATCTCCCGCAGGATTGCGACACCCTGCTCCAGCTGAGGATCTTCCCCAGCCGCATAGGCGTGCGGCGGGAACGGGACCTCGATATCGGGGTCCACTCCGTAGTTCTCCACACCCCACCCGACGCCGCCGGTCATCCAGAATGCGTATCGCGGCTGTGTGACGGCGGTGCCGTCGGCCAGCGCGAACCGGCCATCGATTCCGACGACGCCACCCCAGGTGCGCGTGCCGATGACGGGCCCGATGCCCCTGAGTTTGGCTACCTGGGTGATGATGTCGCCGTCGGATCCCGCGAACTCATCCGTGAGGATGACCACGGGTCCGCGCGGGGCATGCGCGGGATAGGTACCTGGTTGCTCACCACGGGGGAAGGACCAGGCGGTGACCTTCCTGCCAATGAGTTCGGCCACGAGTTGCGAGGTGTGGCCGCCACGGTTGCGTCGCACGTCGACCACCAGGCCGTCGCGTGCGGTTTCACGGTCAAGATCACGGTGCAATTGCGCCCAGCCGCGCGCCACCATGTCCGGGATGTGAAGGTAGCCGAAGCTGCCGCCCGAGGCCTGGTGGACGATTGCCCGGTTGGCGTTGACCCAATTCTGGTAGCGCAGGCGTTCCTCACTGCGAAGCGGAACTACTGCAACGCGCCGGACTGATGCGGCGTGGGTTTCATCCCCTGCGCTTTCCTCCGTGTCCTCCCCTGCGTCTTGTCTTGAGGGCCGGAGAACTGTGAGTTCGACCGTTCGGCCGGCGGCACCGGTAAGGAGCACGGCCGGGCCGTGGGCCAACGGTACTGGGACACCGTCCACCGCTGCGATGATATCTCCCTCGGCGACTGCCACCCCTGGCGCAGTCAGAGGGGAGACCGCCTGCGGATCGGAGGACTCCCCGGCGAAGATGCGTTGCACCACCCAGCCGTGGGCTGATGGGGCCAACTCGGCGCCGAGGAAACCCTGTGCGCCGGTTCCCGGTCCCCGAACAGCAGCGGAGTGACATAGGCGTGGGATGTCCCCAGCTCCCCGTGAACCTCCCACAGGACGTCCACCAGGTCGTCGTGCGACCCGAGCCGCTCCACCAGGGGACGATACCGGTCCCGGATGGCTGGCCAGTCCACGCCGCCCATATCTTCGGCCCAGAAGAAGTCACGCTGCAACCGCCAGGTCTCGTCGAATGCCTGACGCCACACGCTGACCGGGTCGAGGAGCACCCGGATCCGGCCCAGGTCCACCTCGACGTGGTCGGGTGAGTCCTTCTCCACCTTGCCCTTGGTTGGGACAGCAGTCACCTTCCCGGCGTGGATGAGCACAACCCTGCCGCCGTCGGCGCTAACTTCGAAACTGTCGACCTCGGCTGCCAGTGGCTCCGCGTCGCGTTTCGCGAGGTCGAAGCGCTCCAACCGTTTCGCCGGATCTTTGGCCGTGGTGGTGGCCCGACCGTCACCGGTCACACCGAAGCGCTCGGTTGCCGTCCACAGCAACGCGCCATCCACCGCGCGAAGTCCCTCATAGCCGCCCTGGGGCACGGGTACCGCAACGATCCGCTCTGCCAGTCGATCAGGATCGACGACGACGCACAGGTCCGGTTCGCCGTCGTCGTCCCTGCCGCCCGCGGACCGCTGGGATCCGGCGGCCCCCAAGGCTTCTGTGGAATGCACCGACGGCCCAAACGGTGACGGCGTGTCAGCGGCGAGGGCCACCAGGAAGGGTTTCGTGGACACCGGGAAGCTCAGGTCAAAACGGTGGGTGTCATACACCGGGTCAAAGCTGCGGTCTGAAAGGAAGGCCAGGTACCGGCAGTCGCGGGTAAACACGGGTGAGTGATCCCGGAACCGGCCATCGGTCACATTGAGGATCTCGGCACCGGGCTCCGCCCGGGCCAGCCGGACCCGGGTCCTGGCACCTTCACCCGTTACCGGTTCCGCCCAGGTGAGCCACTGCGAGTCAGGGGAAAACGCCAGGTCATCGACCGCGCCGTGGGTGGTTGAGCCCAGGGTGAAGAGTTCGCCGGTGGAGATCTGGAGGAGCAGGATTTGTCCCATCTCGCCGGCCACAGCCACGCGGGTTCCGTCGGGACTGGTGACCAGGTTGCTGGCCCGGAACGGTCCATCGAATGCCCACCGCGACAGGCCTGCCGCTGCTGCTATGTCCTGTGCGGTGACAATGTCCGAGTCGGGCGCGCCCCCTTCGGACTGGGTTTCATCACCGGGCTGGGGCTTCGCCCCGGGCTGGTGCCCGGAACCCGAGGGGACGTCAGCGCCGGGGCGGCCTGCGCCGTCGGACGTTCTGACCGCGGGAACGGGGGCCGGCAGATCCGGCTCCTGCGCTGCGTGTGTTGAGGGACCGGCGGCGGCCGATGAGGTGGATTCTGACGCAGGACTGTCGGTGCCGGCGGAAAGGCCCGCGTCAAAGACGTTGCGGATATACAGCGCTTCTTCACCATCGTGGTCGGCGATGTAGGCCACACGGTCGACGCCGAGGGGCCGCCCCAGCCGCGCGCGAACACCCGCGGTGGCCTCCACCACGCGTGACGGTCCATCCCGGTGCGTCAGCCAGTGCAGGGTGCCGTGGCTCTCGACGACGCTGGCAGACCCCGTCGCTACCGGGGTGGCTGCCGCGAGGTGTCTGACCACGTTCAGCGGCTGGGGGCGCCGTCCGGTGGTGGCTGAGCCGAGTGAGATATCAAGTTTGACCGGTTCAGCATCGAGCGACTGCAGCAGCCAGATCGATCCCGCGGACTCAAACACAATCCGGGTGCCATCGGAGGTGGCATGCCGTACGTAGAACTCCTCGTGGTCGGTGTGGCGTTGCAGGTCCTCACCCTGGGGTGTCACGGAGTACAGGTTGCCGTAGCCTTCGTGGTCAGACAGGAAAGCCAGCCGGTTATTGATCCACATCGGATCGGCCAGGTTGCCGTCGAGCTCGGGGAGGAACCGGGCGAAGTCCCCCGACCCGTCCGCATCCATCCAGAGTTTGCCGGCTGTTCCGCCGCGGTATCGCTTCCACCAGGCGGGCTCGCGGGTCAGAACGCTGGAAATGACGAGGGGACGCTCGTCGCCGACAGCCGGGCCGGGCACTATCGCATCGAGTGGTCCGTAGGGGAACGCGGTTTGGGCGGAGCCGTCCAGCGGGACCCGGTAGCCCCAGGCGTGGCGCGGGTCCTCGTGTCGGAACGCGCTGGTGGCGATGACCTCCCCGTCGGCCGTGAAGCCTCGAACCTTCGTGCTCTGGTGGCCCCAATAGGTCAGTCTGCGGAAGTTTCCGCCCTCGGTGTCGGCGGCGACAACCTCGGGTGCACCCGCCTGGGTGACGGTCCAGGCGATGGTTGCTCCGTCGGGAGAGAATCGGGGCCCGCGGGCAGGCAGCTGCATTGCTGAGATCCGCCAGGCGCGTCCCCCCGACAATGGTGCGACCCAGACATCGTTTTCTGCTACGAAAGTGAGCAGGTCACCGTGGACATGTGGAAAGCGCAAATAGTGTGAGGAACCCATCCGACGATCATAGCCACGAACCTTGTTGGCAGTGGCGTCGAGGGGCCGCGGGGAAGCCCGTCCTCACGGCCGGAGCCTGTGGTTCCCATTGGGACCGTCGGGGTGGTGGGATAGGGGTATGAGAATTCTGATTTCCGGTGCATCCGGAACCATTGGCAAGGCCTTCATCAAACAGCTGGAACCGGGAAAACATCAGGTGAAACGGCTCGTCCGCCGGGCCCCGTCGGGGCCTGACGAAGTCCAGTGGGATCCTGTGGCCGGAGGCCTCGATCCGGCGATCATGGATGCCACCGATGCAGTGGTCAACCTATCGGGCGCGGGCATCGCCGGGGCGCCGTGGACGAGGAGTTACAAGGAAACGCTGTACTCCTCACGGCTGACCGCGACCCGCACCCTGGTCGAGAGCATGCGTCGGGCAGATTCACCGCCGACAGTATTCCTCAGCCAGTCGGCGTCTGGCTACTACGGCAACCGGGGGTCCGAGGTTTTGCCGGAGAGCGCAGCCTCGGGTGATTTGCTGCTCTCTGACATCTGTCGGCGGTGGGAAGCTGAGGCACTCCGGGCGCCCTCGTCGGTACGTACTGTCCTCATGCGAACCGGTGTGGTGATGTCCACCAGCGGCGGCGCGCTGCCCAAGTTGCTGGTCCCGCTGCGATTTTTTGTGGGCGGGCCGTTGGGATCGGGAAACCAGTGGTGGCCGTGGGTGACCCTTGATGATCAGGTTCGAGCGATGGCGTTCCTCCTTGAGGCTGAGGTCAGCGGACCGGTCAACATCTCCTCGCCTTCCCCCGCGACGCTGACCGACCTGACCGAGGCTCTCGGTGCTGCGTTGAACCGGCCCACCCGCTTCAGGGTTCCTGAGTGGGTCCTGACCGCGGTCCTTGGCCAGCTGGCCAAGGAGTTGTTACTGCCAAGCGCACGGCTTGACCCCACAGTGCTCAAGAATGCGGGATTCAAATTCCGGCACAGTTCATTGGACGACCTGGCCCGATGGGTTCGCGAGTCCCGATAACCGAGCCGGAACAACACCAACAAACAACGGGCGGCGCCCCGGGTTCTAGGGCTCGTGGACGGCGGAAATCCGCCAGTGATCGGGTCCTCGCTGAAGAACGAAGACCAGTTGCTGGGTCACTGGCGAGGTCTCGGTCCGGTGCACATCTCCACTGGGGGTGACCTCGTCGAAGCCAGAGGTGGTGGCCGTGGCGGCGACCGCAACAACCTGGCCGCCAGGACCGGCACTGTCAGTCGCCACGGCGGCGCCCGATGACAGTTCGACCGGTGTGAGGTCTGTCAGTTCAATCGTGAGCCCGGACAGGGTGTGTCCGCGGTCCCTCAGTTCCAGCACTGCTTCCTCGTCGGCGGCCATGGCTGGCGATGAGGGCACATTGACCAGCTTCAGGAGTTCGGCGTCGGCAGTCTCAAAGGCTTGTTCCCTGAGCCGGGACAGGAGAGGCAGGACCGTCAGGGGATCGGCGTCGGCGAGTGTAGTGGACGCAACGGCCGCGGTGGGGGCCGCCGCGGTGGAGCGGGTTGTCTCCTGCGATGGTGGGATCTCTGCCGTGGCGGCTGTCTCACCCTGGGCAGGCGGAGTGCTGGAAGGGCCGCTGCCATCCAGCGCGCCCGGGGCCTCTCCCCCGATTCCCAGCAGCGTGCCTGCGAACAGTGCACCGCAGACGGAGAGCACAATCATGCTCAGGGCGGTAACCGCCAGTCCGACTAGCCGGCCCGGACGGCGGGTCCGATGGGTTGCTGGCCGGCGATCGGAGGGCTGATGTTCGCCCGACTGGTGATCGCCAGGCCGACGTTTTGCGGGCCGGTGTTTGCCTGCCGACCGGCGCCGTCCCGTTGGCGGGTTGGCTGAACCAGTAGTGGACCTGCGCGTCCTGAGATGCGGCAACACATCCGGGTGGACGGCTGCCACCAGATCAAGCGGCTCGGCCTGCGCCGTGCGCTGCACGGCCCGGGCAAATTCGCTGGCGGTGGGTCTCTCCCCCGGTTCTCCTTCCAGGCCCCAGTTGATGAGGTCCATGAGGTCCTCGGGCGCTTCCGGCACCAGCAGGGAAAGCGGCGGCCGTTGGATCGCCGGCCCCGGAACCCGCCCAGTCAGGGCGAACCAGCCGACAGCGGCAAGCGCATAGATGTCAGCCTCGGTATTCAGCCCGTCAGGGTCCTGAGGCGTCTCCTGGAAGCCTGGTGTGCCGCCCGCACGATGTCTGGCTTCCCCCAGCAGCCGACCGACCCCGAAGTCAGCCAACAGCGGTTTGCCCACTTCCGTAAACAGGATGTTGCCGGGCGCTACGTCCCCATGGACGGCTCCCAGGCCGTGCAGGAACGCCAGCACCTGCGCCAGCGGGGTCAGCACCGTGACAACCTCCCCCGGAGGAAGAGGGCCTCTCACGGAGACGAGGTTCAGCAACGACCCTCCGGCGGCGTATTCCATCCGGAGGCCCATCCCCTGGTCAGTGTGGATCACTTCATGGAGGGTCACCAAATGCTCATGCGGGAACCGGGCAAGGAACCGCTCCTCGCCACTCACAGCATCGGATCGCAGGGGATCAGCGCAGGCCGGGCCAAGAACCTTCAACGCGAAGAACTCTCCGGAGTCGTTCCGAATCAGCCAGACGTTCGCGCTGCCGCCGCGACCCAGCAGACGCTCACACTGGTAACCCGTAAGCAGCGGCGGGGTGGAAATCGGTTCCTCCCCGCCACCCCTGCCGGTGCGGCTGCTGTCCATGCACCAGTTGTAGCGGATCCCGGAAAACCTCGCAGAAGTTATCCACAGCAGCCCCGTGGCATGCATCAATGTCAGCGATGTCCCCGCGCAGGTCTACCCTTAACCCCATGACACTTCAATATTCGCGTGTTGGACTGGATCCGGAATTCGTTGACTATGAGGCTGGCTGGGATTTGCAGCGGAAGCTCCACGCCGGTGTGGTGGCAGGAACAGCACCGAGCACAGTCCTCTTGCTGGAACACAGTGCTGTGTATACGGCAGGGCGGCGCACCGAGGACCAGGAGCGACCGTTTGATGGGACGCCGGTGGTACCGGTCGATCGAGGCGGGAAACTCACCTGGCATGGCCCCGGCCAACTGGTGGGCTATCCCATCCTGGCTTTGCCGGAACCCACCAGGGTGACCGGCTACGTGGCCATTCTTGAAGACGTGATCATCGCGGTCCTGAAAGATTTCGGGATCAACGGGATCCGCATCGACGGCAGGTCAGGAGTGTGGGTCGCCGCCGATGACACCCGTCCGGACCGCAAGATTGCCGCCATCGGGATTCGCATTAACCGCCGGGTCACCATGCATGGGTTCGCGGTGAACTGCAGCAACGACCTCGCACCCTTCGCCCAGATTGTGCCGTGCGGAATTTCCGACGCTGGCGTGACCACAATCTCCGCTGAAACCGGCTACAGGGTGACCCCAGCGGACATCGTTTCGCGGATTGAAGACGAACTGCGCAAGAATGAACTATTACTGGTTGCCGAGGCGGCAGAAGATTTCCGCCCGTCAAGCACAGCCAACCCAGCCGGTCTGATCCGGCCGGAAGGAGCATGACCCGTGAGTCTGGCCCCCGAAGGACGCCGCCTTCTCCGCATTGAGGCGAGAAACGCCGAGACCCCGGTGGAGCGTAAACCCGACTGGATCAAAGCGAAGGTGAACATCGGCCCCGAGTTTGTGGCGATGAAGAACCTGGTGAAGAAGGAAGGCCTCCACACCGTGTGCGAGGAGGCGGGCTGTCCCAACATCTTCGAATGCTGGGAAGACCGCGAAGCCACCTTCCTGATCGGCGGTTCGGAGTGTACCCGTCGCTGTGACTTCTGCCAGATCGATACCGGCAAGCCGCAACCGCTGGACCGGAGCGAGCCGTTCAAGGTGGCCCAGTCCGTTCAGTCAATGAATCTGCGCTACGCCACCGTGACCGGCGTCGCCCGCGATGATCTTGAGGACGAGGGTGTCTGGCTTTACGCCGAGACTATTCGCCAGATCCACAGCATGAACCCCGGCACCGGCGTCGAGATCCTCATTCCAGATTTCTCGGGCAAACCTGAGCACATTCAGGCGATCTGCGATGCTGCACCCGAGGTGTTCGCGCACAACGTCGAGACGGTCCCCCGGATCTTCAAGCGCATCAGGCCCGCGTTCCGCTACGAGCGGTCATTGGACGTCATCACCCAGGGCAGGGACCTGGGCATGGTCACCAAATCCAACCTGATCCTTGGCATGGGCGAAACCCGGCAGGAAATTTCTGGAGCCATGCAGGACCTGCACGACGCCGGCTGCGACCTGATCACGATCAACCAGTACCTGCGGCCCAGCGAACGCCACCTCCCCGTGGACCGCTGGGTGAAGCCCCAGGAATTTGTCGAACTCCGTGAGGAGGCCGAAGAGATCGGTTTCCTTGGCGTCATGAGCGGACCGTTAGTCCGGTCCTCCTACCGTGCCGGCCGACTCTGGGCGCGCGCCATGCGCAAGAAGGGCCTGGAACTGCCCGCAGCGCTGGCGCACATAGAGGATTCCGGATCGACGTTGCAGGAGGCGTCAAGCCTCGCGCCCACGGGCTAGCCCGACAGCGAGCCGCCACCCAAGGCATTGGGCCGGGGTGGTTTCGACGCGTCCAATCAGCGACCTGGATCACGTAGAATTGAAGCATTATGGCCAACAGCACTGAATCAGACGGATCATCCACCCCTAAGCGACGCCTCTTTTCCCGGAAGCCGAAGCCCGAAAAGGGACCGAAGAAGACCGGGCGGATGAAGCAAATCTCCGAGGTCTTCAAGATGACCCGGCGGAATGATCCCAACGTGGTGTGGATCATGCTGCTGGCGTTCCTGTCGATCGTCGCCGTCGGTCTGGTCATCGGTTTCCTGATCCAAAACTGGATCACCATGCTGATCATCGCCATCCCGCTGGGCTTCCTCGCCGCAGTGTTCATCTTGTCCCGTCGTGCCGAGCGTGCCGCGTTCTCGCAGATCGAAGGACAGCCCGGGGCTGCCGGCGCCGCACTCAGTGTGCTTCGGCGAGGCTGGATCCTGCAGGATCAGCCCGTCGCGATGAACCCGCGGTCGCAGGATGCGGTCTTCCGCGCTATCGGCCGGCCTGGCATCGTGCTGGTTACCGAAGGTCCGACGGCTCGGGTCAAACCGCTCGCTGATGCTGAGAAGCGCAAGATGGCGCGGATCGTCCCCAACGTGAAGGTTCACGTCATCGAAGCCGGTCGCGGCGAGGGCCAGGTGCCCTTGGCCCAGGTCGCCAAGAAGGCGCAGAAACTCAAGAAGAATCTGACCAAGCAGGAAGTTCAGGCGGTCAACAAGCGGCTGACCGCCCTGGGCACCAAGCTGCCGATCCCCAAGGGCGTTGATCCGTTCAAGGCTCGTCCGGACCGCAAGGCCATGCGGGGGCGCTAGGTCCGCACGAACGCAGGATTGGTTTGAGGGTCGACCTCGCTATCGGAGAGTGTTTCTCACCGAAGCGAGGTCGGCCCTTTTAGTTGGGTAGCGTAAGGATTTCGGCGCCGTCGTCAGTGATGGCGATGGTGTGTTCGCTGTGGGCCGTCCGGCAGCCGGTGGCGCTCCGCAGCGTCCATCCATCAGGGTCGGTGACGAGGGTCGCAGTGTCCACCATGACCCACGGCTCCAACGCGAGCAGCAGCCCGGGCCGGAGCACATAGCCACGTCCTGGCCGACCCATATTGGGTACATGTGGATCCTGGTGCATCGTCGAACCGATGCCGTGTCCACCAAATTCGGTGTTGATCGGATACCCCGCATCGGTAAGGACCCGACCTATTGCGTAGGAAATGTCGCCAATCTTCACACCGGGACCCGCTGCGGCTATGCCTGCCTTCAGGGCACGTTCGGTGGCCCTGATCATCTCCACGCTCTCCGTGGGCTGAGCCTCGCCGACGATGAAGCTGATCGCCGAATCAGCGGCAATGCCGTTCTTTGATACGGCGAGGTCGAGGGTCAGCAGGTCCCCGTCCGCGAGAGCGTAATCGTGGGGCAATCCGTGAAGCACAGCGTCGTTGACCGCGGTGCAGATGTAGTGACCAAACGGCCCGCGTCCGAACGACGGCGCGTAGTCCACATAGCAGGATTCGGCACCGGCGTCGGCAATCATCGTCTTCGCCCAGTTGTCGATGTCCAACAGGTTGGTGCCGACTCTCGCCCGGCTCTTCATCGTCTGCAGGATGTTGGCGACCAACGCTCCGGCGTCTTTCGCCCGGCTCAGTTCGGCCTTGTTCAGGATCTCGATCATTCGGTGTCCTTCGTTTGAAGTCAGTGTTTATCCGGGTCAGCCTAGGAAGCCGCGCTGTCCCCTGATGCGGTGAGGAGTTCTGGTCAGATCCTGACCAGAACTGTTTGGACTGCACGGTCGTGGACTCCGCGCTGGTCGCGGTCCACGATGACGGCCGGGATCACCAGGCAGATCAGGAGGGTCCGGACCAGCGCCTTGCCGTACCCGGCCGGGCGTCCCGTGAGCGTCTGAACCTGCATGCCCATGATTCGATGCCCGATGCTGTAGCCAAAGAACCCTACGAGCAGGACCTGGGTGAGGGCGAAAATTCCCAGGGTGGCAAAACTGTTGTAGTCGAAGAAACCGTAGGAGATCAGCGACGCCAGCGCCCAGTCAATGAGCAGTGCGCCGACCCTGCGGCCGGGACGGGCGATTGATGCGGGACCGGTTTTGGGACGCCCCATCCCCTTGCCCGGCCAGTCGGTGGAACTGTCGGAGGGGGTTCCGCCGAGCCATGAGCCGATGTCGTTTCTGTCTACCACCCCTTAATCTTAACGCGTTCACACCGCGGGGCTGCGCGTCGCCGTCGTCGTCATCCAGACGCCTCATCGGACCCGCAGCGCCAAATCAGGCTAGGCTGAAAGAGCCTTTAGTCCAGACCAGCCATTAAGTAACGTGCCGGAAACAATTGCGACACCAGTGGGAAACTGCCAACTCGTACAGTTGTAATCATTGCGGCGGCGGCGCTCAATGCCACTGATCTGCGCCCGGTCGTTATCCCCCACATGCGTTAGGAGCATAAACGATGTTCAAGAATGCGGACGAAGTCCTCAAGTTCATCGCTGACGAAGACGTGAAGTTTGTCGACGTCCGATTCACCGACCTTCCCGGAGTGCAGCAGCACTTCAACGTTCCTGCGAAGACAGTCGATGCAGACTTCTTTGTGAACGGGCAGCTGTTTGACGGGTCATCGATCCGCGGCTTCCAGGGAATCGCCGAGTCGGACATGCAGCTGATACCGGACCCCACGACTGCGTTCATTGATCCCTTCCGGATGGAGAAGACGCTCGCGCTGAGCTTCTCGATTGTGAACCCTCGGACCGGCGATCCTTACCACCGTGACCCTCGCGGCGTGGCAGAACGCGCTGAGGCTTATCTGAGCTCAACCGGCATTGCGGACACCGCGTTCTTCGCCCCGGAAGCCGAGTTCTACATCTTTGACAACGTGCAGTACGAGTCCCTGCCCCAGGGCAGCTTCTACAAGGTTGACTCGATTGAGGCTCCCTGGAACAGCGGCCGCGAGGAAGAGGGCGGGAACCTTGGCAACAAGACCCCGTTCAAGGGCGGCTACTTCCCTGTCTCTCCTGTCGACAAGCAGGCTGACCTCCGCGACGCGATCTGCGTCGAACTGGACAACGCCGGCCTCGAGGTTGAGCGGTCCCACCACGAGGTAGGTGGCGCGGGCCAGGCTGAGATCAACTACAAGTTCACCACCATGACGCATGCTGCTGATGACCTGCAGAAGTTCAAGTACATCGTCAAGAACGTTTCCGATGCGTGGGGCAAATCGGCAACGTTCATGCCGAAGCCTGTCTTCGGTGACAACGGTTCGGGCATGCACTGCCACCAGTCGCTGTGGAGCGCCGGCGAGCCATTGTTCTACGACGAGCGCGGCTACGCGGGACTCTCCGACATGGCCCGCTGGTACATTGGCGGCCTGCTGAAGCACGCCTCGGCGGTACTGGCATTCACCAACCCGACGGTGAACTCCTACCGTCGCCTGGTCAAGGGCTTCGAAGCACCGGTGAACATGGTGTACTCGCAGGGCAACCGCTCGGCTGGTATCCGAATCCCGATCACGGGCTCCAACCCGAAGGCAAAGCGCATCGAGTTCCGTGCGCCGGACCCCTCGTCCAACCCGTACCTGGCCTTCGCAGCCCAGCTGATGGCTGGCCTTGACGGCATCAAGAACCGGATCGAGCCTGCTGATCCGATCGACAAGGACCTGTACGAGCTCCCCGCTGAGGAAGCCAAGGACATCCAGAAGGCTCCGGGTTCACTGGAGGAAGCTCTGCTCGCCCTTGAGGCCGACAACGAGTTCCTGCAGGCCGGCGGCGTCTTCACCCAGGACCTCATCGACACCTGGATCGAGTACAAGCGCGAATTCGAGATCATCCCGCTGTCACTGCGCCCGAACCCTTACGAGTTCGAGCTCTACTACGGCGTCTAGTCTCTAGATGGCAGAAGACCCGCACGGATCACCGTGCGGGTCTTCTTTTTGCGCTAAAGCTGCGGCGATTCAGTAGGACGCTTCATCGAGAGATGTGAGCACCATGACGGCGTCCCGCACCGCTGTGCTGACCTTCGTGGCAGCTTCGATACCGATTGCTCCGACTGCGGCGAGCAGTGATCGAACACCAGATTGCGTCATTGCACTGTGGTCCATCATCACGAGCATCCTTCCTGAAGGTTCTTTCCTGATACCAAAAGGTACCGGCTGATGCTGATGGAACTGCGCAAGCTGCCGCCGTGAATCCTGGACCGTGTCGTGGGTACGAAGGTCTAGCGCTTCCCGTACCTCTTGTGCACGGCCTGACGGGTGACCCCGAGTGCCTGGGCGATAGCCTCCCAGGACAGCCCCGCCTGACGTGCCTGCCGAACGGCCACTGTCTCGGCCCGGCCAACTTCCTGACGCAGTTCGCTGACGGCTTGCAACCGGTTGACCGGTCCGCCGTCGTCGAGCGATCCGACGAGCGTTTTCATGCGTTCCACCTCCATGATGTCAACCATAGTTGACAACTGGCTTGAATTTCTAGTGAACTCCGTCGGCTGGATGGGTAACTCCCGTCGGCAGGACCCGGAACCGGACCAGAAAAGTGCCTCAGTAGCCGTAGAAGGACCGCTCGAAGATGGCCCGGCTGCGACGGGTGAGCCGCAGGTAGTCCTCTTCCAGTAACGCACCCATCCCGGGGCCGTAACCACACCAGCGGGCCACCGCCTCCAGGTCACGGCGCGACGACGGCAACAGGTCTGATGCCTTGCCGCTCCAGATCACGTTCGCGGCCCGCACCCGGCTCGAGAGGCACCAGCTTTGACGCAGCGTGAGCACGTCGGAAGCGGACAGTAGCTCGGCAGCCTCGATCGCGTCCATTGCCGCAAGGGTCGAGGTGGTCTTCAGGGCATCATTCGCGTGAGCGTGCTGAAGTTGCAGCAGCTGCACCAGCCACTCGACGTCGCTCAGCCCTCCCCTACCGAGCTTCAGGTGCCGCGACGGGTCGGCTCCCCGCGGCAGCCGCTCCGATTCCATCCGGGCCTTGATCCGGCGAATCTCCCGCACCCCCTGGCCCGAGATGGTCTCCGGGTAGCGGATGGGGTCGATCAGTCCGGTGAATGCTGCGGCGAGGTCATCGCTTCCTGCGATGGGCAGGGCACGCAGCAGGGCCTGCGACTCCCAGACCAGCGACCACCGCCGGTAATACTCGCGGAAGGACTCGAGCGACCGCACCATCGGACCCTGTTTCCCCTCGGGGCGCAGGTCGGCGTCGATTTCCAGGACCCGCTCCGCCTGGATTGCCGGAGAGCAGGGCTGCTGCAGCAGCGCCGACAGTTGGCTGACGATCCGCTCCGCCTGCCCCTGAGCCGCCGCCTCGCTCGCCCCCTGACGGGCACGGTGCACGTACATCACGTCGGCGTCCGACCCGTAGGTGATCTCACGGCCACCCTGCCGCCCCATTGCCACGACGACGACGTCGGTCAGCGGCTCCTCGTTCGCTAAGACAGCACCCTCTGCGACATGCAGCGCGCCGAGGATCGCTGCCCGGTCAGTCGCGGACAAGGCGGCCCCTACCGCGGCCTGATCCAGCAGCCCTGAGCTGTCGGCGATGGCGATGCGAAGCAGTTCCCGGCGGCGGATCAACCGGATCAGCCGCATCGCTTCGCGGGGTTCGGGGTGCCGGGACATTTTTGACTGGATTTCTGTCCACTGGGCTTCAAACCCGACCGGGATCAGGTCCTTGTCGTTGCCGAGCCACTTGGTGGATTCCGGTGACACTTCCAGCAGGTCGGCGATGAACCGGCTACTGGAGAGGATGTGGCATAGCCGTTCAGCAGCCGCCTTGGAATCACGGAGCATGCCAAGGTACCAGTGGGTCTGGCCGAGGCCCTCGCTGAGCCGCCGGAAGGCCAGCAGGCCCGCGTCGGGGTCCACCCCATCGGCCAGCCAGCCGAGGAGGACCGGCAGCAGGTTGCGTTGCAGCGCCGACCGCCGGCTCAGACCCGAGGTGAGTGCCTCGATGTGACGCATCGCGACTTTGGGGTCCAGGTAGCCCAGGGCGGCGAGCCGCGCCCGGGCTGCCTCGGGGGTCAGCTTGACCTCGTCGATGCTGAGATTCGCGGCAGTGTTCAGCAGCGGACGGTAAAAGATGTTCTCGTGCAGGCCCCGCACGAGGCGCTTGGTCTGCTGCCACTGTTCAATCAGGGCTGCCGCGGCCGGGCGGGTGGTGCTTTGGGCGCCCTGGGATGACATGGCGAGGGCCCGTCGCGACGCGTCGTCCTCGGGCATCAGGTGCGTGCGGCGCATATTGACGAGCTGGATCCGGTGCTCGAGCACCCGCAGGTAGCGGTACGACTCGTCGAACGCCCTGGCGTAGGTCCTACCGATATAGCCTGCGGCGCTGAGCGCGGCGATGGCCGAGGTCGTGTCACGGATCCGGATCGACTCGTCGGCCTTGCCATGCACCAGCTGGAGCAGCTGGACGGTGAATTCGACGTCCCGGAGGCCGCCGGGGCCGAGCTTGAGCTGACGCTCCGCCTCATGGGACGGGATGTTGTCGGTGACCCGGCGGCGCATGGCCTGCACCGAGTCGACGAAGCCTTCACGCTCCGAGGAGTTCCAGACCAGCGGCGCGACTGACTCCTCGTAGCGACGCCCCAGATCGGCGTCGCCAGCGATGGTCCGGGCCTTCAGCAGTGCCTGGAACTCCCAACTCTGGGCCCACCGGGCGTAGTAGGACAGGTGGGAATCGAGGGTCCTCACCAGTGGGCCTTCGCGCCCCTCGGGCCGCAGGTTGGCGTCCACCTCCCACAGCCCGGGCTCAATCCCGCTTGACGTAATAGCCCGGGAAATTCCGGAGGCCAGCGACGTCCCAATCCGGACGGCAAGCTCCTCGGCGAGGTCTGGTGCCTCAATCACGTAGATGACGTCGACGTCGGAAATGTAGTTCAGCTCTCCCGCACCACACTTGCCCATCCCCATTACCGCGAGGCGCACCGATGCTATGTCAGCGGCCGAGAAGCTGTCAGCCAGTTCCGCCCGTGCAACAGCCAGCGCTGCCTCAACCGCGGCGGCTGCCAGATCGGCCAGCTCCTTGCCGACGGTCGGCAGATAGTCCACCGGCGACGCCGAGCACAGGTCCCTGACCGCCAGTTCCACCAGGTGACGGCGGTAGCGTGCCCGCAGCAGCGCGTACGATTCCTTGCCACCCCCGGCCGCGACGGGGGTGCCCGACGACGGATCGGCGCCGACCGACTCGAGCAGCGAAGACCGCAACCGTTCCGCTGACACCCCGCCGGGATTCCGGCTAGGGCTGACCTTGACGGTGTCCAGGTGCTCGGGTCGCCGCATCAGGAATTCGGCAAGGGCCTCCGAGGCGCCGAGCAACCTGAACAGCGGTTCGCTGCCCACACCGCCGTCGGCCACCACGGCCGCAAGATCAGGTTGTACCGCCAGGAGCCGGACCAGGGATTGCAGCGCCAGATCGGGGTTGGCTGAGCGCGCCAACCCGCCGAACAGCGCTGCCTCCGGAATGTCCCGCAATTCGGGCGCGTCCAGAAAGCGGGAGCTTTTTTCGAGGTCGGTGAAACCCCGGCTGATGAGTTGGCGGTTGAGGCTCATGGCGGGCGCCAGTTTAGAGGATCCCGAGGTTACGGCGCAGCTCGTATGGCGTGACCTGGATGCGGTAATCATGCCATTCGGCCCGCTTGTTCCGCAGGAAGTTCTCGTAGACCTGCTCGCCCAGGATTCCCGCCACGAGTTCCGAGTCCTCCATGACCCGGATGGCGTCATGCAGGCTCGCTGGCAACGGGTCGTGGCCCATGGCGCGCCGTTCGGTGGCGGTCAGACTCCAGACGTCGTCCTCGGCACCCGGTGGCAGCTCGTAACCTTCCTCGATACCCTTCAGACCCGCACCGAGCAGCACCGAGTAGGCGAGGTACGGATTGCTGGCCGAATCGATGCCGCGATATTCGATGCGGGCTGACTGGCCCTTGTTGGGCTTGTACAGGGGAACGCGGACCAGGGCTGACCGGTTGTTGTGGCCCCAGGAGAGGTAGCTTGGGGCCTCTCCCCCGCCCCAGAGGCGCTTGTAGGAGTTCACGAACTGGTTGGTGACGGCAGTGAATTCCGGTGCATGCTTGAGGATGCCGGCAATGAACTGGCGTGCTGTCTTGGACAGCTGAAACTCGGCGCCCGCTTCGTAGAACGCGTTGGCGTCGCCCTCGAACAGGGAGAAGTGGGTGTGCATCCCGGAGCCGGGGTGGTCGGAGAACGGCTTCGGCATGAAGGTGGCATAGCTGTCCTGGGTCAGCGCCACCTCCTTGATGATGGTTCTGAAGGTCATGATGTTGTCGGCGGTCTGCAGCGCGTCGGCGTAGCGCAGATCGATTTCGTTCTGGCCGGGACCGGCCTCGTGGTGACTGAACTCCACCGAGATGCCCACCGATTCGAGCATCGCGACGGCGGTGCGCCGGAAGTCCTGCGCCACGCCACCGGGAACATGGTCGAAGTAGCCGGCCTGGTCCACGGGCACAGGCTGTCCATCGGGTCCCAGCTCATCGGATTTGAGCAGGTAGAACTCAATCTCGGGGTGGGTGTAGCAGGTGAAACCCATGTCGGCGGCTTTCGCGAGCGTCCTTTTCAGGACGCCGCGCGGATCGGCGGTGGACGGCATGCCATCGGGGGTGAGAATGTCGCAAAACATCCGCGATGTGGGTTCTTTCTCTCCACGCCACGGCAGGATCTGGAAGGTCGAAGGATCAGGCTGTGCCAGCATGTCGGACTCGAAGACGCGGGCCAGCCCTTCAATGGACGAACCGTCGAACCCCAGGCCCTCCTCGAATGCGCCCTCCACCTCGGCCGGAGCCAATGCCACCGACTTCAGGGAACCCACAACGTCGGTGAACCACAGCCGCACAAACCGCACATCGCGTTCCTCGATGGTACGCAGTACAAATTCCTGCTGCCGGTCCATAGCTACCCTCTTTCATGCTGTCGGTGTGTGTCCCGGGTGTCATCATGAGTGTCGGTCCACCAGTTCACTCTACTGATACTCACGCATTGTTAAGCCCGCGTGCCACCCGGGCTTCTGAAGTAGGCTCGACATATGACTTCAGCAGAGATTCCAGCGCCCTACGGCACGGGTGCCCGCGATGCCGACGCCGGGGCCGCACCGGCCGCGTCGCAGCCGCGGACTCCGGCCCGGATCCGCACTCATCACCTGCAGCAGGCGAAAAATGATGGACGCCGCTTCGCCATGCTCACTGCCTATGACCAGTACGCCGCGGAGATCTTCGACGACGCCGGCATCGAGGTGCTGCTCGTCGGCGACTCTGCCGCCAACAACGTGTTGGGCTACACCACCACCCTGCCGATCACCGTCGATGAGATGATCATCTTCTCGCGTGCCGTCATCAACGGTGCCTCCCGGGCGTTGGTGGTCTGTGACCTGCCCTTCGGCAGCTACGAAATCTCCCCCGCGCAGGCCATCGAATCGTCGGTCCGCCTGATGAAAGAGGGAGGGGTTCATGCCGTCAAGATGGAGGGCGGCCGCCACTACGCCGACACCGTCCGTGCCCTGACGACCGCCGGTATCCCCGTCATGGCCCATATCGGGTTCACCCCTCAGAGCGAGCATGCCTTGGGCGGGTACCGGGTCCAGGGCCGTGGGGACGCTGCACAGGAACTGATTGACGACGCCGTCGCCCTCGCCGAAGCCGGAGCGTTCTGTGTGCTCATGGAGATGGTGCCCGCCGAGGTGGCTGCCGCCGTCGACCGCGCCGTTCGCGTACCGACCATTGGGATTGGCGCAGGCAACTCGACCACCGGCCAGGTCCTGGTATGGCAGGACATGGCCGGGGTTCGTACGGGCCGCCAACCCAAGTTCGTCAAACAGTTTGCCGACGTCCGCTCAGTGCTCGCAGCGGCTGCGACGACGTACGGCGAGGAGGTCCGGAACGGGACGTTCCCCGGGCCGGAGCACAGCTTCTAGGAGCTACTGCTCGTCCTCGGCATCCCACGCCTGGTTTCGCTGGGCTACTTTTTCCAGGGCACGCTCGGCCTCCGCACGTGTGGGGTAGGGCCCAATCAGTTTCCGCCAATCTGACTGCGCGTCCTCCTCGATCTCGTGGGTTTGCACGTTGTACCAGAACTCGGCCATGAGGGTCCTCCTTGATGGTGACTTTCGGCGGGACGCCGTGGCGCCTATAAGATCAAGAGTATGCCTCAGCAATCCGTCAGTGCACCCGTTGGAACACTCGAACCAGGAACCGTCAGTCCCCAACTACCGGTCCCGGTGAGTATTCCGCGCCCCGAGTATGTTGGGCGCAGCGGACCTGCCCCCTTCACCGGGTCCGAGGTCAAGACTCCCGAAACCATCGAAAAGATCCGCCGTGCGAGCCGGCTGGCCGCACAGGCCATCGTCGAGGTTGGCCGCCACATCGAGCCCGGGGTGACCACCGACCAGCTGGATCGGGTAGGCCACCAGTTTCTCGTGGACCACGGCGCCTACCCCTCGACCCTGGGCTACCGCGGATTCCCGAAATCGCTTTGCTCCTCCCTCAATGAAGTGATCTGTCACGGCATCCCCGACACCACCGTGCTGCGCGACGGCGACATCCTGAACATTGACATCACCGCCTACCTTGACGGCGTCCACGGCGACACCAACTACACGTTCCTGGTGGGCGACGTCGACGACGAATCCCGCCTCCTGGTCGAGCGCACCAAGGAATCGCTGAACCGTGCCATCAGGGCGGTGGCTCCAGGCCGGGAAATCAATGTCATTGGCCGGACCATCGAGTCCTATGCCCGCCGGTTCGGCTATGGAGTGGTGCGCGACTTCACCGGCCACGGCGTCGGCGAAGCCTTCCACACCGGGCTGATCATTCCCCACTACGATGCCGCCCCGGCCTATAACCGGATTATCGAACCGGGCATGACCTTCACCATTGAACCCATGCTCACCCTCGGAACCATCGAGTGGGACATGTGGCCGGACGAGTGGACGGTCCTGACCAAGGACCGCCAGCGCACCGCCCAGTTTGAGCACACCCTTTTGGTGACCGACAGCGGCGCCGAGATCCTTACCGTCCCCTAACCACCGGGTTCCCGCGGCGCTCCGCCGCGCCGGCGACCCCCCACCTACACCTGGAGAACCATGGGCAAGAGCAGCGAGAAGAAGCACGGCAAGTCCCTGCCGAACACAGTGATCGGCATCGATATCGGCGGCACCGGCATCAAGGGTGGCATCGTCGATCTGGTCGAAGGTGAGATCGTTGGGGAGCGCTTCCGCGTGCCCACCCCGCAGCCCTCCACTCCTGAGGCCGTCGCCGAAGTCGTGGCGCAGATTGTCGCTGAGTTGTCGACCCGGCCCAGCGCACCCGGCCCAGAGGTGCCGGTCGGTGTCACCTTCCCGGCCATCATCCAGCACGGTATCGCCCGTTCCGCAGCCAACGTGGACCAGAGCTGGGTCGACACCGACGTCGACGGCCTCTTCAGCAAAGTGCTGGACCGCGATGTGCACGTCATCAACGACGCCGACGCAGCCGGTCTCGCCGAGGTGCGGTACGGGGCTGGCAAGGGGGTGGACGGCACTGTTCTGGTCATTACCCTGGGGACCGGGATCGGTTCGGCGTTCATCTTTGACGGGAAGCTGGTACCTAACGCCGAGCTCGGGCACCTGGAGATTGACGGGTACGACGCCGAAACCCGGGCCTCAGCAGTCGCCCGCGAACGTGACGGCATTGACTGGGACGAGTACTCGGTCCGCCTGCAACGGTACTTTTCGCATGTCGAGTTCCTCTTCTCACCGGAGCTGTTTATTGTCGGTGGCGGCATTTCCAAGCGCAGCAAGGAGTACCTGCCCGGACTGAACCTGCGCACCCGCATCATCCCGGCCCAGCTGAGGAACCAGGCGGGCATCGTGGGCGCCGCACTGCAGGCAGCACTGCACTTCAAGCGCCTGGCGAAACTGGCCGCAGCAGTCCCCGACGCGTAACCATCGCGGCGTCGTCGTCGGGCGACCGTCGACGACGCGCGATGGTCTGTGAGTGGTTGGTGCCGGTGGTGGCGTCGGCTTCCCCTCCGCAGCCACCACCGGAGCTTGTGTTACTGCGCGGTCAACGGCCTTTGGGTGCCCGTCGGCGCAGTTGGCGCTTCGCCCGCTTCGCGGCGCAGTTTCGCGATAGCCGTCTCGAAGTCCTCGAGGGAATCGAATCCCCGGTACACGCTGGCGAACCGGAGGTAGGCGACCTGATCCAGCTTCTGCAGCGGACCCAGGATTGCCAGACCCACCTCGTGGGCATCGATTTCCGCGGCCCCACTGGCCCGGATCGATTCTTCGACTTCCTGCGCGAGCAGCGCGAGGTCGTCTTCGGTCACCGGACGTCCCTGACAGGCTTTCCGTGCACCGTTGATCACCTTGCTGCGGCTGAAGGGCTCCCCGACGCCCGAGCGTTTGATCACGCTGAGGCTTGTCGTCTCAACGGTGGTGAATCGCCGTCCGCACTCCGGACATTGACGACGCCGGCGGATTGCCGAACCATCGTCGGCCAGGCGACTGTCGACCACCCGTGAATCGGCGTTACGGCAGAAGGGACAAAACATGCCGCGCCTTTCGATCAGTGGGGACAGGCAGCCGGGCTACCGTGTGGAACACCACCATTCTAGAACTAGATATGGGAAAACTACAACAGTGTCATTACTACATGTAGTGGTTTCAGTGGAACCGGGCGGTGACGGCATCACCGTGGGCTGGTAGGTCCTCCGCGGTGGCCAGGCTGGTGATGTGCTGGCTCACTTCCTCGAGAGCCGACCGGTTGTAGTTGATCAGCTGCACCGCCTTCAGGAAGGTAGTGACGTTCAGGCCTGAAGCGAAGGATGCGGTCCCGCCGGTGGGCAGGACGTGGTTCGACCCGGCGCAGTAGTCGCCCAGGCTCACCGGGCTGTAGTCCCCCACAAACACGGCACCGGCGTTACGAATCCGGCTGGCCACCAGTGCGGCGTCGGCGGTCTGAATCTCCAGGTGCTCTGCCGCATACGCGTCGCAGACAGCGATGCCGTGCTCGACGTCGTCCACCAGGATGGTGCCCGACTGCTGACCTGCGAGAGCCTCGCGCACCCGGTCGGCGTGTTTTGTGGTCGCAATCTGCGCCGACAGGTGGCCCCGGACACGAGCGGCAAGGTCTTCGGAGTCGGTGATCAGAACCGACGCAGCGTTGGGGTCGTGTTCGGCCTGGCTGATCAGGTCTGCAGCAATCAGCCGCGGATCCGCGGTGTTGTCAGCCAGTATGGCGATCTCAGTGGTGCCAGCCTCGGAATCAATCCCGACGGTCCCCTTGAGCAGCCGCTTGGCGGTCGCGACATAAATGTTGCCCGGACCCGTCACCACGTCCACCCGGTCGATAGCGTCGTCGCCCTCGCCGCCGTCCACCCCATAGGCAAATGCTGCGATGGCCTGCGCGCCGCCGATGGCGTACACCTCGGTAATGCCCAACATCTCGGCCGCCGCGAGAATGACCGGGTGCGGGAGCCCTCCGAATTCCTTCTGTGGCGGGGAGGCGAGAGCAATCGATTCGACTCCGGCCGCCTGTGCCGGCACCACATTCATCACTACAGAGGACGGGTAGACAGCCAATCCGCCCGGAACATAGAGGCCCACGCGGCGGACCGCTATCCACTTGTGCGTCACGACGGCGCCCGGGGAGATTTCCACCTCGACGTCGTCGGGAACCTGCGCGGCGGCGAAGCGGCGGGCACGATCGATCGACTCGGCCAGGGCCAGCCGTACATCCGGAGCGAGTTCGGCCAGGGCCTTGGTCAGGGCCTCCCGCGGAACCCGCGGAGAGGCCTGCTCGACCCCGTCGAACCTCAGCGCTAGCTCGGTCAGCGCGACCAGGCCGCGTTCCCGCACATCGGCGAGGATCGCTGCGACCGGGGCCTCAACGCCGGAGCCTCCCATTTCCGGTCGTGGCATCACTGCGCTGAGAGCCACGCCGGTAAGGGCACTGCCTCGCAGATCGATGGTCCGGAAGTCAGCGAAAGAGTCGGCGGAGGGCTGTTGGGCGAGCGAAATATTCACGCTCCAAGTCTAGCGGGCAGCTCAGGACAACCCCGCTGATGCCCGGGCGTCGACCAACATTTCATGAAGGTCGCACCCGGTGGTCCGTCGTCAGATGGCGGTCCTTGGAGCGGTGCCCTCCGTGCCGGATTCCCGAAGCGCCTTGCGTTCCCGCGCCTTGTCCAGGGCATTGATCATGGGTGCGGCGGTGACGCCGTGAAGGAGGATCGACATGACGATGACCAAGCCGACAATGCGCCATAGAGTCTCATCCTCGCTAGCGAACTCGCCCTTGGAGAGGGCGTAGCTGAGGTAGTAGATGGAACCGATACCGCGGACGCCGAAGAAGGAAATGACGGCGCGTTCCCAGGGCCCGGTGCTGCCTCGTGCGAGGCTGATCCACGCCGCGATGGGCCGCACCAGCAGGAGGAAGGCGAGCGCAACAAGGATTTCACTGAGGGTGACTCCTGCCAGCAGTCCCCTTGCCACGGCGCCGCCCAGTAGGACGAGCACCACCACTGTGAGTAGCCGTTCGAGCTGCTCGATGTAGCTGTGCAGCACTCCGTGGAACCCGTGCGTCTGTTCGCCTGAGCGGATAGTCACGGCGCAGACGAAGACGGCAATGAACCCGTATCCTTCGACCATTTCGGTGACCCCGTAGGTGAGGAAGGTGGCTGCGAGAGCAACAAAGCCCTCGGAGTGACTGGCCAGCCGGGCGCTCTCGATTCGGGACTGGAAGAAGATCCTGCTCAGCAGCTTGCCCATTCCGAAGCCCAGTAGGCATCCAATGGCTATCCGCCAGACCACATCCAGGGCGACAAACTCGGGGAACCACGCCGAAGGCGAACTACCCACCAGGCTGATGGCGATGGCGAGATAAACGAACGGGAAGGCAAGGCCGTCGTTGAGCCCGGCCTCGGAGGTAAGCCCGAATCGCACCTCATCCTCGCCTTCGAGTTCTTCCTCCGTTTCGGAGGGCGCTCCGACCTGCACTTCCGATGCCAGCACCGGATCCGTGGGCGCCAGGGCCGCCGCGACGAGGATCGCTCCAGCCAGCCCGAGGCCGAGCACCCACATTCCGAGCAGCGTGAAAACGATCAAACACAGCGGCATCGCGATCCCGAGCAACCGCCAGGTGGTGGCCCAACGCTTTAGTCCCACCTTTCGGTCCAGGGCTAGCCCCGCGCCCATGAGGGACACGATCACGCAAATCTCACTCAGGTGAATTGTCACATCGCTGTACGCAATCGGGTCCGGGTCCGGCAGCCCTTCGGCGAAATAGAACACCACGAAGCCGGCGGCAAGGAACATCATTGGCATCGAGACCGGGGCCCGCAGCAGCAAACGTGGCAGCAACGCGGCTGCGAAGACAGCAATCCCGGCGGCAGCGAATATCACACTCGGTGTTTCAAACACCGGTACCTCTTTCGTTATGCGGACTAGTGCACCCTGTGTGAACCACGCAAGAGTAGGTTACGCCGAATTGGCACTGCACGTGACGAGCGCCTAGCTTCTGCCTTTCCCGCGATGCTGGGCCGCACCCTGGGGGTGCCAGCCCCCAGAGTGCGAGAGGGGCTAGTTGTTTTTACCGCGGGCGGCAACCCGCCAGCGGTCGACGACGACGCCGCTGCTCAGTACCGTCACCTCGTCCACGAGGTTCATGGTTAGGCACACATGGTTGGGAATCACCCGCAACCGCTCGCCCAGTGCTGGCAGTTGTGCACCGTCGGGCCAGCTGACCGTGGCATGGTGCTCGGACAGTGCGCTAATACGGGCTTCGGGATGGTCCGCGAGCCGCCCGAACCCGGTGGCCCAGGCTGGGCGGTCACTGCCGATCACCTTGCTGCCAGCATCCAGGATGACTCTGCGTGGCGCGTGAGCGTCACCTTCATGGCGGCTGACAACAGTTGACGCGATAGTCAAAGCAATATCGTCCAGGGTGCACCGCCCCAGCTCCAGCTGTTGAGCGTCTCCGAAGACATACACTCCGGGTCGGACTTCGGTTGCCGCTGATGTGCGTGTGAGGGTAGCCGTCGGGGTCGACCCGCCGCTAATCCGGGAGACCTCGAACCCTGCGGCCCCAACCAGCCGGGCTGCTTCCGCGAGCGCTTCCTGTTCCTGATCGGCTGCGCTTACTGGCATACCCGGCGCATAGCTATGCCCAGGGAAGGTGAAGACCCCCGACACCCTTAGCCCGGCCTCGGCCGCCGAACGAGCGACCTCAACCGCTGCCGATGGGCTCACCCCGCTGCGATGGTGACCGCTGTCTATCTCCACCAGGATTTCGATCCTGTCCGCGGCACCCGAAAGCGCCTTGCCCATCGCGCGAGTGGCTTCGACTGAATCCGTCCCGACGGCGACCCGTGCTGTGGCGCTGAGTTGAATCAGTCGGCGGGCATGATGGGGAGTGACCCAGAGCGGATAGGCGATGAAGAGGTCCGTCGCACCATGGTCCACAAAGATTTCAGCTTCCCCGATGGTCGCTACCGTCAGACCCACCGCACCCGCGGCCAGCTGTAGTGCGGCGATCTGCGGGATCTTGTGGGTCTTCACATGCGGTCGAAGACCCATCCCCTTGCCTTGCACCACCGTGGCCATCCGATCGATGTTGCGCTGGAGGGTGTCCAGGTCAATCATGACCTCTGGGGTCTCAATACCTTCCGGCACAGGATTAATCATTCCTCCATAGTCCCCTGCCCTCCCCCACATGCGTGGGTGGGCTCGAGGCATTCTCGTCAGGACCCGGCTGATGGTTGTCCTCGACACCACCACTGTCACGATCGCGGCCGGACTCCTTGCGGGTTTATCGCGGGTTGCGCTACGGTCGGCGCAGCCTCGTCAGAACGGCCGCGTTGGCTGTCCTGAGTGTCGCCGTCGACCCCTGGCTGGAAGGTAGAAGCCCAATGTCGCTTGTTCGTGTTCACAATTTTACTGTCTCGATCGATGGATTCGGCACGGGCGAGGGGCAACAACTGGACGCGCCTTTCGGGCATGCCGGGACGCGCTTGCTTGAATGGGCCCTCCCGACACGCACTTTCCAGCGCTTGGGTTTCCACGGCGAGGAACGGGGCTCCAACGGTGTCGACGAAGTCTTCGCCAGCCAATGGGCCTCCGGCATCGGAGTCGAAATCATGGGCCGGAACAAGTTCGGGCCTCAGCGCGGCCCGTGGGCCGACGAACAGTGGAAGGGTTGGTGGGGAGACAATCCGCCCTT
The DNA here is from genome assembly GCF_003075455.1 of Arthrobacter sp. Bz4. Lineage (GTDB taxonomy): Bacteria > Actinomycetota > Actinomycetes > Actinomycetales > Micrococcaceae > Arthrobacter_D. Next base: position 233,885 of record NZ_QDAE01000003.1, read on the forward strand.
CCACACCCCTGTAGTCGTCCTGACTCACCACTTACGTCCGACACTGGCCATGGACGGCGGCACCACATTCCACTTTGTGGACGCCGAGCCTGCCGAAGCGCTCGAACAGGCTCGCACCCTCGCCGGCGATCTCGATGTGCGAATCGGCGGTGGCGCCGCCACCGTCCGGCAGTTCCTTGAAGCCGATCTGGTCGACCAAATGCACCTGGTTCTTGTCCCGATCTTCCTTGGCCGGGGGGAACGGCTGTGGGACTCCCTCGAAGGGCTCGAGGAACGCTTCCACATTGAGGCAGCGCCCTCCCCCAGCGGTGTCATCCATCTGACCTTCGACCGACGTCCGGGACCCCCAAGTGAGCGGTGACCATGGTCATCACCTGTTAGCGCGCCAATGACCCTGCGGCGGGCCCACATAGTTCCCGGTCAGAGCCATACTTCGCAGTGTTTCCCTGTCCTCGGGTGGGCAATGGATCCGCGCGGTAATTAGGGCACGGAGTTGGGGTTTCCGGCTTGGTTTAGCTTTCGCCCCTTGTGGAGCCCAACTTCGAACGAGGTAAAGGAGATGAGGGTTACCGCGATCAACGGAAGTACGAACCAGGCCATGGCAGCGGTGAATCCGCCGAGCGCGTCGTGTGCTGTAGCGGCCAGCACAACGTAACCGGTGTAGGCGAGGTATAGCCCCACGAACAGAATGCCTTCCCAGCGTGCGACGGCAAATCCGGTGAATGCGATGGGCAGCAAGGCTACTGAAGCCGCCAGCATTACCGGCATATCGAACGCGACCGCGGCAGTGGCCACGGTAATGCCTTCAAGAGAGATCAGTGCCGGAAGACCGAGGACCACCCCGATGTTGAATATGTTGCTGCCCACCACGTTACCGACGGCCAGGTCCCGTTCACCTCGCCGCACCGCGATGATCGATGTTGCCAGTTCTGGCAGTGACGTTCCGACTGCCACTACGGTCAACCCGACCACGAGACTGCTCACGCCCAACGAGGAGGCGATGCTCACTGCACCGTCAACCAGCAACGAAGCACCAGCGACCAGTAGGGCTACCCCCAGCAGTACGAGCAGGAGCGATCTTACGAAGGAGTCGGCGCGCACCACCGTTTCCTTCTCCTCCGCTTGTTCTTTGGTCGAGTCAGCGGTGGTTGGGGTGTTATGCAAGTTCGGTGTGGTGTGAAGGCTTTTGACCTCCCGTCGACTGACGAGAATGGTCATCACAGTGTGCACCACAACGACACTGAACAGGAGCAGCCCATCCAGGGCGCTGATACTCCCATCCAGTGATAAGAGCAGCAGACCGGCAGATAGGCCAACCATTAGGGGCAGATCGAAGCGCACCAATCGTTGCTTCACGGCAATGGGCAGAATTAAGGCGGATATTCCCAGAATGAGCAGGACGTTGACGATGTTACTGCCGACCACGTTCCCCACTGCGAGGCCCGGTTCATCGCGGATCACGGCACCGATGGTCACGGCCAACTCCGGTGCTGAGGTTGCCGCCGATACGACAGTGAGCCCGACCACCAGCGCAGAAATTCCCGCACGTCGGGCCAGCGATGACGCTCCCCGAACCAGAAATTCTCCCCCCAGAACAAGCAACATCAGGCCGACCACGATCCGTCCGACGTCAAGAGCATCCATGGGTAAAAGTGTACGGGGCTACCTACGGCTAGCTGCCGGAAGGGTTCAAAAGGGCCAGGACATTGCTTCGAGGTTGATTCAGGTCAAGGGTTGCAGTACTCGCAGAAGCGCGGGTCGGCTCGGGGTGGGTCAGTCAGCTCGCGAGTGCAGCGGTACTCACAGTTGATGCACCCATAGATGACGGCGCGGGTTTCGCTTGTGGGTTCACCGCAGCTGGAGCACTTCAGCCCTGAAATTCGCTCCACTTTCCAGAATCCTGGGCTGGCGCACTCCGGGCATCTGGAGCGAATCCGCTGCGAAAGATCTTCCGCAGCGAGGCGGATAGTTTCCATACGAGTGGGATTGGCGCAAGCACGCATATCTGTCTCCAGAAAGACCTGCCCTTCCCCCGATTGGGCCTGAGCGGCCGAAAAGGCCAGCTCCAGCTCGGTCCAGTTGGATAGTCCCTTACGGAAGGCGGGGTCCTGCTCGCCGTCCGGTCGAACAACTAAGTGATGGTCAGGAAACTTGGATCTACAGGCAAACCCGCGGGCCTCCGCCCAGTCCGCGGTCAGCAGATGAGAGAAATTCGTCTTACCTTGGGCCATGGCGACAATCTCCAGCTCACGGCCTGTGTCGATCCATAGGATGAGTTCAATATTCCAGGGAAACATTCCAAGGTAGGGATCTGTTGCAAATGAGCCCTCGCTGGCGATACCAATTGGCAGTCCCGACAATTTCATGCCCATCTGCGCCTTCCTGCGTGCAGCCTCCAGCTGTGTGCCGGCGCGCGGAATGTCACGGGTGAAAGTACCGAGCAGATCAGTATCGTAGCCTGCAACATGTTCAACCCGGCAACCAAGCGCATCGTCTAGCACCGGGCCGATGACCCGCTCCTTGCCATGCTGGGTAAGTAGAGCTATCCGTTCACCCGGATACATGGGGAGCGGCATTGGTGTGCCGACATGGATAGCGGGCATTTGCAACCTCTCCGTGGACGACCCCAGACAGGAAGGATAGGTGCCCTTCTTGGCTGGGTCTTCCGTGACTTAATACATGAAGTATAGTTCAGGAATAGAATTCCGGAGACGATGAGGAGCCGTCATGGTGTCTTCGGTGTTCATCCCACACGCCAGCGCACAGACAGCGAATTTTCACCAATGCCGACGTTTGTGCAGCAGTAAGAAAGGCCCACGTGATCGATCCCATCATCCTTTTCTTCCTGCTCGGCGCAGTGGCGGGACTCCTGCGTTCGGAGTTGCGCCTACCGGCAGCAGTTTACGATTTCATCAGCATTGTGTTGCTGCTATCCATCGGACTCAAAGGCGGTATAGAGCTCGCCAGACAGCCCTTCGTCACTCTGCTGCCGCAGATGCTCGCCGTTGTTGCGCTGGGGTTCCTTCTCTCGCTGGTTGCCTTCCCCACACTCCGCTATCTGGGTCGCTTCAACCGAGCAGATTCCGCTTCCATCGCAGCCCACTATGGCTCAGTGAGTGTGGGCACTTATGCGGTGGCCGTCGCTTACCTGGGTAGCCGCGAGATTGCATTCGAAGAGCACATGCCGTTGCTCCTGGTGTTGATGGAAGTGCCAGCCATCATTATGGGAATCATTCTGGCCCGAGGCCTCTCCCGCGAAACCAGGTGGAAATCAATTGGCCATGAGGTTTTCCTTGGGAAAAGCGTGGTGTTGCTCCTGGGTGGGCTTCTCATCGGATGGCTGGCGGGCCCGGACGGGCTCTCTTCGATTGAGCCGTTCTTTTTTGACCTTTTCAAGGGATTCTTGGCCCTTTTCCTGCTTGAGATGGGGCTCATCACGGCGACGCAGATCGGCAGCCTACGCAAGCACGGAATTTTTCTCGTCGCCTTTGGAATAGTCATGCCACTCTTTTCCGGCCTGGTCGGGACCGGGCTCGGCTGGGCTTTGGGCCTCTCCATCGGTGGAACCATGGTTCTTGCCACGCTAGCGGCAAGTGCGTCGTACATCGCGGCGCCAGCAGCCATGCGCATTTCAGTTCCCGAAGCCAACCCAACCCTTTCGCTGGCCGCCTCGCTGGGGATAACGTTCCCGTTCAACGTACTGATCGGAATTCCGATCTACTACACGATGGCCGTGTGGGCACATACTGCTCTCGCTGGAGGATGAGACTGATGCAAAACCGAACAACTAAGCTGCTAACAATCATCACCGAATCGGTGCTTGAAACCACACTCGCGCGCGAGCTCGACCGACTGAATGCTCGCGGCTACACCATCACCGATGCGCGAGGGAAAGGCCACCACGGCGTGCGTAACGCCGGCTGGGAACCGAGCAGCAACATCCGCATCGAGGTGGCATGCGATGAAGCGACGGCCGGGGCGATCGCCGGGTTTCTCGAAAAAAACTATTCCGACAACTACGCAATGATCTTGTTCACGAGCGACATCGAAGTCCTGCGTTTGAACAGACCGCCCAGCACCGCCACGTGAGAAACTCCGGCCGTTAAAGGCAAGCAGCAGGACAGCCGGCCGAAACGCCGCGATCCGCCAGCTATGACACAGGCATAGTCTTCTGCCCCACCATGATCGCGGCACCAACCAGGAGCTTGACCTAGCCCAGCCAAGCCCGAGAACGCCCCACAAGGGCACAGCTAACCGAACCGTCCCGTGAATCAAGCCGCCTGCTTGTTGGCGATGAGGAATATTCGGACAACCGATCCACTGTCCTGCGCCCTGCACGCTGACGGAGGTCGGGAGGACACTGCATGGGCATCGTCGCGATCCTTTTTACAGAAAATAGCGGCATCGAACCCGGGCTTCATTTATGCAGTTGGTTCCTTTGCTGGTGACTTTTGCCAAGGCCACCTGCCGGTAATCTCGAGTTCAAGCGAGAAGCTGAGGAATGTTCGGATCAGGACGATCAGACCCAGCACGCCGACTGATTCAAAAGTGGGGGTTACTGCAACGGTCCGAATGATGTCCGCTGCTACCAGCAGCTCAAGGCCGAGAAGAATGGATCTTCCCAGTCTTCGGCGGTAAGTCTCGTAGGTCTTGTGGCCTTCGTTTTTTCGCCGTCGCAGCAGGGCGCCAGCGGCAATCAGGCTCGCAGCGATGATACCGATCACTATCGCGGCGACACCGGCCGCGTCGACCGCTTTACCAATCCCTTCCATCACTTCCTTGAATTCCACTCTGCTGCACCTGCCTTTTATGTCGGAGAACCGAGCTGAGGTTCATCGTGAGGACACTCTGAGCCGTTCTGAAGTTAGTTGCAACGACCGCTGGTGACGCGTGTCAGTCGGACTCGTGCCGGGTGGACGTTCCTTCCGTGGGCGCGGCGTCGTCGTTCCGTCGGCGTACCACGAGCCATTGGGTCACAACGATGATCAGGGCGACGACGGCGGTGATTATCAGGGTGAATGGGTCTGATTGCGCTTTGAGAAGGATGAAGGGTATCAGGACGGCGACGTCGAGGACGATCGCCACCCAGGGGATCCAGGTTTTGGCTTCGACGTCGTCCTTCAGGTGCCGGATGATGCCCCAGTGGATGGCGATGTCCATGACCAGGTAGAGGATCGCGCCGAGGGAGGCGATCTGGGAGAGGTCGAAGAAGGCGGCCATGAGGATGGCTAGTCCGGCGGTGATGTATAGCGACTGGTGTCCCTCTTTGCCGGGCAGGCCGGGGGCCTGGCCCATGTCACGGAGCATGTCGTAGAGTTTCGAAACTGAGAACAGGCTGGCGACTAGTCCCGAAAGGGTAGCGACCACCGCGATCGCCACGGTCAGGCCCACCCCCCATGACCCGAACGCCGGCTCCGCTGCTTCCGCGAGAGCATAGTCGCGGGCCTCCACGATCTGAGGGACGGTGAGGCTCCCGGTGACCGCGACGGTAATCATCAGATAGAGCACGGTGCACAGGCTGATGGCGATCATGATGGACCGTCCAATATTGCGTTTGGGATCACGCAGGTCCCCGCCCTGGTTGGTGATCGTGGTGAATCCCTTATACGCCAGAATGCACAGTGCGACCGCGCCCAGAAATCCCAGGAGCCCTGCATCCGGTGGTGTGCGGTCCGTGGTGGTGAACAGGTCCCCCAGGGAGGAGAGACCGGCGGTGAGGATCCCGGCAACGGCTAGGACCGCGATGCCAACAATCTTGATCGCTGCGGTGACCGTAGCGGAGCGTTCCACCAACGTATTGCCCACCAGATTCACCAACGCTGCACCCGTAATGGCTATTACAGCCAGGACCGGTACCCAGAGGGTAGAGTCCTGCAGTCCGAAGGGACGCAGCAGATAGGTTCCAAAGGTGCGCCCAAGAAGGCTTTCGGCCAGGATCATCGACACGTACATGAATAACGAGAACGAGCCGGCAACCACCCCGGGGCCGTAGGCGGCCTTGAGCAGCATGGCGATGCCGCCGGAAGATGGATTCTTTGCGGAGTAGCGGATGTAGGAGTAGGAGCTGAACCCCACGACCACGGCGCCGGCGAAGAACGCCCACGGTACCCAGCCGCCGGCCAGTTCGGCCACCTGGCCAACGAGCGCGAAGATACCCGCCCCAATCATGACCCCGGTCCCCAGGGCCACGGAACCGGTCAACGACAGTTTCTGCTCATTCTTCGATGATGATTCGGCTTCCATGCGGTCATCCTTTCGCCTCATGCCTGCACCTAGTTTCTTTACGACTGTTCAGTTGGGCTTGCGTGTGGCGGGGAGGGCATAACCCAAAGGATCCCGTTGAGTCCCCAGCCGAGGATAGTGACGAAGAATAACACCCGTGACGAATCTGGTCGGCACCTATTCGATAGGTGGCATAAAGAGTCGGGGGTTCTCTCCCAGATCGAGGCTGTACTACTTTGTCGAAGAGATTTTAGTCGGTAGCAAGGGATGCGGCGCTGGCAGCTTCCAGGTATGCCTGCTCTTCCCAGTCCTCGAATGCATCATCGTCGAGGTCTACTTGTAGTTCTTGTTCCACGGTCGCTGGATAGAATTCTTCGTGCACCTCACCAATCACCCCTACCGGCATTCCTGGGGCAAGTTCAGGAAGGTCCTCCTGGTGTATTACCAGCAACGGCTTGATAATGACTGCATCGATGTCGACGACATCGATGCAGGTGGAACCGTGTTGCTTACAAGGGTAAACATGTTGGGGGAAATCACCTCTCCGACGATGGCGGCAATGGTAACTTCCTCGCCAACATAGAACTCCAGGTCGTCGAAAAACGCGGTGTCGTAAACCCCCGTGTAATCGGCGTAGGGCTGAGCTGGCTCGGACACTTCCTCTAGTACTTCATCGGTTTCCGCCGTCTCCTCATTGACGAGGCTCGGCAGGTCATCGTCGGGACCTGCGCACCCGTTTAGCACGAACAATGTGACGGGGAGGATAGCTACCACAGCCGCTCTGCGCAGCGTTTGCCTACTTCGGCTGTCCATCATGGCTCCTGTTCTCGAGTTGAGAGGTTTCCATCCACTCTGTCTGTAGAGCTCACATCGGTCAAGGAACGCTGTCCGCTAGACGTCCGTGCGGAGTCGAAGCGTGCGGAATCGAAGGGCGTCACAGCCCGGCTCCTTACTCTTTGCAAGATCACACTTCGGCGGGGCCGGGGATAAGAAGGGTTACGGTCCGATAACTGGGGTAGAAATGCGATACAAAGCTTGCTTACGGTCGAAGGGACGCAGCCAGTACAGTCCCATCACATGCGAGGACCGGCCGCGGCACGGGCCCCGCTGAAGAAGGAATTGGGCCTGGGCACCAATGAGGAGGAACGACTCACACGGCGCGCTTTAGACGCGGCGTTTACCCCACGCTAGTTCGATCAGCGTCGAGACGAAGACCACCAGAGCCGCGGCCCCGGGCCAAATCGCCGCTACGCCCGGGGATAGCAAGACAAAGTCTGGATCTGCGCCGAACATCATGCCCAGCCACTGTCCGATAAGCACCGCTAGCACCGATCCGAGGATCGATCCGCCCACCGCCGACCCAATCCGCTGCCATGCCCCGGGGAGATCCATCCGTTGAACGAGAAGCCAGCCCACCACGATGCCAACCACCAGCTGAAGACCACCGAGCGTCAGATCGGTCACCAGGGCCGCTTCCTCGGGGGCTGGGTCGCCGTACAGACCCCCACCCGGCGCGGCGAACCACCACGCCATACCCATTAGCAACCCCAGACCGACCATCGTGGATGCCCACCAAAGAAGCGAGGTGGGTGGGACGGCGGTGTCTTCGGTGGCAACCGAGTACACCGGCGGCGGATAGCTTCCGGCCTGCTCGGCGTCGGGACTGGAGGATCGCATGACTTATACATTAACAAAGTTATGCGGCACCAAGGCCTCCCTTAGGGTGGGGTGCGTGAATGATCTACGCCCAGCCGACCCAACAGTCCATGACTCAACAGCAGCTTTCCGGGACGCGTTCCGCCGCCATCCGGCCGGGGTAGCGATCATCACTGCTGTCTATGAGGGCCAGCCGTTCGGATTCACCGCAACATCCGTTTCGTCGCTTTCCGCGGACCCGCCCAGGTTTAGCTTCAACATGGCCCGCACCTCCTCGTCCTGGCCCGCCGTCGCGAACACCAACTACATCGGCGTCCACATGCTCGGGCTGGGTAACCGCGAGCTGGCCGACCGGTTCGCCCGGAGCCGCGACCGTTTCAGCGGAGATCACTGGAAGCCCGGACCGCACGGTGTGCCGCTGTTGGAGGGTGTGGCAGCACACCTGATCGGCCGCATCAGCATGAGGCTGTCCTTCGAAAACAACGCGGTCGTGGTCGCCGAGGTGGAGGCCGGCGAGGTCGGCCCGCCGGGCGTTCCCCTGCTCTATCACGGCGGCGTTTACGGGCAACCCACAGCGCTGGATTACGAGATCTAGCGCGTCAGACCCCTACACGTCCAGGCAGGCCGGCCCCAGTAACACTTTCAGGTCGCCGAAGAGCGATGACGTCGGGTTGACTCTCAGTTCAACGCCGAGCCTCATTACTTCGACCTTCCGGTTGCTGTTCAACCGGATCTGGACCTCGCTGGTACCAGGGTGGGTCCTGAGGACGTCCCGCAGCGCCACGACTGCCGTCTCGGTCGCCTTGTGGTGCGCCATGGAGATCACCACCGGCCCGGAATGGCCTTCACTAAGGTCCGGAACGCTGAGCTCCTGCGCGTTCAGGGTGACCGCACCGTCGTCGCGCCGCTGCAAACGTCCGCGGACGACGACGATGAGGTCCTCGGCGAGGACCCCCGCGATTGGGCCGTAAACCTGGCCGAAGAACATCACTTCCATCGACCCGGCGAGGTCTTCGATTTCGGCGCGGGCGTAGGCGTTGCCGCTGTTCTTGGCGATCCGCCGCTGCAACGAGGTGATCATGCCGGCGATGGTGACCATCGCGCCGTCGGCCGGGCCTTCGTCGCTGATGATCGAGGTGATCGAGGAGTCGGCGTGCTGGCTCAGGATCCCGTCGAGTCCCTGCAGCGGGTGATCGGAAACGTAAAGTCCCAGCATGTCCCGTTCGAAGGAAAGCTTGTCCTTCTTCTCCCACTCCGGCAGATCCGGCACCTCAACGGAGAGCCCACCCACCGATCCGGGTTCGTCGAAGGCACTGAAAAGGTCAAACTGGTTGGCGGCCTCGTTGCGTTTGAGGACGATCACCGAATCGACGGCTTCCTCGTGGATCATGGCCAGGGCGCGCCGCGGATGCTTGAGCGAATCGAACGACCCGGCCTTGATCAGCGATTCGATAGTCCGCTTGTTGCAGACCACAGCCGGCACCTTCTGCAGGAAGTCGCTGAAGGAGGTGAAAGCGCCCTTCTCGGTGCGGGCTCCCACCATCGCGCCCACCACGTTGGCGCCGACGTTACGGATGGCCCCCATCCCGAAGCGGATGTCAGTGCCGACCGGGGTGAAGTTGACGCTGGATTCGTTGACGTCCGGCGGGAGCACCGTGATACCCATGCGGCGGCACTCGTTGAGGTAGATCGCGAGCTTGTCCTTGTCATCGCCGACGCTCGTGAGCAGGGCGGCCATATACTCGGCCGGGTGGTGGGCCTTGAGGTAGGCCGTCCAGTAAGACACCAGCCCATAGGCCGCAGAGTGCGCTTTGTTGAACGCGTAGTCGGAGAAGGGCAGCAGGATGTCCCACAGCGTTTTGATCGCCGCTTCGGAGTATCCGTTGTCCTTCATGCCGTTGGCGAAGCCCTCGTACTGCTTATCCAGTTCGGATTTTTTCTTCTTGCCCATCGCCCGGCGCAGGATGTCCGCGCGGCCCAGCGAATAGCCAGCGACCTTCTGGGCAATCGCCATCACCTGCTCCTGATACACGATCAGGCCGTAGGTGGTTCCCAGGATTTCGGCGAGTGGTTCTTCCAGTTCGGCGTGGATGGGGGTGACTTCCTGGGCGCCGGTCTTGCGCAGGGCGTAATTGGTGTGCGAGTTCGCACCCATCGGTCCTGGTCGGTACAGCGCGATGACAGCCGAGATATCTTCGAAGTTGTCGGGGCGCATCAATTTCAGGAGGGCACGCATCGGGCCACCGTCGAGCTGGAACACACCCAGGGTGTCGCCGCGGGCCAGCAGCTCGTAGGAGCCCTGGTCCTCGAGGTCCAGCTCCTCGAGCACCAGGTCGATGTCCTTGTTGAGCTTGATGTTCTCCACCGCGTCGGTGATGATCGTCAGGTTCCTCAGCCCGAGGAAGTCCATTTTGATCAGCCCGAGGTTTTCGCAGGTCGGGTAATCAAACTGGGTGATAATCTGACCATCCTGGTCACGACGCATCAACGGGATGATGTCGATCAACGGGTCCGAGGACATGATGACGCCCGCCGCATGGACGCCCCACTGGCGCTTCAGGCCTTCGAGGCCAAGCGCTGTCTCGAAAACTTTCGCGGAGTCGGCGTCGGACTTCAGCAGTTCACGCAGTTCCTCGGCCTCGGAGTACCGCTTGGAGTTCTTGTCATGCACATCGGTCAGGGCCAGGCCCTTTCCCATGACGTCTGGCGGCATTGCCTTGGTGAGCCGCTCCCCCATCGAGAACGGGTACCCCATCACCCGGGAGGAATCCTTCATGGCCTGCTTGGCCTTGATGGTGCCGTAAGTGACGATCATGGCGACTCGCTCGTCGCCGTACTTCTCGGTGACGTACCGGATCACCTCGGAACGGCGCCGATCATCGAAGTCGACGTCGAAGTCGGGCATGGAGACGCGCTCCGGGTTGAGGAACCGTTCGAAGATCAGGCCGTGCTGCAGCGGATCGAGGTCTGTGATGCGCATAGCGTAGGCGACCATTGACCCGGCACCGGAGCCTCGGCCGGGGCCCACCCGGATGCCGTTGTCCTTGGCCCAGTTGATGAAGTCGGCGACCACCAGGAAGTAGCTGGGGAACCCCATCTGGGTGATGACGCCGGTCTCATACTCGGCCTGCTTGCGGACCGCGTCGGGGATGCCCGTGGGGTACCGGTACTGCAACCCCGTCTCGACCTCCTTCACGAACCAGGACTGCTCGCTTTCACCCTCGGGGACGGGGAAGCCAGGCATGTAGTTTGCTTTGGTATTGAACTCGACGTCGCACCGCTCGGCGATGAGCAGGGTGTTGTCGCAAGCATCCGGGTGATCCCGGAAAATGGAGCGCATTTCGGCGGGCGACTTCAGGTAAAACTCGTCGGCGTCGAACTTGAACCGTTTCGGGTCGGCCATGGTGGAACCGGACTGCACGCACAGGAGCGCCGCGTGGGCTTTCGCGTCCTCGGCGTGGGTGTAATGCAGGTCGTTGGTGGCCACCAACGGCAACCCCAACTCCTTGGCAAGTTTGATCAGGTCCGACTGGACAGCGCGTTCAATATCGAGCCCATGGTCCATCAACTCGCAGAAGAAGTTGTCGACGCCGAAAATGTCGCGGAAATCAGAGGCCGCCTTGACTGCCTCGCGGTAGAGACCGAGGCGGAGTTTTGTCTGCACCTCCCCGGAGGGACAACCGGTGGTGGCGATGAGGCCCTTGCCGTAGGTCTGGAGCAGGTCGCGGTCCATCCGGGGCTTGTAGAGGTAGCCTTCCAGCGATGCCAGGGAAGACATCCGGAACAGGTTGTGCATCCCCTCGGTGGTTTCAGCCCACATGGTCATGTGCGTGTAGGCGCCGGCACCCGAGACGTCATCGCGGCCACCACCACCCCACTTCACGCGGGTCTTGTCAGCCCGGGCGGTGCCCGGCGTCAGATACGCCTCGACGCCGATAATGGGTTTCACCCCGGCGGCCCGCGCCTTGTCCCAAAAGTCGAACGCCCCAAACACAAACCCGTGGTCGGTGGTGGCCAGCGCATTCATGCCCAGTTCCTCGGTGTGGCTGAACAGGTCAGTCAGCCGGGCGGCGCCGTCGAGCATTGAGTACTCGGTGTGATTATGCAGATGAACGAAGGAGTCTTCGCGGGTTGGCTTGGCCGGGGAAGCTTGGGGAGATGCTGATGAAACCACCATCCCATTCTAGGTCAGTCGGCCGGCGCCCCCGGCTGACATGCCGGTCCGCGAACGAGGCGTCACGGCCTAGACGTTCCCGGCCGCCAGGGCGTCGAGGGCATACTGCAGATCATTGGGGTAGGGGCTGGTCGCGCTGACGGTGTCGCCTGAGACCGGATGTTCGAAGGTAAGTTTCTGGGCGTGGAGCCATTGGCGGGTGAGCCCCAGGTTGGCGGCAAGCCGAGGGTCAGCGCCGTATGTGAGATCCCCCACGCAGGGGTGCCGAAGCGCCGAAAAATGGACCCTGATCTGGTGGGTCCGGCCGGTCTCGAGGTTGACCTCGAGAAGGCTAGCCTTCCCAAACGCTTCGAGCACCTTGTAATGAGTCCTGGAGGGCCTTCCGTCTTCCAGCACAGCGAACCGCCAGTCGTGGGCCGGGTGTCTACCAATCGGGGCGTCAATGGTACCAACCAGGGGGTCCGGGAGACCCTGGACCAGCGCATGATAGACCTTCTCCACGGTGCGTTCCTTGAACGCCCGCTTCAGGACCGTGTAGGCGTGCTCGGTTTTGGCGACCACCATCGCTCCGGAGGTTCCCACATCCAGGCGGTGGACAATGCCGGCGCGTTCGGTGGCACCCGACGTCGAGATCCGGTACCCGGCGGCGGCGAGGGCGCCGACGACCGTCGGGCCCACCCACCCCGGCGACGGGTGCGCGGCGACCCCGACCGGCTTGTCGATGACCACCAGATCGTCATCGTCGTAGAGAATCCCCATCCCGTCAACAGTTTCGACGACCACGGCCAGCGGGTCGACGCTTGCCGGAACCCTGATTCTTAGGACGGCACCGGCAGCGGGCCGGTCGGATTTACCAACGGGTTTGCCGTCGCTCGTCACGAACCCTGCCACACACCAGGCGGCGGCAGCGGAGCGGGACACCCCGGCGACGGCGGCGAGCACGGCGTCCGCGCGGGCGCCTCCTAGCTCGGTGGGAACGCGTTCGTCCCGTTCGACGGCGTTCACTTGGCGTCCGCCGAGCCGTCAACCACAGGTTCGTCGTTGCTGCGCTTGCCGTCCATGCCGATCCCGCGCAAGGTGAGCAGACAGATCAGGCTGACGCCCGTGACCACGGCTGAATCGGCGATGTTGAAGATGGCGAAGTTGGGCAGGGCGATGAAGTCGACCACATGGCCCTGCCCAAACGATGGTTCGCGCAGCAGACGGTCGGTCAGGTTGCCGAGCGCGCCTCCGAGGACCAGCCCCAGGGCTGTTGCCCACCACCAGGACGCCACCTTTCGGATCTGGGAGATGATCGCAATTGATACGACGGCCATGATGATGGTGAAAACCCAGGTGTAGTCGGTGCCAATCGAAAAAGCGGCACCGGGATTGCGGATGAAGTGCCAGTTCAGCAGAGGCGGAAGGACCGGGGTGATCTGTCCCTCGGTCATGGTGGAGACGACCCAGATTTTGGTCAACTGGTCAGCTACGTAGATGACGGCGAAGCACGCGACGAAGAGCAGCGCGTAGCGCGCACCCGTACGCCCGCGATGGCTGGCCGCCGTAGGGGTCTCACGGGCGGCGGGGGAGGTTTCATCGGACCCGGTTGGGTTGCCGTGCTCTGGTGTCTGGTCTGTCATAGCGCTTTCAGGTTTGGCGCTGCCGCTGACTGCGCCGGGGTGGGGTGGACTGCCGCATAAAGGTTGACATCCAGCCTACGGCAGAGGCCGACCGCCGGGAATTCCCGGGGGCCGGCCTCTTGAGTTGCCTTTAGCTGGACTGCACCGGTCATCTGGTGCAGCGGTAATACAGGTGAAGCGCCTAGGAGCCGGTGGCTTCGGAAGCTACCGATCCGCGGGAATCCAGATCGCGCAGCTGGCCTTCAATGTAGGCCTTCAGACGTGAACGGTAGTCGCGTTCGAAGCTGCGGAGCTGCTCAACCTTGCCTTCGAGCACAGACTTCTGCTGCTCGAGGGCGCCCAGGGTCTTACGGGTCTTCTCCTCGGCCTCGTTGACCATGCTGCTGGCTTCGATCTGCGCCTCGGCGATGATCTTGTCGCGCTGTTCGACACCGGCGTTGACGTATTCGTCGTGAAGCTTCTGAGCCATCGCCAGCACACCGGCAGCCGATTCAGCTGAACTGGTGCCCGAAGCGGCTGGTGCTGCCGCGGCGGGTGCTGCAGCAGCAGCCGGACGCTCTTCGGACTTCTTCTCTTCACCCTTGGGCTCTTCAACCTTTGGCTGTTCCTTCGCCTTGGGCTCGTCCTTCGCCTTGGGCTCGTCCTTGACCTCTTCGGTATGCGAGCTCGCCGACACGGGGGCGGGAACCACAGCGTTCTGGGACGTTGAGGAGGAGGCGTCCGCGAGCTTGCGCCGCAGTTCGTCATTCTCCTGGTTCAGGCGACGGAGTTCGACAACGATCTCATCGAGGAAATCGTCTACCTCGTCCTGGTCGTAGCCTTCACGAAACTTAGTGGGCTGAAACCTTTTGTTGACAACATCTTCTGGCGTCAGGGCCATCTGGTCACCTCATAGTGGTTATAAGACATGCCTGCCTATGAAGCAGACCTGACTACGGTACCGAATTGCGGACATAAAACTCGAGAATTCACACCAATTATGTGATTCAGCGTATATCTTTTGAGACTCGAAAACTAACCGGCTAGACCGACGTGGCCAAGCCGGCGGCGACGAACATGAGAATGGTTACTCCCAGGAACACCACCAAGAATGCCAGATCCAGTGACACTCCACCCAGCCGCAACGGCGGGATCAGTCGGCGAAGCGCCTTGATCGGCGGGTCGGTCACAGTGTAGACGCCCGAAGCCAACACCAGGGCCAGTCTCTTGGGGCGCCAGCCACGCGCAAACATCTGCACGGCATCGTAGACGATCCGAATAATCAGGGCTATCTGTACGACCATCAGTACCAGATAGATCAGAACAAAAACCAAACTCACGCGGCAGTCACAGTCCTAAAAGCGATACTTTGAGAGGAACTCGTGAACCAGTTAACCACGCTAGCTTTGATTGAAGAAACTAGCCTGCGCCTCGCTGGCCTTCTGGTCTTCTCCGAGTACCTCGATGTAGGAGGGCGACAGGAGGAAGACCTTGTTGGTAACCCGTTCGATGCTGCCGTGCAGACCAAAGACCAGACCAGCCGAGAAGTCCACCAGGCGTTTTGCATCCGATTCACCCATGTCGGTGACATTCATGATCACTGGGATGCCGTCGCGGAAGCTTTCACCGATCAGTTTCGCATCGTTGTAGGACCGTGGGTGCACGGTGGTGATCTGACGGAGAGCTGCCGAATCCTCGCGTGAGGACTGTGCGCGCTTGATCGGGGTCACCGGGGCACGGTACTCGTCCACCGGAGCGAGCCTGGCCGCCTGCGGGGCGTCAGCATGCCGGTCGTCACGGTCGTAGTCCACTAGGTGATCCTCGTTCCTGCTTTGTAAGTTCTTCTGCTCGGACTCGTAGTGCTCATCACCGTCGGCGAGCCCAAGATAGATCATTGTCTTGCGCAGTGCGCCAGCCATGGTAGCTCCTGTCGTGTCATTGGGTATAGTCCAGACGCTACCTCAAGGGTGGGCGTTCACCGAGGACCTGCGAACCTATTCTGAGGTGTGTCGCGCCGGCTGCGACCGCGGCTTCGAGATCCCCGCTCATACCAGCCGAGATGCCGGTGGCTGCGGGGAATTCGCCACGGAGCGTGGCTGAGATCTCGGCCAGCTCTCCGAACGCAGCAACGGGGTCTCTGCCCAGCGGCGCAACAGCCATCACACCAGCCAGCGAGAGACCGTCGGTCGCTTGGACGAGCCGCCCCAGGGCGACGACGTCGGTTGGGGCGGCGCCCCCTCGTTGATGCCCACTGATCGTCGCAGCGCGGCTGTCCCCGGTCGACAGATCGACCTGGATAAAGCAGGCGAGGGTCTTGGCGGCGCTGGTGCTGTCAGTGTCCTGGCCCGGTTCGGTTCGCCGGTTAGCCAACGCTTTGCCGAGCGCGGCGACGAGCGGTGCCCGGTCCACCGAATGGACTGCGTGTGCGTAGCGCACCACCGACCGCGCCTTGTTACTTTGCAGCTGGCCGATGAAATGCCAGCGCACTCCCAGGTCCGCGAGCTCCTGGGCCTTGGCTGCGGCCTCCTGGTCCCGGCTTTCTCCCATCTCGGTCACGCCCAGGGCGGCCAGGATCCGCAGGTCGCCCGCCGGGAAATATTTGGTGACAACGATGAGCCGCGGTTTATCGGTACGCCCCGATGCCAGCACCGCTTGATCGATTCGTTGGTGCACCGCCGAGAGCCGTTCGCTGAGCTCGTCGGCGCGCTGGGGGTCGGTCACTGGGTCCACACCAGCCCGGCGATCCGGCCAGCTGCGGGACTGCGACGGTGCGAATACAGTGCCCCGTTCTCAAGGGTGCAGAGTGTCGAGGAATCCTCGCTGACCTGTTGCACAGCCACACCGAGTGTCTCAAGCTGCGCCCGTACGGCTTGAGGCAGATCAAGGCCGGGGGTCGCCCACCGGGTGGTGGCTGTCGCGGCGGGAACCACGGCAGCTACCTCGCGGCGCATCTCCTCGGGGACCTCATAGCAGTCGCCGCAAATAGCGGGGCCAATCCAGGCCACCAGGTTCCGGGCATTCCGGCTGCGCAGCAGCTCGACCGTGTTGGCGATGACGCCGTCGAGGGTACCCTGGCGGCCGGCGTGCACAACAGCCGTGGCTCCCTCTGCACCGCCCCCGGCGGAGAGAACCACCGGAACACAATCGGCGACCATTACCGCCAGCGGGGTTGCCCCGCTGACGCTGACCAACGCATCAGCGCTGATCAGCTCACCCGCCGCTGCGTCCTCGACTATCTCGGCGGTGGCCGAGTGAGTCTGGTGCATGAACCGGAGGGAACCCTCGTCGATACCCATGGCGGCTTCGAGCTCCCGCCGACGCCGAAGGACCGAGGCGGGCTTATCCCCCACATGAAGTGCGAGATTGCCCGCCTGACTATTCGTGAAGGCTACCCAACGGCCGGGGCCGATTTCCTGGCGCCAGAAGAACACGGCGTCGGTGGTTACTTCAGGAAGTCAGGCACATCGAGTTCGTCTGACCGGCTCGAGGAGAAGTCAGGCTCCACCACGGCGGGCAGGTCGACGTCGAACCCTGAGTCGGCTGGGACGTTGTTGCCTGACTGCTGCGACCGCTGCGACCAGGCGCCGAGGCCTGCCGACGCGGGAACCGCTGCGGCCGCCGCCGGGGCGCTCGCTCCGACGGACGGCGCTGAGACCGGCTTGGACAGCTGTGCGCTGGGCTGTGACGTCGCGTCGACCTGGTCAAAGCCAGCTGCAATCACGGTGACCCGAGCCTCGTCGCCGAGGGCATCGTCGATCACGGCACCGAAGATGATGTTCGCTTCGGGGTGCGCTACTTCCTGGACCAGGCGGGCCGCCTCGTTGATTTCGAAGAGCCCCAGATCGGAGCCACCCTGGATGGAGAGCAGAACACCGTGAGCTCCGTCGATCGATGCTTCAAGCAGCGGCGAGGCAATGGCCAGCTCGGCCGCCTTGACGGCCCGATCTTCGCCGCGTGCCGAGCCGATGCCCATCAGCGCCGAACCGGCGCCCTGCATCACTGACTTCACGTCGGCGAAGTCGAGGTTGATCAGGCCAGGCGTGGTAATCAGGTCGGTGATGCCCTGAACACCTGAGAGCAGCACCTGGTCGGCTGAGCGGAAGGCATCGAGCATCGACACGTTCCGGTCGCTGATGGAGAGCAGACGATCGTTGGGGATGACGATCAGGGTGTCAACCTCGTCGCGGAGCGTATCGATCCCGGTTTCGGCCTGATTCGACCGGCGCCGACCTTCAAAGGTGAAGGGACGGGTGACCACGCCAATGGTCAGGGCGCCCAGGGACCTCGCGATACGAGCCACGACCGGTGCACCACCGGTTCCCGTACCGCCGCCTTCGCCTGCGGTAACAAACACCATGTCGGCGCCGCGCAGGACTTCCTCGATTTCTTCTGCATGATCTTCGGCCGCGCGGCGTCCCACCTCTGGGTCGCGCCGGCGCCGAGGCCGCGGGTCAGTTCCCGTCCGACGTCGAGCTTCACGTCGGCGTCGCTCATCAGCAGGGCCTGTGCGTCGGTGTTGATGGCGATGAATTCAACGCCACGCAATCCCACCTCGATCATTCGGTTGACGGCGTTTACGCCACCGCCGCCGATGCCTACTACCTTGATGACGGCCAAGTAATTCTGCGGTGCTGCCACGGTCCTGTGTCCCTTGTTCGAATGCGCTGTGTGGGGCCTGATCCGGCTGGATCTGTTCCCAGCCTTCACCTTGACAACATTAACTCTCAACTTGAAAGTCAATGTTATGTCAAGTAACTTCTATTCAAGACGCTATGGGCAGGTGCACTCATCTGCAATGACCGAGCCCGCGTGTCGGATAATTCTTTAGCGAGTGACCGGACTCAACGGCGTGCTTACGTCAAAGACCTCGGCCGGCGGATCGGTCTGCGGGCCTGATAGCAGCGCCTCCAGCACCAGCGCCTTGGCCTGGTTCTCGTCCGAGCTACCCCAGAAGATGGTCTGGTCATTGGCGAGGGACAGTTCGACCGAATCCACGGAGTCCGCCGATGCGTGATTGAGCTGATTCAGGATACTCTCCGGCAAGGCGTCGAGCACCTCGGCGATCGAGGAAAACACTTCGCTGTTTACCGCATCGGTGCCGCCATCGATGAGGGGCAGCTGAACGGCATTGCGGTCGGCAACCGAGGCAAGTTGGCGCCCCTCCGCATCGATGAGGATAAAACGCTCGCTGCTCTGCAGGATCGCCACCGGTATCCGTTCCTCAATGGTGATCGCCAGGCCCGACGGCGGTACGGCGGCCACCGTGACGCTTTCAATCGGTGCGAACCCTTCGAGGAGCTGCTCGACATCCTCGTCGGCGATCTGTGGCAGGGGTGTTCCCAGCAACGGGTCGAGGGCGGCCGTGGCCTCCTCGGTGGTCACGAGCGTATTGCCGCTCACCTCGACGGACCGTAGCGCCAGGGCGGGCGAAAAAATGAGATAGGCAAGCAACCCCGCCATCAGTAGCACCACACCGGTGAGGCCCAGGATGAGATTCCGACGTCGACGCTTCCTGGGCGGCTCAGGGAAGGCAACCACCGAATTGGCGGTGTCATCATCGTCAGGTTCCTCCGGTAGCCACGGGTCCCCGGGGATCTTGAGCATCGAGACCTTACTGCTGGTGACCCGTGGCACCCGGACAGGCGCCGGCGCGCCGGACCCCGTCCCTGACCCCGCAGCCAGCTCGGAACCCGCGCCGGCCTCGGCCCCTGCACCGGGGGGTTTCGGCTTGCGACGGCTCATGAGTCGCGGGCGCTGTTGTCGGGCAGGGTGAGCAGGCCGACGAGGTCGGCACCGTACTGGGTGACGTCACCCGCCCCCACGGTCAGGATGATGTCCCCAGGGGCCGCACGGTCAACGACTGCCCTGACGGCTGCTGCGGGATCCGGGGCGTACCCGCCGGGCACGGTGAGTTGGTCGGTGATCAGTCGGCTGGTCACGCCGGGCATCGGGTCCTCCCGGGCCGCATATATATCCAGTACGGTGGCCGAGTCCGCCAGGTTGAGCGCCTGGGCGAACTCCACCGCGAATTCCCGGGTGCGGGAGAACAGGTGCGGCTGGAAGAGGACGTGCACGTGGTGGCCGGCAGCGACGGCGCGTGCCGCCGTCAGGGCCGCCGTCACTTCGGTGGGGTGATGAGCGTAGTCGTCGAAAACCCTCACTCCCCTGCCAGCCCCCTTCGCCTCGAACCGGCGGGCGGCGCCCGAGAAGGTGGCGAGGCCGGCTGCCGCTGCGGCGGGGTCGACGCCCAGTTCGAGGGCGACGGAGAATGCTGCTGCCGCGTTCCGCACGTTGTGTTCACCGGGCACGTTCAGCTGGAGTTCCTGCTCGCTGTCCAGTCCGTCCACTGAGAACGACAGCATGCTTGTGGAGGCACTACCCACGGCCTGGGTCGCACCAATCCGCACGTCAGCCGTCGGCGAGTATCCGTAGGTCCTGATCCTGCGGGTGTCGCCGACCCGTCCGGCGAGGGCTGCCGCACCGGCGTCGTCGACGCAGGTCACCAACACGCCGTCGTCGGCGGGCAGCAGGGCGGCGAACTGGTCGAATACCTCGTACACCGCTGCGGCCGTCCCGTAGTGGTCCAGGTGGTCTGCCTCCACATTGGTCACCACAGCGATCTGCGGCGAGTAGTTGAGGAATGAGCCATCCGATTCATCGGCTTCTGCAACAAAGACGCCGCCATCACCCCAGGCCGCGTTGACCCCAAGCGCTGCGACCTCACCGCCGATGGCGAAAGATGGGTCGAACCCGGCGGACTGCAGCATCACCGTGATCATCGCGGTGGTGGTGGTTTTGCCATGGGTACCAGCGACCGCCACCACTTCCCTGCCGGACATCGCGGCGGCCAGGGCCTGGGACCGGTGCAGGATCCGCAGGCCCTGTTGTTGGGCGGCCACCAGTTCGGGGTTGGTCGCCCTGATGGCGGTGGAGATCACGACCGTGTCGACGCCTGCAACATTCTCGGCCCGCTGGCCGACGGCGGTACGCGCCCCGAGGGCAGCGAGGGCCTGCAGGCCCCGCGAGTCCGCGGCGTCGGATCCGGACACCTGAACGCCCTGGCCCAGCAACACTCGGGCCACTGCCGACATGCCGGCGCCGCCAAGGCCAATGAAATGGACCCGCCCGAGATCGGCGGGGGTCAGGGTGGTTCCGGTCATGACTGTGCCCCGCGTCCGGCGGCGACGACGAGTCGGGCCATCTGAGTATCGGCGTCACGCACTCCGAGCCGGGCGCTGGCTGCGGCCATCGCGTCGAGGGCGGCCTGGTTTTTCAGCAACGGAAACACGTGTCCGGTCAACCAGTCTGCCGTCAGCGCAGCGTCGTCGACCAGCAGCGCGCCCCCCGCGGTGATCAGGTCCGCCGCGTTCCGGCGCTGCTCTCCGTTGCCGTGCGGCAGCGGGACGAACACTGCGGGCAGCCCGACGGCGCTCACCTCGCACACGGTGGCGGCCCCCGCACGAGCCAGCAGCAGGTCTGCGGCCGCGTAGACAGTTTCCATATCGTCGACGTACTCAATCTGGCGGTAGCCTTCGGCCTGGAGCGGTCGCCCATCGGCGCCCGTCACACCTTTGCCGCCTCCGGTAATGTGCAGCAACTGGATTCCCTCGGCCGCGAGCAGGGGCACCACGGCGGCGACGGCCCGGTTGATGCTGACAGCCCCTGACGACCCACCGGTCACGATCAGTGCGGGCTGGGTGGTGTTCAGCCCAAGGGCAGCGCGGGCGGCAGCCCGGGAGGTGGCACGGTGGAGGGTGGAAATACTGCGTCGCATCGGCATGCCGACCACCTGAGCTTTGGGGAGGCCGGTGCCCTTGAAGGCGACCGCCACAGTGGTGGCAATCCGCGCTCCGAGCCGGTTGGCCAGCCCTGGCTGGGCGTTCGCCTCATGGATCACTACCGGGATTTTCCGGCGCCACGCAGCCAGGTACAGGGGTGTGGAGACGTAACCGCCGACGCGACGACGACGTCGGCCTCCGCGCGGTCGAGTACGCCCAGCGCCTGCCGGACGGCGCGGATCAGCCGGGTGGGGAGCTTCACCAGGTCGATCGACGGGCGGCGAGGCATCGGGACCCGGTCAATCGTCTCGAGCTGGTACCCCGCAGCCGGAACCAGTCGTGTCTCCATTCCCGCGGCAGTCCCCACAACTACCTGCCGGGTGTCAGGATCGTGTTCAGCCAGGGCATGGGCAATGGCCAGCAGTGGACTGATGTGACCGGCGGTACCGCCGCCGGCCAGGACCACCGAGAGGGGGTTTGTGCTCATCGGGCTGCTGGTTCGCTTTCTGTGGAACGGGGATCTGTAGTGGTCCCGGCTACTGCGCCGGAATCTGGTGCTGGGGGCATTTGCGGGCGAAGGCCAGCAGGACTCCGACCGCCCCAAGGGTGAAGGTCAGCGCCGACCCACCGTAGGAGATGAAGGGTAGCGGAACACCGATGACGGGCAGGACGCCGGTGACCATCCCAATGTTCACGAACGCCTGGCCGATCAGCCACACCAGAATGGAGCCGAGCAGGATTCGCACGAAGGGGTCGGTGTAGCGTCGGGCAACCCTGATGGTTGCGACGGCGAGGATCCCGAACAGGATGACCACCACCAGGGTGCCCACCAACCCAAACTCTTCACCAATGATCGCGAAGATGAAGTCGTTGTGGGCTTCGGGAATCCAGTTCCACTTTTGCCGGCTCTGCCCAATACCGACTCCCCACCAGCCGCCGGACGCCAGCGCGAAGAGCCCGTTGTCGGCCTGCAGACACAGGTCCTGACCGTCATCGCAGCTGAGCCGCAGCCAGGCTGTGATCCTGTCGCTGCGGTTGCCACTCACCAGCACCATGACGATTGCGCCGGCGATACCAGCGATCCCTGCGATGGTGAACATTTTCATTGGCGCCCCGGCGAAGAAGAGCGCCGCCGCGAGAATCATCATCATGATGATCACGGTGCCCAGGTCACCACCGAGTAGGACCAGCCCGATCGGGAGCCCACCCAGGGGCAGGGCTGGGATCATCGCGTGTTTCCAGTTGCGGATCAGCCGCCCCTTGCGGGCCAGAACACTGGCCAGCCAAATGGCGAGGGCAAGTTTCGCCGGTTCGGAGGGCTGCATGGTGAAGCCGCCGATTTGAATCCAGTTCTGGTTGCCGTTGATGTTCACGCCAATGGCAAGTACGAGGACCAGAAGAACTACCGCGATGCCGAGCACCGGCCACGCCATCATGCGGTAGGCGCGCGCACCGAACCGTGACAGGAGCAGCATCAGGACCAGCCCACCGGCGGCCCACGTGGCCTGCCTGAGGAACAGGTCGAACTCGCTGCTGCCCTCGGCGATCGCTTCCACCGAAGATGCTGAAAGCACCATCATCAGACCGATCGCCGTCAGTGCGAGGGCCGACCCGAGGATCATGTAGTAGCTGGCGCCGCTGGCCTGCTTGTCGCTGCCTTCGAGGTACGTCCAGAACTGTCCGAAGCGGGCGCGGAGACCCTTCTTCGCCGGGGCGTTGCCCTCAGCGGAGGGGGTGGAAGGTGTGGGGGTGTTGGGTGAGGCGGGTACAGAGGGCGTTCGGGAATGCTGACGCATCACCGGCTTCCGACGGACTGGCCGGGTGGGCGTGGTGACCATTAGAACTCCTTTGCGGTCTTCGCCTGCCCTTCCACGATCACTTGGACGGCCTCGATAAAGGCCTTGCCCCGGTGAGCATAGGAGGAAAACTGATCCATGGATGCTGCCGCCGGGGCCATCAACACGGTGTCGCCGTCGCCAGCTAACCGCGCAGATTCCCTTACCGCCGATTCCATCACCCGCTCGCCCAGGGGCGCGAGGGTGGAATCGTCGGCCAACGTCACATCTTCAGTCTCTCCCGGGGCCACTTCGATCAGTGGAACATCCGGAGCGTGTCGGCGCAATGAACCGATCAGGTCCGAGCTGTCGGTGCCGATCAGCACCACCGCCTTGAGTCGCTGCGCGTGCGTCTGCACCAGCTGGTCGTAGTTGACGCCTTTGGAGAGCCCCCCGGCGATCCAGATCACCGAGTGGAAGGCCGAAAGGGACGCTGCTGCCGCATGCGGATTGGTCGCTTTGGAGTCGTTGATCCACAGGATTCCGTCCCGCGAGGAGACGAGCTGGATCCGGTGCTCGGTGGGCTGGTAGTTCCGGATCCCGGCGCGGATCGCTGCCGGCTCGACGCCCGCTGCCCGAACCATTGCGGCGGCCGCGAGGGCGTTCGCCACCAGGTGGCGGGGCACCAGCTCCCCCAGGTCCTTGATCGCAGCCAGCTCAACAGCGGAATCCTTGCGCTGTTCGATGAAGGCGCGGTCCACCAGGAGGTCATCGACCACTCCCAGCATGCTGACTGCCGGCGTTGAGGTGGTGAAACCGATGGCTCGGCAGCCCTCGATGACGTCGGCTTCCTCGACCATCCGTTCGGTGGCGGGCTGTTCGGCGTTGTAGACGCAAGCCACTTTGGTATTGGCGTAAATCTTTGCTTTGTCGGCGGTGTACTGATCGAACCCACCGTGCCAATCGACGTGGTCCTCCGCAACGTTCAGGCACACACTCGCCAGCGGCGAGATGGACCCGGTCCAGTGCAGCTGGAAACTGGACAGTTCGACGGCGATGAAATCGTAGCCTTGCGGGTCACGGATCGCGTCGAGAATGGGGGTACCGATGTTGCCCGCGGCGACGGCGCGGAGGCCTGCGGCCAGCAGCATCGACTCCACCAGAGAGACGGTGGTGGTTTTGCCGTTGGTGCCGGTGATGGTCAGCCACTCGGCGGTGGGGCGGCCTTCGCGGATCCTGACCCGCCAGGCCAGTTCGACGTCGCCCCAGACCGGGATTCCTGCGTCTTTTGCGGCCCTGAGGAGCGGCTGCTGCGGGGTCCAGCCCGGTGAGGTGACCACCAGATCGGGCTGGCTGCCATCGATGAGCGGAATTCTCGTTGCGTGTTCGGCGCCGAGGAGGACGTCCACGGCACCGACGATCGACAGCGTGTCCGCCTTGGCGCGGTTCTCGGCCGAATCGGATCCGTCGACTACCACCACGCGGGCACCCAGTTCAATGAGCGTATCGGCGACGGAGAACCCGGACAGGCCGATGCCGGTGACTACTACCCGCAGCCCTTTCCAGTCGGCATCCCAGGTGGTCAGGGAATCGAGGTCACGGGCACCCGCGGGGATGGTTCCGGTCATATCAGCACCACCCATTCGGCGTAGAAGATTCCGAGTGCGGTGGCCACGAATAGCCCGGCAAGAATCCAGAACCGGACGACAACTGTGACTTCCTGCCAACCCTTGAGTTCGAAGTGGTGCTGGAGCGGAGCCATTTTGAACACCCGTTTGCCGCCGGAGAGTTTGAAGTAGCCGACCTGGATGATCACCGACAGCGTGATCATGACGAACAGCCCGGCGAGGATGACGAGCAGCAACTGGGTGCGGGACAGGATCGCGAACCCGGCGATGGCGCCGCCGATGGCGAGCGAGCCGGTGTCACCCATGAAGATCTTTGCAGGCGAGGTGTTCCACCAGAGGAACCCGACCAGCGCACCGCACATGGTGCCGGCGATGAGGGCCAGATCGAGAGGGTCCCGGACGGTGTAACAGACGCTCCTGGCGACCTCGTCGAGTGCGCAACTCTGGTTGGACTGCCAAATGCCCATCAGCATGTAGGCGCCGAACACCAGGACGGATGCCCCGGCCGCAAGGCCGTCGAGACCGTCGGCGAGGTTCACGCCGTTGCTGGCTGCGGTGATGATGAGGTTGGACCAGATGACGAAGAGGACGGCGCCAACGATGGTGCCGGCGAAGGCCAGGTCGATCGACGTGTCGCGGATGAATGAAATGGCCGTTGAGGCCGGCGTCCTGCCGTTTTCGTTCGGGAAGCCAAGCGCAAGGACGGCGAAGATGATGCCGACGAGGGTCTGTCCCGCGATTTTCGCCGGGGCGCTGAGGCCCAGACTCCGCTGTTTGGAGATCTTGATGTAGTCGTCGAAGAATCCGACGATTCCCATGCCGACCATCAGGAGTAGCAGCAACAGACCCGAGACGGACGGCCCGGTGGAGACTCCGGCCCAGATCATCAGCAGGTGGGTGACGAAGTAGGCAATCAGGACGGAACCGACGATGACGGCGCCGCCCATGGTGGGCGTCCCGCGCTTGGTGTGGTGGGCTGTGGGGCCGTCATCGCGAATGAATTGACCGTAGCCACGGTTCACGAGCAGGCGGATAAACAGTGGGGTACCCACGAGGGCCAGCACCAGCCCCATGGCTGAGCCGATCAGTAGCGCAATCACAGCTGCGGCCCCCCTTGGAGGTCAGTTGGGCCGGGCTCTGATGGTTCAGGCGTGGCAGTGGATGGTGCAACAGTCGAGGACAATGCTATCCGATCACCTAAAAATCGAAGCCCCGCCCCGTTGGAGGATTTGAACAGCACCAGGTCTCCAGGTTCCAGAACCGAGGCGAGAATTTCCTCGGCCGCCGCGACGTCATCGGCGAACAGGACCTCATCCCCCCAGGACCCCTCGAGGACTGCACCGTTATAGAGAGCACGGGCCCCCATCCCGATCACGAGCAGCTTGGTGATGTTGAGCCGAACCACGACCCGGCCGACGGCGTCGTGCTCGGTGATCGATTCGTCGCCGAGTTCGAGCATTTCGCCGAGCACGGCCCAGGTGCGGCGACCCCGCCCTAGTTCGGCCAGGGTACGAAGCGCGGCTCGCATTGAGTCAGGATTGGCGTTGTACGCGTCGTTGATGACCGTCACGCCGTCGGCGCGTTCGGTGCGTTCCATCCGCCAGCGACTCTGTGCTTCCGACCGCGACAGGGCGTCGGCGATGGCTGCGCCCGGGATGCCGAGCGTCCCGGCAATTGATGCGGCGGCGAGGAGGTTGGTGATTTGGTGCGTCCCGATCAGCCGTGAGGTGACCTGATGCTCGGTGGACCCGTCGGGACCGGGCAGGCCCAGCGTGAATGATGGGTGCCCACCGGGGGTGGTTGTGACACCGGTGGCCCGAACAACTGGTCCGCCGCCGGGGAGATGCGAGTTGTCGGAAGTGAAGTAGAGCTTGGACGCGGCGGTCACGGTCTCCATGGCCAAAACCCGGGCGCGTCGGCGTTGATGATTGCCGTTCCGCTTCCCGGCAGCGAACGAAGCAGCTCCGACTTGGCCTTGGCGATGTTGTCCACTCCACCGAACTCTCCGGCGTGGGCGCTGCCAACTCCCAGGACCACACCGACATCGGGCGCGACCATGTCCGCAAGGTAGGTAATCTGCCCGATCTTAGTGGCACCCATTTCGATGATCAGATACCTGGTGTCGTAATCGGCGCTGAAGACGGTCAGCGGAACGCCCACCTCGCCGTTGTAGGACCCGATCGGGGCAACAGTGGGGGCATGCTCCCTGAGGATGCCTGCCAGCAGGTCCTTGGTGGTGGTCTTACCGGCCGAGCCGGTGATGCCGATCACCGTCAGCGGCGAATGGGCGCGCAATCTTTCCACCACGGCGGCAGCGAGCCGGCCCATGGCCAGCACCACATCGTCGACGACGACGGCGGGGTACTCTCCAGCACCAGCGGCGTCCTCATTCGCCACCGGGTGTTCCAGCAGTGCCAGCACAGCCCCATTACGGAAGGCCTGCGGCACGAACTGGTGACCGTCAGCGTTTGCACCGGGCTTGGCGACGAACAGGCCACCGGCCTGTACCTCGCGGGAATCCACGGTGACGGAGCTAACGGTCTGGGTCTGCCGTGCTGCGGCAGCGGGGGTCAACTGACCCTTGGTAATTGCCGCGATTTCGGCTGCGCTTAGTTCAATCATGACGGTCTAGGATTCTATCCTGTGGCTGGGGTGGACAGAGAATCCGTAGCGTGTCAACGCCCGGGCCAGTTCCACCCGGTCATCGAGCGGCAGGTTGACTCCCTTGACTTCCTGCCAGACCTCGTGGCCGCGCCCAGCAATCAGGACCGTATCAGCAGCGGTGGCCATTGCCACTGCGCGGTCGATCGCCTCGGCACGGGGATAAATTTCGAGTACCTCGCACGGGCGTTCGGCAGCGTCACGGGCCCTCAGCGCCCCCTCCAGGACACCCTGCCTGATCACGGCCTCGTCTTCATCGTGGGGGTCGTCGTCGGTGACAATCACCACGTCGGCCAGCTGCGCGGCGGTGGCCCCCATGAGTGGACGTTTGGTCTGGTCCCGCTGTCCGGTGGCGCCGAACACCACAATCAGCTTCGCCTCCGGGGCGGGAGGCCTGACCGATTCCAGGGTGCGGGCCAGAGCATCAGGGTTGTGGGCGAAATCGACTATTGCTGCCGGGTGGTCGCCGATGAGCTGCATGCGTCCTGGTACTGCTGCCGAGAACGGATCGGCGCTGTCCGCGGCGCGCTGCACGTCGTCTGCGGCCACCCCTGAGGTGAGCACCATTACCGTCGCCAGTGCGGCGTTCGAGATATTGAAGGTACCCGGCAGGCCCGAGTGCAGCGTGAGTTCTTCCCCCGCTGGTCCGTGCAGCGAGAATCGGTGGCCGAGCCCGTGTTTGACCACATTACGAACCTGCCAGTCGGCGGTGCCGGGTGGTGTCCCGCCGTAATTCGTGTGGCCGTCGTTCGTCTGGCCGTCGTTCGTCTGGGCGTCGTCGTCCTGGGTGACGCTCGTGCTGAGGGTGACGACGTCGGCCCCGGCCACCTCGGCCATTTTCAGGCCCCACGGGTCGTCGATAATGATGACCGCGCGGCTCGTCCGTTCCCGCCCGAAGAGCTCAGCCTTGACCGCAAAGTACTCCTCCATGGTGCCGTGCAGGTCGAGGTGGTCCTGGGTCAGGTTGGTGAACCCGGCCACGTCGAAGTGGACGCTGTCCACCCGACGGTACTCAATCGCGTGGGAAGACACCTCCATGGCGGCGGTTTCGATCCCCCGTTCACGCATCAACCCGAGGATGCCATGTACCTGCGGCGATTCGGGGGTGGTGAGAGCGCTGGCGATTGGTTGGCCGCCGGCATGGATCTCAATGGTTCCCATCAACCCGGTGGTCCGACCCAGCCCCGCCAGCAACGCATTGATGAAGTAGGTGGTGGTGGTTTTGCCGTTGGTGCCGGTGACGCCGAACAGGGCGGGCCGGCTCGTTTCGGCCGGCTGACTGTTGAAGATGGTCGCCGACAGTGGACCCACGAGTTCCCTGAGGCGGGCAGCTCTGAACAGGGGAACGGTGCCGACCAGTTCGGCTGCGGCTGCGGCGGCTTCCACCCCTGCCTCGTCGGTCAGGACGGCGACGGCGCCAGAGCGCAGAGCGGCGGCGGTGAACGACGCACCGTGTCTGCCTGAACCGGGTAGGGCTATGTACAGATCCCCGGCCCTGATCATTCTGGAATCAATCGCCACCCCGGTCACACGGACGTGGGCGGCGGCGTCGTCGTGCCCGGGAACCGGTTCGACAGTCGGCAACCCGGCTGGAAGGTCGCTGAATGCCTGTGCCAGCGGGACCGGAGCCACTACTGCTGGACGCATCCCGGCATCGGGTTGCGCGGCGGAATCTTCAATTGTTGGCACGTGTGTTGCTCCGGGTCAGTACTCGATGGGGTAGGTCTCGGGCTTGCCGGTGGATGGTGCGACGTTCCTGGCGTTGAGCACCTGTTCCATTACCTTTTGGAATGACTCCCCCGGTATCAGATAATACAGATCGCCCTGCGGCCGCTGCAGCGTCACCACCACGACGTACTCCGGGTCATCCATTGGCGCCATGCCAGCGTAGGTGAGGGTGTACCCGTCGTAGCCGCCGGTAGCGCTTGGCGCTTCGGCCGTGCCCGTCTTGGATCCCACGCGGTATTCGTCCAGCGCACCCGAAGCACCTGAGCCATCAACGGTAACGGTTTCGAGCATCTTCTGTAGCTGGCCTGAGGTTTCAGTGGAGACCACTTCGACGCCCTCGTCCTGGGGCACCTTGTGCTCGGTTCCGTCGGGGTCAATGTAGGCATCGATCAACCGTGGTTTCAGCCGGACGCCGTCGTTGGCGATTGTCTGGTAGACCATCGCGGTGTGCAGCGCAGTCTGCGCGAGGCCCTGCCCGAACAGCACCGTGTACTGCTGGCGGTCGTCCCACTCTTCCGGCTGGGCGAGGATACCGCTGGTCTCACCGTTCAAACCGACATCGAGGGGCTGCCCGATCCCAAACTTGGTGAGCCAGTCGTAGCGCTGTTGCTTGCTGAGCTGCTCACCAATCATCACCGTTCCGGTGTTCATGGATTTGGCGAAGATTCCGGCGGCGGTGCGCTGCTCCTCGCCATGCTCGAAAGCATCTTTGAACGTCTGGTTGTCCACGGTGTAGGTGTTTGGCAACAGGAATTCGCTGGTGGGTTCAATGATTCCCTCCTCCAGCCCTGCTGCCATGGTGATCAGCTTGGTGGTGGAGCCGGGCTCGAAGGATGAGGTGACCGAGAGGGGTTTACGAAATTCGGGTTCAGTGGCTCCCGGGTTATTCGGGTCCATGGTGGTGGACTCGGCCATCGCGACAATGCCGCCGGTATCCGCTTCGACGACCACGATGTTGCCCCACTGGGCGTCGTACTCCTCCACCTGGGAGGCGATGGTCTGCTGGGCAAACCACTGGAGATCCTGGTCGATGGTCAGCTTGACTGACTGTCCGTCCTTGGCCGGCACATCCTCGTTGGTGGCGTAGGGAATCCGGATGCCGTCACCGCCGATCTCAAAGGTGCGGCTACCTGCTTCGCCGGTGAGCCGGTCGTCCTGGGTGAGCTCGAGGCCCTCATTCTGCTCGCCAACGAACCCGACGATTGATCCGGCGACCGGCCCGGAGGGGTAGGTGCGAAGGCTGACCGGGTCGGCGTAGACACCAGGCATCCGCACGGCCAATGCGGCGTTCTTGACCTCAGGGGTGACTTCCTGGGCGACATACCCGAACTTTTTGTCCCCGATGATTGCCGCCTCGAGGGTGGCCGCATCCTGGCCGAGGATCGTCGAGAGCTCGGCAAAACCCTCATCCATGGTGAGCTCCTCGCGGTCCCCCTCATCGTTGATCCGGGCGAAGGTGTCGCCTTCGGCGAGGGTCTGATCCACCACGATGTCGAAGCGCTCCACGCTGCGGGCCAGGTAATTTCCCTTGCTGTCGAGAATATCGCCGCGCATTGGCTGCACCGGGAACGATTCGAGCCGCTTATTCAGTCCGGCCTGCGCCATGCCGCCGAGGTCGAGCGCCTGCACCTGAAATAACCGGACCCCCAGCACCAGCAGGAGGATCAGGACGAAGGCCAGACCTACGCGTAGCCTTTTCGCGCCGAGAGCCACCCGGAATTTGTCGTGCTCAGTTGCTGTAGCCACTTCAATATCCTTCGGTGTCTTTCGGGTGATCGTCGATCGTGTGCGTTACCCGCCGGTGCCTTGCTGTGGTGCTGGAATTGATCCGCCGTTAAGCTCGATTGCCTGCGGCTGCTCGGCGGGGGGTGCGGGCTCTGCCTCGGCCGCCGGTGTTGCAGCGGCTGGTGCGTCGGCTGCAGACGCTGCAGCTTCCTCCCTTGGAGGGGCCTCGACAGCAACCGCGACGCCAGCCGTGGACACCTCGGGGGCGGCGATGAGCGCCAATGGCTCGCCGCCCTCCTTCGCAGCCTCGGGACTACCTGCAATTTTCATCGAATCTACATCAATGGAGCCGAATCCAGGGGAGGCGACCATGCCGAGTTCCCGGGCTTCCGCAGCGAGGTTCTGTGGCGCATTGAGGTCTTCCATTTGTTGGGTGAGCGCCTGGTTCTCCTGATTCAGGGCGATCTGCTGGTTACGCAGTTCCACAAGTTCATATTGCTACTGGAGACCGAGATATTGAGCATCAGAACCGTCACCAGAGCGCCGACCAGGGCGATCATGCTGAACACCGCGAAGGGGATCCGACGCCGGGCCGGTCCGGCTGGCACCAGCGAGAGCGGCGTCCGGACCTGCTGGGAGGATCCGCTTCCCGTTTCGGGGGTAGCCAGCGGCGCGTAGGATTCAGCGAGTTGCTGGCTCATGATGCATTCCTGTCTTTGGTGCTTCGAGTGTTCTTGATTCGTTCTACTGCGCGCAGCTTTGCCGATGCCGCCCGCGGGTTTTCTTCAATTTCCTGCTCGGTCGGGGCTTCGGTGCCCTTGGTCAGCGACTTGAGGTAGGGCTTGTGCTCCTCGAGTTCCACCGGAAATCCGACTGGGGCTGAGGAGCGGGTACCGGCGGTGAAGGCAGCCTTGACGATCTTGTCCTCGAGCGAGTGGTAGGACATGGCCACCGCCCGCCCGCCGAGAATCAGTGAGTCGACGGCGGCGGGAATTGCCCGTTCGAGCACGGT
Source organism: Arthrobacter sp. Bz4 (assembly GCF_003075455.1). GTDB lineage: Bacteria > Actinomycetota > Actinomycetes > Actinomycetales > Micrococcaceae > Arthrobacter_D. Next base: position 265,845 of record NZ_QDAE01000003.1, read on the forward strand.
CAGCTCCTCGTTGACTTCGATCCGGAGCGCCTGGAAGGTCCGTTTGGCCGGGTGTCCCCCGGTCCGTGCCGCCCCTGCGGGGACCACGGCGCGGATGACGTCGACCAGTTGGCCTGTCGAGGTGAAGGGGGTGTCACGGCGGGCGGCGACAATGGCCGATGAGATCCGGCCAGCGAACTTCTCCTCACCCCAGGCACGAATAATGCGGAGCAGGTCCGTCTCGGAGTACACGTTGACGACGTCTGCTGCGGTCTGCCCAACGCTGGTATCCATCCGCATGTCCAGTGGCGCGTCATAGGAGTAGGCGAATCCCCGGTCACGTTCGTCCAGTTGGAGGGAGGACACTCCCAGGTCGAAGAGCACACCGTCAACAGCGTCGATGCCCAGATCCTCGAGGACCTCGGGAAGCTCGTCATACACCGCGTGGACCAGATCGGTTCGCCCCGAGAAGGTTGCGAGCCGTTCGCCGGCCAGGGCAAGTGCCTGCAGATCGCGGTCAATCCCGACCAGGTGTGCCTGCGGAAACCGTGCCAGCAGGGATTCGGAGTGCCCGCCCATGCCCAGCGTGGCATCGACGACCACCGGCGTACGGCCGGCAGCTACCGCGGCGAGGAGGGCTGGTTCGAGGAGCGAGATGCAGCGTTCACGCAGTACCGGTACGTGCCGTTCACCGGTAGGGCGATCGTCGCTCATCCATTCGCTCCTTCCTCAGTGTTGCCTGCTTGGTTGTCTGTACAACACGTTTCTTGAGCCAGATCCCCATCCGACCAGGCGCGGTGCCCGCCTGGCTCCGGGGAAGGTGAGCCAGGTGGAACGTACGCCGGGCGGCTGGAGATCTCGTCCAAGAAGCCGTCCTGCATTTCGTGCGGTACTGCGTGGTGATGTGCGGTACTAGAAGAGACCCGGGAGAGCGTCCTCGTCGGTTTCGGAGAACGTGTTCTCCTGCTCCGCCAGATAGTTGTTCCAGGCCGTGGCGTCCCAGATCTCAGCACGGCTGCCCGCGCCAATCACTGCAAGTTCCCGGTCCAGTCCCGCATAGGTCCGAAGCGCCTGAGGAATGGTGATTCGTCCCTGCTTGTCGGGGACCTCATCTGAGGCCCCTGACAAAAACACCCTGCTGTAATCACGGGATTGCCGTGACGACAGCGGTGCTGTCCGCATCTGTTCGTGAAGCTGTTCAAACTCGCGCTGACTAAAAACGTAGATGCACCGTTCTTGCCCCCGGGTCAGCACCAATCCGTTGGATAGTTCCTCCCGGAACTTCGCTGGAAGGATCAACCTGCCCTTTTCATCGAGACGTGGCAGATGGGTTCCGAGGAACATCTGCCACCGCCCATCCAATCCGGAAAGCACCTCGCGGCACCACTACGCTCTTATAACCACCACTTTACTCCACATCCCTCCCCCGTCAATCCATTTAGGGGTTCCGACGCGATGAATTTCCTGGCAGTTCCCTGTATCGGCGGGACTGGAGCGCGGTGGTGGGAAGTGGAGGGATTTGAGCCGCCACAGCACACCCGGTCCTGACGATCCGGCCTCAGGGCGAGAAAAACGCCCGTTAAACGCCGATAGACCCGACTATGCGGGTCTATCGGCCAAGCAAATGATTGGGATTTACGCCAAGTGGATGAAAGTGGAGGGCGCTGGCGGCCGACCGATTGGCAACGTTAGGGCTGTTCGCGCTTGCGCTCGTCCCACTTCTCTTCGAGGGTGCTCAGAAAGCCTCCACTACGATTGACGGGCGCCGTTTTAATTCCCTGAGGCATTGGCGCTGATTCGGAGCCCTTGCCCCGGCTGGTGGCGTAATACACTCCAGCTCCCATGACCAGGAATCCTGCGACGCCCACCAGAATAATCTGGTTCGCTACGCCCAGCAGCAGAATCAAAATGCCTGCGACCGTCATCAACGCGCCGATGACGATCCTGCGCGTTGAAATCGTCCGCTGGGGGCTCGACGCCATCGAGCTGGCAAACTTTGGGTCGTCGGCGTGAAGCTGCTGCTCCAGCTGATCAAGCAGCCTCTGTTCGTGTTCCGAGAGTGCCATCACTGCCTCCATACTGATAATTAATCCTGGTCCCTCACCTCAACTAACGAGTACCTGATCAATCCAGTTCCCTACGACGGCATCGTCGCTGAGAGTGTTCCAAATTGACCGGCGTAGCTTGTTGATGTTGGCCTGTGCTCTAAGGATAGAGCGCAATGCCCACAAGGGAAAGTCGCAGCCCTGTCGGGTGGAAATCAGGGCTGCCAGCGTCCTTCAGGGAGGCGTTCAGGGAGCCGTATCGGTCGGTTTTCGAAACAGCTGGGCTGGCTGGATAGCCGACTTACCAAACTTCCGATTGACCTCATCGAGAGCCGACTCGGCGAGCCGCCAGTTCTCGTCCCGTCGGTCGATGGTGAGCTGATGCCCCAGTCCCGACGATGGCTCCAGCTGGTCCGCCCGCACTCCCACCAGCCGGACGCTCATGGGACGCTCCCCCAGTGCTGCCAGCAGCGATATCGCTGCCGCATAGATGGCATTCGCGCTGTCAGTAGGTTCGCTTAGCCTTTTGGTCCGCGTCAGCGTCGAGAAATCCGCGTAGCGCAGTTTGATTGCGACTCCGCCGCACTGAAGATGGGCTGATCGAAGCCTCGCCGCCGTCCGATGAGACAACCGAAGCATTTCGGTATGCAAGGTGGGATCGTCGCTGACGTCGGCAGCAAATGTCTCTTCGGCACCGATGGTCTTCTCCTGGCGGGTCACCGTCACGGTGCGCGGATCCCGACCCCAGGCGAGATCATGGACGTGCTGCCCGGAAACACCTAACAGCTTGCGCAGGGAAGATAGTGGGGTGTGCGCGAGGTCCTCCACGGAGCGGATCCCCAGCCGCGCCAGTACTTCCTGCGTTTTGGCGCCAACACCCCAGAGCGCTGACACGGGAAGGGTGTGCAGGTACGCCACAGTCTCCTCCCCCGGGATAACCAGCAGACCGTTGGGCTTCGAACGGGTCGAAGCAATCTTGGCAACAAATTTGGTGGTCGCAGCCCCCACACTCGCCGTAATTCCAAGCTCCCGGCGAATCGTTGTTCGAATCAGCTCACCAATTTCGCGCGGCCCACCGAGCCGACGCATCGACCCCGCAATGTCCAGGAAGGCTTCGTCGACGCTGAGCTGTTCCACCAAGGGAGTGATGGTTCCAAAGATCGACATCACACCATGTGAGACTGCCGAATACTTCTCATGATGGGGTTCAAGCACCACCCCCTGCGGACATAACCGCATGGCGGCCGACATCGGCATAGCCGAGCGGACTCCGAACCGCCGCGCCTCATAAGATGCTGACAGGACCACCGACCGGCCGCTGGGCGAACCGACAATCACCGGTGTGCCCACGAGGTCCGGACGATCCAGTAATTCGACAGCCACATAGAAGGCGTCCATGTCCACATGAAGGATGGTGCACTCTGCATCTGGGAGGTTAGTCCTGGGCCCGGCTGTCACAGTCCAATCGTAGCCAGTCAGTAGGATGGAATAACCCACAGACCAACCGGCCGGCGGAATGCCCGGCGCACCCCCACGCGGAAACCTATCCGCACACTGAGGAGAGCCAATGACCGACCGGACCCCCTTCGTCGAGGACGCCTCAGTCGCTCAGCTAATCGCTGACGAGCAGTCCACGTACCGCGCCGAGGTGACGAGAGGCCTTGGCCTCTTCCTCACGCGCCAACAGGCAATCCTCGGGGATATTGCCGATGATGCGCTGGAGCTGACTGCTGCTATTGGCCGACTGACTTCGGGTGGCAAGAGGCTACGCGCCTCACTCTGCTATTGGGGATTTCGAGGGGCCGGAGGATCCTCGGATGCACGCGAACCGGTTTTGGCCGGCGTCGCGCTTGAACTCTTCCAGGCGGCCGCGCTAATTCACGACGATGTAATTGACCGCTCCGATACCCGACGCGGCTCCCCCAGCGTGCACCGGCAGTTCGGAACGCTCCACGAGCGAAACCGCTGGCATTTAAGTTCGGACCGGTTTGGAGTATCTGCAGCTGTGCTGACCGGCGATATGTGCCTCTCCTTCAGCGAAGAACAGTTCTCGGATATCGGCCCTGGTGCGGCGTCGGGCACTGCGGCCCGGTCAATCTTCAACCGGATGCGCACCGAGGTGATGGCTGGCCAGTACCTGGACCTACTGGAAGAAGCGGTGGGGCCGGACCGGACGCCGGACGACGCCGCCGCGCGGGCACTGCGGATTGTCAGGTATAAATCTGCCAAGTATTCGATCGAGCACCCGCTTGGCCTTGGCGGCGCCCTGGGTGGTGCCGGCGCAGCACAGTTGGCTGGCTACTCGGCCTTCTCACTTCCGCTGGGTGAAGCGTTCCAGCTTCGGGACGACGTCCTGGGAGTGTTCGGCGACCCAACTGTCACGGGGAAACCCGCTGGGGACGATCTGAGGGAGGGGAAACGGACCCTACTCATCGCCAAGGCGCTTCAGAACGGGAGTCCGCGGGACCAGGAACTGATCAACAGCACCCTGGGCCAGGCGGATCTCGACGACGATGGGGTGTCACGACTGCGCGACGTCATTGCCTCTTCGGGAGCGCTGGTCGCGGTCGAGTCGCTGATTGCCGAACATTCAGAATCGGCAGCCCAGGCGCTAAAACGCCTGGAACTGGATGCGGTGTGCCGGTCGGCCCTTGCCGGGTTGGCAACCGCTGCGGTGAGCCGGTCAGCTTAGGCGGTAAACCCGGGCGATGACGAGTCCTGGCTTACCAGGCGGCGGCCTGGGCCCGTCGGCGAATTTCGGTTTTGCGGCCTTCGCGCAGCGCGTCGATAGGTCGTCCGGGCAGTGACTCGTCGGGGGTGAACAACCACCTGACAATATCCTCGTCGCTGAACCCGGAATCAGCGAGGACGATGATCGTCCCCTTGAGACTGTCAACTACTGCACCCTCGAAGATGAACTCCGCGGGGACGCTCCTGACGTTTCGTTCGGTGCTGCGGAGCGCGATTAGCGATTTCTCATCGAGCAGGCCGTGGACCTTGGTGATGGGCACATCCAACTCAAGTGCCACCTCCGGAAGGTTCAGCCAGGCGGGCACGAGTTCTTCGAGTTCATTCACCCCCTAAGGGTGCCAGATGTGAGGGCATCCCTCCACTTCTTGATCCGACACGCCGGCGATCAAGTAACGGGTTTGAACGGAACTATTGTGCTAGGTGACATTTAGTGTAGATTCTCATGAGTCACACCAGTAACACTAACAACATCAGACTCTCGCGCACCATCAGATGTTTTTGAAAGAGGTCCCCGACGGGCATGCCCGTCGGGTCTCCATTCGGCCATCGGCGCGGCCCGTACCGTTGACCATAGATGAGGATTTTGACCATGACTGCCCAGCGCTCATCATCGCCGCTGTTTAAAACCCGGGCCCAGGCCCCAGGTACCCGCATTCCCAACCGTTTCAATGTGGCGGTATCCACTGCCGCCATCCCCGCTGTACTGCTCTCCGCCGTCGCACTCGCGCAGCCAGCCGCTGCCGCACCCGTGACTGTGAGCTCACAGCAGGTTCCCCGCCTCGCCCCTGCCGTGACCGCTCCTGCGGGCCTCACCATCCCGGCGAGCACTATTGCGACCCGCATCCCGACCTTCCTGGCTCCGGCCCAGAGCGCCCCGAAGACCTACACCGTGCAGGCCGGCGATACCATCAGCGGGATCGCACTGAAGCTCGGCCTGGAAACCGGTGCCGTCCTCAAAGCCAATGGTCTGGGTGCAAGCTCGATCATCTACCCGGGTCAGAAGATCAAGCTCACTGGCGCATCCTCCAGCACGCCCGCTGCCAAGCCGGCAAACGACACGAAGCCGTCCTCCGGCTCTTCCTACACGGTGAAGGCCGGTGACACGCTGAGTGCCATCGCTGCCAACCACGGTGTCAGCCTGGGCACCGTGCTGGATGCCAATTCCCTGTCGATGTCATCGATCATTCACCCGGGCCAGAAGATCAAGCTGGGCGGTTCCGCTGAGGTTTCGGTTGCATCAACCGAAATCGCGCCTGCAGCGCCGCAGTCCGCCAAACCTGCCGCCAACGGCGGCAAGTACACGATCAAGGGTGGTGACACCCTGGGCGCCATCGCTGCCAAGCACAACGTCAGTCTTCGCGATCTGCTCTCAGCCAATGCCCTCAGCGCCACCACCATAATCCACCCCGGCGCCAAGCTGACCATCCCAGGCAAATCGGCGCGACGGCGGAAGCAGCACCGGCTGCCGAGACCGATACGCCAGCAGATCTGGTCCCGTCCACCTTCCTGCACTACACCTACCCGCAGCACGTGGTATCCGAAGCAAACCGCAACAAGCACCTGCTCAACTCCCTGCCGGTCCCCGGCAACGAAGCCATGAAGACCATCGTTGCTGACACTGCACGTTCCATGGGCGTCGACCCGAGCCTCGCCCTGGCCGTGTCCTTCCAGGAGTCGGGCTTCAACCAGCGTGCGGTTTCGCCTGCCAACGCCATTGGTGCCATGCAGGTCATCCCGATGTCCGGTGAATGGGCCTCCGACCTTGTGGGACGCAAACTGAACCTGCTGGACCCCTACGACAACGCGACCGCCGGCGTAGCGATCCTGAAGTCGCTGATTCGCACCAGCGCCAGCCTTGAGGAAGCCATCGCTTCCTACTACCAGGGTCAGTACTCGGTGACTACCCACGGGATGTTCAGCGACACGAAGAACTATGTTGCCGCCATCAATGCCCACCAGGCGAACTTCCGGTAGCAACGCCATCGGACGGCCGTGAATCGGAGTGGAATCGGGTGTCGGTTCCACCCCGTTCCATGTGTGCACTTAGGATCGAAGGGTGCAGGGACGGCAGAATGACCCACTGGTTGGCTCAGTTGTAGACGGGCGATATCTCGTTTTGTCGCGCCTTGCCAGAGGCGGCATGTCGACCGTCTACCGGGCCACCGACCAGCGGCTCGATCGCGATGTGGCCCTCAAAATCCTCTATCCCCATCTCGCTGAAGACTCGAGCTTCCTGGATCGCTTTGAACGCGAGGCAAAGTCCGCCGCACGCCTGTCCCACCCGCACGTGGTCGGTGTCCTGGACCAGGGCGTCGAAGACTCCCCTGACCGCTCGCTGGCCTACCTGGTGATGGAATATGTGCCGGGGAAAACCCTCAGGGACCTGCTGCGGGAAAAGGGCAGGCTCACCCCACGGCTGGCTCTGGCCATGATGGACCCTGTGGTGGAAGGGCTTGGCGCCGCACACGACGTCGGGTTGGTCCACCGGGACGTCAAACCGGAAAATGTTCTTCTAGCGAGCAACGGCCGGATCAAAATCGCTGACTTTGGCCTGGCACGGGCCGTTTCCACCACCACCAACACCGGCACCCTGATCGGGACGGTGGCCTATCTGTCCCCTGAATTGGTCACCGGCGGGGGCGCTGACGCCCGGAGCGACATTTATTCTGCGGGTATTGTCCTCTTTGAGCTGCTGACGGGGAAGCAACCATATACCGGGGATGTCCCGATCCGGGTAGCGCTCCAACATGCCAACTCGACCGTCCCGGCGCCGTCGAGCTTAGTCCCGGGTCTCGCGTCGGACATTGACGAGCTGGTGCAGTGGTGCACGGCTGTGGACCCTGAGGACCGACCGATCGACGGGAACGCCCTGCTGGGTGAACTACGACATATCCGGACCACCCTCACTGACGAGGAACTGGATTTCGAATTGCCGGTGGGCTCTGATCACGCCGCAGCAGCAGACCAGACCGGTGCCACCCCGCCGGTGCCGGGTGGCACTGAAGTCATCGGGACAGTGGCGGGCGCTTCGGCCACGGAAATCATTCACTCTCCGCGCGACCCCGCGCCACCGAGGTGATCCGCGCCGACCAGTCCCTGACCTCGGTCATCCCCCACGACGTTCAGCACACCAGAGCCATCCGGATCCCGGAGACCCAAGCTGAATCGCTTCCCGAGTCGGATCAGAGAACCGACAAACAGGCCCGACGGGAGTTCAAGGTCTACCAAAAGCAGCAGGCCAAGGCCGCCCTGCGGCCCGAGAAAGCGCTGCGCCCCGGCAACCGTGGACGCCGCAACGCTATCTGGGTGGTACTGCTTCTGCTCCTCGCTGGGCTCGCCGCGGGCCTTGGCTGGTTTTTCGGGGTGGGGCCCGGTGCACTGGCAACAGTGCCCGACGTCGTCAACCGTTCGGTGGACCAGGCCGAGTTGTTGCTGGCACAAAACGGCTTCGACGCCCCACGTTCGGAAGAAGAGTTTCACGACGAAGTGGCATCGGGGTTGGTGATCCGCAGCGAACCGGCGGCGCAAACCGAGATCCGCCGTTACCAGTCAGTCGAGCTGTTCGTGTCGAAAGGCCCCGAGCTGTTCGAGGTGCCGAATGTTGTTGACCGGGGTGAGGCTGCCGCCGCAGAACAACTGGCCGGCAGCGAGCTGGCAGTCGGTGAGATTACCCGGGAGTTCAACGCCGACGTCGAGGACGGACTGGTCATTAGCCAGGAGCCCGCCGCCGGTGATCAGACTCCGCGTGGCACCGCCGTGAACCTTGTCGTGTCCCAGGGCCCTGAACCTATTGAGGTTCCGGTGGTGACCGGGCAGCCGCGCGCCGACGCCGTTGCCGCCATCGAGGCCGCCGGCCTGGTGGCAGCGGTGGCCCCCGACGGCGAGAACAATCGAGACATACCCGCGGGCGCCGTCGTCGGGCAGAGCCCTTCCGGGGGGCAGCTGACCCGTGGGGAGACGGTGACCCTGACCCTATCCCTGGGGCCCCGTCTGGTTGAGGTGCCCAACGTGTTCTCCCAGCGGGAAGAGGCAGCCGTGGCCGAACTTGAAGCGGCCGGATTCGTTGTTGTAGTGGACTACACGTTCGGCGGTTCGGTTCTCGGTCTGGTCGCAGGGCAGGATCTGACCGGCGAGCAGCCGGAGGGCTCCACCGTCACGATCACCGTCACGTAGCAAGGATCCACCAGGGTTTAGACACAACAGAGGCGAAGCGTTTCCGCTTCGCCTCTGTTGTGTCTCGACCTTCGGTGTTTGAACCTTCGGTGTTTGGACCTGCGGTGTTTGAACCTGTGGGCCCGGCTTGCCTAGCGCTTGGAGAGTGCTCCTGCGACCAGGAAAGCCATCTCCAGGGACTGCATGTGGTTCAGGCGTGGATCGCAGACCGACTCGTAGCGTTCCAGGAATGCTTCCTGGTCCACGGGGTCGGCGCCGCCCAGGCACTCGGCGACGTCGTCGCCAGTCATTTCGACGTGGAGCCCGCCCGGGAAGGTGCCCAGCGAATTGTGCACCTCGAAGAAGCCGCGAACCTCGTCCATGACGTCGTCGAAGTTGCGGGTCTTGTAGCCGTTCGGCGACGTCACCGTGTTGCCATGCATCGGGTCGGATACCCAGAGGACCTGCGCACCGGAGTCGGTGACTTTCTCGACCAGCCGGGGCAGCTTCTCACGAATGTTGCCGGCACCCATGCGTGTAATGAAGGTCAGGCGACCTGGCTCGCGATTGGGATCCAGTTTATCGATCAGTGCGAGGGCATCGTCGGGTGAGGTGTTCGGACCGAGCTTCACGCCGATCGGGTTCCGAACCCGCGACAGGAAGTCGATGTGGGCGCTGTCGATGTCACGGGTACGCTCCCCGATCCACAGGAAGTGGGCCGAGGTGTCGTACGGGAGCCCGGTGCGTGAGTCGGTCCGCGTCAGCGCCCGCTCGTAGTCGAGCAGGAGCGCTTCATGGCTGGCGAAGAACTCGACCCTCTTCAGTGCCTCGAAGTCGGTGCCGCAGGCATCCATGAACCGGACCGCGCGGTCGATTTCACCGGCCAGCGACTCGTAGCGAGAATGGGCTGGGTTGGCGGTGAAACCCTTGTTCCAGTGGTGGACCAGGCGTAGATCCGCAAAACCGCCCTGGGTGAAGGCACGGATCAGGTTAAGTGTGGAAGCGGACGTGTGGTACGCCTTGACCATGCGGGAAGCATCATGCCCACGCGACTCAGGGGTGAACTCGTAGCCGTTGACCATGTCGCCGCGGTAGGCCGGAAGCGTCACGCCTTCGCGGGTCTCATCGTTGGATGAACGTGGCTTGGCGAACTGCCCAGCCATCCGGCCCATCTTGATCACCGGCAGTGATGCACCGTAAGTCAGGACCACTGCCATCTGCAGAATGGTGCGCACACGGGCGCTGATCCGATCTGCGGTTGCGCCCTCGAAGGTTTCGGCGCAGTCACCGCCCTGCAGCAAGAATGCCTTGCCCTGGGCAGCGGCGGCCAGGCGGTCACGCAGCACGTCGACCTCGCCGGCGAAGACCAGTGGAGGAAGGGTGGAAAGTTCTTTAACGGAGGCCGAATACACGCTGGGGTCCTGCCAGGTGGGCTGCTGCGAAATGGGCAGCTGGCGCCAGTTGTCAAGCATCGCGCTTGCCTGCGGGCTGCTCTGCCCTGCTGGGGGAACGGTGGTTTCGGTGGGTGCGAAGATATCAGTCACCGGTTAAGCCTAATGGGTCTACATCCCCGCCGCTGCCGGGACCGTCACGCAGCGGAGCAGCACGTCACATTGTGCCGGGCGCCACGCTTCCTGGGCCCAGCAGCCGGACTACCGTTTCCGGCTCAGCCAGACCGGCAATTTGATACTGGTGAGCCTGCTGCGCAAAGACTTCTGGTTGGTGTCCTGCTCCGTGGCTGTCGGGGCGGCGGAGGCGGATTTGCCGTGCGCCTTCTTTTCGGAGCTCTTCGCGGCCGCAAGCTTTTCTTTCACACTGCTCGCGTACACGTCCACATACTCCTGGCCGGAGAGCCGCATCAGTTCGTACATGATCTCGTCGGTCACGGACCGCTGAACAAAACGATCCTCGGCGAGACCTTCGTACCGGGAAAAATCGAGAGGTTCGCCGACGATGATGCCGATCCTGCGAATGTTGGGGATACGCCGGCCGATAGGTTGTACCTTGTCCGTGCCGATCATCGCTACCGGTATCACCGGCACCCCGGTGGCGAGCACCAGTTTGGCCACGCCGGTCTTTCCTCGATACAGCCGGCCGTCGGGACTGCGCGTTCCTTCGGGATAGATACCCAGGATCCCGCCATTATTCAGCACCGCTTCACCCGCGCTCAGCGAACTCGACGACGCAGCACCGCCTGAGCGGTCCATCGGCAGCTGGTTCGAGAGTCTGAAGAACATCGCGGTGAGCTTTCCCTTGATGCCCTTACCCGTGAAGTACTCGGACTTGGCCAGGAAGATCACCGGCCGGGGCACTGCGATCGGAAGGAAAATCGAGTCTGAGAAGGAGAGGTGGTTACTGACCAGCACCGCCGGACCATCCAGTGGGACGTTGTCCATTCCCTTCACCCAGGGCCGGAAGAGGAGACCCAGAATCGGACCTACGATGATCCGCTTCATGAACCAATAAAACACGCTGACAGCCTTCCTCGACCCGAGCGGGATCACGGCGGATTACCCCACAGTCGATCGCGCTTTTCCTTGAGAGACTACTCTAAGGAACGGATTCGCTGGTAAGGCATTGGTGGCAGGTGGCACGATGGGGCTATGACATCCAGCGCGGGTCCCGTCGCCTTCTCTTCCGACGGTTTCGGGGAGGCGTCGCGCATCGGCATCCTCCTGAGTCACGGTTTCACCGGTTCTCCGGTTAGCCTGCTCGATTGGGCCCAATATCTAGCCGATCAGGGGTACGCAGTGCGGCTCCCTCTGCTCGACGGCCATGGCACCACCTGGCAGGAACTTGCCCGCACCCCTTGGCAGCGCTGGTACGCCAGCTATGAGACGAGTTACCGGGAATTGGCACAGTCAACCGAGAAGATCGTCGTCGCCGGCCTGTCAATGGGCGGGACCCTTGCACTGCGGTTGGCGGCCCTGCAGCCGGTGGCCGGCGTCGTCGTCGTCAATCCTGGTCTCACCATCGCCGATCCGCGCGCACGTTACGCCGGGGTGCTGAAGTTTGTGATGCGATCGGTGCCAGCCATCGCCAACAACATCAAGAAGGAAGGGCTCGACGAGGGCGCGTACGCGCGGACCCCCGTTGCTGCTGTCGCACAGCTCGGCCGACTATTCAGGGAGACGGTCAACCTGCTCCCGTCAGTAACCGCGCCCACGCTGGTTTTTCGCTCATCGGTGGACCCGATCGTGCCGGAAAGCAGCCTGGAGGTGCTGCAACAGCGGATTGGTAGCAAAGCTCTTGAGATTGTGCGTTTGGAGAACAGCTACCATGTTGCGACCATGGACCATGACGCGCAGTTGATTTTTGAACGGTCAGCGCAATTTATCCAGCACGTGACGGCAGGTAGCACCGCATGACATCCCGAGGTCAGGAACCCAACGAGTCCACTGACGATGCCGTGTGGCAGGATCTGGTGGCCCGGTTGGAGCAGACGCCCACCGCACCGGAGGCTGCAGCCAGTTCGGCACCGGAACAGAACGTTGATGCGGGATTGTCCGATCAGGACCGGGTGCGGGCTCTGTTTGAGAATCAGCCCCGCCGCTCCCCCAGTGGTCCGCGGGACTATACCCCCGAGGAGCCCGACGACGACGAGGACGAGGGTTATCATCCGCCGGAGCCGCCGGCGCTGGGTACCGGGGAGCCGCTGCTGGTCCTCGCCTGGTTCGGCGCAGTGGGTGGACCGATCGCTTTGCTTTTACTCGCCATGTTCTGGCGCGCCGCCCCGCTCACGATGATGCTGGGGGTGCTGGCCATCTTCCTGGTGTCGGTGGCGTTCCTGATCCTGAGGCTCCCCAAAACCCGCGATCACGGAGACAACGGCGCCGAAGTATAGGTAGCTGCCGCGTTCCGTAGGACCGAGCCGGAGTGGTCAGCCGGTGATGTGTACCGGGGTGGCCGGGTCGATCCTGGCTGGTTGAAGGCGGCTCCCGCCTCGTTGGGCGGCCGCACCGGCCAGTACCACCAGTGCAATGCCCGCCAGCTGCGGGACTCCCACGTGTTGTTGAAGAATAATCAGTCCCAGCAGCACTCCGAACGCAGGTTCCAGTGCCATCAGCGTTCCGAAGGCTGTAGGGGTCATCCGGCGTAGTGCGAGCATCTCCAGTGCGAAGGGCAGCACCGGGAGCAGCACGGCCAGGCCCAGCGCGGCGGCGAGGATGCCTGGCGTGATGTGGCCAATGGCTTGAGGGACCCCGACGACGGCCGCGGCAACCGCCGCGATTGGCACCGTCAGGGAGAGCGAGGCGATTCCGTTGAAACGGTCGCCGATGCGTTGAGTGAGAAGGATGTAGACGGCCCACCCCACGGCCGCCATCGCTGCGAAGCCGACTCCCGTCACATTGAAAGTCCCCTGCCACGGTTCGGTCATGAGAATCACGCCGATCAGGGCGAGACCCGGCCAGAGCAGCGCCCTCTTGCGGTGGCTTCGCAGAGCTGCCACGGTCAATGGCCCGAGAAACTCGATTGCGACGGCGGTGCCGAGGTGGATGTGCTCCAGTGCCGCGAGGAACCCGATGGTCATCAGACCCGTAGCCAGACCGAGACCGATAATGGTGGGCACGTCCTGGCGGCGGATCGAGCGAAGTGGTGGACGGACCAGAGCGATCAGGATGATTGCCCCCATGCTCAAGCGCAGCCATGCGGTTCCGCCGGGGCCGACAGCGCCAATCAGGTCTACCGACAAAGCGGAACCTAGCTGGACTGAGAACATCGCCGTTATCGCAAGCCCCCAGGGCGGGACGGGTGACGTTCTGGTCATGATTTGATCGGTTCGGGACGGATCAGCCGGCTGGCGGTCTGCACGTCGGGGCCGAGTTGGCTGAGGTGGGAGGCAAGCGCATCCGCTGCGAGTTGCAGCGCGTGGTCAGTCATCGGCTCAAGAGCATCCAGGATGAAAAGTGCGGTTTCAGTATTGTTTTTGAGCTGTGTCCGCCGCCCTTGCCGCCAGTTCCAGCGCCGGCACGTCACTCCTATGTCATCCCTCCAGACCACTTCGCCAGGTTCCGGAAACTCGACCGTTTCCTCGCCCCCGGTCGCGGTGTCGAACGGTTCGGTTCCCCTGGCGAGGGTCAGGCGGGGTGGGCCAGCGTAACCGGTGAGATCCTCGCCACCCAAGGGGACCTGGTGGAGGACTGAGATGGCGTTGTAGATGTCGGTGAGTCGGTTGACGCGTGGGAGCCCGGTGGCTGACCTCCGCAGCAGGGCCTCCAGACTGTTGCGCGTTCGTTGCGGCTTGGCCCCGAAACCGCGATAGGCGTCCCGCCACGCAGCGACGTGTGCAAGTTGCTCAACCAGAGTAGTTTTGAGGAGCTCACGGGCGAAACCTTCAGCGTGACTGAGGAGGTCCTCGCTTGTCTGGTCGCTGGGCCCTGGCACCAGACCATCGGCGGCGATCAGCACAGCACGATAGTCCGGACGAAGCAAGAACACTTCCGGGTCAACGCGGCTGGATTCCACAACCTGGTGCAAGCTGCTCAGATCATTCATTGGTTGTTGCCTCTCGGTGGCTCAGCCCTACACCGGGCTCGAAAACTGCCATGGTGAACGTGGCCGGTTCCATGGTTATATTCGCGTACGAGTGGGCGACGTCCCCGGGAAACGACACGGCGTCCCCGGTTTCGAGCACTATTGACTGCTCCCCCACCTGCACTGTGATCGAACCTTGCCGCACCTGGAGAAACTCTTTGGTTCCCTTGGAGTGTGGCTCGCTCTCGTGGCGGTCCCCCGGCACGAATGTCCAGTCCCAAAGTTCGACGACATCGGGTGACTCGGAGCCTGCCACCAGCGTCCCCCTGCCACCGGCTTCGGAAGTCCAGAGGGCGGCTCTTTCACCGCTGCGTGTAACTGTCACGGGCTTCGCCGATGGAGACTCAACCAGCGAAGGCAGCCCGATGCCGAGAGCGTCGCTCAACCTCAACAGTGTTCCTACACTCGGGTTGGTGGCACCCTGCTCCACATTGATCAGCATGCGACGACTCACGCCAGCAGCGTCTGCCAGCTGATCAAGAGTCAGGGATCGGGATTGACGCTCTTGTTTGATGCGGCTGCCAATTGCTGCCGCAAGCGCAGTGGGGTTACTTACCATAAGTGCAGCATACTGCACTTTGAGTGCAGTATACATTATCAGTGCAGTATGCGTTGTCGAGCGCGACTGCTGTCTGGATGGGCGCCGCCTGTGGTCCGACGCTGCCTACGTCGCCGGAAGCACTCTAAGCAGTCAACGATAATCGGGGGCGCACTCTCAGAAGGGCGGGGGTATGTCGGGTGGTGGTGCTGGTGGTGGGTCGGCGGTGGTGAGGTAGGTTTCGCCGAGTGGTGAGATCGCGATGATCGTCCCGGGCTCGGGTTGTTGGTAGTGCCAGTAGCCTTCGGTTTTGAACATGTGGTGGCGTTTACACAGGGCCGCCAGATTCCCGTAGCTGGTCTTGCCGCCTTGGGACCAGGGGGTGGTGTGGTCGAGTTCGCAGAACACCGCCAACCGGTTACACCCCGGATGCCGACACGTCCCATCCCGGACCCGGACCGCATCCTTCAGGTCCTGCGGGACCCGATACATGGTCGCATCAGCGCCTAACCTGGCCCCGGTAAAGGGGTGGGTGAGGATCCTGGTGAACGATGGTGCGTGCCCGGCGAGCTGACGTGCCGTCTCGGGATCAATCGGCCCGTAGCCTTCCAGCTCACCGGGAGCATCCCCGCCGAGGAGAGTCATCACCGGGACGGTGACGAACACCTTCGCCTGCACACCCCAATACGTGCTGGCCTCCCCCAGCTGACTAGCTGTTCCCGGCCAGCTCCGGTCAGCACCCGGGCCGGCCCCAGCGGCAGTACCAGGTTCGGTCCCAGCGGCAGGAGCAGGGCCAGCTGGGCTAGCTGGGTCGGGTGCGTCACTCATGTGTCCGGTGGGTCCGGCGCTGGTGAGGACATCCACGAGGACATCGGCCCTGAGCTGGGTGAGAGTTCTGGCCTCGTCGGGTCCTTGCAAGGCCCGGGCTGCGGTGTCGACGCGGTGGAAAATCCCGGCGGCCTGTTCGGTGGGCAGGAAGGCTGCGAGCCAGGCCATCCCGTCCTGCGCCGGGTCCAGATACACGCGACGGTCCTGGAGAGCCTTCCGGTGCCGCAGGGTGATCGATTCTGGGTGGAAGATGTCACGTAACCGTTGGGCCTGGCGGTAAAACTTCGCCACCGTGGTCTGACAGGCCAGACCGATGAGCTGGGCCTCGAATGCGGCCATCACGGCGGGAACGGTATCCGGGATACCAATCGCTTCCCCG
>NZ_QDAE01000004.1 GCF_003075455.1 Arthrobacter sp. Bz4
CATCGGTCGAACCGCAGCCTCAGCCTCCGACTCCGGCGGTTCAACAGCGAAAGTTTCAACAGTGGAGGTTTCAACAGGGTGAGGTTCAACAGAGGGTGCTGTCCACACCGCGTCCACACCTAGCGGTCCCTCCGGACCATACCCAGCAGAAGACCCAACAGAAGCCCCGGAGGAAGACCCCGCGGAAGCCCCGGCGTGAGTTCCCGCAGTAGACCCCGTGGCCGTGTTCGCGGGCCCGCTGGTCGAGGCGGAATCCGCGCCGGATTCGGGAGGGATTCCCGATCCGGAAGCAGAAGCTGCACTGCTTTTCATACCCCAATTCCATCATCGAGCACCGACAGTATGAGGGGAAAATAGGGGTCCCGGAAAAAACTTTTTCGAAGTTTTTTGCAGGCTGATTCTTCGCGGCCAGCGTGATGTGTCGAGGTCATAGGGGCCAAGGCTATGCAGGTGAGGCGGGCCCCTCGTAGGTTCCGAAACCCTGAACTCATGAAAAAGCCGCCCGGCGTCGCTGGGCGGCTTTTCACGGGTTCAGCTAGCCGACGTGATCCCGCCAACTGTGCTGAGGATCGAAGCCGAGCACGCTGCGGGCATGATCAATGGACAGCAACGTCTCGTGCTCGCCCACGTCCTTGACCACCTCGACGTCCGGGAACACCTCGGCAGCGAGTGATGCGCTGGAGCGGCTCATCACCGTGTCAGCTGCGGCGATGATGAACGTGTCGAAGCCCGGCCCTGCGTTTTCCAACGCCCGTTGCACGGCCTGCGCGCCGTCGCGACCGTCAATGTACCCCCAGAGATTCCACTTCCGAGCCATAGCGTCGGCATCGAAAGAAGGGAACTTCGCATAATCCTCGGGGTCCATGACGTTCGAGAACCGCAGCGCGGTAATGCTCAACTCGGGATCCCACCGCGTCAGCTGGATCGCCATCTGCTCTTCTAGGTGTTTGACCAGCGAGTAGGTGCTTTCCGGCCGTGCGGTGTACTTCTCGTCGACGGGGATGTAGGGCGGGTCCTCGTCGAAGGGTAGCCCCAGTACGGTCTCGCTGGACGCGTACACAACCTTCTTGATTCCAGCCCGGCGGCAGGCCTGGAACACGTTGTAGGTGGCCGGCATGTTGTTGTGGAAGGTCGCAGCATCTGCGTAGATGCCGGGAGCGGGAATGGCCGCCAGATGAACGACGGCGTCGAAGCCGGTATGTTGATCGTCGACACCCATGAAGGCATCAATGACGTGTCCGTAGTTGGTCAGGTCGATCTTCACGAAGCCAGGACCACGTTCCCCCTGCACGTCCATACCAATAACCTCATGCCCCGCGGCTCTCAGAACCGAGGTGACCGTGCGGCCCAATTTGCCGGTGGCACCGGTTACCGCGAGCCTCATACGGGCCGCTGCTCAGGCGAAACAGTTTTCGCCGGTTCGGTCTCCGCCATCGAACCAACCGCATCGTCAATCTTGGCCATTACAGCAGCGTCGAGGGTCACTCCCGATGCCACAGCATTTGACTTGACCTGCTCAGGCTTCGACGCGCCGATGATCGCTGCAGCAACGTTCTTGTTTTGCAGCACCCAGGCGATAGCCAGTTGTGCCATGGTGAGCCCAACCTCATCGGCGATCGGCTGGAGCTTCTGCACTCCGGTGAGTGTCTCGTCGGACATCCACCGCTCGATCATGTTCGAGCCACCCTTGTCATCGGCGGCCCGCGATCCTTCCTCGGGGGTGCCACCTGGCTGGTACTTGCCGGTCAACACGCCCTGCGCCACCGGTGACCAGACAATCTGGGACAACCCCAGCTCCTCGGACACGGGAACCACTTCCTCCTCAATGACCCGCCACAGCATCGAATACTGAGGCTGGTTGGAGATCAGCTGGAAGCCGAGTTCCTTGGCCAGCGCATGCCCGGCGCGGATCTGGCGCGCATCCCATTCGCTGACACCGATGTACAGGGCCTTGCCCTGGCGAACGATGTCCGCGAACGCCTGCATCGTCTCTTCCAGCGGCGTCTGGTAGTCGTAACGGTGCGCCTGGTACAAGTCCACATAGTCGGTCTGCAGGCGCTCCAGCGAACCGTTGATTGACTCCATGATGTGCTTACGGGAGAGCCCGACGTCGTTTGGCCCCTTCGGCCCGGTGGGCCCCCACACCTTGGTGAAGATCTCCAGGGACTGGCGCCGCTCGCCCTTCAGGGCTTCGCCGAGCACCGTTTCGGCGGCGGTGTTGGCGTACACATCTGCCGTGTCGAAACTGGTGATGCCCACATCCAGGGCCGCGCGCACACACTGGGTGGCGACGTCGTTCTCCACCTGCGAGCCGTGGGTCAACCAGTTGCCGTAGGTGATTTCCGAGATCTTGAATCCACTGTTTCCGAGGTATCGATAGTCCATACATTCGATGCTAGGGCACCACTCGAGAAATGAGGTGGATCACACTGCAGTGTCGTTGCCTAAGGTGACGATTTGCGGCGCGGTGGCCAGACAGTAGCGAAGCTGACCGAGGCAAACAGGGCCAACCGGTACACTGAATTGTCTTTGTTTCACCACCACTGATTGAGGGATTTTGGTTAAGTTCACCGCGCGTCTAGCCACGGCCGAGGAGCGGGACAACTGGGACGCGTTGGTGACGTCGAACCCTAACGGGGGAAACATGCTCCAGTCGGCATCCTTCGCCGATGTGAAGTCTCAGCACGGCTGGACTCCCCGGTTCCTGGTCTTTGAAAGCGCCGAGTACACCACCTACAACCTGGTGATCGAAAAGCGGCTGCCTCTGCTGGGCGCCCTCTGGTACCTCATCAAGGGCCCTGACGTTGCCGATCCTGCCCATGTGCCGGCGGTGCTTGACGCTTGCCGGGAACTGGTCCGTACCGGGCGTCACAACGTGTTCGCAGTGAAGGTGGAGCCCGACATCCCTGCCGACCACGACGTCGACCGGCTGTTTCTCAACGCGGGCCTGATCAAAACGTTCGATCTGCAGCCCAACGACCACACTGCGATCCTGGACACTACCCCCGAGCCGAACCAACTGCTGCGCAACCTGCATTCGCGCGGCCGCAACGCTGTACGTCGTGCCAGCCGTGAAGGCGTCGAAGTGCGCCGGATGGAACCCACTGACGAAAACTTTCGCCAGATGTACCAGCTGATGGCCCACATCGAGGATCGATCGGCCGCCAAGCTCCGCTCGTACCAGTACTACAGCCGGTTTTGGCGGAACTTCGCCGACGCCGGCCAGGGCCGCCTGTACTTCGTCTACGAAGATGGCAAACCCGCCGTTGGCGCGTTCGTCATCAACTACGGGCTCAAAGGCACTTACAAGGACGGCGGATCCAAGCCCAAACGATCCCAGTATGGTGACTCCCATTTGGTGCAGTGGCAGGCGATCACTGACCTCAAGGAAGAGTTCGGGATAGTTGAATACGATTTCTGCGGCACTCCGCCCAGCGACCGGCTCAAGGACCCCACCCATCAGCACCATGGGTTGGGTCTGTTCAAGACCAGCTTCACCAAGACTGTGACGGACTTCGTCGGCTGTTATGACCTACCGCTCAGCGCGTGGAAGTATCGACTCTGGAACGTGATCGGCGAGAAGGTCGCTCGACAAATCTACTGGCGCCGACACCAGCAACCGTTCTACTAAACAAACACTCCCGCTCCCTGCGGGCGCACCGGATGAAGGGGTGAATTCCATGGGAGAGAAGACCGAGGCCGACGACGGCCGCAACCCCAACACCAACCCTGCGCCGGTAGCCGAACAGCTGCCGATCGTTCCCACCGCGGGGACCCCGGCCAGCGTTGCCCAGCCCGCAGCACGTCCGGTTCATTCGCTGCCCGGCACCCCTGGGGGCCCGGGATACGCAGGCCGCTCCGGATCGGCCGGCAAGCCTGGCAGGTCTTCCGGAGCCAAGCCCAAGTCCCGCCCACGTCCGGCAAATAACAAGCCGGATCGCAGGACCTACTCGACGCCCACCGATGCGCTGCCGACCACGCCCCGTTCGGTGCGCCCCGACCGCTCGAATGCCGCAGCCAGGAAGGTACTCCGCCGACTGGTGCAGGGGGAGACTCCGCCCACCCAGGCGATGAGCATCGTTGAACGGCTGGCTGGCAGCCCCTATGCCAATCCCACCATCCAGGTTTCCGGGCCGGACATCAACGCGCGAAGAACCCTCGATTTCGCGCTGAGCCTGGCCGAAACGATGTTCCGGTACGGCGCCGGCGCCCTTGAGGTCGAAACCAGCATCATCGCGGTCACCGCAGCCTTTGGGCTGGACAACATCGAAGTGGACATCACCAACCAGTCGGTCATCCTGAACTATTCGGCCAAGGACCAGACCCCAGTCACCGTGCTGCGGGTGGTTCGTTCCTGGACCAATAACTACGCCGGCCTGCTGAAGGTGCATCAGTTGGTGACCGACGTCGTCAACGGCGGAACCTCGCGGATCGAAGCTGCGGCTCGGCTCGACGAGATCACCCACAAGCCGAAACCCTTTCCCCGGTGGATGGTGACGGCTGCCTTCGGTGTCTTCGGGGCTGCCATCGTGAGTTTCATTGGTGGCGGACCGTTGGAGTCGCTGATCAGCTTTGCCAGCTGCATCGGCGTCGACCTCCTCTTGCGTCAGTTGGGGAAGTGGCGGGTTCCTGAGTTCTTCTCGGTAGCTACCGCCTCGGGTATGGTCACGATCATCGCGATGTTCTTCTGGTGGCTCGATATCGGCATTGCGCCGTCGTTCGTGGTGGTGGGCGGAATCCTGCTACTGCTGCCGACTGGCCGGCTCGTCTCCGCAACCCAGGACGCGATCAACGGATTCCCGGTCACCGCGGCGGGCAGGTATCTTTCAGCATTCCTCGTGTTTGCCGCGATCATCTCCGGGATCGCCGTCGCGTTGGTCGTTGGCGCACTGGTGGGGGTGCCAGAGTTGGCGCTGACGACCGAAGGATCAATGTATCCGCTGCCGGTGGCGGCAGCGCTGGTGCTGATCGCCGTCGCCATGATCGGAGTCGCAGAACAGACCGACATGAAACTCCTGCTCCCCACGGCCCTGATCGGTGTCACCGGTTTCCTGCTGTACTCGCTGGTGGTCAGCCTGGGCGTGGGCTACCGCCTAGCCCCGGCAATCGCCGCAGTGCTGATCGGGATGCTCGCGAGAATGGTGGCGTTGCGGATGGGCGCACCCCAGCTGGTCGTGGCAGTTCCGGCGGTCATGTTCCTCTACCCGGGCCTGATGGTGTTCAGGTCGATGTACGGCTTGACGATCGAAACCGAGCTGATTGGGGCTGGCACCAACAGCCTGTTCAATGCGTTGACGATCATTCTTGCCATTGCCGGCGGCGTGGTGCTGGGTGACAACCTCGCCCGTCCGCTGACCAAGGGAGTCAGCAGTAACGAACGCCGGAACCGGCGCCGTTAAGTCAGCGCAACTGCCAGTCCACCGGTTCGGCGCCCTGCTCCACCAGGAACGTGTTGACCCGGGTAAAGGGCCGGCTGCCGAAGAACCCTCGCGACGCCGACAGCGGGCTCGGGTGCACTGACTCGATCACCGGAGTGCTGCCGAGCAGCGGCTTGATCTGCTGGGCGTCCCTGCCCCACAGCACCGCAACCAGAGGTAGGTTTCTGGCAACCAGGGCTTCCACCGCTGCATCGGTCACTACGTCCCAGCCCAGTCTGCGGTGTGACGCCGCGCCGCCGGCCCGCACCGTCAGGACCCGGTTCAGCAGCAGCACTCCCTGCTCGGCCCACCCCGACAGGTCGCCGTGCGCAGGAACCGACGTGCCGGTGTCGGCAACGAGTTCCCGATAGATATTGGCGAGGCTCCGTGGAAGCGGCCGGGTGCTTCCCGCTACCGAGAAGGACAGCCCGACGGCGTGCCCCGGCGTCGGGTACGGGTCCTGACCCAGGATCAGCACCTTGACCTGATCCATCGGGTAACTGAACGCCCGGAGGATGTGCTCGGCTGGCGGCAGGATCTCGTGTCCGCCGTCGACCTCCGTGCGGAGCCGATCGGCGAGCAGGTGCAGTTGCGGCTCGATCGGCGCCAGCGCAGCAGCCCAGGACGGATGGACGACGTCGGCCACTGGAACGGGGGCGGCGAACGGGAATTTCGAGCCGTCCAGGATCGGGGACGCCGTGGGGGAGGGGGCTGGCTCAGGGAAGAGGGCGCTCTGGTATTCGGACACCCTCCCATCCTTGTGCCCGAGCCCGCCAAATGACAACCGTGTTATTCCCAATTACCATGAAGGTCAACGGCAGCGTTCCACTAAGCTGCCTTCAACTAAGGGGCGATAGGCAGTGACTGATGCGGTGCGCGCTGACAGTGCGGTACACCCTGATCCGGAGGGTCACCGTCAGGCGTCTGTGCTGGGAGACCGCGAGCAGCAAATGCTCGCCCTTGAACGCCAGTGGTGGAAGTACTCAGGGGCCAAGGAACAAGCCATCCGCGAACTGTTCGACCTGTCGGCTACCCACTACTACCAAATCCTCAACGCCATGATCGACACCGAGGCAGCATTGGCTCACGATCCGATGCTGGTCAAGCGACTGCGTAGACTACGTACATCGCGTCAGCGCGCGCGCTCAGCCCGCCGCCTCGGCGCTGACATCTGAACGCTCCCGGCGAACCCTTTACAGCGCCAAAACCCAAGGATGACGCATAACTATGAGCCAGTACCCCCGGGACGAGTTCGACAAGATCCCTGAATCCGCATCGCGGCAGGGCGTTCACCGGGAAAGACTGGTTCCTCCGCGGTCCAGTGGGCTGGCGTTGAAAATCCTGGTTGGGGTACTCGCGCTCGCCGTCGGGCTGGCCGCCTACTTTATTCTTCCCCGTCTTGGCATTGGCCAGACGGAGTCATCCGCCAGCCAGACCACCACCGCGCCGGTCGCCGAGACCACCTCGAACGCGTCGCCTGCCCCGGCCGACGACGACGCTTCCGAGCCCGAGCCGACCCCGTCCAATCCGGCGACCCAAGCCCCAACAGGGGCTCCCACTGATGAGCCCATCGAGGCTGAACCCACTCCCAGCGAGGAACCGGCAGCGATCGACCGGGCCCAGGCAGTAAACGTCTACAACTCAACGGGCATCGGCGGATTAGCCAGTTCGGCAGCCGGCCGGGTCACGGCTGGTGGCTGGACTGTAGGCCAGATCGCAGACTGGGGTGGAGCGCCGCCCCAGACCTCAGTGATCTTCTACAACAACGCCTCCCAGCTTGCGGCGGCACAGGAAGTAGCTGGCATCCTCGGCATCCCAACCCTGGTCGAAACCACCGAAGTGTCTTCGAGCATCACAGTGGTTGTCGGCCCCGGATTCCAATAGGCATTGAGTAGGAGGCACGGTTCCGCGACGCACGAGTGGTCCGTGGTGCCATTTATGACTCAGTGGTGTACGGCGTCACCCGTGCCCAGTGGGAGGGTCTTCACTTGCACTCAGGCAGCCAGAGTGCTAATTATTGAGTTAGCACTCTAAGCCGCTGACTGCTAATTGTTGGCGGGGTTGGATGTGACAAGCACACCACTGTGGTGAGGGTCGTGGCGGGACGTAAAGAGATCGTCCTGCTGATACCCGTCCGTCGCGGGCACCGCAGCCGGTGAGCATAAGTTTGCTGATAAGCAGTACTGTCCCCGAAAGGACCTAAGCCACTATGGCCAAGATCATTTCTTTTGATGAAGAGGCACGCCGCGGCCTTGAGCGCGGACTCAACATCCTCGCCGACGCCGTCAAGGTAACGCTGGGCCCACGTGGCCGCAACGTCGTCCTGGAAAAGAAGTGGGGCGCCCCCACGATCACCAACGATGGTGTATCCATCGCCAAGGAGATCGAACTGGACGACCCGTTCGAAAAGATCGGCGCAGAGCTGGTTAAGGAAGTCGCCAAAAAGACTGACGACGTCGCCGGCGACGGTACCACCACCGCCACCGTCCTTGCACAGGCACTGGTCAAGGAAGGCCTGCGGAACGTTGCTGCTGGCGCCGATCCACTGAGCCTGAAGCGCGGCATCGAGAAGGCTGTTGAAGCCGTCACTCGCGAGCTGCTGGCTTCCGCCAAGGAAATCGAAACCAAGGAAGAGATCGCTGCAACGGCTTCCATCTCTGCCGGTGACCAGCAGATCGGCGATCTGATCGCTGAAGCGCTGGACAAGGTCGGCAAAGAAGGCGTTATCACCGTTGAAGAATCCAACACCTTCGGCCTTGAGCTCGAGCTCACCGAGGGCATGCGGTTCGACAAGGGCTACATCTCCGGCTACTTCGTTACCGACGCAGAGCGCCAGGAAACGGTACTTGAAGATCCGTACATCCTGATCGTCAACTCCAAGATCTCCAACGTCAAGGACCTCGTAGCGGTTCTTGAGAAGGTCATGCAGTCAGGCAAGCCCCTGCTGATCATCGCCGAAGACATCGAAGGCGAAGCGCTGGCTACCCTGGTGGTCAACAAGATCCGTGGCACGTTCAAGTCGGTAGCCGTCAAGGCTCCAGGCTTCGGTGACCGCCGCAAGGCCCAGCTGGCTGACATCGCCATCCTCACCGGTGGCCAGGTTATCGCCGAAGAAGTTGGCCTCAAGCTTGAGAACGCCACCCTCGACCTCCTGGGTAGCGCACGCAAGGTTGTTGTCACCAAGGACGAGACCACCATCGTCGAAGGTGCAGGCAACGCCGAAGAGATCGCCGGACGCGTCAGCCAGATCCGCGCCGAGATCGAGAACTCCGACTCCGACTACGACCGCGAGAAGCTGCAGGAACGTCTAGCCAAGCTGGCCGGCGGCGTTGCAGTCATCAAGGCCGGAGCTGCAACCGAGGTTGAGCTCAAGGAGCGCAAGCACCGCATTGAGGACGCAGTCCGCAACGCCAAGGCAGCAGTCGAAGAGGGAATCGTCGCCGGTGGCGGCGTTGCTCTCATCCAGGCCGGCGCCAAGGCTTTCGCATCACTGCAGCTCGAAGGCGACGAGGCAACCGGCGCGAACATAGTTCGCGTTGCCATCGACGCTCCTCTGAAGCAGATCGCCTTCAACGCCGGCCTTGAGCCAGGCGTCGTTGTCGACAAGGTCCGCGGACTGCCTGCAGGCCACGGCCTGAACGCAGCAACCGGCGTGTACGAAGACCTGCTGGCAGCCGGAGTCAACGACCCCGTAAAGGTCACCCGCTCTGCACTGCAGAACGCGGCATCCATCGCTGGTCTGTTCCTCACCACCGAAGCCGTAGTAGCTGACAAGCCTGAAAAGGCTCCAGCCGGCGGCGGCGGCGGCGACGAAATGGGCGGCATGGGCGGTATGGGCGGCTTCTAGTCCCCACCGGCGAGGTGTCACCACCTCGCCTTGCTGAATCTGGAAGGACGGTACCCTCACGGGGTGCCGTCCTTCCGGCGTTAACCGGGAAGCTCGGCCTGCCGGTCACCGTGGGCAGGAGGGTAGTCCAGGCTCAGTACAGGAACATCCGCGCATTGCTCAGTTCGGCGTCGGCGTATTGCTGGGTGGCCACCGTCAGGGCATGATTGATCTCCGCCAACGACTCCTCTACCCGGGCCTGGGTGGCACGCCATTGAGCCACAGCCTGCTGGAAATTCGCGGCGGCCTGCCCCTTCCACAGCATCTCCAGTTCCAGCAGGCCCGCCTGCATCGTATTCACCTCGGACTGCAGCCGGCCGATGGTTCCCTGCACTTCGCTGCCCTTTGCAGCGAGTGCATCTGTGTCGACCTGAAAGTTTGCCATGTGCTTCCTCCTCATTGACGGCCACTCCCGGACCATTGCTGGTTAGCTTCGACCCTAGGCCGGACGCTCAGGGGTTCCGGGAGGGAAAGCCGGAAAAGTGGGCAGCGCCCATGCCTAAAAGGCTGTGGAGGAGGAGTCATCCGATTCGAGGGCGCTATACCGCAGCCGGATGGACAGGGTGGCTCCGCCGCCGGAGGTCTCCTCCAACCGCACAGAGCCGTCATGCTGGGCCACCAGGGCAGCAACAATCGCCAGCCCCAGGCCGGTGCCGCCGGTCTCGCGGTAGCGGGATGAGTCGGCGCGGTAGAACCGCTCGAAAACCCGCGCCGCGTCTTCCTCGGAGATACCCGGGCCGTGGTCCCTGACCTCGATCACCGAGTCCATCCGACCGTGGATCACCGGCGCCACACCAATCGCGACTTCGATCGGGGTGCCATCGGGGGTGTACCGCAAAGCATTGGTCATGAGGTTGGCCACGACCTGACGGAGCCTGGCCTCGTCCCCAACGGTTGGTGCCGAATGCGCAGGACCGCCGTCCAGACCAATGACGGTGATTTCACGATCAGGGGCAATCGCACGGGCATCGAGCGCTGCATCGTTGCCGAGAATGACCAGGTCCAGTGGTTCGGATTCCAGCGGGCGCTGTTCGTCGATCCTGGCGAGCGTCAGCAGGTCCTCAACCAGCTCACCCATCCGCTTGGCTTCACTTTCGATCCGGCCCATCGCCGCCCGCACGTCGTCGTCGTTCTGCAGCGCTCCGTGCCGGTACAGTTCCGAGAACCCTCTGATAGTTACGAGCGGGGTGCGCAGTTCGTGGGACGCGTCAGCGACGAAACGACGCATCTTGCGTTCGGATTCCGTTCGGGCCGAGAACGCTGTCTCGATATGGGCGAGCATGGCGTTGAGTGAACGCGACAACCTCCCCACCTCAGTGGCCGGCCGTTCCACCTCGACGCGTCGGGAAAGGTCGCCGGCGGCGATCGCCGCAGCAGTCCGTTCCACCCGACCCAGTGGCCTGAACTGACGGGTCACGGCAACGAAGGCGATACCGCTGGCCACCATCGTCGCCCCGAGGCCGACGAAGAAGATGATCTGCCCGGCCTCCTCCAGTGATTTGTTGACCGTAGCCAGGCTCGAAGCAATGGCCACGCTGCCCTGGCCGTTGCTCAGTGCATAGAGCTTCACCCGCCAACCGGGGCTGCCGGGAGCGCTCCCTGGCACCGTAAAGCCCTTCTGCTCCCGGGCGGACACTTCCTCGACCGGAATTTCGGGGATGACCGGGAAGTCCGCCGATTCCTCGGACAGGGTTCCCCTGAGCTTCTGGCCGTCCACGTCCCTGAGCTCGCCATAGAACCGTAGCAAGGTTCCATCGGTGGCACCGTCGGGAAGGATGTTTTGCGCCACGGCGTCGGCGTTGGCCCGGATATCCAGATCCATTTGCTCAATCAGGCTGCCGCGCAGCATCGAGACCGTGACAATGCCGGTAATCGCAACAGTGACCACCATGAGCAGAGTCATGGTGGCCACCAGTTGGGTGCGCAGCGATGCGGCTTTCCACCGATCAATCACGTGGGCCGGCACCTACCGCTTGTCAGAGGTACGCAGCAGATAGCCGACGCCCCTCTTGGTCTGGATCAGGGCCACCGCGTCAGGGTTCTTGTCGATCTTGCGCCGCAGATAGGAGATGTAGGACTCGACAATCGAGGCATCCCCGTTGAAGTCGTACTCCCACACATGATCGAGGATCTGGGCCTTTGAGAGCACCCGGTTAGGGTTCATCATCAGGTAGCGCAGCAGCTTGAACTCGGTGGGGGAGAGATCGATGACCTCACCCGCCCGGCGTACCTCGTGGGCGTCGTCGTCGAGCTCCAGATCGTCCACGCGGATCACGGCGTCGTCATCGTCCATGGGCTGGGTGCGGCGGAGGACGGCACGGATCCGGGCCACCACCTCATCGAGGCTGAACGGTTTGGTGACGTAATCGTCGCCGCCCACGGTCAGCCCGGTGACCTTATCGTCGGTGTCGTCTCGAGCGGTGAGGAACACAACGGGGAAGTGCCGTCCGGCGGCACGAAGCCGGCGGGTCACTGTGAAACCATCCATGTCCGGCAACATGACATCGAGTACTGCCAGGTCGGGGTTATGGGTCTCGGCAGCGGCCAGCGCTTCGCGGCCGTTGGCGGCAGCGACGACGTCGAAACCCGCGAAACGCAGGGAGGTGGAGAGGAGCTCACGAATGTTTGGCTCGTCATCCACTACGAGGAGTTTTGCTTCAGGTCCAGTCTTTTTCACAGTTCCCAGTATCCTCCCAGACACTGGGAGTTGTCTGGATAGTGCGTGAAAGCTTCCCGTATGTCAGCCCTGAGGAATGTCCGCGGCGTCCATGATCCGGTAGGCATAGCCCTGCTCGGCCAGGAACCGTTGCCGTTTTGCGGCGAAGTCCTGGTCAATCGTGTCCCGCGCGACCACGGTGTAGAACCTTGCGGCCCGACCATCGGCCTTGGGGCGCAGCAGGCGACCCAGTCGTTGAGCTTCCTCCTGCCGGGATCCAAAGGACCCGGACACCTGGATGGCGACCGAGGCCTCGGGGAGGTCGATGGAAAAGTTGGCTACCTTCGACACCACAAGAGTGTGGATTTCCCCGTTGCGGAACTCGCCAAACAGCCGCTGCCGTTCCTTCACGGAAGTGTCCCCCTTGATCACCGGGGCATTCAGGCGCTCGCCGAGCTCGTCCAACTGGTCGATGTACTGGCCGATCACCAGCAGCTGCTCGCCCTGGTGCGAGGCGACCAGCTTTTCGACCACGCCGCTCTTGGTCTCCGACGTGGCGCACAGGCGGTACTTGTCGCCGTCCTCGGCCATCGCGTAGGCAACCCGCTCGTCGCGCGGCAGATCCACTCGCACCTCCACACAGTCGGCCGGCGCGATGTAGCCCTGCGCCTCGATGTCCTTCCAGGGGGCGTCATAGCGTTTGGGGCCGATGAGGGAGAACACTTCGCCCTCCCGGCCATCCTCCCTGACCAGGGTCGCGGTCAGGCCGAGTCGGCGTCGTGCCTGCAGATCGGCTGTCATGCGGAAGATTGGGGCAGGCAACAGGTGCACCTCGTCATAGACGATCAGCCCCCAGTCATTCGCGTCGAGGAGTTCGAGGTGCGGGTAGAGTCCACCCCGCCGCAACGTCAGCACCTGATAGGTGGCTATGGTGACCGGCCGAATCTCCTTGACCGCGCCCGAGTACTCACCGATCTCGTCCTCGGTCAGGGACGTGCGCTTCAGCAGCTCATCCTTCCACTGGCGGGCGGAGACGGTGTTGGTGACCAGGATCAACGTGGTGGTCTGGGAGGTCGCCATCGCTGCAGCGCCCACCAGGGTTTTGCCCGCACCGCAGGGGAGTACGACGACGCCCGAGCCGCCCGACCAGAAGTTTTCCATGGCCAGCTTCTGATAGGGGCGCAGCGTCCACCCGTCCTCGAGCAGGGCGATGGGGTGGGGTTTGCCATCCACATAGCCGGCAAAGTCCTCCGCCGGCCAGCCCAGCTTCAGAAGCAACTGTTTGAGCTGACCGCGCTGGGAGGAGTGCACCACCACCGTTTCTCCGTCGATACGCGGGCCCAGCAGGGGCTGGATCTTCTTGGCGTGCAGCACCTCTTCAAGGACCGGGTAGTCGTTGGTGCGCAGGACCAGCCCATGCTGGTCGTCCTTCTCAAGGCGGAGCCGTCCGTACCGTGACATGGTCTCTTCAATGTCCACCAGCAGTGCGTGGGGTACCGGGAACCGTGAGTATTTCAGCAGGGTGTCGAGGACATGCTCGGCGTCGAGCCCTGCCGCACGGGCATTCCACAGCCCGAGCGGAGTCAGCCGATAGCTGTGGACGTGTTCAGGGGCGCGTTCCAGCTCAGCGAACGCCGCGATCGCGTGCCGTGCTTCGGTGGATTGTTCGTGGTCCACCTCAAGCAGGATGGTTTTGTCGCTTTGGACGATCAGCGGGCCGTCAGGCATCAGTTACTGCCCCTTCATCGATGGAAAGTAGTTCAACGTCCATGATCCGGTGGATCGAGACGACTTTTTCGACCTCGTTGGCCGGGTCAATGACCCGGACCCTGCCGCCGGATACTGATAGTGGAACAAGGACCTGCCGGGTGGAATTCCCCTGGCTGTCGGCGAACCCGAGCCGGACCGGGCGTCGCAGCCGGATTGCCTTGCGGAGGGTCTCGAGCCCCAGCAGGGTGTCACTCTCAGTGGTCGACATTCCGTCCGCAGGCGCCACCCCGGCACCGCGAAGTACTGCCACCTGGTTGGCGATGTCCTCCGATGAGAGGGTCCAGGGGTTCAACGTCACCCGCGACGACGCCGCCGTCACGCTTCCCGGCCCGCCTGCGGGGCCGGACCGTCCGGGACTGGATGGCACAGCCAAGCCCTCGAGGGCGGGGGCGTACCCGAGGTCACGCAGGACCGCCGCGAGCTCCGGCCCGGACGCCTGGGAAATCACGACTGTCGGCGCGAGCTGCACCAGGCCAAGTGCTGCGGCCCGGGGATCGGTCAGGAGGGCTGAAAGCGCCGCATCATCGTCGCTGCGAACATAGCTGCTGGCCCTGCCCACCCGGAGGCGGCCGTATCTCGACGCGGTGTCGTCGACCAGGTACTTCAACGGCTGTGGAACGTCGGTGGCCGAATGGCGTGCCAGGAACGACAGAATCGTCGAGGCATCCTGGCCGTCGTCGAATGCGCGGCGCAGCGACTCCGCCGAGAACCGGTAGATGCTGGCTGGCCCCTGGCCCTCGGGGGTGGAGAGGAGGGCCAACTCGGTGGCGACCTCGGGCTCGAGATATCCGGGGGCAACAGCGGTCAGGTCTGCCTGCAACATGAAGTGCCGCAGCGGGGCGGGCAGGGCGCCGCGCAGGACGGCGGCGGCGTCGTCGTGCCTGCCGGCTGCGGTCAGGGAGCCTAGCTCAGTCAATGCGCCGGACCCCATCAGGCCAAGGCGGGACGCCTCCGTGAGCATGCCCGGAACCAGCCGGGCAAAGCGCCGCTGCAGGCGCGGCTGGCTCCACGTAAGCCACTCGACGACGTCGCGGGTCTGCAATACGGCCGACATGGCGCCGTCAATAGGGTGCCCGCTGGCGTCGTCGCTGAGGGCAGCCAGCGCCGCCAGCATCCGGGACCGGATGTGGGGGGCGTCGGGTCGGCCGGCCTCGGCCGCCAAAGCGTTCACCGTGGCACCGGCGGTGAGCTGGGTTCCTACCAACGACGGCGCGCGTTGCGCATCCAGCCACGTGGTCGCCAGACGGTGCCACTGCTCCACCCGGTCCTGCGCCAGCCAGAGAGTGCCTGGTTCAATGCGCCAACGGGAGGTGTCGACGTCGAGTACCAGCAGGCCGGCGAGGGCCGCGAGCTCCACCAGCCAGGCAGCCTGCTCGGTGTCGACCCGCAGGGCATCGGCGAGCCGCCGGATTTCCCGGACGCCCACCCCGCCGGACCGCAACGTGGTGATCGGGGAAACCTCGACGGCTGCGACGAGGTCGGTGACCAGACGGAGGGTTTCGGCGACCGCGCTGTGCGCGGCGTTATCCCGCAGACTGTTCCGGATGGTTCGAAGCTCGGGAACCGGGGGGTCACAGCGCAGCTGCTCGATGATGGAATGACCACGCGCGGCCCGTCCCACGGCGCGGGGGAGCTCAACATGGCTCGCATCCAGGCGGGCGAGGAGCCCGTGGGTGAGTAACCACTGAATCGGTGAACCCGGGTCCTCAGCGCTCACCGGGGACGCACCGACCGCCGAGACACTGAATTTGCCGAGCAGGTCACTGGTGCGTTCGGGTGCCAGGGACAGCAGGGCCTCCCAGCCGGCGGGAGTCGAAACGACGTCGTGGAGGACCTCGGCTGCGGCGTCGGCTGTGGTGGCCTCGCCGATCTCCAGCCCGAGTTCGCGGAGCCGGTCGACGCCGACGGGCAGCTGTTTGGCGTACCCGGGGAGAAGCCGGACCAGCTGGGTGATCTCCCGGCCCAGCCCGGCAGGGTAGGGGCCCAGGGCCTCGGTCAGGGAGGCAACGGGAAGGTAGAACCGGCGGTTCTGGTCGGCGGCCGGGGCCTCCGGCGGGGCCGGGGCGCGGCGGAGCAGAGCGAGCGCATGTAAATGGGCCAGGAATCCGTCCAGGACCTTCACGGTCGACCCCTTGATGTCCGACCGGAGCCAGGCCGCGGTGGTGCTTTGCCCGGTGTCACCATGAGTTGAAAGCTGCACGGCAGTGAGCACGTCCAGCTGGGGTTCGCTCAGGTTTTCCAGCGCCCGCTGGACGCTGACCCGGGTGGAAGCGCGGGCGGCGAGGGCGGCGAAATCGGGGACCGGTGGGAGAACGAGGTCCGGGCGCGCTGTGAGAAGGTCACGGAGCCGTGCGTCGCTGCGTGCAGCCAAATCGGTGGCCAGATCGCGGATAGCGGACATTATGACAACGTTACCCCGTTTGCCTGTGCTCGCCCCGCCCGATCGCCCGGTGGGAGCCCGCGGCAGGAGCTGGAGTCAGGCCCGCCTGCGGGTCCGAATTCCCGAGATCACCATGAGGATCATGAGGATAAAGGCCACCGGAAGGCAGATGTAGGCTCCGGCAACAAAGCCTGGCCACACGGTGCCCTGGAAAAAGGCAGTGATCAGCACGGCAGTAAGCGAAAGCAAGCCGATGATCGCCAGGGCCACGGCTGTCACCATCAGGATCAGGCGCGGCAGGTTCCGCTCCGGAGTGCTGGATCCGTGGTCTGGAAGGGGGCGGGGTGAGGTATTTGCCATAACGCTAACAGCGTACAAGGTGTGCCCCTTTCATGAAGCACACTGGTAGAGAGGATATTCTGGAAGGCAGAGACTTTCCCGACGAGACGCTGGCCCCGCCGCAAGGACATGGGCACCAGATCCTTTTCCAAGGATCGGCACGGTCACAGCAGTGTCCGACGCAGCACCTACAGAACGAGGTAACGACGTGCCTATTGGCAAGGTCAAGTGGTTTGACGCTGAAAAGGGTTTTGGTTTCCTGGCTACCGACGACGGCCAGGAGGTCTTCCTTCATGCCTCGGCGCTACCCGCAGGAGTGACCGAGGTGAAGGTGGGCACCAAACTGGAGTTCGGCGTCGCCGACGGCCGCAAGGGACTTCAGGCGCTCTCCGCCCGCATCCTCGAGGCGCCGGCCTCGGTTGCGAAGGCAACACGTAAAAGCGCCGATGATATGGCCGTGATCACCGAGGACCTCATC
Source organism: Arthrobacter sp. Bz4 (assembly GCF_003075455.1). Classification (GTDB taxonomy): domain Bacteria; phylum Actinomycetota; class Actinomycetes; order Actinomycetales; family Micrococcaceae; genus Arthrobacter_D. Next base: position 16,927 of record NZ_QDAE01000004.1, read on the forward strand.
AAGTTGCTCGACGACGTCTCCAATGGGCTGCGCCGTGGCCGGTACCCCGACAAGTCGCACGCCGGCAAGGTCGCAGCGGTCCTCCGCGCGGTCGCGGACGATCTGGACGCGTAGGCCAGATCGTGGATTCAGACCTGGAAATCGTCGCTCATTCAGCGGACGTCGCTGACCCGGCGATCGCGGAGGCGGCCGACGACGCAGTGGTTCCGCCGAAACGTCGTGCACCCCGGAAACCGTCCAAGCCCGACGCTCTATTGGCAGATGCTGTGGAATTCGCGCGAAACGGTGTGAACGAGATTGCCGAGCAGGGGCAGGTCGGCACCCATGTGGGCGCCTATCCCGACGCCGAACGGGTGGTGACCCACCGGTTCGAAGCCCACCTGCCCGGCTACGGCGGCTGGCACTGGTTTGCCACCCTGGCCCGGGTACCCCGCGGTAAGGAACCGACGATCTCCGAGGTTGGCCTGCTGCCGTCCGAGACGTCATTGCTGTCCCCACCCTGGATTCCCTGGGCCGAGCGGGTACGCCCCGAGGACTCCGCCAAGGACGAATCAGTTTCCCCTGACGCTGCTGGAGGAGAATAAGCAGTTGACTCACGGTAGTTGCGGACGAGGCCGAGCGGAACTCACCTGATGGGGATGTTCCGCTCGCTGCATATCCATAACTACCGGGTCTGGTTTTTCGGAGCACTGGTCTCCAACATCGGCACCTGGATGCAACGCACCGCCCAGGACTGGCTGGTGTATGACATCCTCACCGATCAGGATGCAGCAGCCATGGGCATTGTCATGGCGCTCCAGCTCGGCCCCCAACTGCTCGTCGCCCCCTGGGCAGGTCTGATCGCAGACTCGGTGGACCGGCGGAAACTACTGATTATCACCCAGCTCTCGATGGCGGCACTCGGCGTCGGACTCGGGCTGATGGTGGTGCTCGGGGTGGCCGAACTCTGGCATGTGTACGCCTTTGCCCTCGCCCTCGGATTCGTTTCCGCGGTCGACGCGCCAGCACGGCAGACATTCGTCTCCGAATTGGTCAGGGACGACTATCTCCCCAACGCAGTCGCTTTGAATAGCGCCTCTTTCAACGGTGCGCGGATGGTTGGCCCAGCGGTGGCGGGTCTGCTCACCGTGGCGGTGGGCCCCGGCTGGGTATTTATGATCAACGCGCTCACGTTCGGCGCCATGATCTTTGTGCTGATGACCATCAGACGGTCCGAGTTGCGAGTCCTGGAGAAGTCTCCGCCGGGCAAGGGCCGGATTCGGGAGGGCTTCAGATATGTGCGTAACCGGCCCGACCTGATGATGGTGATGCTCGCGATCTTCATCGTCGGCACCTTTGGACTCAACTTTGCCGTCTACATCGCGGCGATGGCACGCACCGAGTTCAACAGTGGCGCCGGAGTGTTCGGCGTGCTGTCATCGGTGATGGCCGTCGGCTCGGTAGCGGGCGCTCTGCTCTCGGCCCGCCGCAGCAAACCGAGGCTCCGGTTCATTTACGGGGCGGCAGCAGCTTTCGGGGTCGCCTGTGCCGCAGCAGCGCTGGCCCCCACGGTCTGGCTGTTCGGTCTCACCCTGATCCCGGTGGGCCTGTTCGCGCTGACACTCATGACCAGTGCCAATGCGTACGTCCAGACCACCACCGAGCAGGTGATGCGCGGCAGGGTCATGGCGCTGTATTTCGCCATTTTCCTCGGCGGCACACCGCTCGGCGCACCAATCGTCGGCCTGGTCTCCAACACTTTTGGTCCACGGTGGAGCCTCGCCGTCGCCGCAGCGGCCGGCATCATTGCGGCGCTGGCTGGAATGATCTGGGCCTGGCGGGCCCACCATCTACGGCTTCGCTACGATCCGGCCCCACGGCGTCGGCTGCGGATTGAAACTGACTTCGGGAAACCTCTCACCGATCCCTAAGATCCCTGCCAGCCACAGGCTTTTGGGATCTTAGGGGCGGCGGAGGGCTAGCGTCCGCCGATCACGAAGTCGATGCAGGCCAGCAGGGCTGAAATATCGTCCGGTTCAATCGAGACGAACGTCGCGATGCGCAGCTGGTTCCGGCCCAACTTCCGGTACGGCTCGACGTCGACAATGCCGTTGGCACGCAACACCTTCGCGAGTGACGCAGCGTCAACGGAGTCGTCGAAGTCGATGGTCGTAATGACATTGGAGCGGTCCTCGGCGCGCGTGACGAAGGGGGTGGCGACGTCGGACGCTTCCGCCCACTGGTAGACCCGCCCCGCGGACTCCGCGGTGCGGGCCGCAGCGAACTCGAGACCGCCGCTCTGGTTCAACCATTCGACCTGGGCGTTGAGAGTCACCAGGGTGGCCAGGGACGGGGTGTTGTAGGTCTGGTTGAGTAAAGAGTTGTCGATGGCCGTCTGGAGGTTCAGGAAATCAGGGATCCAACGGTCGGTCGCCGCGATCCGGGCTGCGCGCTCCAGCGCGGCCGGCGAGAACAGGCCAAGCCACAGGCCGCCGTCGGACGCGAAGTTTTTCTGGGGCGCGAAGTAGTAGACGTCGGACCCACTGACATCCACGTCCAGGCCGCCGGCGGCCGACGTCGCGTCGATGAGGACCAAGGCATCCGGTGCGGCGCCGTCGACCCGGTGCACCGGTGCTGCCACACCGGTGGAGGTCTCGTTCTGCGGCCAGGCGTAGACGTCCACGCCTGTTTCCGCTGCAGGGGTGGGGCGCGTCCCCGGGGCCGAGGTGATCACCGAGGACGCCTGGAGGAAGGGCGCCTTGTTGGTGGCGGAAGCGAACTTCGCCCCGAATTCCCCGAACGACAGGTGCTGGGCCTTGTCCTGCACCAGCCCGAAGGATGCAACATCCCAGAACGCTGTTGACCCACCAACGCCCAGCACCACCTCGTAGCCGGCCGGCGCGTTGAACAGCTGGCTCAGGCCTTCCCGGACCGAACCGACAAGGTTGCGCACCGGCGCCTGACGGTGGGACGTGCCAAGCAGGGTCCGTCCGGCCTGCGCGAGGGCCTCCATCTGCTCGTCGCGCACCTTCGACGGGCCGGCTCCGAAACGCCCGTCGGCGGGAAGGAGGCCAGCGGGGATCAATTGGTCCGGGGAAATGCTCATGGTCTCTCCAAGGGGGTAAGCGTGCGACACAAGACGGGATACATTCTGCCGCACTACCCGGCCCTGGCGGCATTTGTGAACATGCCCCGACCGGGCACCCGGTTGCCGCTGATTGCCGCGGCCTCTGGTAAATGGGTTAACCTTGGTGAGCGTAGAACTTGTGTTCGGCGCTGGCGATATGTGCCGCGCTCCCACCGCGAAAGCTGCCCGCTGTTCCATCCCGCACCAGTGCCTAGGAGCTGAACCGCATGACGGACCTCATCGATACCACTGAGATGTATCTGCGGACCATCCTGGAACTGGAGGAGGAAAACATTGTTGCCCTCCGCGCCCGGATCGCTGAACGGCTCCGCCATTCCGGTCCTACCGTCTCCCAGACCATCGGCCGGATGGAGCGCGACGGGCTGGTGATCGTCTCGGGCGATCGCCACCTCGAATTCACTGACCTTGGCCGCCGTCGCGCCATCGGGGTGATGCGCAAGCACCGCCTCGCCGAACGTCTCCTCTCCGACGTGATTGGCCTGGATTGGGCTTATGTCCACGAAGAGGCCTGCCGCTGGGAGCACGTGATGAGCGAGCGGGTTGAACAGCGGTTGTACGAGCTGCTGGGAAAGCCCACCGAGTCTCCATACGGCAACCCTATTCCGGGGCTTGAGGCCCTGGGCGGCCCGCCAACCCAGGGCTTCACCGACGGTGTCCGCAGCCTCCTGTCGGTGATCGGCGCCAATCCTCAGGGGTCAGTGATTACCCTTGTCCGGCTGGCCGAGCCCATTCAGGTGGACCCGGAACTGCTCTCCCAACTCGATGAGGGTGGGTTGCGGCCCGGAACGGTCATCGGGGTGCAGGCGGCCGGCGACTATGTGTCGGTCAGGGTCGAGGGTATCGAGGGCGCGCTGGAGCTCCCGCCGGAGGTCGCCGCACACGTGTTCGTGTCGGTCGCCGGGCCGGCTCTCTAACCCTCCACGGCACAATATTGCCGCAAGTTATCCACAGGAAAAGATAACGAACGTATCTCTTTTGCTTATGGTCGTGGATGATGGAAAGCTGACGTTGATACATCAGCGTTATCTAAACCGCACGCCTGACCCTGTCAGCGGATTTGGATGCTGAGACCCGTGACAGGGGCGGAGGACCCATCAGACGGCGGCTGATAAGCCGCCTTGGGGTGAAGTCCGGACGCGGTGCTGCTTCGGCGGACCGGTCAGGGCCGAGTTTCTTCCCGAACTCGAATCCGACAGCTAACTTCGCAGGCATATACGAAAGGGACCCTTTGTCGAAGCACCATGCTTCGGGACGCCGCCGTGCCGGCGCCCCAGTACCTGCCGTGCGTCCTCGGGACGCGCAACGACTCGAACGACGACGACGAGCAACACGGGTCAGGGGCGACTTTTCGCTCACCGGGATGAGCCAAAAATTCGCCATCGCCGCCGCCGCGTCCGGGCTGGTGCTGACCGTTACGCTACCCACCACCGCGGGGACGGCCCCACAGAACGACAACGCGGCCGCCGCAGCCGTTGCGCCCACCGTGCAGGCGACTGTCGCGCCCCGGGAAATCAGCGTTCCCGACGCGGCGCTGGTCGACTTCAGCCGCACCGCATTGCAGAGCACCTTCGACGCAGACGCCAAGCTCAGCGAGATCATGACCGCTGCAGACTCAGCGGCTGTGCCTGCCGCGGCCCGCGGCTCCCTGTCAGCTCCCATGGACAAGCTGATTGTCACGTCCCCGTTCGGTTACCGGGTCAGTCCGATTACCGGCCTGGGTGGGGAACTCCACTCAGGCCAGGACTTCAGCAGCTCGTGCGGCACTGAAGTGTTCGCGGCAGCGTCCGGCACTGTCACCTTTGCCAGCTGGCACCCCTATGGCGGTGGAAACCGCGTGGTCATCGATCACGGCAACGGGCTCGAATCCACGTACAACCATCTCTCGTCCAGCAGTGTCCAGGAGGGGCAGTCAGTGGACCGCGGTGAGGTCGTCGCCCAGAGCGGTAGTACCGGTGCATCCACCGGCTGCCACCTGCATTTTGAAGTGATGGTTGACGGTCAGGCCGTGGACCCCATGGGCTGGCTGTAACCAAGGACACACCGTTTCGTGACCGGAATGTGACATTGCGGTCAATCTCATGTACCGTCGATCTCGTGCCAAATTCTAATAGGTTTGGCACCCTCGAGCAGATCGCCTAGCTCTGCCACTGCCTGAGGTTCCGTTCGCACAATTCGCATGGCAGAGGCGGGGGAACCAATTAGTGGATTTCGCAAGAAATCCTTGGGGTTAAGTCGTCTGATTCCACTGGGAATCAGAGGGCCGGGTGACTCCCATCCGAATCCGACAGCTCACCTCGCAGGCAATTGGGAGAGGCAATCGAACGTGTCAACTAGCTCTTCTCTGGGCCGCCACAGGGCCGCCCGTACGCACACCAGCCCCCTGACAGCCATCTCAAGCGCCGTCTCCTCGAACGCTGGTTCCGTCGGCCGCCAGGCAGCAGTCATCGTCGCAGCGTCAGGGCTCGTCCTGACCGCCGGACTGCCAGCCCACGGGTTCGGTGAGTCCGAGCGTGTCGTTCAGCTCTCCACCCCCCTGAACTCGATTGCTGCTACGGCTGACGCCGTAAGCGCTCCCGCCACCGCCGAGATCACCTTCGAGCGTGCAGCCGTGTCGGCAACGCCCGCCGCCGTAGCTGCTCCAGTCGTCGAGGTGCAGGCCGACGTCATCGAGCCAATAACACCCGCCGCTGAGCCGGTAGCCGAAATGGTGGCAGAGCCCGCCGTGCAGGAAGCAGCGCCAGTCGAGGCAGCGCCAGTTGAGGCGCCCGCAGCAGAAGCAGTAGTCGCACCAGCTGCGCCAGCCCAGACGCCCGCAGCCGAAAAGCCAGCCCCCAAGGCTGCGCCTTCCGGTAACATCGCCGCTGGTCTGGTCGGATCCGCCTACTCCCAGATCGGTGTCGGGCAGGACTGCACCGCCATGGTTGAGAAGGCACTTCGCTCCGTCGGCAAGTCCGTTGGCGACATTGCGCCTGGCGATTTCTTCGCCTTCGGATCAGTTGTTGGCTCTCCAGCGGCGGGCGACCTGGTAATCACCGCCGGCCACGTAGCCATCTACGTCGGAAACGGCCAAGTCATCAGCGGTGGCCTGAACGGCATGAACACCGACCTCCATTCCCTTTCCGACCTCCCCGGCGCTAGCTTCGTCCGCGTTAGCTAAGACCACACCGAACCCTGGAGAACGCAAAAATGACAACTCGCACAGCTATTGCACGCCACCGTGCCGATAAGCGCCACAACACCAACTTCTCGGCTCTGGCCAAAGCAGTAACCGAGAACGCTGGCGGCATGGGCCGTCAGGCAGCCGTAATCGCCGCAGCATCAGGCCTGGTCCTGACCGGTGGGGTATCGGCCAACGCTGCTGAGCTCTCCCTCGAATCAGCCGAACGGACCACCCTGACCTCCGCGCTGGAGATCCAGGCCGCACCAGCCGCCGTCGAAGCACCCGCAGACGCCGACATTGCGTTCAACCGCACCCCGGTCAAAGCCGTAGCAGCCCCAGCAGTCGTCGAAGCCCCAGCAGTCACTGTTCAGGCTGAGACCGTTGTGGAGATCGAAGAGGCTCCGGCCGTGGCCCCGGCCGCTGAGCCCGAAACCGTAGAGCCGGTTACCGTAACACCTGCAGTGAACGTCGAGCCGGAAGCGCCCGTCCGGACCACTCCAGCACAGGCCGCTCCGGCAGCCGAGGCCCCCGTCGCGCAGAAAGCCCCAGCCGCATCCTCAGGGAAGGCAGCAACAATCGCGGCCGCAGCACAGGCTCAGCTGGGAGTCACCCAGGACTGCACCCGTCTGGTGAGCAACGCCCTGGCAGCAGCAGGGATCAACTTCCACGCTGGCCAGCCGGGTACTTGTCCCTCGGACGCACGGTCAGCGCCGGCGAAGCCATCCCAGGTGACCTCATCTACTACACAGATGGCGGAGCCGGAGTGGCCCACATTGCTGTGTACATCGGTGGCGGTCAGGCAGTCCACGGCGGGTTCAACGGCAACCAGACCGTCGTCGCTCCAGCCGACCTTGGTTCGGGCCCAGTCTTCATCCGCGTCGGCGGCTAGGAACACCCCGCATTACGACAAAAGACCCGGAGGAATTTCCTCCGGGTCTTTTTGTGCGTCTGGCAGCCGCCCGGACTGTCAAGGCGATCGGTCCGCGACGACACGCGTGGACCAGCTCCATCAAAATTAGCTAACCGAGCGTCAGCCGAACTACCCTTACTCAAAAGGAGTCAGGATTTCGGCCTGCGACCCCGGCGATAGGGGTAGAGGCCTGATCGGCAAAGAGGAATGTGCATGCGCACTCTCGTTCTGAATGCTGGATATGAGCCGCTGGCGGTAGTGACCTTCCGCCGGGCGCTGGTCCTTGTGCTGGCCGGCAAAGCCAGCGTCGTCGCGGAAGGGGAGGAACCGGTCATCGGACCCAATGAGATTCTCGGGCGCCCCTCGGTCATCCTGCTGAACCGGTACGTGAAAATCCCCTACCGGCAAAGTCTCGTGGTCACCCGCAGGGGTGTGCTGCGCCGCGACAACCATCTGTGCGCCTACTGCGGCAAAAGCGCCTCCACCATCGATCACGTGTATCCACGCTCCCGCGGCGGGGACTCCAGCTGGGAAAACCTCGTAGCCTGCTGCCTCAGGTGCAACAACGACAAAGGTGACAAGACGCTCGCCTCCCTGGGGTGGCAGCTGGGGGTCACCCCACAACCGCCCCGCGGCCCATCCCACCACTTCCGTGAGATCGAGAAGCCAGCCCCGCAGTGGAGCGCCTTCCTCCGGTCGGAGAGCGCCGCTTGAGCGCTCAGGTACCCGTTGCCTTCAATGCCGTAGTGCTCTCGGGTGGCAGATCCTCACGCCTGGGAGGTACACCCAAGGCCCATCTCGAGCTCAACGGGCAAAGCCTGCTTGACCTGACCTGTCAGGCCGCGGCAGCTGCACGACGGATTGTCGTCGTCGGGCCAGACGACGTCGATGGCGCAACCTTCCGGGCTCAACCGGTGTCGCGCGAGTTTGTCCGCGAGTCGCCCCCGTTCGGCGGGCCGGCCGCGGCGCTGGCTGCCGCCGTCGACCATTTACAGGACGACTCGACACCGTGGCTGCTGGTGCTGGCGTGCGACATGCCGCGCATCGCGGAGGCGATTCCTTCGCTTCTGAAAGCGGCGGTCGATCGTCCGGATTCCTCGGCGATGGCGCACGACGGCGGCCGGGACCAGCCGCTGGCCGCCCTCTACCGTTTTGCTGACCTGCGGTTAGCGGTGCAGGAGATCCACGCCTCCGGAGGGGCCCAGAATCTATCGATGAAGGCACTCCTTGCTAGGGTGCAATGGAGAGCAATTGACGTTCGGCCGGGCAGTACCGCCGACGTCGACACCTGGGCTGACGCTCAATCCCTCGGTGTCTCAGGCACAGCACCGACCTAGATTCAGGAGCAGCGATGAAAAAACAGGATCAGATCCTTCAGGAATGGAGTGCCCAACTCATTGAGGCCTTCGAGCTTCAGGGCACCACCATCGATATCGATGCCATCCTTTCCCTCGCGGGGGACGCAGCCCATTCAATAGTGCGCCCGGCAGCGCCGCTGACCACCTTCATTGCTGGCTATGCCGCTGGCCTTGCCGTGGCCAGCCAGCAGGCTACCGAGGCGGTAGCCATGGAGTCAGCGATTGAGGCTGCCCGCCGCCAGTGTCCCACCGGAGACGCGGCCGCCCCACCAACGGCGGAGGCCCAGTGAGCGAATCCCCCATGAGCGAATCCCCAGTGAGTGATACTGCCACCGACAACTCCACCGGCCGGAACCTCGACTGGGAGCAGGCGCGACGCGTCGCCTACGACGCCGGAACGCCAATGGCCAACCAGACAGTCCCGCTCTCCGAAGCGCTTGGACAAACACTGGCCGAGCCGGTCACGGCTTTACAGGCCATCCCGCACTACGCGTCATCGGCCATGGACGGATGGGCCGTCAACGGCAATCCACCGTGGCAACTGGTTAGTCATGCACCAAAGGAAGAGCACCCCTGGTCGCGTCCTGCCCCGCACCAGGATTCGGGTGCGGGGCCGCTGGCTCCCGGGGAGGCGACATTCATCCTGACCGGCGGCGTGGTACCGGAGGGGACCACCGGGATCCTCCGGATGGAGCACGGCGCGTCCGCGGTGATTCCCTGGACCGCAACGAGCGGGCCCGGCCGGACGAGCCGAGGCCCCAGGAACACATCCGACCGGCCGGCGAGGAGGCCCCTCAGGGCAGCGAGACCATTCCCGCGAACGTCACCCTGAACCCGGCCCAGATTGCCCTGGCCGCGGTCTGTGGCTACGACAACCTTCCAGTGCTGAGGGCACCGCGGGTGTCCTTGCTGCTGACCGGCGACGAGGTCATCGAAGCCGGGCTCCCCGAGCCGGGGCAGGTCCGTGACACGTTTGGTCCCCAGCTTCCCGGTCTGGTCCAGATGATGGGTGGGCACGTCGACACCTCGGGCCGTGCCAAGGATGACCTCGACGACGTCGTCGCCGCCATCAGCGCCGAAGCGCTCGATGAACTCTCCCTCGCTCGCGCCTCCGGTGACGTCCTCATCACCACCGGCGGGACGGGCAGTTCCTCGGCTGACCACATCAGGCGCGCGTTGGAGACGCTCGAGGCAGAGTTCATCATTGACGGCATCGCGATGCGGCCCGGCCACCCCACGCTGCTGGCCCGACTGCAGGACGGCCGGTTCCTGGTAGGTCTCCCCGGCAATCCCCTGGCCGCGATGATGGCCATGTTTACCGTGGTGGGCCCGCTGCTGGCAGGCCTGCGCGGGGCGCCGTTCCCCGAAACCGACGAAGTTACCGTCGGGGAAGCATTCGATGAGCTTCCCGGCCGGAGCCGGGTGGTGCCCTACCGGCTGGAATCCGGCCGGGCCGTCGCTGCCACTCACCAGCGCTCCGGCATGCTGAGAGGCCTCGCCTCCGCGGCCGGGGTCATGGTGGTGCCGGCTGACGGCTGCGTTGCGGGGGACAGGTTGCCAGCGCTGCGCCTGCCATGGATCAGCTAAAACTCCACCTGTTAAAACACCGGCGCCCATTCAGCTGAATGGGGGCGCCGGTGTTTCAGGCTCAGAGCGGTTCAGCTCAGGCGATCTTCTCAAGCCGGATGATGACCGACTTGGACGTCGGTGTTCCACTGACGTCAGCCGTGGAATCCAACGGCACCAGCACGTTGGTCTCGGGGTAGTAGGCGGCCGCGCAACCCCGCGGGGTGGCGTAGGTGACCGCCCGGAAGTTCTCGGCCCGGCGCTCAACGCCATCGGAGAACTGCGAGACCAGGTTCACCATTTCTCCTTCGGCGATCCCAGCAGCTGCCAGATCGTCCGCATGCACCAGCACCACACGTCGTCCGCCGTGGATGCCGCGGTACCGGTCATCCTTGCCGTAGATCGTCGTGTTGTACTGATCGTGCGACCGTAGGGTCTGCAGCAGCAGCCGCCCCTCGGGGATCTTCGGGTACTCGAGGGCGTTGCCGGTGAAGACCGCCTTGCCGGACGGAGTGGTGAACTTCCGGCCGTCACGGGGACCATTCGGCAGGACGAACCCACCCGTTTCAATCCGGGTGTTGTAATCCTCGAAGCCAGGGATGACCGCCTCAATGTGGTTACGGATGACCGAATAGTCGGCCTGCGCCGCAACCCAGTCGATCTGCGGGGCGTTGTCGCGGAACGGGCTCTCCGGGCGAGCGAACAACCGGTCACCGAGCTCACACACGATCGAGATCTCCGAGCGCACATCCGGTCCTGGGGGACGAAGCCGTCCACGCGAGGCATGCACCGCACTCATCGAGTCTTCGACCGTCACCCGCTGGTCGCCGGTGGCCTGGGTGTCCCGATCCGTCCGGCCCAGGGCCGGCAGAATCAAGGCACGACGGCCGGTGATCAGGTGCGAACGGTTCATCTTCGTCGACACCTGTACGGTCAGGCGCGTGTTGCGGAGCGCCTTGTCGGTCACATCGGAGTCCGGAGTGGCGCGCACAAAGTTGCCACCCATCGCCATGAAGACCTTCGCGCCGCCGTCGCGCATGGAACGGATCGCCGCAACAACATCGACGCCGTGCTTACGCGGCGACGCGAAGTTGAAGTGCGAGTCCAGGCTGTCGTGGAAACCGTCGGGCATGCGCTCGAAGATGCCCATGGTGCGGTCGCCCTGCACGTTTGAGTGTCCCCGGACCGGGCAGACGCCCGCTCCAGGCTTCCCGATATTGCCCTGCAACAGGAGGACGTTGACGACGTCGCGCAGTGTCTTCACCGAGTGCTTGTGCTGGGTCAGACCCATCGCCCAGCACACCACGGTGCCGGGGGACGCGATCATCCGATCGCCGACCGAGGTGATCTGAGACTTGGCGATTCCACTGGCCTCGACGATCTCGTCCCAGGACACGTCACGCAGTTCCTGCAGGTACTCTTCCAGGCCGGTGGTGTGTTCCTTGATGAACTCGTGGTCGAAAACCGTCCCGGTCTTCTCCTCCTGCTCCAGCAGGTACTTGCCGAGACCCTGGAACAGGGCCTGGTCGCCGCCGAGGCGGATCTGGAGGAAATCGTCGGAGAGCTGGGTGCCGCCACCGAACCTGGTGCCGAGGATGCCGGAGATCTTCTGCGGATTTTCGAAGCGCAGCAGCCCAGCCTCGGGCAGCGGGTTGATCGCGACGATCTGCCCGCCGTTCTTCTTCGCCTTTTCCAGCGACGTCAGCATGCGGGGGTGGTTGGTTCCCGGGTTCTGGCCCGCGACCAGGATCAGCGGGGCCTTGTCGACGTCTTCGAGGGACACCGTCCCCTTACCGATGCCGATGGTCTGGGTCAGCGCGGAGCCCGAGGACTCGTGGCACATGTTCGAGCAGTCAGGCAGGTTGTTGGTGCCGATACCACGCACCATCAACTGGTACAGGAATGCCGCCTCGTTGGAGGTACGGCCGGAGGTGTAGAAGACCGCTTCGTCGGGACTGTCCAGTGCCGCCAGCTCTTCGACGATGATGTCGTAGGCCTGATCCCAGCTCACCGGACGGTAATGGGTGCCGCCCTCTTCCAGGAGCATGGGATGGGTGATGCGGCCCTGCTGGCCCAGCCAGTACTCATCGCGCTCGTTGAGCTCGGCAACCGAGTGCTTCTCGAAGAACGACGGCGTCACGATGCGGCGCGTCGCTTCTTCGGCGACAGCCTTGGCGCCGTTTTCGCAGAACTCGGCGGTGTGCCGTTTGTCACCCTCGGGCCAGGCGCAGCCCATGCAGTCGAAACCCTTTACCTGGTTCACTGCCAGCAGCGTCTGCGCGCTGCGCACCGGACCCATCTGGTCCAGGGAAATCTTTAGGGAGTTCAGAACGGCGGGAAGTCCCACCGCTTTTCTCTTGGGCTTACCGACCTCAATTTCGGCTTCGTTGATTCCATCTTTGGGCGCACGAGTCGCCATAGCCATCACATCCTAGGGTCAGAAGTCCACTAGTCTCATCCTAGGACAACGGTAGGAGTGCAAATTGAAGAAGCGCGTCAGTCAGCGCCGCCAGATCACCCGGTTCCGCCTCGGCGCAACCGAAAATGGCATCAGCCGGCGCGAGGATATTCTCGCCGGCGAGGAACCGCTGGAGATCCGCTTGGGAGCAAAGTCATTTTCGGTGACTATGCGCACACCCGGCGACGACTTTGACCTGGTGGCAGGATTCCTGGTCTCTGAGGGCATCGTCTGGGAGCCCGGGCAGCTGGTCAGTCTCCGCTACTGTGCAGGAGTGGACGACGCCGGTCAGCAGACCTTCAACGTGGTCGAATCCCAGCTCAGACCCGATGTGGTACTTCCGGACACCACGATGGAACGCCACGTGTACACGTCCAGTTCCTGCGGAATCTGCGGCACAGCCTCGATCGATGCGGTGCGCAAGTCGTCCCGTTTTGACGTGCACGACGACGACGCCCAGGTCACGCTCCCGGCGCTCGCCGGGCTGCCCGACCGGCTGCGTGAATCACAAAAGCTGTTCGACTCGACCGGAGGCGTGCACGCTGCGGGGCTGTTCACCCGCGACGGCGAATTGTTATGCCTTCGTGAGGACGTAGGCCGGCACAACGCGGTCGACAAGGTGGTGGGCTGGGCGCTGCGGGAGGGAATGCTCCCCCTGAAGGGAACCATCCTCCAGGTGTCCGGGCGGGCCTCCTTCGAGCTGGTGCAGAAGGCGCAGCTTGCGGGGATCCCCGTGCTGTCGGCCGTCAGCGCGCCGTCGTCGTTGGCTGCCGACCTCGCCGAGGAAACCGGCATCACCCTGGTGGGCTTCAGCCGCGGCACCTCTTTGAACTGCTACACGCACCCGCAGCGGATCGCAGCCTAGCCACCACCTACGTCAGGGGCCTCGCGCATGGAACTCGGTATCTACAGTTTCGGGGACATCCACCCCAACCCGGTGACGGGAGAGCGGGTTTCGCCGCAGCAGCGGATGGCGGACCTGCTGGAGCGGGCCCGGCTCGCCGACCAGGTGGGACTGGACTACTTCGGCATCGGTGAACACCACCGCCCGGACTACGCCGTGTCGTCGGTGGTGCCCGTGCTCGCCGCGGCCGCCGCGCAGACCACCAGGATCCACCTCGGCTCGGCGGTCACAGTCCTGAGCACCGAGGACCCGGTGCGGGTGTACCAGCAGTTCGCGACCCTCGACCTCCTCTCCGGAGGCCGGGCTGAGCTCACGGCCGGGCGGGGGTCCTTCATCGAGTCCTATCCGCTGTTCGGGGCGGAACTCGGGGACTACGAAGAGCTCTACGAGGAGAAAATCCGGCTGCTGCTGCAGCTCGACGCCGCTGAACGCATTACCTGGACCGGCAAGTTCCGTGCCGCCTTGGATGATGCGTTGATCCTGCCGCGGCCCACCTCAGGGCACCTCGACATCTGGATCGCTACCGGCGGCACACCGGCGTCGTCAGTGCGGGCTGCACGCCTGGGCACGCCCGTGATCTTTGCCTTGCTTGGGGGAGCCGTGGGGAACTTCGCCCAGCACGCGCAGCTCTATCGCGAGACAGCTGTCCGGGCGGGCCATGACCCCTCGAACCTGAAGGTGGGCCTGAGCGGCGTCGGGCTGGTGTTGAGGAAGGACGCTTCAGCAGTCTTCAAGCCGTACTGGCTGGACACGATGAAGCGGATTTCATCGGAGCGGGGCTTCCCGATGCCGAGCGAGGTCACCTACAACATGCAGGCGGCACGCACCGGGGCGATCTTCGTGGGGAACCCCGAGGAAGTGGCGGAGAAGATTGTGCTGGCCCACTCACAGATGCAGCACGACCGCCACATTCTGCAGCTCGACTGGTCCTCCGTGCCGCAGGCGCAGGTACTCGAGTCGATTGAACTGCTCGGCACCGAGGTGCTGCCCATGGTGCGCCGCGAGCTCGGTGTGGTGGCGCCGTAGCGGTGAGCAACCTGGACAGGCCGGGTCAACCTGGACATTGGTGAGAGAAAAGCGAAAGTTGCCCACGGATGTCCAGGTTCCTCACCGAAACGGGCCAAGCGGGCACGACGACGACGCTAGCCGGGAATGCGTTCGCCGGCTTCCACCGGGACGCCGATGCGGTTACCGTCGATCGGCCGCGGGCAGGTGCCATACGGGGTGAACGCGCTCGGGTAGTTCAACGCACGGTTGAAGTCGAGCTGGACCCGACCATCAGATGACACCCGGTCGGTGACAAGGAAACGCCACCCGGCGGTGGTGTCCTTGTTCGTCGCATCGTGGAACGCCACTTTCAGGGAGCCGTCCCGCTGCTGTTCGGCCATCAGGGTGTGTTCATCGCCACCGATGACAAAGGAAACCGTTCCGGTCGCCTGGGCGACGTCGTCGACCTCGGGGTGGGCGGTCCGGATCGGTATCTCACGCGCCGCCGGAAAGGCAGTGTAGCGGCCCTCGGCCACCGCGAAGGAGTCGTACTCGAAGACGGGCACGCCGTCGAACCCAGTGAATGTGGGGGCCGTGTTGTCGCGGGTCCGCACCACGTAGCGGTTGCCGCGGACCGCGAGTTCCACCACTGTGTCCTGATAGCGCACCCAGTTAAGGGAATCGCCGTCGTCGAGGAGCTGGGTGATCGTTCCACTGACTGGCGCCCCGGTGCTTGCGAGGGTCAGGCCCTCAGCGACCTGGGCGGTCAGGGTGGCGCCCTCGGCGGAACCGGGCAGCCCTGCACTCCAGAGGCCGGGCACCAGTTCCAGTGCCGACGGCTCAGCAGGTAGCCACTGCAGGGACGTCAGGGTCAGCCAGCCATGGCCGACGGCGAGGGAGCCGTCACGCTGCTCACGGAAGCTGCGCCACTGCTGGAGGTGAGTCCGGTCAGGGGTGTGCTGGGTCATGGGAAATCTCCAAAAAGTCGCAGAACGGGTCAGAACGGGTGGAGGAGGCGCTGGACGAACCGTTTGGTCCGCTCCGCTTTGGGCGCCCGCAGCACGGTGTCGGGGTGGCCGCGTTCGATCACCACGCCGCCGTCCATGAAGACCACTTCATCGGCAACCTCGCGGGCGAAGGCCAGCTCATGGGTAACGATCACCATGGTCCATTGCTCGTCGGCTAGTTCCTTGATGACACCCAGGACTTCACCCACGAGCTCCGGGTCGAGCGCCGAGGTGGGTTCATCAAAGAGCAGCAGCGCCGGTTTCAGGGCCAGCGCGCGCACAATGCCGACCCGCTGCTGCTGCCCGCCCGACAGTTCAAACGGGTACTGGTCCTTCTTGTCGGCCAGTCCCACCCGGGCGAGCAGCGCCTCGGCGTCCCGGACGGCGTCGGCCCTGCGGGTTTTCTTGACCTGCATGGGTCCTTCGATGACGTTCTGAAGGACGGTCATGTGGGGAAACAGGTTGTAGTGCTGGAAGACCATGGCGCTCTGGTCGCGCAACGCCGACAGGTCCCTGGCTTTGACCTGCCCGCCGAAATCCACCGACGGTCCACCCGCGACCGAGACTGTTCCGCCGTCGGGCGTCTCGAGCCCGTTGAGGCAGCGGAGCACTGTGGTTTTACCGGAGCCGGACGCCCGATCAGGGCAGTGACCTGACCGGGCCGGACCGCCAGGTCGATTGACTTCAGCACCACGTTGTCGCCGAACGATTTACTGAGTCCGGTCACGGTCAGCAGGTTTCCCGGTTCACCGGAGCGGCCGGCAGCGGGCTCAGTGTGCGACATAACGATCCAACCTCTTCTCCAGATAGGACTGCCCGCTGGAGAGAACGAGGCAGAACACCCAGTAGACCAGCGCGGCCTCCAGATACAACATCATGAATTGCTGGCTGAACGCTGCGATCTCCTGCGCCTGGCGGAACAGCTCGGTCACCAGGATCAGTGATGCCAGGGAAGTGTCCTTCACCAGGCTGATGAACGTGTTGGACAGGGGTGGTACCGACACGCGGGCGGCCTGCGGCAGGATAATCCGGCGCAGGGTCCGGGTGCGGGACATGCCAATGGTGTGCCCGGCCTCCCATTGGCCCTTGGGGACGGACAGGATCGCCGCACGGATGATCTCCGCCGCGTAGCCGGCCACGTTCAGGGAGAACGCGATGATGGCGCTGGGCCAGGGATCAATCACCAGCCCGATCGAGGGCAGCCCATAGAAGATGACGAACAGCTGCACCAGCAGGGGAGTGCCCCTGATGATTGAGACGTACACCCGGGCCGCTCCTGACGCGAACCGGTTGCTGCTCAACCGCATCAAAGCGATCACGAGCGCCAGGAGCAGGCCGAGGACAAACGACGACAGGGACAGCGGGATGGTGCCCGTCAGCCCGCCCAGGACCAGAGGCCAGAGCGAATCCCAGAACAGTGTCCAGTCGATGGTGTTCCTCCGTGTGGCTAGCCGGTGCTATTCGGTGACGTCGGAGCCGAAGTACTTCTCCGAGATCTCGGCAAGCGTACCGTCTGCACGCAGACTGGCGAGGGCCTCGTCGACCGCGGCAATCAGGTCGTCGCTGCCCTTGGTGAAGGCGAAGGCACTCAGGGATTCCTCATCGGTTTCAGCGGCGATCTTGATCGCGTCGGTGGGGTTGGTCTGCTGGTAGTCCAGGTAGGTCAGCGTGTCGTTGATCGTGGCGTCCACCCGCCCCTGTTCCAGGAGTGCGACTGACTGCGCCCACCCTTCGACTGCCTCAATTTCGGCGCCGCTTTCCTGCGCCAGTTCGTGCCAGTTGCTGGTCAGCGACTGGGCGGTGGTCTTACCCTCGAGGTCCTCGAAGGAGGTGATCTCGGTGTTGTCGGCGCTGGTGACGATCACACCGGTGCTGACCGTGTAGGGATCGGAGAAATCGTAGTTTTCGAGACGCTCGTCGGTGATCGAGACCTGGTTCGCGATGACATCGAACCGGCCGGCATCCAGCCCGGCGAAGATGGCGTCCCACTGGGTTTCCTCGAACTCCGCCTCAACACCGAGTTCCTCGGCGACGGCGGTGATGACCTCGACGTCGAACCCGGTCAGGTCCCCGGCGCCGCCCTCATGGAAACTGAAGGGACGGTAGGTTCCCTCGGTGCCGACGGTGATGACGCCGGCGTCCTGGATTTCCTGCAGCGTGGTGGGTCCCGCAGAGGCGCTGCCGTCAGCTGGCTCCCCGGTGGTTTCTCCGCCGCCGCAGGCCGCCAGGCCCAGGGTGAGAGCGGTGGCTGCGCCAAGGATTGAAAGACGATGGGTCAACATTTTTGCGGGTCCTTACTAACTGGGGATGGTTCAGGGGTCTCCTGCCGTTGTACAGGGCATGGTTGTGCGGGCACAACGTGCGGAGCCACATAGTGCAACAAAGCCCTCAGCGGAATTAGTTCCGGCCGCCGGTGTGATCCGTGCGACCTTGGGCCGCTCCGGGACTCGTCCCCGGAGGTTGCGGGCATAAGCTGAACACCAGAGCAACGGAGGCTTATACATGAGCATGGAAGGCGCTGCCTGGAATTCCCTGTACCGGATTTCCACCGCCAAGGACAGCAACAACAAATTCTCGAAGGAAACGCTGAAACGCATCCTGAGATTTGCTGTGCCGTACCGGACCAAACTGATCTTCTTCATCGCGTTGTCGGTGGTGTCCGCGTTCCTCGCGGTCGCGACGCCGGTCCTCGCTGGCCAGGTGGTCAACGAGATCATTGCCGGCACCGGGCTTGAGACAGTCATCTGGCTGGCCGTCGTCATCGCTCTGGTAGCGGTTGCCGACGCCGTGGTGTCCATGGCGACCCGCTGGTTCTCCTCGAAGATCGGTGAGGGAGTCATCCTGGACCTGCGCACCACCGTTTTCGACCACGTACAGAAAATGCCGATCGCCTTCTTCACCCGGACCCGGACGGGCGCGCTGGTGAGCCGGCTCAACAACGACGTGATCGGCGCACAGCAGGCCTTCAGCGGCACCCTCTCCGGGGTGGTCAGCAACATTGTGGCGCTCGCCCTCACCCTGGTGGTCATGCTGACGACGTCGGTCCTGGTCACCGTGCTGGCCGTCATCATGCTGCCGATCTTCCTGTTGCCCGCCCGCCGGATGGGCAACCGCCTCGCCGCCCTGCGTCGCGAGGCAGCCGACCACAACTCGGCGATGAGCACGCAGATGACCGAGCGCTTTTCCGCCCCCGGCGCCACCCTGGTCAAACTGTTCGGCCGCCCGGACGAGGAGTCGCAGGAATTCGCGGTCCGCGCCGCACGGGTCCGCGACATTGGCGTCCGGATGGCCATGCTCCAGTGGGTCTTCGTCACCGCACTGATGCTGGTCTCCGCGCTCGCCCTCGCCCTGGTGTACGGCCTCGGCGGTGCCCTGGCCCTGAACGGTGCGTTGAACACGGGTGAGGTGGTCACGCTCGCGCTGCTGCTCACCCGCCTGTACGCACCCCTGACCAACCTGGCCAACGCCCGGGTGGAAATCATGAGCGCGCTGGTCAGCTTCGAGCGCGTCTTCGAGGTCCTCGACCTGGACCCGCTGATCAAGGAGAAGCCCGACGCGGGACGTATCCCCGACGGTCCGGTCTCAGTGGAGTTCGACGACGTCCGGTTCGCCTACCCCTCGGCGGACAAGGTGTCCCTCGCCTCACTGGAGGAGGTCTCCACCCTGGATACCCGGGGCGGCGAGGAGGTGCTGCACGGGGTGTCCTTCCGGGTGGAACCGGGCCAGACGATCGCCCTGGTGGGAACATCGGGTGCCGGCAAATCCACGATCGCGCAGTTGCTGTCCCGGTTGTACGACGTCGACAGCGGCGCGGTCCGCCTCGCTGGCACCGACGTGCGGGACGTGACCTTCGAATCGCTCCGGCACACCATGGGCATGGTCACCCAGGACGGCCATCTCTTCCACGAGACCATCAAATCGAATCTGCTACTGGCACGGCCCGGGGCGACCGACGAGGAGATCTGGGACGCCGTCCGGCGGGCCCGGCTCGAACCGCTGCTGAGGTCACTGCCCGATCAGCTGGACACCATGGTGGGGGAGCGCGGCTACCGGCTTTCCGGCGGGGAACGCCAGCGCATGACGATCGCCCGGCTCCTGCTGGCCCAACCCCGGGTGGTGATCCTGGACGAGGCGACCGCCGCACTGGACTCCACCTCCGAGGCGGCAGTCCAGGCAGCGCTCAGTGAAGCACTGGAGGGGCGGACCGCCATCGTCATCGCCCACCGGCTCTCGACCATCCGCACCGCCGACCAGATCCTCGTGATCGAGGACGGCCAGATTGCCGAACGCGGAACCCACGACGAACTGCTGGAACGTGGCGGCAGGTACGCGGAACTGCACCGCACCCAGTTCGCGGTCAGGAAGAACGTGGCGCCGGGGCTCTAACGCCCTGTGGGCCGGTTCAGGTGGCAGGAGCAGCGGTGCCTGCCGCGCCGCCGCGGGGGCGCGGGTCCGGAATGTGAAGCAGCGGGAGCGCTGCGTTGACCATGGGCCCTATTAGGAGGGCAAAGGCGACGGTGCCGACGCCGACGGTGCCGCCGAGCAACCAGCCGATGGCCAGCACGGTGAGTTCGATGAGCGTACGAACCTTCCAGATCTTCCAGCCCCACTTCCGGTGAATACCGGTCATCAACCCGTCCCGGGGTCCGGGGCCCATCCGGGCACCGATGTACAGTCCGGTTGCCAGCGCCAGGAGGGTGAGCCCACCGGTAAACAACAGGATCTGCGCCCAGAGTTCCGTCGGCATCGGAAGTATGGCCAGGCCCACCTCTGCGCTGGGGCCCACCAGCGCCACGTTGAGTACCGTCCCGATGCCCGGCTTCTGCCGGATAGGAATCCAGAGCAGGAGCACCAGCAGCCCAATGATGTTCGTGGCGACACCGAAGGGGAGCCCCGACTGGAGTGCGACACCCTGCCCGAGTACGTCCCACGGTGACACGCCGATCCCGGCCTGGATCATCATGGCAATGGCAAAGCCGTAGCAGAACAAGCCAACCAGTAGCTGGGGGACGCGTCGGAGGAAGAGGTGGCTCATAGGGGCCGACATTACGCCCCGCGGCTGCTTCTCAACGATTCCGTTTCGGCGGTCCGGGTGAGGCGCGTCAGCAGCGTCAGATCCTTCTGGGGGCCGCTGACCCGCCACCTGTACTGCCAATGATCCCGACCCACCAGGACGAACTCTCCCCGGTAAACGTCGGGTGGGCACGGATGTACGGGCAAATCCTGGCCGGTGGAGAGGTCGAGGCAGTGGAAAAAGCGGCCGTCCGGGAAGAACACCTCTGCTGACTGGGGTTCGACTGTCGGCCGCCAGAACAGTTCGCGGGTCGCTGGTGTGGGTGAGGACCCGGCCCAGGCGAGGGAGCCGCGCTCGCCGTGGCGAAGGGCGCCGTCGTCGAACGTGAAGGTCGCGACGCCGGTGAACCGGCCCGTCAGACCGGAGGCGTGATCGGCCAGTGAACGCTCGACCGTCCAGGAGCCGTGCAGATAGTTGAGGAGCGTATCAGCGGCGCCGAGGCGAAACGGTTCATTCATCGGGCTACCCATCCACGGTGGTGCCCCTGGCCGGAATCGAACCGACGACCTTCCCTTTAGGAGAGGGACGCTCTATCCTACTGAGCTACAGAGGCGGGTACAGCGGTACCAGCTTACCTGCTTTCGGGCGCTGTCCCATTCGGGTCGGTCAGCAGTACCGGGAGCTTGCCGCGAACGCTGCCCGGAAGCAGGACCGCCAGAAGTCCTGCGATGGCTGAGAGCCCCAGCAGGACCCAGCGCGCGATGGTGAGCGCCGAGGCCAAGGCAACCTGGCCGTCGTCGGGCGCTGTGGCCGCCAGCATCGAATCTATTGCCACGTTTTCCCACAGGTCCACCACCGCGAACAGCAGCGGCGGGGCCCAAAGCAGCCAGCGCAGCCAACGGCGATCAACATTTAACTGGATCAGGAGAAGCCACGCGATGCCGAAGATGAGGGGGAACAGTGTTCCCGCAGTCTTATGGAGGTAGCTGAGCTGGCCGAGAGCGTCGTCGTCCATGGCCGCCTGCAGGGCGGCCACGTGGGCCGACCCGTAACCACCAAACATCATGTCGGGCATCGTCAGCCCCTCGGCGAGCTGGCCCAGCTGGCCCAGTGCGAGGAGGTGGTAGTACCCGAACAGGAGAACTGCCGTGGCAGCCGCGGCGATCAGGAGCATGTTCCCGTTGCTGCGTGGTGGAACTGCGGTTGGAGCGGCGTCGGGCATGCCGGCCGCGGCCGGTCCGTGCTTCTTGGCGATCTGCGCTCGGGTCTTGGACATGCAGTGATTATCCCAGCTGTCCGGATGAAATCAGATCCCACCATGTGAAACTGCGGATTTTCTGTGAACTACATCACGTTTTGGTGACAAATATGCCATTCGAAGCATCTGTGATTGCAAACACACCACGCTTTGCGGTTGTTTAGATGAATGGCAATTAACCAAGCACTACCTATGACCAGCGTTGCGGATGAAATTGGCTGGCTGGCTGAGGTCGAGGATGCGATCGATTCGGTTTTCGCTCCCGTAACTGAGGTGTTCTCCAACATCGTGTTCTTCCCCATCACCATTGGGGAGGTCAGCTTTCCTATAGTTGTCGCGTGGCTGATCGCCGCGGGCATCATCTTCACCATCTACTTCGGCTTCGTCCAGTTCCGGCACCTCAAGGTGTCCTACGAAGTGGTCCGCGGCAGGTATTCCTCCAAAGACGACCCGGGAGAGGTGCCTCACTTCCAGGCCCTGACCTCAGCACTGTCCGGCACGGTCGGACTTGGCAACATTGCCGGTGTCGGCGCGGCTATGGCCCTTGGTGGGCCTGGCGCAACATTCTGGATGATCCTGGCCGGTTTGCTTGGTATGGCCACCAAGTTCGCTGAATGTACCCTCGGGGTGAAGTACCGCGAGGTCCACCCTGACGGCACCGTCAGCGGCGGGCCGTTCAAATACCTCCCCATCGCTTTCGAGAAGTTTGGCCGACTGCCCGCAAAGATCCTGACGGGTATCTTTGCCGTCGCCATCCTCATCTTCGGTGTGGCTGGTGGCAATATGTTCCAGGCCAACCAGACCTTCGCCCAGGTGCAGAACGTCACCGGCGGCGCGGACGGATTCCTCGGCAGCGCGGGCGCTGCCCTGATCTTCGGTATTGTCCTCGCCGCACTTGTCGGCGCAGTGATCCTCGGTGGCATCAAATCAATCGGTGCTACCACCAGCCGGCTCGTCCCTGCCATGGCAGCCGTCTACATCACGGCCTGCCTCTTCGTGATCGTCGTCAACATCGGCAACGTCCCAGCGGCCTTCGGCTCCATCATCGAGGGTGCTTTCGCCCCCGCCGGTATGGCAGGCGGCTTCATTGGTGTCATGATCGTCGGCTTCCAGCGTGCTGCATTCTCCAACGAGGCCGGCCTGGGCTCCGCAGCAATTGCCCACTCGGCAGTCAAGACCCGCCGTCCGGTCAGTGAAGGCTTCGTCGCGATGTTCGAACCGTTCATCGACACGGTGGTTATTTGCACCATGACCGCACTCACGATTGTCATTGCCAGCGCACCAAGCCTGCAGGCCGGAATCGACCAGGTGCAGGCCGGCGACGGCGCTCCCGACGGCGTGATCCTCACCTCGGATGCCTTCGCATCGGTCATTTCGTGGTTCCCGATTGTGCTGGCCATCGCTGTTGCCCTGTTCGCCTTCTCCACCCTGATCACCTGGTCGTACTACGGGCTGAAGGCCTGGGAGTACCTCTTCGGACGCAGCAAGGTGTCCGAAATCATCTACAAGTGCGTGTTCCTCTTCTTCACCGTCGTCGGCACCGTCCTGACCTTCGCCCAGGTCCTGAACTTCGCCGACGCCGCACTGTTCGTCTGTGCTTTTGTGAACCTGCTTGGTGTGTACATGCTGCTGCCGGTCATCAAGCGCGAGATGAAGGCCTACCTGGCCGACCGCAAGAGCGGCACGTTGCTGCAACTCGGTATCGACCATGACGATATCGAAGAAGCCAAGCCGTAATCGCCATCACGATCTAGCGTTCAAACGCCCGCCGGTTCCGTTGAACCGGCGCGTTTGGGTGTGAGGTGGGGTTGCCCAACCGGTTTCGTCGGTGCCAGCAACTAGACTTGGTGGCACCATGGATATGCTTTTCGACCCACACCTCGGCTCCACTCCCGCCAGTTCAGGGCGGCGCGCGACGTCGTCGGCGCGCCCTGCCGCCGCCGACCCGGCGGACGGTTCCGCTGAGGTGCCGCACTCCAGCGGCGGGCGCCGGGACGATGCACGCGCACGGGAACTATTGGTGGGCCTGAATCCGCAGCAGGAAGAAGCCGTCCGCCACAGCGGGTCGCCGCTACTGATCGTTGCGGGCGCCGGCTCGGGCAAAACCCGGGTGCTCAGTCACCGCATTGCCTACCTGTTGGCCATGGGCAGGGCCCACCACGGTGGGATCCTGGCAATCACCTTCACCAACAAGGCCGCCGCCGAAATGCGCGAACGCATCGAAGGCCTGGTCGGCGACGTCGCCAAGCGCATGTGGATCTCCACCTTCCACTCCTCCTGTGTGCGGATCCTGCGGCGGGAGGCAGCCTCCGTGGGGCTGAACTCCAACTTCTCCATCTACGATTCAGCCGACACGCTGCGGCTCGTCACCCTGGTGGCCAAGGGGCTGGATCTGGATCCCAAGCGGTTCACGCCCAAATCCATCCAGCACAAAATTTCGGCCCTGAAGAATGAACTGATCGATGAGGAGAGCTACGCCAGCTCAGCCAACTACTCGGACCCGTTCGAGCAGGCAGTCGCCGAGGTCTACATGGGTTACGCGCAGCGGATGCGTCAGGCCAACGCGATGGATTTCGATGACCTGATCGCCCAGACCGTCTACATGTTCAGGGCCTTCCCCGGGGTGGCCGACTACTACCGCCGCCGGTTCCGGCACGTCCTGGTGGACGAGTACCAGGACACCAACCACGCGCAGTACGCCCTGGTGCGGGAAATTGTTGGCATCACGGAGGACCCCAGCGAAAACGGGGAAGCCATTCCGCTCGCCGAACTGACGGTGGTCGGCGACTCGGACCAGTCGATCTACGCGTTTCGGGGTGCCGACGTCCGGAATATCGTCGAGTTCGAGAACGACTATCCCAATGCGCGCACCATCCTGCTGGAACAGAACTACCGGTCCACCCAGACCATCCTGAGCGCAGCCAACGCGGTGATTTCCCGCAACCCGGACCGGCCCGACAAAAAACTGTGGACCGCCGAGGGTGATGGTGAACCGATCGTCGGGTACGTGGGCGAAAACGAGCACGAGGAAGCCCGGTTTATCGCCGAGGAGATCGACCGCCTCCAGGATGAGGATGACCTTCGTCCTGGCGACGTGGCGATCTTTTACCGGACCAACGCGCAGTCCCGCTCCATTGAGGAAATCCTGATGCGCGTGGGCCTGCCGTACAAGGTGGTGGGCGGCACCCGCTTCTACGAGCGCAAGGAGATCAAGGATGCGCTCGCCTACCTGCGGGTCCTGGTCAACCAGGACGACGTCGTCAACCTCCGCCGAATCCTCAACGAACCGAAGCGCGGGATCGGGGACCGGGCCGAATACGCCGTCGCGGCGCTCGCCGAGCGGGAGCGGATGTCCTTCATGGCAGGACTCCGCCGAGCCGGCGAGGCACCGGGCCTGGCGACCCGCTCACTGAATGCAGTGAACGGCTTCGTGAAGCTCATGGATGATCTCGCTGAGGTGGCCGACGGGTCGGGTGCCTCCGCGGCACTGGAAGCGGTGCTGGAGCAGACCGGCTACCTGGCACAGTTAAGGCTGAGCAACGATCCGCAGGACGAGTCGCGGGTGGAAAACCTTGCGGAACTCGTGGCGGTGGTCCGCGAGTACGAACAGGAAAACCCTGACGGCACACTCGGCGACTTCCTGGAGCAGGTCTCGCTGGTGGCTGACGCCGACCAGATCCCCTCGCACCCGAAGGGTCGGCTGCCGAGGTGGAACAGGCGGTCGCCGAAGCCAAACGGCTGGGTGTGGTCACCCTGATGACCCTGCACACGGCCAAGGGGCTCGAATTTCCGGTGGTGTTCCTGACCGGCATGGAGCAGGGCATCTTCCCGCATCAGCGCTCAGCTACCGACCCGAAGGAGCTGGCCGAGGAACGCCGGCTCGCCTATGTGGGGCTGACCCGCGCGCGGAAACGGCTCTACATCACCCGGTCCGAGGTGCGCAGCATGTGGGGTCAGAGCCAGTACAACCCTGCCTCGCAATTTGTCGGCGAAGTGCCCAGCGAACTCATCAAGTGGAAACGGGAAGGCGCATCCGGGCCGGTCTGGTCCGGGGGCGCGGCAATCGGAGGCAACAACCGGTTCAGCGGATCCTACTGGGGGGCCGGTGCCGCGGGTGGCGACGACACCGGGCGCGGGCTGCCCACCCGGTCGGCAACCGTCGTCGGGCGTGTGCAACCACAGAAAGAGGTGCTCTCAGTCGCGGTGGGGGACAAGGTCAACCACACCAGCTTCGGCAACGGGACCATTCTGGCCGTCGAGGGAGCGGGCGACAAGACGGTGGCGAAAGTGTCGTTCGACGTTGGCGAGAAGCGCCTCCTGCTGAGGTATGCGCCGCTGACCAAGACGGGGTAGTTCATTAGCTCATCAGGTTACATTTCTACAAACCATAGAACTGTGGCCTTGGTCACTAAACGGGTAGTCTGTGAAAGGCGCTGAACGCCAAGGGACTAAAGTTCCCTGTGTAAACCTACTTCGACGTAGAAGGACACTGGCCTGTGGATCTGTTCGAATATCAGGCGCGCGATCTTTTTGAGGCACACGGAGTACCCGTGCTCGCCGGCATCGTGGCGCATACCCCCGAGGAAGCAAAGGCGGCAGCCGAGAAAATTGGCGGTGTCGTCGTCGTCAAGGCTCAAGTCAAAGTTGGAGGCCGCGGTAAAGCGGGCGGCGTCAAAGTCGCAAAGACCCCCGATGAGGCGTTCAAGTACGCCTCGGACATCCTTGGCATGGACATCAAGGGCCACACCGTTCACAAGGTGATGATCGCGCAGGGCGCTGACATCGCCGAGGAGTATTACTTCTCGGTACTGCTGGACCGGTCCAACCGCAACTACCTGGCCATGTGCTCGGTGGAGGGCGGCGTGGAAATTGAGCAGCTCGCGGTTGAGCGTCCCGAAGCGCTGGCCCGCATCGCCGTCGACCCCGCTGTGGGCATCGACCAGGCGAAGGCCAACGAGATCGTGGAGACCGCAGGGTTCGCTCCTGAGCTGCGCGAGGGTGTTGCCCACGCGATCATCAAGCTGTGGGACGTCTTCGTCTCAGAAGACGCCACCCTGGTGGAGGTCAATCCGCTGGTGCAGACCGGAAGCGGCGAGATCATTGCCCTCGACGGCAAAGTCACCATCGACGAGAACGCTGCGTTCCGTCAGGCCGGCCACGCCGAGCTTGAGGACCAGGACTCGGCTGACCCACTGGAGGCCAAGGCGAAGGCCAACGACCTCAACTACGTCAAGCTCGACGGCGAAGTGGGGATCATCGGCAACGGTGCCGGTCTGGTCATGTCAACGCTCGACGTCGTCGCCTACGCCGGCGAAGCCCACGGCAATGTGCGTCCAGCGAACTTCCTGGACATTGGCGGTGGAGCATCGGCTGCTGTGATGGCTGCCGGACTCGACGTCATCCTGAACGACCCTCAGGTCAAGAGCGTGTTCGTCAACGTGTTCGGTGGCATCACCGCGTGTGACGCGGTCGCCAACGGCATTGTCGAAGCGCTCCAGATCCTGGGCGACAAGGAAAACAAGCCACTGGTAGTCCGCCTCGACGGCAACAACGTTGAGGAAGGCCGCCGCATTCTCGCCGAGGCGAACCACCCAATGGTCACCCTCGCCGACACCATGGATGAAGGCGCCGACAAGGCCGCCGAATTGGCTTACGCCGCCCGCTGATCGAGCCTGCACTCCCCGGCTAGTGTTCTGCCGGGTCCAAAGGATTAAGGAATAACGTATGTCAATTTTTCTCAACAAAGACTCCAAGGTCATTGTGCAGGGCATCACCGGCGGCGAAGGCACCAAGCACACCGCGCTGATGCTCGCTGCCGGCACCCAGGTGGTCGGTGGGGTCAACGCCCGCAAGGCTGGCACCACCGTCACCCACGGTGACGTCACCCTGCCGGTCTTCGGTAAGGTCAGCGAAGCGATGACCGAAACCGGCGCCGACGTGTCGATCGTCTTCGTCCCCCCGGCCTTCACCAAGGACGCGGTGATCGAGGCCATCGAGGCCGGCATCGGACTCGTCGTAATCATCACCGAGGGCGTCCCCGTGCAGGACTCGGCCGAGTTCTGGGCCCTCGCCCAGTCCAAGGTCGACGCCGACGGCAACCAGGTCACCCGGATCATCGGCCCTAACTGCCCAGGCATCATCACGCCGGGGGAGTCCCTGGTCGGCATCACCGGCGAACATCACCGGTAAGGGTGGCGTGGGCCTCGTGTCCAAGTCAGGCACCCTGACCTACCAGATGATGTTCGAGCTGCGCGACCTCGGTTTCTCCACCGCCATCGGCATCGGCGGTGACCCCATCGTCGGAACCACCCACATCGACGCACTTGCTGCGTTCGAGGCGGACCCCGAGACCAAGGCCATCGTCATGATCGGCGAAATCGGTGGCGACGCCGAAGAGCGTGCCGCCGAATACATCAAAGCCAACGTCACCAAGCCGGTTGTCGGCTATGTGGCAGGCTTCACCGCACCCGAGGGCAAGACCATGGGCCACGCCGGCGCCATTGTGTCCGGCTCAGCGGGTACGGCTCAGGCCAAGAAGGAAGCCCTTGAGGCTGCAGGCGTGAAGGTCGGCAAGACGCCGTCCGAGACCGCCAAACTGCTCCGCGAAGTGTACGCGGGACTGTAATTCCTTCAGCGGAGGGCCCCGGCAGCTGGATTAGTCCAGCCGCCGGGGCCTTTTCTGTCCTCGGGGCTGGTGAGCAGTGCGCTGGAATTCGGGGCGTGACGGCCGCGTTAGGCTAACTGAACACCCCTACATCCCAGTTTGAGGAGTATGCATGCGTGCCACCATCATTCACGGTCCCGGCGACATCAAGGTTGAGGACCGCGACTACCCCACGATCAAGCGTCCGACCGACGCCATCGTGAAGGTCACCGCTTCCTGTGTCTGCGGTTCGGATCTCTGGCCCTACCGCGGCATCGGCAAGAACCGCGGCACCCGCGCGATCGGGCACGAGTTTGTCGGAGTCGTCGAGGAGATCGGCACCGAGGTGACAGACCTGGCGGTGGGCGACTTCGTGATTGCCCCCTTCGTCGACAGTTGCGGCAAATGTCCCCAGTGCCTCAATGGTGTGACGGTGGCGTGCGACCACCTCACCTCCTGGGGCGGCGACGACGAGTTCGGCCACTACGTCGAGGGCGCCCAGGGTGAGGCGGTCCGCGTCCCCCAGGCCGACGGCACCCTGCGCCGGGTAGATGGCGTGGCCGACCCCGACCGGGCGCTGACCGCCAGCCTCCTGACGCTTTCCGACGTGATGTCCACGGGCCACCATGCCGCGGTCAGCGCCCAGGTCGGACCAGGCCGCACCGTGGTGGTGGTCGGCGACGGCGCCGTCGGGCTGTGCGGTGTGCTCGCCGCAAAGCGACTCGGCGCGGAACGCATTATCGCGATGTCCCGGCACGAGGATCGGCAGGCGCTGGCCCGCGAGTTCGGCGCCACCGACATCGTCGCCGAACGTGGCGATGCCGGCGTGGAGAAAGTCCGGGAATTGTTGGGGGGAGTGCTGGCCGACTCGGTGCTTGAGTGTGTGGGTACCAAGGAGTCGATGGAGCAGGCGCTCGCCAGCACCCGGCCCGGCGGCAACCTCGGGTTTGTTGGTGTTCCCGCCGGCGGCGCCGAACTGCCCATCGGCCTGCTGTTCTCGAAGAACATCACCGTGGGCGGCGGCATGGCCCCGGCCCACACCTACATTCCCGAGCTTCTGGCCGACGTCCTCGCCGGGAAGATCAACCCGGGCAAAGTGTTCGACGTCGAGATGCCCCTCGAAGAAGCAGCGGCAGCCTACCAGGCCATGGATGAGCGCCGCGCGATCAAGGTACTGCTCAAACCCTAGCCCCACCCACGAACGCGCCGGCAGCCGTGTTGCACACGGATGCCGGCGCGTTCGGCGTTTAACGGCAACCCGACGGACGAATTGTGCAGAGCCGCAATTTTGCAGTTGTGTAAAAGGTTGTCCAGTGCCACAATAGTTTGGTGAGTCAACTAATTTCCTTGCGGGACCGAAAGAGGACAGAGACCTGGGCTGCGCTGCATGATGCCGCGGCCAGGCTCACCCTCGAAAACGGCCCGGACCGCGTCACCACCGAGGCGATTGCTGCCCAGGCCAACGTCTCGGCCCGCACCTTCTTCAACTACTTCGGCACCAAAGAGGACGCCATCCTCGGCCTCCAGGACCCCTCCATCCACGACTCCTGGCTGGCGGCCTTCGACGTCGACGCGGACCTCCTCGACCAGGTTTCCCGGCTCCTCGTGCAGGTGGTGCATTCCACTGAGGGTGGCGCCGACGGCGACAGCCTCCGGATGGAGGTGGTGCGGCGGTTCCCCCAGTTGCGCCAGCGCCGCTTCGGCTACTTCCTGAAGGTGGAACAGCTGGTCCGTGACGTCCTCACCGAAGGCATCACCGCCTCAGCCAAGTGGGCCGACGTCGCCCGGCGCCACCGGGCCGAAGACATTTCCCGGATGATCGTGCTGATCGCCGGAGCCCCCATGCGTTACGCGATGCAGGAATCTGCACACGCCCCCACACTAGACAACCAGTTCGCGGCTCTCAGTACCGCCAACGCACTCCTCAGAGAGGTCCTCCCGGAAATTCAATGAGTACCACAACCAAAACCGCTCCAGCTGTCGTTGTCGAGAAGCCCACCGGCATGCTCCTGTTGTTCATCGGCCTGATGCTCTCAATGCTGCTGGCAGCCCTCAGCCAGATGATCCTCAGTACCGCGCTTCCCACCATTGTGGGCGAGCTCAACGGGGTGGACCAGATGCTCTGGGTGATCACCGCCTACATCCTGACCGCCACCATCGTGATGCCGATCTACGGCAAACTCGGTGACCTGATGGGCCGCAAGAACCTGCTGCTCATCGCGATCAGCATCTTCATGGCTGGCTCAATCGTCGGCGGGCTTGCCCCCGACATGCCGTGGTTGATTACCGGCCGGGCCATCCAGGGCGTCGGTGGCGGTGGGCTGATGATCCTCTCCCAGGCGATCATCGCCGACGTCGTTCCCGCCCGCGAACGCGGCAAATATATGGGCGCCATGGGCGGGGTCTTCGCGTTCGCCTCGGTAGCTGGGCCCCTGCTTGGCGGATTCTTCACTGAAGGTCCGGGCTGGCGTTGGATGTTCTGGATCAACATGCCGTTGGGCATCCTCGCGATCCTCGTTGTCGTCTTCTTCCTGCACCTTCCCGGCAAGGAGAGGAAGCGGTCAAAGCCCGACGTCGCAGGCATGGTCCTCCTGGCCCTTGCCACCACCTCGATTGTGCTGGTGGGCACCTGGGGCGGCACCCGGTACGACTGGACCTCGTTGACGATCCTGGGCCTGATCGCTGCTGCGGTGGTCACCAGCGCAGCTTTTGTCCTGGTCGAACGCCGTGCGGACGAGCCGATCCTTCCGATGCACCTCTTCCGGGAACGCAACTTCAACCTCACCACCGCTGGCGGCCTGCTGATCGGCGTCACCATGTTCGGCGCCGTCGGCTACATGCCGACCTACCTGCAGATGGTCACCGGAGCAAGTGCCACCAACGCTGGCCTGCTGATGATCCCGATGATGGGGGCGCTGCTGGTCACTTCCACCGGATCGGGGCTGCTTGTCAGCCGGACCGGCCGCTACAAGTGGATGCCGATCGCCGGGTCACTGCTGGTCGCCGTCGCACTCTTCCTGCTCTCGACCATCCAACCCGCCACCGAGCTCTGGGTAATCTGCACGTACCTCGGGTTGCTTGGCGCCGGGCTGGGCCTCAGCATGCAGATCCTGGTGCTGATTGTGCAGAACACCTTCCCAAACCGGATGGTCGGGACGGCTACCGCCTCGAACAACTACTTCCGTCAGATCGGGGCCACCCTGGGGTCGGCCATCGTCGGTAGTCTCTTCACGACACGGGTCGCTGACCTGCTGACCGAGCGGCTTCCCGGCGGGGCGGTCAGCACCGAGGGTGGGGTCAACTCGCTCACCCCCGAACTGGTCTACACGCTCCCGGAGGCCGCGAGGAACGCGGTGATCGATTCCTACAACGACGCACTCACACCACTCTTCCTCTACATGGCGCCGCTCGGAATCATCGCCGCGATCCTGCTGTTCTTCGTGAAGGAGGCCCCTCTTGCGACGTCGATCGCCGCGGACCCTGAACCAGCCACCCAGGCCAGCAAGGCAGAATAGGGGCATGAGTTCCTACCTGATTACCCGTGAACGATTCATCAACGCCCCGGCCAGCGACATTTTCGAGGTCCTGGCGACCCCGGCGCTGCACAGCGTGATTGACGGCTCCGACACCGTCCAGGGCGAACAGCCAGGTGGACCGCAGCGGCTGTACGAGGGCGCCAAGTTCGGCATGGACATGCGGATCGGCGCGAAGTACAAGATCCTCAACAAGGTGACCGAGTTCGAGGAAGGCCGCCGGATTACCTGGCGCCACTTCACCAAGGCCACCTGGAGCTACGTCCTCGAACCGCGTGACGGCGGCACCCTGGTCACCGAGCAGTGGGATGCGCGTTCGGTGACTGGGAAGATTGTGCTGCGGCCGATGGGGTTCCTGCGGAAGAACCCGGTTGCCATGGAAAAAACCCTCATCAAGCTCGAAAACTACGTGACCAAACCCTGAGGTCAGCAGCTACTGGCCCTTACAGCAGCCCGACGCCGAACAGCAGCCCGAGCAGGTAGGTAGCGGCGGCCGCACCGAGGCCGATCGCCACCTGCCGTAACGCCAGCTTCAGTGGCGACGCTCCGGAGAGAAGCCCGACGACGGCGCCCGTTCCCAGCAGCGCGAGTCCCACCAGAACGCAGGCGACGAGGACGGCCGTCATCCCGCTCAGCCCGAACAGGTACGGCAGGATGGGGATCAGGGCCCCCGAGGCGAAAAAGCAGAAGCTGGCACCCGCCGCGCCCAGGCCAGTGCCGATGTGTTCATGAGCGTCGCGGTCACCAGTGATTTCCGGCTGGAGGGACAGACTCGGATCACAGTCGCAGTCACGGAGCCCCAACCGTTCCGAGGCGCGATGCTCGGCCGCCTCCAGGGACATGCCGCGGGCGCGGTAGACCAGCACCAGTTCGTTGGCATCCATATCCAGTTCCTTGGCGGCGGTGAGCGTGATCTGGGTGGGCCGCGACGCTGCGAGCAGCTCCCGCTGCGACCGGACGGACACGTACTCGCCGGCACCCATGGACAGTGCTCCGGCGAGGAGGCCCGCGACGCCGCTGAACAACACAAACCCGGTGGAGACACCGGTTGCGCCGACACCCAGGACGAGGGCCAGGTTGCTGACCAGTCCGTCGTTAGCCCCGAACACTGCGGCCCTGAAGTTGCCCGATAGCCTGTTGCGGCCCCGGGTCGCAAGCCCCCGAATGACTTCCTCATGGATCTGTTCATCAGCAGCCATCGCGTCGGTGGCGGTGGGGTCCGCGGCGTAGGGGGACCTGCTTTCGGCACGCTGCGCCAGGGCCAGCACGAAGACGCTGCCAAACCGCCTGGCGAGGAAGCCCAGCACCAGGTTGCGGAACGAAGGCCGCGCAGGCTTGCCGGCGTCGGGCCCGAGGAGTGAGAGCCAGTGGGCCTCGTGTCTGCCTTCGGCCTTGGCCAGGGCGAGCAGAATTTCTTGTTCCTCGCCCTCGCGGCGGCTCGCCAGATAGCGGTAGGTGGCGGCTTCGGCGCGTTCGTCGGCCAGGTATTGGCGCCAGCGGCGAATATCTGCCGGGGCTGGCTGGTCTGACTGTGGTGTCACGTGGGATCTCCTGGTCTGTAGCGACCAGTGCCGTGACGGGGCTCCGGCCGTCGTTAAAGCGGCCGAAGGTCTCGCTCGCCGGTCTAGGTCACCGGTGGATTGCCGGGCCATCGTCTTCGATGGCCAGTATGTCGACAGGCCGCTGCGCCGAGCCCCGCTGGTGCGGGACGAACGCGGGAGCTACTCCCCTTCTCAGCGTCAATCTTAGCCCGAGGGCGCCTCATCAGACGACCACCGATGGAGGTAAGCCTCGCTAGGATGAAACCATGGCCAGCCCAGCAGATAAATCCCCCCGCCGTGGATCACTGACCCAGTGGCTGCTGCAGGGCGGAGCAGATCCCGATCCCCGGTTCACGCTGGCGAACGAGCGGACGTTCCTGGCCTGGATCCGGACGTCCCTGGCGTTGCTGGCTGGCGGCATAGCGATTGAAGCGTTCACCGCTGAGTTGTTCGATCCGGTCATCCGCAAAGCCCTGGCGATTCTCCTGTTGGTATTGGCCATGCTGCTTGCCGCCGGAGCGTGTGGGAGATGGTTGATCGTCGAGCGGGCCATGCGCCAAGGGCGGCCCTTACCCCTGTCGCTCCTCGCCCCGCTGCTCGCGCTCGGCGCAACGGTAGTGGCGGCGGTGGTCGTGGTCGTGATCTACAGCCGATCGGCCTGACAGGCTCCCGATGAACCGCGACCACCCCGTCGACACCGGCCTGCCGCCGGAACGCACCTCACTTGCCTGGGGGAGGACCCTGCTGGCGCTGGTGATCTGCGGTGTGCTCTTTGTGCGATGGCTGCCGGAGCACGGTTGGTTTGCGATGATCCTCACCGGCACCTCACTCGCTGCGGCGCTGGGAATCTACCTGAGCCAACGGCTCCGGTATCGCCGGAACCTCAAGGGGGTCAGGAGTGGTGTGTTGAAAGCAGATGTGACTGCGGTGCTCTGGACTACCGTGGTGGTGGTCGCGGTGGGTGCCGCTGGCATCTACGCTGTCCTGTTCCAGTCGCTGCATGAGTGAGGAAAAAAGCTGTCGGACAGTGAGCGACCGCCCGGCGAATCAGGATAGAGTTCAACAGGCCAAGACAGGAAGTAGACTGATGACTTTTGATTCAACTGCCCCATGGGTACAAAACTACGGCCCGGGTGTGCCCGCCGCCGTCGCCATCCCCGACGGCTCCCTCGTCAACCTCGTTGAGGAATCCGCACGTAACTACGGCAAGAAGGTCGCCCTTGAGTTCTTCGGAGCCGAGACGACCTACCGCCAGCTCGGTGAGGAGATCCAGCGCGCGGCCGAAGGCCTGCATCGGCTGGGTGTCGTAGCGGGAGACCGGGTGGCGCTGGTGCTGCCAAACTGTCCCCAGCATGTGGTGGCGTTCTATGCTGTCCTGCGGCTCGGCGCCATTGTCGTGGAGCATAACCCCCTCTACACCGACCGCGAGTTGCGGCACCAGTTCGAGGACCACGGCGCACGGCTGGCAATTGTTTGGGACAAGGCAGCGCAGCGGGTGCAGGATCTGCCCGCAGACGTCCACGTCACCACCATTGTGACCGTCGACCTGACGCGGGCCATGCCGTTCGCGAAACGGGCAGCGCTGAGGCTTCCCATCCGGAAGGCCAAGGACTCACGCAAGGCGTTGACCACCACCGCGAAGCTCTCCGGCAGTCGAAGCGTCACCCGGTGGGACGACCTGGTGAAAAACAAGCGGCTGGACGTAACCCATCCGGGGCCCGTGGCCACCGACATTGCGGTGCTGCAATACACCAGTGGCACCACCGGGCACCCCAAGGGGGCGGTGCTCACCCACCGGAACCTACTCGTCAATGCGGCGCAGGGACGGGCATGGGTGCCAGGCCTGGATGACGGGAAGGAAGTCATTTACGCCGTCCTGCCAATGTTCCACGCCTACGGGCTCACCCTCTGTCTGACGTTTGCCATGAGCATTGGGGCCCGGTTGGTCCTTTTCCCCAAGTTCGATGAAGACCTGGTGCTGGACGCGGCGAAAACCCACCCGCCCACCTTCCTGCCCGCTGTTCCACCGATCTATGAGCCTCTTGCGAAGCGCGCCGTGGAACGTGGGGTCAGTCTGAAGAGCATTCGCTTCGCGATCTCCGGCGCAATGAATCTGCCGCTGGCGACCATCGAGTTGTGGGAGTCGGTAACCGGTGGATACCTGGTGGAGGGGTACGGGCTCACCGAGACCTCGCCCATCTCGCTCGGCAATCCAATTGGCCCCACGCGTAAGCCCGGAACCGTTGGGGTGCCGTTCCCCAATACGGAAATCCGGGTCGTGGACCCCGAGGATGCCGGTAGTGAGCGTGCGCCCGGAGAGCCCGGCGAACTCCTCATCCGCGGACCGCAGGTGTTCCAGGGTTATTGGCGGAACGATGAGGACACGCGGGCTGTCCTGAGTTCCGACGGCTGGTTCAAGACCGGGGACATCGTCCGGGTCGATGCCGACTCCTATGTCACCATCGTGGACCGGATCAAAGAGATCATCGTCACCGGCGGGTTCAACGTCATGCCCACCGAGGTGGAGGAAGCGTTGCTCGACCATGACAGTGTCGCCGATGCGGCGGTGGTTGGCCTGCCGCTGGCGGGCGGGGGCGAAGAGGTGGTGGCCGCCGTCGTGATCCGCGAGGGACACCAGTTCAGCGGGGACGCGCTGAAAGCCTTCTGCCGGGGCTCCCTCGCCGCCTACAAGGTGCCGCGCCGTATTGTGGTGGTAGAAGAACTGCCGAGGTCACTCATCGGCAAGGTGCTGCGGCGCCGGGTTCGAGATCAACTAATTGCCGGCGACAGCTGAAATGCGCCACCCCAGTGAACAAGGAGACAGGGACTGTGTTTAACATTTTCAGGCGCACCAAGGAGGCACCGCGCGGGGAAGAACGCCGGGAGGAAACTGCCGACGTCGACACCCCAGAGCCGGTGGGGAGCCCCTGGCGCGACTCGCTGGGCCGCAGCAGCACGCGCGCAGCTCAGGTTCTGCTGATCCTGGTGCTGGCGGTCATCGTGATCTACGGCCTGATCCAGGTGCGCTTGGTAGTGATCCCACTGATCATTGCCCTGATTCTCGCGGCCGCCATCGGCCCGCTGGTGAACTGGTTGCGGCGTAAGGGGTGGCCCAGTGCGCTCGCCACCGCGTTCTCCTTCCTGCTCCTGCTTGGAGTATTGGGTGGTGTGATCACGGGCATCGTCTTCGCTGTCCAGAGCCAGCTCGACGAACTGGTCGACAACGCATCGCAGGGCTTCGACCAGATTTACGAATTCGTCCGCGATGGCCCGCTGCCCATCGATGAGCAGCAGATCTCCGACGCGCAGGAATGGCTGATCGACTTCGCCACCAGTGCCACAGCCGGAGCCGGTGCCGTATCGGGCATTACGGCAGCCGGCGAGTTCCTCACCGGGGCTGTGCTGATGGTGGTCATCCTGTTCTTCTTCCTCAAGGACGGCGACAGGATCTTCGCCTTTGTCCTGCGGCCCTTCAAGGGTGAGCGGCTGGTCAAGGCCCGCCGCGTGGGAATGCACGGACTGGAGACGCTCGGTGGGTATGTTCGGGGAACCGCGATTGTCGCTTCAGTTGACTCGGTGGTCATCGGCATCGCCCTGTTCATCCTGGGCATCCCACTGGCGCTCCCGCTCGCGGTCATTGTGTTTGTTGGTGCGTTCATTCCCCTGGTGGGTGCGACGGCGGCCGGAGCGCTCGCCGCTCTGGTGGCACTCGTGTCAGACGGGCCGACTACCGCACTGATCGTGATTGTCGTGGTGATTGCCGTGAACCAGATCGAGGGCAACTTCCTGCAGCCTGTGGTGATGGGCCGCTCCCTGAGCGTGCACGCCCTGGTCATCCTGGTGGCGTTGACCGCCGGCACCATCCTGGCCGGTATTGTCGGCGCCATCCTGTCGGTGCCCATTGCGGCAGTCACCTGGAGTGCCATCAAGTCCTGGACCGGTGAAGAAGACGGACCAGTGACCCCCGCCGACATCAGGCAAGCCGAGATCGATACCAAGGCCGACGCCGTCGGCCGTGGCCGCAGCAGCAGGCCTGGCCGGAAGATCAAATCCTCGACAGCCAAGTCGTAGGCCTGGGCGCCCCGGCTCGCCCCCCGCGACACCCCCACCCCCGGATCGAGTCAACACCAATAACAGGTTTCCGGAAGGAAATCGGCTATGAGTGTTGACTCGATCCTTGGTGGGAGCGGCGGCTCTGCGTTGCGGGCTAGCGGGTGGTGGAGGTGACGGGTACTGCGACCTCGTCCTCAGCGGCGCCCGCCACGCGACGCTCCCAGGCGGCCATGACCGCCGGGTCGGTGCGCTTGGTGAGGAACGAAACGATCACAAACACCAGGGCCGAAGCGATGAGTCCGTAGTAGATCGGTTCGTTGGCGTAGATACCGTCGTACTGGTTCTCGGCGTTGACCTCAAGGTAGATCATGGTGCCGAGGGTGAAGACCGTGCCGGCAGCCATCGAAGCCGCTGCTGCGACGCCGGTGGCCCGCTTCCAGACCAGTCCACCGATGATGGAGACCAGCAGGCCGCCAACCAGGATGGCGTAGGCAATGGTGAGAGCTGCGACCACGTCCTGGACGATGACCGCCAGCGCGATGGCGACCAGGCCCAGACCCAGCACCCACCAGCGGTTGGCGGTGACATCGTGCTCGGGGTTCTCGGCCTCGTCCTCGGTGGTGGTGTCGATGCTGCT
Source organism: Arthrobacter sp. Bz4 (assembly GCF_003075455.1). Lineage (GTDB taxonomy): Bacteria > Actinomycetota > Actinomycetes > Actinomycetales > Micrococcaceae > Arthrobacter_D. The sequence continues at coordinate 55,083 of NZ_QDAE01000004.1, forward strand.
CTGGCCGCCACGGCCAAACCAGCTGCTGACGAATGGCACGACGTCGGCACGGGCCACTGTCGCAGCGGCGATCAGTGAACCGGATGCCGTAGACATCATGGCGGCGACGGCAGCCGCCAGCACCAGTCCGCCGATGCCGATCGGCAGGACGTTGATGGCAATATCCGCGTACACGTCGTCCTGGGACTCGATGTTGGGGAGGATCACGCTGGCCGACATGCCGATGATCGCGCCGGCGACGCCGTAGAGGATGCAGTAGACGCCTGCCGTCACTCCACCCCACCGGGCCACGGTGGGTGTCCGGGCAGTGAAGACGCGCTGCCAGATGTCCTGCCCGATGAGCAGGCCCAGGGTGTACACCACAAAGTAGGTGATGATGCTCTGCAGGCCGATGCCGGTGATGCTGAAGAACTCGGCTCCGGCACGCTCGGAGATGCCGTCGAAACCGCCGGCGTTGATCAGGGCGAAGGGCAGCATCAGGCAAACACGCCGATGGTTTTGATGATGAACTGCGCCATGTCGGCCAGGGTGATGGACCACATGCCGCCGATTGTCGAGTAGATCAGCACGATCGCACCGCCGACGGCGATCGAGGCTGCGCGGTCCCACCCGAACAACACCACAAAGATGGTGGCGTAGGCGCCAGTAGAAGTAGCGCAGAGCATCAGGGTGTAGGCCAGCATGACGATGCCTGAGGCCTTGGTGGCCTCGGCGCCATAGCGCAGGGTGAGCATTTGGGAGACCGTGTAGATCTTCAGCTTCTGCAGGGTTGGGGCAAAGAGGAGGCTGAGCAGCAGCACCCCAACCCCGATGGCGACGACGAGCCACATGCCCGAGATGCCGTAGGTGTAACCGAGGCCGACGCCACCGACTGTCGAGGCGCCGCCCAGTACTACCGCCGCCATGGTGCCGGTGTACAGAAGTGGGCCGAGGCGCCGGCCGGCGACAAGGTAGTCGCTCGTGTTCTTGGTGCGGGACTTGCCCCACCAGCCGAACGCCAGCATGCCTACGAGGTAGACCACCACGATCGCAATATTGATGAATTCCATGGTGCTCCTGATTGTGGGGGTTTCGGTTAGAAAGTAACCTATAGAAAACTTATGTTTCGCTATAGGCTAGTTGTGACCTTGCTAACAGGTCAAGTGTGTGATCAGGGCGGTCCTCGGGGAATCCTCGGTATGCTCATAGTCGATGTCCGCCCGGGTGATTGTCCTGCGCAGAGAGATGGTAGCCAGTGAAGGCCCTGCCCGTAGAACCCAGCAACGCCCCGGTAGCCATCGGGTCTCGAATCCGTGCTGCCCGGCAATCCCAGCGGATGACCATTGAACAGGTTGCGGCTGCCACGGGGCTGACCAAAGGGTTCCTGAGCCGCGTGGAGCGGGACCTGACGTCACCGTCGGTCGCCTCTCTGGTGACGCTCTGCCAGGTCCTTTCCATCTCGATCGGTGACCTCTTCCTGGTGCCGGAGACCCACCTGACCCGTCTGGCGGAGGCTCCGCGGATCAGCCTCGGTGGTGAAGGCATTAACGAACGCCTGGTGACGGCCCGCTCCGAGCGGCGGCTCCAGATGATCCGCGCGGTCATCGAGCCTCATGGGCGAGGCGAGAGCGAACTGTATTCGGTTGACTGCGAGGTGGAGACGCTGCACGTTGTTGCCGGCAGATTTGTCCTGATCTTCTCGAATGACCGGTATGAACTGGAGGCCGGGGACACCGTCACGTTCCCCGGCCGTGAACCCCACACCTGGTTCAATCCCACCGATCTGGAAGCGATTGTTCTCTGGACCCTGGTCCCCGCGGCTTCCGGCGGATAATACCCGGACCGCAGGCCCGGAGGACCGGTGATGTGGGCGCAATTTACGGATCCTTTAAGGGGGAGCTGTCACCCTGTTTCGGCGGCTTCAGTGTTGACCGAGACGGGCATCACAATTAGCCTTATGAAAAACAGTTGATGCTTATATGGCAACTTCTGTTTCCCCAACCCGGAGGTACCCATGGAACAGCCGCGCGTCACGGCCAATGGAAACATTGGCCCCATCGATTCCTCACGGATTCCCCGTTATGCCGGCGCCGCGACTTTTGCCCGGCTGCCGCGACTCGACGAGGTGGACCGGGCCGACATCGCCGTCGTCGGTGTCCCCTTCGACTCGGGGGTGTCCTACCGGCCGGGGGCCAGGTTCGGGTCCAACCACGTCCGCGAATCCTCGCGCCTGCTCCGCCCCTACAACCCGGCCCTGGACATTTCTCCGTTCGAGCGGGTGCAGGTGGCCGACGCCGGCGACATGGCGGTTAATCCCTTCAATATCAACGAGGCGATCGAAACCATCCAGCAGAATGCGCTCGATCTGACCGCCGACGGCACCAAGCTGGTCACGCTGGGTGGCGACCACACCATTGCGCTGCCCTTGCTGCGGGCTGCCTCCGAACGCGCCGGCGCACCCGTGGCGATGCTGCACTTCGATGCGCACCTCGACACCTGGGACACCTATTTCGGCGCCGAGTACACCCACGGCACACCCTTCCGGCGCGCGGTAGAGGAGGGCATCCTCGACACCGAGGCCATCTCCCACGTGGGCACCCGCGGCCCGCTCTACGGGGTGAAGGATCTCGAGGACGACCGTCGGTTCGGGTTCGGGATTGTCACCTCCTCCGACGTGTTCCGACAGGGTGTCGACGAGGTGATTGCCAAGCTGAGGGACCGGATCGGCAACCGCCCGCTGTACATCTCCATCGACATCGACGTGCTGGACCCGGCGCACGCCCCCGGGACGGGGACACCCGAGGCGGGTGGCATCACCAGCCGTGAGCTGCTGGAAATCCTCCGCGGGATGCGCGGCATGAACCTGATCGGGGCCGACGTCGTCGAGGTCGCCCCCGCATACGACCATGCGGAGATCACCGGCGTCGCGGCATCGCACGTCGCCTACGACCTGGTGTCCCTGATGGCGGACCAGGCCACTACCAACACCACGGCGGAGGAACGCTAAATGGTCACCAGTGACAGTGTTGCAACAGCACCGCCGGCACCCCTGACAGGTGAGCGCAACGGTGGGGACCTCGTCGTCGAGACCCTCAGCGCCCTCGGAGCGACCACCGTTTTCGGCATTCCCGGCCAGCACGCGTTGGGTTTGTTTGACGCGCTGTCCCGGTCGGAGCTGCGTTTCGTCTCCTCGCGGGTGGAGAACAACTCGGCATTCGCCGCCGACGGGTTCTCCCGCGCCACCGGGCAAGTGGGAGTGCTGTTCCTGTCGACCGGGCCGGGCGCGCTGACCGCGCTTGCAGGCCTGCAGGAGGCCTACGCCACCGGCGTACCAATGGTGGTCATCGCCAGCCAGATCCCGCTGGAGGGTCTGGGCGCCCGGCGGAAGGGCATGCTGCACCAGCTCGACGACCAGAAGGCCTCGGCGGCGAACGTCACCAAGAGCCAGCGGCTGATCCAGCACGCCTCGGGCATCCCCTCAGCCATTCAGGACGCCTGGACCGAAGCCGTTTCCTCACCGCAGGGGCCGGTCTGGATCGAGGTGCCGCAAAATGTGCTGCTCGACCCGGTGATGGTGCCGCAGGTCGAGGACGCGCTCGCGGAGCCCTTCGACAACCCGCCCCGGGTGGAGCTGGTCCGCGAGGCAGTGAAGTGGCTGACGGAATCCAAGCGTCCGGCCATCGTGGCTGGCGGCGGAACCCGTCGTGGCAACGCCGAACCGTGGCTGCTGTCCATCGCCGAGAAGCTCGGCGCCCCCGTGCTGTGCTCGCCCGGCGGGAACGGCGCGTTCCCGTGGGAGCATGAGCTGTCACTGCAGGCGTGGGTGGAGGACCGCTACGTTACCGAGGTTCTTGAGGATGCCGATGTGGTGCTGGTGGTCGGATCCTCGCTCGGTGAGGTGACCAGCAACTACTTCACGCTCGAACCGCGGGGGCGCATCATCCAGATCGACGCCGAACCCCGGGTACTCGAATCCAACCGGCCAGCCCTGGGCATCCGTGCCGATGCCGGCCAGGCGCTCGCTGCCCTCGATGAGGCGCTGCCCGCGCTGGACCGTGACCGCACCGCCGGGTACGACGCCGTCACGCTGGTCGCCGAAACCCTCGCCAAGGTGCAGGGACGGCTGGATGCGCAGGACCTCGCACTGGAACGCAAGTTCATGGCGGACATCCGCGCCGCCGCGCCGGCCGGACTGCAGACCTACTGGGATATGACCATCGCCGCCTACTGGGCGTGGAGTTGCTGGGACGCCAAGGATGGGCAGTTCCATTCGGCTCAGGGCGCTGGCGGGCTGGGGTACGGTTTCCCCGGCGCGATCGGTGGCGCCGTCGGGCTCGGGGAACGTGTCCTGGCGGTCTCCGGTGACGGATCGTCGATGTATTCGATTGCCGAACTGGCCACCGCCAAGCAGCACAACCTGCCGGTCACGTGGCTGATTGTCGACGACGGCGGTTACGGCATTCTGCGCGAGTACATGGAGGGCGCGTTCGGGAAGGCCACCGCCACCGAGCTGACCCGGCCGGACTTCGTGAAGCTCGCCGAAGCCTTCGGTGTGCCGGCGGTCAAGGTGGCCCCGGGCGACGTGCGGCAGGCGCTGGAGGACAGTTTCGCCGCGGAGGGGCCCAACGTCGTCGTGGTCGAAACCCTGCTCCGCCTGTTCGCCCCCACCCACCTGTAGTCCGGTAACGGGGGAACCCGGGGAGGTGTCACTGCATGGTGAAGGTGCGGGCAATAGTGTCGTGGACGGCCGGCACCGCGTTGCACCGGCCCAGGAGGGTATTCCGGGCCGCCAGCACCGGCCGCGGCAGGGGGCGCCCGAGCGCCATGTTCAGGTGAGCCTGGCGTGCAGCCGTCACAGCAGCCCGACGGCGTCGCTGGTCAAACGCCGACAGGTCGCGGCCGACGTCGCGACCGTCAACCAGTGACGCCGTGATGATCGGGACCAGCTCGGTGGCATCGAGCCACCCGAGGTTCATCCCCTGCCCGCCGATCGGGCTCACCTGGTGGGCCGCGTCCCCAATCAGCACGGTCCGCCCGGACACGAGCCGCTGGGCCAGCCGCCGGTGCACGTCGAACGCGCTCAGCATCGAGATGCTGTCCACGTCCACCCGCACGCCGGTGCGGGCAAGAATCAGCCCCGCCAGAACGTCGGGGGTCGGCGAGGCGACCAGCGAGGACGTCCGCACCACCCAGCGCCGCACCCCGTCCGGTAGCGGGAAGGACTCGACAATCCCGCCCGGCTCCAGATACAGCACCGCCGTCGACCGGTCCGCCGACGAGTCAGCAAAGTCGCCCATCAGGTAGGTGTCGGGGTACCGCTGCAGCGACGCGGGGATCCCGGCGCTGGACCGCACGGTGCTCTTGCCGCCGTCGGCCCCAATGACGAGCCGCGCCTGCAGCACCTCACCGGTTGACGTGGTCACCAGCATTGACGCCCCAATGTCATGGACCGCGGTGACCGTCACGCCCCGGCAGAACACACCGGGTGCGACGGCGGCAAAGCGGGTTTCCAGCACCTGCTCGGTCCGGATCTGCGGTACCGCAAGCACAAACGGGTAGTCGCATTCCAGGCCCGCGAAGGACAGGCGGGTCACGTCGCTGCCAGCGCTGCGGGCAACCCCCGCACCGATCCTGACGCCGCGGCTGATCAGCTCATCGGCCACCCCGGCCTGGGCGAGTGACGCCAGGGCCGGCGGGTGGATGCCAATGGCTCGCGAGTGGCCGCTCCGGGTGGTCCGCTGCTCCAGGACCAGCACCTCCAGCCCGGCCTGGCGGAGCAGGATTGCCGCGAAGAGGCCCACCGGACCGCCGCCCACGACGATGACGTCATGCATGGGGCGCCCGGTGAACCAGCAGGTTGTGGGAGGGGAACCTCGCTGTGACCTCCCAGCCGGGCGGGGCGACGGACGCCAATTCGGCGGCGGTATAGCTGCGGCGGATCGAGGTCAGCCCGTCTTGCCGGATCAGGGAGCGGCGGAGCGGAAGAGTGCCGAGGGAAAACAAGAGGTAGCCCAACCGGCTACGTTCAATGTCGTTGTGCAGGGTGATCCCGCTACTCAGCTGCTCCGAGTCGGCCAGCAACGACTGCAGTTGTTCCGGCGCCAGATGGTGCAGCAGGTGGTTGGACGTCACGACGTCGAACTTCAGCCCCTCGGCCACCAGATCGGTGCTGAACGCGCGCCGGAACTTCAGCCCCAGCACGGGCGGCTGCGAGGTCGCGAACGCGTGCGCCCGGTCGTCGGGGTCGATGCCCAGTATCGAGAGTTGCAGGCCATCCCGGGCCGCCCAGCGGGCGAACGCCCGCGGCATGTCCCCGCCACCAGACCCGATATCGAGCAGGGTGCTGGGCCGCGACGGTGACAGTCGGGGGCGGATCTGTGCCGACCAGGTGCGTCGCCAGCCAGCGACCGTCGCGTTGATCAACCCGAACTGTGAGTAGGTCCGGTCCAGCAGGACCGGGTCGCAATCCGGCTTGTCCATCTCCTCCACCGCATCAGCGTCGCGGTGCGCGAGGAAACCGTTCTCGCGGAGAGCGGGGAACTGCACTCAGGGACCCACCTTGGTGAACAGTGCGGTTTCCACCGTCAGGCCGGGGCCGAACGCCATTGAGCAGATCCGCTCGTCGGCGCCGTCAAAGGGCTGCTCCAGAATGTGCTTCAACACGAACATCACGGTGGCGCTGCTCATGTTGCCGTAATCGCGGAGGGTTTCCCGCGCCGGCACCAACTGGTCCTCCTTCAGGTCCAGTTTGGCCTCCACCTTGTCCAGGATGCTCCGCCCGCCCGGGTGGATCGCCCAGTGCTCAATGTCCTTGTACTGCTTGTCGGCGAGGGTTTCGTCGCGGGCCAGCAACGGCTCCAGCGCCCCCACAATATGCTCATCGATGATGTGGGGCACGTAGGTGCCGAGCACCATCTCGAACCCTTCGTCCCCGATGTTCCACGCCATTGACTCCTCGCCGACGGGTGTCAGGACCGTCTCGAAGAAATCCAGGCTCAGGGCGGGCGCGGTGGCCTCGTATTCCCGTGCACTGATCACTGCCGCTGCCGCGCCGTCGGCGAACAGCGACGACCCAACAATGGTGTCAGGGTTGTTGGAAGACCTGACGTGCAGGGAGCACAGTTCGGCTGCGACCACCAGGACGACTGCGTCCGGCTCGGCCTCACAAAAGGACTTGGCGGCCCGCAGGGCGGGGAAGGCGGCGTAGCAGCCCATGAAGCCGAGGTGGTAGCGCTGCACGGCCGGGCTCAGCCCGAGCGCGCGAACCACCTTGTAATCCGGTCCGGGGTTGAAAAAGCCGGTGCAGGAGACGGTGATGACGTGCGTGACATCAGCCGGTTCAATGCCCTCGGCGGCTGTCAGGGCCTTGTCGGCTGCCTCGACGAACAGCTTGGTGCCCTCTTCCGCGTACACCTCATTGCGCACCTTGGTGCTGGGGGACAGGATGCGCCGTTCAGCGGAATCGAAGAAGACCGGGTTCTCGGACGGGGCGTCCAGGGTCATTTCCTTCACCGCGGTGTACCGGGTGTTGATTCCCGAGGAGTCGAAGGCCGCGCCGACCAGACGCGTCCCGAGCCGGTTCAGTCCCGGCTGCGCAGCGAAGACGTCCCTCACATCCGACTGCACCATAACGGTCTCAGGAACTGCGGTTTCTAGGGACCTCATGATTACTGTCATAGTTCATTCTTAGGGACGGGTGCCGGTAAATACAATGAGCGCCCGCCGTGGCTCGACCGGACGAGCCCGAAATCCCTACTGGTTGCCCGGGGCCGGATACTGGGCGTTGTCATTCTCCAGGAGCGCCTGGAGGTTCGTCAGAATGGGAGCCCAGCTTTTGCCCACGGCTGCCAGCTCCGCCGCCTCCGCAAGCCGGTCCTGCACGAGGCGGAACCGCACCCCGCCGCCGGCCACCTGTTCAACGTCAATCGTGATGCGGGACGCAGCATCGTCCTGAGGGTCGGTGTGCCCATCCTCGCCGGCTGGTACTTCGCGGAGCGTGTATGACAACCGCTTCGGCTCGTCTACCTCCAGCACCACCCCGTGGTGGGTGATTGTCTCCGAACTGCTCTCATAGAAGCGGATGGGGGAGCCCGGCACCCAGGTGGACTCCACCCGGCGTCCGGACCAGTAACGACGCGTCACGGCACCCTCGGTCAGAGCTTCCCACAGCCGGAGCGGGGAGGTGGAAATCTCGGTGTCGTGCACGAACGCTGGCTCAGTCATGGGTTCAGCGTAGCCCAGCGCCTGTACCGTTTAGGGCGCAAAGACTGACCAACACTCTCGCCTAGGAATGACATGCACCACACCAATCCCTTCGACCACCCGATCAGGGATGCCGGGGTGCCAATTCTGCTGTCCCTGTGTCTTCTGCTCACCGGCTGCGCGGTCGGTGGTGCGTCCGGTGGTGCGGCCGGAAATGCAGCGACGCCAACGACGACGACGGCTCCAGCTGCGGGCGAGTCGATCGCCGTCGACCCCAGCATGGCGCCAAGCGTCGAGCCAACCGCCGTCGTCGAACCCGAACCGCTCGAACTGCCCCGCGGCGGCACCGACCTGTTCCCTGACTACCGGCTGGTCGGGTTCAGCGGCCATCCGACGTCCGAGGGGATGGGCCGGCTGGGGATCGGTGATATTGACGAGCGGGTCGAGGAGATGGAACTTCTTGGTGAGCAGTACGCCGACGGACGCAGCATCCTGCCGGTGCTGGAACTGATCACCGTCGTCGTGCAGGCTTCTCCCGGGGCGGACGGGCTCTACCGCGCCCCAGCCTCGGACGAGTTCATCGAGTCCTACCTGGCGGCGGCCCGGCGGCACGACGCGCTGCTGCTGCTCAATGTCCAGCCGGGACGCTCCACCATGACTGCAGAAGTTGAACGACTCAAAAAGTGGCTCCTGGAACCCGATGTGGGACTTGCGCTGGACCCGGAATGGGATATCTCCGGGGAACAGCTTCCGGGTCAGTCCTATGGGCAGACGTCAGGGGAGGAAATTGATCGGATCGCCGGGTACCTCGATGACCTGGTGGCCGAGCACCAGTTGCCCCAGAAGGCGCTGGTGTTCCACCAGGTTGCCCCGTCGGTGGTGACCAACGAGGGTGCGGTGGGTGAATACGACGGCGTCGAGGTGATCAAGAGTGTCGACGGGATCGGTGCGCCCGGCGCGAAAATTGAGACCTACAACCAGTTGATGCTGGAACTCCCGCCGACAGTGAATCCCGGCTTCAAACTCTTCTTCGAAGAAGACACCGTTCACGGCCCGCTGATGCTGCCACCGGAGGTCCTCGGATTGCAGCCCAAACCGGATTACGTGCTGTACGAGTAGGGGCTTGGCGGGAGATGTTGCGTGGCTCACCAAACCGCACCGCCACCGGATACGAAGAACAGATAAGCGCAGGCCGGAGTCTCGGCCGCGTCCGGTGGCACTAAAACCCGAGAGCATGAGGACCCATGGCAAGCAGAACCGCAACGATCCTGGGCAGCTCAGTGCTCGCCGTCGGCCTGATCTCCGGGTGCGGCGGCATGGAAGAGAACCCGTTGAACGTCAATGGTGCGCCGCCGGAACAGGCGGTCGCGGACGCTTCCGAGACCGAAGTCATTGCGGCATCGCTCGGCGAGGATCCGCTCCAACTCGGCGTCAACGGTGCCAAGCTCTGCTCGGTCCAGCCTGCACTCGGCTACCAGGAATACACGGTCCTGATCCACAACGAGACGCTCGAATCGTTCACGATCGACGACGTCAGCCTCGGTTCGCCCTCCGGCGTCACCCTGAACTCCGCGGAAGTCACGCCAGCCAATCGGGGCGGTCACGGGACCCATGGCATGGAGGACGGGACGGTCATGGGCGGCGGCGATGAGCACACCGAGGCGCACGGCTCAGGCGACATGGCCGACATGGGGGATATGCCCCAGAATGTGTTCTTCACTGAACCCGTCCCCGCTGTCGGCTACGAGATCTCCACCCTGGAGTATCTCAACGTGGTGGTCTCGGTTTCCCTCGACGACGACGCCGACAGGGGGACCTCCGAGTACGTCGAGATTGACTACTCCACGGCAGACGGATCGTTTACCGGCAAGCATCCGCTGGTCATCACCATGGACCAGGATTCCTGCGCCTAGCCGATAGCTGGGAAGAGTTCGCGGCGCAGATGCCGCGAGTCCTCGGAGGGTAGCACCACTGTTTCAGGGCGGGAACTCCGCGCCGGTTGGAACGCAGCCCCCACCGTAGGCGACAATGGCTCACGTGCCACATCTGACTTCTGACGCCACCATCTTTGACCTCCTCGCCGACGAACTCGGAGTCCGTGCCTGGCAGGTGAAGGCCGCGGTGGACCTCCTCGACGCCGGTTCGACTGTCCCTTTCGTGGCCCGATACCGCAAGGAGGCCACCGGTTCACTCGACGACACCCAACTCCGGACCCTCGACGAGCGGCTGAGGTACCTGCGCGAACTGCAGGACCGCCGTCGGGCCATCCTCGACTCGATCGAGGCGCAGGGGAAGCTCACCGATCAGTTGCGTGCCGCTATTGCGGGCGCCGATACCAAATCCCGCCTCGAGGACATCTACCTGCCCTTCAAGACCAAACGACGGACCAAGGCACAGATTGCCCGGGAGGCGGGGCTGGAACCGCTTGCTGACGCGCTGGTGAGGAACCCGTCCCTGGACCCCGCGGCCGAGGCGGCCAGGTACGTCACCGGCGATGTTCCCGATGCTGAGGAAGCGCTGGCCGGCGCCCGGTCGATCCTGGTGGAACGCGCCGGCCAGGACGCTGACCTGCTGACCTCGGCCAGGGAGAGACTCTGGAAACAAGGCCTCATGCGGTCGAAGGTCCGGGCCGGTAAGGAAGCCGAGGGCCAGAAATTTGCCGACTATTTCCAGTTCGCCCAGGCCCCGTCCACCATGCCCTCGCATCGCGTCCTCGCCCTGTTCCGCGGCGAGAAAGAGGGCGTGCTGGAGTTGGCCATCGCCGAGGGAGACCCGGCAGACGCTGAAGAGTTCGCCAAGGCGCGCACCCGGTACGAAAACTCGGTGGCGGCGGTGCTGGGAATTGCCCCTGCCGGCCGCCCGGCAGATGCCTGGCTCGCCCAGACGGTCCAGCAATCGTGGCGCCGGATTCTGGCCAAACTATCGCTGGACCTCCGAGTGCGCCTGTTCGCTGCCGCTGAGACCGAGGCGGTGCGGGTCTTCGCCGCCAATCTCAGGGACGTCCTCCTCGCGGCGCCAGCCGGCGGTAGGACCACGCTGGGGCTTGACCCGGGGCTCCGCACCGGCGTCAAGGTGGCGGTGGTCGACGGCACCGGCAAGGCTGTTGCCACCGATACCGTGTACCCGCACGCTCCCCTGAAGAAGTGGGATGCTGCGCTCGCGTCACTCGCGAAACTGGTCACTGACCACGACGTCGAACTCATCGCGATCGGCAACGGAACCGCTTCACGGGAAACTGACAAGCTCTCCACCGAGTTGATCAAGCGAATGCCCGAGCGGAAGCTGCAGAAACTGGTGGTGTCCGAGGCCGGTGCGTCGGTGTACTCGGCGTCGGCCTTGGCCTCGGCCGAGCTGCCGGACCTTGATGTGTCCCTGCGGGGTGCGGTGTCAATTGCGCGCCGCCTGCAGGACCCCCTCGCCGAACTGGTGAAAATCGACCCCAAATCCATTGGTGTGGGCCAGTACCAGCACGACGTGACAGCAGCCAACCTGGAGCGGTCCCTGAACGCGGTCATCGAAGACTGCGTCAACGCGGTGGGAGTGGACGTGAACACTGCCTCACCGTCGCTCCTCAGCCGAGTGGCTGGCGTTGGACCGCTGCTCAGCGAAAACATTGTGGCCCACCGCGACGCCAACGGCCGCTTCACCCGGCGCGCGGATCTCCTGAAGGTGCCACGGCTCGGGGCCAAGGCCTACGAGCAATGCGCAGGCTTCCTGCGGGTCTCGGGCGGCTCGGAGCCCCTCGACGCCTCAAGCGTCCACCCGGAAGCCTACGGTGTGGCGCGGAAGATTCTCAGCCAGGGCGGCACCGCGCTGCGGGAACTGGACCTGACGGCTTTCGTGGACGACACCTTCGGGCTTCCCACTATCAAGGACATCGTTGCGGAGCTGGAGAAACCCGGACGGGATCCGCGGCCCGAATTTGTGACTGCCTCCTTCTCCGAGGGAGTCGAGAAGATATCCGACCTCAAACCCGGCATGACCCTCGACGGAGTGGTGACCAATGTTGCAGCCTTCGGTGCATTCGTCGACGTCGGAGTGCATCAGGACGGGTTGGTCCACATCTCGGCCATGGCGAACCGTTTCATCAGCGACCCGCACGAGGTGGTGAAGTCGGGGCAGGTCGTCAAGGTTAAGGTGCTGGAGGCCGACCCGGAGCGCAAACGGATTGCCTTGACACTGCGCCTTGACGACGAGCCGGGCGGGGGACCCCAAAGCAGCCGACCGGAAAAACCTCGGCCGGATAGGGGAGCGGTCAAGCCGCGTGCGGCAAAGCCACCCGCAGCGCGTACCCCTGCGCCGCCCGCCAACTCCGCGATGGCCGATGCGCTGAAGAAGGCGGGCCTGGCCTAGCGCCCCGGACCCTCAACGCACAACGACGACCCCCAACGCACAACGACGACCCTCAACGTACAACGACGACGGCGGCCGGCCAGGAAAACCCGGGCGGCCGCCGTCGTCGTTGTGCAGTTGTTTACAGCGTGAGGCTATGAGGCCGGGAGCTGCAGCACATCACCGGTGAAGATGAGGTCAGCGTGAATGATGGTGTCGGCGTTGGCTTCGTACAGTGCCTGCCAGCCACCAACAACGCCCAGCTTGGCGGCGATGGTGCTGAGGGTGTCGCCTGACTCGATGGTGTAGGTGTCGCCGCTGAGTGCGGGAGCTGCAACGGGAGCCGCCGCCACAGGAGCCTGAGCAACTGGTGCCTGAGTTACGGGTGCCTGAGTTACGGGAGCCTGGACTACGGGAGCCTGAGCAACCGGTGCTGGGGCAACCTGAGGCTGGATCTGCTCAGCCTGCGCCTGGACTGGTGCCTGTGCAACAGGTGCCTGCTGCATTGGCTGTGCCGATGGGTTCGCTCCACCGCTCAAGCCGAGCTTGGCCGAGCACGCTGGCCACGCACCCCAGCCCTGACCCTGCAGAACGTTCTCTGCTACGGCAATCTGCTGCTCGCGGCTGGCGTCCTGAGGGGCGCCCTGTCCGCCGAATCCTGCCCAGGTGGAGGGGGTGAACTGGAGGCCGCCGGAGAAGCCGTTTCCGGTGTTGATGCCCCAGTCTCCGCCACTCTCGCACTGTGCGAGGGCGTCCCAGGTGCTGCCGGGGGCTGCGTTCGCCACTCCAGCTGATGCTCCCAGGCCGAGGCCGGCAAGAGCGATGACTGCTACGCCGCGGCGCGCGTTAGTGCTGAATTTTTGGTTCTTCATGGGTCTGATGCTCCGAAAGGCCACCAACGCTAGTTCCGTCCCCGGACATTTTTGCGCCGCTGCTCGCCTCGACTGTTTTAGTGGTCAGGTCTTTGGTGGCTGCCGGACGAGCAACGTCGGGTGGATTGGCAGCACCGGGCATATCAAGCTGCTGTTCGAAGAACTGGGCAGCCGGTTGTTTCCCTGAACGGGTTATCGTCTACGGTAGAACAGATTCCAATCGTTGCCAAATCGAGACATGGCGATGCTTGACGAGAGGGTGGGAAAAGGGATGGTTTTGGGTGGTCAAACACTGACCTGTTTGGTGCCGATGCGGTGGTCCGATATGGACGCCTACGGGCACATCAACAATGTACAGGTACTACGGCTTCTGGAGGAAGCGAGAATCCACGCTTTCGGGGCTCCCGGCGGGACGGGAGCCGAGGGTGACCAGCCTCCGGTTGCACTGTTTTCCTCGGTCAATCCGGGCATCCAGGCGCTCGTGGTCGAGCACCGGGTCAGGTTTGTGGACACCCTCGATTACCGCAACGTTCCGGCGCGGATCGATGTCTGGGTGAGTGCCCTCAAACCGGCCAGTTTCACCCTCTCCTACCTGGTCCTGGACCCCCTCACCGGGGTGGCCTGTGTAAAGGCGGAAACGATCCTCGCCTTTGTCGACACGAACTCAGGGAGCGTCCTACGGCTCAGCGAGGAGCAGAAGGACGCCCTGACGCCGTACAGAGGCGCTTCGCTGTTCCCCTGACTCCCCTGACAAACCCGGCCGCTGGCACCTGACACGCAAGGCTGCGGGCACCAGAAGTGGCGCCCGCAGCCCAGATGCGTCTTACGAAGCCACGTACCCGTGAGGATCGAGCACGTACTTGGTGGCGGCACCGGCGTCGAACTCCTGATAGCCGCGAGGTGCGTCAGTCAGACCGATCGCCTTGGCGTTCACCGCCTTGGCAATCTGCACCTTGTCATGCAGGATCGCCATCATGAGGCCCCGGTTGTACTTCATCACCGGACACTGGCCGGTGGTGAAGGACAGGGACTTGGCCCAGCCAGTTCCGAGGCTGATGGACAGGGACCCGACCTTCGCGGCGTCGTCCACGGCTCCCGGGTCACCCGTCACATACAGGCCAGGGATGCCCAGTGCGCCGCCAGCAGCGGTGAGGCTCATCAGCGAGTTGAGCACCGTGGCAGGCGCCTCGTGGGATGCATCAGACCCGTGGCCGCGCGCCTCGAAGCCCACCGCATCCACACCACAGTCCACCTCGGGCACACCGATCAGTTGCTCGATTTGATCCTTCGGATCGCCCTTGGATACGTCCACGGTCTCGCAGCCGAAACTGCGAGCCTGCGCCAGGCGTTCCTCGTTGAGGTCGCCGACGATCACCACAGCGGCTCCGAGCAGCTGCGCCGATACAGCTGCTGCAAGGCCAACAGGGCCCGCACCAGCAACATAGACCGTGGAGCCAACGCCCACCCCCGCGGAGACCGCGCCGTGGAATCCCGTGGGGAAAATGTCCGAGAGCATGGTCAGGTCCAGGATTTTCTCCAAGGCCTGATCCCGGTCCGGGAATTTGAGTAGATTCCAGTCGGCGTAGGGCACCAGGACGTACTCCGCCTGGCCTCCCACCCAGCCGCCCATGTCCACGTACCCGTAGGCACTTCCCGGGCGGTCGGGGTTCACATTCAGGCAGATACCCGTCTTGCGTTCCTTGCAGTTTCGGCAGCGTCCGCAGGCAATGTTGAAGGGCACCGAACAGATGTCGCCCACCTTGATGAATTCGACGTCGCGGCCTACCTCAACGACTTCGCCGGTGATCTCATGGCCCAGCACCAGATCGGAGGGGGCAGTAGTACGGCCCCGGACCATGTGCTGGTCGGAGCCGCAAATATTCGTAGTGACAGTCTTGAGGATGACACCGTGGTGCACCTGACGGCCCACATTGGCCGGGTTCACTCCTGGTCCATCTTTTAGCTCGAAGGTGGGATAGTCAATATCGATGACCTCCACTTTCCCGGGTCCTTTGTAAGCAACGGCTTTGTTTCCAGGCATGAGCTTCCCTTCCGTTTCCGAACAGCCCTGTCGTCGGTGACCGGGCTCATAGTGAACGTATCGTGATCTGGGTTGCACCAAGGTTGCAAGTAGGTTGCAATCGCCTTAAACCAGATTGCCTTGCACCAACAGGGTCGGTGCAAGGCAACATTTATGATCTGGGCCGTAGGCCGCTGATTAGGTATTGGTTGATTGGCCACCTCCACGGGTCCGGGCGATATGCACAATAGCTACGGCGCCCGCGACCAACGCGAGAACCAGGTGCATCCAGTTACCCGCCGCATTGAAGGACAGGAAGTTGGCCGTCGAGTTGAGATCGATGACCACCCCGTAGATCCACATGATCAAAAACAGGGCACCGCTGCCCAGCAGGAAATTGCGGGCACCGAAGCTGTCCCTGCTCATGATGATCCCGGCTGCTCCGACAACCAGATAGACGAGGTTGAGCAGGATGGACACCTGGAAGACGCCGAAGAGCAGCGCCTCCGAGCCGCTAGCCAAGGCCAGCGAACCATACTGTGTCGTCAGTCCTGGCACAAAGGCCAGAACGCCCAAAAGCAGAAAGACTACTCCCATTCCCATTGAGCCAGCGCGAACAAGCTCATGGGTCACGTGAAAGTCACGTGCATGGTGTGATGCTGTAGTCATTTCCCCTCCCTTGGATCGAGAAAAGAACCTGATGAAATTGGAACCTATTCGCCGGGCTTTTACAGGGCCGCTGGCAGTGGTGTGACTACCGTGCCAGCACTTCTATTTTACCGCTGGTAGAGGAAGCCGGATAGGACGAAAGACCTGAAAATACCGCGAAAATATCCTCCCGGACCGTACCCATTGGACCTAAGGATGCTTAGTATGTAGGTACCGTTCAGACATTCCTTACAAGGAGGTAAGAAAGTGTCAGGCTACTTCAAAATAGTGGATGCGCACGACGGCGGGTACCGGATCAAACTCATGGCAGGAGACGGCGCGCTGGTGGCTGTTTCCACCTACTACCAGACGAAACCCGAAGCGGTCGCAGGCATCGAAGAAATGCGTGAAATTGCCGGCACCGGCCCGGTCGCCGATCAGAGCCACAGTTACCACCCCAGCGCGAATGCGGCGGGAAAACAGGCCATCAGCGGGCAGCGCCGCTGACCAGGTTAGGTGGTTGAACGTCCTCAGTCGGCGGTGTTGAGTCTCCGCGTCAGGTAGGGCGCGGTTCGGCTGACAGTGCTGTCAGCGACCGACGACGGCGTCCCTTCGGCCACGATCCGGCCGCCGTCGTCGCCGCCGGAAGGACCCAGGTCCAGCACCCAGTCCGCCGCGGCGATCACCGACATGTCGTGTTCGACGACGACGACGGTGTTGCCGGCGTCGACCAGGTTGTTCAGCTGCGCGAGCAGCAGTTGCACGTCCGACGGGTGTAACCCGGTGGTGGGCTCATCCAGGAGATACAGGGTGTGGCCGCGGCGGGCGCGTTGCAGCTCGGTGGCGAGCTTGATACGTTGCGCCTCACCGCCGGAGAGCTCGGTGGCTGGCTGGCCGAGCCGCAGATAGCCCAACCCCACCTGGCGGAGCGTGGTGAGGCTGCGTGCAGCGGCCGGAACGTCGGCGAGGAATTCCGCGGCGGCGTCGACGGTAAGTCCGAGGACATCGGCGATGGTCCGGCCCTGATAGGTGATCTCAAGGGTCTCCGGATTGTAGCGCGCTCCGTCGCAGGTGGGGCACGGCCCGTAACTGCCTGGCAGGAACAAAAGCTCGACCGAGACGAATCCCTCGCCGAGACACGTCTCGCAACGGCCGCCGGTCACATTGAAGGAGAATCGGCCGGCTCCGTACCCGCGGGCTTTGGCTTCGTCGGTGGCGGCGTACAGCTTGCGCACGGTGTCAAACAGGCCCGTGTAGGTGGCGAGGTTGGACCGGGGGGTCCTGCCGATCGGGCGCTGATCCACCCGGACCAGCCGGTCGATCAGGTCGAGGCCTTCCACATGGCCCACGGTCATGTGGTCCCCGGGTGCGCAGTCGCGGCCGCTGCCGTCGTCGTCGGAATCCTCCGCCGGGGCGCCCGCCCGCAGGTAATCGTTGACGACGTCGGCAAGCACCTGGGAGACCAGCGTGGACTTGCCGGAGCCGGAGACACCGGTAACGGCGGTCAGCACGTTGAGGGGTATGGCCGCGTCAAGGCCGCGGAGGTTGTGCCGGGTGATGTCGCTGAGCGTGAGCCAGCGGCTGGGTTCCCGCAGTGATGCAGGGGCGGCGGGTGGCGCTTGTTCCGGGAAGAGGAACGGGCGGGTGACTGAGGCTTCGACGTCGGCCAGTCCCGCCACAGCACCGCTGTAGAGGACTGCGCCGCCAGCTTCGCCGGCTTTGGGTCCCACATCGACCACCCAGTCCGCGCTGCGGACCACGTCCATGTCGTGTTCCACCACGAACACCGAGTTACCCGAGGACTTGAGCTGCTGCAGCACCTCCAGCAGCGGTTCCGCGTCGGCGGGATGCAGACCGGCCGAGGGCTCGTCGAGGACGTAGATCACACCGAACAGGCCGGAACGGAGCTGGGTTGCGATCCGCAACCGCTGCATCTCACCGGGGGACAGGGTGGGGGTGGGTCGGCGGAGACTGAGGTAGCCCAGCCCCAGGTCCAGCAGCACGCTGACGCGCTGGTGCAGGTCCTTGGTCAGGGTGACGGCAACCTCCGTGGTTTCACCGGAGCTCAGGGCGCGTGAGCTGGATCCCGCGTGCTGCAGGGTGGCGGTGGGTTCAACGATCGCCGCGAGCTCGGCCAGGGGGACAGCGGTGAGCTCGGCGATCGAGTACCCGGCGAAGGTCACGGCGAGCGCGGCCTGTTGCAGGCCGCTGCCCTCGCACAGCGGGCAGGGGCCGCTGTGCATGAATTGGAGGACACGTTCCCTCATCGACTGGCTGGAGGAGTCGGCGAGCGTGTGGAGCACATAGCTCTTCGCGCTCCAGAAGCGGCCCTTATAGGGCTTGGCGACCCGGTCCCGCTGGGGGGTGACCTGGACAACCGGCTGCTCTTCGGTGAAAAGGATCCAGTCACGAGATTCCTTCGGGAGCTGGTGCCACGGGGTGTCGATGTCGTGACCAAGTTCGCCCAGGACGTCGCGAAGGTTTTTGCCCTGCCAGGCTCCCGGCCAGGCGGCGATGGCGCCGTCGCGAATGGTCAGGGACGTGTCCGGAACCAGGGATTCCTCGCTGACGGTGTGGGCGATGCCCAGTCCGTGGCACTGTGGGCAGGCGCCGGCGGCGGTGTTGGGGGAGAAGGAATCGGAGTCCAGCGACTCGGCGCCCTCAGGGTAGGTGCCCGCCCGGGAGAAAAGCATCCGCACCGAGTTGGACAGGGTGGTGACGGTGCCCACCGTCGAGCGGGAGCTGGGTGTGCCGCGGCGTTGCTGGAGGGCGACGGCGGGCGGCAGACCGGTGATTTCGTCGACCCGCGGGTTGGAACCCTGCTGGATCAGACGACGCGCGTAGGGGGCGACGGATTCGAAGAACCGGCGCTGCGCTTCGGCGTAGATGGTGCCGAAGGCGAGTGAGGATTTTCCCGAGCCGGAGACACCGGTGAAGGCGACAATTGCATCCCGTGGCACGTCGACACTCACGTTGCGGAGATTGTTTTCCCGAGCTCCGCGCACCTGGACAAATCCGGTGGTGGGGGTGGCTGCGGGCAGGTCGGCTGATAGTTGTTGACTCACCCCTTCGACTTTAGCCCTCCAACAGGCCCCGGATGTCGTCGGCGGTCAGGGCTGAGCTGAAGACGGCGTCATCATCGAGCACCGAACTGAACAGTTTGGCCTTCTGTTCCTTGAGCTTCATCACCTTTTCCTCGATGGTCCCGGTGGCCACCATCCGGTAGACCATGACGTTGCGGGTCTGGCCGATGCGGTGGGTGCGGTCGACGGCCTGCGCTTCGGTGGCGGGATTCCACCACGGGTCGAGGAGGAACACATAGTCGGCTTCGGTGAGGTTCAGGCCGAACCCGCCGGCCTTGAGGCTGATCAGGAACACCGGCGCCCGGCCGTCCTTGAACTTGTTGATCACGTCCCCGCGGCGCAGGGTGGACCCGTCGAGGTAGCTGTACTCGATCCCCTGGGCAGTTAGCCGCTCGGCGGCTTTTTTCAGGAACGAGGTGAACTGGCTGAACACCAGGGCCCGGTGCCCCTCGGCCACCACATCCTCGAGCTGTTCGAACAGGACGTCGAGCTTCGCCGACGGGACGCCGTCGTACGCCTGATCCACCAGCGAGGCGTCCAGGCTCAGCATCCGCAGCAGGGTGAGGGACCTGAAGACGATCATCCGGTTGCGGTCCAGGTCCTCGATCAGGCCGAGCAGTTTTTGGCGTTCGCGCTGCAGGTGGGTCTGGTAGATCTTCCGGTGCCGGGGATGCAGCTCAACCTCCAGGACCTGCTCCTGTTTAGGGGGCAGGTCAGAGGCGACAGCCTCCTTGGTGCGCCGCATCAGCAGCGGCCTGATCCTTCGGCGCAGGCGGGCGAGGCGTTCGGTGTTGCCGGACTTCTCGATCGGGTTGCGGTAGTCCTCGGTGAACCGGCGGGCCGACGGGAACAGGCCCGGCGCGGTGATGGAGAACAGCGACCACAGCTCCATCAGGTTGTTCTCCATCGGCGTGCCGGTAATGGCGAGCTTGAACGGCGCCGAGAATTCCTTGGCGCACAGGTGCACCTTGGCGGTACGGTTCTTCACGAATTGCGCCTCGTCGAGGATCAGGCCCGCCCATTCCGGTGCCTGGTAGCCCTCGAAGTCGAGCCTGAACAGGGTGTAGGAGGTGACGACGACGTCGGCCCCCGCCGTCAGGGCCGCCAGATCGCTGCCGCTTTTCGCCTGGGTGTCGGTGACCCCGACGACGGCGAGGCCAGGGGCGAAGCGCTGGGCCTCGGAAACCCAATTGGGGACCACGGAGGTGGGTGCGACGACGAGGAAGGGTTTGGTTTCGCCGGTTTCTTTGGCATGGGTGAGCAGTGCGAGGGTTTGCAGGGTCTTGCCGAGGCCCATGTCGTCGCCCAGGACCCCGCCGAGCCCGTGGCGGTAGAGGAACGCCAGCCAGTTGAAGCCGTCCTGCTGGTACGGGCGGAGCGTGGCGACCAGGGTGGCCGGCAGGGAAGTGGGGGTGATTTCCTGCAGGTCGTTCAGCCCTGCGACAGCGCTCCGCCAGCCCTGAGCCTCCTCGGTTTCCTCGGCCAGGTCCTCGAACTCGGCCCATAGCCCCGCCTGATACCGGCTGATCTTCAGGCCGGGCTCCCACTCGTTGAGCGCGCGGGCCTCTTCGATCAGCTCGCGGAGCTGCTCGAAGACGGGCTGGTCCATGGACAGGTAACTGTTGTCCACCAGCTTGATCTTCTTTTTCCCCTGCGCGAGGGCCCGGAAAATGTGGTCGAAGGGGATCTTGCGCCCCTGCACTGTCACGAGTACGCCGAGGTCAAACCAGTCGCGGTTGTCGGTTTCGACTGTGGTGATGGTCAGCTGGGCCGGCTCGGTCAGTTCCTCGTAGGTGGGTTGCTCGCCGATCACGTCAACCCTGACGCCAGCCAGTTCCTGGAGCCTGGGCAGGGTGTCTTCGGTGAACTCGACGGCAGCCATGTCCTCGAGGGTGAGCGCCTGGAGCGGGGTGGTTCCGAGGTGGGCACGCGCGGTGCGGCTGATCTCCGCTTCGGCGGACGCGTCCCGATAGTCCTGCGCGCCGGGTTCCGGTCGCAGCGGCTTGCGCGTGGCGTCATCGCCGAGCCGATACTCCCAGTCCCAGGTCAGCTCCAGCCGGTCGCCGGACGTGTAACGGGCGGTCAGGATCAGCAGGGGAGGGGCGATGTCAGGGAACGTCACCGACCCGTCACTGCTGATCACCTCAATGGCCTGGCGCAGCCGCGGATAGAAACTGTCGAGGAACAGTGGCTTTTCCCCGGCTGGGACGACCACCGGGGCCGTCTGCAACAGCAACCCGATGTCGTGATCGGTGAGCCGTTTGGAGGTTGGGGCCAGCGTAATGACAGTGCTCTGGGTGGGGCTGCCTGGCTGCACCGTGTAGATGCCGTGGGTGCTGATCGGTCGGGCAGTGTCCGCTGGGTGCTGATGGCCGTCGATTTCCAGCACCGGGCACAGCTGCAACTGGTCCTCCGGGGTGGAGGTCGCATCGAGTTTCAGGCTGGCGGTGCCCGCCAGGACCACTGAGACGCCCTTGGTGGAGCCGACAAACTCGACGCCGAGGCGCTGTGCTTCGCGCAACAACTGCCACAGCAGCGGGTTGCTGAAGTCCTCAAGGTAGAGCCAGGAATCGTTGTTGCCGAAGTAGCTGACCCCGGTTCCGCGGTGGAGGGAGGGGAACTGGGAAAACCAGCGGTGCTGGTCGGGGTCGAGGAGGACGCCGTAGGTCTGGTAGCTGATGCTGCCCCAGGAGAGGTTGTTTTTGACCCAGTTGCCCTTGCTGTTGCGGACCACCGGGCGTACCCCGAGCCGTGGTGTGGCTGCCTTCCGCGATGATCGGGGTGACCCCCAGCCGTGCTGCGGGCTTGCGGCGGCGCGGAGCTCAAACTGCAGTGCGAGTGGGGTGGGCGGCGTCGGGGTGGTGACGCCGTCGTCGGGCGTTGGAGTGATCAGCCCGGATAACGAATTTTGCCAGCCGACCTGCTCCGCCTTTCGGATGGGGGTAGTGAGTTCCTGCCGGGAGAGCAGGTGCTCGGTGTTGCTTTGCAGCGCCGTGGCGGCCACGTGTTTGCAGTCGAGGCTGATGGGGCAGCTGCAGAAGCTGTCCCTCAGGTGGTACCGCCCGTCGCCCTTTTCGGACAGGAAGAGGCGGGTGCGGTAGGCGGCGGGGGAGTTTCCCTGCACCCGTGCGTCGAGGGTGTTGCCCGAGGGGTCCCAGGCGAGCTGGCTGACCGCACCCTGTTTCGCATAGGTTTGCCCGCGCTGGAACGAGGCGCCGCCCACCATGCGAATGATGTCGGTGACATCGATCATGGGGGAGCTAGTCCGTGGCATGGATTAATGCTCTCACGCGCCACCGACGGATCGAGTGAGCTAGGGAGGGGCAGCTCGAGAGCACTCGCGGCGATGAGATGGCGGTCAGAAAACCGGTGACTTGTGCCCGCCCCGGGCGTAAAATTTGGGGGAGGGCAGGGAGCAGGCCATGAAGCCAGGCACGGGTGTACGGCGCAAATTGGTAGGTTGCGTGGTGGCGTTGCTGCTCATCGCTCCGACCCTCTCCACTGCCGCAGCAGCGGCACCGCCCGGCGGTACGCAGCTAAGTGAGCTGCGGTATTACCAGGCCGCGGTCAATCTTTTCCCGGAGACGGACGGAGCCTATGCGGGTGCCGTCTCCTTCCGGCAGGACGTCAAAGGCGAGGCAACCGTCGATGTGTTCTTGTCCCGGGCTGCCACGATTAGCTGTCCGGACCTGAGTGAGGACATCGCTACCACCACGATCCAGACCGAAGGCAGGGGATCGCGGGAGCCCGGTCCGGTGGAGCTCGACATTGGGCACAGCCTCGAGGAGGCTTTGGGGCACGCAGTCGTGGACCTGACAGTGACCGATAGCCCGGGATGCGGCGAACCTGAGTCGGTGTCGGTGCTGCCCGCACAGGACGTCCAGATCACAGTTACCGGGACGACGCCAAGGTTCTTCACGGGCATTGGCGGCACTACCTCGTCGGGCTCCGACCGGTCGAGCGGACGATTCTACGACTTCTCGCGCGATGGCACCGGCACCCTCAGCGTTGGTTCGCTCATCGTCGGCGTCGAGAGCCCCGCCGCGTTCCTGAAATTCGCCGTCGAACGGCAGCGTACCCACGGCGAAGCTCCGGTTGCGCCGGATCCGGTCGCCCCGCCAGGTGGCACCGGCGCGCGGGGAGATTACAGCGCCGAGTTTGAGCCCACCGGTGGCCTCGGGGTTCTCTTCGAGGACGCGATAGTGCAGGCCAGCACCAGCAGCCCACCGGAGCGAGCAACGACGGTCAGCGCGTCGAGCCTCACCGTCGAACTGGTTGACTGCGGTGACGGCACCACCGCCATCCGCGAGCAATTCGTTGTCGGGTCCGGGCCGGGTGTGCTGACCATCGGCCGCAAGCTGGGAACAGCCACCGCATCGGGGTCCATCCAGTTCGACCGATTCGTTAGCGACGGATGCCAGGGTGGCGAGCCGGTAACCGACACCGTCGTTCTTCCGGTGGATCTCAACCTCGCGGCGTCAGCACCGCTCGTGCGGGTCAGCGATACCCGCTGGCAGATCCGGCCAGGCGAAGGCGCTGAACGCACGAAAGGGTGGTACCTGGGGCGAGAGGCAACCGGCACCGTAGCGGTCGGGGCGGTGGCCGGGACGACGAATCTGGCCGCGATCGGCTCCTCCGGACCCTGACCCGCGATGTGGGTCAGGATGTTAGCCGGGGCTTCCACCGAGCACATCCACGTGCACGTGGTCGAGGTGGCGCAGGATCTCATTACCCGGGGCTGGCGCTTCGTAGTGGTGCCAGCGCCCCGGGATAGATGAGCGCTCCAGAACTCGTCGTCGAAAATGACGTACTGGATGTCCAGATCCTCCGCGTGCGCAACGAGCCAATGGGACAGGATCCAGCCCTGGCGCCGGTTGTCATCGGTGACCGGGCGGAAGAAGATGTCGATGGCACGGCCGTCGTAGTGAGTGGACTCTCCGCCGTGTCCCTGGCCGATCCCACCCGGAGCGAACCCACCCAGGCTCTGGTCGCCGAAGACCTCGGTCATTGCCGCCCGCACCTGTTCGGCGCGGGACGTGAGCCCGGAGCCGGTCAGTTCCTGTTCCTCGAGGTCGCTGGCTGCCGACCCCCGGCAGCTCAGGCTGGGGCCCGCGTCACTGGCCGGCCCGTCGGTCAGTTGTTGGAGCACCGCAGCGTCAATGTCAGTGGTGTCGGGGGCTTCCAGTCCCCTGAGGCGGAGCGCAACAGCTGTGGTGGCCAGCTTCGCCTCGTCGCGGTCAAGCCCGACGTCGCCCTCAGCCGTTTCGACAGTGCAATCCGGACCGGCCAGGAGCGAACTGCCCTCCACTCGCAAGCCACCGGCCAGGCCGGGTCCCAGGAACACCAGTACCGATCCGGCCACCCCGAGCAGGAGAATCCACAGGACCACCCACTGCGGCCGACGTCGTCGCCCGCCCACCTCGCCCCTTGCGATCACACACCCCTTCCGTCAACAAAAACGCGTCAACGGGTTTAACTGGGTGGCCTGCCCGAATGGTTCCCTCCACCTATAGGGGTGTTGACCGGGCAACTGAGAGCGCCTGGCGCAGTGCCCGGTTTTACCTTCGGCGAATTCCATGTAGACTCGTACGCAGTTGTAGTGTTGCGCATTTTGTATTTCAAGCGGCGAAACCCAGACGGGCCAGCCGCTTTTTCTGTAGAAGCGGGAAACGAACGCCGCGACTGAAACTACCCGACAGTCGGGATCAGTTTCATATTTCCAGAAGGATGATTAAAAATGGCAACAGGTACCGTGAAATGGTTCAACGCTGACAAGGGCTTCGGCTTCATCGAGCCAGAAGATGGCAGCGCCGATGTGTTCGCTCACTTCTCAGCTATCAACTCGAGCGGCTTCAAGTCCCTCGACGAGAACCAGAAGGTTAGCTTTGAGACCGAGCAGGGCCCCAAGGGTCCTCAGGCCGTAAACATCCAGGTCGTCTAGTTCGACTTAGTGGTCAATGACCACTGAAATAGGGCGGGAAGCAATTCCCGCCCTATTTTGCGTTAAAGGACAAAACCCCGATCCAGAGGTGGGTGGGGTGCACCCGATCCGGGGGTCGGGCTATGGGCGCGGCTGATCGATTGACCGGCGCTCCAGCACCCAGCGGACCAGCAGGCCGGCGATCAGGGCCCAGAAGGCGCCGCCAACCCCTGCCAGGGTCAGCCCCGACGCGGCGACGAGAAAAGTCACGACGGCGCTCATCCGCTGCCCAACCTCTGCCAGTGCAGCAGCCAGCGCCGTCGCCATGGTCCCCATCAACGCCAGCCCGGCCACCGTCTCGATCAGGCCGGGAGGTGCTGCGGCGACCACAGTTACCAGCGCCGCTGACACGCTGGCCAGCACCAGATAGCAACAGCCCGCGCTAACGGCCGCGATCCACCGGCGGCTGCGATCGTGCCCGGCCGTCTCGCCAGCGGACAGTGCCGCCGACAGTGCCGCGAGATTCATGGCATGACCGCCGAAGGGCGCTGCCGCCGCGGTGCCGAGACCGGTGACGAACATCGACGCCCGCCACGGTGTCCGGTACCCAAAGGAAGCAAGAACCGCCACCCCGGGCACATTCTGTGAAGCCATCGTCACGATGTACAGCGGCAAAGCGATGCTGGCCATCGCCTGCACGCTGAATTCGGGGGTGGTGAGCTCAACCGTCGGTGCTGCGGCAGCCCAGTCGAGGGTGATCCGGTTGATCACCAGATAACCGGCGATCACCAGCAGGGCGCCCAGCAGGGTCAGGGGTACCGCCCACCGTGGGGCGAACCGTGTTCCCGCCAGCCAGATCAGGATCAAGGGCAGCACCAGGAGGGGAATACTCCCCAAAGCCTGGAACGGCGCGAGGCACAGCGGGAGTAGCACCCCAGCGAGCATTGCCTGCGCCAGAGCGGTCGGAATGCGGCCGATCAACCGGCCCAGGGCAGGGATCGTGCCGGTGGCAACGATCAGCGCGCCCGTGACAATAAACGCGCCGACGGCGGCGGGCCACCCGCCGTCGTATGAGGCCGCACCCGCCAGCAGCGCTGCGCCGGGGGTGGACCAGGCCAGGGTGATCGGAAGCCGGTAGACGGTGGAGAGCAGGATCATTCCGGCGCCGAAGATGACAGTCAACGCAAGGAGCCCCGACGCAGCCTGCTGCTCGGTGGCGCCAGCCGCTCGCAAGCCGGCTAGCACCACCGCGAATGACGAGGTGAAACCAGCCAGTGCGGTCACCACTCCGGCGAGCACTGGTTCCCGGAGGGTCGGGTGTGTTGCGGTGGGCGGCACGGGTGTGGTCTCGCAATCTGTGCGGCTGTTCAAAGACGTCCCGAAAACACCAGTTCTGTATACGGAACGCTGTTATCCTAGCCGGAGGAGGCCTTCAATGACCACTAGATCCACCCCCGATCGGCTGACCGCAGTGGGACGGACCATCCGGACGCTACGTTCAGAGCAGGGCCTCTCCCTGACGGGTTTGGCGGCGCAGGCCGGGATCGGTAAGGGAACGCTATCCGAGCTGGAGACCGGCCAACGCAACCCCACGCTCGAAACGCTGTATGCACTGGCCGCGCCATTGCACGTGCCGCTCGCGGTGCTCCTCGGCGAGGAACCAGGTGCGGAGGCCAGCGACGAAGCGGTCAGCGCTCGGCTGATGGGGATCCGCCATCACGACGACGGCGGCATCACCGAGGTGTACTGGCTCACCATTGCGCCGGACGGTTCGCGGGTGTCACCCCCGCACGGCCCGGGCGTCGTCGAACACCTGCTGGTGGTCCGCGGCAGTGCGAGGGTGGGTCGCGCCGCCGAGGAGCTCACGATCACGGCCGGTGAGTCTCATTCGTGGCGCAGCGACGATCACCACTCCTACACCGCAGCAGGGGAGGGCGCCGTTGCGGTCCTGACCATCAGCTCACCGCCGCCCGGCTAAGGCAGGGCCCGGCTAAGGGCCACTACAGCAGGACACCCGTCCGCGCGGTGCACAAACCAATAAACGCACCCAACTCCTCAAGCTGTTCTGGCCGGGACGGTAAATGGTGGGTGAGTTCGGGGGAGCGGATCACGACTGCCCGCCATTGCCCCCGCGATACTGCAACGTTGATCCGGTTGCGGTTCAGCAAGAAGCCGATCCCTCGCGGCGCCTCGGCTGCGGCGGAGCAGGCCATCGACACGAGGACCACCGGGGCTTCCTGACCCTGGAACCTGTCGACGGTTCCCACCCTGACACCGCTCAGGCCAGCTGCCGCAAGGTGGTCCTGGATCAGCTGGACCTGCGCGTTATACGCAGCCACCACCAGAATGTCTTCCGGCTCCAGGGGGCGCGGCAGCTCAGCCGCCCCGCCGGTCCACGACAGGCCCAGGTGGCGGTGGACCTGAAGGACTACCTCGCCGGCCTCCTCGGGTGATGAAGTAGTTCTCCCGGTGTGCGCCACCGCGATGCATTCCACCCCTGCTGGAGGTCCGTCGAGGAATCGTTGGGTAGCGGCCGGCGCCGACTCGAGTTTCCCGTCGTACGACAGCCGGGATACCGCTGCACAGACGTCGGGGTGCAGCCGCCAACTGTCGGCCAGGAAGTAGCCCAGCTCGGGCGAGAGCGTGGCGTGGCCTGCCGAAAGCCAGCCCAGCGCCGACGTGTCCACAGGTTCGGGGTGGGTTCCCTGGGTGACTTGCGGGAGCTGCTGCGGATCGCCGAGCAACAACAGCCGCGAGGCGGCACGGGAAACGGCCAGCGTATTGGCCAGCGAGTATTGCCCGGCTTCGTCGATGACCAGCAGATCCAGTGAGCCAGGCGGAACCTTGCTTCCCGTCATGGTCCAGGCGGTGCCGCCGACCAGCGCTCCGCCCGGAGAACCCAGGAGCGTTGCAACGCCGTCGTCGGTGGCATGCGACCAGGGTGCGTGGGGATCCTTGGTCTTCTTCGCGGTGCGCTCGGCCGGGACGCCCGCGGCCAGGGCCCGCCGGATCAGGTGCTCCACCACCTTGTGGGACTGCCCCACCACACCCACCTTCCAGCCGCGCGCCACGAGGGCCGCGATGACGTGGGAGCCGACATAGGTCTTTCCGGTGCCCGGGGGGCCCTGCACCGCCAGGTAGGAGTTGTCCAGGGCGGTCACGGCTTCGGTGATGGCGGTGACGTAGTCGCCGTCGACCACCACCGGCAGGGCCCGCAGACCAGACAGCGTGGGGTTGGCCCGACGCAGCACTTCCAGCCCGGGGCTGGGGGGAAGGCCGGGCAGGGCAGAGCCCACCTGGTGGGCCAGTTCGGACAGGGCAGCGCGGATGGTTTTTGTGGCGATGGGCTGATCGGGGGTCAACGCGACGGGAACCTGACTGTATTCGGCGCCGTTTTTCCTGAGCTTTTCCCGGACCTCCAGCACATCCCTGACCCCGTCGTGGTCCCGGCGGATCACTTCGGTGCCGAACCAGCCAGCCCTGAGCGAGGTCCCAGCATCCTCGGCTGCCAGGTCGTCAGGCAACGGCTGGTCATACATGCGGAACAGGGACTTGCCCGGCTCGAAGTCCGACCCCTCGGCGGCTACTCCGGACAACCGGAGGGTGCGGACCGGGTTGCTGCGGGGGGTGGGCTTTTCCCAGTCGGTGAGCACCTCGGCCCGCTGCACCACGAAAACGTTCCGGGTGTCCGCCCAGTCCTCGACAGCCCTGTCCAGCCGGTCAAAGTGCTCCCACCAGAACTGCTTGTCTTCGCGGCGGTGATAGCCCACCGCGGCGGCGACCATCGCCACCGCCTGCTCGTCGTCGGTGAGTGGGCGGGTGGCCGGTATGCCCTCCAGATAGTCCAGGAGCCGGGTTTCCTCCGGGCTGGGCTCCGCCAACTCGCCCGGGAGGTCAGCCCGCGGAGCGGGGGGAGCGGCGATGCCCCGCTCCGCGGCACGGTCCAGTAGCCAGTTACGCAGGCGCAGGGTCGACAGGCAGTCGTACTCGTTGTAGTCGCGGATCCCGGCCAGGATCTCGGCGGCCAGGGCGTCGTTCCCGGAATCCCGTGCCGTGCAATAGTCGGCATAGGCAACCACTGATGCTCCGGCGTCGGTCACGTCCCCGCTGCGCAGGTGCTCGCCCATGTAGAGGGGCTCAAGCTTCTTGATGCTGTAGGAGTGCTCCGAAATGCGCAGGCTGTGGCGCACGGTCTCGTAGAGGTCCACCAGAACGCCCTCCCGGAGCAGGGTGTCCACTGCGTCCTCGCCCACCACATGGGCGAGCGACAGGTTGCGCAGCGCCGTCTTCTCATAGGAGGCGTAATGGTAGATGTGCAGGTCGGGGTACAGGGCGCGGCGCCGCGCAACGTATTCCAGGAAGTCGGTGAAGGCATGACGTTCCTCGACGCGCGAGTGGGCCCACAGCGGCAGGAACGGCGGAGGGTCGCCGGCACGGTCCGGGTTCTCGACGACGCCGAACAGGTACTCCAGCCCCCACCGTCCGGCGCTGTCCTGCCACAGGGGGTCGCCCTCGAAATCAAAGAAGATGTCGCCCTGGCTCGGCGCCGGGAGCGTGGCCAGCGTGTGATCGGGAAGTACCCGGTAGCTCAGTGTGGTGGGCACGCCGTCCTTGCCGGTGTACTCGACGCTGCCATCAGGGTGGGCGGTATTGGTCTGCATGCGGGCCTGGTCACGGAGCCGGAGCAGGCTCTTGTCCGTCGCGGGAACCTCCATGGCAGCGAGCTGGTCAATGGTCCTGATGTTGATCTCGTGCAGCTTCGCCCGACGGGTGGTGCTCATCCCGCCCACCAGCAGCAGGTCCCGGGTCTCGGCGACTTTCAGCTGGCAGTAGTTGCAGCGGCCGCAGGAAGAATGCGTGGGGCTGCCCCACAACACCGGCTCGGGCTGGCTGCGGTGGGTGTCGATCAGGCGCAGGAACCGGTCGCGGCGCTCGCGAAACACGGGCAGGATGTCCAACAGGCTGTGGACGCTATGGGCGCCGTTGCCCAGGACCAGGGTGACCTCGGGTGCCGTGGGGATGCCCGCCGCGAGTAGCTGGTCGCCGTAGGCCGCCAACTGCAGGAGAGCGCTCACCTTCGCGTGGCGGGCCAGTTTGGTGTCCCACACCGCATAGGAGCTTTCGGCGGTTTTCACCAGGAAATCGGATCTGCCATGGAACTGGCCGTCGAAAAACGCGGCCTGAAAGACGACGTCGGCGCCCGACCGGAGTGCGGCTATCGACTCCCGGTGCTTGGTTTCCAGCAGGGCACGTTCCATGCCCGCAGCGGGTACGACGTCGTACACGCCAGTCCCGGCAGCCGGATTCCACGGTCCGTGCTCGGCCACCAGGGCATCAAGGACCTTGCGTTCATGAACGTCACCCAGGACGGCGGTGCGCTCCAGCATGGCGTCGACGTCGAACTCCGGTTTGGTGGAGCGGCCCAGCTTCTCGTCGAGGACGGAGAGCAGCCGGTACTCACATTCGGCGGCAGTCACCAGATCGGTGGCCGAAAAAACCAGGTCCGGCAATGCACCGGGGACCGTCGGGTCGAGAAGAAACACTGTGCCTCCCAGCGGCTGCAACCTTGGAGCTGTTCACGGTATCAGGACGCTCTCAGCTAACCATTTCCCCCTGACAGTTTGGCGGGCGGCCCGGTCGGGTGTGACATGTCCAACGCCAGCCCGGTGGGGTCCGGCGGGCCGGGCTGCGGTAATTTGGAAGGACCGACCCCTTTGGAGAAACCGATGAGCCCCCGCATCCTGTTCCGCACCGTCGCCGTTGCCGAGGCGCTGACCTGGGCCTTCCTGCTCCTGGCGATGTTCCTCAAATACGTCACCCAGACAACCGAGGCGCTCATCTCGCCGGCGGGCGGGATCCACGGCTTCGTGTTCCTCATGTTCGTGGTGGTCACCATCTTCGTCTGGGTGAACCAGCGCTGGTCACCCAAGGTGGGTTTGCTCGGACTGCTCTCCGCAGTGGTGCCGCTCGCGTCGGTCGTGTTCGACCAGACCATGGAACGCCGCGGGAAGCTCGACGGCGGCTGGCGGCTCGCTCCCGGAGCTGACACCCCGCGCGGCCCAATCGAACAGCTGCAGGCCTGGGTGCTGCGCAAGCCGCTGATCGCCGCCGTGGTGTCAGTGGCAGGCATCGCCGTGGTCTTCGCCGCCCTGCTCGTCATCGGCCCGCCGGTCCCCAGCAGCTAGTAAGTTGATACCACACCACTTCACTGATAGGCGGGCATGACCAGCACACCCCAGACGCCCGACGACGACCGGTTCTTCCTGCACGAAGGCAGGAAATGGCGCCGCGCCGATCCGACGCTGCCCGACGATGTCGAGAAGCAGCTGCTGTCCCAACTGGGCCGAGGCCGCTCGGCAGTCAACAAATACCGCAAGGCCAAACAGGAACCCAAGGTGAAGGACGCGCGACGCCGCGTGCAGCTCGCCAAGGAGGGCCTCGGTGAGCGCGGCACCCCCTGGTGGGAGCAGTCACCCGCCGAACGGCAGAAACGCTGGGAAAAAGCCCTGAAGGCCCTCGACGACCTGAGGACTCCCGACGAACCCGCAGCGGACGCCGCACCAGCCAAGGAACCAGCCCAGGCCGCACCCCAGGATGGGCCGGCCAAGGACAGCTAGCGGGTCCGGGTTTTCGCCGGGGCGTTGTGGCCGGCGCAGATCCACCGCACCGAGCCGCCAGCGATCCTGGCCCTGAGGACTTCCTCGGTCTGCCGGGCCTGTGCCGCGTCGCTGATCGTGAGCCGGTAGAACTGCCTGAGCTCACCGTGTGTGGAGACGGACACCGCGTCGCCCGAGAAGAGCACCTCACCGAACTGGAACGCCATGTGCCCGGGGGTGTGGCCCGGCGTCGGGAAGGCCACGAGGCCGTCGAAGATGCTCTGCTCGCCGGTCAGTTCGGTCACCCGCGCCGGATAGTCGGTGGGGAACACCCTGGCCAGGAAGCGCCTGAAACGGGTTGGTGGCGGAACGTCGCCGCGCAGGATCGCCGCGTCCTCGGCGCCGAGCCAGACCGGCACTCCCAGGGTCTGCTGCAGGCGTTTCGCCACCCGGGTGTGATCGGCGTCGTAGTGAGTCAGCAGAATGTCAGTGACCGGGCCAATGACCGGCTCCGCGTCCCGCAGCTCGTCGAGCAACCGGGCATACCCGCCCGGCATGCCCGGGTCGATGATCGCTGTGGACCCGTTGGCGCTGACCAGATACCCGTTTGCACCCTTCGAATTTTCGAGCTGGTAGCAATTCGGGGCGATCAGTCGCATGGGGGGATCCTCGTTCTTTCCTCTAGTAGTTCAAGGATATGGCGATAGTCCTCCCCGGTGGCCCGGGTCATCCCCAGTTCGCAGGTGCGGTTGCACGAGGCGTGGGCCGAGGCGTTGAAGCCGGCAACATCGACGGCTTGCCGGCTCGTGGCGGACGCGGTGAGCTCGGGGTGAAGCATCCCGCGGTCACCGGCGAAGGCGCAGCACCCCCACGTTTCAGGGACCAGCACTTCACTCGCGACGACGCCGGCCACCGCCTCCAGGGCCGGGTTCAGGCCCAGCCGCGTCGAGGAACAGGTGGGATGCAGCGCCAGCGACTCGAGCGGTTCGACGGCGCCCAGCAGGGGCAGCACCCGGTCGGCCACAAACTGCACTGCATCCAGCACCACCAGGGGTGGCCTGCCGGACGACTCCAGTTCACGAGAGGCCTGTTCAAGCGCGCCGTTGAGCCCCTCCGTGCAGGAGGAGGCGTCGCAGACGATCGGGAGCTCGCCGTCGTGCGTGGCTTCCCGCAACGCTGCGACAGTCTTCGCCCGCATCGTCGCCTCACCGGCGGCCATGCCCTTCGACGACCACGGCGTCCCGCAGCACAGCCCGTCAATCCCAGCCGGTACCAGCAGTGAAAGCCCCGCGCGCTCGCAGAGCAACGCGAAACTCGTCTGTACTCCCGAACCGGTCCCGGCCGGGCCAAACATCGTCCCCACGCAGGCCGGAAAGTACACGGCGTCGGGTGCTGCGGTGGGGGTGGGCCGCGCCCGCCGGGCCCCACCTGACGGCAGCTCGGCAGAATACAGGGGCACCGAGTCGTGCCCCAGCACCGTCCGGGCCAGCCGGTTCGCCGGGACGACGACGGCGTCGGGAACCTTCGCTGCGGCGTCGAGTACCAGCCCACCGCCGCGCGTGACCAGGTTCCACCGGTGCGCTGCCCCGCCCCACGCCAGGTTCGCGGCTCGTCCGGCACCGTCGCGGCGCAGCCGTTTGACCAGTGACCCCGTGTTGATTTCCACCGGGCACGCGGTCTGGCACATGCCGTCGACGGCGCAGGTCTGGACCGATTCGTAGTCGTAATCGTCCTCGAGCCGCGCCGCCAAGCCGGGGTCGCCGTCGAGCCGTGCCTGCTCGATGGCGCGCAGGGTCACGATGCGCTGGCGCGGGGTAAGGGTGATGTCCTTGCTGGGGCAGACCGGTTCGCAGAAGCCGCAGGAGACGCAGCGGTCCACCTCGGGGGCCACCGGTGGCGCGGTCTTGATGTGGCGGAGGTGGGCCTCCGGGTCGTCGTCGAGGATGATTCCCGGGTTGAGCATGCCGGCCGGGTCGAACAACTGCTTGAGTTCACGCATGATCGAGTACAGCTCAGCGCCGTACTGCCGGCGGACGTACGGCGACATCATGCGGCCGGTGCCATGCTCGGCCTTCAGCGACCCGTTCTCGCCCAGCACCAGATCCACCATGTCCTCGGTAAATGCCCGGTACCGCTCCAGCTCGTCGGGGGCAGCGAACCGGTCGGTGAGCATGAAATGGATGTTGCCGTCCTTGGCATGCCCGAAAATCACGCTGTCGCTGTAACGGTGCTCGCCGAACAGCCTGGTCAGTTCGGTGCAGGTGCGCGCCAGCGCCGGGACGGGGACCACCACATCCTCCAGCAGGGCAGTGGTGCCCGGCGGTCTGGCCCCCGACACCGACGCGTAGAGGCCCTTGCGGAGTTGCCACAGGCTCGCCCGGGCCGCCGGGTCGGAGCTGAAACGGGCAGGTTCGCTCAACCCGAGACCTGCGAGCAGCGGCGGCTGGTCGCGTTGCAGGTCGTCGAGTTCAGCCGCCGACGACGCCGAATACTCCACCAGCAGCGCGCAGTGCTGCAGAATGTTGAGGCCGCGGACGACGTCGGGAGCCCCCGTCAGGGTCTGGCCCACCTTCAGGGAGACGGCGTCCATCAGCTCGGCGGTCGCCGCTCCCGAATCGACCAGGGTGGGCAGGGCTGCAGTCGCGGTTTCCAGGTCCGGGAACACCAGCAGGCCCGTCGCCGCGAACGCCGGGCGGGGAATGGTGCGGAACACCGCCTCGGCGATGAAGCCCAGGGTGCCCTCGCTGCCCACAATCAGGTGGGCCAGCATGTCGGCGGGGGTGTTGAAGTCGAGCAGGGAGTTCAGCCCGTACCCCATGGTGTTCTTCATGGAGAACTGGTGGCGCACCGTCCGCACGGACGCCGGGTTGTCCCGCAGCCGTGCGGATAAGCGCAGCAACCCGTCAAAAAGGTCAGGTTCCAGGGCCCGTAACCTGGGGTTCGCGTCGGCGGCCGCGGTGTCGACGACGGTGCCGCTGGGCAACACCACCGTCACCGACTCAAGGGTCCGATAGGCGTTGTCAGTGGTGCCGCAGTTCATTCCTGACGAGTTGTTAGCCACCACCCCGCCGATGGTGCACGCCGCTTCGCTGGCGGGGTCCGGGCCGAACTTCCGCCCGTACCGGGCCAGCCGGGCGTTGAGTGCCCTCACAGTGACGCCCGGCTGAACCCGCACCCGGGCGCCGTCGTCGAGCACCTCGATCTCCCGGAAGTTCCTGCGTACGTCGACCAACACGCTGTCGGTGACAGCCTGCCCGCTGAGGCTGGTGCCTCCCGAGCGGAGGGTCAACGGAAGGCCCTGCGCGGCGCTGGCCCGCAGCAAGGCCCCCACCTCGGCAGCGTCGGAGGGCACCACCACCGCCTGGGGGATGAGCAGGAAGTGCGAGGCGTCGTGGGCGTTGGCGTGCAGGTCGATGGCGCGGGTCTTGACCTGCCCCGGGTCGGCGACTGCCGCGCGCAGGGCGTCGAGTATCTGCGGCGCCGGCCGGGTGCTCAGTGTTTCGCCTTGTACTGCACTGGTTCGGGCAGTCCCGCCTGGCGACGGATGCCAGCCGACAGCCGTTCGATCGATTTCAGGGCGCTGGTGAGGTCGTCGACCCCCACGGGGAAGGGCATGTTGTGGATGGTCTCGCCGGGCACGGTTGCCGCTTCGGCTACCCGCCGCAGGTCCTCGTCATCGTCGGTGGACAGGCCTATCTCGGTCAGCGTGTTCGGCAGCCCCACCCGGGTGGTGAATTCGACGAAGTCCCGGATGTCGGCGCTGGGTGCGCCCTCGAGGACCAGTTGGGTGAGGGACCCAATGTTGACTTTCTGCCCGTGCGCCAGGCCGTGGGTCTGGTTGGCGGCGGTCAGCCCGTTGTGGATGGCGTGGGCGGCGGCCAGCCCGCCGGACTCGAACCCGAGCCCGGACAGCAGCGTGTTGGCCTCCACCACCTTTTCCAGGGCGGGGGTGACCACGTTGTCGCGGACGGCGTCGAGCGCCGGGAGCGCGTTTTCCCACAGCACGTCCCAGGACAGCCGGGCCAGGGCTGTGCCGGTCACGGTGGGCAGGCCACCGGCCATGGTGTTGGCGAAGGACTGGCTGGTGGCCCGGGCCTCCAGCCAGGTGGCGAGGGCGTCGCCCACTCCTGCGGCGAGGAACGACGCCGGCGCGTTGGCGACCAGCTGCGTGTCCACCAGCACCAGGTCCGGGTTGCGGGGGAAGAAGCGGTACTCCTCGAAGACGCCGTCGTCCGTGTAGATCACCGACAGGGCAGAGGTCGGTGCGTCGGTGGAGGCGACGGTGGGGACGGTGACCCAGCGGATCCCCGCCGCGAAGCCCGACGCTTTGACCGCGTCGATGGTGCTGCCGCCGCCCACTGCCACGATCACGTCGGCCTGGTGCTCGGAGATCAGGGCGGTCAACCGGTTGACCTCGTTGGCGCTGGGGACCCCGCCGAACCCCACCCGGGTGGTCGGTAGGTTGGCTGCAGTCATGGAGGCTTCGACGTCGTGCGCTACGAAACCCCAGACCAGATCGTCCGCCACGATCAACGGCTTGCTGCCCAGCGGCGTGAGGAATTCGCCCACCCGGTGGATGGCGCCTTTGCCCTGGACGTACCGGGCCGGGCTGATCATGGTGCGGACCTGCATCGGACTACTCATCTCAATCTCCTTCGATAGAGGGTTGTTCCACTGCCAGCGTAGGCGTGCAACGCCTGACGGGCACCACGCATTCTCACAAGGCGAGAACCGAAGTTGGAGGCTGCGGTGATTAACGGCAGACTGCTGGAAACACGAGCCCCATCCCACGACCCAAAGGCAGGCCCGCAATGATCTTCATCGTCGTCAAATTCAACGTCAAACCGGACTGGACCGACCGGTGGCTCGACCTCACCCGCCAATTCACCGAATCCACCCGCAACGAGCCGGGGAACCTGTGGTTCGACTGGTCGCGCAGCGTCGAGAACCCCAACGAGTTCGTCCTGGTCGAAGCGTTCCAGGACGACGCCGCCGGGGACCACGTCAACAGCGCCCACTTCCAGCAGGCGATGAAGGACATGCCGCAGGCACTCGTGGAGACCCCGCAGATCATCAGCGAGAAGATCGCCGCCGACGGTTGGGGTCGCATGGGTGAGCTGACCGTCGAGTAGGTTGCCCCTGACTTGACGGACCGGCGAAGATGGGGGCATGGGACGCAACGATGCTCTTACCGGTATGGCTTCGGTGCAGAAGGCTTTTGCGCTGCTCGACGTCGTTGCCGCCGACGAGCGTGGACTGTCCGCCAAGGAAATTGCGGCAGCTTTGGACATGCCGCTCCCCAGTGTGTACCGGCTCCTGAAAACCCTGGTGGAATCACGGCATCTGGTTCATTTGAAGGATGAGAGCCGCTACGCCCTCGGCTACAAACTGCATGCCCTGGATGCGTCGCTGCACCGCCAGATCGGAACACCGTCGGCCGTTGCCAGGCTGGTACTCGAACTGCATTCGAGGGGCGACGCCGCCGCCTACTATGCGGTGCACCGCGGCGATCACATTGTGGTGGCCCACGTGGTGGATTCCCCGACCCGGCGACGCATCACCCCCATGGGCTTCGGCTTCAACGACGCCGCGCACGCCACCGCCTTCGGAAAGATCCTCCTCGCCGGGATGGACCCCACGCGGCGGCGGGCGTTCCTGACCAGGCAGGGGCTGCCCGCCATGACGTCCAATACCATCAGGACCCGCGACGACCTGGAGCGGGAACTGGAGAAGGTCAGCGCGGGTGGCATCGCCGTCGAGCGCGAAGAGTTCATGATCGGGTCATCCTGCCTGGGTGCGCCGGTGCGGAACGCGGCCGGGCAGATCGTGGGATCCGTTGCGGTTTCCCTCGACGCCGCGGACTTTGATCGGCGGTCCGGGCAGATCGCCGTGCTGCTGCGTGACACGGCCGACAAGGTGGGCCGCGCGCTCCGGGCCACCTCGGTGTTACCGCAGCGTCAATAGATTCTCGATAGCATCAAGCTATGGAGAACCAGTCCCAGTTGTGGGGTGTCATCACTGAGGTGCTGACGTGGGTGGGGCTGGTACCGGGGATTCTGTTGATCCTGGTCGCCTGGATTATCCGTACCTCCCAACTCGGCTGGACCGCCACTGACGCAGTGGTTTTCGTCTCCGGGGAGGGCATCGGCTATCGCTGGCATGACCAGGAATACGAGATCCGGGAGACCCTGTTCTCTTTCAGGGAGGGCAAGGACCTGGTGCCGGGCACCGAATTTATCCTCTACTACAACCGGCGGGACCCTGACGAGTACTCCCTGAGCGAACCGGTACCGCCAGCGCACTCGCTCAGGATCCTGGGCTGGGTCCTGACCGGGATTGGCGCGGCGGCCGCGGTGGTGGGGTTTGTGCTGATCTTCGTGTGATGTGCCGAGGGTGGGTCCCGTGCCGGGGCCCGGGACCCCACCCGCCAGGTTTACAGGGCCGGCAGCTTTACAGGGCCGACGTCGCCAGCTGCTCCGCGATGTACTCCGCCTGCCGGATCGCCAGCGCCACGATGGTGAGGGTCGGGTTGGCTGCCGCGCCGGTGGTGAATTGCGAACCGTCCGACACGAACAGGTTCTTCACGTCGTGGGTCTGACCCCACTGATTGACGACGCCGTCTTCCGGACGCTCGCTCATCCGCGCCGTTCCCATGTTGTGGGTCGCCGGGTACGGCGGGGTGTGGTGCGAGGACAACGCGCCCACCGCCTCGTAGAGCAGCGACGCCTGCTGGTAGCCGTGATTGCGCATCGCTGTGTCGTTGGGGTGGTCATCGAAATGCACATTCGGCACGGGCAGTCCCAGCCGGTCCGTCACACTGGTGTTCAACGTGACCCGGTTGGTTTCCTGCGGCATGTCCTCGCCGACAATCCACAACCCGGCTGTGTTTTCGTAGTCGTCGAGCAGTGACGCGAAGTTCGGTCCCCAGGCTCCGGGGTCCGCGAAGCTGGCCAGGAACGCCGGGCCCAACGCGATGGTTTCCAGATAGTAGCCACCCGAGAAGCCGCGGTCCACGTCGTGCCGGGACTCGTCAGCCACTAGACCGGCCATCGTTTCCCCGCGGTACATGTGAACCGGTTTGTCGAACTTGGCGTACACCGAGCCGGTGGTGTGGCGCATGTAGTTGCGGCCCAGCTGGCCGGATGAATTGGCCAGCCCATCAGGGAACAGGGGAGACCCAGAGAGCAGCAGCAGGCGCGGCGTCTCGATCGAGTTTCCAGCCACCGCCACGAGGCGGGCCTGCTGGCGTTGGAGGTTCCCGGCGTCGTCGATGTACATGACGCTGTCCACGGTGCCTTCGGGGGTGTGGGTGATTTGCACGGCGTGGCAGTTGGGGCGGAGGTCCAGTTTCCCCGTGCGCAGCGCCTTGGGGATTTCGGACACCAGAGTGGACCATTTGGACTTGTTCTTGTCGCCCTGGAAGTTGAAGCCGTCCTGGATAGAGGCGGGCCGGCCGTCATAGGGTTCGGCGTTGGTGCCGTACGGGCCGGTGGCGTAATGCCGGTAACCGATCCGCTCGGCGCCGGCCGCGAGCACCTTGTAGTTGTTGTTGGCGGGCAACGCCGGCCGGCCGTGGCGGTGGGTGCTGCCGATCTTCTGCTCGGCCTTGTCGTAATACGGTGCCAGGTCGTCGAGGGTGATGGGCCAGTCCAGCAGGTTGGCGCCGTCGATCCGCCCGTAGGTGCTGCGGGTCTTGAACTCGTGGGCCTTGAACCGCGGGGTGGCGCCGGACCAGTGGGTGGTGGTGCCGCCCACCGCCTTCACCAGCCAGGCGGGCAGGTTGGGGAAGTCGCGCGCAATCCGCCAGGTGCCCGACGTCGTCCGCGGGTCCAGCCAGGCCATCTGGTTGAACGATTCCCACTCGTGGTTGATGTACTCGTCGTGTTTGATGTGGCCGCCCGCTTCGAGGACCACCACCTTGATGCCCTTCGCGGTAAGTTCGTGGGCGAGGGTGCCGCCGCCCGCGCCGGAGCCGATAATGACGACCACCGAGTCGTCGTCCAGGTCGAAGTGTGCGCTGTCAGAGTGCTCAGCTGTCTCGTTGCTCATATGGTCCGTCCTTCTTCAACTTTGTCCTGGCCCTTGAAGAGGTCCTCGACGGGCTCCTCGCCGGTGCTGTCTGCGGCGTCCCTGACCCGCTGCGGTGCCTGCTGCGCGATGTCGTAGCCGAGCGGCCCGATCTCGGTGAGCGGTTCGTCCGCCTCCTCGACCCGGGGGCTGGGAAGCCAGTCCAGATCATCGAATCCGCGGTGCAGGTAGCCGCCCTTGGAGAATGACTCGCCCTCGTAGCCGAAGACGTCCCAGACCTCGGGGTCGTCATAGAAGTTCAGGACGGTGGTCCGCCGGATGAAGCCGAAGAAGTCGAGGTCAGCGATGCGCTGCAGCACGGCGAGGGCGCGGTCATCGGAGAGGTCGAGGAAGTTCTCGCCGCCCTGCTGATTTAGCGTCAGCAGCCCCTGGGTCAGGGCCACCCTGAACCAGGTGGATTCGTTGGACTCGGCGATGATCTTGTCGGCCATCCGCTCGTACGGCCCGTCCGGGATCTTCGGGTGCGGGAACGCCACCCGGATAATCCGGACCAGGATCCGCCGGGCCTCCTGCGTGAGTTGAAGCTCATTGAGCGTCGAATACTTAGCGGGATACGCCATTGTTATCTCCCTTGGGTGGTGAGGTTGGGGACGAGGATGCCACGGCCGACCAGCTTGCCGCTGTCCAGGTCATGCATCGCCTGGACAGCGTCTTCGAGGTCGTACGTCTGGGTGTGCAGGGTGACCTGGCCCTGTGCGGTGAGGGTCATGAGTTCCACGAGGTCGAGGTAGGTGCCCACGAGGTTTCCCACGATGTTGATCTCCCGGGAAATGATCTCGATGGTGTCGATATTCACTGCCCCGCCGTAACCGATCGTGTAGTAGCTGCCCCGATTGCGCAGCACGTTCAGGCCGAGCGCTTCGGTGCCGTGCTCGCCGACGAAGTCGAAAACCACGTGCGCGCCGCCGCCGGTGATCTCGAGGAGCTTCCCGCCGTCGCCCGCCTGGGACAGGGTGTGGTCGGCGCCGAGCGCCGTCGCCAGCTCGAGCGCCTCCTCGGACGTGTCGACGAC
The DNA here is from genome assembly GCF_003075455.1 of Arthrobacter sp. Bz4. Lineage (GTDB taxonomy): Bacteria > Actinomycetota > Actinomycetes > Actinomycetales > Micrococcaceae > Arthrobacter_D. The sequence goes on from NZ_QDAE01000004.1 coordinate 95,835, forward strand.
GGTGATCTGCGCCGAGGTAAGCGCCTTCAGGGACTGGATGCCGATGTGGCCCAGCCCGCCGCTTCCGATCACGACGGCGTGGGTTCCGGGGTGCAGCAGCGGTGCGGCTTTGCGGACCGCGTGATAGGCGGTGAGGCCGGCGTCGGCGAGGGCGGCGATGTCGGCGGGCCTGAGCGACGGGTCGAGTTTCACGACCGAGCGGGCGTTGGTCTTCATCATCTCGGCCATCCCGCCGTCGACGTTCAGGCCGGGGAAGGTGGAGTTTTCGCAGTGGGAGTCCTGGCCCTCGCGGCAGGCCAGGCACAGGCCGCAGGTGACGATGGGGTGCATGATCACGGTGTCGCCGGGCTGGACGTTGGTGACGGCGGAGCCCACCTCGCGGACCCACCCCGCGTTCTCGTGCCCGAGAATGTAGGGGAGTTTGGGGTGCTGGATGGCGTCCCATTGCCCCTCGATGACGTGCAGGTCGGTGCGGCACAGGCCCGCGGCGCCGATCTCGACGACGACGTCCCACGGACCGGTTGCCGTGGGTTCCGCCACGTCGTCGATCAGCGGGTCTTCCTGGTAGCGGTGTACCCGAACGGCTCTCATGGTCCTCCTCGGCGATGACGTCCGCAGGCAGGTTCCGACGGACTTCCGTCGCTCTCCCAGCGGTGAACGAGTGCTCATGCCAGTGTGCCCGGCGTCACATCGATACGGAAGGGGGCTTATCGCGGGGTGAGAATCCCGCTGCCGCGCTGCGAAGGTTCCGGTTGGGGTGGGCTGACGGCCCAGAAAAGTGGCCGACCCGCATTGCAGCGGTGGGGCCACCACTAGCCTGCGGGGCCGCCACTTTTCCGGGGCGCCACGCTAGTGTGTACGACTGTATACAGTATTCTTGCGTTTCGGGATATGATGGGTTCAAAGGCGTAACCAATCCTGGAAGGGATACTAGCAATGACTGCTGTCGACACATTCGGTTCCAAAGACGTACTCGAGGTAGCGGGAGCTGAGTATCAGATCTTCCGCCTCGACGCTGTAGAGGGATCAGAGAAGCTTCCCTACAGTCTCAAGGTGCTCCTGGAGAACCTGCTCCGCACCGAGGACGGAATGAACATCACCGCCGGGCAGGTGCGTGCCCTGGCCAACTGGGACCCCGAAGCTGAGCCCGACACCGAAATCCAGTTCACCCCGGCCCGCGTGATCATGCAGGACTTCACCGGTGTGCCCTGCGTCGTCGACCTCGCCACCATGCGCGAGGCAGTCGTCGAACTCGGTGGAGACCCCAAGCGCGTCAACCCGCTGGCGCCCGCCGAACTGGTCATTGACCACTCGGTGCAGATCGACTTCGCCGGCAACGCCAACGCACTCGAGCGCAACATCGAGATCGAGTACCAGCGCAACGGCGAGCGGTACCAGTTCCTGCGCTGGGGTCAGACCGCGTTCGACGACTTCCTGGTGGTGCCGCCCGGCATGGGCATTGTCCACCAGGTCAACCTCGAGTACCTGGCCCGCACGGTGATGACCCGTGAGGTCACCACCGACGGCACCACCGCCCTGCAGGCCTACCCCGACACCTGCGTCGGCACCGACTCGCACACCACCATGGTCAACGGGCTCGGCGTCCTCGGCTGGGGGGTCGGCGGCATCGAAGCCGAGGCTGCCATGCTGGGCCAGCCCGTCTCCATGCTGATCCCTCGGGTGGTGGGCTTCAAGCTCACCGGTGAGATCCCCGCCGGCGCCACCGCGACCGACGTCGTGCTCACCATCACCGAGAAGCTGCGCAAGCACGGCGTCGTCGGCAAGTTCGTCGAGTTCTACGGCGAAGGCGTCAGCGCTGTGCCCCTGGCCAACCGCGCCACCATCGGCAACATGAGCCCGGAGTTCGGCTCCACCGCTGCCATGTTCCCAATCGACGAAGTCACCATGGACTACCTGCGGCTGACCGGCCGCTCGGAGGAGAACCTGGCACTGGTCGAGGCCTACGCCAAGGCTCAGGGCATGTGGCATGACCCCAGCAAGGAGATCGCCTTCTCCGAGTACCTGGAACTGGACCTTTCGACGGTGGTCTCCTCGATCGCCGGCCCGAAGCGTCCCCAGGACCGCGTCGAGCTGACCAACGCCAAGCCGCAGTTCCGCAGCGACCTGGAAAACTACGTGCACCGCTCGGTCGAGGAAGAGGGCGCGACCGTCGACGAGGCACTCGAGGAATCCTTCCCCGCCTCCGACCCACCCTCATCCACCGGTGCGGCCACCAAGATCGACGATCACCCGCACGAGACGGTCACCAAGACCGAACCAGACCGCGACTCCAGCCCGATCGACGTCGTTACCGCCGACGGCCGCAGCTTCACCCTGGACCACGGGGCGGTCACCATCGCGTCGATCACCTCGTGCACCAACACGTCCAACCCGTCAGTGATGATGGCAGCAGCAGTGCTGGCCCGCAACGCCGTCGAGAAGGGCCTGACCTCCAAGGCCTGGGTCAAGACCTCGGTCGCCCCCGGCTCGAAGGTGGTCACCGACTACTACGAGAAGTCAGGACTGATCCCGTACCTGGAGAAGCTCGGCTTCTACGTGGTCGGCTACGGTTGCGCCACCTGCATCGGCAACTCGGGTCCCCTCGATGAGGAGATCACCCAGGCCATCCACGACGCCGATCTCGCGGTCACCGCGGTCCTCTCCGGTAACCGCAACTTCGAGGGCCGGATCAACCCGGACGTGAAGATGAACTACCTGGCCTCCCCGCCGCTGGTGGTCGCTTACGCCCTCGCCGGCACCATGGACTTCGATTTCGCTGCCGATCCACTGGGCCAGGACGACGACGGCAACGACGTCTTCCTGAAGGACATCTGGCCGAACCCGGTTGAGGTGCAGCAGATCATCGACGAGTCGATCGACAAGGAAATGTTCAAGGCCAGCTACTCGACCATCTTCGATGGCGACGAGCGCTGGCAGTCCCTGCCCACCCCGGCAGGGGACACCTTCGAGTGGGATCCGGAATCCACCTACGTCCGGAAGCCTCCATACTTCGAGGGCATGAAGGCCGAACCGGAACCCGTCACCGACATCGAGGGTGCACGCGTTCTGCTGAAGCTGGGGGATTCGGTCACCACCGACCACATCTCACCGGCCGGCTCCTTCAAGTCCGATACTCCAGCGGGTCGCTACCTGCTCGAGCACGGTGTGGAGCGCAAGGACTTCAACTCCTTCGGCTCACGCCGTGGCAACCACGAAGTGATGATCCGTGGCACGTTCGCGAACATCCGGATCCGCAACCAGCTCCTCGAGGACGTCGAGGGCGGCTTCACCCGCGACTTCAGCCAGGCCGACGCGCCACAGGCTGCCGTCTACGATGCGGCGATGAACTACCAGGCCGCTGGCACGCCGCTAGTGATCCTGGCCGGCAAGGAATATGGTTCGGGTTCATCCCGTGACTGGGCTGCCAAGGGCACCGCACTCCTGGGCGTCCGTGCGGTCATCACCGAGAGCTACGAGCGGATCCACCGCTCCAACCTCATCGGCATGGGTGTGCTTCCCCTGCAGTTCCCTCAGGGCCAGAACGCCGAGACGCTGGGTCTCACCGGCACCGAGACCTTCGCGGTGTCCGGCGTGACCGAGCTGAACAACGGCACCACCCCGAAGACCGTCACCGTCACGGCGACCCCCGAGGGTGGCGGCGAGCCCATCACCTTCGAGGCTGTCCTGCGGATCGACACTCCGGGTGAAGCCGAGTACTACCGCAACGGTGGCATCCTGCAGTACGTGCTGCGCCAGATCGCCGTCTAGCAGTTCCACCCGAGTCGCTCGTCGACGCGTCCGAATGGCTGTTCCATGAGTAATGTCCTAGCCCACACCCGTGGATAGGGTGCCTAAAATTCAGGTCCTACTTAGAGGAGCACCAAGTGTCTGAACCGGTTGAAAGTGTCTGATCCGGCAGATTCGACGGGACGCGTCGACGGCTCAGTGGTCTTCCGCGTGCTGCGCAGCGAGATTCTGGCAGGGGTCCATCCTCCCGGGACCCCGCTGCGCGAGGTGGGCCTTTCGGAGCGCTTTGGCGTCTCGCGGACTCCCATCCGCGAGGCGCTCAGCCGGCTCCAGCACGAGCGTCTGCTGGAGCGGGCCGCGCGGGGCCTTCAGGTGCCGCAGATTGACCCCCAGGAAGTCATCCAGATCTATGACCTGCGGGTGATGCTCGAACAGGAAGCTGCCGGACAGGCGTCCAGCAGCAGGACGGCCTCGGACATCATGCGCCTTGAGGCACTGGTTGAGCGGGACCGGGAACTCGATTCCCCGGATGACCAGACCCGGATCCGCTGCAACGTCGAGTTCCATGCGGCTGTCAGTACGGCCGCGCACAACCGGGTGTTGCAGGACCTGCTGGAGCGGCTCTCCACCCACCTCATCAACACGCCTCGGTCGACCCTGTCCGTTGGCAACCGATGGGAAGATGCGCTGGACGAGCATGAGGCGCTGGTGCGGGCCATCATCGATCAGCGCGCCGACGACGCCCGGCAGATCGCCCGGCAGCACATGGAAACCGCCCGCGCACTGCGGCTGGATTTGTTGAAGTCGGCCGCGAAGACCGAATAGCGGCTCCCCACCTCGCCGTCGATGCCGGTTTCGGAGCCTGCGGGGCGGCCCCTCCCGGCAGAAAAGTGGTCCAGCCCCAGAGCAGTGGTGGGGCAACCACTTGCGTGCGGCCAGGCCACTTTTCTGCGGCCAGACGTGCAGTTACGCCACTTTTTTGCGCTGCCGGGTGGAGCCTCGACCGGGAACCGCGTCGAACGCCATCTGCTTGCTGACTTTGCCCAGCAGCACCAGCGGCAGATCCAGGAGATAGTTGGCGCCCAGCGTCCAGGGGGTGCCCGAACCCTGACGCGGAAACACCTTCACGGCCCGCAGCATGAAGTTCGACGACAGGGCCAGCAGTGGCCGCCGCGCCATACCTGAGGCCGGCACCGGGACTGCCGCCGTGTGCCCGTTGCGGTCCATGTGCTTGAGCAGCCGGCACACGTACCGGGCGCTGAGGTCCGAGCGTAATGTCCAGGACGCATTCGTGTACCCCAGGGAGTAGCCAAAGTTCGGTACCCCGCTGACCAGGACGCCACGGTAGATCAACGACTCACCGAGTTCCACGGGGACGCCGTCAACACTCAGGTTCGAGCCGCCGAGGGATTGCAGGGCCAGCCCGGTAGCGGTGACGACGACGTCGGCCGCCAGCTCCCGCCCCGACGCAAGCCGGACCCCGCCGGCAGTGAACCGGTCGATCCGATCCGTCACCACCGACGCCTTCCCCGACGCCAGCGACCGATAGAAGTCACCGTCCGGCGCAGCACACACCCGTTGCTCCCACGGGTTGTAGGCAGGGGTGAAATGGTCACGGATCTGCTGTTCGTCCTTGAGGATGCCGCGCGCCTTGTACCTCAGGTACGCCTTCGCCACCCGGGGCAGCCTCATGCACAGCTGGTAGAACCCCAGCGGGTAGAGAACATTGCGGGCCCGGGCCACCCGGTGGGCCGGACCCGCCGGCAGGATCTTCCGTGCGGCGTCGGAGAACCGGTCCCGGCGCGGCACCGTCACCACGTAGGACGGCGATCGCTGCAGCATGGTGACGTGGGCGGCGTCGTCGGTCATTGCCGGGACCAGCGTGATAGTGGTGGCGCCGCTCCCAACCACGACCACCCGCTTGCCCGTGTAATCGAAGCCAGCCGGCCAGAACTGGGGGTGGATCACATCGCCGGTGAAGTCCTCAAGGCCCGGGAGGTCAGGCTGGTACGGCTGGGTGTAGTTGTAGTACCCGGTGCAGGCGTACAGGAACGAGCAGGTGACGGTGCGGCGGTGGGTGGCGCCGTCGTCGTCGGTGTCCAGGTGCAGCGTCCAGCGGGAGGTTTCCGAGGAAAAGTCTGCACTCACCATGCGGGTGGCGAAGCGGATGTGTGGCGTCACGCCCGATTCCTCGGCTGCGTCCTGCAGGTAGTTCAGGATGGCTGGCTGGTCGCCGATGGATTCCGGTACGGTCCAGGGCCGCCAGGGGTAGGAGAGGGTGAACATGTCGGAATCGGACCTGGCGCCCGGGTAGCGGAAGAGGTCCCAGGTGCCGCCGACCGCGTCGCGCGCCTCAAAGATGGCGAACGACTTGCCGGGACATTCGGTGCGCAGCCGGTGGGCGGCGCCGATGCCCGAGAGCCCCGCCCCGATGATCGCGACGTCGAGGTGCTCTATGGGGGAGGCCATGAGTCCATTATTGGGTACCGTCCGCTCGACTGGCCAACGTTGTGGAAAGTGCCCGCAGGTGCTAATTCTTGAGGGCACCAAACTTCCCACAATTTACGGAGTCCCATATGACAGGCATCGACGACGAACTGCGCACTCTCAGCGAATGGAGCCGCCAGCTCACCCAGGCACTGCAGATCCTCGACCTGGAGGTGGACCACGAGCGGATCGTTGAGGTCGCCGCCCAGACGTCCGAGACGGTGTCCCCCAACGCCGGGGCAATCAGCGCGTTCCTGATCGGCTATGCGGCGGGCACGGCTGACACCAGCGGCCGTAAAGGTGCCGACGACGCCGTGCAGTCCGCGGCCGACGTCGTCATGCAGGTCCGTGCGAAAGGCCTCGAAGACGGCCCGGACGCCAACGGCTGGACGAAGACCGCCCAGTAACAGGGGTTTTTGCCCGGTCAGTCGCGGTAGCTGCCCGGTCAGTCGCGGTAGCTGCCCGGACGGTCACCAAAAAAGTGGCTCACCCGCAGGAAAGTGGTTGCTAGACCACGATCCTGCGGGTGAGCCACTTTTTTGCGTCCTGTGGTGGACGCTGGACGCTACGAGATGGGCTACGAGATGGAAGCCTTCGCGGCTGCGGCGGATGACGTCGCGTCGCCCTTGGTCGGTTCCAGCCGCACGATCACTGCTTTCGACATGGGCGTGTTGCTGCCCTCGGCCAGCTCCTCCAGGGGGACCAGCACGTTGGCCTCCGGGTAATACGCGGCGGCACAGCCACGGGCACTCGGGTAGGACACCACGCGCCAGTTCCGCAGCACGCGTTCCCGGCCGTCCTGATATTCGCCGCGGATGTCCACGTACTGGCCGTCAGAGAAGCCCAGCTCGGCCAGGTCCTCCGGGTTCACGAACACCACGTGGCGGCCCTTCTTGATGCCACGGTAGCGGTCGTTGTGACCGTAGATGGTGGTGTTGAACTGGTCGTGAGAGCGGAGGGTCTGCAGGATCAGGGTGCCTGCGGGACGCTCGACCGGCTGCAGGTCGTTCACCGTGATGATCGCCTTGCCGGTGGGGGTACTGAAGGTCCGTGAATCGCGTGGTCCGTTCGGCAGTACAAACCCGCCTTCCCGGCGAACCTTCTCGTTGTAGTTCTCGCACCCGTCCACCACGTGCGAGATGTGCTCGCGGATCACGTCGTAGTTGGCCTCGAAACCGGCCCAGTCCACGTTCACCTTGTCGCCGAGCACGGCCCGCGCAAGACGGCTGACAATGGCCACCTCGGAGAGCAGATTCGGCGCTACCGGGTCAACGGTGCCGTGCGATGGGTGCACGGCGCAAACCGTGTCCTCCACCGTGACGAACTGCGGACCGTTGGCCTGCATGTCGATCTCGGACCGGCCGATGGTCGGGAAGATCAGCGCTTCCTTGCCGATTACCGCATGCGACCGGTTCAGTTTGGTGGAGATCTGTACGGTCATCTCGGTGGCCTGCATGGCTTCTTCGGCGACCAGGGTGTCAGAGATCGCTGCCACGAAGTTTCCGCCCAGTGCAACGAAAACCTTGACCTCGCCGTCGCGCATCTGGCGTACGGTTTCCACAGCGTCAATGCCATGATCCCGAGGCGGGTCGAAACCAAACTCCTCCTCGAGGGCGTCAAGGAATGCCGGCGGCATCTGCTCCCAGATGCCCATGGTCCGGTCGCCCTGGACGTTGCTGTGCCCGCGAATCGGGGAGGCACCGGCGCCTGGCTTGCCGATGTTGCCGCGCAGCAGGAGCAGGTTGATGATCTCCTTGATGGTGGCCACGCCCTTTTTCTGCTGCGTGATGCCCATCGCCCAGGTGATGATGACCTTGTCGGCCTTGATGTAGCGGGCCGCCAACTCGTCGATTTCCTCGACAGTCAGTCCTGTTGCCTGAAGGACCGCGCCCTCGTCCAGCTGGGTCAGACTGACTTTGAGCTCGTCAAGACCCTGGGTGTGCTTTTCCAGGAAGTCGTGGTCCAGGACCGTTCCCGGGTTCTCCGCTTCGGCGTCGAGGACCCGCCGGCAGATCGCCTGCATGAGGGCCATGTCGCCGCCGATGCGGATCTGCATGAACTGGTCGGCGATCTCGGTGCCGCGGCCAAGGACTCCCTTGACCTCCTGCGGGTTCTTGTACCGTTTCAGGCCAGCTTCGGGCAGGGGATTGATGGCGACGATTTCGGCGCCGTTCTCCTTGGCGTGCTCCAGCGCTGTGAGCATCCGGGGGTGGTTGGTGCCCGGGTTCTGCCCCATGATGATGATCAGGTCGGCTTTGGCGAAGTCATCGTAGGCGACTGTGGCTTTGCCGATTCCGATGGTCTGTCCCATGGCCCAGCCCGAGGACTCGTGGCACATGTTGGAGCAGTCGGGAAGGTTGTTGGTGCCGAAGGCCCTGACGAACAGCTGGTACGCGAACGCAGCCTCGTTCGAAGCGCGGCCACTGGTGTAGAACGCCGACTGATGCGGGCTCTCCAGACCGTTGAGCTTATCGGCGACCAGCGAGAACGCCTTGTCCCAGCTGACCGGCTGGTAATGATCGCTGTCGGCAGGCTTGTAGACGGGCTCGGTGAGACGCCCCTGCATGCCCAGCCAGTATTCGCTTCTGGTGAGCAGGTCAGTGATCGAATGCTCAGCCCAGAACTCGGAGGCCACCAGCACTGGAGTTGCTTCCCAGGTGACAGCTTTGGCACCGTTCTCGCAAAACTCGAAGTTGCTACGCTTCCCGGGATCGGGCCAGGCGCAACTCATACAGTCGAAACCATCTTTCTGGTTCAGTGCGAGCAGGGTCTTCCGTGTCCGGTTAGGGCCCATATGCTTGATCGCCGGCTGCATCGAGTGAATGACACCCGGGACACCAGCGGCCCATTCCTTGGGTTTGCCAACCTCGATGTCACTCTCGTCGGCTTCTTCTACGTGCGGATTTGTGCGGACCATTTTCCACTTCTCTTTCTTACTTCGATACCCCAGACTTAGCAGGCAGCGCCGCGTACCGCAAGGCCCGGTCGATGTCGCGGGCCGAGTCTCGTGCATATCTGACCCATCAGGGCAGTAGTCTCGACAGGTGAAACCGTTTCTGCTGATTGCCACCCGTGCCGAGGACGCCGCCGCCGACGGCGAGTACCAGGCGTTCCAGCGTTTCGGCGGGCTTGAGCCGCACCAGCTACGCCGTGTGCGCGCCGAATCCGGCCCTCTGCCGCATGTCGACCTGGAGCACTACTCGGGCATAATGGTGGGTGGCAGCCCGTTCAACTCATCCGACCCGGAACACCAGAAGTCCGAGGTCCAGCGGCGGGTGGAACGCGATATCGGCGGGTTGCTGGATCGGGTTGTCGCCGCCGACTTCCCCTTCCTCGGCGCCTGCTACGGGGTGGGCACCCTGGGGCGTCATCAGGGTGCGGTGATTGACCGCACCTTTTCCGAACCAATCGGGGCGGTGCCCATCACGCTGGCCGCCGAGGGCGCTGTGGATCCGCTGCTGGCCGGGCTGCCGTCGTCGTTCGATGCCTTCGTGGGGCACAAGGAAGCCTGCACCACCCTGCCCGACGGCGCGGTGCTGCTTGCGTCATCGGCAACCTGTCCGGTCCAGATGTTCCGGATCCGCACCAACCTTTATGCCACCCAGTTCCATCCAGAGCTCGACGTCGACGGACTGATCCAGCGCATCGACATCTACCGCGACGCCGGGTACTTCCCTCCGGCTGAAGCTGAAGACTATATGGGTCGCGCCCGCTCGGCGCGGGTCGAGTGGCCGGCGACGATCCTGCGGAACTTTGTCAGCCGGTACGCGACCGCGTAGCTAAGCGGGCTCTGACGCTCCGTGCCTTCGGTTCGTTGGTGAACAATCGCGGCGAATCGTTGGGCCTGCGGACCCCGTGGGGCAAGGCGCTAGGGTTTTTCGCTACCTGTTTCGCCATTAGTCTGGCCCTTTAGAAGGCCTTGAGCCGGGGTGTCGTCCAGAAACGTGCATGCAATGCATGCGTTGCATGCATCTACCGAAACCGGAAGTGCATGCAGTGCAGGCGTTGCATGCATCATTTGAAACGGATACTTATCCGCACCTAGCGAACGCCAGCCGCTTCAGTCCAAGGACGAGCCTCGGACGGGATCTATTCGGTAGCTGCGTCCGCCGTGGGGGTTCGTTCGGCGGCAGCGTTCGAAGGGTGGCCTCGTTCGGCAGCAGCGATGTCGTCGGCCAGGTGCTGGAGCTTTAGGCTGAGCTCGCGCGCACGGGTGCTCAACTGTGCGGGGGAGCCCAACGGCGCGAGGGAGCCCATCGACGCCGGATCGGCCGGTAAAGCCGGGGTGCTCGCCGTTGGCCCAGCCGGCCGCACGGGCAGGTGGGGCACCGCGGGCCGCGACGTGTCCGCCGCGAGATCGCTGGTTCCAGCACCTCGGGAGGGTGGCTGCGAGGCGGAGTCGTGGACTACCTCGATGTCGAAGACCATCTGGTCCGCATGGTGCCAGGTGGTGAAGACCTCCACGGGTCGTCCTGCTGCGTCGAGGCTGGTTCCCTCAAGGACCAGCACCGGGGCGTGTGGCGCCATGTGCAGCAGGGCAAGCAGTTCGGCGTCGGCCGGTGCTGCCCTGATCTGGCGCTTGCCAGCGACGATCTCGATACCGTACTTCTGGCGCAGCACTGAATGCAGTGAGGTGTCCTGCAGCTCTTCGGCGGTCAGCGTGGAACACAGGGGGAGCGCAAGCCATGTGTGGATCAGGGCGAGGGGAGCCCCCTCGACCGAACGCAGCCGCTCGATGGCCAGCACCTCGGGGGTGCCAAGCGCCGTCGCGATGCCCTGCGCCGGTTCCACGCTGAAGGACAGCACCTCGGTGGTCACGGACACGCCGGTTTCGGCGATCTGCGTGGACAGGCCGGGCATCCGGTGCACCAGCCGGTGATGTTCCCGGCGGGGCGCGACAATACTGCCGCGCCCACGCCCGCGATCGATGAGCCCCTCCGAGGTGAGAGCCCCCAACGCCTGGCGGACCACCGAACGCGAGACACCGTACCGTTCCTGCAGCTGGGCCTCGCTGGGAAGCAGCGTGCCCGGCGGCAGCGAGTGGTTAACAATCTGGGCTCGCAGATGTGCGCTCAGCTGGTGGTGCAGGGGCAGGCTCTTGCTGGGATCGACCGGTCGTTCCTCAAACTGATAAGTCTTCATTTGCACTCATCATCCCAAATTCTGGGCGTCTCTCAATCCGGCTGTTGTCCGTTGGCTGTTTGTTGTCCGCCGGGTGCTTGCCGCCGGGTGCTTGCCGCTAGGTGTACTCAGTACAGCTAGGTGCTAGCCCTGCTGGGCGGTCTGCCACACATGGTCCCACCCGGGAGCGAGCTGGGCTGCCCGACGGAGGGACAGCACCAGGCTCGCCTCGCGGGCAATGCCCTGGCCGGCAATGTCGAACGCCGTGCCATGATCAACCGACACGCGGACGACTGGAAGGCCGACGGTGATGTTGACGCCGTCGTCGCCGTACACGGCCTTGAACGGAGCGTGACCCTGATCGTGATAACAGACGATCACCATGTTCCACTTGCCCTTGACAGCAGCCGGGATGAGCGCGTCGGCGGGCAGCGGGCCGGTCACGTTGATGCCCGCCGCGCGGGCGGCTTCGACAGTGGGTGCCAGGATGTCGGCGTCTTCGTTGCCGAACAAACGGTTCTCGCCGGCATGGGGGTTCAGGCCGGCCAGCCCGATGGGCTCGTCCGGGTTTCCGAGCGCCTTGGTGAACGCGCTGACCAGGTCGATGACGCTACGGGTGCGCTTCGGGGTGATGTCCTCGATGGCCTGGCGCAGCGACACGTGGGTGGTCAGGTGGAAGAAGTACAGTTCCCCCGCGGAGAGCACCAGCGAGAAGTTCTCAACGCCGAATTCGTGGGCGAGCAGCTCGGTGTGCCCGGGCCACTTGTGCCCGCCGGCGTGCATGGCTGCTTTATTCAGCGGGGCGGTGACGATGCCGTCCACCTGACCCTCGCGGGCCAGCCGGCAGGCCTCGACGACGAAACGGTAGGAACCGTCGCCGGCGTCGGGGTGGATCTCGCCCAGGGGCACGTGCGCAAGGGACTGCCCGGTCTGGAGTAGCTCGATCGTGCCGGGCTCGTTGGTGGCTTCGGCGACGGAACCGATGACGCGGACCTTGTCCGGGTCCCCGCCCACGTTGACGACGCCGGCGCGCATCGCAGCCTCGTCGCCTATCACGATCGGGCGGCATTCGGTGCGGAGGTCGTCGTGGCCGAGCAGCGACTTAGCGGTGATCTCTGGGCCGATACCTGCCACATCACCGATGGTTAGGGCAAGAGTAGGGATGGTCATGGAAGTGCCTCCGGGGACAGTGGGGATGATGTGCAAAGTTGGTGAACAATATCGGTCAGCGAATCGGGGTTTCCGAATCCGCCTGCTTTGGTGACGACGCGCAGCCCGTGGGCGGTGCCGCCGTCGACGACGCCGACCGGGACGCCTTCCTGCAGGGCACCTGAGACGACCACGGATTGCGCCGCGGTCTCCCGCAGGACCGCCCGTGCGCCGTCCCCGCCCATCAGGACGAGCGCCGCCGCATCGGGCTGGGGCAGGATTGCGTCGGTCAGGACGACGCTGGCAATCGCCGAGAGCCCCTCCGCGATTTCGGCGCCGGTCAGGGCGTCAGGGGTGCTTCCCCGATCGGTGGGTGAGAGCAGGAGGGTGGCCCGCTGCGCAACGGACAGCTTCTGGGCGGCAGCCCACGCCAGGGCCGAGGCCCGGCTGCGGACGTCGGCGAGGGTGGGACGCAGCACCAGCAGATCGTCGTCGGCCGATTCGTTGATCAGCCGTTCGGCCTGTCCGCGGGACACGTCATGCAACGAGCTGACCACAATCAGGACCTGTCCAGCGGGGGAGGTGGTCGATCCCGTCCGGCCGGGCAATCCGGCGTCGGATCCCCAGCGTGACGCCAAAGCTGCCGCTAGGCCGGCCGAGCCGACCGGCACCGCCCGGGGACCCAGTTCGCTGAGCGCTGCGGCCAGTTGGCCGAGGTCGGCGTCGGTGACCGCGTCGACGACGACGGTGGCCCCCTCCATTCCGGCCGTTTCGCCCAGGCGGTGCGCGTGCTCCGTCGCTGTGCCCGCGCCGAGGCGGATGCTGCGGCTGCCCGGGATCAGGGTGGGCAGATCGCTGGTGCTGACCGGGGTCACCGGATCACGTCCAACGGACGTGGATTCGACCGGTTCGCCGTTGACGCGCAGCTGGCCCTGGTCGACCGTGCGGCCCATAGCCGGGTAGGCGGGGCAGACGACGGCGAACGCGCCCACGTGATTCCGCCGCCAGGCACGCAGCGCGCCGTCGATCTGAGCGGGAATGCTGCCGCGCATGGTTGAGTCGATTTTGACGTACAACCGGTCGGCGCAGGCAACTAGGAGCTGCGCGACGGCGTCAGCGGTGACAGTGCCAGCGGCGTCGTGTGGCAGCGCCCGGGAGTCCGTCACCGTGGCGAGCGTGCTGCCCGTGCGCTGGCTGTCGAGCCCCCCGAGGGCGAGGCGGGAGGTCCACCCCGCCCCGGCGAACTGGACCAGCGAATCGTTGGCTCCAGTCAGGTCATCGGCTGCGATACCGATGACCTGCGGTGGGTCTGAGGGGGCAGAGGTCACGGATCGGCCTGTGGTGAGTTGTGGGTTCCGGCGGGACGGCCGTCGTCGTGCGGAGCCGCGGCGGCGTGCTCGTCGCCGTCTGGGGCGTCATCCTCACCGTAGAGGCCTCCCTGACGCTTGAGAACCCAGGTGGCCAGCAGTGGCGCGAAAATCGCCGTGACGAGGACCGCCGAGGCGACCTGTGCCGTGGCAACTTCAACGAAGGGAGCGAAGGTGGGGTCGGCTGCAGCGACGACGGCAGGAGTGGCGATCGAGTTGCCGGCGGTGGTGGCGGAGGCGATGCCAATGCCGGCCTTGTTGCCGCGGCGCAGGATGAAGCGGTAACCGAAATAGACCAGGCGCCGGTGATCAGAGTCGCCGCGATGCCGACAAAGATGCCCGAAAGACCGCCGGTGAGGACGTTGCCGAGGTTGATGCCGGTGCCGAGGGCGAAGGCGAAGAACGGGATCACAATGTTCGGAACCGGGCGCATGACCTCGGTCCATTTGCGGTCCAGGTTGCCTACGATGAAGCCGAGGACCAGGGGGATGATGGCGGCCAGCAGCACGAGGAACGGGATGTTGCCGAGACCTGAGATGCCGAGGAACAGCAACGTGAAGAACGGGCCGTCGTTGACCGCGGAGGCCATGTAGGCACCGCGGTCGCGGCTGTCGCCGTAGCGCCCGGTGAACGCGAGCCAGAGACCGCCGTTGCTGTTATCGAAGGAGGCCAGCAGGGCAAGGATGGAGATGCCGAGGATCCCGTCGATGCCGACCATCAGGCCCAACGCTGCAACCAGCGCGGCCGGGATGATGGTTTTGAAGAGGAGGATGACTCCGGTGGTTGCGAGGACGGGGCCGGAGGTCTTGGCAGTGATCTGCATGCCGGTGGCGAAGATCAGAATTGCAATCAGGGGGAGTGCCGAGTCCTTGAAGAGGGCGGTGGTGAAGCTGCCCATTTCCAGGAAAGCGGGGAAGAAGGTTCCGACGATCGACCCCAGGATCAGGGGAATCAGCATCAACCCCCCGGGGATGCGGTTCATGCTGTCGAACAGGGGGACGCGGGACTGGGAAGGGATTCGGCTACCATGGCGAATCTTCTCTCTGGTCGGGGCTGTCGCAAAGGAACAGCAACTCAAAGTTGTACGGACAAGGTGTACCTACACTAGGTCTGGTTCCCGGAAGTGGCAAGTGCTGGATGTGAGTACGGTCACGGGAGGAGTGCATCGTAGGCTGAACCCATGACTGACCCCAGGGCTGCCACCGAGACTGCCAGCGAGGCCCACCTGCTTGAGCCGACGCTGACCACCGCCACGCAGATCTTCTCCCGCGATACCCCACCGGTGCTCACGGTGCACCCGGGCGACTCGGTGCGGGTCAGGTCTCTCGACGCCTGGGGGCATCTGGAGCGGCAGACCGTTCCTGGGGAGGGTAAACCGCAGCTCTTCGCCGAACGGAAGGGTCACTGCCTCACCGGGCCCATTGCCGTCGCGGGCGCCAAGCCCGGGGATATGCTGGCCGTCACCTTCGTCTCGCTCACGCCCGACCCGTGGGGCTTCACGAACGCCGGGCGGAAAGACGACAGCTTCACCCGGCTGCTCGACGTCGACGGCGGGGTCCCACAGTGGCTCCTGTGGGATGTCGATGTGCAGCAGGGGACAGCCTCCAACCAGCTGGGCCAGACGGTGACGCTGAACCCGTTCCTCGGCGTCGTGGGCGTGCCGCCAAACAGCCCCGGCGACTTCACCACTACTCCGCCGCGCGCCGATGGCGGTGGCAACATCGACTGTAAGGAACTGACCGCCGGGTCCACCCTGTTCCTCCCGGTGACCGTGCCAGGTGCGCTGCTCAGTGTCGGCGACGGGCATGCCGCGCAGGGCGACGGCGAGGTCGGCGGCACTGCGATCGAGTGCGGAATGACCACGGACCTGGTGCTCGACGTCGTCGTCGATGCACCCCTGCAGACCATCCATGCGATCACGCCGACGGCGCGGATCACCTTTGGCTTCAACGCCGACCTCAATCTCGCGACCGCTGAAGCACTCAAGGCCATGTTGACCTGGATGCAGGACCTGTACACCATGGAACGCACGCATGCGCTGGCCCTGGCGAGTACGGTCGTGGACCTGCGGATTACGCAGATCGCCAATGAAACCTGGGGCGTGCATGCAGTGCTCGGCCGCGACGCGGTGCGGGAGTCGCCGGCGGTGTGATGGGCCTATCGGCGCCCACCCCGCTGGATAGCAAGTATGCTTAGGACTTGGTATACCTAATATTTGACTGCCCAACGATAGGGGTCCCGTCGTGAAACAACCTCAGCCACGCGGTCCGGTGAGCTCCCTGCTCCTGGACATCCTGACCGGTCCGGAGCAGAGCAGCTCCGACGTCCCGGCGCCGGCCGCCGCGCTCGCCGGCGCGGTGCGGGATGCGCTTGCAGCAACCAGCGACTTCGCCTTCGACGAAGACCTCCAGCTCACCCTGTTTTGCCTGTTCGAACTGCACTACAGCGGCATCGACGGTGCCAGCGGCCACTGGGAATGGAATCCTGACCTGATCGCTGCCCGCCGCCTCCTGGAGCACGCCTATGAGGCGCAACTGCACTCCGCGGTGACCTTGCCGGAGTTGCCAGCACCCACCAGCGCCGGTGTCGCTGCTGGCCTCTTTGAGCTGACCGGCGCCGACGGCGGCCCGAGCATGTCGAAGTATGTGGCGAAGCAAGCCACCGAGGAGCAAATCCGTGAGTTCCTGATCCAGAAGTCGATTTACACGCTGAAGGAAGCCGACCCGCACACCTGGGCGATTCCCCGCCTCACCGGCCGGGCCAAGGCCGCCATGGTGGAGATCCAGGCGGACGAATACGGCGGCGGAGCCCCCGACCGGATGCACTCGGCCCTTTTCGCCCAGTCGATGCGCGGCGTTGGGCTCGACGACGGCTACGGCCACTACGTCGACGACGTCCCCGCGATCACCCTCGCGTCGTCGAACCTGATGTCGATGTTTGGGCTCAACCGGCGGCTGCGCGGCGCAATCGTGGGGCACCTGGCGTCCTACGAAATGACTTCATCGTTGGCGAACCGGATGTATGCGAGGGGTTTCCGGCGGTTGGGGTACAACGACGCGGTCGCCGCCTACTTCGACGAGCATGTGGAGGCCGACGCCGTGCACGAGCAGATCGCCGGCAGGGATCTCGCCGGCGGGTTGGTTGAGGCCGAACCCGAACTGCTGGCGGACGTGTTCTTCGGTGCTGCGGCGGCTGTCGTCGTCGACACCTGGATGACCGCTCACATCCTCGACGCGTGGAACGCCGACGCGTCGTCGCTGTACTCGGCCGCCGCGGTCTCCGCATGAGTGGGTGTGCGCAGGAGGGGTGCGACGACGACGCTTCGGTTGACGGACCTGCTGGGGGCACTCGCGATTCGGCCGGTCCGCGGCAGACGATCGTCGCATTCCCGAACGGCCCGCTGCTGGTTCGCGGGGACTTCGACATCGTCGATCCGGACGGCAATCAGCTGCGTCGCAGCCGCAAGACCGTTGCCCTGTGCCGGTGTGGCGCGTCGACGCTCAAACCGTATTGCGATGGCAGCCACAAGATGATCAACTTCAGGACTGAACCCGAAAACTAGGCTGGCGGTGTCGGCAGGACCAGTTCGAGGATGTAGTCGTTTTCGACGCCGGCGCCGAGCCGGAACGTCTTCACTCCCACCTTGGTGAAGCCGTGCTTCTCGTAGAACCGCACCGCCCGGTGGTTTTCGTCATTGGTGCCCAACCAGACCGCACGGGCGCCAGTCTGTGCTGCGGTCTCAAGGGTTGCCTGCATCAGGGCGGAGGCTTGTCCGCGGCCGTGGTGGTCGGGGTGGACGTAGAACTTGCTCAGCTCAATGGTGGGGAACGTCGACAGGGACGACCGAACGCCGGCATCGGTGGGGTCGCCGGCGATGAGCATGCTGTAGGCGTCGAGGCGGTCCTTTTCGCGTAGGCACAGCAGGGTTTTGCCCGGGTCCGCTAAATGTTCGAGGAACCGGGCCGATGAGAGTTCGGTAGCAATGTGGTGCTCAATGTCTTCGGGTCGCGACGACGCGGGGCACGCGAGTGGGAAGGTGACGGCGGCGAGCTCGGTGAGCTGGTCGGCGTCGTCGGCGGTGGCCCGGTCGATGAGTAGCTTCACGGGATTCATATTCTGATGCCACAGACCCAGCCTCGCTGGATGGCGCCGCGGCATCAGCCTTGCCGGATGATGCCGCAGCATCAGGTAGCGGCGTAGTGGTTTTAAAAGGTGCATGCACTGCATGCAATGCATGCAGTTCGAGGAACTCAGAGTGCATGCATTGCCTGCAGTGCATGCACTCTTTAAAAAGCGTACCCACCCGAGGCCAACTATTCAGGGCGGGTTGTGCGCACCCAGCCCCGCCAGTCCGGCGCCGTTGGAATGTTGCGACAGGCGGGCGGAACGGTGCAGGGCTATTGGGCTAAGAGGAGGTGACGAGGGTGGGGTAGTCGGTGTAGCCTACCTCGGTGCCACCGTAGAAGGTGCTGCCGTCAGCTTCGTTAAGCGGGGCGTCGACCGCAAGCCTCTCGACGAAGTCGGGGTTGGCGATGAACATGCGGCCGAACGCAATGAGGTCTGCGCCCCGAGCAAGCCACACGTCGGCACGCTCCTTATCTGCAGCTTCCTGGTTTTGCACCAGCGGCGACGGGTTGACAATGAGCACGCCCTCCCAGAGGTCCAGGATGCGCTGGTTGACCTCGTCCTCGCGCGCTTCGACGATGTGGAGATACGCGGGGCCCAGCGGAATTAGCTGTTCTAGGACCGACGTGTACGTTTCCAGGACGTCATCTTCGGAAATGTCATTGAAGTCATTGCCGGGGGAGAGCCGTAAACCAACCCGCTCCGCGCCGATGGCTTCCACGACTGCCTGCATGACTTCGACGAGGAAGCGGGTGCGGGCAACGGGGGATCCGCCGTATTCGTCAGTGCGCTGGTTGGTGCCGCTCGCGAGGAACTGGTGAGGAAGGTAGCCATTGGCGCCGTGAATTTCGACGCCGTCAAACCCGGCTTCGACGGCGAGGCGAGCAGCCGTGGCGTAGTCGGCGACAGTGTCGGTGATGTCCTGCACGGTCATGGCCTGTGGGACCACAAAGTCTTGCATCCCGTCGGCGGTGAAGACCTGGCCAGCCGGGCGGACAGCTGAGGGTGCGAGCGGGACCTGACCGGCGGGCAGCAGGCTGGGGTGGCCGATGCGGCCGGTGTGCATGATCTGGGCGAAGATCTTGCCGCCTTCGGCGTGCACGGCGTCAGTGACCGAGCGCCAGCCAGCAACCTGCTCAGTGGTGTGCAGACCGGGGGTGAACGGGTAACCCTGGCCCAGGGCATTGGGCTGCGTCCCCTCGGAGATGATCAATCCGGCCGACGCGCGCTGCGCGTAATAGGTGGCCATCATGTCGGTGGGAACGCCGTCGTCGTCGGCCCGGGAGCGGGTCATCGGCGCCATGACGGCGCGGTTGGCGAGCTGGAGACCCCCGACGGTGGTGGTGTCAAAAAGTGTTGCGTCAGCCATAGCGATGCCTATCGGTCGATTGGTTGGTACGATAAACAACGTACAACGATGAAAGCCTTAGTACAACTTTCGTCGTACTAGATCTCGATCGAAGGACTCATTCATGAGTGCAGAACCTCTCCCGCGGCAGGTCGGGCACCCGCTGTCCGACGAGTTCCGTCTAACCGAGGTATTGCATGCACTCTCGGATCCGCTCCGGCTGAGCATCGTGGCAGCCCTGGCGGAATCCGGCGCCGAATTATCCTGCAGCGCTTTCCACCTTCCTGTCACCAAATCAACCAGCACGCACCACTTCCGTGTTCTTCGCGAGGCGGGCATCGTGCGACAGCGGTACGAAGGGACAGCTCGGATGAACAGTCTGCGCCGGGAAGACCTCGACGCCGTCTTTCCAGGGCTGCTGACGTCAGTGCTCGCGTCGGCGGGCCAGAACCAATAGATATTGAAGGCGATAACATTCGATTTTGATTATGCTCAATACCCGCGCGATTAGAGATGACAGTGAATACTAAACCCACACAGGAGATCACTCCCTGGCGTGGTCTTTTCGGCATCCCGTTGATCACCACGGTGACCTTCATGGGACTGATGCTGATCACTGCTGTCATTAGCGGGCTGCCGGTGCGTGATCCTGACGGCTTCCTGGGCCCCAGCTATGTGCGGCTGCCGCTAATCGTTTTCCTGGTGATGATCGCCGATGTTGTGCCACGAGTGATCGCACAGCGACCTTCGGTCAAGGGCATGCTGGGTACCGCCGGAGGGGTCATCAAGTCACGCTGGACGCTGCAGCGAATTGCTGCGATTACTGCCGGGATGGCGAGTTTTTACCTCGCGTATGTGGCGTATCGGAATTTGAAAAGCTTTTTGCCCTTTCTTAGGGATCGTCTGACGGACTCCATGCTGGTAACCACCGATCGATGGTTCGCTGGGGGTGGTAACCCGGGTGACGTCCTTCACGATTTGTTGGGAACGGGCTTCGCAGCGGAATTCCTCTCGGTCGTTTACGTGTCTTTCCTGATTTTTGTCCCCGTGTCGCTTGCCGTCGCGATGGTCTGGTCCGATGACCTCTCCCGCGGAGCCTGGTACGTAAGCGCTCTCTGTTTCAACTGGATTCTCGGTACGGCCGCCTACTATCTGCTTCCGTCCTTGGGCCCGATCTACGTAGAGGAGTCGTCCTTCACCGACCTGCCGGTCACCGCGACGTCGGACTTGCAGGATTCGCTCTACGACAACCGGCTGGCTGTCCTTGTCGATCCTCATGCGACGGAGTCGGTCCAGGGCATCGCGGCGTTCGCCTCGCTGCATGTGTCCATCGTGTTCACGGCGGCCCTGATGGCGCAGCTAGTCCGTTTGCCCAGGCCGGTTCGTTGGTTGTTGTGGGCCTACGTTGCCCTGACGGGACTGGCGACCGTGTATTTCGGTTGGCACTACATTCTCGATGTTCCGGCAGGCCTTGCAATCGGGGGCTTGTCCGTCTGGTTGGCGGCCTTGGCCACCGGCATCATCCGTTTCCCGGGTCGGAGCCGGGACATCGCGAAGCTTCGTCCGATGGCCTAGTCAAGTTACTGAATTCCTGACGCACTCCTGAGCGAATATTGCACCTCCGAGGTAGGTCGCCAATCTAGGCTAAGTCGAGAGTCTCACGGGGGAGAGATATGACTGCTGGTGCGGGCGCTGCTGAACAGGCGCGGCGGGCGTCACAGCGGGTGGTGCGCCTTCAGAATGAGTTGGCGCAGGCTACTGAAACCGTGGCTCGGTTGCAGAGTCAGCTTCGGCATGCCGAACGGACGCACCGGGCCTGGAACGCTGGGGCTGCTGGGGAGTTGCTGGTAGCAGACCGCCTTGACCTGCTTGAAAGCCATGGCTGGCTTGTGCTTCACGATCTGCGCTGGCCGGGGAGACCTAAAGCCAACCTCGACCACGTAATTGTTGGGCCCGGCGGGGTGCTGGTGATCGATGCGAAGAATTGGGCTGGTGACGTTCACCTGCGGCGCGGAGAACTGGTCCAGAACGGGTATCTCAGGGTCAAAGAGTCGGCGGCTGCCCTGGAGCAAGCGAGTGCTATCGCAGCCCTGCTCGAACCCCAGCACAGACAGTTTGTTCAGACGTGGATTTGTCTGGTCGGTCAGCCAGATCTGAAAGGAGTGACCGCTTTGGGTGTGCGGATTGAGGGGCTGAACACAATCGCACCGTCTGTTAAGGCTCTCCCGAGAGTTTTAGAGCCGGAGTTTGTCCGCGCAATTTACCACTATCTCTCACGACTGCTGGCCGGAAACACGAGCCCTGTGCTGCTGACAACCGCAGGGGCCGGAGCCGAGGATGCGGCCGTCTCAACCTTGCGCCGACGTCGGACAGGTCCGGGGCGCTCCGGACGTATCCCGGTTGGGCGGTCTGCGCAGACAAATGACTCCGGCAACCCCAGCAACCCCGGATGCTCACGCGCCGCGGGTCCGCATCGCCGGTCGGGTAAATCCACAAAAGTGACGAAGGGGTATGGCTGTCTGGGAGTATCCGTACGACTGGCAGGAGTCGCCCTGGCATTAGCCATCACCGTTAACCTTTTGAGTGGACTGGCTCAATCGCAGTTAATCCAACCGCAACCCGATCCGACAATCACCAACCAGACGGCGAGCCCTGGTGCTGGGTAGCAAAGATTAACTAAGCACCGAGATCCTCGGGGTCCCGATTTAAAACGTGCATGCACCATTTAATTCGGACATAACTAGTCTGCGGGTCCCAAGATCCGCTGCGCGTCGGCTTGAGACAGCAACTCCTCAGGACTGACGACCGCGCCCCGCAGAGATGAAGAGCCGCGGAGTAGTCGGCGAAGCTCGGCTGGCGAATAGGGATTAGGCGCCCGGAGATGCGCCATTTCATGGCAGTTGGCGCACATCGGGACCAGGTCGGTCAGTGGGTCCAGCACATAGTCGGCGGTCAGTTGCGGGCCGGGCACGATGTGGTGGACCTGGATGAAGCCAGCACCAAGGGCGCCATAGGTCTCCTCGAAGTTGAAGCGGCAGACGGTACAGCTGCTGCCATGGTGGGCGATGCTTTGACGGTGAGCTTCGGGGTCGTGCTCGTAGCGGTTGACGCGGCTTCGCAGCAGGGCGCTGGCGGGAAGTGTGCCAGCGGTCGGGTCGACGGGATGAGCCTCCGACGACGGCGCATAGTCGGCCCACACGGCCCGGAGGAGCTGTTCATGGTCGACGGTGAGAACGGCCGCGCCATCGTCGAAGGGGAGGCCCGGCACGCGGCCGAACAGCACTGCCTCGGGGATGTGTTCGCCGCGGGGGAGGAGGAGGTCGACGTCGAGGAGTCCGCCGTCGTCGGGCGTCGTGACGACAGTCCCGTGACCGAACAGGCCTCGTTCGTTGGCGCCCTGCAGAACCAGCCAGACATCAGTGCCGGGGGGAACGGGCGGAACGACGGCGGGCCACCGAACGGAAGCGAATCCGGCGTCGTGCACGGCATCCTGCACCGAAGAGTAGGCGAACTGCCACCCCTCCCGCAGATCGGGATTCCAGCCGAGCATGATTGCCGTCATGGCACTCATTGTGCCACCAGCCTTAACGGCGTTGGCCGTGAACCGAACGTCCGGTGCACGGCCAACGCGATGGTGCGGCTGTTTAGGCTGGGTCGGTCGAGCCTTCGGCTGCCGGGGTGGCGTCCGACGCTGACGCGGCGTCGGCTGCCAGGGTCTTCCGGCGACGGTAGAGCTGAACACCGATCGCAACGGGGATCGCGGCCAGCGCGGTGGCACGCATCCAGGGCCGGTCGAGGACGTGGCCGGTAACCGAGTCCAGGGACACAGCGCCAGCGCCCGCGATGGCGAATGAGGTGGCAGCGAGTCCCAGCACGGCCGGGTATTCGAAGCCTCCCTCTGTCGCGAAGAAACCGTTTGGCGTGTGGACGCTTGCCGCGACACCCATGGTCGTCGCGGCAGCAGCACCGGCAGCCGGGGTACCGAGCCCGACGGCGAGTGCCAGACCCGCGCCAGCCTCACCCAATCCGGCAAGGACGGCGCTGGTCTTTGCCGGGCGGAAACCCATGGCGTCCATACCCTTGCTGGTTCCGTCGATGCCTCCTCCGCCGAACCAGCCGAAC
The DNA here is from genome assembly GCF_003075455.1 of Arthrobacter sp. Bz4. Lineage (GTDB taxonomy): Bacteria > Actinomycetota > Actinomycetes > Actinomycetales > Micrococcaceae > Arthrobacter_D. The sequence continues at coordinate 119,301 of NZ_QDAE01000004.1, forward strand.
AGTTTCTGTGAACCGTGGGCGACGAGGACGCCGCCAAGGGCTACCCGGAAGATGGTCTGCGCGGCGGTTGCTGCAACCGGCGTGTTTGTTTGATACGTCATGGAATTCCTTCGGTGGGGGGTGTGGTGCTGCGGACAGCTCTCCTTCTATAAGGCATCCCGGAGCCAGTTTCTTCCCCGGAAGCCGAAACCGGTCAGGACCTCCGGCGGGCGCGCAGCACCGCATCGTGGATGGTCAGGGCCTCGCCGTCGTGAGTCTGCACCCGTTCCCGCGACTCGGTCACCATGTCCCACTGCCCCGGATCCAGGAGCAAACCAATCTCCTCGGCGGTGTAGAAGAGGTCGGAGCGGGGAGGCCGGTGCGCGCCAGATTCCATGTCGGTCGGGTGGTGGCCCACGATCAGCAGGGTGCCGCCGGGCGCGACGGCGGCCGCCAGCCGGGTAAATAACGGTTCACGCTCTTCCTTGGGCAGGTGCATGAACTGGGCTGAGATGAGGTCGAAGGAGGACACTGGGGGAGCCCACTCCAGCAGGTTCTGGCGGGTCCAGGTGATCCGGGCGGCCGACGCCTGATCGGTTGCAGCATTCTCGGCACCGCGGGTGAGGGCCACCTGGGAGATGTCGACGGCGGTCACCGTCCACCCCTGGCGGGCGAGCCAGATGGCGTCTGCGCCTTCTCCGCAGCCGACGTCGAGCGCAGTTCCCGGCGTCAGGTCGGCTACCTCGGTGACGAGTTGTGCGTTGGGCTGTCCGCTCCAGACGGAGGGCCGATCGTTGTAGAACGCGTCCCAGTACGTCTGGTCGTATTCGGTGAACGCCTGCTCGGGGGTGTCGTGCGGCTGGTGGTCGTGGGAGGTCATGAGGCGGTCACCTTCGAGGTTGAGTTGGTTTGGTCGAGGCCGCGGTGCGCTGCGAGGTCGCGCTGCAGTTCCTCTTCCATAAGGACCATGTTAATCATCGCGCCGGTCCACGAGCCATCGGCCGCCGACCCGAGCACCCGCGGCAGATATCCGACGGCGACTAGCCGGACGACCGCTCGTCGCACCACACCCGCAGATGGGCCCAATCTGTCAGCCACCCATTGACTGTTCCTGTGGTCAGACCTAAGGTCTTATTCGTTGGTAGAAATCTTATTCCACAATGTGGAAGTGCTTCGTCGTGTGAAACGCGCGGTCGGTGGCGTTCATAGTCGTGGAGTCATTCGGTAGCCTCAGTCAAAGGGGACTGGTTTATGGACAATCTTGCGGTGCTTAGTTTGTTGGCGTTGGCGCCGATCCTGGTAGTGGGGGTATTGCTGGCGGGGTTCCGCTGGCCAGCGAAATACGCCATGCCGGTCGGCTACGTTTTAGCAGTGCTGGTGGCACTGCTGGTTTGGGAGATGGATTTCACGGGCGTTCTCGCGGCGTCGCTCGAAGGGTTGATCGTCGCCGCGACCCTGCTCTATATCGTCTTCGGTGCGCTGCTGTTGCTCTCGACGCTCACCATCGGTGGCGCCATGGCGACCATCAGGGCGGGCTTCAATAACATCTCGGCCGACCGCCGGGTGCAGGCCATCATCATCGGCTGGCTGTTCGGCAGCTTCATCGAGGGTGCGTCGGGCTTCGGTACGCCGGCCGCCGTCGTCGCCCCGTTGTTGCTGGCCATGGGCTTCCCGGCGATGGCAGCCGTCATGGTGGGTCTGATCATCCAGAGCACGCCGGTGAGCTTCGGCGCAGTCGGTACGCCCATCCTGGTGGGTGTGACCAATGGGCTGGGTGGAGACCCGGCAGTGGGCGAGCGTATCGCCGTGCTCGGGCTGACCATGCCGGAGTACGTCTCGAACATCGGTTTCCAGGTCGCAGCCATCCACGCAATTGTCGGCATCCTGATCCCGCTGATCCTGGTCTGCATGCTCACCGGTTTCTTTGGCCCGGAGCGGCGTTTCCGTGACGGCCTGGCCGTCTGGCCGTTCGCCATTTACGCGTCGCTCGCGATGACCATCCCGTATGTGACCGTTGCGCGTTTCCTCGGACCGGAGTTCCCGTCCCTGTTCGGTGGACTGATCGGGCTGATGCTGGTCATGTTCACCTCCAGCAAGGGCTTCCTGATGCCGAAGGACACCTTCGACTTCGGGCCGCGCTCCTCCTGGTCCGACCGCTGGATGGGCACCATCGAACCGTCCGAGGCAACTGACGTCCGGACCCACATGAGCATCATCAGCGCCTGGTCGCCCTACGTGCTGATGGCGGTCCTGCTGGTCGGCACCCGGGTGATCGCTCCGCTGAAGGAGTTCCTGACCGGAATCCAGATTCCCTTTGAGAACATCCTCGGCACGAGCATCACCACCAATGTGCAGCCGTTCTACTCGCCGGCGTTCCTGATGATCCTCGCCGCCATCTTCGGTTACCTGATTCACCGGATGAACGGGCAGCAGATTGCCCAGACGCTGAAGGTGTCAGGAAAGCAGTTGGCTGGCACCGCCGTCGCCCTGCTGTTCGCCGTCCCGCTGGTGCGGGTGCTGATCCAGTCGGGTCCGGACCTCAACGACTCGGGTCTCTCAAGCATGCCGGTCACCCTGGCCGAGGGCGCCGCAGCCATCTCCGGTGTCTCGTGGCCGGTCATCGCGCCGTTCATCGGCGCGCTGGGGGCGTTTGTTGCCGGGTCGAACACCGTGTCGAACCTGACCTTCGCCCAGTTCCAGTTCTCCACCGGTGTGGCCATCGGTGTTCCGCCTGAGCAGGTTGTCGCTGCACAGGCGGTGGGCGGTGCCGGTGGTAACCCGATTGCGATCCACAACATCGTTGCGGCCTCCGCGACCGTGGGCCTGCTGGGCAGGGAGGGTGACCTGCTCCGCAAGACCATCCTCGTGACCCTGTACTACTGTCTCGCGGCCGGTGCCGTGGCGTCGCTGTTCATCTTCGGCTTCGGCCTGAACCTTGGCACCTTTGTGCTGGTGGGGCTGCTGATCGGACTGGTCTTCCTGGCCCGATGGATGATGCGCTTCCAGGGCAAGGATGCGCTCTCGCTGGTCGGCGGTGGATCCGGGAATGGTGATGGTGCTGTCAATAGTGCTGGTGCGACGACCGGTAGCGGCTCGACCACCCGCCGGTCGACCGGACGCGGTTCGACTGGGCGCGATTCGGCACCGGGTGACGACGACGTCGACAACCGGGATCGGCTCTAAGCCACACCGGCGTGTCTAGGTCACTCAGCAGGGCCTAGGCACGACCAACGAAGGGGCGGCATCCACAGAACCCGGATGCCGTCCCTTCGCACGTCACAAAGAAGTGCACGAACCGCACGGCGTCCACGGAAAAGTGGTCAACCCGCAGGATTGCTGTTGGGCGACCACTCTTGTGCGGCTACGGCACTTCTCTGCGCGCCAGCCTGTTCGTCTTCGACACCCGGGCTGGCCCGCACCAGGAAAAGCGCACAAAAAAGAGGGGCGGCCCGGGTAGCCGGGCCGCCCCTCGCGAGAGACCTAGATGGCCTTGCCGGGGTTGAGGAGTCCGTGTGGGTCGATAGCGTCCTTGATGGACCGCATCACGTCGAGGGATACCTCGCCCAGTTCGGGCAGCAGCCAGTCACGCTTGAGCAGCCCGATGCCGTGTTCCCCGGTGAGGGTGCCGCCGAGGCTCTTCGCCAGGTAGAACATCTCGCCGAGTGCGACCTTCGCCGGCCCCTCGGTGACCGAGTCCTCGGGATTCAGGACCAGCATGGGGTGCAGATTGCCGTCCGACGCGTGGACCACCGAGTAGATCCGCACCCCGGTGCGCTCGGAAATGTCCTTCAACCCGACCGCCACCTCGGCCAGCCGGCCCCGCGGCACGCCGATATCGCCGATGGACACCCGGCCCAGTTTCTCCAGGCAGGGAATGGCTTCCCGGCGGGCGGTAATGAGTTCCGCGGCGTGTTCGTCGTCCTTCGCTTTCTCAATCGAGGTGGCGAACGGCCTGATGGCCTCGATCAGCACATCCTGTTCCAGATGGGCGCCGTACCCGTCGGTCTGAGCCAGCAGGAACGCTCCGCCCTGCGACCGGTAGGTGGTGCCCATCGCCATATCAATCGCCTCGAGCGTCTGGCCGTCGATCAGCTCCAGCATGGACGGCTGAATCCGGGACGCGATGACCGCCGATGCCGCCTGCGCCGCGGTGGCGAAGTCCGGGAAAAAGGCCGCGACGGTCGCCGTCGCCACCGGGAGCGGGCGGAGCCGCAGCGTCGCCTCGGTGACGACGCCGAGCGTACCCTCGGAGCCGACGATCAAGGCGTTGAGGTCATACCCCGAGACGCCTTTCATGGTTTCGCGGCCGGTCCGGAGCTGACGGCCATCGGCGAGCACCACGTTCAGTGACAGCACCGCGTCCCGGGTGACACCGTATTTCGCGCAGCGCATGCCGCCGGCGTTGGTGGCGACGTTGCCGCCGATCGAGCAGATGGATGTGCTGGCCGGATCCGGCGCGTAGAACAGTCCGTATTCTCCGACGGCGGCGTTCAGGTCGGCGTTCAGGACTCCGGGTTCGACGACGGCGAGCTGCTCTACCGGGTCGATGCGCAGGATTTTGTTCATCCGGGATACGTCGAGGACCACCTCGCCGGACCGTGCGGAGGCACCGGCGGCCAGCCCGGTGCCAGCACCACGCGTGACGATCGGGGTACGGTGGGCGGCGGCCAGCCGGAGGGTGGAAACGACGTCGTCGGTGGTCTCGGCGAAGACAACCCCGTCCGGCAGGGACTGCGAAACGTAGCCGGAGCGGTCGGTACTCGCATCGCGCCGGTCTGCTTCGGACAGGGAAGCTGACCGTGCCCCGGCCAGGACGGCTGATGTGGAGCTGGTGTGCAGTGACATTGGCGTAAAACCCCTTTGTTGTACGGATCAGCGGTGATCAATGACGATGCGTTTATTCGCATTGTGGAAGAACACTTCTGCTGATTGGATAAAATCCTAGGGGGTCTCACGGGGTGGGTCAATGTAGCTGCGCCGAATGCCCTCGCCTGTGCGACGGAAGGATGCCACTGCCCCGAACCCAGGACCAAACCGGGCGGGTCAATGAAACGCGGCCGGGGGTCGCGCTGCGGCGCAGTTCGCCTACGCTACAGCCGAGGCCTGACTATTCGCCGGGCTGTACTCGGCCCGGACCAGGATGGGGAGGTGGTCTGAAGCGCCGCGCGGCAGGGTCTCAACGCTCTGGATGTCCAGCCCGCGGGAGGTCGCGAAATCGAAGTGCCCCCGGAAGACTCGGTACCGGGTATAGGTCCTCAGATCGCTGAGCGACAGGTCGTACCCGGAGTCCTTCATATGCCTGGTGAGACGCTGCGTGAAGAACGGGTAGTTGAAATCGCCCAGCATGAGGGTCGCCACTCCAGTGCCCATCCCGAGGAGCTCGGCGTGCGAGGCATGGATCTGTTTGCGGCGCAACGAATTCGACGCCGTCAGCGGAGCAGCGTGGAAGGATCCCACCACGAGGCCTTGATTGGTCTGGTTCTCGATCAACTGGAGGCCGATCAGTCGCTCATGTGCGGGAGCGAGCACTCGGTCGTGAAGCGACTTTTTCAGCATCATCGCCCTGGTATGAAGGGCGGTGAAGCGCTCTTCCCGATAGTAGAGGGCAAGCCCGAGCCGGTTTTCCCGCGTGGCAATCGCCAACTGCAGGTCGCCCACGGTTGCCGGCAGATCGGAGGCATCGCACTCCTGAAGGCACAGCAGATCGACTGCGTACCGCTGGACAAGGTCCTCCAGCTCATCGCTGGCCTTGTGTTCGCGCAGGTTGTAACTGATGGCCCGTATCAGGTGAACACTCCTTCATCTGGCTGATGACAGCAGGATTATTGTACGCACCTCAACGATAGACAGGGTAGGAGGGCTAATTGGTCTGGCGGCAGAAAACAGATCACTGACTGAGCTTGCCGCCCGGGTCGTCTCGGCGCGCCTTCGTGGCATCGAAGCATGCTGTGCTTGGCTCAGCAGATGGGTGATGAGCAAACCAGTGCCGCGGTCGAAGTTTTTGGTACGTCGATTAGCCTGATTGATGTGCTGACCGCCGTTGGCATCCTGGTTGCGGCTGGTGTGACGGCGTTCGTGCTGCGCAGAATCATTTTGCGTCGCTCCCGCACCCAGCAGAGCACCCATCTCTCAACCTGGTACACCCTGTCACGGCTGGTTGCCTACACCGTTCTGGCGGTCGGCTTCTTCCTGGCGATTTCAGCGCTCGGGGTGCCGCTGAGTGACTTCGCCGTGTTGGCTGGCGCACTGGGGGTGGGCCTCGGTTTTGGGCTACAGGCAATATTCAGCAACTTCATTTCGGGCGTGGTGCTGCTGCTCGATAAGTCGCTGAAGATCGGCGATTTTGTGGAACTCGAGTCCGGCGTGACCGGCGAGGTGCGCGACATCAAGATCCGAGCGACGACGATCGTCACCAACGACAACATTGACATCCTGGTTCCGAACTCCGAGTTTGTCTCCGGCCGGGTGGTGAACTGGACTCACCGTGACGTGCTGCGGCGACTTCGCGTGCCCTTTGGGGTTGCCTACGGCACGGAAAAGAACGTGGTGAAGAAAGCGGCCCTCGAAGCGGCCGCAGCCGTGCCCTTCACCCTTCACCTCGACGGCCCCCAGCGGCCGCAAGTCTGGCTCAGCAAGTTCGATACGAGCTCGCTGAACTTCGAACTGGTCGTCTGGCTCAACCCCGAGGCCACCAAGAAACCGGTGGCCGTGACGGCGGCGTACAACTGGGCGCTGCACTCCGCCCTGCAGGCGCATGGGATCGAAATTCCGTTCCCGCAGCGTGACCTGCACGTCAAGACGCTTTTCGGTCTCAGCGACGATGATGCCCGGCATGCACTGGGACTGGCCGGGAACCTCACCCCGGACGAGGCGGGTGCCCGGCACTCACAGTCGACAACCGAAGGCGAGGACAAAGACGACAACGACCATAACGATGCCGCCGACGATGTGGGTGCCGACAATGTCCCCGATGACACCGCAGCCGGGGCTCGTTCTGCTACGGACGATTGACCCGCCCCGCCGGTGCAGCTAGGAAATCTGCAGCCCACCGTTGATGTCGTAGGTGGCGGCCGTGATGTAACCGGCGTCGGGGCCGACCAGGAAGCAGATCAGGGCGGCGATGTCGTCGACAGTGCCGACCCGGCCCATCAGGATGTCCTTGGACATGTCCTGCTTGCGTTCCTCGGTGAGGGTGCCGCCCATGATGTCGGTGTCCACCGGGCCGGGTGCCACAGCGTTGACGGTGATGCCGTGCTCGCCCATTTCGCGGGCCAGCGCCCGGGTGAAGCCGATGATGCCGGCCTTCGACGCGCTGTAGGCGACCTTCGAGTAGGTGCCGCCGCCGCGCTGCGCCGAAATCGAGGAAATGCTCACCACGCGGCCGAGCTTCCGCTCGATCATCCCGTGCAGAGCGCGCTGCGTGACCAGGAACGTGCCGGTCATGTTGACGGCGAACACCCGGTCCCAGGCCGCCTTGGTCTCCTGCATGAACTCGGTGGGGGAGCTGATCCCGGCCAGGTTGACCAGCGCGACGATGGGCGGCACCGAAGCTTCAACAGTGGTCAGAGCCGCATCAACCGAGGCCTCATCCGACACGTCAGCGGCGACGCCAACCGTCTGCACGCCGTGGCGCTGGGCAATGTCCGCAGCGGCTTCTTCGGCTGCGGCGCCGTCGATGTCCAGGATGGCGATGGACCAGCCGTCGCGGGCCAGCCGGTCGGCTGTCGCGCGGCCGATGCCGCGGGCCGAGGCTGCGCCGGTGAGGACTGCTGTGCGTTCTGTCGGGAAGGTCATGTGGTCTCCTGCTGTTGTTTTTCTGGGTGAATGAAGTGCTCGTAGTCGTCGTACGTCTGGTTGATGTGGGCCTGCATCGCCCTGCGTGCCACCTCGGGGTTGCGGGTGCGGATCGCGTCAAGCACCAGGCGGTGGTGCTCGATGGCGTGCTGCTGCACCTCGTGGAACGACGACGTTTCACGCCGCATCGTGTACAGCAGCTGGCTGAGCGGTCCGAGGATCACCGGCACAAAGGGATTCGCCGAGGCGCGGAAGATCGCCTCATGAAACGCAAGGTCGGTGGCTGTCACAGCGTCAAGGTCCTTCGCCTCATGCGCTGCCTGCAACGCGACGTTGGCTTCCTCCATTCGCGCGAGGTCCTCATCGGTGGCGTGCAGCGCGGCCAGTTCGGCGGCACCCGTTTCCACCATCCGCCGGATTTCGAGGAGCCGCAGCGAGATGTCGGGGGAGTCGGCGGTGGTCGACGCGTACCTGACGATTGCCTGCAGATCGGTCCACTGTGCCGCCGGATTCACGTAAGTGCCAAGCCCCCGTTTGATCTGCACGATGTGCTGCGCCTGGAGCTGCTTGAGCGCCTCGCGCACCGTCAGCCGGCTCACCTCGAGGGAAGCGGCCAGATCGTTTTCCGGAGGCAGCGCGGAGCCGGGTGGAAAGGTGCCGTCGATGACCTGTTCGAGGAGGTCATCGAACACCGACTCAGCGAGCGGCTTCCGTGCCATCTGCATCCCCTCCAACGGTCCTGCGCCGGGGTGCCACCACTTTGATCACTGCTGAATCATCGGCGGTACCCAACCCCTGTGTCTGGCCCAGCAGGAACAGCTGCTCGGCGGCCGCAGCCACCGGCGCCGCGAGTCCCGCACTCCGTGCGGCTTTGCCGACGATGCCGAGGTCCTTCACGAAGATGTCCAGCCGGCTCAGCACGTCGGCGTCGCCGTCGTACCCCTGCACCATGCGCGGACCGCGGTTCGAAAGCATGAACGACGACGCCGCCCCGGTCTCCAGTGCGGCCAGCGCCTGCTGCTGGTCCAGTCCGAGTGCATCGGCCAGGGCCAACGCCTCAGCGGCTGCGGCAATGTGCACACCGCACAGCAGTTGGTTCACGGTCTTCATCGCCTGACCGTCACCGGCCTTGTTCCCCACCACGGTCAGCGTCGAAGCAAGTCGCTCCAGCACGGGGCGCGCCGTCTCCAAGACCACGGGGTCGGCGCCCACCACGATCAGCAGGTCGCCTTCGCCGGCTCGCACCGGGCCGCCGGATAAGGGTGCGTCGACCAGGGCCACGCCCAGTGCGCCGAGCCGCTCGGTCCATGAGGCGACGGCGTCCATCCCCACGGTGCTGGTCATGACGACGACGGCGCCCGGTGTCAGTGCCGGGGCAATGCCGTCCTCACCGAAGAGGACACCTTCCACCTGGGCGGCGTCGCGGACCGCGAGTAGAACCAGCCCGGCACCGCTGACGGCGTCGGCGGCCGTCGTGGCACAGGTCAGCCCGGTCGCTTCGGCCCGTTCCCGTGAGGCTGGCATCGGGTCATACCCGGTGACAGTGAAGGCGCCTGCGAGCCGGGTTGCCATCGGCAGGCCCATGGCACCGAGGCCCAGGACGGCGACCCCAGTCTGGTCGTTATTGGCAGTCTGCGAGGTGCTAGACGTCATCGGGTGTTCCAGTCGTAGTGGGGGAGGCAGTAACGGGCGAGCGGAGGATGTCCACCACGTCAGCGAGGGAGTCGTCGGTGCCCACGTTGCCGGCGAAGACCACGAACGGAATGGAGAGCGCCGGGCCGTCTGCCGGCTGCCAGAGGGAGACGATGCCCGGCAGCATTGGCCCTCGCACCAGCGCGTGACGGATGGACAGCCCGTGGGCGGCGACGTCGGAGGAGGTGATCCCGCCCTTGGCGATCACAAACCTCACGGGAGCCGTCGCGATGGTGGAGCTGACGACGTCGACTATTGCCTGCGAAATGGTGCGGGCGAACTGGAGGCTCTGCTCTGGATCGTCGGAGCGGATCAGGCGGCGGCTGGTGTGCAGGATGACTTCGCCGGTGGGCAAGCCCTCGACGACGGCGCGGACGGCTTCGGCTACTCCGGCATCCCGGCGTTCGGGATCGAGGACGGCTTCGACGTCGAGCTCAACGAGGCGGGCCTCGGGTCGCCGGGCCACCAGGGCATCCAGCTGCCGGGTGGTCAGCCCCACATGGGAGCCCACCACAATGAGCCCGCCCGAGTCTGGGGCGTCCAGATCGGCGAAGACTTCCTCCGCCGTCAACGGTGGGCGTTCTTTCTGGCCAATCCGAGCCCTGACGAAGGGTGGCCCCACGCGGTAGAGCAACTTCTTGCCCCGGCGTTCGGCTTCCTCGAGGCCCAGGGCGAGGGCCCGCAGGTCATCCTCGGTGACGGCGTCGACGACGATCGGGACGGCGTCGGCCGCCTGATCGAGGACATCGGCGATGCCCTGCGAGCCGCCGCGGATGGTCGACAGGTCCAGCCGAATGGCGGCGTCCCCGGAACCGCCGGTCTTCTCGGCCACGTAATCGCCCAGGTCCGAGGACGTGAACCCGAAGGTGGCGTCCTTGGCGAACTCGGTGTCGGCCACGGGGGTGAGGGCGCCGTCGTTCCCGCGCAGGTAGTGGACGCTGCCGATGGTGACGCGACCGGCGTCGGGAAAGGCTGGAACCATGACGACACCGTCGGTCTCGGTGCCCGCGAGCGAGAGCAGGGTGGCGGCGATGACGTCGGTCTCGAGCGGGAAGTGACCGCGGAGGGTCGAGTCGCTGCGGCTGACAAACCCGATGGTGACTCCGGCGGCCGTTGCGGCGTCGAGGGAGTTGGTGACGATTTCGCGGTTGCGCGACGCGGTGGTCTCGGGGTCGAGACTGCGGGTGTTGGTGAGGACGTAGACCGCTGGTGCCGGTGCGCCGCCGATGCGCTGGGCGAAGGCCCACGCGAAGTCGCTCGGCTCCCAGGAGGTGAGGACCGGCAGGTCGGCGACGGACTGGGTGCCGGTCGGGTCGTCGTCGAGCACCACCAGGATCCGTCCGGACGCCTGTACGGCGGCAGCGATCACCTCCGGCTGGATGGCCTGGACAGCTGGGTAGCCGCTGAGCAACTCTTCTTCGAGTATCACTAGTCCGCACTTTCGTCACTGGGTCTTCGCCACAGGCACTTGTCAGATGTCTTATGTCTGGTGCTATTGTGACAGGCAGCACAGTGCCCGTCAAAAGAATCGACCAGGCCGGTGTGAACCCCTGAGGTGGCAACGAGGCCTGCTCAGTGACCGAGGAGCAGTACGTGGATATACAACTTCTTTTGGCGCTCGTCCTGGGTATCGCCACCATCATTGTTTTGGTGCTGAAGACCCGGCTCGATGCGTTTGTAGCACTCTTGATCGCTGCGCTGGTGACCGGCATTGTTGCTGGCCAGGCGCCGCTGGATATCGTTTCGGCAATTACGACCGGCTTCGGTAACACCCTGGCGTCGATCGGCATTGTGATTGGCCTGGGCGTCGGAATCGGCAAGATCCTCGAGGTTTCGGGGGCGGCTAACTCGCTGGCCATGGCCTTCCTGAAGCTCTTCGGCAAGGGCCGTGAGCCCTGGGCCCTGGGTAGCGTGGGCGCGCTGGTGTCCATCCCGGTGTTCTGCGACTCCGGCTACGTCATCATGAACCCGCTGGCCCGCTCGATTGCACGGGTCAAGCGCGCCGGGTACATCACCCTCGCGCTGGCCCTCGGCTGCGGCATGACGCTGACCCACCACCTGGTGCCGCCGACGCCCGGCCCGCTGGCCGTCGCCGGCATCCTGGGCGCCGACCTCGGTGCCTTGATCCTTGCGGGTCTTGCGTTCACTGTTCTGCTGCTGCCGATCGTCGTCTTCTACGCTCAGTGGATTGGCCCGAAGATCGAGCCATCCATGAACGAAACGGTTCGCGAGGCTGTCTACGGCACGTCTCACGCCAGGACCGGACGTCGTAGCGGCGGCACCGCTGTTGTCGACCACGACGGCGGCGCCAGCACCGATGACGATGCTCCGTCGATGGACATCGACAACACCACCCTCGGCACTCCTCCTGCGGGCGCCAAGCCTCACCGGGTAGGCGCGTTCGTTGCGTCGCTGCCGCTGCTGGTTCCACTGCTGCTCATCATCATGAACACCGTCAGCGGTGCGATCGACCAGAACAACCAGGGCGTTGTGGGCACCGGGGAGTACACGCCGTCATCGTGGGTTGTTCCCCTCGCCTTTATCGGTAACCCGGTTGTGGCACTGGTGATCGGCGTCATCCTGGCCGTCTACGTGCTGCTGCCCCGCTGGACCCCGCGTTCGAAGGTGCAGGGCTGGTTCGGTGAGGCTGCTGCCTCGGCCGGTCTGATCCTTCTCATCACCGGTGCCGGTGGCGCACTCGGTCAGGTGCTGCGTAGCTCGGGAGTGGGCGACGCCCTCGCCGAGGCAATCGCCAGTACTCCGCTGCCAGCGTTCCTGGTGCCGTTCCTGATCGCAACGTTGGTCCGCATCGCTCAGGGTTCAGGCACGGTTGCGATGATAACCGCGGCATCAGTGACCGCGCCGCTGGTCGGCTCACTTGGTATTGATCCGATCGTTGCGGCGCTGGCTTGCACGGCTGGTTCGATGGTGTTCAGCTACTTCAATGACTCCTACTTCTGGGTGGTCACCCGCTTCTCCGGTCTGGAAGGTGTTGCTGCGCTCAAGGGCTGGTCGGGCATTACGACGGCGGTCTGGGCGGGTTCGATCCCGCTGCTGTTCATCGCCAACGCGATCCTCGGCTGATCTAGCTGATTTACCTTAACAGTGGCCGGGCGGCTCGGATGTGTATCCGAGTCTCCCGGCCACTGCTGTTTCTAGCGGATCTGATCCGTAGGCTATTTGCTGTAGTGGTAGCGGCATTGTGCGATGCGGATCTCGTCCGCGACCACCTTGTAAACCAAACGGTGCTCGTCATTGATCCGGCGGGACCAATAGCCCTGAAATCCGTGTTTGAGTGGCTCGGGCTTACCCATGCCCTCGTTCCCGTTCCGCTGGATGTCCTTAATGAGGACGTTGATCCGCTTCAAGATTCTGCGGTCTTCGGCTTGCCACCAGACATAGTCCTCCCATGCCCGCTCATCCCAGAGCAAGGTCATTCGGCAAGCTCGTGGGCAACCCCATCGCCTCGCTCCAGGTTCTCGATGGCACCAAGGAGTCGGCGGGCATTCTCTGGGCTGCGGAGCAAGTACGCAGTTTCCTTCAGTGACTGATAGTCCTCAAGGGAAACGATGACTACCGGCTCCTTCCCTGCGCGGGTGATCACCACCTCTTCGCGGTCGTCGAGTACTGCATCGAGGGTTGCGGCGTAGTTTGCACGTGATTCTGAGTAGGTCATGGTCTTCATAGCATTCTCCTTACGTACGTAATATTGTACGCTCCAGAGTTTGTCTTGTCGCGGGTTCCCCGCAGCTGTTCATCACCGACTCAATCCTTGGCTGATTCAGCTCTTCCCGGAAGATCTGATCCATGATGCCTACAGCTGGGGGACGCAGGGGCCGGTGCCGAGCAGAGCGAGGCCAGCTCTGTCTCCGTCGCCGAGGGCGGTGAGGCCGTTGTTTCCCTCGTGCATGAGTTGGCTGGGGTCATCGACGTGATCGAGCCCGACGACGTGAGCTAGCTCGTGCACGATGATGGCCCTCACCTGGTCGCGACCATCCGGGTATTGAATGATGTTGGTAAGGTCAGGCGCGTCGAGCTGGACCTGGCCAGCGACATAGACAAAGGGCTTGCTCGGGGTGTGAGCGTAGGGGCTGCCGCCGAGACCGGCGACGTCCCCTTCCAGGCCAGGGATCTCTGCCGGGCTGGTCCAGGTGATCAGGATGGGTGCCCATCGTTTGCCGTAGCGATCAGGCTGGTAGGTCTCCCGGTCCTCACTGGGTGCCTCGGTGGTGATACCGCGGTAAACGAACGTCAGTCCGGTGGCAGCCGATATTTCGGCGACGGCTTCCTCAATCAGTCCGTCGGATCCCGCGGGAGCGAAGTCAGGCCGCACCACATAGTGCACCGGTCGACACGGGTCGTAGGCCACGAAGTCTTGAGAACTGTCGGGTGATTCGTGCAGCGCAAATGACGTGGATCCATTGGTTGCCGGCGGGAGGCCTAATGGGACATCCGAGGCGTCGACACCGCGAGGTGGGACGGGGGATCCAGGAAGGTGGGGGAGCGCAACGGCGAGGATGTAACGGTCGAAGACTGTCGGAGTCAGGTACAGGCCGACCACCAGGGCAATAACTCCAAACGTGCCGAGTCTCAGTCCGCGGCCGGTGGACCGCCGACGTCGTTGCCTGCGGATGCGCTTGGGTTTGGTGTTGTTGTCCTGATAAAACCAGTCACGATCCATCGCCCCCATGGCATTGCTTCCCCCCGAGATTTCTGCTGTTCCTGGTTCAGCATTACCGATGCCATCGTGTGGACGGTGTTTCCTTCGGCAATCCTGATGGAACGCTGAGCCAAGTTTCGAAGTAGATCGCAGGGTCCACCGTAGGCTTCAATCACGAGCATGAGCCGGGGGACATCATGCGCTGGGGGTCCAGGCGTTCAAGTTCTTCTACCTGTGTGTCGCGTTGTGCTAAATCCATTCGCGTTATCAGTCCACGGAGAACAAGTGAAAACAATCAGAGCTGCCCTCATGATGCTCGCGGTGCTGGTGATTGGCGCCGGTACCCTCGTCGCACCGACCCAGGCAACCGCCGCGACAACGTTCCGGGATGTACCGTCCACCAGCCAGTTCCACACCGAGATCACCTGGCTGGCTACTCAGGAAATTTCGATGGGATGGCCGGACGGCACATTCCGACCATTGCAGTCGGTAGCCCGTGACGCGATGGCTGCCTTTCTTTACCGGTTGGCCGGCGAACGGCTTACATGGCACCTAAGCAGTCGTGGTTTACCGATGTGCCAGTGGGAACCAAATTCTACAAAGAGATCCACTGGCTTGCATCGGAAGGCATCACCACCGGCTACCCAGACCGAACCTTCAAGCCTCTCAGCTCAGTCAACCGGGACGCGATGGCGGCTTTCCTCTACCGTTTCTCCGTGAAGCCAGCGTTCACAGCCTCCAAAACCAGCGCGTTTCGTGATGTGCCCACCAACAACATGTTCTACAAAGAGATCAGTTGGCTCGCGAACACCGGGATCTCGACCGGCTGGCCCGATGGCCGATTCCTACCACTGCAGGCGGTCAAACGTGACGCCATGGCAGCCTTCATGTACCGCACTAAGACCGAACTTCCGCTGAACCGTCCAGCCGAATACGGGTCCACCGCGATCCAGGTTCTGCAAACCATCCCGGTCAAGGGGCGGGCACCGAAAACCGGGTATAGCCGCGATAACTTTGGGCCATCCTGGTTTGATACCGACAACAACGGCTGCGACACCCGCAACGACATGCTGAAGGCGCAGCTCACTAACATCACCTACACCTACGGAACCTGTCAGGTAGCAACGGGTGTCCTGAACGATCCGTACACCGCCATGGTGATCAACTTTGTACGCGGAACCACCACCAGCACCAAGGTGCAGATTGACCACGTTGTCGCGCTCTCCGATGCATGGCAGAAGGGCGCGCAGCAGCTAAGTGCCGACCAGCGGCTGATCTTCGCCAACGATCCACTGAACCTGCAGGCCACCGATGGTCCGACGAACGGACAAAAGGGCGACGGCGACGCCGCCACCTGGCTTCCGCCGAACAATTCCTATCGCTGCACCTACGTTTCCCGCCAGATCTCGACCAAGGCAATCCACGGCTTGTGGGTGACTCAGGCGGAGCGAGATGCGATGGCAGGTGTGTTAAGTAAGTGTGCCGGACAACCAGCAGCGGTGACTCAGCCGGCTCCGGTTGTGCTGACTCCGGCCCCAAAGCCTGCGCCGGCCCCAAAGCCTGCACCAGCTCCAGCACCGAAGCCGAGTCCCGCGCCAAAGCCAGCGAATCCCGGAGATACCAAGAACTGCGGTGACTTCAGCACCTGGCGGGAAGCTCAGACCTGGTACGAAAAGTACTTCCCGTACTACGGCGACGTGGCTCGGCTCGATGGCAACAACGATGGCATCGTCTGCGAGTCGCTTCCCGGCGCACCATAAGGACGACAGTAAGTATTGACCGGGGGCCGTGTTTCATCCTGGCCCCCGGTTGTCGCTGCTAGGCTTCGCTGAGTGACCGATCTTCCCTGTTTGTCTCTTCTCCGAACCATCGCCCGAATCGTGCTGGGCGCGTTCCTCCTCTTCGCCGGGGTGGCGCACCTGTTTTTTGCCCGCGCCGAGTTCGCGGCCCAGGTCCCCGTATGGATGCCGCTCGATACTGACTTTGTGGTGGTGGCGTCCGGGATCGTCGAGGTGGTTCTGGGGGCTGCGCTCATCTTCCTACCGCGCTGGCGAGTCCTCGTTGGCTGGATCGTCGCGGCCTTCTTCGTCGCTGTTTTCCCAGGCAACATCGCCCAGTACGTCGACGGTGTCGACGCGTTCGGTCTGGATACCGATAGTGCTCGTCTGATCCGCTTGTTCTTCCAGCCGGCCCCGATCGCATGGGCACTGTGGTCGACCGGAGCCTGGCGGGACCGCGGCTTGTTGCGCAAATCCAGCGAGCGCCGCGGCCAGTAGGTCAAAAGGCCTTTCACCTGGTTAACCATCAGCACACCGTCAGAATCTATCCAATACCGGCGAGGACGTGCAGCCCCGCACAGGTGTCGATTGTCTGGATGGACAGTGCACCAATCTCATCGGTGGTCACAGCATTGAGACGGGTTCTGTGGATAATCTCCATTGAATGCCATGGCAGCGGTCGGTCAGGTAAATGCCTAGGGAATCCCGACATACTCTAAACAGGTGAATGTTCATATGGGGATGGAAGAGGATCAGCGCGATGAGTCTTTCGACGCGCGGCTCCGGCGCGAAGCTATGGCATGGTTGGCGATACGGACCAACGACGGAGCGGACGAGCTTCACTGGAGCGACTACGAGGATTTCACTTTTGATGGCGAAGCGTTCAAATTGCGGGACCGTTACAAAGGAATTTGGAAACCTCGACGGCTAGATGCGGCACTCTCCTTCAGCACTACCTTCCGGGCTCCAGGGCAGTCGCGTCCGTACGAAGATGACACTGGGTCAGACGGATTGTTTCGTTACAAATGGCAGGGTGATGACCCTGACCATGCTGACAACCGGGCTTTGAGGCAAGCTCAAAAACTCGGACTTCCTTTGATTTGGTTTTTTGCGGTTCGCACCGGTTGGTACTTACCGGTTTTCCCGGTCTTTCTCCTGGAAGAAGAAGCTCACCTGAAGCAATTCGTCGTCGACCTCGATCCGTTGCGGGCTAACGTGGGCAACTTACCGTTAGAGATCAACTTCCCCTTACATTTTGAGCGTCGCTACCGGAACCAGCAGGTAAAAAGGCGGCTCCATCAGGGACTATTTCGCGCCGACGTGATGCGTGCTTACGCCACGAAATGTGCTGTGTGTTCCCTAGGACACAGGCAGTTACTGGATGCCGCTCACATTGTCCCGGACTCGCACGAAGATGGCGTTGCCACCGTCGCCAACGGTTTGGCGCTCTGCAAGATTCATCATGCGGCCTTTGACGTGAACATTCTTGGCATCCGCCCAGACCATGTAGTAGAAATTCGGGCCGACCTTCTAGAGGAAATGGACGGTCCTATGCTCCAGTTTGGGTTGAAAGAACATCACAATACGAGGTTGATGAACGTTCCTCCACGAAGGGCAGACCTCCCCAGCGGAGATCTGCTCGAGATTGCTTACCAACGGTTCCGCAGCGCAGGGTGAGCCATCGGTCCTTAACTTGATCGGCCCCTCGGTCACTATGTAACTCGCACCAGTACATTTCCACTACTTAGGAACTCCGGCATACAATGCTCCGATTCAGCGGAGGTCGGGTCCGCCCGCCTCGGCGAGCTCGTTAAGCACGCTAATGGCTTCATCGGCGTCGTCTGATAGATCGTCACTGAATGTTTCAGGTATTTCTTCGTTTGCGAGATGCGGATACTTTTCAATAAGAAACCGGCGCCGGTATTCGACGTCCGCGACATCGACAATTGATTCGAGGGTTGTCCAATTGAGGGTAAACCCGACGAGGACGCCGACGGCAGGCACCACCTTGCCGAGCCCCTGCTTCGTCAGACGTTTTCCAAATGCCTTAGAGAACTGTTTCGATACCTGCGAGATAACGGACCTGTCCAGAACCTCCCAAGTTTTTCCGCGGACCAAAGACTGGGTAAGTCGCGAAATGTCGGAAAGTGCAGCAGTCTTGGCGCTGGCTGAGGCGGCGGTGCCCGCATTAACGACAGACAAGATGAAGAGCTTTTCCGCAGGCTCTTCAGGGTCATAACCGTAGAGCAGCGAGATATGACCAACCGATCTAGAGGCGAGTCCTAGAACCAGCGCGGCGTCACTTACAAATGCTCCGGCAATGGCTGCGCCCGACGGTGCCGCTGCCGCCCCGGCAGAAGTGGCTGTTGCGAGTTGCCCACCCGAAATGACTATTCCGGCAGTTGCTCCAGACATTGCTGCAGCAAGAGGATAGAGCCAACTCGTTCCTCGTCCATGGACCGCATCTATCTGTTCAAGGTCGAGCTGTCGCAAATCAAGAAGCCTTGCCACATCGTGACCGTGCTTTTTATGGCTTGCCACAACGCGTTTGGGGGAAAGCCCGGCCCGTGAAACGCGTCCCGCCGTCTGTCTCACAGACCCAAAAGCAGTGTCGCTCCAATTTGGAAGTGCGTTGGCTGCCTTTCGAGCGCCGGCTCCAACCGTCTGTGTGCCCTTTGCGACCACGGATTGACCCCGCGAGACGGCAGATTGGGCGCCGGGGTGGCCGTTTAGAAACTTTGTTGCATGCTTACCGATGCTAGTCGCGCCATTAGAAACTTGCTGTCCAGCATTCCTCATCGCCCTTGAGAGAGGACGGCCTCGGAATCGTTGGATGTTGCGCCATGCATCGAGTTCATACTCAGAGGGTTCAATCATTCTGCAATTATGCCTTAATGACGACGAAAATTTTTGGAAATAGCGACACTTCGAAGGTCGATTGGAAAGGAAGCCGTTTTGGGGGTTCACGGAATTCTTTATGCCAATGATTTAGGTGCTTTCCCCAGCCGCGGCTGACCGAATCAAATCAGCTGGTAGCTGCCGGACTCCACTTTTCCGCTCTTCCGAGCGCTCGTTCCAACTCTCGCCCACCGGCCTCCGCAAGCAGCGTCGAGTCCCCGACTACAACCAGAAGGCTTCGCGCACGGGATAGCCCGACGTACAGTTGCTCGGCAGCACGATCCATCTCTTTGAAGCCGTCAACACACAGGACGACTACTGAACGCTCGAGACCCTTGAATCCGAGGACGTGCCCATAGAACTCGGTCTCCATCGCATGAAAGTCGCGCCAGTATTCGTCAGTGGTTCCACTGTCGAAGTGTTCCTGGTGGATCGGGTGACGGCGGCGGGTGGTGAGCAGGGCGATCTGGTTCGCGGCCCAGCCATCATTGATGAGGGAGTCAATACAGTCACTGGCGATGTCCAGCGCGTCCTCGGTGGCGCACTCTACCCGGCGAACGGGCAGTCCCGTACCGCCGCGGGGAGTGAAGTGCTCCCCGGCGAAAGACTTGAATACTTCGGCTATACGGCGTGTGTTCCGGAGGTTGTCGTCAATGTGGATGGGAACGAGCTCTGCTGCCGGCCCCTGGGCGAGGTCTGCGGTGGCCCCACCCCAGCGGCGGTACACATCCTGCCGGTCGTCCATGAACGCATAGATCTGGCCCACCAGGGGGTCTTTCAAGCAGGCGAGCAGAGCTTCCCACCACAGCGGCGCGAAGTCCTGCGCCTCGTCGATGATGACCGCATCCAACTTCTGCTCCGATGGCAGGCTGGCAGCCTTCTCTATCAACAGGCGCGGCATGTCCTCGTCGAAGTAGGCCTGTCCGGTGCCGTCCGGGATGCCAAGGGACCGCACAAAGTCGTGGAACTCGCCCGTGAAAACCGGTTTGGCTTGCCGCCACCCCGAGACCTGGTTCTGCAGGTGCTGTCCCAGGCCCTTGTTGTAGCAGAACAGGCCGACCCGGTTGCCGTCGCGGCATAGTTGGCGCGCTTTCGCGACGGCCAGCCAGGTCTTGCCGCTGCCCGCTCCGCCGGTGAATCGGATCCGCGGAATGTCGCGGGTGGCGGAGAGGAGCCCGCTCTGCCGCTCCGTCAGATGGTCCTGCAGATCCTCGAGTTCTTGTTGGTTGGTCTCCGATCCCGATGGCGTCTCAAGCTTCCCGTCCAGCCTCTTGCAGATTCGTTCCAAATACTGCGGCGCAAGCGGAATGGCTCCGTTGCCTTCAGTTTCGATGGCACGGCGGATTTTGTCGGCGGGTGACTGGAGGTCGTCCTGGTCGAGCAGGAGAACCCGAGGGCAGCCGGTCATAGACCAGTTTGATGGGACGGGGGTATAGGGCAGAGCAACCATGTAGGCGAAGCGGCTGGTCAGCGGCGAACCGAGCTGGCCGACGATCCAATCCCGAAAGGCATGCATTGAACTCTGCGATTGGGCAACCGGACTTTTGAGCCTATGGCGCCCGTCCCTATCCGACTGATACCACTGGGCGCTATCAATGCTGATCTGCCCGCCCTTGACTTCGATGGCGGCGAGCCCAACCCCGGGCCACAAGACGAGAATGTCGATCTCGCACTCGGCGCGACCATGACGGACCTGTACCGAATGGGCAATCACGACGTCGTCCGGCAGGGAAGCGCGCAGCCGCTCCCAGACAGCCCGTTCAGCGGACTGGCCGTCTTCGAACTCAGGTTCCCCCGGAATGCAACGCATTATTTCCCCCATTTTCTTGACGGCGGAGAACCCCGCCACCGTCTGTATTTGCAGGCTATCAACCCTTGCCCACATTTTCGTGACGCATTCCACAATGTCGGTGGGGGAATGGACTATGGAACTAGATAACGCAGATGCGGGAGGGAAATGAATGCTGAAGATCGAAGTGGATTCGCAGTTGGAACTGATGCTTCTGGTACAACCGGAAGAGTCCTTAGAATGGCAGGCCCAGGTTGAGGGAGCCTACACGGGGTGGCACGACGTCGAATCGTCAGACCACCTGGTGGGAGTCGTCAAGATGATTGCTGGCGACGGCGACTGGCTCACCGTCCAGACCAAGGGGCTCGATCAACTGAGGGTGGGTCGATACGCGCAGACGATGAACACCGGTACGGGGTACCAGCTGGAGGTCGCACGGGCCGACGGTGGCACCACCTACAACTGGCGGATTGGCCTCGGGGCAGCGGCGGCCGACGCCGGTAACGAGCCGTACGCGGCAGCCGTTAGTTCGCAAGACCTCGGCCTGGCGGCGGTGATCGAGGTACTAGTCTCCTGGCTGCGCGGCCAAGGGCTACCGCTCGGCTACGGAGCGGCGCTCCGGATCTATCGATGAGACCTTGGCAAACAACTGTGTACTGCGGTAACCAACTCATTCTATACAGGCGAGTCCGGGTCAGGTGAGATGCGGCGCAGGCTCACCGTGCCTCCCGGTACATCACTTCCGCACCGGCATCCCTGCAGAAGATCAGCGCCAGCCGGCTCACGGACTGCCCGGTGATCCCCTGGACCATATCCGCGTAGGTCGAGAGCTGGCGCCAGTAGGCGGCGATGGTTTCCTCCTGCGGGGTGCTGTCGGTTTTGAAGTCGGCAATGACCAGGGTGCCGTCGTCCTCCCGGTACATCAGGTCAATCACGCCCTCAACGGTCACGCCGCCGCGGGGTACGACGACGGGAAGCTCCAGCCAGTGCTCCCGTTGGGCCGCGCGACGCACCGGCTCGCTGGAAAGAGCCGCACGTGCGCGGGCTGCCAGCGCCGGGGCAGTGACTCCGTGCGCCAATAGGGCGACGCTGCCTGCGATGGCTTCGACATCTGCTGACTCCTGCAGGTCGCTGAGCTCCATCACGCGGTGCAGGGCTGTTCCAAATTCCGCGCCC
Source organism: Arthrobacter sp. Bz4 (assembly GCF_003075455.1). GTDB lineage: Bacteria > Actinomycetota > Actinomycetes > Actinomycetales > Micrococcaceae > Arthrobacter_D. The sequence continues at coordinate 141,067 of NZ_QDAE01000004.1, forward strand.
CGTTCCGCATTGGCTGGAGCAGGCGACGGGAGCGTTTCGTCGTCAAGCGGTAAAAATTGAAGCTCTCCCTCGATTGGCCCCCCATCCGCCGTGCCTTTGGCGAGTGCGGTGACCGAGGTGGTTGAGACGATTGCTGAGCTAGCCTGCCATTCGGCACGCTGCCTGTTCCACTCGTCCCATGGCTGAACCGGTTGGACGTCCGTGTGCCTCCTCGCTACGGACTCGCTCGGCGGCGGGAGTTCGAGCGACGGCACAGCAGGGTCATCGACGTTCTGGAGGAGCTGACCGAGGCTGCTTCTGGAGTTTGTATAGTACGAGAGAACCAGGTGACTCTCGGCTCGGGTGCACGCGACGTACAACAGACGGCATCTTTCGGCCTCGTTGAACTGTCTCTCCACCGATTGGGCGTCGCCGTACCCCGCGGAGGTGATGCCCTTGACGAAGGAAACGTGCAGCGTGCCGTCGGCGTCCCAGAGGGCAGCGTCGTAGGAGGTCCGCGGTGCGGAGCCGGTACCGGCAAGGATGACCATCGGAAATTCCAGGCCCTTTGAGGCGTGGATGGTCATGATGCGGACGGCGTCGACGTCGGTCTCCGGCACCACAGCCTCGCGGACCCGGGTGTTCTCCTCCTGCTGCGTGCCCGCCCAGACTAGGTAATCCCGGAGGCTGCCGTGGGTGGCCTCGCTCCAGGCACGGGCCTGGTCAATGACGAAGCGGAGCCGCCGCCACACGTCCCGGTAGCGCGGTGAATCGATTGCTGTTTCCATCATCCGCCGCTCGGTGACCAGGGTGTCCATCAGCTCAGCGGGAGTGAGGACGCTGATCTGCCGGCACAGCTCTGACAGGTATTCGATGCCCTGGGCTACCGGTGAGCTCTCCAGGCCCGCGGGTGCAGGCGCGAAGAGGTTCCAGGATCCGCCCGAGGTCTTCCATTCGAACAGTTCGTCATCCCCGCACCCGAACGGCGCAGACCGCAAACAAAGGACCAAGGCTGCCGTATCCGCGGTGTTCGCGACCGCCTTGAGCGCCAGCAGCAGGTCGTTGACTTCCTGCGTCGAGTAGACCAGGGAGGAAGCCTCCGCCCGGTACTCAACGCTGGCGTCGTCAAGCGCGTCCTCCAGCGCTGTCAGCGCGGTCCGGGTGGGCAGCAGGATGGTGACGTCCTTGAGGCGGAGGGGAGTGGTCGCGAAGCCCTCGGAGCGCTTGGCTTGCTTCAGCCAGGCAGGCTCGCCCGATCGTCCGGTGGCGAGGAGGATGGCGGCGGCGACGTCGGCGGCTTCCTGCTTCCGCATCTCGTCGGCCGAAACCTTGCCCGATTCGCCGGCGACGGCGCCCTCCCGGCCGATGATGGAGACCGCCGGGCCATCGGTGTCGTCCCACGCAGGTCGGGCCGGATCCGCTGTGAGCAGCTGATAGGGCGGCTGGACGTTCCCGTTCGCCTGAATGAGCTGACTGAAGCTCGTGTTGATCCAGTCAAGCAGGGCGTCCGTTGAACGGAAGTTGGTGCGCAGGGAAGCGATCCGTGAGTGCTCGTTCCGCTCGAACCGGCGCTGGGTGTCCAGGTAGGTGGCGATGTCGGCACGCCGGAACCGATAGATGGACTGCTTGGGATCGCCGACGGTGAAAAGCCTGCCGGCTGGGATGACCAGCGACTGCCAGTCATCCACTCCGCATACCGTCGTGGCGGTGATGCGGGTGGCGATTTCGGCCTGGACGGGGTCGGTGTCCTGGAATTCGTCGAGCATGATGCACCGGTACCGCTCGCGGAGGGCGCGGTGCACGTCGGTGGTCCGCTGGCCGGTGCCGACGAGGAGGTCGCGGGCGTGAATGAGGAGGTCGTTGTACTCGAGTTCACCGCTGCGCTGGCGTTCGCGTGCCGCTTCGACGAACAGTTCGGCCATCGCGGCGGTGACGGTGTCCACCGCCGGGGCGACGAAGCTGTCCCGCAGTGCGTTCGCCGCTTCGCCGAGCTTGGCGCACGCGTCGCGCACGGCGGTGATGTCGATCGCCCAGTTTCCCTTCTTGCCCTGTTTCGGCGTGAGGGGAATGTCATCGAGAATTTCGAGCACCATCACCAGTTCGCCGGTGCCCGCGTTCTGGAGTCGACCGTGCCAGGAACGGACCTTCTCTAGGGCGACGAGAAGGAGGTCGTCGGCATCCGAGCAATGTTGTGTATGGTCCAGCACCTCCGCGGTTTGCCGGAGCAACGGACCGAGGTCTGCGGCCGGAATGGGGCGCCGCTGGGGCGGGTGGCTTTCCAACCGGTCCCAGTTGGCGTCCAGCGCCGAGGCGAGGGTCTCCAGATGATTGAGCGACGCACCGACGGCGAGGAGGACTCGCAGTGCGTCGTCGAGGGTCGGATCGCTGAACAGTTGCTGACGAATCAGTTCCCACCGGCGGGTGAACGCGATCTGTGAGCGGAGTTCGTCGACCACTGTGATCAGCGGGGGCACACCGGCCTCGATGGGGTGTTCGCTGATGATGCGGGCCGCAAAGGAATGGATGGTGCCGATGGGGGCGGTGTCCAGTTGGGCCAGGGCCACCTCGCGTATCGGGGTCTTGTCTTCCGCGAGCCTGCGCCGGACACGGGCGCGGAGTTCTCCGGCGGCCTTTTCGGTGAAGGTGATCGCGGCGATGTTTTTTAGCTCAACACGGTTGTCCACGAGGGCGAGGATGCGCTCGACCAGTTCGTGGGTCTTGCCACTGCCCGCGCCGGCCTCGACAAAGATGTTGACCAGCCGCTCCTCCTTAATCAGGGTGCGGTCTGACTGGTCTGCGAGGTCCAGAACGTCGAGATTCATTTTTCACCCTTCAGGAGGCGTGCGTAGGAGGAAAGCGAGGGTGCTGACTGCAGCTCGACCCAGTGCTGGTCCATGCCCAGCTGACCGGCCAGCGACGTGAAGGACTTCCGATCCCTGGTGGGCTCCGGCTTGGGCGGGAAGACACCGTTGCGGATGCCCGCGATGATGAGGCCGGAATCCTGCCGCAGCTGATCGATGACTTCGTCAGTCACGGCATAGCCGATCTGTTCGAAGCCGCCCGTACGGGAGGTGAACCAGTAGGAGGCGGCGACGTCGTCGTCATTTCTCGCCAGCGATCGAGCGAACAGGCCGTAGACGGGCAGTTGAAACTTGGTGCCGTAGGCGGTGGGATGTTTGTTGAGGTTCGTGAACTTTTTTGCATTACCGGTCTTGTAGTCGATGACACGGACCCGGCCGTCGGGGTGCTTGTCGATGCGGTCCACCTTGCCGCCGAAGCGGAGGACGGTGCTGTCGTCGAGTTCGAGTTCGACGGCAGGAGCGGTGCCGTCCATGCCGAAGGATGCCTCGGCTGCGTCGTAGACCCAGCCTTCGAAGGCCGCCTCCTCGTCGTCGCGGAAGACGCGGTGGAAGTCCTGGCGCATTCTCGCTTGGTTCTGGTCCCAGACGTGCTGCAGCCAGTGCGGGTTGGCGAAGTCTGCAAAGGCGGCTTCAGCAAGCTCTATCAGCCGGTTCACCGAGCGCGGCTGCTGTTTGTCGGTGACTTCCCGCACGTAGTCCTCCAGCACCTTGTGCATCAGGTTGCCGCGCTGCATCGGGTTGATCTGCACTTCGCGTTCAACATCTTCGAAGATGTCCACTTTGAGGACGTGTTTGAGGAAAAAGCTGAAAGGGCTGAGCGCCCAGTCTTCGAGGCGGGTCGGGGACAGCGCTTTGGACTCCTCGATGATACGGCCCGCGTATCGGCCGAGGTTGCCGTTGAAGCGGGTGAACCCACCGGTGCGGCGGTCACGGGCCACTTCGACTGCCCGCTGCAGGATGATGTCCTCGCTCAGGGCCCCGGTTCCGGTTGCCGCGGTGAGGAGGTAGCGCAGGCGCCATTCCTGCTCGGTGGCGGCGACCGGCGCACCACCCTGCAGTGCGGTAGGGGAGCCGTGCTCGATGCCATGGGCGAAGGACAGCAGTTCCCGCTTCTCTCCGGTGGCGATCCAGCGTGAGAGAAGCTGGTCCCCGGCGCCACGGAGGTCACCGCGCGGGCTCATGATGGTTTTCGTGGTTCCGGCTGCCAGCGCGGCGAGGAACTGTTGGTGCGCCTCCTCGGCGCGTTGCTCGACGGTCAGCAGGTCCCCGCCGACGACCGCGGCGACGGAGTCGGGCAGCAGCGGGTTTTCGCGGATCCGGGCTGGCGCGAGACCTTCTGCCGCGCCGATGAGGTAGACGACATCCAGGTCCCGTCCCACGGCATCCGCGTAGTTGCCGACGACGACGCCGGTGCCGCTCTTTCCGCTCCAGCCCGCTTTCGCTGCGATGCTGTCCTCAAGAGTGCTGCGAATCAGGAGCGGGCGGGGTGCGGGACCGATACCGCCGAGCTCTTCGAGTCTCCGGATGATGTCCAGCAGCGCTGCGCGGGTCACGGCTTTCTCGGGTGGCTCGGTGTCGCCGCGGCGGCCCATGAAGTCGGTGAGGAGTTCTATCAGGGCCACCGAAACCGCGGACCAGGATTGAGCTTCGAGCACCCGACCGACGCACTGGGTGAGCGCGGTTATGAAGCTTTCGAACAGGGCCAGCTTTGCGCGACGCCTGGCGAGGTCTTCGTCGAGTTCGCCGTCGTCGTCGGCGTTTGCTCCGGTGTCGATACCACTGGCCGTTGGGGGAGGGTTTACGTGCAATCGCTCGCAGGTGGCGCTGCTGGGGAGGTCGTGGTTCCGCCAGACGAGGGTGCCTTCGGCGAGGACGTTGAGAATGATGCGCTTGTCGGGTTCGCGAGGGTCGAGCGTTAATAGCTGTACCAGTCCGCGCGCCAGTGGCGCGTCGGCGAGGCGCCGCGAGGCGGGGCCCACGAAGGTGATGCCTGCCTGCCTGAGACGTTGGGCGAGGAGCGCGCGGTAGGGGTCGGCGGTGGAGTGGAAAACACCGATCCGGTGGCCAGGAACTCCGCTGCGGAGTTGTTCGATGATGAGGCGGACGACGCTGCGGACCTCATCCTCGGCATCGGACGCGGTGATTACCTCGGTTGCGTCGTCGACGGTGCCGCTGGCGCTGATGTGTCGGAGTCCTGCCTGCTCAAGGTCGCGCCGGAAGGCGGCGACGGCCGGTTGGACCGGCGCGCCGAGCATGAAGCCGATGAGGGTGCCCAGCCGCCTCTGGATGGCAGGAATGTGCAACAGGCGGCTGGCGCAGATGAAGAGGTCATGGTCCGTGTACCACCGGTCTTCGAGCGACATCAGGGCGGTGCGGTGAATGCGCAGCACCTCCCTCACCAATCCCGGGCACACGGCGTCGTAGTCGGAATGAATCGAGTCGAGCAGCGGAGCGGTGCGTGTGATTGCCCGGGCGGTGGCAGGCTGATCGGCCACCTGGTGAAAGTCCCCCGGGTTATCGGTGAGTGCTCGGCTAATGGCTGCCTGGCGCACCGGGACGGGAAGAGGTTGCCGCCCGATCATCGAGGGGTCAGCAGCGACCACCTCGGACGCGAGGTCCTTGAGGGTGTAGGCGCGGACGCCGACGCTGCCGGCGCCGTTGTTGAGGGTGCGGCCGAGGTAGCGGGTGACATCCAGCCCGGCGGCGTGCGAGGGCACGAGCACGGTGATCGGAGCGAGCGGATCCGAAACTTTCGCTTCGGTGATATGCGCGGCGAGTTCAAGTAGCGCTTGGCTTACGGTGCCGACGGTCTGCGTAATCATAAAGCCCCCACTTCTGTGATTCACAACATAACAGGGGGTGGTGACAGTTCTGCGCCGCACCCTCGGCGCCATGGATTGCTATTGGGCCGCTAGCCCCTTACTCGCCCGAATCGAGCAGCCTGTCGAAGCTTGTCAAACCCAGGTCCGGCGCAGTCATGCAGATGAAGATGGTGGTGGTGACGATGGGCTTCGGCTGGTTCTGCACCGGCTTGCCCTTCACTTTTGCCGAAGGCTTCGGCGCCGGTGAAGGCGGCGTGTTCTGTCTGGACCGGAGTTCAACACCGGGAACACCGTTGACGAGGAGTGAGCGGGAGTGCTGCCTCTTGATCAGGGCGCGCAGATCGGACGCGGACAGCCGGTCATTGGGGTTGCCGGTGATGCCAAGGACGGTGTCGTTGATCTTGTCCAGCAGGTCGCGGAGGAATGCCTTTTGGAGAGAGGCGCTGGAGCCGATCCCTGCCCACGTAATGACGACGCCGACAATAAAGGCGAGAATGGTGGCTGCGGAACCATTTCTGAGCGGGGGAATAAAGATCATCAGGATGCCCGCGAGGATGTATCCGATGATGACTGCGCCAATAAACATGCTGCAGCCGCCCGTGCCGGGACGGCCGTTCCATTGTTCAGAGGTAAATGAGGTAAGAATTCGCCGCTCAGAGTTAGAGTTTTGCATGTCAGTCCTCCTTCAGTTCGAGCAGGGCTTCCGCAAGCGCGATGGCTTCCCGCGCGTCGCCGAGTTCGTCCCGCAGCAACGGGTCCCGAGCTTCGCTGATCGACGCTTCCGGTGTGCCGGCCAGATCGGCCATTGCTTTGCGCAGGTTTTCGCGGTCGGCATGGAGCATCCGAGATGATTCCAGCTTCAGCTTGCTGCGCTCGAGCTCCCGCAGGGAGCGATCGATTTCATCGCAGCGCTGTTGTACGACTGCCAGTCGCTCATTGATCCGATCGGTGCGCTTGCGGAACATGGTCTCCATGTTCCGTGCGACATCCTGCAGGTCGGTGAGGGACTTGTACGCGTTCGGCGTGTTTGTGTGACCATCGACCTTCTGTGCCACGAGTGCCCGACGCCGTTCCCACTGTTGGAGTCCGGTGAAGTGCCTGGTGTGCAGCCAAATCAGCACGTCGAGACTGGTGCCTACTGACTCCCGGCGCCGATGGAGGTTGGCGGAGGCAGCGTCAAGGCGCTGGATGAACTCGGTGTAGTTGTCGATGGCTGCTCCTTTGACTGATGAAGATATGTTTAGCAGCTGGCTGTGACATTCCGAAGGCCAAAAGACAGCTGTGAGGGATTCGGGGCATCAATCTTCGAGTACGGCTAGTGCTTCCCGGTATTTCTGTGCAAACCGTTCCCGGTCCGCAGGTGGCAGCTGGCGGGTACGCTCCTCGTCGGTATTGTCCGCGATGTCTGCTAGTTTCACCGCTAGGGCGATCGGGTTTCTCCGGATGGCTCTGTAGTAGTTGTCCTTGCTGACGCTTTCGGTGCGGGTCAGAAGCTCGACGGCGTCCACCACGTCCTGGCTGATGTCAGCGACGAGCAGATCCTGAGCGCTGATTTCGCAGTCCTCGATCACGTCGTGCAACCAGGCAGCGGCCACTTCGCGGGGCTCCGATAACCTCGCCGCAACCCTGCGCGGATGGTCAATATAAGCCATTCCGATCTTGTCTTCCTGCCCACGGTGCGCGATCACGGCGATGGCTTTCGCGGCGGCGACCTCGGGAGTCAGAGGTTGGGTATCCATATCGGATCCTTTCGGTTGATGCTGATTCGGAACGCCGGTGGCTTGGCTCCGTTTTACAAACCAACTCCTACGACATGTGCAGGTTACTAGCTGGCACCCACATTTATCGTGAGAGCAAAGTCGCAGGGGATGGACGGTCCCCGTCGCTCCGGCGTCTCCCAGATTGTCAGTGCAGGGCGACATGATGAGGGTGAGGCCGAACCGCAGAAAAGGTGCCCGCCATGCTGAATATTCCTACCGCCCCACAGGCCATCGAGAACACAGGTACCCGACGAGAGAACTGCACTCGATTTACTCCTCCGTCCGTCACCAGAGGAGGGATTCGAGTGGAGCGTCAGCCTGAATGGCCACTGCACTGACTGGCGGGATCCCATCAGGACGGCACAGTGGTCCACAACTGGCGGATTGGCTTGGGGATGGGAGCGGGCGACGACGGCAACGCGCCTTATAGATGCCCCGCACCGTCGCAGCGGCTTCCGTTTGCAGGCGTCACGGAAGTGCTGGATTTCTGGCTGAGAGGCCACGGGAGGTGCGGGCAGGTTCCCCATCCGTGTATGTATTCTGAAGGCCTCTTCGAGGAGGCGCCGGTTCAGCGGCGACACCGGGTCGTCGGGTATTGAAAACTACAACGAAAGTGACGAAGCATGCGAATAGACCTGCACACCCACTCTCTCCTGAGCGACGGTTCGGACACCCCTACTGAACTTGTCGAACGAGCTGCCACGGCCGGCCTCGATGTGGTCGCCTTGACTGACCATGACACTGTCGCGGGATGGGACGAGGCAATCGCTGCCGGGCGTCGGCTGGGCGTCACGGTAGTGCGCGGGACTGAGTTTTCTACGACCAACGAGGGCCGCGGACAGCACCTGCTTGGTTACAATTTCGACCCGTATCATCCGGCTATCGCGAGATGCTTCGGCGAGGCGGTGCTTCCCGCGAAAGAAGGGCGGCAGACCCCTTCGACCTACTGGACAGCATGGGCTTGGGGGTGGACCGCGGCTATGTTAACCACTTGGCTGGCGGTATCCCGAGCCGGAAGTACATGGCTGCCGGCATGGTGAAGGCGCAGCATGTCGCGACGGACGACGAGGCGTTTGAACGGTATCTCAATGAAGGATGTGACGCGTACGTTCAGCGATATCGACCAACGATCGAGGACGCGATTGTTGGGATTCGGGCTGCGGGTGGCGTGTCTGTCATTGCGCATCCGCGCCACGGCAAGATAGGTCCTGGAATCACCGAGGCGCGGTTTGCCCAGCTTGCTGCGGTTGGCCTCGACGGGATTGAGGTTGACCATCAGCAACACAGCCCTGAGGTTCGCGCGGAGCTACGGCAGATCGCGTCCAATCGAGGCCTCGCGGCGACCGGGTCAAGTGATTACCACGGGACGCGCAAGGTCGACCACGATCTCGGTTGCATCCTCACCGATGTTGAGGTTGCACGAAGCCTGCTCGGTTCCAACTTCGACGGCAGCTAACCATGAGGTACCGGTTGTGCGTATGCATTTCAGTGCGGCTGGCCTCTTTGCCATCACTGCCATGCATCTGGAATGCGAAGAAACTAGGTGGCACCGCTTAGCTCCGCGTGTGCAGCGAAGTTTCGGGCGGTCTGCTCGTTGTGCGCCCCGCTGTGTTTTCCGATCAGCAGGTCAACGGCTGCTTCGACGTCCTTTGTTTCTGCAGGGACACCACGGCGTACATAGCCCTCAGGATCAACATAGATGTAGCCCCAACCGAACAAGGCGTCACATCCGAGACTGCAAACAAGCATTGCTACCGAGCGGAAGTTCTTGCGCTCCTCCTCGGTGCAGCTATTGCGCGGCTTGATGTGTCCTGCGACCAGGAGTTTAGCTGGGCGCTCTTCACCACAGACAGAGCATGATGCTATTGGCCTGCCGTTAAGGAGATGCCTCCGCAGATCGGCTTGTTCTTGCCGGACGGTTCCCAGAGAAACTTCATCTGTTTCTCCGCCGTCCCATTCATCCGGACGGCCGTAAAGTCCATCCATCATGGCCGCTGAGGCGGCCATTCCAAGCTCGTGCAACAGAGAGCGCCCGTCTTCTTCGGACAGAGCGGAAAGAAATTTCTGCTGCGGATGGCCAGCAGCGTTGATTGGGCTCCCAGGACCGTTCCTGATCAGCTCCGCCGCACGTGAATAGTGAAGCGCCAGACCTGTTTGAATGGGATCCACAGTAACCAGCCACCCGTCATCATTCTCTGCGGAATAAACCTTTGGGTTTTCCTCTGGCCGAGACCAGGGCTGCCATGAAGTGGCCACTCGGCTCACTGCGCGCAGGTAGCTCTTCTGGTAATGGAACACCTTGTCACCAGGTTGCAAGGATTGGATCAGCATCCGGGCCTTTTCTGTGTTCTTACCGGCCCGCGGGCAGGTCCACAGAGTGCCTTGTCGGATTGCCTCCTCATAATTCATGCCTTGACTCGCCCACCAGTAATTCACCATTTGACGTTCCCCTCCGCAACTCCGTGTCTCCGGCAGCTTAGACCGCGAGCATCCTGGCAATCCAGCAAGCACGCGACCGGCAACTCGTGGCGTGACCGACTAGCAATGATAAACCGTCTCACTACTGACGTGGGTTACAGTTCAAAACATGCGCGTCTTTGACACTTCCTTCGACTACAAGACCGACAATCCTCGGAAGACCCGGCCCGACGCCGACAGGGACAGTCAGAGGCTCCGGTTGGACCATGAGCTCCTGTGGTCCAAGGAACTGCGCTCCGGCGTTCTTTTCGAGCCGAAAGTGCCGTCCGTGCCACGGGACCGTCGTGGGAACTACCTCATGTTCGAGGACTCTGACGGAGGGAAGCATGTGTACGGCAGCGACGCCATCACCGCTTCCTACAGTTCCTGGTTGCGGCCAAAGCCTCTGGTCACCGCCATCTCGACGTTAAACGCGGGGGAGCGGTCCCGCTACCTTAACCCGCAGTACACCATCGGTAGCGCGATGATTTGGCCCGTTCGGAAGAAGGATCGCCCCACCATAAACACGGCACGAGGGTTACGTAGGAAGATTGCTGACCGCATGGACCTCACCCTTGAGTGTGGACGCGAAACTACGCCAGCAGCTCCGCGGTCAGCTCAAAGACCTGCAGCGTCAGTTCGGCATCACCACCGTCTACGTCACACATGACCAGGACGAAGCCCTCTCGATGTCTGACCGGATCGCAGTGCTCAACAAGGGGCGGATCGAGCAGGTAGGAACCCCCCACGAGATCTACGTCCGATCGGCCACCGAGTTTGTCTGCACCTTCATTGGCGACGTCAACCGGCTCACTCCCCAGCTGGTGAAACGCCTCGCTGCGGCGCCAGGCTCTGAGCTAAAGCCCGACGCCGTCACCTACCTTCGCACCGAGCGGGTAACAATCGTCCCCGACGAGGCAGGGGCCTCCGCCTACACCATCGGCGGAACCATCAAGGAACGCTCCTACCAGGGCACCAGCTCCACCTACTCAGTGGATTGCGGCGACAACGGAATGCTGCGAACCATCATGCGGGAGGACGACACTGACTACCGGACAGGGGATTGGGTGACGCTCTCCCTGCACCCCGACCACCTCCTGCAATACCCCGACGGCGATCAGGCCAGCCCTGGCTCCGGCCTGCAGGGAACAGGCCACCAGGCAGCCGAAGAATCCGATGGACAGGCAGTCCTCCGGTGACCAACGTGCGCCAGATGCTGCGCAACCCGCTCTTCCTGGTCCTGACACTGTTCCTGACCTGGTTCATTTTCACCTTCCTCCTGATGCCGAACTTCGCGATCCTGCGGTCGGTGTTCGTCTCGCCCGAGGGAAGCCTGACCTTTCGATCGGTCGAGCGACTCCTGTCCTCCGAACGAGCCGTTGACGCACTGCGCAACAGCTTTGTCCTCGCCGTCGTTCTCTCGGTGACGGTCAATATCGTCGGTATTTTCATCGTCCTCGTCACCAGGTTCTACGACATCAAGGGCGGGCGCATCCTGTGGCTCGGCTACGCGACAACCCTCATCTACGGGGGAGTGGTTCTGGTCGCCGGGTACAAGACGGTGTACGGGCCGAACGGTGTCCTCACCCAGGTCATCGGTTCAGTGCTGCCGGGCATTGACCCGCAATGGTTCTCCGGGATGATCGCCGTGATCTTCGTGATGACCATTTCGTCCACCGGCTACCACCTGCTGTTCATGTCAGCAGCAATCGCCCGGGTGGACTACCAGACGGTCGAAGCCGCCCGGATGATGGGCGGGTCAGACTGGGCCGTGCTGCGCCGGGTGGTGCTGCCGATGCTGAAGCCGATCATCTTTGCGATCACCATCCTGACCTTCCTCGCCGGGCTGGCCGCGCTCGCCGCCCCACAGATTCTCGGCGGTGAGTTCCAGACCATCACCCCGATGATCCTCGCCTTCGCCAACAGTCCAACCTCACGGGACCTGGCAGCCACGCTGGCCATCATCCTGGGCATCTCAACCATCGCCCTGCTGGCGCTGATGAACCGCTTCGAGAAGGGCGGCGTGTACTTCTCCGTCTCCAAAGTGCCCGTGGCACTGCAGAAGCAGAAGATCCAGAACCGGACCGCCAACATCGTGGTGCACGTGATGGCCTACGTCCTGTTCCTCATCTACGTGCTGCCGCCAGCACTGATCGTGTTGTTCTCCTTCACCGACGCCCGCTCCATCAACTCCGGGACGATCAGCCTGGACAGCTTCACCCTGGAGAACTACATCAATGTCCTGACCGAAGAGCGCGGCTACCGGCCCTTCCTGGTCAGCATTGGCTACGGTGCGGTGACGGCCGTCGTCGTCATTGTCCTGATGCTTTTCACCGCGCGGATGATCCAGCGGTACCGGAACAAGCTGACGATTGTGATGGAATACCTGCTGCATATCCCCTGGATCCTGCCGACCACCATGATTGCGCTGGGACTGATCCTGACCTTCGACCACGCCCAACCTCTGGTGGGTGGCCAGGTCCTCACTGGAACGGTCGGTATCCTCGCGATCGCGTACGTGATCGTGAAAATACCCTTCACGTTCAGGTTGCTGAAGGCGGCGTTCGCCGGGGTCCCCGACAACGTCGAGGACGCCGCAGCAATTCTTGGCGCCGGTTCAATGTATACGTTCCGCAGGGTCCTGGTTCCGCTGGTGTTGCCGGCGGCTGCGGCCATCACCGCGCTGAACTTCAACAGCCTGCTGGACGACTACGACACCGCGGTGTTCCTCTCGCACCCGATCTATCAGCCGCTGGGTGTGGTGATCCGCAACGCCACCACCGGGGACCAGATCAACGACACCACCGCGCTGACCTTCGTCTACACGGTGCTGTTGATGATCATCTCCACCTTCACCATGTGGCTGGTCTATGGGCGGAAGTCAGCAAGTGACCGGGCCAACAAGCGCCAACGGAAGGCTGCCGCCGGGTCGCAGGGCCCGGCGTCGACGTCCACGGTGGAACCCGCCGACAAGGCACCCGTTCGCAACGACAGCTTGCCCTGATCCATTCACAACCTAAGGATGTCCATGTTCGGGCAAGACCAGTTCCACTCCATCAACTCGCTGCTCAACAACAGGTTCGCCGAGAAGAACCCCCTGGTGGCCGTGCACCGCGGGACAGGGTTAGGCATGATCGTCGAGAACACCTCGCATGCCGTGACGGCTGCGCTCCGCAGCGGCGCCGACATGGTGGAAATCGACGTCATCCAATCCACCGACGGCGATTTCTACGTTTTCCATGACGGCACCGAACCGGAGAACTTCGGGATCGATCACCTCATCACCACGCTCAGCACCGTTGAGGTTGACGAGCTGGTCTACACCCAGAAGACCGCGGCGCCCCGGGTCCACGTCGAGAAACTCGAGCACACCCTGACCTCTTTCCCCGACGTGCTGTTCAACATCGACCGCTCCTGGTTCTACTGGGACCTGCTGCTGCCCTGGCTTGACCAGTTCGACATGACCGAGCAGCTCATCCTCAAGGCTCCCCCGACACAGGCGGCGATGGATCTCCTCCGCGCCCACCCGGTGAAGTACCCGCTGGTGGCCATCGTCTCCAGTCAGGAACAGCTGGCGGCGGTGCTCGAGGACCCGGAGATCAATCTCGTGGGGGTCGAGCTGCTGGCGGACAGCCCGGCCCACGCCTTCTGCGATCCGGCCGTGGCCAAGGCCTTCCAGGACCGCGGACTGCTGGTCTACCTGAATGCTTTGAACCTCAGCGACGGAACCGTCCTGATGGCCGGCTGGGATGACAATCTTTCGGTGACCGGCAACCCGGATGACGGCTGGGGGCGCCTCGTCGGCCTGGGCGCCGACGTTATCCAGACCGACTGGCCTGCGCTGCTGAACGCCTACCTTGGCCGGGATATCCGCGGACTAAGCTGGCAATCAAGTGCACACTCAATGCAGCGGAGCTAGCGGTGAGGATGGATCGCTTGGCAGAGAAGAAGAACGACGACGCCAGACCGGCCTCTGCGTGGTCAAAGGTGACCATGTCCGACGTCGCACGGGAAGCCAACGTGTCAACGGCAACCGTGTCCCGGTTTCTCGACGGGATGGTGCCGGTCCTGGAACCCACCAGGGCCAAGGTGATGGAGGCGATCAAGAAGACCGGCTACATCCGCAACGAGGCCGCCACGCGGCTGGCACGCGGAACCTCCGACACCGTCGGACTGCTGATCCGCGACCCGAACAACCCGTACTACGGAATCCTGCATTCCGAACTGCAGCTCGGTGCGGCCGAGCATAAACTCCACTTGCTGACCGTCGCATCCCCTCCGGGGTTCAACCCGATGACTGAAAACTTCGGACTCCGCCGGCTGCTTGAGCAACGGGTCGGCGGCATCCTCGTCGCCACCGGTACCATCGCGCCCGATGAGCTGTCCTCGTTTGTCCGCGACGTTCCCACGGTCGTTCTGGGTCGGCCCGAGGAACATCCGACCCTGAACACCGTGTCGCTGGACGAGGTTGCCAATGCCCAGCTGATCGTCGACGCCGTCCTCGCCCGCGGGCACCAGGACATCGTTGTCACCTTTCCCGAAACCAACCACTCGGGTCTGCTCATCGAGCATCTGCGTGGCACCTGGCTGACGCGCCACCTGCGGGAAGCCGGAGCCAACGTCATCACCGTCGACACGCCTTCCTTGTCGTCGGCGGATATCGAATCGACTCACCGGCAGGTCATCGACCTGGTGCGGGACGAGAAGGTGACTGCGGCGCTCTTCACCTCTGATATGAAACTACTGGGCTTCCTCAAGGCCGCCCAGGAAGCCGGCATCCGGGTCCCCGAGGACGTTTCCGCCACGGGATTTGACGGCCTGCTCCCCGGCACCGAGTTGTTGGGGCTGGCCACGGTGCGGCTGCCCGTGGAGGCGCTGGCCAGGCGCGGCATGGAAATCATCCACGAGGAGATGGTCAGCGACGCCAGACTGCCGGTCCGCCATGAGTCGCTGGTCGGATCGTTCCTGCCCGGACGCACCCTGGCAGTGCGGCTTCCCCAATAGCGTGGATGGGCGGTTCTTGGGGGGATCGCCCATCCCGAGTACCCCAGGTAACCAGCCGGTTATTTCAGCCGCTTCCGATACTCTTGACACTGACGAGCGGGTGATCGCCGCTCACGGCGTAAGACTGGGGCTCATGTGCATCGTTTTCTAATCCGCTTGCTGGTGGTTCTGACATTAATCCTGGGGGTTAACTATGTCGCCTGGCGGTGGCTGGAATCCCTGAACTGGTCGGCCTGGTGGATCGCTGTTCCGCTCATTATCGCGGAAACGTACAGCCTGATCGACGTCCTGCTCTTCGGGCTGACAACCTGGCGAACCAGGGAAAGAACCCCTCCGCCGGCTCCTGAGGGACTGGCCGTCGATGTGTTCATCACCACCTACAACGAGCCGCTCGACATGGTCATGAACACCGCCCTGGCTTCCCAGCGGATCACCTACCCTCACGCAACCTGGATCCTCGACGACGGAGCCAGGGATGAGCTGCGGTTGCTGGCCGAAGCGCACGGGATCGGCTATGTGACCCGAGGGGAAGAATGGGCGCATCGCCCGCGACATGCGAAAGCCGGGAACCTGAACAACGCACTCATGACGACGCGCGGTGAATTCCTGCTCATTCTCGACGCGGACCAGATCCCCAAACCGGAAATACTGGACCGGACGCTTGGCTATTTCAATAACCGCAAGGTTTCTTTGGTCCAGACACCCCAATGGTTCGTCAATGTTCCCGACGACGATCCACTAGGTAGTCAAGCGCCACTGTTTTACGGTCCGCTCCAGCAAGGCAAAGACGGATGGAATGCCGCCTTCTTCTGTGGCTCCAACGCACTCCTGCGCCGTGAGGCACTGATGCAGCTGGGGTTGGTGGGCTACGTAGCCGAAGTGGAACGCAATATCCGGTCGGCGCTCAAGGGTGCCCGGTCGGCGGTGCGCAAGGCGCGAAAATCCAACGAAGCAGCCGCGCCAATGGTGGCCCAACTACTTGACGACGTGGAGGTGGCCATCCACAAGGCCAGTGCCGAACTCAAAGCCGGCAAGTCCTTCAGCGAGATCACGTATAACCTGCGACGCACGGTCGACGCGGCCGTCCAGGAGCTCGTAGCAGCGGATTTCTCGGTGCTCCAGGCCGACCTGGCCGAAATCATGGCGATGGGCTTGGACGACGGTGGCGCCCCGTTGACCCCGGCCGATGTTGACGAGGCTGTCGCGCACCTGTCCTCGCGAGAGTGGTCCCCGTTGGGAGCTTTGGAGTCGGTTCAGGTGGTGCTGGAAGCCATCTCGGTTGAGCGCGGTGACGAGGCCCAACCGGTTATGCCGCTGGCAACGATATCCGTGACCGAGGATATGGCTACCTCAAT
Source organism: Arthrobacter sp. Bz4 (assembly GCF_003075455.1). GTDB lineage: Bacteria > Actinomycetota > Actinomycetes > Actinomycetales > Micrococcaceae > Arthrobacter_D. The sequence goes on from NZ_QDAE01000004.1 coordinate 157,305, forward strand.
GCGTATGCACTCACTCGGTTGGAAGAGTGTGTATCACCACGAGATTCTCGCGATAGGTCTTGCACCGGAAGACCTCAAAACCATGCTCACCCAACGACTGCGCTGGGCGCAAGGCACTATCCAGGTCCTTCTGCGAGAGAATCCACTTTCGCAGAAGGGGATGAAATGGACCCAACGGCTGATGTACTTCGCGACGATGTGGAGTTATCTATCCGGGTTCGCGGCAGTTGTGTACATTGCGGCCCCAATTATCTACTTGCTGCTGGGCATTCTTCCGGTGAATAGCCTCAGCTCCGAGTTCTTTATTCGTTTCATTCCGTTCATGATCGTCAACCAACTCCTCTTTATGGTGGCCGGTCGCGGCGCCAAAACGTGGCGTGGCCAGCAGTACAGCCTTGCCCTGTTCCCGATCTGGATCAAGGCCTGTACCACCGCAGCGCGGAACGTGTGGTTCGGCCGACCCCTGGATTTTGCTGTCACTCCAAAGGTGAAGCAGGACCGCAGCCACGATTGGCATTTGATTCGCCCTCAACTGGTTGCGATGGGGCTGCTAGTTGTAGCTGCCATCGTCGGCCTGGTTCGTCTGGCGGTCGGTTTGAACGAACCGCTGGGCACAGCCGTGAACGTGTTCTGGGTAGTTTATGACCTCATTGTGCTGAGCGTGCTGTTCAAGGCCGTGCGCTATGAGGGATTCAGCCCGGCAGAGGAAACTACGAAGGTGTTGAAAGCCTGACCCGATAGTCGGGGATCCAGATTGGAACCTGTAGTTGTCGCTCATTCGATGATCAGCGGCGGCTGGCGAGGGCGGCTTTGAAAGCGCTGGTTGAGGATTCACTGCTGTTGATGCGCCAATCGGCTTCCTTGTTGATGTGGAACCAGATGAGCGCCACAACATCTGCTTGCGCTGAGAGGTAGCTAAACAGCTCGGTATTCCAGGCGGCTTTTGATCCGCCGAGTTCAGACGACGCCGTTTCGGCGATCATGATGGGTTTACCGGGGGCGAGCTGCCTGATTTGTGACAGTCCCGCACCGAAGAGGTCCTTCGGTTCCTGCCACGTACTCCAACTTTGAGACGTGCCCCAGTTGTAGCCGTCGAGCGCCACCACGTCGACATAGCCGGGGCCCGGATACAGTTGGGTCAACGGAGTTGACCCCCAGTAAGGTACATTCGGATTCCAGACCCAGCGGATGTTGGTTGCTCCAGTAGAGGCGAGGACGTCGTGCACATGCCGGTAGGCTGCAACGTAGTCGCCTGTCCCGTTGCCATTGACCCCTTCGGACCAGGGATACCAGTCGCCGTTCATTTCATGACCGAACCGTAGGTAGACCGGGTGGCCCCACTTGCCTAGCGCCGTACCCCACTGATGCAAGTAGTTGTCAAAATCGCCTGAGGCGATGCGGTCCAGGGAGTATGCAGGTTGCTCCACCCCGTTCCCCCACGCCCACGGCTCCCACGTCAACAAGGTGTCGGCTCCCCGTGCACGCACCGCGTCAAGCTCGGCCAAGGGCGGAGCCTGGTTGAAGTCCTTATATGACAGGACGAGCGAGGGCGCCTCCCCGGCCATCGCCGTCACCTCATCGAGCTCCATGGTGGCGGCCGGGCCACCGTTTGTCCCCACCCCGAACCGGATCCCCTTTGGGGCGGAAGCAGCAACATCCAGTGCAGGCGTAGGGGCAACGACCGTGAAAACTGAAAAGGCTGATGCTGAGCTAACTTTCGCGGTAACAACCACAGAAGAGGCCCCGGCCGGAATCACGACGGCGATCTGGAAAGCCCCCGTTGCATTGGTGCGCATCACAGTGGTGGTGGTGCCAGCAACCACAGATCCCTTGGTGTTCTTGGGGAAACCGGTACCGGTAACCGTTACGGATGTCCCCGCCTGCCCGGACGTGTGGCTGAGGCTGATTGCTGCTCCCGCCTGGGCTGCGGGAACAACTCCAAGAGCGAAGATCATGACGGTGCAGATCAGCAGCAGGATACTCACGATAGGGTTTCGACGAGTCAGCTCGCGAGGGGCGGGAGGGGATAGCGACACGGCAGAGACCATAGCTGGCGGCACCTTCGGGGGTTGGTAGCCCGGCTGACCCGCAGGGGCCCCGTGGCTTTGCGTCCCCGGTTCACACCGGGTTTGCCTTTTGCATCCAGACGGTTGCCTAAATGTGCCCGGCCAAACGCTTGGTCGGGGTTCTTATTGTCTCGCAGGAATATCGACTGGTCCGATGAAATCCATAAACATTAGTGCAGGGTTTCCGCAGGATCGGCATAGGTGCCGGGTGGTGCCAGCTCAGTCCTGCGATGTTCGAGACAGCACCCAGGTGTTAGTGGCATCCTGCCGTTCAAACGTGACCGTGGTAACCAGCGCCTGAATAAGAGCCAATCCACGACCTGACTCCGCGTCCTGGTCTGGAGTCCTCGGTTCCATCGACCCATACGGAGGCTTTGCATGATAGGCGCTGAGGCGAGCCCTTAGCTGTGAGGGCCGAACCTCAAGGTCCACACTAATTTCCAGTGGGTCCTCACCGGCAGGTTCTGCGTGCTTGACTATGTTGGAGGTCGACTCAATTACCGCAGTGGTAAAGGTCATTTGATCCATGTCCTGGACCAAAGGGAGCTCACCCCAGAGGCTATCGAGCTCGTTATGAACCGCATCGACAGCGCTTTCGGTGGCCAAGCCGCGATAGCTCCGAGAAGCCAGGATGTCAGTCATTGCTGAACGCTTCTTCAGCTGTCGCGTATGGCGTCAGCACCTTGTCCATGCTGGTGAGTTGAAGCACCATCTTCACTTGCGGCTGAACGGCCGCAATCCTCAGATCGCCGCCAGCCTGCCGTGCGGCCTTCAGGCAGCCGATAAGTGCTCCTAGCCCTGATGAATCCATGAACACCGCCTGTTCCAGGTTGACCACGATGCGTGTCGATCCATCAGAGATCAGCTCGGACACAAACTCCCGCAACTCCGGGGCAGAGACCATATTCAGGCGACCGTCCGCCTTGACCTCGGCATATGACTCCTTGGTCTCGTAACTGAATTTCACTTATTACCTCACATACCTACGACTTGCCACGGGCAAAAAGAATCTTCTAAAGCATTACATGAGCTACGCCATTAGTGATGCATCCAAACAAATTGGGGTCAGTCCCTGCGCAGGATCAAAACGGTCACGTCGTCGGTGGGGGTGCCCGCGCTGCTGATGAGCAGGTCGAGATCGGCAGAGAGGTTGTCGCTGGAGGATAGTTTCGCCAACTCGCAGGCGAGCTCGTCAAGGTTTTCGTTAAGCAGTTCAAGGAGACCGTCGCTGGGGATAACGAGCGCATCGCCCGAGTCGAGGGTAAATGTGTGGGTGTTCCACTGCAGGCCCGGCATGATGCCCAGAGGGCCGCTGCCGGTAGCGAGTCGGCGGGCTCCGGCGCCGGCCGGAACGTGGTGCGCCAGCCCATGACCGGCATCCGCATAGGTCACAATCCCTGTGACAGGGTCGAGTTCGCCGTGGAATGCAGTGACGAAACTTTCAGTCCGCGCGAGGTTATCGATAAGTTCCCTGGATACCGTGGTCAGGGCTGATGCCGGATCAACGTCCGCGGTAGCCCTCAGGCCAGCCCGGATAGTGGCGGTGAGGATCGCCGGGCCGGTGCCCTTGCCCATGACATCCGCCAAGGTAAAACGGAATCGGCCGTTCACAAGGTCCCAGTCGTAGAAATCGCCGGAAAGATCACCGGCCGGGCGGAATGCGGCGGTGATGGTGTAACCGGGGATAGGCGGAGCCTGCTCAGGCAGGTGCGCTTGCTGGATTCTGGCGCCGTTCCTCAGGTCGGTGCGGACATTGATCTCGCGTTGGACGATAGCGGCAAGATCCTGCAGTACTTTTTCCTGTTCCCCATTGAACGCGCGGGGCTCCTGGTCGCTGATACAAAGCGTGCCAATGTTATGACCGCCTGGACCTTGCAGGGGCTGTCCTGCATAGAATCGGATGTTGGGTAGGCCTACCACATAGGGGTTGGTCCTGAACCGTTCGTCCTCCTCGGCGTCCTCAACCACGAGGGTGTCGGGGGTCATGATGGTGTGGGTGCAGAATGATTCAGCCCTTGGCCCGTTCACCTCCAGGTTGCCAGCGATCGATTTGAGGAACTGCCTGTCCTCGGCGATGAGCGAGACCGAAGCGGCACTGACACCGAAGAGCTTCTGGGCCAGCCTGGTGATCCGGTCGAATCCCTCTTCGGCCGGGGTGTCGAGTAATCCCGTGTCGGCGAGGGATTCGAGTCTTTCAGCTTCACCCTTTGGCAGCGCAGGGAGGTCCCGTCTCTGGAGGTCGAGCACGGACTCATTCACGCGGATACTTGCCCTTCATAGTGTCGGCCGCGGGGCGGCTGATCAGGTTAATACACATCGATCGTAACCGTTCTGGGTTCACGTCAAGGTGAAGGAAGCGACTTTTGTCAGGAGCTGCCAGCCAGCTGATGGCCGCTTGGCTCTAGATCATTCGGCCGCGCGGCCTGCTCAGCGGTTCTGCGCACGGCGAGGACGGTCACGTCATCAGGGTTATTGGTGGTCAAAGCAAGCTTTTGTACCGTCTCCACTATGTCTTTGGCAGAGGTGGCGGTGAGTGCCAGCTGAGCGATTTCGTCGATGGCAGCCAGGGTGCCGTCGTACAGGTCCAGCACTCCGTCACTGAGGCTGACAATCATGTCTCCGGGACCCAACCAAATCTCGAAAGAATTCCAGGTGGATTCCGGAAGTAGTCCAACGGGAAGTTCCCTTGAGGAGAGCCTTTCCCAACTGTCGTCTGCACGGATGAGTAAGGTCAGCCCGTGGCCCGCGTCTGAAAACAGGACACGCCCGTCCGAGGCGCGGAGGCGCGCGTGGAAGATCGTGGCGAATGAGGCTGCCTGGCTTAGTTCTGTTGTCAGGCAATCTGATGTGAGGCTGAGGGCAACGGCCGGATCTTCGCTGTTTCTCGCGCTGCGGATCACAGCGCGGGTGGTTGCGGCGATCATTCCTGCGCCTGCACCTTTGCCCATGACGTCCCCCAGAGTGAACCCGAGACCTCCGTCGATCTCATACCAGTCGAAGAAGTCTCCGCCAACAGCCTTGGAAGGGACGCACGCACCGGCGGTTTCGTAACCAGTCAACAGTGCTGCTTCTTTTGGCAAAAGATAACCCTGAATTTCAGCAGCCCGGCTCAGTTCCTCAGCGGAGGCTGCGGCCTGTGCCCTTGCGGACTTCAGGCGCCTGCGCGCTCTGGAAGCCAACTCATTGACAACTCCTGCAGCCAGCGAAAAAACAATCACACTGTAAAAACCACGAAGCAGCTCGTTCGGGTTGTCGTCTGTGCCAGCGCCCAAGGCGAAGGGCACGAGAATAGCCACGGCAGCGCCGAGAGCAGCGTAAAGAATGAACCGTCTACCTTCGATCGCGGCCAACCACAGAATGGGAAGGAGTACCAGGGAAGCATAGATTGACTGACTGTCACCTGTCCCGTGACGAAGCAGCCCTGCTGCGAGGAAGTCCGCGGCAGGAATGAGTAGCAACAAACGCGGCGTGGACTGCCGTGAAACGATCACAGCCCACAGCGTTGCGGCGACTATCAGTACGGTGCCAGCAACCAGGGACGGCCAACTGCTGACCGTGAGGGTCGAAATGAAACTGCTCATCAGTGCTGCGGCCAGGAAAAGCACAGCAATGGGAAGCTGTTTAGCCAACGGCGAGACATCATAAGATCCTGGAAGATGTCGAACAGGACCAAAGGTCATGCTGTAGTTCCTTTCATAAATGCCGGTAGTCCGCAGTTCGCAGCATGTCACCCCAACCTAGAACGCAGTACCAAGCCTGCTTGATCCTACCTAGGAAGTCTCTGATTCCTACCGCGGGGAAGGTGCAAAGAACAACTTGGGGGCACAATCGTGATCAGAAAATTGTTGAACAATACCTTGCGTAGATTGTTCAACAACCTGTAGGGTCGTCTCCACTACTAAATGTGACTCCAGTCACCTTGAAGTTACGGACGGGCCCATGGCAGATACCGAGAACAAACCGAAGCTGAGCTCCTCTGCTCGGCGCACCGCGCTCCTGGGAGCCATGTTCCTCATGGCGACCAGCGCCATTGGGCCTGGCTTCATCACCCAGACCACAGTGTTCACCGCCCAGATCGGCGCAGCGTTCGCGTTCGCCATCCTGGCGTCGATCCTCATCGACATCGCCGTGCAGATGAATGTCTGGCGGGTCATCGGTGTTTCCGGGTTGCGTGCCCATGAGCTCGGCAACAAGGTCCTTCCCGGCGTGGGTTGGTTCCTGGCAGGTCTGGTCTTCATTGGCGGGGTGGTCTTCAACATCGGCAACATCGCCGGCACCGGGCTCGGCGCCAACGCGATGCTCGGTATCGACCCGAAGATTGGCGGCGCGATCTCCGCCCTCATCGCCATCATGATTTTCGTCAGCAAAAAGGCTGGCATGGCGTTGGACCGGATTGTGGTGTTCCTCGGCGCCATCATGATCCTCCTGATGATCTACGTGGCCATTGTCGCCGCTCCTCCCGTTGGCGAGGCCCTCAAAAACGCGATCCTCCCCGAACAGATCGACTTCCTCATCATCACCACCCTGGTCGGCGGCACCGTTGGTGGCTACATCACCTACGCCGGTGCCCACCGCATGCTCGACTCCGGGGTCACCGGTCCGGACAACGTCGGGGAAATCACCCGCAGCTCGGTGATCGGCATCCTGGTCACCGGAGTTATGCGGGTGCTGCTGTTTCTGGCGATCTTCGGCGTCGTTGCCGGCGGTGCGGTGCTGACCAGCGACAACATGGCCGCAGAGGCCTTCGGTATTGCGGCCGGCGAGATTGGCATGCGGGTCTTCGGCATCGTCCTCTGGGCCGCCGCAATCACGTCGGTGATCGGTGCCGCGTTCACCTCGGTCTCCTTCATCACCACTTCAAAGACTCCCGAACGCAAACGGAACCTCATTACGGTTGCCTTCATCGCCGGTTGCGCCGTGGCCTACCTGTTCCTTGGCCAGGCACCACAGGAACTGCTGATCTTCGCAGGCGCATTCAATGGTCTGATTCTGCCGGTCGGCTTCGGCGTGCTGCTTTTTGTTGCCTGGCGCCGCCGCGACCTGATGCACGGTTACGTCTACCCCAAGTGGCTGCTGATTGTCGGCATCATCACCTGGTTCCTCACCCTGTTCCTCGGCTACACCTCCATCACCGGGCTGGCAAAGCTGTGGGGCTGATCAAGCTGCCGGCTGAGCCCGCGGCGATGCTGCCCGCCGACGCGCGCGCCGCCTTCCGCGCCGGACTGGTGAGCCCGACGTCGGGCTGGTCCCGCGGCTACGCGCAGGTGAACGTGTTGGCGATCCCGCGGGCGCAGGCGTTCGATCTGCTCCTTTTCGCCCAGCGCAATCCGAAGCCGTGCCCCATCCTCGGAGTGCTGGAGCCGGGTGAAACCTCCGGGCCGCTGCTGGCCGGCGGCGACATCCGGACCGACGTCCCCAAGTACACCGTCTATCACGACGGCGTCCTGGTGGACGAGCCCACCGACATTACCGAGCACTGGCGCGATGACCTGGTGACGTTCCTGTTCGGTTGCTCCTTCACCTTCGAGACCGCGCTGCAGGACGGCGGCGTCCGGATTGCGCACATCGACCAGGGCGTGAACGTGCCGATGTACCGGACGAACCGGGAGGCAGCCCCCGCTGGCGCCATGTCCGGGCCGCTGGTGGTGTCCATGCGCCCGGTTCCAGCAGCCCAGGTGGCCGACGCCGTCCGCATCACCTCCCGCTACCCGGCCGTTCACGGAGCACCCGTGCACGTGGGGAATCCGGCGGAGTTGGGTGTCGACCTGGGTTCGCCGGACTTCGGCGACGCCGTGCAAATCCCCGAGGGTCACCTTCCGGTGTTCTGGGCTTGCGGGGTCACCCCGCAGGCGGCGGTGATGCAGTCACGGCCGCCGCTGGCGATCGGCCACGCACCGGGACACATGCTCATCACCGACGCGCGGGACAGCGATTACCTGGTGCCCTGACTGGTGACGTCCTGGGACGCTTCGTCCGCGAGGTGGCCCAGGAGCTCGGCCTCAGCCGAGTCCAGGTAGGCGCGCAGCCCCGCGGCGGCTTCGTCACGCTGCCCGGCCCGGAGCCGCTCGACCAGCTGCACGTTGCGGTCCACGTAGTGGCTGTGAAAGTCGGGCGCGGAGGCCATGGCATAAAACACGAGGCGCATTTCGGCGAGGACCCGGTCCATCAGGGTGCGCAGCGATTCGCTGCCGGTCAGGCCGACGACGGCGCTGTGCAGTGCCTGATTGGCGTCGGCCATGTCGGGCACCGATCCGGCATCGCGCGCCGCCTGGGCCCGGCGGACAATGGCTCCCATGTTCTCAAGGACCTCGGGGGTGACCTCGCCCCACAGGGCGGCGGCGGGTTCGATCATCCGGCGGACGCGGTAAATCTCGCGTACCTCCTCGGCTCCCGGGGACGCCACAAACACGCCGCGATTGGGGATCCGCGTGACAATCGACTCGCCGGCAAGCGTGGAGAACGCTTCACGCAAGGTATTGCGGGAGACCCCGAGCGCCGTCGACAACGACTGCTCCGACAACTTGGACCCCGGCGTCAGCTCACCTGCGGCGATCCGACCCCGCAGGACGGTCGCGATCCACGCCGCCGTATGCGCGTGCTCGGCCGAACCCGAACCCGTTGGCTCGTTGTCCAGTTCCGCTGCTGCCTCTAAAACCATTGCCATCCCCCAACGTCGTCAACAACAGATGCTAGCCGACCGTGCTGAGAACCTTCCCCAGGACTTCTCCACGTGCGACGGCGCCACCCGGCTCCTGCCCGCCCCGCTGGAACGTGCCGGCCGACGTGGAGAGCACCTCGGTTTCCATTTTCATGGCCTCCACGACGGCGACGGGCTGGCCCGCGGTGATCGTGGCGCCGTCGTCGGCCAGCCACTTCACCAGGGTGCCGCCCATCGAGGCGGTGACTGCGCCGTCGTCGTTGGTTGCAGTGTCGGGGGACTGCGCGGTGGCGCTTCCGTTAGCGTTGCCGCCACCGTTCATCAGCGCGGCGAAAACCTCCGGCGGCAAGCCCAGCTGGACCGCTTTGCCGTCGATTTCCACGGTGAGGGTTTCCCTGCGGGCGAGTGGACCAGTGGTGCCACTCGACAACGCGGCGTCCAACCGTTCAGCGAAGGCATTCTCGATCCACGTGGTGTAGACGCCGAGCCGTTCCGGGTTGGTGAAGTCGGGGTCCCGCACCACCGCCCGGTGGAAAGGAATCACCGTGGGGAGGCCTTCGATCCGCAGTTCGTCGAGCGCAGCGCGGGCCCGGCGGAGAGCCTGCGGCCGGTCTTCGCCGTGAACGATGAGCTTGGCCATCAGGGAGTCGTACTCGGCGGGGACGCTGGAGCCGGAGCGCACCCCGGTGTCCACGCGGATGCCCGCACCGGTGGGCGCCTCGAATATGTCGATCGGGCCTGGGGAGGGCAGGAACCCGCGGCCGGCGTCCTCGGCGTTGAGCCGGAACTCGATGGCGTGGCCCTGCGGCGCCGGATCCTCGGTGATGCTGACGGGCAGGCCGGCGGCGATCCGGAACTGCTCGCGGACCAGGTCGATGCCCGACGTCGCCTCGGTCACCGGATGCTCCACCTGCAGGCGGGTGTTGACCTCCAGGAAGGAGATCACGCCGTCGGGCGCCACCAGATACTCAACTGTGCCCGCGCTGGTGTACCCGGCCTCGCGGCAGATGGCGCGGGCCGACTCGTGGATGCGGCTGCGCTGATCATCGGTCAGGAATGGGGCGGGGGCTTCTTCAACGAGCTTCTGGTTGCGGCGCTGCAGGGAGCAGTCGCGGGTCCCGACGACGACGACGTTGCCGTGCGTATCGGCGAGGATCTGCGCCTCGACGTGACGCGGCTTGTCGAGGAACCGTTCGGCGAAGCACTCGCCGCGCCCGAACGCGACGGTGGCTTCGCGGACCGCCGACTCGAACGCGTCGTCGATATCTTCCATCCGGTGGGCTATCCGCATCCCGCGACCGCCGCCGCCGTACGCAGCCTTGATGGCGACGGGGACGCCGAACTCCTCGGCAAAGGCCCGGACTTCCTCGGCGTTGGCGACCGGTCCGTCGGATCCGGGGACCAGCGGGGCGCCGACCTTGACCGCGATCTCGCGGGCGGTGACCTTGTTGCCGAGGCTGCGGATGGCATCGGGTGACGGGCCGATCCAGATCAGTCCGGCGTCCTGCACGGCGTCGGCGAAGTCGGCGTTCTCGGAGAGGAAGCCGTAGCCGGGGTGCACGGCGTCGGCGTCGGCCTGCTTCGCGATGGCGAGGAGCTTGTCCATGTTGAGGTACGTGTCGGCGCTGGCCGACCCACCGAGGGCGTAGGCCTCGTCGCTGAGGCGGACGTGGAGGGCGTCGGCGTCGGGCTCGGAGTACACGGCCACCGAGGTCAGCTCCGCGTCGGTGCACGCGCGGGCGATGCGGACAGCGATTTCCCCGCGATTGGCGATCAGGACCTTCTTCATGGTTGCTACTTTCACGAGCTTCGGGTGGTGATCGGGTGCTGTGTCTTTGTCAGGGGTCGCAGAGTCTCCGGGTCCACTGACTCGAACCGCAGCATCGTTCCGGGCGGCAGCTGGGCCGCGATCGGCAGGTCATCGGGGACGACGACGCCGATCACCGGATACCCGCCGGTCACCGGATGGTCGGCCAGGAACAGTACGGGCAGCCCCGAGGGCGGCACCTGCAGCGATCCGGCGACGACTCCTTCGCTGGGAAGTTCATCGGCAGTGAGGCGTTCGAGCGGGGCTGCGGCATCCTGGTTCTCGTCCGTGGCGAGCCGGACGCCGATCCGGTTCGATTCGGCGGTCACGGTCCAGGTCTGGCTGGTGATTGCTGTCTGGGATACGTCAGTGAACCAGTCGTGCCGGGGGCCGCCGGTGATCCGCAGGAGCACAGGGGTTTCCAAACCCAGCCGGACGGCGTCGGGGAGCGTCGACGGTTCCGCTGCGCCGACCGTGCGGCCCTGGTCAATTGCCCCAATTGGCAGGACCACCCCGGCTGCGAGGGGATCCGGTCCGATCCCCGACATCACATCGGTGGACCGGCTGCCCAGCACTTCGGGCACATCGATTCCGCCGCGGATGGCCAGGTAGGTGCGGAGCCCGGCGTCGGGCTGGTCGAGGGTGAGGGTTTCGCCGTCGTGCAGCGCGAACGGTGAACACATCGGTGCCGTGCGGGTGTTGTCGCCGCCGGCGTCGTTGGTGGTGCTGATCTCGGCGGGTGTGATGGCTCCCGCCAGGGCGAGCGTGAGTTCGCCGTGGGCCCGGACGGTGAGGCCGCCGAGGATAGTTTCGATCACCGCGTCGCCCGGTGCGTTGCCGACCAGCCGGTTGGCTTGGCGGGCGCTCGCGGTATCGGCGGCGCCGGCTTTGGAGACGCCGACGTCGCCGAGGCCGGGGCGGCCCAGATCCTGGATGAGCGACTGCGGTCCTGGCGTGAGGATCTCGAGCGAATGACCGGTTTCGTTGGGCGCGTCCGTCGACGTCCCCGCACCGGATACTGGGTCTGACACCGTGACCGTTTCCCGCACAGCCACGTACTGCACGGCGGTGCCCGGACGGAGCAGTGCCGGTTGGTCCCGACCCAGATCCCAGAGGCGGGACGCGGTCCTGCCGATCAGCTGCCAGCCGCCGGGGGAGCGCCGCGGATAGACGGCCGAGAAGTTGCCGGCCAGCGCCACCGCTCCGGCGGGGACGGCGGTGCGTGGTGAGGTGCGGCGGGGAACGGTGAGCGTCTCGTTCTCGCCGACCAGGTACGCGAATCCGGGGGCGAAGCCGCCAAACGCAGCCGTCCACAGTTGGCCGGTGTGCGCGGCAATGACACCGTCAGGTTCGAGGCCTGTGAGGCGGCCCACTTCGGCGAGGTCGTCGCCGTCGTACACCACCTCGATCCGCACCGGATCGCCGACCGGCGCTGAGTCAGTGGCCGGTGATGTGTCCAGTTGCGCGACGGCGGTCCGGGCGGCGCGGGCGCTGGTGCCGGAATCGAAGACGGCGAGCACGGTCCGGGCGGCGGCGAGGACGTCGACCTGCCCACGGAGTGGGTGCTGCTGCAGGTGGGCGTGGACCGCGAGGACCGATTCGAGCGATTCGAGTTGGATCAGGAGGGCGCGGGGCCCGGCCCAGCGAATCTCGGGAGGGGTCACACGAAGCTCCGGATGTCGATGCCAGCGGCCTCAAGATCGCGGCGGACGGCGGCGGACATGGAGACCGCGCCGGTGGTGTCGCCGTGGAGGCAGATGCTTTCGGCGGTGGTCTTCAGGGTTGAGCCGTCGCGGGCGATGATGACTCCCTCGGTGGCGAGGCGGACCATGTTGGCGGCGACCTCGTCCTCGTCGTGGAGGACGGCTCCGGGTTCGCGGCGTGAGACCAGGGTGCCGTCGGGGTTGTAGGCGCGGTCGGCGAAGGCTTCGGCCACGCCGCGGAGGCCCGCCTTCTCTGCTGCGTCGAGGGCTACCGACCCGGGGAGGAGCAGTAGTGGGAGGTCGCCGCCGAACGCCTTGACGGCGTCGACCACTGCCTGGGCCTGTACCTCGTGGGTGACGATGGTGTTGTAGAGGGCGCCGTGGGGTTTGACGTATTTGATGGTGCCGCCTGCGGCCCGGGAGATCGCGTCGAGGGCGCCGATTTGGTACAGCACGTCGTCGGCGAGCTCTGTGGAGGAGAGGTCGAGGAAGCGGCGGCCGAATCCGGCCAGGTCCCGGTATCCGACATGGGCGCCGATGGTGACGCCGGCTTCGACGGCGTCCCGGCAGGTCTGCGCGATGGTGGAGGGGTCCCCGGCGTGGAAGCCGCAGGCGACGTTGGCGCTGGAAACGGAGCGGAAGATGGCGGCGTCGTCGCCCATGGTCCAGTTTCCGAATGATTCGCCGACGTCGCTGTTGAGGTCGATGTACACCATTGTGATCCTCGTCTCTCCTGAGTGGTCTCTCTAGGATGCACGAGTTTAACGGATTGTTCAACAATTATTCATCCGAGACTTTTGGGCGGCAAGGGTGGCATCATCGATTGATGAGCCCTAAGAGCCGCACGCGCAAGCCGAAATCAGCGGGCAAGGAGAGGCGAAACGCCCCTCCGCCCAATCCCATCGCCGAACTGTACCGCCGGGTCGCGCCGCATTTCGCTGCGGACTTGGACCAGACGTCGTCGTTGGAATCGGAGCAGATGGCTTCGGCCGTCTACGCAGGCATGCACCAGACCACCAATCTGGGCGCAGGCATCGACAACACATTGTTCAGCGACTGGGTGGGCCACGCTGAACGTCAAGCTAATCGGACCTCAGCCGCGGTGCTGTGGGCGATGGCGCAGGTAGTCGATGCGCCCGGTGACGCCCAGGCTGCAGCCGCCGCCGGACGGCTGGCCGAGGCCGGGGTCGAGCCGCCCGCCTGGCTTGCCCCGCTGCGGAAGCTGGAAGCCACCGCGGCCTGGATGCTTACTGACGTATTCGGTGACTTCATTGAAATTGTCATCGAGTTCCGCGCCGGGCGACGTAAACATGGTCTGTACCTGAGCATCGACACCAACCATCTGGGCGGCTACGCCACTGAGGTGTTATTCAGCGACAGTGCACGCGATCTCCTCAAGACCCTTGAACGCTCGGCATTGAGAATGGCTGGGGCAGCGGTGGTGCCGGTTGGACTGCCGGAAGCACGCCGGCTGGGCCTTGATGCCATCGCGGCCACTGACATCACCAGCAACCCGGAGGTGGGTCCCACCTACGACCAGGACCGGGCTTTGGCGCTGAAGCGGTTACTCGCGCTGCCGGAGAGCGGCGTCGTCGACCTCAATACGCGGAGGGCGCAGAGCGAAGCCGAAGAACAGGCGCAAATTCAAGCTGATGAGGTTCAGTCCGAGCGGTTGGTTGCCACCTTCATGCGGGACATTCAACAGGACATAGCTCCTGCATCGGCGCGGGCATTCAAAGAGCAGTTCATTCGCCTTGCCGACTTGGCGATTGGCTTTGGCCGTGACTACGACGGCGGCCGGCTGGTGCGTGTGAGTCCGCCGAAAATGGACACATTTGTTGGATGGTTCCTTCCGCGCAAAGTGATGCTCGACGACGTCGAGTTGGAGGCACTTCCCTGGTTCCTCAACGCGTGGGTTGACTGGTGCGCCGCGCAGATGGGGCTCCCCGAGGCGGCCGTGGACTTGCTGGTGGATGCTGTCGGGGAAGCTCTCGACGACGCTGAAGAATTGAGGAACTCGGATGAGGACGAACGGTCACCGGGGATGGCCTTTCTTGAAGGACTGGATCTGGCGAACCTTGAGGAGGCGCAGGCTGCGATGGACCGTCGACAACTGGCGATGCCGTACTTTGGCACCTGGATTGGCGACGATGACTACCCGCAGCTGAACGCGAACAAGCCTCACGAATTGCGGTTGCTGGTGCTGGGGGAGCTGGAGGAACTGCACACGGTGGGAATGGACGAGTATCCTTCCAGTGCCGCACCCGATGGTTCTCCGGTGTGGAGCGCTGCGCTGCGTGAACTGGTGGTGTCACAGCTGTGGAACGATGAACCACCTCAAGTGTGGCAAGCAGCTCAGCGACTGCGGACACAGGGGCTGGGTCGTGAGGAGATCCTGGATCAACTGCAGGCGGTGCTCGCCGGCCATGTGGATGCGACCAAGGTTCAGCCGGGCTCCGGGTTTGGCTCGGCTGTGCATATCAAGGGTTACATGGCCGCGCTGGCAGCTGTCGGCGCTGCTGGACGAAAAGGCGGCCACCTTCGGTCGGTATAGAGGACCTGGTTTGGTAGGTGCGGTGCTATATCCGATTCAAACTGTGCATGCACTGCATCCATTGCATGCACTTTTCGAAACTGAGAATGCATGCATCGCATGCACTGCATGCGCCTTTTCAAACGCATACCCTCCCACACACCCTTAGCCGGTTCCCGCTACGCTCTTCCCATGACTAGCAGCCAACCACCGAAGCGAGCGTTCGCCGGGCCATCCGCATCGACATCGACATCGGCGGTAACGGCGACGGTCGACATCGTCGCCGTCCAGCGGCGTACCGTCTGGGTGCTGATTGTCGGGCAGATCCTGGGCGGGATCGGGATCGGGTGCACCGTTTCGATCGGGGCGGTGATGGCCGCCAACATTTCCGGGTCGGATGCGCTGTCCGGTACGGCGACGACGTTGAGCACCCTGGGTGCCGCGGCGAGTGCCATTCCGCTGGCGCGGCTCGCGCAACGGCTGGGCCGACGTCGGGCGCTGACCACTGGTGCGCTTCTTGCGGCGACGGGATCGGTGGTGGCTATTGTTGCCGCGTGGCTGAGCTCGTTCCCTCTGCTGTTGCTTGCTTTCGCCTTTCTCGGCGTGGGCACCGCGGTGAATCTTCAAGCCCGATTCGCAGCCACCGATCTGGCGAGTTCGCAGCATCGGGGGCGGGACCTCTCCTTGGTGGTCTGGTTCACTACGATCGGCGCTGTGCTGGGGCCGAATCTGATCGGGCCGGGGGAGGCGATCGCGTCGACGCTGCAGATGCCCTCGCTCACGGGGTCCTTCCTGATCGCGGTGTTTGCCCAGCTGGCCGCAGCGACGGTCTACCTGGTGGCGCTGCGCCCCGACCCGTATCTGTTGAGCAAATCCAACGCTCCCGAGAATGGCCTTGAGGCAGCTCCCGGCGCCATCCATGGGCGGGGTCCGCTGGTGTTTGCCATTGGCTCCATCGCTATCAGCCATGCGGTGATGGTGTCGGTGATGTCCATGACGCCGGTGCACCTGATCAATCACGGCGTCACGCTGACCATTATTGGATTGACCATCAGCTTGCACATTGCCGGGATGTTTGCGCTGTCGCCGGTGTTCGGGTGGCTCAGCGACAGGGTGGGCCGGGTGGCGACCATCCTGATTGGGCAGGGCCTGTTCGCGGTGTCGCTGCCGATCGTTGCGTTGGGCGAGGACGATCCGGTCCTGGTGACCGTGGGACTGGTGTTCCTCGGACTGGGCTGGAGTGCGGCCACTGTCGCGGGGTCGGCTCTGGTGGCGGATCTTGCGACCGGTGCTGCCCGGCCGAAGATTCAGGGCCGGACCGACCTCATCATGAACCTTGCCGGCGCTGCCGGGGGAGCGGCATCCGGTGTGGCTCTGGTGCTGATTGGCTACGCCGGGTTGGCATGGGCCGCCGGCGTGCTGGTGTTGGTGGTCGTGGCGGGATCGGTCATTACCAGGTCGGGTGCCACTCGGTCGGATGCTCCGGAAACTAGGTCAGCGTGAAGCCTTGAGCGCTGACGAGTGCGGTGGGACACTTGTCGCACCCACTCACCTCTGGGAGTACCCATGGCAGCGGTGCTTGTTTGTTCCACTCCGGTTATCGGCCATATCAACCCGATGGTCGCCGTCGCGCAGGGTCTTGTTGACCGCGGGCACGACGTCAGATTCCTCACCGGGCGACGTTTCGAGGACCAGGTGGTCGGCGCTGGGGCCACCTTTGTGCCGCTTCCGGCTGAGGCAGATTTCGATGACACCAAGATCGACGAATCTTTTCCAGGTCGCGTCGGTCTGAAGGGCCCGAAGGGCATCAGATACGACCTGTCGGAGGTTTTCATTCGCCCGGGGAAGGTTCAATATGAGGCGGTCCAGCGGGTGATCGCCGACCGCCCGGTGGACGTGGTCCTCGCCGAGCCCCTGTTCATGGGTGCGTCGCTGCTGCTTGCCGGGAATCAGCCGGGCCGGCCCGCCGTCATCAACTGCGGAATTCTGCCGCTCAGCCTGGCCAGCAAGGACACCGCACCGTTTGGATTGGGCATCCGACCGATGCCCGGGCCCCTCGGTCGGATCCGGAACCGCGTTCTGCAGTTGGTGAGCGAACGGGTGGTGTTCGCGCCGGTGCAGAAGTATGCCGACGACGTTGCCCGCAGCACTACCGGAGCAACCATTCCGACCTTCTTCATGGACTGGCCCCGGGCCGCCGACCACCTTGTCCAATTCACTGTCCCAGAGTTCGAGTACCCCCGCTCGGACCTGCCTGCTACGGTGCATTTCGTGGGACCGGTGTCCCAAGGCGGCCTTCGGACCGGTGCTGCGGGCGCGGTGGGCCTGCCCGAATGGTGGGGTATGCTCGACGACGATCGGCCAGTCATTCACGTCACCCAGGGGACCGTCGCTAACCAGGACTTCGGTGAGCTGGTGCTTCCCGCTATCGAGGGGTTGGCGCACGACGACGTCGTGGTGGTCGTCAGTACCGGAGGTCGTCCCGTGGAGGTGCTCGAAGGGTCATTGCCTTCCAACGTTCGTGTTTCCTCCTACCTGCCTTATGACGAGCTACTGCCGAAAACCGATGTGCTCGTCACCAATGGTGGCTACGGTGGGGTTCATTTTGCCCTGCGGTACGGCGTCCCTTTGGTGATGGCCGGTGAAACTGAGGATAAGGCCGAGGTCTCTGCCCGTGTTGCCTGGTCCGGCGCCGGCATCAACCTCCAGACCAAGCGAGCAAGACCGGAAGTACTCGCTGCGGCAGTCCGAGCCGTGCTTGGCACCCCGTCGTATCGGGAGGCGAGTCAACGGATCGGAGCCTCAATCAGGGAGTCTCCGGGCGTGGGTGGGCTGGTGGACCTGGTTGAGAGTCTTTATGGTTCGAGGAGTGCTCAGTGAGAGTCTGGGGGATTGTCGTGGCAAGGTGATTAGGGTCGTGACCTGATCTGCTTTAGGGCTTTGTCCTGCGCGCGCTCGATTGTCGCTGTTCCAGGTAGGGGTGGTGCGGTGGAGTGGTAAGTGTGGCCGGTGGGGGTGGTGACTTTGAGCCTGTGCCGTGGTCCCGGAACTGCCTGGACTGTCCAGCCCGGGGTTTCTTTGGTGTGGTTGCAGGCTTCGCAGAGTCCTGCCCCGTTCGTGATCGTTGTCGGTCCGCCGCGATGCCAGGGGATGATGTGGTCGAAGTGGCGGATCGGGGCGTCGCAGTAGGCGGTGCGGCAGGTGTCGTCGCGGGCGGTGATGAACCGGCGTTGCGCCCGGGTGAAGAGCCGTGCTTTGGAGTCCATCGCCACGAGCTCCCCGGTAGCCGGTGCGGTGTAGAGCCGACGCAACCACACATCGAAAGCGGGAGCTGTTGCCGGGCCGGTCGAATCTGTTGACCCGGCCGGCTTCTTCGGGCCGGTTGATCCGTTGGTCGTTTTTCCCGTTCGGATGAGGTTTCGTGCCCAGAGGGAGGGGATGATGCCGTAGCCGGGGATCCTGGCTGGTTCGCCGTCTCCTTGTAGGAGCGCCCGGTCGGTCATGATGACCTGCAACTCGACCCGGCTGATACCCCCGGGCACCCCGGTGACACGTTCGACGAGGGTATCGGCCATCACCTGGCCCCGGGACCGGGGGTCCCCGGTAGCCCGGGCCGTGTCCGCATGACGGGTCAGGGCCGCGTAAGTCGCGACGGCCTCTTTTACGGGGAGTAGCGCAGTGAGGTAGGCCATCGTCTCCGGCGCCGGGCGGATACTCACGCACCGTTCCGTTACCGCATGGGCGGCCCGGTTCACCACTGAGCGGGGATCCCTGCGGTACGCAGCGGCCTTCGCCGCCGCGATGATCGCCTTGTCCCCGTCGCCGGTGAACCTGCCCGTGTCGGGGGCCAGTTCCTCATCGACGCCCGTCCGGTCAGAACTGGAGAGGCAGGCGGTTTCCTTCACCAACAAGGTGGCACGCCACTCATTGAGCTCACCGTTATGCAGTGCGGCGAGGGTGTGGGGCATCTCCGTGACCAGGGCGCGGGCTAATCCGAGGAGGCGGCTGCCCCGGACCGGGGATTCACGGCGGGCTAACGCGATCTGCGCCCCCACCCCGTTGCCCCGCTCCGCGGCGGGGACCCCGGCATCGGCCTGGGCTTGGCGCTCGGCCACGTCGACAGCCACCGCGATCTGGGCCTGCACTCCGGCGATCGCCGATTTCAGGTCCTCCAGCTCACGCAGCTGATCAATCAACCCCGCCGCGTCCGCCGCCGGCTGCAGGGAGTTGAGGGCTTCGGCTAGCTCCCGGGTGGACCATTCACCGCGACTACGACCGCGACCGCGACCGCCGGACCGGGTGGCCGAGGGGGGTTCACCGGTAGACGCCGATGTAGACGCAGTAGCGTCAAGGGAAACGCGGCGGCCGGTGGGACTATCAGCCCGAGAAATGCCGCCGTCACGATGACCCTGACCACCGGAACCGGTGAGGGAACCAGCGACAGGGGCACTGGTTCCGAGGTTGCCGGCGGCATCGGTATTACCACTGGCACCGCCGGAAACAGCACCAGAAGGGCCGCGCGGAGCCGCTACCCGGGAGGGGAATCCCTTCCGTTCCTGTGATGGAGCTGTGCTGCCGTCCATACCTCTATTGTCCCAAACCACACCGACAATCCAGGGATTCACAAGCCTATGTGGATAAATCTCTCGAACAAATATTCGAATAAGGCTGGAGGCCCGGCTAGGGCTTTAGACAGGATCCATCCGTCGTGCGACTACAGCGACGCCATCCGGTTCCTTGCCGATCAGCTGGTGGATGCCCGACCTGTTTGGGCAGCACCCAACGGCGACGCAACCAGTTAACAATCACACCGTCGGAAACTGCAGCACGCCACCCTGATAGACCTGCCCGATCATGGAGCGCAGACCAGCCAGCTGCTCGGTCGATTCCAGTTGGCCGTTAAGCACGACGATGTCGGCTAGGTGCTTCTCTGCCAACCGGCCGACGGAGTTGAGGGGCGTGATGAGTTCGCCCGGCACCGACGTGGAAGCGGCCAACACCTGCTCAAGGGTCATGCCGGCGTCGGCCATCAGAGCGAGTTCCTCCAGGTTGTCGCCGTGCGCGCCGACCCCCGCGTCGGTGCCCATGCCAACCCTGACTCCCGCGGCGATGGCTCGGGCGACCGACTGGCGGTGGTCTTCCGCCACCTGCTGGGCCTTGTCGATGACCTGTTGCGACAGCCCGCTGGTACCGGATTCGCCCTTGCGGATGACAGCCAGCGGAGCTGAAAGGGTGGGCACCAGGTAAGCCTTGGTGTCCAGGAACAGCTGGATTGCCTCGTCGGTGAGGTAGATGCCGTGCTCGATGGTCCGCACGCCCGCCCACAGCGCGTTGATGATCCCGGCGGTGCCTTGCGCGTGGGCCATCACGTATTTGCCCTGCATCCCGGCTTCCTCAACGACGACGGCGATCTCCGCGGGGGTGAACTGGGAGTGCCGCGGGTCGGTGGTCGGCGAGAGCACCCCGCCGGTCGAGCAGATCTTGATCTGGTCGGCGCCGGCCCGCAGGAGCGTGCGAGTGACCTTCCGGACTTCCTCGACGCCGTCGGCGATGCCGCTGGGACGGCCGGGATGAGGCCCAAAGTCGGGGGAGTCGAGTCCCGAGGGGTGCCACAGATCGCCGTGACCACCGGTCTGGGACATGATGCTGACGGCGATGCGGAGCCGTGGACCCTTGACGACCCCGGTTTCGACCGCCTGTTTCGCACCCAGGTCAGCGCCACCGGCGTCGCGCACGGTGGTGACACCTGCGCGGAGGGTTGCCTCGAGGTTCCGCACGGACTCGTAGAATTGCAGGGAGTAGGGATCGACCATCGCCTGGATGGAGCCGGGAGTGGAGGTCATCACGTGAACGTGCAGGTCGATCAGGCCGGGAAGGACCGTGCGACCAGCACAATCCACCACCGTGGCCTCCGCATACGCGTCGACTGAACCGGCGTCGCGGCCCACAGCTTCGATCATCCCGTCGCGGATGACGACGTCGGTTTGGCCGGGAAGGAAGCGTTCGCCGTCGAACACATAGCCGTTCTTCAAAACTGTCGCAAGCGTCATTGCTGCCTTTCGCGGGTTGACCGCAGCCAGGCGCTGCAGGCGTTTAGCGGCCAGCCTACAGCCAATCCGTCCGCCGCAGCGGCGGCTGGGCCCCGCCGGGACGCTGCACCAACACCTGGTTCACGCCAGTCAGCCCGTTCTCGAATCCCAGTGCGCTGGTCGCCATATAGAGGCGCCACACCCGGGCCCGACCCTCGCTTGTCAGACCGACCGCTTCGTCCCAATGATCTTCAAGGTTCTGCACCCACGCGCGGAGGGTGAGCGCGTAGTGCTGACGCAACGCTTCGACGTCGAGCACCTCGAACTTCGCTGACTCCAGGGCGCCGAGCATCACCGTGAGGCTGAGCATCTCGCCGTCGGGAAAGACGTACTTGGGGATGAATGAATCGGGGTCCGGGCGCATCGTGTCACCGGCATTCCAGGAGATGGCGTGATTGAGCAGTCGGCCGCCGGGGCGCAGCAGGCCGAACAGGTGGCTCGAATACCCGGCAATCTGGTCGCGCCCCACATGCTCGGACATGCCGATGGAACTGATCGCGTCGAAAGGGCCGTCGTCAACGTCGCGGTAGTCCTGCACCCGGATCTCCACCTGCTCGGTGAGCCCGGCCTCGGCCACCCGTTTGCGGGCACGCTCCGCCTGCTCGGCGGACAGGGTGACGCCGACGACGTCGGCCCCGTAGCGTTCCGCCGCATGCAGCGCGAAACTGCCCCAACCGCAGCCGACATCGAGTACCCGCATCCCCTGTTCCAGGCCGAGTTTCCGGCAGACCAGATCGAGTTTCGCCTCCTGAGCCGCGTCAAGACCGGTCTCGGGGGAGTCCCAGACCGCGCAGGAGTAGACCATGGACGGGCCGAGGACGAGCGCGTAGAAGTCGTTGCCGACGTCGTAATGATGGGAGATGGCGACGGCGTCGCGTTTCTTGGAGTGTTTCCGTCCGACCCGGTCGATCGTGATTTCCTCGGGCGGGGGCGCGGGGTTGCGGCCAATGGCACCGAGCCGGACCGCTATGCGCAGCAACCTGGCGCGCTCGCGGAGGGTCAGGGGGCTGAAGGGTTCCAGTTCGGCGAATTTACCGACGGCGCTCAGGGCGGTGAAGCTTGTGTAAAGGTCACAGGGAGCATCGATATCGCCGGCGACGTAGGCCCGGCTTAGGCCCAACATGCCGGGAGACCAAAGCATTCGCCGCAGTGCTCGCCGGGACCGGAACTCAATCACCGGCGCCTCTGCCGGGCCGGCCGCCGAGCCGTCCCAGGCCCGCAGGCGAAGCGGGATCTGTTCTGTTCCCAAGACAATCCCCAGCGCCTCGGCCAATAGTGCTGCGGCCCCCCGTGATTTGCTCATAGCCATGTCTACTCCGGTTTTCCCCGGAGGGCTAGGGCAGTTCGGCCAGCGGCTCGGCGAGGAATGAGCCATTAGGATGGCGGAAGACAGGACTACGGTCCGGAGGAGAGCGGAATGGCGGGGATTACCAGTGCCGACGTGGCTCGCGAGAGCGGCGTCTCGCGCACCACGGTCAGCTATGTACTGACGGGGCGCGAGGGCGTGAGTATCTCCGAAGAGACGCGGCGGAGGGTTCTGGAAACCTCCAAGCGGCTCGGCTACGCGCCGTCGGCTGCAGCGCGGGCGCTGAAGACCGGGCGCAGCGACCTGGTGCTGTGCATTCTTCCGGACTGGCCCATCGGTCCGGTGATCGAAACACTCCTGGATCACCTCGCTGATGAAGTTGCCGAGCGGGGCCTTTCAGTTCTGGTGCACCACGCCCGCGGACACCGTCCGCTGCAGGATCTGTGGCGTGCCGTCACGCCGCGCGCGGTGATTGGTTTCGCACCGTTCGACGACGACGATCTCCGGGCCATGCGCCAGGCCGGCATTCAGGTGTTGGGGACCCAGGGGGAGGCGGTGGGACCGGTGCCGTCTCGACCCTCCGAAAGCCAGCTACGGATCGGACAGTTGCAGGCTCAGCAGCTCATTGCCTCCGGGAAACACCGGATCGCCTATGCGTGGCCCACCGATTCCCGGGTTGAGCATTTCGCAGCGGATCGGTTGGAGGGCGTCCGTCGTGAATGCGCGGACCACGGCCTGCCCGAGCCGGAAGTGCTGTCGGTAGACCTTGAGGCAGCCTCGGCCGCTGCAGCGCTGCGTACCTGGCGAGAGGGGCCGGACCCGGTGACCGGTATCGCCGCGTACAACGACGACGTCGCGCTCGCCATTCTGGCCGGGCTTCGGCTGCACGGACTCGCATGCCCCGCGCAGGTGGCAGTCGTTGGGGTTGACGACGCGCCGGCTGCCCGTCTCGCCGACCCGCCGCTCACCACCATCTCCCAATCCATCGAACTACAGGCACGGTACCTGGCTGGCCTCGTCCTCGCCGGTCTGGGTGACCAGGCGGAGGACGAGGCTCCAACCTTCCCCGGTGACGGGATGGTGCTGGTGGTTCGCGGCTCAGCGTGACTCGTCTGAGCCGGGCGTCGCCGTCCAGGACCTACTGGTACTGCACCACGTAACTGGGGATACCCGTGTTGTCGTTGCTGACCGGGGCCCCGGTGTTGTTGACGACGTGGTCAATGGTTCCCGCTCCGAGATTCACGGTGAGGATGTGGTTCAGCTGCACACCGGCTGTGTCCGGAACTTCGAAGCCCCGGGTTGCGTGGATGGTCGGATCCACGTTGGTGAAAATGTAGGAGCCGCCGCCCCAGAGGGTGTGCTTCGTGACGTCGTCGGCCACCTTGTACCCGGCCCACCCGAGGACGCCGTCGTGCTGCCAGGCCTCCTGATTGGGAGGATCATAGGGAAGCTCATTCTGGAAGAAAACCGTCCGGCCGTTTTCACCGTTCCAGATGACGTTGTACTCCTGGTAATGCTCCACGAAGAGTCCCGTGGCGGTCACGTTGTCACCGTTGATGATCACACCGTTACGGCCCGTGCTGACATCCCATCCGAAGGTACCCTCGATACCGTGATCTGCACGCCACGCCCAGATGTGATCGATGAGGACATTGTCGCTGTTGACCTCAAGGCTGAGGTCCGCCTTTCCGACGTTTGGTCCGCCGATCCGGAAGTACACATCACTCAGGGTGGTGGGATTCAGCGGGTCGTTCTTCTTACTGCTGTTGTTTCCGTTCTTCGTGCCGATCTGCAGCAGGAGGGGTGAGTTGACCTCTCCACCGTCGATCGTCACACCGGCCAGCACGACGCCGGGCACGTCGGCGACGCGCATTGGCATCGCCCCGTTTTTCGCGGTCAGGGTTGCATGACCCATGCCCAGGACGACCGTGTTGGCCCGTTTGATCGCAATAGTGTTGTCGATGCCGTACACCCCGGGGGTTAGCAGGAGGTGCTTGCCGCGTGCGAGCTGGCTGTTGATGGTCTGGACAGAGTCCGAGGGGTCCGCGACGAAGAAATCGGACAGTTTGATGGTGGTGCCCGGGGTGATTCCGTCCTTCCAGGAAATCCCGCTGGAGTCGATCTGTGCGGAGGGTACCCGCACGTTATAGGCGCCGTCGTCGTCAACGAAAAGGTAAGGCTTCTCGCGGCTGACCGGGGTTGTTTCGAGGGTGGTGTACGGAGGAGTGGGGAAGGTGCTGTCCGCCGGGGCGCCGTCGACACCGGCAAACACGGCATTCCACACACCGTTGGACCAGGAGCCGATTTCGCTGTTGCGCGTGAACCACTGCTGCTGGGAACCATTGATGATGTCGTTGGCCTTGGAGTCAGCCATGTATCCACCGCTGGCAAATTGCGGCCCGGCAGTGCAGTAGTCCATCAGGGAAAGCGTTCCGCCGGTGACGTTGACGCGGCGCAGCGAGACGGCCTGGGAGACGGCCCAGAAGTTGGCGGTTGCACGGCACCCGTCCTGGCCTGCACCGTTCACCTGGAGGGTCAGGTTAGAGAGGGTGCGCCAGAAGTTGTTGAGGGCGATGCAGTTGCTGGTGCCGTTGTCCTCAAGACAGCGGTTATATACCTCGATCTTGCCGTTGATGGTGACATCGGTCGGTGACTGACCGAGGCCGGCAACCTCGGTGTAGTAGCCCACCTTGAACTGCAGTGGTTTCTCGTCGGTGCCATAGGTGCCGGGCAGAAAAAGCAGGGACTGGCGGTTGGTGCCCATTTCGTCGTCGATCTGGCGGGCGTTGACAGCATCAACCGTGGCTTGGATGTCTTCGACGGGCATTGTGGGCGAGAAAACCGTCACGTTCGGACCGAGATCCGGCACGGCGGGCAGATGTTTGGACTTTTTATCCTGCACGTCGGCGGGGGAGGCAACTGCGGCAGGACCTGGAGCCACCAGGAGCGCAGCAGTCAGACCGGCAGCCAGGAGGGTGGGGATCATGGGACGTGATCGCCCGGTGGCAGAAGGCCGGTGGGCTCGACTTTGAAAGGGAGGCGTAGGAGACATGTGTTGACCGTTCTCTCCGTTGAGGGTGTCAGACAGGGTTGGTGACTCGTGTCACTAGTCTGTACAGTGATTCAACCGGACGCGGTCTCTACAGTCAAGGAAATGACGGGGTCGACCAAAGCTTGGTTTGCGCCGCAGAGGCTTAACCGCGTGGGTTCAGGTCCGGGACAGTAGAAGATGGGAAGAACGCTTGGGATCAGGCTCGGCTCTTAGGCCTGCGGCACGGGCTTGCTCAAGACACCAGACGGAAACGCTGGCACCCAGCAGTTTCTTGAGGGGACCGATGTGCTTGACCCGCTCGGTCGCCACCGAACCGAACAGGGCGTGGCTGACGGCTCCGCTGCGCTCCATTTTCGGGTCCTTCAGGGCAGCGGCCCATGCCCGTGTCAGACCGTGAACTACTGCGTGGGGTTCATTGCCGACGCTCCTCAGATGCCTGTCCAGGTGGGTCTTCATGACCTGGAACTCGGAAACTTTCGGTGCTTTGGCCGCTTGTTGTGGTGCGGTCGCCTTCCTTGAGGCAGGTACCTCGACTGGCACAGGAGTCTCAGCGACGGGGGAAGGCGCTGCCTCGTGCGACGCAGACTGTTCCACCATCAGCCGGGCCAATTCACCGTGAAGGTCTGCGAGCTGGAGGTGGATATCGACGATTCGTTGGGTGGAATTCGGTGTGTGCCTGGGCGGTTGAAGTGTCAGTTTTCGACGGACAGCCCTGGACACCGTGCAACGGAATACGTCCGCCAGGGTATCTGCCAGTTCCACGAGGATCGCTGGATCGGCCACAAGCAGGGGAACCCGTACCTTTCGGGATTCCACCAATGAAGCTGCAAGCTGATCCAGAGTGCCGTGCACTCGACCGTACCGGAGCCGCTCGTAGGTTACACCCGGTCCCACCTGCGGAGCGTAGACGCACTGCTGGGGGTTGAGGTCCAACGTACCGACCAAGGGAAAGAAACGCGGCCGCACCGAACTCCGAAGGACCGCGCGCACCGCATCGAGTTGCTTTGAAACCTGTTCTATCGGGTTGGCTGCTTCGGTCCCGTCCAGGAGGATCCACGGTTTACCCGTGTCGGTAACAGCGGCAACCCGGGACGTGAAGCCTTTCCACTCCGAGACGGTGAATACCCCACGAGTAGTGTTGTAAAACAGCCAATCGACCTCTGCCACTGGTTTTCCTGGAGTGTCCACCCGGCAATTGCTGAACGCCCACACGGAGTCGTCCAACAGCTCACCCAATCGGGCGACGTCGGCTGGCGCAGGCCGGTGTGCGGCGGTATTGGTTGACGGGAAATGCAACAACTGATGATCTTCCTGCGGCGCGGGATCCAGACGCTGGGTGTCCGTCGGCGCCCCACCGCCGGCGAACATTCGCGCTGATGCGCTATGTCATCATCACGGGTTCGGCGCCGTCACCGCAAGTACGGCACCGGTAGACTTCGCTGACATTCACAAATCTGGGGGACCTACTTGAACTATCCGTCGCTGCCGCCTGCCTCAAACACGCCGCCCCCATCCACTCCGCCGACGGACAAGTCGAAGATCAAGATTTCGACGGCGGTGGCGGCGGGTGCCTGCCTCTTCCTCCTGGTGCTTGGATTCCTGAGCAGCGGCCTCAGCGGCGCAGTGATCATGGCAGGTCTGGTGGCGTTCTTCACGGGTCTCTATGTAGTGGTCACCAATCGGCCGTCATGGGCTGGCATCGCCGGCCGCAAGATGGGTGCCATCACCATGGCGGCGGCGCTGGTCGCCTTCATGGTCGGAGCGGTCCTGGCACCGCCGATCGAAACCACACCCGCCGCGGTCGCCGAAGAGACCACCTCGGCCCCGGTCGACGACGTCACCGCGTCTCCAACCCCATCCGCCACTCCCCGGGAGACTGCACCCCGACTCTCACCCCGGCCCCGACGCCCAGCCAGGATGTTGCACCGCTCGACAGTGCCGACGTGGTTGCCGCGGACGGCGACCCGAGCGCACCCGAAGGCCAGCCCGAGTACAGCACTCGTGCCCTCGATCTGTTGGATACCCTGGCTGTGAAGGGTCGGGCGCCAAAAACCGGTTACGACCGCGACCAGTTCGGTCAAGCCTGGGCCGACGTCGACCGCAACGGCTGCGACACCCGCAACGACATGCTCAACAGGGACCTGACAGCGATCGTTCACGCCAATTCGGTGCCGTGTAAGGTCCAATCGGGTATCCTCGACGACCCCTATACCGGCACCACCATTGACTTCCTCCGGGGGCAGTCCACTAGCATCGACGTCCAGATCGACCACGTGGTGGCACTGTCCGATGCCTGGCAGAAGGGCGCCCAGCAGCTCAGCGCCGGCCAGCGGCTTGCCTTCGCCAACGATCCGCTGAACCTCCAGGCGACAGACGGTCCCACCAACGCTCAAAAGGGAGCGGGCGACGCCGCTACCTGGCTGCCGCCCAACCAATCGTTCCGCTGTGAGTATGTGGCCCGGCAGATTTCGGTGAAAGCCACCTATACGCTCTGGGTCACCCAGGCCGAGCGCGACGCCATGGCCCGAGTTCTCGCTGACTGCTCCGACACGATGGCACCCACCAGCCAGGCCGCGCCCGTCGCCACGCCGGAACCAGCACCAGCGCCAGCATCCGCCCCAGCACCCGCACCCGCGCCTGCCCCTGCCCCAGCACCAGCGCCCGCACCTGCCCCAGCACCCGCACCCGTGCCTGAACCGGTTCCCGTCCCAGCCCCTGCGGCCTACTACGAAAACTGCACGGCCGCCCGGAATGCGGGAGCCGCGCCGGTATACCGGGGGCAGCCGGGCTACGGCACCCATCTGGACCGAGACGGCGACGGGGTGGGCTGCGAATAGCGGTTGCCGCTCCGACACCACCGCGTAAGATCCAGCTATGGATAACGCCTATGCCACAACAGACAAGCCAACCTCGGGCACCGAAACCCAGCTGGTTACTCTCGACGACATCCGAGCCGCCGCCGACCGAATCCAGGACCTGGTGCTCCGGACCCCGATCATCGCGCTGCCTCATCCGGACCGCCCGTCCGACATCCTGCACCTGAAAGCCGAGTCCCTGCAGCCGACCGGCGCCTTCAAACTCCGCGGCGCCTACAACACCATCTCCCAGGTACTCGATGAGTCCCGAGAACGCGGCATCATCGCCCAGTCCTCAGGCAACCACGCCCGCGCCGTCGCCTGGCTGGCCAAACGGCTCGACCTGCACGCCGTCATCGTCATGCCCGACGCCGCCCCGCCCACCAAGGTGGCAGCCGTTCGCGCGCTCGGCGCCGAAGTGGTGCTCGTGCCAGCATCTGAACGGGACAGCCGCACCGTGGAACTCGCTGCCGAACACGGCTACGTTGAGGTACCGCCCTACGACGACGTCCGTATCATCGCCGGTCAGGGCACGGTCGGCCTGGAGCTCATCGAGCAACTGCCCGACCTCGACGTCGTCCTTGTTCCCATCTCGGGTGGCGGGCTCATTTCCGGAATCGCGACTGCCATCAAGTCGCTGCGCCCCGAGGTGCAGGTGATCGGCGTCGAACCCGAACTCGCGGCCGACGCTGCCGAAAGCCTGCGCGAGCAGCGCCGCATCACCTGGGACACCAAGCTCACCTACCGCACGGTCGCGGACGGGCTCCGGACGCCAGCCGTCGGCGTCCACCCCTGGGAACACATCCGGCGCTACGTCGACGACGTCGTGACCGTCTCCGAGGAACAAATTCTTGCGGCGGTGCGTCACATCGCGGTGGAGGGACGCCTCGTCGCCGAACCGTCCGGCGCCGTCGCCACCGCAGCCTGGATGCACGACCTGGCGCCGCGCGGTGCAACGGTCGCGGCGGTCGTGTCGGGTGGATCCGTCGATCCAGCCCTGATGGCGCGGGTGCTGGCCAACTGGTCACCGTTCGGGATGCCCCCAAGGCGGCAGCGCTGACTCGACGGTGTGGGAGGGGTGTGTGCAGAAAAAGTGCATGCACTGCATGCGATGCATGCATTCTCTGATCAGCCAAGTGCATGCACTGGATGCGATGCATGCACGTTCTAATTCGGGCTACCCCTTCGGGACCTTCCCCGAGTGCGTCCTTGCCCGGGTGCGTCTTTACCCGGAGACCCCTTCGCCCGGATGCCCTTTTGTCTGGGTGCTCCTGGCGAGGCGGCCGGCAGTCAGAACACCTGGAGTCAGAACATTGGGCGTCAGAACACCTGGAGTCAGAACACCGGCACCGCAGAGAACGCGGCGGCGCCAGCTTCGGCCACCTGCTGATCCTGGTCAATCGATCCCGTGGACACGCCGATCGCACCCACGATGCTTCCATCCCGCACGAGTGGAATGCCACCCGGGAACACCACGAGCCGGCCACCGTGGGCGTCGCTGAGACCGAAGATGGGCCCATCGTGCCTGGTCATGTCCTGGAGGACTCCGGTTTCGCACTGGAAGGCGATTGCGGTGTAGGCCTTATTGATCGCGATGGTGATGCTGCCGATATTCGCGCCGTCCATTCGGACGTGCGACTTCAGGTTGCCGCCAGCATCGACCACTGCGATATCCATGGGCTGGCCAATCTCTGTGGCCTTCTCGGCTGCGGCGTCGATCACGCGGCGGGCCTCTTCCAGGGTGACAGTCTCCAACACGGTTCCAGTTGCCATGAGCTTCCTCTTCCTCGACATTTTCAGCACAACTCTGTGCTGAGGACAGCGTTGCTGGCATCTGTCGGCTTGCCAAGTAGTGATTACCCCCATGTGGGGGAGGGTGTTCCCTCATATCCAGGCCCAGGAGTTCTCGCCTACCGTGTAATCCACCTACCAAGGAGGTTTGACGTGGGTGTTGTGCCCTTGAAAGATATTGTTGATCCGGCATTTTCGGCGCGCTACGGGGTGCCGGCAATAAACGTATTCAATGATTTGACTATGGAGGCTGTGCTCGCGGGAGCTGTGGAATGCAACTCTCCGGTGATCCTGCAGACATCGGTGAAGACCGTGCGGAGCATCGGCTCCCGGGTCTTGTTTGAGATGTGGGAGTCGCTGACCCGCGGGATCGAGGTGCCGGTGACCCTTCACCTCGACCACTGCCCGGACCGCGAGGTGGTGACCGAGTGCCTGAAGGCCGGCTGGAACTCAGTGCTGTTTGACGCATCAGAGCTTCCGGTCGAGGAAAACCAACGCCAGACCATCGAAGTGGTCCGGGAGGCCCGAAGTTACGGCGCCCAGGTGGAAGGCGAAATCGAGGCCATCACCGGCGTTGAGGACGACCACGGCTCTGATGAGGTGTCGAAGCAGCAAAGTCTCGAGACAGCGTTAACCTTTATCGACGCCACCGGGATCGATGTTTTCGCACCGTCCATCGGCAACGCCCACGGTACGTACAAGGCCGCCCCCGTTTTGGACGTCAACCGGGTGACCGAGATTGTTCAGGCACGCTCCATTCCCATTGCCCTGCACGGCGGAAGTGGGCTGAGCCCTGAACAGTTCCAGGACCTGATCGCCCGGGGTTGCGCCAAAGTGAACATCTCCACGGCATTGAAAGAAACGTTCATGCAGTCCAGCCTGACCTTCCTGAAGCAGGCCGAACAGAACAACAAATGGGACCCGCCGTCGCTCTTCAAGCACACCCGTGGAGACGTGATCGACATGGTCAAGGAGCTGGCCGAACAGTTCGGCAGTGCTGGGAAGGGCAGGTAACCAGTCATGCCCACCTTGATTTTTGACTGCGACGGTGTGCTCGCGGACACCGAACAATTTGGCCACCTCCCGGCCTTCAACCGCACCTTCGAGGAATTTTCGGTACCTGTGCACTGGAGCGTCGATGACTATGCGGAAAAGGTGAAGATTGGCGGCGGCAAGGAACGCATGCGAAGCATTCTCACCGACGACGTGAGCAGTCAGCTTGGGCTGCACGACGACGACGCGAAGGACACGGCGATTCTCGCCTGGCACAAACGCAAAACCGCCATCTATACGGATTTGGTGGACGGAGGCGTCATGCCCGCACGGCGTGGAATCGCCCGGTTGGTTCAGGAGGCGCACGACGCCGGTTGGGGCCTTGCTGTCGCCTCCACCTCCGCGGAACCCGCGGTTCGGGCGGTGCTCACCCACGCCGTCGGGAAGGAGCTCGCCGCCCATTTCGCCGTCTTCGCAGGGGACGTGGTGCCGCGCAAGAAACCGGCGCCCGACATTTATCTGCTCGCACTTGAGGACCTCGGCCTCAGCACCGACGACGTCGTGGTGGTCGAGGACAGCTCAAACGGACTCCGCGCGGCAGTGGCCGCTGGCCTCCGCACAGTGGTCACCGTCAGCAGTTTCACGCGCTCCGAAGATTTCACCGGGGCGTCCCTGGTGGTCACTTCGCTCGGGGACCCTGGTGAGTCCGCCGAGGTGCTCGCCAGCCCGCTCGGCGTTGAGGTGGATGACGTCGTCTCCCTCTCAACTCTCCAACAGCTACTGGATTCACCGTCCGTCACAACCCACCCGGAGGCATCATGACATCCACCGACCTTGAGAACGTCGAATTTGTGGTCCGCTCCATTGCGCATACGGCTGTGGAGAAGGAGCAGGAATTTGGTGACCTTGACGCAGTCGTCGGCGACGGCGACCTGGGCTACTCATTGGCTCGCGGCTTCGAAAAGGTCCTGACCGACTGGGATACCTTCAAGCGCGACGACCCTGCCACTTTTCTGCAGCAGATTGCGCTGGCCATCTCCAGCCGAATTGGCGGAACCTCCGGCCCTCTGTGGGGGACGGCCTTTCTGCGGGCGTCCGCCGCAGCAAAGGCATCGGGGACCATGGACGGCGCCACGGTCGTCGCGATGCTACGCGGTGCAACCGACGGCATCAAGGCGCGGGGAAATGCCGAGCTCGGGGACAAGACTCTCCTCGACGCGATTGTCCCGGCGACCGACGAGCTGGAACGCGAACTCAGCAAGGGAACTGACGCCGCCGGCTGCCTCAAAGTCTTCTGCGACACCGCCCGGGCCGCAGCCGACGCCACCAGTTCCCTGGAAGCCAGGCGGGGCCGGGCCAGCTACAGCGGAAAAAGGAGCATCGGCTCGCCCGACGCCGGTGCGGTGGCAATAGCATCATGATCGAACGACTGACCGACGAATGGGCAGCACGTTAGCCCGTTCCTTGACCTTCAATTCAACACAACGATGTGGAGCCCAGATGAAAAAGTTTGTCAATGATCCCAAGCAGTTTGTTCCGGAAATGCTCGAGGGATTGGCACTGGCCAATCCTGAGACGCTGAGGTATGTGCCGGAATACAACCTCATCATGCGGTCCGATAGCCCCAACGAGAATAGGGTGTCCATCGTTCAGGGATCTGGTTCCGGCCACGAGCCGGCCCACGTGATGGCTGTAGGCAAGGGGATGCTCGACGCCGCCTGCCCGGGTGACGTGTTCGCTGCGCCCCCGTTCGACTACGTCTTCGAAACCACCAAGCTACTTGCCTCCCCAAAGGGCGTGCTGCTGCTGGTAAATAACTACACCGGCGACAGAATGGTCTTCGACATGGCCCAGGAGATGGCCGCCGCCGAAGGCGTGAACGTGAAGACGCTGTTCATTGACGACGACGTCTCGGTGCAGGACTCCACCTACACCATCGGCCGGCGTGGAGTCGCGGGAAACTTCTTCGTGATCAAGGCGGTGGCTGCCGCGGCCGAGCGCGGCGCGGACCTTGACGAGGTGATCCGGATCGGCGAGAAGGTGAACTCGGTGACCCGTACCATGGGTGTGGCACTGACCGCCTGCACACCGCCAGCGAAGGGAAGCCCGCTCTTCGAACTAGGCGAGGACGAGATCGAGGTGGGGGTAGGCATCCACGGTGAGCCGGGCCGGCGTCGGGCCAAGATGATGCCCGCCAATGACATCGTTGACGAAATTCTTGAGCCGGTGGTTAGCGACCTGCCGTTCAAGGACGGCGACCGCGTGGCCCTGATGGTGAACGGCCTCGGGGGCACCCCGATCAGCGAGCTGTATCTGCTCTACGGGCAGGCCCACAAGCAGTTGGCCGCCAAGGGAATCACCGTCGGGCGCAGCTATGTGGGCGAATACTGCACGTCATTGGACATGGCTGGCGCCTCGATCACGCTCGTCCGGCTGGACGACGAGATTGAGTCGCTGCTGAACGATCCCGCCGAGATTGCGATGCGGGTGTTCTAGCCAACAGGTTGTGAGGTTTATCTGGATCGCATTTCAGGATGCGGACCTTGATCCTAGGTGCGGCCCCCGGCGGATACCGGGGGCCGCACCTACGTCGGGCGTGGGCTGGGACGGCTCGACGCCGCTCATGCTGACCAGCATGGTCCGGTTGCGGGCTCCGGTCTTGCGGAGCAGGGATCCAACGTGTTTTTCAACGGTCTTTGCGGAGATCTGCAGCTGGCGCGCGATCTGTTTGTCCGCCATGCCCTGTAGCACCATGTCGCGCACCTGCCGCTCGCGCACCGTGAAACTGTCCAGCGTGGTGTCCTCCGGGGCGGCAGCCATGAGGGAATCGAAAAGCTCGCCCTCCACCAGCGCCTGCCCCTGACCAGCCGCGACGATCACCCGCGCAATCGCCTCTCCTCCCGCTTTGCGGTTGATGAATCCTCGCACGCCAGCTTGTTTGGCTGACCGCACCTGGTCCACCGTGGGATTATCCGTGAGGACCACGATGGCGGCCTGTGGATCGAGTTTCCTGACCTCCGTGAGTAGTCCCGTATCGGTTTCCTGGACCATGTCCAGATCAACCACCAGGACGTCGGGGCGGAGTAGTTCGTATGCGTCCAGCAGTTGCCCTGAAGAGCTGACTTCGGCCGCTACCTGAACTGCTGGCTCGCTGATCTGTAGTAGCCTGACCAAGCCAGCGCTGATGAGGGGTTTGTCGTTGGCGATCAGCACCTTCCACCGCGGCTGGGGGCGCTCGCCCCGCTCCGGCACCTTGTCGGGCAGGGTGGCCCTCACCTTGGTACCCCACCCGGGCATCGTGTCGATGTGCAGGTCACCTCCCAGATGGACCGCACGCGAGGTCATCCCATGCAGGCCAAGGCATCCCGTGGGCAGGGCTGAGTGGTCCCCGTGGGTGGTAGCCAGATCAAATCCCCGCCCGTTGTCTTCCACCAGGACAGCTAGCGAATCACTCTCATAGACCAATCCCACCCGAACGCTCGTCGCCCTCGAGTGTGTGACCACATTGCCCAGCGCCTCCTGGATGATCTTGAACGCCTGGTGAGCGATCTCCGGGGCAAGCGCGCGGGGAGACCCGATGACGGTGAGTTGCGTCTCCGCAGCGCTCATCGATTCGGCCCAGGTCAGTTCGGCCGCGACTGCCACGTCGAGGTCCCGGCCCGCGAGGGACGCCGGGCCCATCCCCAGGATTGTGCGGCGCGTTTCGGCCAGGGCATCATGGGCGATATTACGGGCGGTTCCGATGTGCCGGGTTGCGGCGGCTTCCAGGCCGTCCCGCCGGACCGCTTTGTCCGCATCATCAAGACTGAGAAGCAGGGTGGCCAGGGACCGGCCGATGGTCTCGTGAACGTCCCGCACCGCCCGCTCCCGTTCCACTCCGATGGCGGCCTCCTGCTCGCGTTCAGAAGCGATGGCGTGCAATTCTGAATTTTTCAACGCGATCGCTGCGTGGCTGGCGAAGAGCTCAGCCAACGCGGCGTCATCGGGAGTAAACACGCGCTGCGGATCGGCGCCGAAGATGATGCAGGTCCCGATGACGCGTGCATCCCACTGGATGGGTACCCCAATGACCGCGCAGTTCCACCGGGGATCTTCTGGGGAGATATGGCCCTTCGACACTTGACTGTAGGTCCGGAGGATCACCGTGGAGCGATCCCGCACCACCAGGCCGGTGATTCCTTCCTCTAGCGAGAAGGTTTGCCCTTCCTGGCAGCCCACGCCGAAATCGACTTTTTTGGCGTAGGTCCCGCTCGCTTCGTTGACTAGGGAGAGGGAACCCGATTCGCAGCCAAGCAGCAGTGCGGCATGCCCCAAAATCCGTTCCAGGAGCGGTTGAAGCTCAAATCGTCCGGCGAGGTCACGTGCCAGTTCCGCGACAGTGTCCAACCGCTTTTGCGCGCTATCCACCTGCAGCGTGCCATGCATTAGTGGGTCAGGCCCCAGCCAGGAATCAGTCATTTCCGTCCTCTCTGACGAAATGCGCGTTGAATCTCCGTGGGACCGGACACCTGTGCAGCACACCATCGGTTTATGCATTAAATCACTATGCGTGCTGGTTATCCCCCATGGGGACGGCGGGTAAGCCCTCATGGCAGGTCCAGTGGATTGATGGTTGCGTTGAGGTAGGCAAAACAAGGGTCCCGGACAGGGCGAAACGATGGCTGGAGAAGAGTAATGGCTCGGATTGGAATTCTGACCAGCGGCGGAGATTGCCCGGGGTTGAACGCTGTGATCCGGTCCTGCGTGCTCCGGGGGATCCGGAACCATGGCGACGAATTCGTCGGCTACATCGACGGCTGGCGGGGGTTGGTTGAAAACAATTCGATCATCCTGGATTGGATGAGCGTTCGCGGTATTGCCAAACAGGGCGGAACAATTCTTGGCACTTCCCGCACCAGCCCGTTCGGCGATGGCAGCGGCGTGCAGCACATCGAAGCGAACCTTCGTTCCCTCGGGGTGGATGCGCTGATTGTAATTGGCGGTGAGGGAACCCTCGCCGCCGCTAAAATCCTCAGTGATGATGGTGTGCGGATCATCGGTGTCCCCAAAACGGTGGATAACGACCTGTCCGCGACCGACTATTCGTTTGGCTTCGACACTGCGGTGCAGATCGCGACCGAGGCGATCGACAGGCTGAGTACCACCGGCGAATCGCATCATCGGTGCATGATTGCGGAGGTGATGGGACGCCATGTTGGCTGGATCGCGCTACACGCGGGCATGGCCACGAGTGCCCACGCGATTCTCATCCCGGAACAGCAGCCCAGCATGGAGGAGATTTGCGAGTGGGTGGCGAAGCCGTTTCACCGGGGAAGAACCCCGCTGGTGGTTGTGGCCGAGGGATTTGTCTCGGCGGAGATGAACCACCCCCACTCGGAACGCGGACTTGATGCCTTCAATCGACCCAGGCTGGGTGGTATTGGTGAAAGGCTCGCACCCATCATCGAGCAACGAACCGGGATTGAAACGCGGTCCACAACTCTCGGGCACATCCAGCGGGGTGGTGCGCCGAGTGCGTCAGATCGGGTGCTCGCCACCCGGCTGGGCATGGCAGCAGTAGACGCCGTTCACGACGGCGCGTGGGGCACCATGGTTGCCCTCCGCGGCACTGACATCGTGCGGGTAGACCTAGGAGAGTCGGTGGCGCAACTCAAGACTGTCCCGCAGTCACGCTATGACGAAGCAACAACGTTTTTCGGCTGATCGGTTGGTCTGAACGGCGCGATTGCGGGAACGGTTCGCCTCTGGCACCTAATGTTCCTGCCAGATCAGATCAGGTCATAGGGCTCAAGGGGACGGTTCTCGCGGTAGCGGTCACGCCAGCGGTGGTGTGGTTCGGCTTTTCCGTCGTCGTGCACCACGACTACCGGGCAGACGGCACGCGCGACACACGCGTTGCTCACGGATCCCAGGTGCAGGCCGCGGAGGCCGCCGTGACCCCGCCTGCCGACCACCAGCATCTGTGCCCTCGCGGCCGCCTCGACCAGCACGGTCGACGGATGACCGCGGATGATGGTGCTGGTGAATCCAGGCGGCGTCTCGTCTCCAAACGCCTCGTGAATAGCCTCATCGAGGCGTTTCTGGGCACCCTTTCCGAAGATGGTCATGTCGGGGAGGAGGTACTCCTCGTACATCCTTGGATAGTCCCAACAGGCAACGGCGTGGACTTCAGCGCCAAGGGCCGGGGCGAGTTTCGCGGCCAGCCTCAGGGCGAGGATCGAAGGCTCCGAGCCGTCGACGCCCACCACTACATGAGGATCCTCTGGGGTTCGTTCCATCACAGCTCTCCTTGGCTCGCAGGACCACTTCCGGGTACCCCAATTTTACGCCGCGTAAGCCCCTATGCGCAGGGAAACAGCCGCCAATATTCAAGGCTTATACGGAGTGGTCGGGGGCGGCGACCATACGCTGAACCAGCTCGCCGAGGCCTTCGATGCGATCGTGACGACGTCGCCAGCGGTCAGGTAGGGAACTCGGCCGGAGAGCGCGACGCCCTCGGGGTGCCGGTGTTCACTGGGTCTGCCGGGTACAGGGCCATGTACGGGGACGGCTCCAACGCCGGTCAGAGGTGCACCCACTCTGAGGGAGCCAGTGTGTTCGAGCTGAGGCGAATCCTCCGCGGCCAGCGCATCAGTTTCTTTTGGCTGATCCTATTTGTGCGCTGCTTCATCCCAGAGCGTGCTCATTTCGGTCATGGCACGTTCCATGATGGCGAGCATTGAGTGGTGGGCATCGACCGGGTTGCCGCGCTGGATGGCGCTGGCGACGTCGACGTGCAGTTGCAGTGCTTCGTCGTGCGGGTGCTCGGGCATGAGGCCATAGTGGGTTCGCCCGGTCAGAACCTCGGCGACGAGGGAGTTGAGCTTCCCGAACATCTCGTTCCCGGAGCTGGATAGCACCAGGCGGTGGAACTGGATGTCGAGGGTCAGGAACAGTTCAGTGTCGCCGTCCTGCCCGGCGGCCCACAGCTTTCCGGCCAGTCCCATGAGCTCGCTGGCGTCGGCCAGCGGCGCCCGCAGTGCTGCCAGCCGGGCGGCCTGCGGCTCCACTGCCGTGCGCAACTCGGTCAATGAGCGGAGCTGGGCGACCCGCCCCGGGGAGGCAAGGCGCCACCTGATGACCTGGCGGTCGTAGAGGTTCCATTCGGTGGGGGGCAGCACCTGGACGCCCACCCGCCGTCGTGATTCGACCATTCCCATGGAGGCTAGGACACGCAGCACCTCGCGGATGACCGAGCGGGAGACGCCGTAGCGCTCCTCGAGCTCTTCGATCCGCATCACCGATCCGGCGGCCCATTCGCCGGCTCCGATGGCCAGTCCCATCTGGTCAACCACTGACGCATGCAGGCCAGAGGGCATGACACCGGGGGTATGGGGATCAGTTGGCTGCATGAAGTGAAGCGTATCAAGAGCATCCCATTCGAGTGACGGGGTTGCATAAGTATGATCTTTGTCACTACTATCGTGGCTATTAGCAGATGTAAACCGATCATCTACTCCTGGCCCCGGCTATTGCGGGTGTCCTCAACGAAGAGAACTGGAGCAACAGTGCAGCGTAAAACTATGCGGGTAGCCGGACTGGCGGTCACGGCCTTACTGGGTGGAACCCTTGCGGCATGCGGCGGAGGCGGTGGCGGCGACGAAGCCTCCGACACTCTGCGGGTTACCCTCGCCAACCATGTGTGGACCGATACCATCATTGAAGCAATTCCCGAATTCGAAGAAGAAACGGGCCTGACCGTCGAACTCACGCAGCTCGGCGAAGACCAGCTATCGGCCCAGTACAACGTGCAGCTCAACGCCGGCACCGATGAGATCGACGTGATGATGTACCGGCCACTGCAGGAGGGCAAGCTGTTTGCTCAGAACGGCTACTTGGCCGATCTGACGGAACGCGTCGAATCTAACCCCGAGTGGGAATGGTCAGACTTCCAGAGCGGCCCCGTCGACTCCACCACGTTTGAGGACAAGGTGGTTGGCGTCCCAACCATCACCGAGCGCGAGGTGCTGTACTACCGCACCGACCTCCTCGAGGCTGCAGGCCTCGAGGTCCCGGAGACTCTCGAAGAGCTGGAAGCCGCCGCGAAGCAGATCAGCGAAGAGAACCCCGACGTCGCAGGCTTCGTCGCCCGCACCGGCAAGTCACCGGCCGTCACCCAGTTCTCCAGCTTCCTCTACAGCTTCGGCGGCGACTTCATCGATGAGGAAGGCAACTCAGCCATCGCCTCACCGGAAGCCAAGGAAGCCTACGATTACTACGGCCGCATGATCAACGAATATGGTCCAGAGAATGTCAGCACCGACATGAGCTGGCCCGAAGCCATGGCCATCTTCACCCAGGGCGGTGCAGCCTTCTACACCGAGGCAGACAGCCTCTATCAGAACGCCACCGACCCCGCGAACTCGCAGGTTGCCGAGAATGTCGGCTTCGCCCCACTGCCTGCAGGTCCTGCCGGATCCAAGCCCTACAACGTACCATCGTGGGGCCTCGGCATTAACGAGGCATCGAAGAACCAGGACAACGCCTGGAAGTTCCTCGAATGGGCCACCAGCAAGGAAATGGTTCTCGAAATCCAGCAGGCAGGCGTCCCCGGTCCCCGCACATCGGTCTGGGCCGACCCTGAAGGCACTGCGACCTATCCCGAGGACCTCGTTGCGGCCATCGAGGCCAGCGCCGAAAACGGCGTCGGCTACGATCGCCCGCTCGTGATCAACGTGGCTGAAGCCCGTGAAGTGGTGGGCGATCCGATCGTCATCGGCATCACCGGCGGCGACGTAGACGCGGCAGCTGATGCAGCGAGCGAATCCTTCCAGGCCTTCCTGGACGACGAACGCGAATAGCGTTCGACGGCGGCTCCCGCAGCCGCCCTGCGATGCGGCGCCGCCCGGCGGAGACAACCTCCGCTGGGCGGCGCAACCACCGGGCCCGCTGACCGGCCGGCCGCCGCACCCTGACGCGCTCCACCCACCACCTTTGCAACCATTGCCATTAGCGCACCAAGGACGTTGACCATGACTGTCGCCTCCCCACCGAGGATCAACCCGCCGAAGGACCGCAGGCCGGGAAACACCCATTACAAGGCCTACTCCGACTGGGCGAACAACCACCGGAAGTGGCTGTTCGCGGCGCCGGCCATGATCTTCGTCGGCATCCTCATCATCTTCCCGCTCGGCTGGACCATGTACCTGAGCCTGACCGACTCCTCAGGGTCGGTCCGCGCCGAATCCGAGTTCATCGGTTTCGCCAACTACGCCGAAGTGCTCACCGACACTGAACGCTTCTGGCCCGCCGTCGGACGCACCTTCGCCTTCACCTTTGTGGCGCTCGCCGTCCAGATGATCCTGGGCATGTGCATCGCACTCCTGCTGTGGCGCCCGTTCAAGGGCGAAAAATGGGTCCGGGTGGCAATCCTCCTGCCCCTGGTCGCCACCCCGGTCGCCGTCGGATGATGTGGCGGCTGATCTTCGACCCCAACATCGGGTTCGCCAACCAGGTGCTCGGCTTTGTGGGCATTCCGCCCCAGCCCTGGCTCTCCGGTCAGGCGACCGCGCTACCCACAGTGATTTTCATCGACATCTGGCAGTGGACCCCCATGGTGGTCATCATCCTGCTCGCCGGCCTTACCTCCCTCTCCGAGGAGCCGGACGAGGCGGCCCGGATCGACGGCGCCAACGCGTGGCAGCGGTTCCGCTACGTCACCGTCCCCCTGCTGATGCCGACCATCATTGTGGCGGTCCTCCTGCGCAGCATCGACGCGCTCAAAACCTTCGACCTGCTGTACGCCACCAAGGGGCGCGGCGGTGGATCCTTCAACGAGGTGGAGACGCTGAATATCTACGCCTACGGGCTTAGCTTCGACTACAACGACTACGGGTTGTCCTCAACCGTCCTGATCCTTTTCTTCCTCATCATCATCGCGGCCATGTGGGTTCTGACCCGGCGCCGGAAGGACGTGTAGCTCATGAGCACGATCGCCCCCAACCTCAGCCAGGGCAGCACCAAGCCCACCGGCATTCCCGCGCGCCGGAAGAAACCACTTCGCCGGCAGGGCTACAAGATCTTCCGCGTTGTCGCCCTGACCCTCGTGGTGCTCGCGTTCATCGCCCCGCTGGTCTGGATGTTCCTGGCCTCGCTGAAGACCAACGTCGACATCTACGACGCCAGCAAAACCCTGATCTTCACCCCCACCACCGCCAACTACGAAACGGTGCTGGGCCGCAACAACTACTTCTCGTTCGTGTTCAACAGCTTCTGGGTGGCGTTCGCGTCGACGGCGCTATCCCTGATCATCGGCGTCCCGGCGGCCTACTCCATGAGCCGGTTCGCGATGCGCCGTTCAGCGCTGGTAGTCCTGATGGCCCGCATCATCCCGGGCGTGAGCCTGCTGGTGCCCTGGTACTACGTATTCTCCAACCTGTCCCTGGTGGGCGGATACGGGGTGCTGATCCTCTCGCACATGTTCGTGGCCCTGCCACTGATCGTGTACATCATGATGTCCTACTACGATTCGATGCCCCTTGAGCTCGAGGAAGCGGCCCGGGTGGATGGACTCACCCACATCGGCGCCTTCCTGCGGATCACCCTGCCCCTGTCCATCGGCGGCGTGGCAACGGCCGGAATCCTGTCCTTCATCTTCTCGTGGAACAACTTCATGTTCGCCCTGGTGCTCTCCGGCGCCGAGACGAAGACGCTGCCCGTGGCCATCTTCAACTTCGTGGCCTACGCCAGCATCGACTGGGGAGGCCTGATGGCCGCTTCCGTGGTGGTCACTATCCCGATCATGGTGATCGCGCTGTTCACCCAGAAGTACATCGTTTCCGGCCTGACCGCCGGCGCGACCAAAGGCTAGGTCATGGCAGACTCAAAAACCCCGCCAATCGTGGTCATGGGGGTGCAGGGTTCTGGCAAAAGCACCATCGGGTCGCTGCTCGCTGAACGCCTCGGCGTCGCTTTCGTTGACGGTGATGATCTGCACCCGGTGGACAACAAAACCCTGATGGCCGCAGGGACGCCCCTCACCGACGACAACCGGCTTCCCTGGCTACACACCGTCGGTGAGGTGCTCGCCGAAGGCCGGAAAGCCGGCGTCGTCGTCGCCTGTTCGGCTCTCAAACTCGCGTACCGGGACCTGCTCCGCGGTCACGTCCCAGAACTGGTGGTCGTGCACCCGCACGGCACCATTGAACTGGTGGCCGCACGGATCTCCGAGCGGGAACACGAGTACATGCCGCCGTCGCTGCTTGCCTCCCAGTACGAGAGCCTGCAGACCCTGGGCGACGACGAACGCGGCCTGACCGTCGACCTGTCCCTCCCACCACAGGCAATGGTTGACCACATTGTCGCGTACCTCTCCGAAAGCAACATTCATGCGCATTAGTAGGATCGAAACCTTCCTCGTCCCACCACGGTGGCTGTTCGTCAGGGTGGAAACTGACCGCGGCATTGTCGGCTGGGGCGAGCCGGTGGTGGAGGGTCGCTCCGAGACGGTGCGGACCGCCGTCGAGCAGCTCTCCGAGTTGCTGATCGGCGCCGACCCGCTCCGGATCGAGGACCACTGGCAGGTCATGACGAAGGGCTCCTTCTATCGTGGCGGTGCCATCCTGGCCAGCGCCGTCGCCGGGTTGGACCAGGCACTGTGGGACATTGCCGGGAAATCGCTCGGCGTGCCAGTGCACCAGTTGCTCGGCGGGCATGTCCGCGACCGGATCAGGATGTACGGCTGGGTGGGCGGCGACGAACCCGCCGAGGTGGCTGACTCCATCTCCGCCCAGCTTGAGGTGGGACTGACCGCAGTGAAGATGAATGCCAGCGGTCGGATGAGCCCGCTTGGCAGCGTCGCGGAGATCGACGCCGTGGTGGAGCGCGTCGCCGCTGCCCGCGAGGTGCTCGGCCCGCACCGGGACGTGGCCGTCGACTTCCATGGGCGGTTCACCCTTGCCAACACGCGGCGGGTTGCACCGCTGCTGGAACCGTTGCACCCCTTCTTCCTGGAGGAGCCGACGGTGCCGGAGAATTCGCACCTGATCGGTGGGCTGACCAGTTCCACGAGCATCCCCATCGCGACCGGGGAGCGGCTCTACAACCGGCAGGAATTCCTCCCGGTGTTGCAGGCGGGCATCGCCGTCGCGCAACCGGATCTCTCGCATGCCGGTGGCATCACCGAGGTCCGCAAAATCGCCTCCCTTGCCGAGGTCTACGACGTCCAGCTCGCGCCGCACTGCCCGCTGGGTCCGCTGGCGCTCGCCGCCTGCCTCCAGGTGGGCTTCGCGACCACCAACTTCCTGATCCAGGAACAGAGCATCGGCATCCACTACAACCAGGGCGCCGAAGTGCTCGACTATGTCCTCGACAAGACCCCGCTGAAGTTCGTGGACGGCCACGTGGAGCGCCTCACCGGTCCGGGTCTGGGCATCGAAATCGATGAAGCAGCCGTCCGGCGGGCAGACAAGAGCGGCCACGCCTGGCGTTCACCCGTGTGGCGGCACGACGACGGCTCCTACGCCGAGTGGTAAACCGGCCTTCCAGCCCTACGAAAGGACCACCCATGTCTGACTTTCTTGACGGACTCAGCAGCTCCCGCTTGCTGGCCATCATCCGCGGTACCGACCGGGATGCCTCAATCCGTGCCGCCGTAGCCCTGGTCGACGAGGGGGTCCGCTACCTCGAGGTGTCGCTGAACACCCCCGGCGCCGTCGACGTCATTGCCGCGGTGCGTCAGGAGGTGGGAGACCGGGCGACCGTCGGGGCCGGTACGGTCCTGACCGCCGACGACGCCGAGCAGGTCGCCGCTGCCGGTGGACAGTTCCTCGTGACTCCGGCGGTCTCCGCATCAGTCGCCGCAGGCGTCAGGCTCCAGCTGCCGGTCATTGCCGGCGCACTGACCCCCACCGAGGTGTACTCGGCAATGGACCAGGGCGCCACTGCGATCAAACTCTTCCCCGCCTCACTTGGCGGGCCCCGCTTCCTCTCGGCCCTGCGGGACCCGTTCCCGGCCATCCCGTTTGTGCCGGTCGGCGGAGTGGACGAGGCAGCAGCCGCCGATTACCTCGCCCGCGGCGCCGTTGCCGTCGGCGTCGGTTCACCGCTGGTGGGGGACTCGGCGTCGGGCGGGGACCTGACCGAACTGCGGCAGCGTGCCCGGCGGTACCTGGAGCTCGCGGCGGCGGTCGCCGGATGAGTGCGGATGCTGACAGGGGGCCAGCGGGGAGTAGCCCGGTTCCTAGTGAAGGAGCGGTGGGAGGTAGTCCTCGGGAAACGTGCATGCATTGCAGGCATTGCAGGCACAATCCGAATGTGAAAGTGCATGCAATGCATGCAATGCATGCACCTTAAAAATTGAGGTAGTCACCTTCGGCGAAACCATGGCGTCGATCCGGGCTGCGGGCTTGCTGCGTGCCGGGGGCGCGATGACCATGTCGCTCGGCGGCGCTGAAACCAACGTCGCGATCGGGCTCGCCCGGCTCGGCCACCGGGTGAGCTGGGTGGGCAGGCTCGGAGCCGACGAAGTGGGGACCTTCGCATTGCGGACCCTGCGCGCCGAGGCCGTGGTGACCGACGGCGTCGTCGTCGACCCCAGGCGCCCCACCGGCCTGATGCTGCTGGAACGGCGGATCGCTGAGGTGTCG
Organism: Arthrobacter sp. Bz4; assembly: GCF_003075455.1. Classification (GTDB taxonomy): domain Bacteria; phylum Actinomycetota; class Actinomycetes; order Actinomycetales; family Micrococcaceae; genus Arthrobacter_D. The sequence goes on from NZ_QDAE01000004.1 coordinate 201,783, forward strand.
CGGGCCGCCTACTACCGGGCGAATTCGGCCGGCTCGGCGCTCTGCAGCGATGACTTGCGGGCGGCGCTGGAAGGCAACCCGCGGGTCCTGCACCTCACCGGGATTACCCCCGCACTCTCCGTGTCTGCGGCTGAAGCCACCCTGTGGGCGGCGGGTGAAGCGAAACGCCGGGGCATCCTGGTGAGCTTCGACGTCAACTATCGGTCGAAACTGTGGGCCGTCTCCGAGGCTTCGGCGGTGCTTGGCCCGCTGGTTGACCTGGCCGACATCGTCATCGCTTCCGACGACGAACTGGCCCTCGTGGCCCCCAGCGTTTCGGAAGCCGAAGCCGTGGCGGGCCTGCACGTGCGCGGGGTGCGAGACGTCGTCGTTAAGCGCGGTGCGGCTGGTGCCTCGACCTTCACCGCGGGGGAGCGGCCGGTGCACCAGAGCGCGATCCCGGTACCGGTGGTGGACACGGTGGGGGCCGGTGACGCGTTCACGGCAGGGTATCTCTCAGCGTTGCTCGATGGGGAGCCAACCGCCGGGCGACTGCTGCGCGGGGCGACGCTCGGCGCGTTTGCTGTTTCCGGGTCGGGCGACTGGGAGAACCTGCCGTATCGCAGCGAACTTGCCCTGGCCGACCAATCGGCAGGCAGCACCATCCGCTAGTCAGTCTGGTTCATTTATCTGAAGTTCGTAGCAAGGAGACGTAAGTGAAAATCAAGAGCGCAGAAGTGATCGTGTCGAGTCCGGATCGGAACTTCGTCACTCTCCAGATCACCACCGAGGACGGCCTGACCGGGCTTGGCGACGCCACGCTGAATGGGCGCGAGCTGGCCGCCGCTGCGTATCTGGAACACCACGTGGTGCCGCTGCTGATTGGACGGGACGCGCACCGGATTGAGGACACCTGGCAGTTCCTCTACCGCGGAGCGTACTGGCGCCGGGGGCCGGTGACCATGGCGGCGATCGCGGCCGTCGACGTCGCGCTCTGGGATATCAAAGCCAAAGCCGCTGGCATGCCGCTGTACCAACTGCTCGGCGGCGCGTCACGGGACGGCATCCGTGCCTACGGCCACGCCAGCGGGCGGGACATCCCCGAGATCCTCGACTCCGTCCGGGAACACCTTGAGCTGGGATACAAGGCGATCCGGATCCAGACCGCCGTGCCGGGCATCGATGCCGTGTACGGGGTGGCAGCCCAGCCGAGTGCCGGTGGAACCCGCTACGACTACGAGCCGGCGCAGCGCGCGGCCCTTCCCGCCGAGGAGGACTGGGACACCCGCGCCTACCTGAGGCACATCCCCACCGTGTTCGAGGCGGTGCGCAACGAGTTCGGACCAGAACTGCCGCTACTGCACGACGGCCACCACCGGATGACGCCGATCGAGGCGGCCCGCCTGGGCAAGTCGCTGGAACCGTACGACCTGTTCTGGCTGGAGGACTGCACCCCGGCGGAGAACCAGGATGCGCTGCGGCTGGTCCGGCAGCACACCACCACGCCGCTGGCCATCGGGGAGGTGTTCAACACCGTGTTCGATTACCAGACCCTGATCCGCGAGCAGCTGATTGACTACGTTCGCTCGGCAGTCACCCACACCGGGGGAATCAGCGCGATGAAGAAAATCCTCGACTATGCGGCCCAATACCAGATCAAGTCAGGCATCCACGGGCCCACCGACATTTCGCCGGTGGGGATGGCCGCGGCCCTGCACTTGGACCTGGCAATCCACAACTTCGGCATCCAGGAGTACATGCGGCACGGCGATCTCACCAACGAGGTGTTCCAGCAGTCCTTCTCCTTCAAGGACGGCTACCTACACCCGGGCGAGCAGCCCGGACTCGGCGTCGAACTCGATCTGGACGCTGCAGCGGCCCATCCATACACCCCCGCCTACCTGCCGTTCAACCGGCTCAAGGACGGGACCATTCACGACTGGTAAATCCCCGATCGTGCGGGGGCAGCGACCCGGGCGGTGGTTCCTCGACAGGCCTTCGCGCCATCGAGGTTCCGTCCCGGATCGCCGCCGGTCTAGGCGGGGTACGCCGCTTGCAGCTCGCGCATGCTCCGCGTCCCGCACTGTTCGAGGGATGGTAGGAGACCGACTACGCCATCCAGGTCCTGATGCTTCAGTCTGGTTTTCAGCACGCCCGCCAAGGCGGCGAGCTGGAGAAGTCCCAGCATTCTGCTGGAGCTTTCGATACTGAGGATGACATCCATCAGGAGACGCTCATCCCGATCTTCGGCGGCCCGACTGAGTCGGTAGAACCGTTGATCCCACATGCCGATCGAAATCTGGACGAAGGCGTTGCAGGCTTCAGGGTTCTCGAGCTCACGCTCCAGGTCCTTGAGTGTCCCCGGGGAATAGAGAGGCAGAGATTCGATGGCGTAGTCGATCATAGTGTCCTGTCTTCCCGTGGGATTTCAGGCTAGGAGGACACGGCGGTGATGTAACGCGTGCCGACTACTCGATTATGGGCTGGCGATACGCGAACGGTCCTTCATTCCTACCCGCCCTTTATGCAGGCAGGGCCGTCAGGTGTTTACCAGGCCACCGTTGGCCCCTATGATCAGATCAGAGGTCTAACTGGGGGTCAAAAGGGATGATGAAGAAAAATCGGAAAGTCGACGGGCCGGCAGCGGACCAGCCCGATTCAGCGGCGTCTTCCCCCAGCGCACCCAAAGGAAAATCGGTGAGCTGGCCCAGCCGCCGCCGATCGAGCACTCAGAATCGGGCAACGGATGCGAACGGTGAGTTACGCCGTCTCGCGGCCCGGCGGTGGGACTCGCTCACCAAGCTAGGGCGCCGCCAGCACCCCGGGCAGCCTGAGTAGCCCCGGTAGCTCAGCGGACGGGAACACACCAACGGCTAACCGGCCAGTTTGGCGAGCACCCCGCCCGCGTGGCGCCGAGCGTCGGGACTGCCCAACTGCAGGGTCAAAGCCGACCCAGCCGCCAGGACGGCGTCGACCACGGGTAGGCCGTACCGCCGGCGAAGTTCGCGCGAGACCCCCATGCTGGTCAGCCCAGTGCACGCCTGCAGGATGACGTCGGCGCCCTCGTCAACCAGCCGCTCCGCCGCGAGATAGGTTTCGTAAACCCCGGACGGCGTGAGTAGATCCTGGGTGTGGGTGACGCCGTCGGGCGCCTGAACCGAATGCAAATGCTCACCCAGCACCCGGGCAACGGCGAGCGGCGGTTCTGTGCTGAGCGCGAGCACACCAATCCGGGAGCCCAGGGCGAGGGCAGCGGCCGCCCCTGCAGAGCCGGCGCCCACCACCGGAATATCAACGAGGCTGCGTACGTCCTCCAGCCCGGGATCGGAGGAACAACTGATCATGATGCCGTCAACGTGGGGTGCCAGGTCGGCGGCGAGAGCCATGACCTTGGGGGACGCGAAATCGTGAGTCAACTGGTCGTGGACGCCTTCCGGCTGGTCGTGGACCGCTCGCGAAACAACTTCCACACCGAACGCGTCGCGGACCGCGCGACCGTGGATGTTCAACAGTCGGGGATCACTCGAAGTGAGAACCCTGATTAGGCCGATGCGTGTCATTGACTCCTCATTGGAAGGCCGGTTGGGTCAATTCAATGGTGACAGCGGCGGATTAACGCGAGGTTTCGCGCCGGTTAGCAACTAAAGACCCGTGGGCGTTGCCGCTTTCGGGGGCATGGACGGCGAACTGGGAATGCGACATAATCCCTTCAACTCCTGCCAATAGTTTCGCCCCTCAATGCCTTCTGGAAGGAACGAGCATGGAGCAGATGGTAGTTACCGGGGCTGGTCCGGTCGGATGGACGGTAGCCGAGTTGCTCGCTGGCGCCGGTCACCGGGTGCGGATACTGACCAGGAACGGCACCGGCCCCGACTCGCAGCTGATCCAACGGCAGCCGGTGGATGTGTCGGACCCGACGGCGGTGACTAAAGCCGTTGAGGGGGCCTCCGCCGTCTTCCACTGCATTCACGCCGCCTACAACGCCGACGCCTGGCGGCGGGAGCTTCCCCGGTCGGAGCAAAACATCCTGGCTGCTGCGGCACGCGAGGGCGCCGTCGTCGTCTTTCCCGAAAGCCTCTACTCCTACAGCAAGCCGGAACAGGTGATGACCGAAGCCGGTCCCCGCGACGCGACGGGAGGTAAGCGCGGAGTCCGCACTGACCTGTTGAAGGCGCGGGAGGCATCACCGACCCCCACGGTGAGCGTTGTCTCGGCCGACTTTTTCGGCCCCCGGGTGCAGCAGTCCCAGATGGGTGAGCGGGTGGTGCCCCGGGTGATTGCCGGTCGGCGGATCAGCGTGATCGGGAGCGCAGACACCCCGCATTCCTTCACCTACGTCCCCGATCTCGCGGCCGCATTGATCACCGCGGCCCGCGACGAGCGGGTGTGGAACACGGTGTTGCACGCGCCGACCCTGCGTGCGATCACCCAACGGCAACTGGTCGCCGCCTTCGCCACGGCTGCGGGCGTGCCGACCCCCAACGTCGTCGCGGTGCCGGGCTGGTTTGTTCGGGTACTCGGACGGGTGCAGCCCTTGATGCGCGAGCTGACGGAACTGCTGTACCAGATGGAGCACCCCTTCATCATGGATTCCACAGCGTCGGAGCAGCGGTTGGGGCTGGCCCCCACCCCGTTGCCTGAAGCAGCGGCGGCAACGGTCAACTGGTGGCGGGACAGATCCGTTGCCGGGCGCCGTTAGAGAGCGAGACCGCTTCGGTGGGGTAGGTGGCGGAGGCTCGTAGTCTGGCCCTGCACTACGAATGATGCAAGGATCCCGGCTCGCCCCGTGCCGCCTCAGAGGAGCTTGTCCAACCGCCGTCGGGCGCTGTCCACGGCGCGCTGCGCATCACGGACGGCGCGGACCGCGGCCGACTGTTCCTGTTCGGCCTCGTCGATCTGGTGATCGAGTGACTTGAGGTCTGCCCTCAACTCGGCGAGACGGTGCTGCAGGTCCTCAATCTCTGTGGACAACCCGGTACGGCGGTCCTGGAACTTGTCGATCCTGCGTTCCGCGTCCTCGGCGTCGTCGTCGGCCTCCGCCAGAGTGCGCTCGGCGTCCTCCAGTGCGGTGCGCGCGCTGTCGATGCGCTCCTCGTCGACCCCGTTCTCTCCGGCGGTGATCTTCCCAACCCCGGCCCTGCCGGTGGCGGTGGTGGCCTGCTCAAACGGCCCTCCCACAGCACCTTCGAGGTCGACGGCGTCCCAGCCGCTGGCGCTCAGGACGCGCAGGAGCCGCCCGGTGGACACCGCGGCGGCGGCATCCGCGTCGGTCATGGCGGCACGGAACGTCTGCTCCATTTCGGCTGCGACCGCAGCGCTGACACCGTGACCGAGTTCTTTCGCGAGCGAGAGGCCCACCGTGCCCAGCCCGCTGAGTAGCCGCTGCCGCTGCTGTCCGAGTTCCTTCATCCGTTTCTGGTCTAGCTCTTCCTGGGCATTGCGCAGAGCCATCCCCAGCTCAAGGGCCTCGTCAACGGCGTCCCGGCGGTGTTGGACGAGCATGTTGACCAGCCACGCTGCCATCGAAGGTTTGGGGAGCCGCCTGATCTGACCCGATAACAGCTTGTCATCGGCGCTTTTCGCCCGCGCGTTGCGTTCGGCGGTGAACTCTTCGAGGGGGAGGGCATACAGGTGAGCGGCAGCCTCGGTCAGGGGGTGTTCGGATTGCTTCCGATCGCTCACTGTGTCCTTCCTCAGCGCGGGTGGGTCTGGCCCCAATGTAACCGTGGTGATCTACCTCTCACAATTGCCGCTACCATTCCTCTAGAGGAATTGATCTGGGGAAACGGATCGCCCACCGTAAGACTGGGCCGCCAAACGTTCGTTGGCGTGCGACATCGGCGTAACGAAGCACACTAGGGGATGAGTTCAATGGCGACCAAATGGGAACCTCGGTTCGAGGGGGAGGTATTACCCGAGTCGCTGTTTGCGCAGGCCCACGCAGCTACCTCCGAGGTCACACTAATCACCGATGCCAGCCAGAACATCGTCCACGTCTCGCAGTTCTTCACCACTATTACTGGATACAGCCCTGAGGATGTGGTGGGGCTGAACTGCCGGTTGCTGCAGGGGCCTGGATCTGATCCTGAGACCAAACGGGTCATGAGGACGGCACTGGCCGCGGGGGAGCCCTTCCGCGGGGAAATCCTTAACTACCGCAAGGACGGGTCAGCATTTTGGAATGACCTAAGCGTGGTCCCGCTGCGCGACGCCGACGGTCGGGTCGCCCACTATGCCAGCGTCCAACGGGACATCAACACCCGGATTGCCCTGAACGAGCAACTGCGGTTCCAGGCGATGCATGATCAGGTGACAGGGCTGCCAAACCGGGTGGCGCTCACCGAACGGTTCCAGGACGTGTTCGCTAGGGGCGACCACACCAAGGTCACGGCAGCCGTAGGCATGATCGACCTTGACGACTTCCGCGCCGTCAACAACGCATTCGGCCACGAAGCTGGGGACCACGTCCTCAAAGAATGGGCTGTGCGCATGCAGGCCATATTGCGCGACGGCGATTTTCTCGGCCGGATGGGCGGCGACGAATTCATTCTCCTGGTGAAGGACATTGACCGCGCGGCGGCGCCGGTAGTGCTCGCTGGAATCCTGGATTCGCTGCACGATGCGGTTGAACGGCCGTTCAACGTCAATGGGAGAAGCATCAGGGTGGGGATGAGCATGGGGCTCGCGTTGTATCCCCGCGATGGGTGCGACATGGCGTCGTTGCTGCGGAATGCCGATGAAGCGTTGTATCAGTCGAAGAAGTTGAAGAGCAACCGTGACCGGTGGTGGACGCTGGCTGCTGCTGAACCGGAGGCCGGATTGGGGTCCGACCTGAATTATCTGGCAGCGGGCGTGGCTGGCGTCGGCGGGCGGCCGGATAGCAGCGTCATCGACAGTTACCGGGAGCGGCTGCACTCAGGGGGGCTCGAGGCGTTCATGCAACCGGTGGTTGACCTCCGAGATGGGTCGGTGCACCTGTTTGAGGCGTTGGCCCGGCTGCGGATGGCCGACGGGCGGATTGCTTCGCCCGGCGAGTTCCTTCCCTATCTGACCAAAAATGAGCTTGACCTGCTCTTTGTCGGGATGCTTGATCAGGCGCTCGGCTGGGTCGCCACCTGGGATGGGGAAGGGCTGAAGGCGAACATTTCGGTAAACCTTCCCCCGAGCACGCTCCTGAATCCGGACTGTCTCACTCTGGTGCGTGACGCTCTGGAGCGCCATAATATTGCCCCGAACCGGTTGGGTCTCGAGTTGCTTGAATCACAGACCCTGGAGTGGGAGGTGCAGCGCGATGCCCTGGATCAGCTCGTGGGCCTCGGTGTCGGGCTTGCCATGGATGACCTCGGCGCCGGCCACAGCAGCCTGAAACGACTGTCGGTGCTCCCCTTCAGCGCCATCAAGCTGGATCGCGAGCTGCTCACCGAGATCCGCAGGAAGCCTGTGGAGACGCTGAGCATGATTGCGTCCCTCATCCAGATGGGCCGTGATTTCGAAATGAACGTCGCCATTGAGGGGCTGGAGGATCTCGGGATCACCGAGGCCGCCGTCGTCCTCGGCGCGCCGCTGGGGCAGGGGTACTACCTCACCCGGCCGCTGCCCGCCGTGGAGGCTGCCGGCTGGGCGCGCGGCTTCACCCTCGACGTGCAGCCGAGTGCGCCGCGAACCTACCTGGGCGGGTTGGCCTACCATTGGCAGTTCGCCCGGCTGGGTGCGCCGCATCCGCGTCCGCTGGCAGCCTGTCCTCTCACTGGGCTACTCGACGACAGTCCCGCCAACGAGGATGTGATGCGCTGGCACGCTTTGCAGCACGATCCCGAGGCCACCCACCCCTCGGCGGGCCGCCTGCTGATGGACTGGCTGGTGCAGCAGATCCGACGCAAAGGAGCGGAAACCGTCGGGGTTTTCACCCCGGTGTAGCGCCCACTTATATATGAAGCCTGCTTAGTATTACGTGTAGGCTGACAGGGTAGCGACAGGAACTCTGCGCTACCCGAGTGTCTGGAGCAATCGATGTCTGAGCAGAATTCCCCCATCACCAACCCCCCTATTCCTGGTGCGCCGTCGGTTGCGGCGCCGAGCCTGGCGGAGCCGGTGGAACCTCGCGAGCCGCTCCCGCCCAAGCCTGATCAGGATGCGCCCGAGACTGTGTCACCGACCGGTACCCCCACCGGCGCTGCCAAGACCGTCAATTCGCAGAGCGGTCGGTTCCTCACCACTGCCCAGGGCGCCCGGGTCGCCGATACCGATCACTCCCTCAAGGCGGGTCCACGTGGGCCGGTCCTGCTCCAGGACCACCATCTGCGTGAAAAGATCACCCACTTCGACCACGAGCGCATCCCCGAGCGTGTCGTTCACGCCCGCGGGGCTGGCGCTCACGGAACCTTTGTGGCCAACGGTGCCGCAGCAGGAGTCACGAAGGCTGGCTTCCTCGCCAAGGACGTCGAGACGCCGGTCTTCGTGCGATTCTCCACGGTGCTCGGCTCACGCGGTTCGGCTGACGCGGTGCGTGACACCCGTGGCTTCGCCACCAAGTTCTACACCGATGAGGGCACCTACGACCTCGTGGGAAACAACATCCCGGTGTTCTTCATCCAGGACTCGATCAAGTTTCCCGACGTCGTCCACGCAGCCAAGCCGCACCCGGACCGTGAAATCCCCCAGGCCCAAAGCGCCCACGACACGTTCTGGGATTTTGTCTCGCTGCACAGTGAAGCGCAGGCGCACACCATGTGGAACATGTCCGATCGCGGCATTCCCCGCTCCTACCGGACGATGGAAGGCTTCGGCGTCCACACCTTCCGGCTGCAGAACGCAGCAGGCGAAACCACCCTGGTGAAAATCCACTGGAAGCCGAAACAGGGCGTCCACTCCCTGGTATGGGAAGAAGCCCAGATCATCAACGGGATGGACCCCGACTTCCACCGCCGCGACCTGGCGGATTCCATTGAGGCCGGTGCCTTCCCGCAGTGGGACCTGGGCATCCAGACCTTCCCGGACACCGAAGACGAGATGTTCGAGGGAATCGACCTGCTCGACCCCACCAAGTTTGTCCCCGAAGAGTTGGCTCCCGTGCAGATCATCGGAACGATGACACTGAACGCAAATCCGACCAACTACTTCGCTGAGACCGAGCAGATCGCGTTCCACCCGGGTCACCTGGTACCGGGCATCGACGTCACGAATGATCCCCTGCTGCAGGGTCGGCTGTTCTCCTACATCGATACCCAGATCAGCCGGCTCGGTGGACCAAACTTCGCCCAGCTGCCGATCAACCGGCCGCATGCTCCCGTCAATGACATGCTCCGCGACGGCATGCACCAGACCGCAGTCCATGGGGGAGTGGCGCCGTACCGGCCGAACTCGCTCGACGGCGGTTGCCCGTTCCTCGCCGGTGAGGACATGAGCGCCTACATCGACGTGCCGCAGGAACTCCCGGCGTCGCGCAAGGTACGCGAGAATCCGGCCACGTTCGAAGATCACTTCAGCCAGGTGCGGATGTTCTTCAAGTCCCTCACCCCGCTGGAACAGGATCACGTCATCTCCGCGTACACCTTCGAACTGGGAAAAGTGTACGAAGAGAACCTGCGCGTCCGGCAGCTGCAGAACCTCGCCAACATCGACGAGCGTCTGTGCGCCGAGGTGGCCAACGGTCTCGGCCTGGCAGCACCCGCACCCATCGAACAGGTCGAGGATCACGAGCCGAGCCCCACGGTTTCGCAGATCGGCGGCACCTGGCCTGTTGAGGGCCGGATCATCGGTGTGATCGCTGACGCCAACAGCGACGTCACCGCCGTCGCCAGGCTCAGCTCACTGATCAACGACGCCGGAATGGTTCCGTTGATCATCGCTCCCAAGGGCGGCAAGCTCGACGGCGGACTGGTGGTCCAGCGGACCTACCTCACCGCCCGATCCACCGAGTTCGACGCGCTGATCGTGGCCGGCGCGGCAACCCCGAGCGACGACGCTGCCAATAGCCGGGACGCTAAGGCCGGGTCACCGGGCGTGACAATCGACCCCCGTGTCGCACTGCTCCTCTCCGAGGCGTTCAGGCATTCGAAGGCCATCGGCGGCGTCGGCGACGTTGCCTCGGTGTTGCAGTCAAGCGCCATCAGCCCCGAGGCGCCAGGCGTCGTCGTCGGCGACGCGACGCCAGTGCTCACCACGCTGACCGAGCTGCTGTCCAAGCACCGGGTCTGGGACCGCTTCCCGGTTCCCGCTAAGTAAATAGGTTAAAGGCAACTGACCGCTGGGAGAGACCCCGGCGGTCAGTTGCCTTTAACCCCGACCCCTCCGCCGAGAAGTTAGAGTAGCTGCATGTTTGAGGCTTTTACGGAATTCGTGACGACGGTTGACGGGGTCGATATTGCGGGCAGGATCTCCCGCCCCACGGATGAACCCAAGCCGGCGCTGCTGCTGCTGCACGGGCATCCCGAATCTCACGTGATGTGGCACAAGATTGCCGACCGGCTGACCGAGCGCTACACCGTGGTGATGCCTGACCTGCGCGGCTATGGTTCCTCGGGAATTCCGGCCAGCGATCCGGAGCACCAGACCTACAGCAAGCGCACGATGGCCCGAGACCAGGCGCTTCTGATGCAGCATTTCGGCGCTGAGCGCGGATTCCGGCAGTTTGCGGTCTGCGCCCATGACCGCGGTGCACGGGTGGCCCACCGGCTGCTCACCGACCACCCGGACCTGGTGACCGCAGCAATGCTCCTGGACATCGCCCCCACCCTCGACATGTATGAAGCAACCGATAGAGCCTTTGCCGAGGCTTATTTCCACTGGTTTTTCCTCATCCAGCCGCAGCCGTTGCCGGAATCGCTCATAGAGGCCAACCCGCGCGCCTACATCGAGAATCTGATGGGAAGCAGGTATGCGGGCCTCGCCCCCTTTCCGCGGGATGTTCTCGACCAGTACGTTGCTGCCCTCTCCCGGCCCGGCGCAGTTCACGCGATGTGCGAGGACTACCGGGCGTCGTCGACCATTGACCTCGAGCATGACCGCCACGACCGGGCCAGCAATCTGCAGATCAGCACCCCGCTGCGGGTGCTGTGGGGGAAGCACGGGGTGGTCGGCAAGCAGTTCGATCCACTCGCACTCTGGCGCGAAATGGTCCCCAACGCGACCGGCCGGGCGCTCGACGCCGGCCACTACCTCCCCGAGGAAGCACCGGCAGACGTATTGGACGAGATCCTGAGCTTCCTCTAACGGCCGACACCGCCGGGTTGAACCTGCCTTAACGAACCGCGCCGCCCGACCCCGAAGGGCCGGACGGCGCGGCGGCCTGGAAAAGACCTAGTACACGAGCCCGAAGACCCAGGCCGCCAGCGTCATCGTGGTGATGGTGGTCAACACCAGCGCAATGAGGTTCAACCAGATGCCGGCCTTGAGCATGTGGGCAATCTCGACATGGCCGGAAGAGTAGGCGATGGCGTTGGGCGGCGTCGCAACCGGCAGCATGAACGCGCAGGTCGCGGCGATCGCCACGGGGATCACCAGCAGCATCGGATCCACGCCGAGCCCGACGGCGACCCCACCGATCAGCGGCAGGAACGCAGCCGCGGTGGCCGTGTTACTGGTGAGCTCGGTCAGCAGCAGCACGATGCCAGCCACGATGGCGATGATCAGGACCAGCGGCAGCACATCGAGTCCGGCCACCCGCGTGCCAACCCAGGCGCTCAGACCGGTTGCGGTGAACTGCGCCGAGAGCGCGAGGCCTCCGCCGAACAACAGCAGGATGTCCCAGGGCAGCGCCCTAGCACTGGCCCAGTCAAGCAGGGGCACGCCCTTCTTGATATTCGCTGGGATCACGAACAGCAGGACAGCGACCACCATGGCGATGACGGCGTCAGCAATGTTCGATCCCGGCCACAGCAAGGGGACACTGATCCAGGCAGCCGCTGCGAGTACGAAGATCACACCGACCTGCTTCTCACCGGTGTTCATCGAGCCGAGCTTCTTGTACTCATCCCGGATCAGCTGGCGCCCGCCCGGGATCTCCTTGATCTCAGGCTTGTAGAAGACCTGGGTAAGGAGGAACCAGGCAATGAACATGAACACCACCGACATTGGCACGCCGACCAGCATCCACTGGCCGAAGCCCACCTGAATGTCGTGGGTCTCGGCCAGGTAGCCGACCATGAGTGCGTTGGGTGGGGTGCCGATAATGGTGCCGAGCGAACCGATCGACGCCGAGTAGGCGATGCCCAGCATCAACGCGATGCCGAACCGCTTCGGTGGTTTGCCGTCGCTGACAGTTGCCACCAGGGTGAGAACCGAGATGCCGATGGGCAGCATCATCACGGCTGTGGCGGTGTTGGAGACCCACATACTCAGGAAGCCGGTGGCGATCATGAAACCGCCGATGAGTTGGCTCGGCTTGGTACCGACCAGGAGGACGGTCGCGAGCGCAATTCGTCGATGCAGGTTCCACCGCTGGAGCGCGAGGGCCAAAAGGAACCCGCCCATGAACAGGAAGATGATGGGGTTGGCGTAGGGCGGTGCCACCTCATCAATGGTGGACACGTTCAGAATCGGGAAGAGGACCAGGGGCAGCAGCGCTGTCGCGGCCAGTGGGATGGCCTCGGTCATCCACCACAGCGCCATCAGGGCGGCGATGGCGGCGGTCACCCTGGCGGGCTGCTCAAGGTCGGTCGGCAGGGTCAGATACATGATGATGGCGACGACGACGCCGGCCACCAGGCCGATCCTTTTCCGCATCAGCACCCGTCTATCCTCGGCAGGCTCCAGCATGCCGGGTGCAGCCGAGGTATCGACCTCTTGTTTGTTTGACGGCTGTTCGGTTGACGGCGTTGTCACGGTGTATCCTCCCGATGGGAGCGTCCGGGCACCCGAACGCTGACTACATATGCAACCCCATGAATCCAACCAAGTAAAGCTGGGCAGTTGTACGACGGCCGGCCGTGGGAGGATTCTGAGCATGAACTTCTTCGACCGGTCCGGCCGCAAGCCCGTTGTGACAGTGCTCGTGGGGGACCGCCCGGTGGTCGGACTGGAGCGGGTTGCGGCGCTGGCGGAGCTCCGAGAAACCGACGCCGCCGGCCTGCCGATGGCGCTCCGCGGAGCCGACGTGCTTTACCTCTGGGACTTCTTCTCCGGCGCGGTCGAGCCGGCCTGGAAACACGCCGATTCCTTGACGTGGCTGCACGTCGCAGCGGCCGGCGTCGACAAGCTCCTTTTCCCCGGTTTGATCGAATCCGCTGTCACAGTAACGAATGCGCACGGCGTGTTTGACCTTCCGATGGCCGAGTACGTGCTCGGCGCCATGCTGTTTTCCGCCAAGGACTTCGGCCCCACCCGCGACCTACAGCACAACCGGGTCTGGGGCCGGCGAACCACCCGCAACATCGCCGGCGCGCGGGTCCTGATCGTGGGAACGGGAAGCATTGGCCGGTGCACTGCGCGACTCCTGAGTGCGGCGGGCGCCGACGTCGACGGCGCCGGCAGAGTGGCACGGACCGGCGACCCCGACTTCGGCACCGTCCACAGCAGCTCACACCTCACGGCGGTGGTCGGCGCCTACGACTATCTCGTCCTCGTGGCCCCGCTGACCGCCCAGACAGAGGGGATGGTCAGCGCCGAGGTGCTCGCCGCGATGGCACCAACCGCGGTTCTGATCAATGTGGGGCGCGGCCGCCTCGTCGACGAGGCGGCGTTGGTGCGGGCGCTCGACGACGGCGGCATCGCCGGAGCGGTCCTGGACACCTTCGCCGTCGAGCCCCTCCCTCTGGCCAGCCCGCTCTGGGGGATGGACCAGGTGCTCATCTCCCCTCACATGGCCAGCGACGCCGATTCCTGGCTGCAGGATCTGGCCCGCCAGTTCGAAGACAATTTCCTGACCTGGTATGCGGGAAAGCCGTTGCCGCACCGGGTGGATAAGGCGCTCGGGTACGTGCCAACCTCTGGCGCTGACAGCTGACCGCGGCACCCCGACCTTTTCTCCTGCGGAATAGATTCTCTTCTTTCGTGCGTTGCGGCTATTAGGATCTGCTCCTCCCACACCACGTCAAAGGAATTTCTGTGTCTCATAGTGCCCCGCCCTCCGCTGCGCGCCAGCCGATCGAGCGCCAGCCGGCCGGGAGCCGGGAAGACGCTGCGGAGGCCAAACGCAACAAGCTCGTCATCTCGCTGCTCCTCGTATCCGCCTTCGTGGTGATCCTCAACGAGACCATCATGAGCGTGGCACTGCAGTCGCTGACCGTGGACCTCGGCATCACCGTCAGCGCCGGCCAGTGGCTGACCACCGCGTTCATGCTCACCATGGCAGTGGTCATCCCGGTCACCGGGTTCCTGCTGCAGCGGTTCCACACCCGCCCAGTCTTCATGGCCGCCATGTCCCTCTTCAGCCTCGGCACCCTGGTGTCCGCGCTGGCGCCGGGCTTCGAGGTCCTGCTGGTCGGCCGGATCATCCAGGCGAGCGGAACCGCCATCATGATGCCGCTGCTGATGACCACCGTGATGACCCTGGTCCCGCCTGCCTCACGCGGGCGCACCATGGGCAACATCGCGATCGTAATCTCGGTGGCCCCGGCCATCGGCCCCACCGTCTCCGGCCTGATCCTGAGCGTGCTGGACTGGCGCTGGCTCTTCTGGCTGGTCCTGCCCATCGCCGTCGGCTCGCTGATTCTCGGCGCCACCCGCATTCAAAACGTCACCACACCGCGGCGCCTGCCCATCGACGTCCTCTCGGTAATGCTTTCCGCCCTGGCGTTCGGCGGCATCATTTACGGCCTCAGCCAGTTCGGTGAAGCAGCCGAGGGCGGCGGACCGGTTCCACCCTGGCTGCCCCTCGTCGTCGGCGGCGTAGCGCTGGTCTTCTTCATCCTCCGCCAGCGCAGCCTGCAGCGCGCCGACCGCGCCCTGCTGGATCTGCGAACGTTCACGTCCCGCACGTTCACCATCTCCATCCTGGTGATCTCCGTCAGCATGATGGCATTGTTCGGCACCATCATCCTGCTGCCCCTGTACGTCCAGAACGTGCTGGGACTGTCACCGGTGGTGGCGGGCCTGCTGCTGTTCCCGGGCGGGCTGACCATGGGTCTGCTCGGCCCGGTGGTGGGGCGCATCTTTGACAAGCGCGGACCCCGCATCCTGGTGGCGCCCGGCGCGATCCTCGTCAGCCTGGTGTTCTGGGGGTTGACGATGCTCAGCGAAACCACTCCCTTCCTGATGGTGATGGTGATGGTGGCTCACGTTTTCCTGAGCATCGGCCTCGCCCTGATGTTCACGCCGCTGTTGACCTCGGCCCTGGGATCGGTCCGGCCGCAGCTCTACTCCCATGGCAGCGCGATTGTCGGCACCGTCCAGCAGCTCGCCGGTGCAGCGGGCACCGCGCTGTTCATCTCGGTGATGACCATCCAGGCATCTGCCCTGCTCGACGGCGGTGCCTCCGAGGTTGCTGCCGAGGCGGGCGGCATTCAGGCTGCCTTCTTAGGCGGCGCGATCGTGTTCATGTTGGCCGTGATCGCCGCGTTCTTCATCCGGAAGCCCGAAGAGGCACCCGTTGATGCTGCCGACGCCCCCATCGACGGCGCCGGAGTGCCGGCAGTCCACTAGGCGGACGGCTAGGGGTGCCTGACTCCGTCCCCATTGAGGACGGCCAGGTACCCCTCCCGGAACGTGGGGTAGGTGAAAGTGAACCCCGTGGCGGTCAATGCCGCATTGCTCAGGCGCTTGCTTCCGGTCCGCGACGTCGACGCCGGCCCCACCTGCGGTGTGGGCACGCCCAGTTGGGCGGCAAGAAACTCAAGGACCTCGCCCTGATCGACCGGCTCATTGTCGACGCCGATATAGACCGGACCCGGCTCGCCCACCTGGGTGGTTAGGTGCACGATGGCCGCCGCCGCATCATCGCGGTGGATCCGGTTGGTCCACTGGACCTCCTGCGGCAGGACCGCGGTGCCGGAGGACAGTTGGTCGATCAGCCGGGTCCGGCCCGGACCGTAGATCCCTGACAGCCGCAAGATGATGGCCGCCGGTCGCCGGTCACGCAGCAGCTCCTCCGTGCTGGCCAGGATTTTCGCCGTGGCAGTGCCGGGCGCCACGGGAGTCGATTCGTCCACCCACTCGCCCTCGTCGCCCCCGTATACGGCGGTGGACGAGACCAGCAGCACTTGCGCGTCGATGCCAGCACGGTCTAGCGCGTCCAGCACGTTGCCGGTAGCAGTGAGATAAGCCGCGCGGTAAGCGTCCTCGGTACGGCCGTCCGCGGCGGTCGCCAGCACCACAATGCGGGTGTCGGCGGGGAGCGGCGGCAACTCGCCGGTCAGATCCACCGGGACGCCCGCAATTTCCGCCGGGAGCTTGTCGGCTGACCTCCGCCATCCGATCACCCGGTACCCCGCCGCGGCGAATCTCAGCCCGGCCTCGGTCCCCAGATCGCCGCATCCAGCAATCAGTACAGTCCCCCGAGGAGATTTACCTTCGCTCACGTCAGAACCCTTCTCGAACCGGTCGAACTATCCTAAAAGTCGAGCCTACAACGGCGCCGGACCTGCAGAAATCCCACCGGTCGAGGTCGGTCAGTGGGATTGTCTAGATTATCCCAGTGACCAGGGCTGACCGGTGGGAGAGTCGGAACTGGCAGGATCCGGTGGGAGAGTCGGAGCGGGCAGAATCCAGAATTTGCTACCCGGCGGCTGCAGGCTCCAGCTCTCGCTCGTTCGCCGCGGCCCGCTTGTCCTTGCGGTGACGGAGCTGGCCGATCAGGGTCACCACAGCGGACAGGACCGCCGAGAGGGCGATGCCGACCCAGAGGTCTAGTTGAAGCGCTGCCGCCCCCACGAGGGCGCCGAGCAGAATCAGTGAGATCGCGAGTGCGCGGCGCACCCAGAACGGGCTCTTTCCGCCGGCGAGGCGCGAATCCGAGGCCAACCCGGTAATGGTGGAGGTCACCACCACCGTGGTGATTTCGGCGACCTTGAGGCGTTTCGCCGTCGCGGCCTGAATACCCATCGCGAGGGCGAGGGTGCTGGTGGTGATACTGCCCAGTAGGTGGTCGGCGGTGACGTCGACCAGGGCGGTGAACAGGGCCAGGCCCCCGGTCAGCCCTGCCACTAGCAGGAAGGTTGCCGATGTTCGTCCGCTCCAACCCTCGGATGCCGTGCGCAACACGCGCCCGCCAATGACGGCGCCAACCATGAAGAAGAGCAGGGCCAGGGCCGGGCGGAGGACCGGGAGATCGCTGCCGCCTGCGATGGCCATGCCCAGCAGAACGACGTTGCCGGTCATGTTGCCGGTGAAGACCTGATCGAGACCCAGGAAACCCACCGCGTCCACCACCCCGGTGGAGAAGGTGAGCGTCAGCATGAGCCATAGGTGGAGTCGGTCGGTGGAGACGGGCTGCCGCTTCATTGGATCCTCCAGGGGTAGATGGACCGTCGCATCACCGTCGGCCTGTATACAAAATGTACCTTTCTGCCTATTGTTGTATGCAATCGGTCGCTTGTGGAAGCGGGCTGCGTGACGCACCCGGACCCATCAAGACCCCAACCCAGTCCACGGACCCGCTCAACGAACCGAAAAGGACCTCGATGACCTATACCCAGCCCGCTTCCTTCACCACCCGGCCCACCCTCGAGGGCACCTTCGGGATGACCGCTTCCACCCACTGGCTGGCCACCGCGTCGGCGCAGGCAGTCCTTGAGCGTGGGGGCAACGCGTTCGACGCCGCCGTCGCCAGCGCATTTGTGCTCCACGTCGTAGAGCCGCACCTCAATGGCCCGGGTGGGGATATGACCGGCGTGTTTGCGACGGCGGCAAACCCGTCCGAGCCCATCGTCCTGATGGGGCAGGGCCCGGCCCCAGCCGCCGCCACCCGCGAGCACTACCTCTCCGAGGGTCTGGAACTGGTGCCAGGCTCCGGTGCGCTCGCCGCAGCCGTACCCGCCGCCGTCGACGCCTGGTTCCTGCTGCTCCGTGACCACGGCACCTGGGAGCTCGGCGACGTCCTGCACTTCGCCATCGGCTACGCCCGGAACGGGCACCCTATTGTCGGGCGGGTGGGTGCGACGATTTCAGCGGTCGCTGACCTCTTCAACGAGCACTGGCCCACGTCGGCAGCGCTCTGGATGCCTGAGGGCAAGGCCCCAGCGGCCGGTGAAATGATCAAGAACGAGGCCTACGCGGCAGTGCTGGACCGGTTGGTGGCTGCCGGGGCGCCGGACGCCACCCGCGAGGAGCGCATTGATGCTGCCCGCCGCGAATGGAGCGAGGGTTTCGTGGCGCAGGCCGCCGTCGCCTTTACCGCGCAGCCGCACCGCCACTCGTCCGGCACCGACCATGCCGGGGTGATGAGCCTCGAGGACTTCGCCGGTTGCCAGGCCACCTACGAGCCCGCCACCACCTTCGAGTTCCGCGGCCACACGATCGCGAAAACCGGGGCCTGGGGGCAGGGACCAGCCCTGCTGCAGACCCTCGCCATCCTCGCCGGGTACGACGACGAGCACCTGGACCCGTCCACTGCCCTCGGCGCCCACACCATCCTCGAGGCGCAGAAGCTGGCCATCGCGGATCGGGAGGCCTACTACGGCGACGCCGACGTTCCGCTGGATTACCTGTTATCCGAGGAGTACTCAGCCCAGCGCCGGGCGCTGATCACCGACCGGGCGTCGGCAGAGTTCAGGCCCGGCACCGTCCCGGGGCGCGAACCCTTCATCCCGCCGCTGCGCACCGAATACACGGCACCGGCTTTGGCCGGGGTGGGCGCAATGGCAGGCGTCGGCGAGCCGACCGTCTCCCGCAGCGGCGAGACGCGCGGCGACACCTGCCATATCGACGTCGTCGACCAGTGGGGCAACATGGTCTCCGCCACGCCGTCCGGCGGCTGGCTGCAGTCCTCACCGACCATCCCCGAACTCGGGTTCTGCCTGGGCTCACGGTTGCAGATGACCTGGCTGGAGGACGGTGCGCCGTCGACCCTGCGCCCCGGCAAACGCCCCCGCACCACCTTGACTCCGACCCTGATCCTCAAGGACAGCGTCCCGGTGGTGGCGCTCGGATCACCCGGCGGCGACCAGCAGGACCAGTGGCAGCTGCTCTACATTCTGCGCACCGTCGTCGGCGGCTACTCACCACAACAGGCCATCGACGCTCCCTCGCTGCACACCACGTCCATCCCCGGATCCTTCTTCCCCCGAACCTGGGAACCCGGGGGAGCCGTGGTGGAGGATCGCCTCGGTGACGACGTCATTTCCGATCTGGAAGGCCGCGGCCACGTGGTGACCAGGGCCGGCGACTGGGCGCTCGGCCGCATCTCCTCGGTTGTGAGCGACCCCGCAACCGGTGTACTGAAGGCCGCCGCCAACCCCAGAGGAGCACAAGGCTATGCGGCAGGACGCTAAACTGCGGGGCGCACGGGAACTGCCGGCACCGATCCGCGGTGCCGCTCTTGCCGCCTGAGCCAGAGTCGGCCGATCCTGCCCCGAAACAGCGGGTGCAGGACGAAATCCGGCATGACATCATCTTCGGGTCCCTGCGCCCTGGCACCCGCGTGACCGAGGCGGCGCTCGCCGCCAAGTACGGGGTCTCCCGCATCCCCGTCCGGGAGGCGCTGCGTGCGCTGGAGGCTGAGGGTTTCGTTGATTCCAGGCCGTACGCCGGATCGACGGTGTCGGAAATTCCGGTGGACGACGCCGACGATCTCTTCGCCGTCCGTGAAGCGCTCGAGGCTGCCACCGCGCGGCGTGCGGCGCGGCGGGCGTTGGCCCAGTTCAGTGCGGGCGAGCCCAGCGTCGAGTGGTGGAAGACCCGTAGGTTGCTCGCCGACCTGCTCGACGACGGCGACCAGGCCGTGGCGGAGGGCAACCTCAAGGTGCTGCCCGAGCTGAACATCCGCTTCCATCTGGGGATCGCCGATCTCAGCGGCAGCGCCTCATTGACGGCCCTGCTGCGCCAGATTTCCGGCAAGATCGAATGGCTTTACGCCACGGACGTCGATCATCGGGGGAAGCAGTCGTGGGGTGAGCACCGGCTGATCATGGCAGCGATCGACGCCGGCAACCCGGTCGACGCCGAACGGCTGATGGCCGGGCACGTCCACCAGTCCCGGGTGGGATATCTGGACCGCTTCGCCACCCCCTGAGACCGGCCCCCACGGTTTTTCCCGCTGACCGTCGCTAGAGGAGCGGGCGGAGGGGAGCGAGGATCGCCTCGCTGACGCGGGCCACAAGGTGGCGTCGCTCCCATTCCTTAATCGTGAGAATCCGGCTGTTGCCACTGTCGATCGCGAAGATCTGCTCCATGTTGTGTGCCAGCCCCTCGTCGAAGATCTCCAGGTTGATCTCGTAGTTGCCGGTCAGGCTCAACCGGTCAATGTTGGCGGTGCCGACTGTCGACCATTGCCCGTCCACGGTCGCCGTCTTCGCATGGATCATGGCGTTCTGATAGAGCAGGATCTGGATGCCGTTCTCCAGCAGTGATGAATAGAAGCCGCGGGACAACCAGTCAGAGAGCACATGGTTTGATTCCTCTGGCAGGATCACGCGGACGTCAACCCCGCGTTTACTGGCCCGCAGCAGGGCGTTCAGAATCTGCTGATCCGGAATGAAGTAGGCGGTGGTGATGTAAATGTGGTCCTTGGCTCGATTTATTGCATCCAGGTAGACGCCGCGAATCGGGAACACCAGGTTGGCGGGAATGTTGTTGACCGCCCGGAGGCGGGGCTCCCAGAAGCCGGCACTGGTGTCGTCCAGGGGTTGCCGGGACCGTGTGGTGGCCAGATTCCAGACGCTGACAAAGGCTTCGCGCAAATCCCAGACCGACGGCCCGACAACCCGCAGGTGGGTGTCCCGCCACTTCGTGGCGTACAGGCTGCCGATGTTGTAGCCGCCGACAAACCCGATCCGCTCATCAACAACCAGGAGCTTGCGGTGGTCAAACCCGGTGCCGCGAATGTTGGTGAAAAGGATTGACGGCCGCAGGACCGGGAACCGGAAGACTTGCACATCGGGGTGGAACGAGTAAAAGGATGGCCGCACCACCAGGTTCGCGAAGCCGTCGTAAATGACATGCACCTTCACGCCACGCGCTGCCGCCTCGTTCAGGGCGTCACGGAAGGTGTGGCCGACGGCGTCGCCCTTCCAGATGTAGGTCTCCATCAGGATCTGGTGCTGGGCAGATCGGATTGCCTCAAGCATCGCTTCGTAAAGATCTTCGCCGTAGGTGAAGACAGTGGTCGCCGACCCGGCGACGTGACCGTCGAAGGTCCCCGGCTTGGGAAATCCCTCACGTTTGGTTCTGATCTTCTTCTCCACCGCGTCAATAACCACCAGTGTTGCGGCGACGACCGCCTGCAAACCCCCGAGCGCCATCGCAGCTCTTCCGACGACGGTGCTGGCGAAGCCGACGAGGCGCTTTGGGTGGTGTAGACGCATATTCAAGAGCCTATCGGACCGCGCCCGGAATCAGAGCTGGCGTAGATACCGGTCGGGTGCGTTCATGAAGCTACGCCAGTTGACTGTCAGATCCAGTTCGTCCCAGTGCATCTCGCGGAACCCCCAGGGCCCGAGCTCGAGGATTGTTGCGCCGGGAAGGGCAGCGAGGAGAGGGGAGTGGGTGGAGAGGAGCACCTGGGATTTCCCATCGGCGAGGAGTTCTTTCAGGATCCCGAGCAAAGCCAGACAGCCGCCGAAGGACAACGCCGATTCCGGCTCATCCAGCACCCACAGGCCCGGTCCACGAAACCGGTCCACCGCGAGTTCGAGGAACGACTCCCCGTGTGACATCGAATGGAACCGGGTGTCGTTGCCCGACCGGCCAGGATTCTGCTCCAGATAGGTGAAGAATCCGTGCATGGTCTCGGCCCGCAGGAAATAGCCTCGTTTGCTGGCGCCCGGGTTCCGGACCAGCTGGAGGTGATCCGACAGTTCCGACTCGGACGGCCGGGTTGAGTGACGCGCACCGGTGGACCCGCCCTCGGGCGACAGCCCGAAGGCCAACGCAATCGCCTCGACCAAGGTCGATTTGCCCGAGCCATTCTCGCCGACCAGGACTGTGGCGGAGCCGAGCGTCATCCCGTCGTCCAACAGTTGCGCCACGGGCGGCAGGTTGGCCGGCCAGCTCCCCTGCTCCAGTTCGGAGGCCGGATGGGCAGTGACCCGCCGGAGGGGGAAACGGTCGAGGCGCATCACAGCATCATGGCAGCCGCCTCAGACAGTCACAATCTCCGGTGCCGTCCAACGGTGTGTCATGATCAGCGCACTGCACGTTTCGCATCCGACACGATCAGCACACGACAAAGGAGTCACCCGTATGACCGGCTGGAGAATCAGGGACTTTCACTCTGCTGACATGGACGCGATCCTCCACCTGTGGGAGGAATCCCGCAGCGCCGGCGTCGAACCGGTGTACGCGCTCGCTGAGGTCCTCGCCTCCTGCCAGAAGGATCATGCCGTCGTCGCCGTCCACGGTGAAACGGTGGTCGGCACCGCGGTGGCCCGCGCCGCGCACGACCAGGGCTGGATTGTCTTCTTCGCCATCGACGAGGGCTGGCGTAACCACGGGATCGGCAGTGCGCTGCTCGCCGCCATCGAGGGCAGGATG
This sequence comes from Arthrobacter sp. Bz4, assembly GCF_003075455.1. Classification (GTDB taxonomy): domain Bacteria; phylum Actinomycetota; class Actinomycetes; order Actinomycetales; family Micrococcaceae; genus Arthrobacter_D. Next base: position 224,325 of record NZ_QDAE01000004.1, read on the forward strand.
GCACCGCACGGCCTGACCAAGCTCTCCACCCTGGTGCCCGACGCCGAACACCGGGTGGCTGCCCTCCTCAACTCGGGATTCCAGGACCGGAAGCACCTGAGGTACTTCGAACGTGACATTCCCGTGCAACGCCAGGAAATGGGCCTGCTCAGTGAACTCGGCGGACGGTTGATGCCGCGCAACCTGTGGAACAACGTGGGCGGCATGCAACGCGAGAAGGAACTGCTCGAACGCCGGTTGGTCCTGCCGCTGGCCAACCCCGACCTGGCCGAGCAGTACGGGGTGGTGCCGCCGCGTGCGGTGATGCTGTTTGGCCCGCCCGGAACCGGCAAGACCACCTTCGCCAAGGCGATTGCGTCACGGTTGGAGTGGCCCTTCGTCGAGGTGTTCCCCTCGCGGCTCGCCGCTGACTCCAAGGGCCTCGCGGGTGCACTGCGGGAGACCTTCCTCGAGATCGCCGAACTCGAACACGCGGTGGTCTTCATTGACGAGGTCGAGGAGATCGCCGCCCAGCGCCAGGGGGAGCCGCCGTCGCCGTTGCAGGGTGTGACCAACGAACTGCTCAAGATCATTCCCGCGTTCAGGGAACGGCCCGGCCGGCTGCTGGTGTGCGCCACGAACTTCATCCGGGCGCTCGACACGGCGTTCCTCCGGCACGGGCGCTTCGACTACGTCATCCCTATCGGGCTGCCCGACGACGACGCCCGCCACGCCATCTGGCAGCGCTACATCCCGTCCGAGGTGGCAGCAGAGGTCGACATCGTCCAGTTGGTCAAGACGTCCGACGGATTCTCGCCGGCCGACATCGAATTCGCTGCCCGCAAGGCGTCCCAGCGGGCCCTGGAGCAGGCGGTCTTCGGCGCGGTCGACGGTGGCACGCCAGCCCCCGGCCCGTCCAGCGAGGACTACCTGACGGCGATCGCCGAAACGCGGACCACCGTGTCGGCGTCCGTGGCGCAGGAGTTCCGCGAAGACATTGAACGGATCGCCAGGCTGTAGTGGGACCCGGGGTGCGCGACGTTATCGGGGTTTGCGGCCCAGATACACGGTGTTGGTCGAGTCCCTGCCCTGCAGCGGGTTGTCAAAGCTGACGACGTCGGCGCGTACCTCGGTGAACACCTCGCCGAGGACGGCCAGGTACTCGTCGTCGGGTGGGTCATTGGACCAGAGCGCGAAAATCCCACCCGGGTGCAGGTGCCCGGCCAGCCGCCGCGTGCCGGCCGGATCGTAAAACGGTGAGTGGCTGGGGTGGAGGACGTGCCGGGGGGAATGGTCGACGTCGAGGATCACCGCGTGGAACAGCCTCGCCGGGGCCTCGGGATCGAATCCTTCCGCCGATGCCGCCAGCGCGAAAAAGTCGCCGTGGACGTAACGGCACCGCGGGTCCGCGGTCAGTGTCTTCCCGGCCGGAATCAGCCCGGTCTGGTGCCACTCGATAACCTCGCCGAGCGCCTCGACGATCAGGAGCGACCGTGCACGCGGGCTGTCGAGTACCGCCTGAGCTGTGTAGCCGAGACCCAGGCCACCGACGACGACGTCGAGCCCGTCCTCCGGCAGCTCAGCAAGAGCCAGCTCGGTGAGCTCAATCTCGGCGACGGTGAAGAGGCTCGACATGAGGAAGTCGTCGTCGAGCTTGACCTCGTAGACCTCCTTGTCGAAGGTGGGGTCCCAACGCCGTCGGAGGCTGATCTCACCCAGCCGGGTCTTGCGCCAGTCGAGTTCCTCGAACCGGGCGCTCACCGCTGCACCCCGGTTCGCAGGCAGGAGGATGAGCTGACATTGGTGTGTCGGGCAATGAGGATCATTCCTTTAGTCTGTCAGGTAATCGGCTCCACGGACGGTGGGGCGAACCGTGCGCTGCGCCAGCCCGCGGCCGTCACCAACCTCCGTGGTCAATACCCCTAGTCGCGGACGCGGACGGCCGTCTCCCGCAGGTATAGGTCCACGCGGGTGTACGCATCGCGGGTCAGGGCCTTCCAGAGCTCGACGGCGAGCCGCGGGTCCTCGGATTCGAGCTGGCTAATTACGTCGGCGGTGAGCACCATGACCTTGACCCCGCCCTCAGCCTTCACCGTGGTCTCCTGGCGGTCGTCGCTGCCGAGTGCGAGTTCACCGAACGTCATGCCGGCGCTCAGGGTGGTCAGGCGCACCCGACCGCCGGTGGGACCGGGGACCGAGGTGGTGATTTTTCCGGACAGGATGAAGAACACGCCGCCGAACCGCTGGCCGACCCGGCGGATCACGTGCCCGTCGTCGTACTCGCGCTCTTCCATGCGACCGGCGAGAGCCGCGGCGTCCTCGCTGGTCAGCGGGCTCAAAGCCGGGCAGTCGGTGACCTTGACCAGCGTTGGGAGAAAGAGGTTATCGCCGTAGGCGGCAATGAGCTGGTCCTCGCACCACTCGACCGCAGCGGTGCGCGTGTCGAAGGTGGGAACCTCACGGTCCACGTCCTCGAAGGTGTCGGCGAGGGCCCCGTCGCTGTCAATCAGCACCAGTTCCCTGCCTTCGCTGACCAGGTTCTCCCGCGCTTCGGCCAGCAGCCGCAGGGAGACGTCGGCGACTTCGTCGACCCGGCGGAGGTCGAGGATGATGAACTCTATGGTCTGGTCGAGGGAGCTCAGCTCACGGATCATCGACTCGGTGCCAGCGAAGAGCAGGTCGCCGTTGAGTTCGATCACGCGGGCGCGGTGACCGTTGTCCCGCAGGATGTCCATCGCCTCGTCGTTGCGGCGGATGCCCGACGGTGATGCCGAAATGTCGTAGGTGGACCGGATCGCGGACTTGCCGGTGCGGGCGGCCCTGACGAAGTGCAGTTCCATATCCCGGGACAGGCGCTGGCTCGTGGCCATGCCGCGGACACTGCTGCCGTGTTCGTCCAGGGGAGGGGAGTAGACAGCGAGTCCCACCTGGCCGGGCAGGACGGCGATGGTGCCCCCGGCGACTCCGCTCTTGGCGGGCATCCCGACGGTGCTGATCCACGACCCGGCGTCGTCGTACATGCCGCAGGTGGTCATCACCGACAGAACCCGTTCGATCGGGCCGATCTCCATCACCTGACGGCCGGTGAGCGGGTTGCGGCCACTGTTGGCCAGGGTGGCGGCCATCACCGAGAGGTCGAGACAGTTCACCAGGACCGAGCACTGGCGGAAGTAGTCCTCGATCACCGGGGTGGGATCGTCCTCAATGATGTTGAACGAGCGCAGCAGGTGGGCCAGGGCGCGGTTGCGGTGGCCGTGCTTGAGTTCGGACTCGTAGATTTCGGTGTTGACGCTCAGCTGTCGCCCGGCGAACGCCGAATAGGTGTTGAGGATGCGCTTGAACCGTCCGTTGCCGCCCGACCCTTTGATCAGGGAGGTAGCAGTCAGGGCGCCAGCGTTGATCATGGCGTTGGAGGGCCGCCCGGTGCCCTCGGCGAGGGAAATTTCGTTGAACGAATCGCCGGAGGGTTCGACGTCGACCTTCTCATCAACAGCTTCCATCCCCAGGTCGGCGAGTGCCAGCCCGTAGGTGAAGGGCTTGGAGATGGACTGGATGCTGAACTCGTCCCGGGTGTCTCCCACCTCATAGATATAGCCGTCAACCGTGGTGAGGCAGATGCCGAAGTTGTTCGGATCGACATTGGCCATTGCGGGGATGGTGCTGTAGGGCTTGCCATCCTTCAGCTCGGCGATCTCCCGATGAATGCGCTTGAGGTAATTTTCAATAGGAGAGTCCATGGTCCAACACTAGCTGGAACCCAATGGCACTCAGCCGGTGCCGCCGGTACCTGGGGGGCGACGGTCAGGAGCGGAGACAGGGCCAAGTACAGGGACAGGGACAGGGCCAGGATCGGGGGCGGGAACCGGATCGAGGGTGAGCGGATGAAGCTCAAGATCGAGCCCTTGGTAGTCACCGGCACGCCCCGTGACGAGCGGCATCATGAACTGGCGGGAAATCGCCGCCTGAATAAGCACGCCCAGGGGATAGTAGGACCCGGTCGCATTCTTCGTCGTCGCAAGCTTCGCCAGGGTTATGGCACTGTCGGCGTCCAGAGGGAGCACTCGCCGATGCAGCAGCCCCCGCAGCAGATCTTGCAAGGCCCGATCCCGGATCGACCGCAGCCGGGGATCTGTGGCCGCATAAATAGCGGCTGTCACTTCCGCAATAGCGAGTGCGGTTGTTTGAGGTCGAGACGGAAACTGCTTCACAAACTCGACAACACCGTCATCCTCGGTCGAGCGAATGAGTGCGAGAAGAACGTCCGAGTCGAGAATGCTCACGATTCGGCCCTCCACTCGTGTGGAGCGGGTTGCGTGGAGGCCGCTCGGTTCAGCGTGGATTGACTGCTTTCGAACTGTTTCGGCTCGGGTTGTCTGAGCTCGGGTTGTTTGAGTTCCAGTCGCCGGAAGGGTGACCTCCGCTGTGGCAGTGCGGCATCGGGAACCGAGCCAATGTCCAGACGGATGTTCCAGAGCTTCGCGTACCACTCCGGCACCTGTAAGGCGGCCAGGGGGGTGAGTGCCTGCCGGGACTCGGCCGGTAGGCTGGCGAATCGGTTCACCAGCAGCCGCAGTTCCTGTTGCATTGACCGGCCGTTTTGCGCTGCTATCACCTTAATCTGGTCTACTACCGCGGGCTCTATTTGGCGAAGCGTGATGTTCGGCATGGGTGTCTCCTTTTCAAATCGTGCATGCAGTGCATGCGATGCATGCATTTCCCCATCCAAAAGTGCATGCATTGATTGCACTGCATGCACCAAATAAAAGGGATACCGTCCCCCGTCTATGTGGGTAAGCTCACTGCCTGTCACCTCAACCGTGAGAGGATACCTAGGGCCCGAACGCCGACGGCGCGAGCTACTAGCCTCCAACCCAGGGCCACCCCGACACCCGGGTGGGCGGCAAATACTTCAGGTTCTACGTTCTGTGGCTGACTTTCCCGCCGATGATCCTGTTTGCGCTGGGTCAGCCGATTGGGCTGATCCTGGCGTACGGTGTCCTCGGTTCACTGTTCATGCCGTTCCTCGCCGTCACCCTGCTCGGACTGCTGAATGGGAAGCGGATCCCCAAGAAGTACGCGAACAAGCTCCACACCAATATCGCTTTCGCCGTCGTCGCCTTGCTGTTCATTGTGCTCGGCATCAACCAGTTGGTCGGCGCCGTCGCGCCTCTCTTCGGGAGCTGACCCCGGGGTTTAGCCGCTCCGGCTGCGCCAGAAACGGCCCTGCGACTCAGACCTGCCGGTTGCAATCGGCGAACGTGAGCTTCGGGGCCGTTTCTGGCTCCGGTCGCCGTTTCTGGCTGGGGACTGCAGTGCCGGGGGACCGGCCGCTAGGAAAACCGGAGGCTAGGAAAACCGGACGTCTGTGAAGCCGCACACGGTGATCTCCACTGAACTCACCGGCCCCACCGAGGTCACCGACTCCACTGACTCAGCCGAGCCCGCCGAGCCCGCCGACCCTACCGAGCCCGCGAGCCCTACCGAGCCCGCCCGGGCGTCACCGGCAAGACCGCCCAGCTCCGCCCGGACCGCGGCGGCCACGTCGCGGACCAGCCGGGGTGCCGGGGCGCCCGTCAGCGCTGCAATCCGTGCCCTGATGACCAGCCCGGTATCGGCTGTGTCGACCGCGACCACCGTTTCGTTGGCACCGAGGGTGCTCGCGATACCGGCGAGCACGGCCGACCGCGCCGGATACAAGCCAGCGACTCCTTCCACCCCAGCAATGATCTCCTGGACGCGAAGGGCTAGTTGGTTCTTATTCATTCACCGCTCCCTTCGGGGCTGGGCTGAAATGCTCGTGGACATCGGTTACGGTCACGTCGATCGACGTGAGGTTGAGCTCGGAATGGGTGCTGATCATCGCCGCGATCCTCGATCGGAGGGATTCGATCATCGCCGGCAGCGGGTAGCCGAAGAAGGCTGTCACGTTCACTTCGATCATGACGTCGGCGCCAGGGGTGGTGATGTCGCCGTGCAGCCGGCATTTGCCGATGGTTGCGCCGTCGACGTCGTCACCAATTCGCCGGATGAGAGCCAGCAGGCTCCCCTCGGTTTCGAAGAAGGCGTCCTCGGGATATTCGCTGGACAGTGGAATGCTCCGGCCGGAACGCATTTCCAGCCGGAGATTGCCAAGGATCGATTGCAGCCACGGCTCGTCAGCCGATCCGGCCTGCTCGGTGTCAGCTGCCGCAAGCTGACCGCTGAGGCGCTGCAGGGAGCGAAGCCCCGCCAGCCCGGCCTGGCACTCGGGGCACCGCAGGTAGTGTTGCTCGGCCGCGGACTGTCCGGTCCGCAGGTATTCTTCAAGCTCGTCGAGGCTATGGCCACAACCGGGGTCAGGGAGCTCGTTATTCATCGCCAGTCCTCCATTTCCTTCATCAGGGTGGTGCGTGCTCGCGACAGTCGACCGCGAACGCTGTCGGTCGTGGTGTCCATCGTCTTGGCAATGTCCTCGTAGGATTGCCCGCCCATTTCCTTCAGCACCCAACATTGCCGTTGCTCCAGTGGAAGCCTTTTCAGGGCTTCCACCAGGGAACGCATCTGGGTGTCCTGCTCGACTGCCCGCTCGGGACCGGGCCCGTGGTCAAACGGTTCGACGTCGTCGAGGTTGACGGTGTTCTTGCGCTTCCGGATCAGATCGATGCTTTTGCGGCCGCAGATCCGCATCAGCCACGGCTTCACGGCCGAACCGTCCTGCAGTTTGCCGAGCTGGTTCCAGGCCTGGAGGAGGGTTTCCTGCACCGCGTCGTCGGCGTCAGCCGTCGACCCGGTAAGGCGGCGCGCATACCCGCGCATTAGTGGCCCATAGCGTCGGGCGAGCGATTCGAAAGAGGACACGTCGCCGTCGGAGGCCCGCTCCACCAGGAACGAATCCGCCGCATCGTCGAGGTTGAGACGTGGACGGTCAGGGACCGTCAATCGACTCTCCGGGTGCGGGTGAACCGGGTCCTGGCGCCGGTCTGCACACTGACCAGAACGGGGATCCGTTCGCCGAGCAGCGTGTCCAATCCGGCGATGGCTTCGTTGGCTGCTGCGACCACGGCGCCCGGGGAGGCGCCACGGCGTGGCTGAACCCTGACCCGCAGGCCGGTTTGGCGACGCACCCGCCAGGAGGACACCGCAACGGCGAGGATCTGGCCGTTTTCTTCCAGGGCGGTCCGCAGCGCGTCGGCCACCAGCGAGGTTTCTACGGTGGTGTTGCCCATTGCGGATCCTTGCCGTCCCACGGTGCTGGTCCGCCCGCCGCCCTGGGAAGCGATCCACCCGATGAGCAGGGCAACGCACACCACGACCAGCGCCAGCGCGGCGATGGTCCACCAACTGGTGTCGGCGGTCAGGGGTGCGGACGCCAACAGGGCGGGGAGCCCGTTGACCGCCGTGGCGCCGGTCGAGGTCCAGGCCTCGGCAACGTCCGGCACGAGGCCCGCCGCGGCGGTCAGCGCGCCGACGGCCACCAGTATCAGTCCAAGGACAGCGAGCAGCGTGCGGTTCAACCAGCGGTGTGTGGAACTCATATGCCCAACGCTCCTTCGTGCCTGATGTTGATCCTAACCGTCGGCTCCGGACGAAGCCCGTATCCCGACAGCTCATCCTCGACGGCCGACCGGATGGTCGATTCATCGAGGGGCGACCCGCTGGTCGGTCGGACGTCCACCGTGATGCGTCGCCGGTCGACGCGGGTGGACACCTGATCCGGGTCCAGTCCGGCCTCTTGCCGGGTACGCCGCGACACTGCGGCAGCGATCACCTCCGAGTCGACGACAACAGCCGTCCGGTCCTGGTCGACCACGTGCAACGCCTTGGTCCCTGGTGTCACGGCGACCAGCAGAAGCACCAACCCGATGAGAGCCAAACCGATGCCGGCTGCTGCCAGGCCCCAGGGGAGCGTCGACTCCGGCAGGTCCGCCGCCCACTGAAGCATCGACGGAGGATTCGCGACCAGCGGAGGCTGATCCAGCAGGGACAACACAGCCTCGGTTCCCAGCCAGGCCAAGCCCAGGAGGCCAACGACGGCGGCTGTCACCGATGCTCCAGCACGGGAGGAATGGGTCTCACGGCGCAGGAGCCGCCGGGTGTGCAGCAGTTCGCTCATGCCAGTTTCCGTTCCGCTGGTGGGTGGATGCCGGTGAGTCGGATGTCGATCCGGCCCACCTCCGACCCGGTCACCCGAGAGGCTGCTGCCCGGATCCTCGAGCGGGCGTTCTCGGCCCGTTCGAACAGTGTCCCTCCGCCCTGCTCTACCGCCTGCGGGTTCCGCGCAGCCTGGAGGAGGGTGGGCGCGGGGAGTGGCACCGACACGGCCATCCCGAGGGCGCCGCCGTCGTCGGCCAGGCTGACCCGCACGTCCCGGCGCGGGACACCAAAGACCTCAGCGACGACGGCTTCGGTGGTGTGGGTCAGCGCCGCCTTCGTGACGCGGGTGTGCCCGTTACGTCCGGTCCCGTTAAGCCCGGCCGGGGTGGCCCGGGCAGGGTTTGCCTTGGCCGGGGTCGCCGCGGTCATGAGGAGGAGCGCCTGCCCCGCAGGGCATCGAGCACCGAGCCAAGGTCAAGCTTCCCCTCCGCGGTGCGGCCGAGGAAGGCGCCGATTGCCATGAACAGTGCCACCAGGACGAAACCCCAGAAGCCGAAGATCAGTGCAGTCAACGCGAGGGTGGCGCCGACGGCGATGCCGGTGGTGGTCGGGCTCATGAGACGCGCGATTCTGCTGGTGCGGTCTGGGCGTCGTCGTCGTCATCGATGTCATCGCCGGGGACGTGGATATCGGTGACTGTCACGTTTACCTCGGTGACCTCCATGCCCACGATGTCCTCAACGGCCGAGTAGATGGCGTCGCGAACCTGGCCGGCGACCTCCTTGAGCGGGTGCGGATACTCGACGACCAGGGTGATGTCGACGGCAACCTGGGTCTGGCCGACCTCGACGGAAATACCCTGGGTGTGGTCCTTCTGGCCCATCGCGTCACGGATGGAACCGAGAGCGCGGGCTGCCCCGCCACCCACGGCGTAAACGCCCGGAATGTCGTGAACGGCGATGCCAGCGATTTTCGCTACAACGTTGTCGGCGATGGCAGTGGTGCCGCGGCCATCGTCATTCGGGTTCTTCCCGACGACGGTCGCGGTGGTCGGCTTGGAAGCCTGGGTCTTGTCCTGGGGCTGAGTAGTCATGAGGTGGCTCCTTGATCGATATCAGTCAATGTTCCGGTCAAACGGGTGCCCTCACGTCAAGTGCACCTGTCCCTAAGACGGAGCCGCCAGAAAGAAGCTCACGGTGCTGATAAAGTGAGCCAGGTCACATCAATATTGAAGGCCAATCGTGACCGCTGCGTGACGGTTCCTTAATGTTGATGTGCGTAGGGTGTAAAAGAGGCCAATTCACCGTGCCTCGGACTTTTCCGGAATTTTGCCTGCAGGCTGACACGTAACCAATGTGAAGAGGGTATTGATTTGTTGGATTTCTTTGGAGACCGGCTGCCTCAAATCCTGTTCGCCAGCTGGCAGCACTTTTCCCTGGTTGTCCAGTGCCTGATTCTCGGGACCGTGATCGCGGTGGGCATCGCGGCGCTGGTTTACCGCAGCAGCACCTTCAGGTCGATTGCGAACAGCGTCTCAGCGGTAGGTCTGACCATCCCGTCATTCGCCTTCATCGGGCTGATGATCGCGCCCTTCGGTTTCGGGGTGACTCCCGCCGTCATCGTAGTGTCCTTCTTCGCCGCGCTCCCGATCCTCCGGAACGCCGTGGTGGGGTTGACCGGGATTGACAACTCGATCGTCGAATCGGCCCGGGGGATCGGCATGAGCCGGTTCCGCACCCTGCTGCAGGTGGAACTACCACTGGCCTGGCCGGTAATCCTGGCCGGCATCCGGGTGTCTGCCCAGATGGTGATGGGCATCGCCGCGATTACCGCCTACGCGCTCGGCCCCGGCCTCGGCGGCTTTATTTTCTCCGGGCTCTCCCGGTTGGGCGGCGCCAACGCGCTGGAATCAGTTGCCACCGGCGTCATCGCCGTCATCATTCTTGCCCTTGTGCTCGACGTCCTGCTCATCGGCCTCGGCCGACTAACCACCCCGCGAGGTATCCGTGTCTGAGACCCTTTCCACAGCAACCGACAACACCGGGAAGTCCGGACCTTCCGGTATTACCGGGGCCAGCATCCTGTTGGACAAGGTCACCAAGCATTATCCGGGCCAGGATGCCCCGGCCGTCGACGGTCTCACCCTGGAAATCCCGGCAGGCAAGATCGTCATGCTGGTGGGCCCGTCCGGCTGCGGCAAGACCACGACACTCAAGATGATCAACCGGCTCATCGAGCCCACCGAAGGACGGATCGTCCTCGACGACGACGACGTCACCGACATTAACGGGGACAACCTCCGGCGCCGGATCGGCTACGTCATTCAGGCCGGTGGACTGTTCCCGCACATGAGTGTCGCCACGAACATCGGTATTGTGCCGAAAATGCTCGGCTGGAGCAAAGAGAAGATCGCCGCGCGGGTCGATGAACTGCTGGAACTGGTCTCCCTGGATCCCGCCCAGTATCGGGACCGCTTTCCCAAGGAGCTTTCCGGCGGGCAGCAGCAGCGCGTCGGCGTAGCACGTGCACTGGCCGCAGACCCACCCGTGCTGCTGATGGATGAGCCGTTCGGCGCCGTGGACCCGATCACCCGGCAGCGGCTGCAGGATGAGCTCCTGAATATTCAGGCGGAGCTGCAGAAAACCATCGTCTGCGTCACCCACGACTTCGACGAAGCGGTGAAGCTCGGCGACTGGATTGCCATCTTCACCGACGGCGCGCAGCTGGTGCAGTACGACACTCCTGAACGGATTCTCGCGAACCCCGCCAACGAATTCGTCGAAAACTTCATTGGGTCAGGTGCCGGGCTGAAGCAGCTCACGCTGACCCGCGTCAATGAGGTGGACCTTGCCGAGGCGGTTGTCGCCACTAGTGGCGACCTCGCCAGCGACGTACTCTCACGGCTCGACCAGGCACAGCACGACCACGCCGTCATCGTCGACGAGAAAAACCGCCCAATCCAGTGGCTCACCCGCCGCCAGCTCACCCGGATCGACCGGGTCAGCGACGACCGGGACGCCAAACTCCCCGTCGTCGGCGACCGGGCGACGCTCAACGATGCGCTGGACACCATGCTGGTCTCCAGCGCTGGCGCCGCGCTGGTGACCGGGAAACGCGACACCTTCCTCGGTGTGATCGACGTCGAAACGATCATGGACGCGATCGGTCGCGCCCATGCCCATGCCCGCTCAGCACATTCCTCCGGGCGCCGGTAGGCGTCAACACCGGGACGCTGCAGGCAGTTGAGGGCCAGGATGTCGCCGTCGACGACGGCGAGCCGTCCCGTCCGGCTACGGGATCCGGCCAGTGAGCGCTGCCGCACCAGCCCAGAATCCTCTGGCCGTTGCCGCCGAAGCGGATATCGCCGGGCCCTCCTGGCGTCCGCTGGTCTATCAGCTCGCCGGCATCCTGGCGGCGCTTGCCGCGCTGATCATCTGGGCTCTGACCGCTGACCTGTCGGAGACCGAACTCAACACCCTCAACCCAGACTCGCTGCTCGGCTACACGCTTGAACACCTTGCCCTGACGGCTGTGTCAGCGGTTATCGTGCTGGTAATTGCCATCCCGCTCGGTATCCTGTTGACCCGCGGGCCGTTCCGGCGGCTCACCGGTCCGGTGCTCGCCGTCGTCAATATTGGGCAGGCGGCCCCGGCCATCGGGTTGATTGTGCTCCTTGCCTCGTGGCAGGGATTCGGCTTCGACGCCGCCATCATCGCGCTGGTCCTCTACGCTCTGCTGCCCGTTCTCCGGAACACGATGGTTGGCCTCAACCAGGTTGATGAGCGTCTCGTCGAGGCCGGCCGGGGCATGGGGATGAGCGCCGCAGCCGTATTGTTCAAAGTGGAGCTTCCGCTGGCGGTCCCCGTCATGCTCGCAGGTATCCGCACCGCACTGGTGCTCCTCGTGGGCACCGCCGCACTCGCGGCATTCATCAACGGCGGTGGGCTGGGGATTCTCATCATCACCGGAGTGAACCTCAACCTGGTCAGCGTCCTCGTTGTGGGCTCGGTCCTGGTGGCACTCCTGGCCCTTCTGGTCGACTGGATTGGGCGCGTTGTCGAACATGTCGCCCGCCCGAAAGGACTCTGATGCTTCCCAGCACCACACCACCCGACCGCGCCCTGCCCCGGCGGGTGCTGCGGCGTGCCGCCGGTGCCGCGGCCGTCCTGTCCGCGGGGCTGCTGGCCACCGGTTGCGGTCTGCAACCAGCCACCTCCTACGTCCCTGCTGCGGGTCCTGGCAGCATTGCGGAAATTGTCGACGGCGAACCCCTGACCGTCACCTCCAAGAACTTCACCGAACAGCTGATCCTCGGCAAGATTGCCGTCCTCGCCGGCCAGGCGGCAGGATTCGATGTCACCGACCTCACCAACGTTCCCGGCAGCCAGCCCGTGCGTGAGTTGGTGCTCGCCGGTCAGGCCGACATGGTCTGGGAGTACACGGGAACCGCGTGGCTCACCTACCTTGGCATGAGCGAAGGGTTCCCCAACCAGGAGGAGCAGTTCGCCGCAGTCTACGAGGCTGATCTGGAGAACGGGTTGACCTGGGGGGACACCGCGCCCCTGAACAACACCTACGCGATCGCGGTGCGCAGCGAGGCCGTCGAGGAGCTCGGCGGCATCAGCACCATCTCCGAAATCGCCGAACTGCCGGTGGAGGAAAGGACTTTCTGCGTCGAGGCGGAGTTCAACTCACGCCCGGATGGCATGAACCCCATGCTCGCCCACTACGGGATGGAGCGGGGTCAAGCAGACGGCGTCCCCGATGACAACATCAGCATTTTCGATACGGGAGCGGTCTACACCGCTACCGATAACGGCGATTGCAACTTCGGTGAAGTATTTGCCACCGATGGGCGGATCGACGCGCTCGATCTCACGGTCCTTGAGGACGATCTCGGCTTCTTCCCCGCCTACAATGCGGCACCGGTGTTCTACACGGAGACCCTTGAGGCGCACCCTCAACTTGAGGACGTCTTCGGTGCAATTGCCCCGACCCTGACCGACGAGGCGCTGCGGGCCATGAACCTGCGGGTCGACGTCGAGGGCGAAGAACCCGCGGACGTCGCCTTCGACTTCATGGTGGAGCAGGGCTTCATCTCCGAGCCGGAGGGGCCGCTCGGCTCCGACAGCTAGGGCCCGCTAGGGCTCGCTCGCTGTGAGGGCGGTGATCATCCGTTCCAGGCGGGCGATCCCAGAAAACCGGCCAGCGTTGTCGGTGACAAGGATTGGTTCGAACCGGTGGGCAGGTTCGCGGGTGACCGACCGGTCGAGGGCCGCAGCCAGGGGAGTGTCAAGATTCGCCCGCAGTCCTTGACTGACAACTCCCAGCGCTGCGGCATCGGGCGTGAGCAGCGAAACTGGCCGCAGATCAGCATCAATCAGCACCGCCGCAGCCAGCCCGGGATCGGCGGTGAAAACCTCGATTGCCTGGGCCATGCTCAGCACGGCGGGGGCGGGCTCAACGACGTCGCGCAGCACCGTCTTCGTATCCGCCACCTGCCGGGCGGCGAGACGATGCGCCAGCTCGAAGTCGAGTCCGGCCCACGGTGGTCCCGGCCGGGCCAGCAAATAGCCCTGCACCAGGGGGACGCCGAGACTGACCAGGGTATCCAGTTCTTCTGAACGTTCCACGCCCTCCGCAAGAATCCAGGCGTCCACCCGGCTGGCGAAAATCCCCAGCATCTCGATCAGGGCCCGTTTTGCCTCGTCACGGTCAACGTCCTGGATCAGCTCCCGGTCAATTTTGATCATTGCGGGGCGCAACTGCAGCAGATGCCGCAGGCCGGCATAGCCAGCGCCGGCGTCGTCGACGGCGATTTGGGCGCCCGCGGCACGCAACTGGTGCAGATCGGGCTCAAGCTCGAGGTAGGACTCGATGGGAGTCTGCTCGGTCAACTCGACAATCAGCCCGCCCAGGTTCCCCTCCTCCCGCCACACGCTGCGGATGCTCTCGGAGGTGAGCAGCTCTGGGGAAACATTGAGGGTGAGGAAACAGTTCGCTGGCAGACTGTGACGGGCCTGGAGCGCAACCCGGAGCGCGGCCGATTCGAGGTCGGCGGCCCGGCCGTGTCGCCGTGCGGCCGCGAACCAGACCTCGGGATTCTTCTCGCCGAAGCCCGGGAAACGTGCCAGGGCTTCGTAGCCAACAACGATGCCGCGGGCGGTGTCGATGATGGGTTGGTACGCCGCGGCCAGTCCCTCGCCCCGGCAGGCACGCGCCAGCAGCGCCTCCCAATCCGGCGCGTCACTGCTGCCGGCCTGGGAGGGGCTAGCTGCGGGCATCAACTAACCGGCTGGATGGCACCGCGGACAGACTGAACCAGGCTGTCTGGCACCGTGGTCAGACCGTGCACTGCAGCCGCGTGGGCGCCAACCTGGGCCAGGATCTCGTCGTCGGTGCTGCACACCCATTTGGCCTCGCAACCGGGGACCACATCACCACATGCAAACGATTTCATCGAATCTCCTTGTGCTCCGCCTTCGTTGGCGGGGAATTACCTTGCTGGACGTGTTGGCTTCAAGTGTTATTCGCCCCGGCGGTCCAGGAAGATTGCCCCAGTACCGGCTCATTTGAATACTTGAACCAGCCATGACTATCGGTCGTTCAACAAGCTGTGTAAGTGCTGCCAGTGCGTTGAGTCTCTCCAGGGTCCCGGACGAGGTCCGTAGCGTTATCCGACTTGCCGGGCTGTGTTCACCCGCTATTGGCTTGATCTCTGCTTTGATGGAGGTCAATTAGGTTGTAAACGGTTACCGCCAGCTACCTAGAAGGTCACCATGAATTACCGGACGGCCGAACATCCTCGGCCGCAGCAGTTTATCCTCCACCTCAGCGACACTCACCTGCTCGGCGGGCCCGGGCCACTGTACGGGGCGGTGGATAGCGAAGCCCGGTTACGTCAGATCTTCTCCGAACTCGAGGCCTCTGGCGCCCGACCCGAGGCGTTGGTCTTCACCGGGGACCTGGCCGACAAGGGTGAAGCCAATGCCTACGCGAAGCTCCGCGCCATTGTTGAACCGGCTGCGGCCAAACTTGGCGCGGAGGTAATCTGGGCCATGGGCAACCATGATGATCGGGCCAACTTCAGGGTCGGTCTGCTCGACCAGGCACCAGACACAGCGCCAATCGACCGTAGCTACCTCATCAACGGGTTGCGCATCATCACCCTGGACTCGACGGTCCCCGGCCACCACCACGGCGAATTCAGCCACGAGCAGCTGGTGTGGCTCGCCAACGAGCTTTTGACCCCGGCGCCCAACGGCACCCTGCTCGCCCTGCACCACCCTCCGATTCCGTGTGTACAGGACCTATCGGTCCTGGTGGAACTCCGTGGCCAACGCCAGCTGGCCGACGTCGTCCGCGGCACCGATGTGCGCGGCATCCTGGCCGGGCATCTGCACTACTCGACCACCGCCACCTTTGCCGGGGTGCCGGTGTCGGTGGCCTCGGCCACCTGCTACACCCAGGATCTGGGGTACGACGGCGGCGGCACCCGCGGGCAGGACGGCGCCCAGGCCTACAACCTGGTGCACGTGTACGACGACACGATCGTCCACTCGGTGGTCCCGATCGGTGCCTACCGGCCCGTCGGGGAAACCGTGCCTCTCGTGGAAACACGCCGCCGGCTCGACGCCGCCGGGGTACGCATCGCCGCCGCGACACCTCAGCGCCAGCTCACCGGGGCCTAGGCACCGGCTCGCTGGCGGACGGTCGGGTATCGCCTGAACCCTTCTCAGCTCGATCCCCACCTCGCTCCGGCCCTACACCTCGCGGTACCTACTTTTCCCAGGGCGCCTTGAGGGGGAAATACTTCTCCAGGAAGTCGGTGACCAGGTGTGCTCGCTCCTCCGCGGGAACCTCGGGGAAGCTCCCGTCATTGAGGCAGAAGAAGTCCGTATGCCGTTTATCCAGCAGTTTGTTCAGGCTGCGCAGCCCCGACCGCATGGTGGTGTCAATGTAGGCCACCTTGGCGGATTCCTGGGTGACGGCCCGGCCGGTCAGCAACGCGTAGTAGTGGTACAGCGAGTTGGTGACCGAAATGTTGTCCTTGGCACGGAACCGTGAGGCTGCGGTCGCGGAGAACTCGGCTGCGAACACCTCTTCCATTTCCAGCAGGACGCTGCGGCGCAAGGGTGCAGCCGTATGCTCAAGGTGTCGGGTGGTGATCCGGCCGAACCGGTCGTGCAGTAGCCTCCGGTTGACCCGCGCGGCGTTTTCGAAGCCGCTCCGTTCGGCGTCGTTGTCCCCCAACCCAATGCGGGTGTCAGCCTGGATGAACTTGGTAATCCCGCCGGGGGAGAAGAACATCTCGGGAGATACCGGACGGCCGAAGAACATGTCGTCGTTCGAATAGAGGAAGTGCTCCGACAAACCCGGAATGTGCTGCAGCTGGCTCTCGACCGCCTGCGAGTTGTGGGTGGGGAGCACCGACGTGTCCCTGAAGTGTTCCTCCGAGCGGACCAGCGTGACCGAGGGGTGATCGGCGAGCCACTCGGGGCACTCCGAATCGGTGGCGATGAAGATCCGCCGAACCCACGGCGCGAACATGTAGACCGATCGCAGGGCATATTTGAGTTCATTGATCTGGCGGAACCTGGCCTCATGGTCGTCGCCTTCGCCCACCACTGCGTCCTTCATCCGGGCCGCCCTGGCTGCCTGGTATTCGGGCGAACTACCGTCCACCCAGGAGAAGACCAGATCGATTTCGAAGTCGATATCCGTCGCATGGTCCGCGAACATGTTGTCGATGGTGGGCCACATCAGGCCGTGTCGCTCGACTGAGCCGCGGACCACCTCGGAGGAGGGGAGGGTCCGGCGGGTCAATGAATTCTCGACCGGCAGTTCGATGGTGTCGCCGTCGAGCTTCCAGAGTTCAATCTGCACACCGGCCGAGGGGCCGAAGGACAGGCCGCCGATCGGTTCAATCCGAGGGCGGAACAGCCGGAAGATCCGCGCTTTGCCGCTGTGGGAGAGGGAGCCATCGGTGACCAGCAGGGTGGTCCGGCGCTTCGTGTCGACGGTGCGCGAGTAGAACGGCTCGTTCTTGCAGGCGGTGACCAGGGCCTCCCGGAGGCGTTCACGGAACTTGAGATCGATGGCGATGACCGGGCGCTCGTCATTTCCGCGCACCAACAGGTACTCGATGTCGGCGTCCTCAAGCGCGGCGCGGATGAACAACAGATCCTCGACCATGGCCTGGTGCGGCGTGGTGTTCTGGTTGATCAGCGTGAACCGGCGCTTGACGGTGGTGATGTCGGTGCGGTCGTTGAATCGTGCGACGGCGTCGCGCGACGCGGACTCAAGGACTTCGGCCTCATTGACCGGCTCCGGCGCGCCGAAGTAGATATCGTGTTGGGCGGCAGTGTCCGTAATGTGAGCCTCCAGAGGGTTGTCAGGTGTCTTAGCTCCATGATAAAGCCTGCCCACGACCGGGCAGACTTGTCTGGCTGGACCTCTAGTAGGTGGAGTACAGTTCCCCGACACGCAGCTCGGTGTCCACCCGGTTGTCGATACCCGGCAGCGGGCAGGCCCACGCCTCGTCATAGGCGCACGACGGGTTGTAGGCGAAGTTCAGGTCGATGATCAGCCGTTCGCCGACAACGCCAAGGTGTGCACCCTTCACCGTGTCCAGCACGTAGCGGCCACCGCCGTAGGTCCCGCCGGCCGTGCCAGCAGACCCGTCGCGCAACGGCAGGAACAGCCCGCCGCCGTACGACGCGAGCCGCCATAGCGCCAGGCGTCCGACGCCGTCGAGCCCCACCGTGCCCAGCCGATGGAAGGTCACCGTACCGTCCGTGCCGGTGGGGACGTCCATTTCCTCGCCCACGCCGTCGTCGTCGATCACTGCCTCGAACCGGTACTCCGGCTGGTACGGGGCCACCGCGAGACCGTCGAAGGCGGCCACAGCCGTCGCGTCGAGCGGGGAGGCGGGATGGCTGGCGAACAGCTTGTCCCGGCCCGCGCGCCACAGGTCATGCGCGGACGACGGCGAACCGGCCTGCGCGCTCTCGCGCACCTGCCCGTAGAGCTCGAATACCTGCTGACGCCAGTCAGCAATGTGCAGGGCCGTAGTAGCTGTAGGCATTTCACCAGCCTAGCGGTCGACGTCGGGCGGCCGTCATGGAAACTCCAAATACAGTTGCCCAGGCGTACTGTGTCATCTGTGGCAACCGGTATCTTCTTCATCGTTCTGTTCTCCATCCTGCTCGGAGCAATTGCCCAGCGGATCGCCGGCCTGGGTTTCGCCCTGCTCATCGCGCCGTTCCTGGTGATCATCCTGGGCCCGCATGAGGGAGTGGTGCTGGTCAATATTTGCGGGGTGGTGTCCTCTGCCCTGATTGTCGGCAGGGTCTGGAAGGACATCGACTGGAGCATGTTCCGGTGGATGGTCATCCCCTCCGTTTTCGGCTCGATTCCCGGTTCGATTGCCGCGGTGATGCTCCCATCGGCACCGCTGTCGGTGACGGTTGGCGGCGTTGTCCTGGTGGCGCTGTCGGTGTCGCTGGTGTTGCAGCGCTCGTCGGTGGTGGTGCGCGGCAATGCGCCGAAGGCAGTTGCGGGGCTCACCGCCGGCCTCACCAATGCAATGGCTGGTGTGGGCGGTCCCGCCGTCAGCGCCTACGCCCTGCTGTCCCGTTGGCCGCAACGCCCTTTCGCGGCAACTCTGCAGCCGTTTTTCGTGGTGATCGGGCTCATCACCCTCGCGGTCAAGCTCAGTCTCGACCCCACCGATGCCCCCGCGCTGCAATGGTGGATGTGGTCGGCGATCGGCGTTGTGATCGTCGTCGGAATCTTCGCCGGTGAGAAGCTCTCCCGGTTCATCAAGGACGACCATGCCCGGTTATTTGTGATTGTGATCGCTTTCTTCGGCGCCACGGCTGCGCTGGTCAAGGGATTGCTGGATCTCCTGCTCTAGGGCGCGGACCTGGTGCGGCTGAACCGGGGCGTGGCACCGAGTCGCTGAACCTCCGAGGCAGCTGCCGGTGGCACCATTGAAGAGATGAAACTTCCTCTCCGTGTGCCCGGTCGGCGTGCCCTGCCCATGCCCCTGTGGCTGCAGGGTGTGTTCGAGCTGGCCCAGGCAGCAGTGATTTCCGCTCTGTTGATCCTGGTTCCCCTGGCCGCCGTATGGCTGGCGGGTGGATTCGCCGATCGGACGCCTACCGGAATGCTGCAGTTGGGCGGCCAGGCGTGGCTTCTCATCCACGGAGTGCCTCTCGAAGTGACTTTCGCACCGGCCAATCCGGACGGCGTGGGAACCACCGGGATCCTCTCCATCGTGCCGTTGGGCCTGACCCTGATCCCGTTCCTGCTTGCCTGGCGGGCCGGTCGGCGTCTGGCGCGGGCCTCCTACTCCGATCAGCTGTGGCAGGCGCTCCTGGGTGCCCTCGGGATTTACGCGCTGGTGGGGGGTGGCGTTGCCTACCTCTGCGCTACGGCTGAAGCGACTGTCCCGCTTGCTGCGGGCGCCCTGATTCCCCTGTTGTCGGCCGGGCTGGGGCTGGTGATTGGCGCGTACCGCGAGGCGGGCGCGTGGAGCCGCCTGATCGGCGTCGACCGCGCCGCCTGGCTGGCGAAAACCAGCCAGAGCTCCCGGTGGGCCGGATCCTACGCCTGGGCCTGCCTGAGGTCCGGATTCCTTGCGCTGGTGGTATCCCTGGGGTTATCGGCGTTACTGCTGGCCGTCACCCTCGGGCTGCGCTGGGCAGAAATGGCGACCGTCTATCAGCGCCTCGATGCAGGGATTGTCGGCGGGAGCGCCCTGACTCTGGCCCAGCTCGGCTTCCTGCCCAACCTGGTGGTGTGGACCCTTTCCTGGGCTTCCGGTGCAGGGTTTGCGCTGGGGTCCGGCAGCGCCATTTCTCCGCTGACGACCAGCGCCGGACCGCTGCCAGCCATCCCGGTCCTCGGCGCTGTGCCGCCCGGCACCCTCGAATACGGGCTGGCGGCTCTCGCCATCCCGGTTCTGGCGGGGCTGCTGGCCGGCTGGTGGTTCTTCCGGGAAGGCGAGAACCACCTCGACGAGTGGCTGGAAATCAAGGTGGCAAGGCGGTGGTTTACGGCAAGTCTGTCGACCCTGGCGGCCGCCGCCCTGATTGGACTGACCGCCGGTGTTGCAGCCGGGGTGGTCGCATGGGTGTCTCATGCGTCGCTAGGCCTCGGCCGGCTAGTGGATTTGGGCCCCAACCCGCTGTGGGTGGGCCTGTTGATTGCCGGGGAGGTGGCTGTCGGCGTCGTCATCGGTTACGCGGCGGGGCCGTTGCTGGAGCGTGAAAAGCGCGCCTAGCCGGTGTCACTTCCCCCAAAAGAGTGGCTGCCCCGCAACTACGTCACAAAAGAGTGGCTGCCCCGCAACTACGTCACAAAAGAGTGGCTGCCCCGCAACTACGTC